>NZ_FNGC01000003.1:190752-253953 GCF_900102785.1 Arthrobacter sp. ok362
CCGCCCTGGAAGCGCTGGTAACAGCCGCCGTTGACCAGGCCGCAGATCTCGTTGCTCGTTGGGTACCCTAGTTTCCCGTCACCGCCCCCAACTGCAGCCCATGCGGACGCGATTCCTCCCTTAACGCCGTATCCGGAAGCGAAAAGTCTCAGGCCGGCGTAGTCCCCGTTCCAAACATTCGAGTCACCTGTAAAGGGCCCCGTGCTGCTGTACTGCCAGATGCTGTAGTTGCTCCAACTTGAGGGTAGGAGTCCGGCGTAGTCCGATGGGGCAGACGGGTAGGCGGCCACCCATAGCGGGTAGTCCCCGAAGAGGCCCGGTGCATCTGCCGTGCACTGCTTCCACCATGATGTGTTGGTGTAAATCACGGGCAAGCGTCCCGTTAGCGACAGCATGGTGTTCCCGAAGTCTCGGACCCAGGATGTTAGCTGGGCAGGAGTCATGTCATAGCAGGAGTTTCCAAAGTTGAAGCCATTGATGGTGCGGCCGGCATAGGGGTTGAATTCAATATCGAGGACCGGAGGCAGTGTGTAACCGTCCGCGCTCCATCCGCCACCGTTCTTGACGAAGTAGCGTGCTTGGTCTGCCCCCGAGGACCAATTGGGAATCGCGAAGTGGTAGGCGCCGCGGACCATCCCAACGCTGCGGGAGCCTTGATACTGGGAGGCGAAGGTTTCGCTTGCGTAGTAGTTGCCTTCTGTTGCCTTGACATAGGCGAACCGGGCCCCCAGGTTCCACTGCTGCTGCCAGTTGACGGAGGCCTGATGGCCGCTGACATCCAGACCCTGGATGCCGAACGTCGGCCGCCATGTGCCTTCCGTTGCCAGAGCCTCGGTGGTCAGGGTCTTGCTGGTAGTGCCGGGACCTGCGGCGGCCGTCCCCGCAACGCGGGCCGATCGTTGCCCCATCTCGGCGCCGCCTGGGCCGACCGCCGCGGCCATCGCGGCCCTATCGGGTGCGCCGGTGCGTGGAGACGAATTCGGCGTCGGGGCAGTGGTGGTTGGTGAGGGTGCGGGAGCCGGCAGCATCGTTGCCTGGCCGGTCGGCGTCGTTGTGGCAACGGCTGTAGCAACGGGCGTTGGGGTTGGTGTTGGCGTTGGCGTTGAAGTAGTGGCCGACGTCGGCGTCGCAACAGTTGGGATCGGTGGCTCGGCGGCCGTGGACGGCGTTGCCAGTCCGGGACCAGCCAACAGCGAAACGAGCAACAATGCGCTTCCGGCGCGCCTGCCGAAATCGTTGCGGTGGGGAAGTTGGGTCCGCTTCATTTTCTGCTCCGGAACGATGGTGCGCTGCGAGCGCGGCATATATGTCTCAGGTAAATGCGGATCCGCGAGGGAGCCGCCGAACGATGAGAATGTCTGACGTATCGCTTCCTGATGTTGCTCATGTGACGGGTGGGATCGAGGCTACCACTCAGCAGCCTGAGATTACTAGGCTGTCCGCGAGCCATTCGGCTATCGGGATGCTGACTCGGCGGGCCCCGGTCGAGTTCGCAGCGGCCGGCCGATCCTTCTAAGCTGTCATACATGAAGGTATTGGTTACCGGCGGCGCCGGCTACATCGGATCGCACACTACGCTCTGCCTCCTTGAAGAGGGGCACGAGGTTGTGGTGCTCGACAATCTGATGAACTCGAACCCCGAATCCCTTCGCAGGGTGGAGCAGCTCACCGGAAAGAGCGTCGATTTTCGGGAAGTCGACCTGTTGGATGCTGCCGCCGTCGACGCCGTTTTTGCCGAGGGCGGCTTCGAGGCGGTGATCCACTTCGCCGGGCTCAAGGCCGTTGGGGAGTCTGTCGAGAAGCCACTGATGTACTACCAGAACAATGTGGTGGGCACGCTTAACCTGTTGCACAGCATGGACGCCGCCGGGGTGCGCCGCTTCGTCTTCAGCTCGTCCGCCACCGTCTACGGCGCCTCGGATGAAGTTCCCCTCATCGAGAAGGCGCCGCTGGACGCCACCAACCCCTACGGCCGCACTAAGGAACAGATCGAGGACATCCTCTCCGACCTGGGAGCCGCCGATCCCCGCTGGAGCATCGCCCTGCTGCGCTACTTCAACCCGGTGGGCGCACACGAGTCTGGCCTGATCGGCGAGGACCCCAGCGGCATCCCAAACAATCTGCTCCCGTTTGTGGCCCAGGTTGCCGTGGGGCGCCGCGAAAAAGTAATGGTGTTCGGCAACGACTACCCGACGCCGGATGGCACCGGAGTGCGTGACTACATCCACGTGATGGACCTCGCTGCCGGCCACTTGGCCGCCCTGGGCTACCTCAGCAACAAAGCGGGGGTGTTCCGCTGGAACCTTGGCACCGGCCGCGGCTCCTCCGTACTCGAAGTCATCGAGGCGTTTGGCACGGCGGCCGGGCACCCGGTGCCGTACGAATTCGCTCCCCGGCGTCCCGGCGACGCCGCCGTCAGTTACGCTGACCCTTCGGCTGCCTTGGCCGATTTGGGCTGGTCCGCGCACCGCAACCTCGCGCAAATGTGCGAGGACCACTGGCGCTGGCAAAGCAGAAACCCGCAGGGCTACTCCGCCGTTGCCGAGGCCGCCGGAGTTAAGGCCGACTAGCGTCCCGGCGCGGCGGACCGACGGCACGGGGCTGTGCCGCTGCCGCGAACTTATCCACAAGCGTCGTTTGGCGCCCTTGTCGGAACGCCCGGGCTCCTCTAGCTTTAACCCAGTTGCACTGCCCCAGGGGGAGGGGTAGCGGTCATGTGGGGGCACCGTGGAAGCTGTGCGCATCGTCGAAGACGAAGTCCGTGAGTTGATCCGTCGCCGCGGACTGGATCCACTGCGGCAGAGCGGAGAAGTCCGCCACCTCGTAGAGGAAGCGATCAGCGACTACGACGAGCGGGCGCTGCTCGCGCCACTGCCTCCCTTGGGTCCGTTGGAGCAGGCACGGAGATTCGTGTTCGACGCTGTGGCGGGGTTTGGCGCGCTTCAGCCGCTCCTGGATGATCCGGGCATCGAAGAAATCTGGCTCAACGCGCCGAATGAGATCTACGTGGCGCGCAACGGCGAATCGGAACTGACCTCCGTGTCGCTGTCGGATCGGCAGGTCCGGGACCTCGTGGAACGGATGCTCAAGAGTTCCGGCCGGCGGCTGGACATGTCCTCCCCGTTCGTGGATGCGGCGCTCCCGGACGGCTCCCGCCTCCACGTGGTGATCCCGGATGTCACCCGGCGTCACTGGGCCATCAACATCCGCAAGTTCGTGGTGAAGGCCAGCCGGCTGGAACACCTGGTGGAGCTGGGAACGCTGACCCCGCAGGCGGCCAGGTTCCTCGGTGCGGCCGTCGCGAGCGGTCTCAACATTCTGGTTTCGGGCGCCACCCAGGCCGGCAAAACCACCATGCTCAACTGCCTCGCCGCGAGCATCGGCACCCGGGAGCGGGTCATCACGGTGGAGGAAATCTTCGAGCTGCAGTTGCCGCTCCGCGACGTCGTGGGTCTACAGTGCCGGCAGCCGAACCTGGAGGGGCAGGGGCAGATTCCGCTGCGCCGCCTGGTCAAGGAGGCCTTGCGGATGCGGCCCGACCGGCTGGTGGTCGGGGAGGTTCGGGAGGCCGAGAGCCTGGACATGCTCATTGCTTTGAATTCCGGGCTTCCCGGGATGTGCACCGTGCATGCTAACTCCGCCCACGACGCGGTGACAAAAATCTGTACGCTGCCATTGCTCGCCGGGGACAACATCTCCAGCGCGTTCGTAGTTCCCACCGTCGCTTCCTGCATCGATCTGGTGGTCCATTGCAGCAGGCACACCAACGGGCGCCGGCAGGTCACCGAGATCCTGTCACTGGGGCGCCGGGTGGAAAACGGGATCATCGAGTCTTCCATGGTGTTCACGGTGTCGGGCGGGCAGCTTCTGCCCAAGGCCAACTCCATGCCCGCCGCGGAAAAGTTTGCCCGCTCCGGGTACGACGTCGCGGCGCTGCTGGAGCAGCGCTGATGGCGCCGCTCTTGGGGATGCTGGGCGGGGCCGGCCTTCTGCTGATCTGGTGGTCCGCTTGGGAGAAGCCAGAGGGCGCGCGGCGCAAGTCCCGGACCAGCCGGCTTGAGGACCTCCTGCGGTCGGCGGGCATCGAAAAAGTCAGCGGGGCGGGGCTGCTCGCCTCATGCCTTGGGGTCGGGGCATTCACAACTCTTGCGTTCTTCGCAGTTACCGGCTCGTGGCCGATCTCGGGATGCTTTGGCCTGTTTGGCGGCTGGTTGCCGATGGCGATGGTCCGGTGGCGTGCGAGAAAGCGCACGGCCGTCCTCCGCCAGCTCTGGCCCGACGTCGTTGATCATCTGCGCTCAGCCATCAGGGCCGGGCTGTCACTACCCGAGGCTCTTATCCAGCTTGGCGACAAGGGCCCCGTGGAGCTTCGCCACGTTTTTGTGGACTTCGGCTCCGACTACCGGTCGGGAGGCCAATTCGATCCCTCGCTCACCCGGCTTAAGGAACGTCTGGCCGATCCCGTGGCGGATCGGATCGTGGAGGCCCTCCGGCTCACCCGCGAGGTGGGCGGCTCGGACCTCGGGCGGCTGTTGGGCACCCTCGCGGAGTTCCTGCGGGAGAGTGCCCGGACCCGGAGTGAACTGGAGGCAAGGCAATCCTGGACCATCAACGCCGCCCGCTTGGCCGTCGCTGCGCCCTGGATTGTCCTGGTGTTGCTGGCCAGCCGTCCTGAGGCAGTGATGGCGTACAACACCCCGGTCGGTGCTGCGGTACTTCTGGGCGGCCTCGCCGTCTCCCTGGTGTCCTACGCCATCATGCTCCGAATCGGTGCGCTGCCGGAAGAGCAGCGGGTCCTCCGATGACGGGGCTGATGGCGGGCGCCACGCTGTGCGGGACCGTGCTCGGTGCCGGTCTCTGGCTGTTCCTAGTCCGGCTTCCCTTCATGCGCCCAACGACGTTCGTCGAACGTATCGGCCCGCAATTGAGAACCCACAACGTGGAATCCCGGCTCCTGCGCACGGCCCCGAGGAACCTCACGCCCTTTGGGCCGCTGGAACGAATCCTCCGCCCTGCGATCCAGGACGGTGTCAGGTCCCTGGGCCGGGTCAACCTTGGCGCCACGGCGTTGAACCGCAGGCTGGCGCGCGCCGGCACCGCCAAGACAGCAGTGGACTTCCGGGCCGAGCAGCTCCTCTGGGCGGCCGGCGGCTTTGTCCTCGCCGTCGGCGTTGTGGCGCTCGCCGGTTCGATCGGCCGCTTCAGCCCGTTCATCGCGGCCGGGGCCGTCGTGGGAAGCGCCGTTGGCGGGTTCCTGCTCCGGGACTACCTGTTGGGCGCGCACATCAAGAAACGGGAGACGCGGATGATGGCGGAGTTTCCCAGCATCGCCGAACTCATGGCCCTGGCTGTCAGCGCCGGAGAAAGCGCTACCGGTGCGCTGGACAGGGTCTGTCGCAGCGCCCAGGGTGAGCTCTCGCAGGAATTTGCTCGTGTCCTCGCCGAAACCCGGTCCGGCAAGCCCCTCGTGGAAGCCCTCCACGAGTTTTCGGCCAGGACCGATCAGGGGCCGCTGGTCCGTTTCGTTGACGGACTGATCGTGGCAGTCGAGCGCGGAACGCCCCTCGCCGACGTCCTCCGGGCCCAGGCACAGGATGTCCGGGACACGGCCAAGAGGGAGCTCATGGAGTCCGCCGGCAAGAAAGAAATCGGCATGATGGTGCCGCTCGTCTTCGGGATCCTTCCGCTTACGGTCATCTTCGCCGTCTTCCCCGGCCTGGCCGCAATCAGTCTCGGGCTCTAGGAAACAAAAACCATGGAACCAAATAACCAGGAAAGAGGACACGGTGAAGAACTTCGGAACTCGGGTGGCGTTGGTGACCTGCGCGCTCAGCATGTTGACCTGGTGGTCATATGCGTCGCGACCGCGGTTGGCGGACCACCCAGAAGGGGAAGCCGACCCTAACCAGCGCGGGGACGTCCCGGGCTGGGTGATGATTACCCTTATGTCGGCAGTCCTCGTGGCCGCCCTGCTGGCCCTCGCCGGTCCTGCGCTTGAGGGACTCTTCAACCAGGCCATGGACAAGGTCGGACAGTAGCCGGTGGCAGCCCAGGGCAAGGGGGACGGGCGCCACAACAAGAACCTGCAGCACAGCCAAGACGTTGAGGGCGGCGCCGCCGTGGTGGACTTCGTGCTGATCGGTGCGTTGCTCACCTTGCTCTTCCTCGCGATCGTCCAGCTCACCCTGGTCCTTCACGTCCGGAACACGCTGATCGACGCCGCCGCCTCGGGCGCCCGATACGGCACGTTGGCCGACCGCAACGACGGGGATGCCAGGGACCGGACGGTCCAGCTGATCACGGCGGCGCTCAACTCCGAGTTCGCGGGGGACGTGGCCACCAGCGAATCGACGTACCAGGGCATCCGCACGCTGGAGGTGACAGTCCGCGCACCCTTGCCCGTCATCGGCTTCATCGGTCCCCGGGCGCTCTTGGAGGTGAAGGGCCATGCAGCCATCCAGCCCTGAACGGTCACGGTCACGGTCACGGTTCCGTTCCGCCCCCGTTGCCAAAGGCGCAGGCGGTCTCTCCCGGAACCCCATTCCCTCCCGGAAGGCGGGTGTCTGCCCGGAACACGGTAGCTCCTCGGACCGCAGCGCTTCGCGGGAGCAGGGGAGTGCCGTGGTCGAGTTCGTCTTCCTGTCCGTGCTGCTGATGGTGCCGCTGGTGTACTTCATCATCACCGTGGGCCAGATCCAGGGTGGCTCGTTCGCGGTGGTCGGCGCCGCTGACCAGGCCGCCAAGGTCTACGTTGCCCAACCGGACGCGGCCAGCGGCCGGGCCGCGGCCGAGCAAGCCGTGTTGCTGGCGCTCGCCGACTACGGCCAGCCGGCGGAAAACGCCAGCGTCGACACCCGCTGCGAGCCGGCCGACTGCCTGGCCCCCGGCACGGCGGTGACAGTCACCGTCCACCTCACCGTGCCCTTGCCGTTTGTGCCCTTCAGCGATGCGCTTCATCTGAACGCGAGCCAGCTCAGCGCATCGGCAACCCAGCTGGTAGGCAGGTTCCGGTGACAATCCTTGCCGGCGCAGCCCGCAACCCAAGACCCCGGCGCCCCGGACACCAGCCCGCATCCCGCAACCCAAGATCCCGGCGCCCCGGGCACCAGCCCGCATCCCGCCACCCAAGACCCCGGCGCCCCGGACACCAGCCCCCAGCCCGCCCGCAAGAGGGCCAGGTGCTGGTGCTGAGCATCGGCTTCATAGTGGTTGCCCTGCTGGTCGCGACCGTGGTGGTGGCCGTCTCCAGCGTCTACCTCGAGCACAAGAAACTGCTCTCCCTCGCGGACGGGGCCTCGGTGGCCGCCGCGGACAGTTTCACCCTCGGCCAGCTTGGCAACGCCGGCGGCACACCGACGGCCGTCCTCAGCGGGGCCGGGGTGCGCAGCGCCGCCGTCGATTATCTGGGCCGCAACGGCGCGTTCGACCACTTCAGCGGCCTGACCGTGGCGCCGTCTACTGGCAGCCCCGACGGTGCCACCGCCGTCGTGGTGCTGAGCGCTGCCGTCCACCCGCCGGTGGTGAACTTCCTGGTGCCGGACGGCATCCGGATCGAGGCGACGTCGACGGCGCGGTCCCGCCTCAGCCGCTGAACTGCCTTTAGGACCCCTGTTGCCCTATCATTTTGGGCTGCCAACAAGGCCTTTTGGCAACCCAAAGTGATAGGGCAACCGGCTATAGGGCAACGCCAGCGGGTCAGGGCGCTAGGACGCATAGCGTAGGCTTAAAAAACCATGGCAAACATTGATTTTCCCGCTGAAATCCGCGCGCTGCGGGCCACCTATGCGTCCATCGAGAACGTCTCGAACGTCGAGGCGCTCAAGGAAGACATCGCCGAGCTCAGCGAGCGGGCCGGTGAACCCAACCTGTGGGACGACCCCGCCGCTGCACAGGTCATCACCTCGAAGCTCTCGCACAAGCAGACCGAGCTTGAGCGCCTCAACAAGCTCGCGGCCCGGATCGACGACCTCGAGGTTCTCGTGGAGCTCGGCCAGGACGAGGACGACGCCGACTCCATGGCCGACGCCGCCGCGGAGCTCGAATCGGTCCGCAAGGCGCTCGCCGACCTCGAAGTGGTCACGCTACTCTCCGGCGAGTTCGACGAGCGCGAAGCCGTAGTGACCATCCGGGCCGGCGCCGGCGGGGTGGACGCGGCGGACTTCGCCGAAATGCTGCTGCGGATGTACCTGCGCTGGGCCGAACGCCACGGCTACCCGACCACCATCATGGATACCTCCTACGCCGAGGAAGCCGGGCTGAAGTCCGCGACCTTCGAGGTCAAGGCGCCGTACGCCTTCGGCACGCTCAGCGTCGAGGCCGGCACCCACCGCCTGGTCCGGATCAGCCCGTTCGACAACCAGGGCCGGCGCCAGACCTCGTTCGCGGCCGTGGAAGTCATCCCGCTGATCGAGCAGACGGACTCCATCGACATCCCGGACAACGAGATCCGCGTGGACGTGTTCCGGTCCTCCGGCCCCGGCGGACAGTCCGTCAACACCACGGACTCCGCGGTGCGCCTGACCCACATCCCCACCGGCACCGTGGTGTCCATGCAGAACGAGAAATCGCAGCTGCAGAACCGCGCCGCCGCCCTGCGCGTGCTGCAGTCCCGCCTCCTGCTGCTGAAGAAGGAACAGGAGGACGCCGAGAAGAAGGCGTTCGCCGGCGACGTCAAAGCCTCGTGGGGCGACCAGATGCGCTCCTACGTCCTTAACCCGTACCAGATGGTCAAGGACCTCCGCACCGAGCATGAGGTCGGCAACACCTCGGCCGTATTCGACGGCGAGATCGACGACTTCATCGACGCCGGCATCCGCTGGCGGACGGACAACCGCAACGCCGAGAAATAGGCTTGCCGCTTCGACTGAGTGCCCCGGCTGGGAGGTCCCTGACAATCGCGCGACACACCCCGTCGTTCCGGCGGTTCCGCCGTTACCCGTGCGTATAGTCGAGGGGCCGGAGCTCTACTTCCCCCAAACGAAAGCCCTTGCCCCGGCGGCAGAACCGGGCCCCCGCGGCCCCACCCTGCAGGGTACTTAGGGCCATGATCCGTTTCGAAAATGTCACCAAGGTCTATGACCAGAAGGCGCGGCCGGCGCTGGATTCGATCAACCTTGAGATCGACCGTGGCGAATTCGCCTTCCTCGTCGGTGCCTCCGGCTCCGGCAAATCCACGTTCCTGCGCCTGGTCCTCAAAGAGGACCGCGCCTCTTCCGGCGCCGTCTACGTCGCCGGCCAGAACGTCGCCAACATTTCCAGCTGGCGCGTGCCGCGGCTGCGCCGCGGAATCGGCGTCGTCTTCCAGGACTTCCGCCTGCTGCCGCAGAAAACCGTCTTCGCCAACGTCGCCTTTGCCATGCAGGTCATCGGCAAGAGCCGCAGCGTCATCCGCGATACCGTCCCCGAGGTCCTGAAGACCGTGGGCCTTGAAGGCAAGGAAAACCGCCTCCCGCACGAACTCTCCGGTGGCGAGCAGCAGCGCGTGGCGATCGCCCGCGCCGTCGTGAACCGCCCCGGCATCCTGCTGGCCGACGAGCCCACCGGAAACCTGGACCCCACCACCTCCATGGGCATCATGGGCGTGCTGGACAAGATCAACCAGAACGGCACCACCGTGGTGATGGCCACGCACGACGACGACATCGTCAACGAGATGCGCAAACGGGTCGTGGAACTCAAGAACGGCGTCGTGATCCGCGACGAGGCCAAGGCCCTTTACACCTCCATGATTCCCGTAGTGGGCCAGTCGCGCCGCCTGCGCGACGCCAGCGGCCGGGAAGAGCCGCAAGTCGTCCCGCCCCGGGCTGGGTCCCGCGCCGAAGCCCGCGCCGAGCTTCGCACCGCAGGGGAGGGACAGGCGTGAGGCTTGCATTTGTCCTGAGCGAGATCGGCAGCGGCCTGCGCCGCAACCTGTCCATGGTGATCTCCGTGATCCTGGTGACCTTCGTGTCGCTGACCTTCGTCGGCGCCGCCGGCATGCTGCAGCTGCAGATCAACCAGATGAAGGGGTACTGGTACGACAAAGTCCAGGTGGCCATCTTCCTCTGCAGTGACGGTTCGACGGCGCCCGGCTGCGCCACCGGCCCGGCGACGCCGGAGCAGGAGGCCAACCTGCGCAAGCTCCTGCAGTCGCCCGCGGTGGCCCAGTACGTCAACGACTTCCAGTACGAGTCCAAAGACGACGCGTACAAGCACTTCAAGGAACAGTTCTCCAATTCCCCGATTGTTGACTCGGTGACCCCGGACCAGCTTCCGGCTTCCTTCCGGATCAACATGAAGGACCCGGAGAAGTACGAGATCATTTCCGAGACCTTCTCCTCCCAGGCCGGCGTGGAGACTGTGATCGACCAGCGGCAGCTGCTGGAACGGTTGTTCTCGGCCATGAATGCGGCGTCCCTGGTGGCCGTCAGCATCGCCGGCGTCATGATCATTTGCGCCATCCTGCTGATCGCCACCACCATCCGGCTGTCCGCGTTCAGCCGCCGCCGGGAAACAGGGATCATGCGCCTGGTGGGCGCGTCCAAGATGGTCATCCAACTGCCGTTCATCCTCGAAGGCGTCATCGCCGCGGTGATCGGCGCGGCCCTGGCCTCCGGCACCCTGTGGGCCGTGGCCCACTTCTTCCTCGGCGAGGTCATGTCCAAGCAGTATCCGGACACCGCGTTCATCTCGCCAGGGCAGACCCTGCTCCTGGCTCCTGCCCTGATTGGCCTGGGCGTCGTCCTGGCCGGAATTTCCTCCCTGCTGACCCTCCGTCGGTACTTGCGGGTCTAGCTTTGCGCAACGAAAAGGGAATGCTTATGACACCGATGGTCCGCCGCCCCCGCCGGCAATCGCTCCGGCCCTCCCTCCGGGCGCGCCTGGTGGGACGCCGCAGCCGGATGATCAGCGCCACCCTGGCGCTGGTCCTGGCCGGAACCATGGGCGCGTCGGCTCCAGTGGCATTCGCCGACGACCTTGAGGACCAGCAGGCCGCACTGAAGGATCAGGCGGCACAGGTCCAGGACTCCCTTGAATTCGTGGATGGCCGGATCGCCAAGGCCGCAGCGGATCTCGTGGTCTACCAGGGGCAGCTCCCGGGCGCCCAGAAGGCGCTCGTTGACGCCCAGGGCAGGGTGGCCGGCGCAGTCCAGGAAGTGGAGGCCCTCGCGGCCCGCGTGGATCTGGCGCAGCAGAACAAGGCAAAAATCACCCAGCAGCTCGAATCCGACAAGCAGAAGATTTCGAGCACCAAGAAGCTGATCGGACAGATTGCCACTCAGGCGTACATGTCCGGCGGCGTTCCCTCCAACCTTTCGCTGTTCTTCGGCTCCAACCAGGGCGCCAGCCTGACGGACACCATCGACCTCGCGGATCAGGCCCTCCGCAGCCAGAACTCCGCGATGGACAAGCTCACCCAGCAAAGCGCCACCAACGTCAACGCGCAGGCCCGGCTGGCGGCCGTCGAGGCTGAAATCACGGATCTCAAGGCGAAGGCCGACGCCGCGCTGGCGCGGGAAAAGGCAGCCCGGGACGAGGCCGAGGCCAAGAAGGCCGCGGTGGACAAGCTCATCGCCGACACCACCAGGCTCGACGCCCAGCTCCAGGCCGCCAAGCCCGGCATCCAGAAACGGCTCGCCCAGGTCAAGGCCCAGCAGGACGCGGTCGCCGCCGAAATCGCCGAACGCGACCGGAAACTGCGTGAAGCCTGGGAAGCCGAGCAGCGCCGCATCGCGGCGGCCGCGGCGGCCGCCGCCCGCGCCCGGGGACAGGCCGTCCAGCCCTACGTCCCGGTCCAGGGGCCGCCGTCGGCGTTCGGACTGCGGCACCCGTTCAACGCCAACATCCCCATCACCTCCGGATTCGGCTGGCGCGCGACGCCGCCGGGCACCATCGACTTCTACGGCACCGGCGGCTACATGCACACCGGCATCGACTTCGGCGCCACGTGTGGCACACCCGTGTATGCCGCGGCGGCGGGCACCGTCTTCTCAGCTGGCTGGGGCGACGACGGCGGCGGCAACCGGGTGAAGATTTCCCACGGCGTCGTCCAGGGCAACTCGCTGACCACGATCTACTACCACAACACTTCCGTGACGGTTTCGGTCGGCCAGCACGTCAACCAGGGGCAGCTGATCGCCTACTCCGGGACAACCGGAAACTCCAGCGGGTGCCACGCGCACTTCGAGACCTGGCTTAACGGCCGGGCCGTGGACCCCATGACCCTGCTCTGACCCGGTCGGCGCCATCCGTTGCGGCGCCTGCCCTGCCGTAAACTGGAAGGACTCCGCGCCACCTGGCCGGAGTGAGCCACCAACAAAACCTAGGAGTCCTACCGTGCCCAAAGAAAGTGGCCGTAAGGTAGTGGCCACCAACCGCAAGGCCCGGCACGACTATCTCATCCTTGACACCTATGAGGCCGGCATCGCGCTGATGGGCACGGAAGTGAAGTCCCTGCGCGAGGGCCATGCCTCGATGGTGGACGGCTTCTGCACGTTCTACAACGACGAGCTGTGGATGGAGGGCATCCATATCCCCGAGTACCACCAGGGGAGCTGGACCAACCACGCCGCACGCCGCCGCCGCAAGCTGCTGCTGCACCGCGAGGAGCTCACGAAGATCTCGCACAAGATCCGCGAATCAGGGTTCACGATCGTGCCGCTGCAGCTGTACTTCGTTGACGGACGCGCGAAAGTTGAAATCGGCGTCGCGCGCGGTAAGAAGGAATACGACAAGCGCCAGACGCTGCGCGAACAGCAGGACAAGCGCGAGGCGCAGCGGGTCATGCGCGAACGCAACCGCCGCTAGCGCGGCGGGCCCTGGGAATGTTTCTCGGAGGCGGTGCGTTATGCTTGGTAGTCCGGGAAGGATACGGAAGTCTCCGGTCCGGGTTTGATAAAAAAATACGGGGATGATCGGTTTCGACGATGTTAGTCGCGACAGGTGAAGCGGGCCGAGGATGCAGAATTATCTCGTAAACGCTGTCTGCAAACCAATAAGTGCCGAATCAAAACGCACTGACTTCGCTCTCGCTGCCTAAGCAGTAAGACAGTCCGTCAGCCCGAGGTTGCTATTGCCCCGGATCCTGGCGTCATTTAGATAGCCACTGCTGTTTACCTCCGTCATCGGGGTAAACGGGACTCTTAGATGACTGGGCCCGGATCAGCCAGCTGTTTGTAGCATGGCTGGGGCCGAGAAAATCCAACGCAAACTGCGCCCGGAGAAGCCCTGACAACACGACATCGGACGGGGGTTCAATTCCCCCCATCTCCACATAAGATAGGCCCTAGATCCCAGTGATCTAGGGCTTTTCTTTTTGCTTGTTGGCGAGGAGCCCGTTTTTGTTGGCGAGAAACGACTCAGCTAGGGGACAGGCATGGAAGCGAACGAGGACGGAACGATACAGAGCGAACGGGCGCGGGAGCCCTGGAGCCGCGTCGATGAACTGAACTGGGCGGCAGACCGCGCCACGATCCGGAGCCTCAAGAAGCGGGGCGACGAACCTTCCGAGTGGCTCGCTACCGAGTACCGCGAACTCAGCGCGCGCCGCAAGGCGGTGGCGCCCCGTGGCTAGCATCCGCACCCGAGAGCTCACGAAGGGCGGATCGTCGCACACCGTTACCTGGCGGGACCCAGAGACGGGTCTGAAGACGCGCACGTTCTCGGACAAGGACTACGGGCCCGGCGAGGCGCGGGACAAGGCGCTCGAGCTCAAGGCGTTCCTCGATGCCAACGGGAACAGCTACAAGCTGGCGGCGACTGCGAAGGTCCGGAAGGACTCCACGGCGCCGACTGTGTACGAAGTCGTGGTCCGCCATATCGACCTGCTGCGCAAACCCCAGCCAGGGACGATCGCGAAGTACCGGAACATGGCGGCCGGCCACATCGCTGCAAGTGAGCTCGGGCGGACGCCGGTGGACAAGGTCAACAAGGCCGCCGTCATCGACTGGCTCGACGAGCTCAAGGTACTGCAGGGCGCCAACCAGACCAAAGGAGCCCCACTCTCCCGCAAGTCCAAGCAGAACATTCACGCGCTGCTCTCCGCGGCGTTCGTCACCGCCGTGGACGCCGAGACCATGACACGCAACCCAGCCAAGGGAGTTGCCGAGGCCGACCTCAACGAAGCGCGCGAGGCCGTCTACCTGTCACCCGAGGATCTCGTCATGCTCGCCGAGCGCATTGACCCGCACTACTCGCTGTTCATCCGGTTCCTGGGCGGCACCGGACTCCGCTACTCCGAAGCGACTGCGCTCCGCCGGCGGGACGTCACCATCCGCGACGGGCGCGCCGCGGTACGCGTCAGCAGGGCATGGAAGTCCAAAGGCAAAGGCGAAGAGATCGGGCCGCCCAAGACGAAGAAGGCCAACCGCACCGTGACTTGCAACGCGGCACTCTCGTCCGCCCTGGCCGACCGCCTGCAGGAGATCGAGCTCGATGACTTCGTGTTCCAGCGCCCGGATGGCGACTACGTCCGCAACTCACGCTTCCACAAGGAAGTCTGGCAGCCGCTCATGGGCCAGCTGGTCGGCAAGGAGCTGGACCGCAAGCCATGGATACACGAGATCAGGCACGCGCACACCACGCACCTGCTGGACGCCAACGTGCCCGTCCACGTCGTGCAGGCGCGACTCGGGCACGAGGACCCGCAGACCACGCTGCGCGTCTACGCACGACTGGCCAAGGCGTCCGACGCCGCCGCTGCAGACGCACTCGGCTAGGCGCCAATCCACCGGTGGTGTCCGGTTCGTTTCAGCCGTGCGGACAATCCGTACATGTTAGCTGTCCGCACAATCCGTACACGCTAGGCGTGTAGACAATCCGTTTACGTTTACGGTATCGTCGGTGGCACGACGCGCTGAGTATTCAGACCGTCGCCTGCCAAGAGCCCCGTAAGGGGCTTTTGTGCTTAAGGCACCCAGTGGTTTCGATACGCCACGGCTGGAGCGATGATTTTCCACATTTTTCGTGTTGCTTGTCTAGCGCGGTCGTCCTTGTGGTCATGGAAATACATCCTGCGATATAGGTACACCACCAAGTCGACAGCCTGCAGCCCGGGGACGTCACTCGATGGCCGTGACTCGATGGGGTGCTGAATTGAGGCAAGTGTCGAATCTCGAAAGCCAGGGGTGCCGATTTTGCTGTATAGCTCCATTGTCATGGCGTGCCGCTCCTGATCCGGGACCTCATCGGCATACACGTAGACCTTCTTGCCCAGCGGCCTGGCGTGAATATCGACTCGCTCCAGAACGTGCTGAAGTGCGACTTGGTGCGGTGGATCCGGATAGCTGTAGCGCTCATTGAGTCGCGGAATGTTGACGCCGCGGATAAACACCTTCGCGCCCGAGTCGCGAATACCTTCGAGCGCCTGCATGTAGATGCTGGACGCCACGCTGTACTTGCCTCGAATGGACTTCCATCTGCCACGCCCGGACATGATCTCGTAGCCGTGGAGCTCGGCGTCGTGAGGAATCCCGAACTTCTCCGATGCGTACTCGCTGGCTCGCGCCATTCCCCGGTCCAGCGACGGAAGGCTGGCTGGAGGGATCACTAGGGCGGCAACGTGATAGTCGCGGTCATCGTAAGATTCGTCAACAAAGGCCATGAGCACCAGATGATCATCCCTTAATGTGCAGACACTTCCAGCATCGGTGTCCGGCCAGTCCGTCTAACTGGAGCATTCGAGGTTCAACCCGGGAGGAAGCCAGGGAGCCGGTTGCCCCACCGGATGGGGCGGAGCTTCTCCGGGCAGCGCCGGTATTCTTCGATGTCCCATTCGGAGTCGGTGACTCGTCGGACGTTGCCGGCTGGAATCCATGCCCAGTGCTTGTGGTCCTCGTCGTCCCCCCATGCCACGAGTATGAACGAGGGGTTCCAGCGTTCGGCGACGGCGTAGACATCGACCGTGGCGCCGCCGGCCAGCGGTACGGTGGCCATGACCTTTGGGTAGTTCCCGTACTCCCACGAGCGCGCCTCCTCCGCTGGGTGCCCGGGGTCCGGCCGTAGATACTCATAGGTGGTCCCGTCGAGGGTGAACGATGCCATGGCGTCATCGTATCTGGACGCACAAAGGCCCCCACCATCTTTCGATGGTGGGGAGGCAAAACGATAGGATGGTCCGCATGCTGCACTCTGGAGAGTTTGAGAACCCGTTCGCTGATCCGCGCCGCGACGTGTCGAAGTTCGAAGGCCGTCGCTGGGACCATGCGAGCTACGACTCATTCCGCGGGAAGGGTGAACTTCTCCCAGGCCTGCACACTATCGCGCATAACCAATTGGACATCGACGTCTACTACGAGCCCGCCGGGTCTGATACGACGGTCGCTATCTTCCACGCGGCCTTGTCTCGCCCGGATGCGCCGCTGCCAATGTTTACGGGCGCCAGGGTCACGCAGGACGGGCCGGTGAATCGCATCTATGTCAGCGACCCGGGCCTCTACTCTGACCCCTCGTTGACGTTGGCCTGGTATGCCGGGGCGAGCGAGTTGCCGTTGCAGAAGATCCTGCCAGGTATTATCCACAAGCTTGTCGATGCGGCTGGGGGTAGTCGCCTGATGTTCTTTGGCGCGTCCGGGGGAGGTTTCGCCGCGATGTACTACTCACGGCTGTTCCCGGAATCCTTGGCGGTGGCGATCAATCCGCAGACGATTCTGCGCGAGTTCCCCTCCTACACGCTGCGCCAGTACACGCAGGCCGCTTTCCCCGGCATCCCGCAGGCAGATGTTTTGGACCGTGCGATCTGCTCTGACCTGCGGCGACCTTACGCGGAGTCGTTCCCGAACCATGTCCTCTACGTGCAAAACACCCAGGACGACCACATGGAGAAGCACCTGGCCCCGTTCTGGGAGGCGGTGCGAGGAAACGACCGCCTACACGTCAAGCTCGGCGACTGGGGCGACGGCCATGTGCCGCCGCCCGCAGACGAAATCCGCGAAATCATCGCGTCCATCACCGCCCAGCCCGGCCCTTGGGGGAAGGCCCTTGATGCCGCCGGCTACAAGTCGGAAGTGAGCATGACAGCCTGATCTATTTGCACGCTGTCTGCTGTGGCGCCGAGGGTGCAGAAGATGCCCATCACCATATCCGTCGAGGTGGTGGAGAGTGGCACGGTGCGGCTGCCGCCGCCGATGACGTTGCCGCTGGTGCCGGCTCCGGTGTTGTTCCAGAACATGATGCTGTCTGCCCGCTGGGTGTCGGCGCCGCTGGCTGTGACGTACATGCGTCCCTCGAATTTGAACGAGTAGACGCCGACGGGCATGGTGATGACTACGACGCCTTGACCCGCTACCCGCAGTCGGAGGGTTGCGGCTACGGTGATGTTGGCTGATCCGTAGGCGTCCCATTTGATCCATGCGCCCTCGCCCTGGAAGTCACCTTGGATGAATTTGCCCAGGGGGACAATGTTGGTGTCTGTCAGGGTGCCGGTGTGCTTGGTTGCCATTCGCCCGTAGGCCAGCGATTTCTCACTCATGCCGACGTAGGGCGCCGAAAGCGCGTTTTCGGTCGCGGCGAGGGCAACATTTGATGCGCCGGCCATGTACCTGTACTTGACGGTGTTCTTGCTCGCGCCGGTCCCGAATGTGGTGTAGAGGTCAACGAATGTGCTTGAGCCTGCCACAACAACACAGGTTCCGTTGCCGTTGAACGTCGAGTAGGAGAAGTTCATGGTGGACGAGCGGGAAAGGTGGATAGCCCAAGTGCAGTTCGTGAACGTGCTGTAGTCGGCGTGGCCCGTGTCGAGTTCCTTGGCTTTGATCCCGAACTGGCAGTTTTCGAATACGGTGCCGTCAGCCAGGGATGTGCCGGTGGAGTTCCGCAGCGTCATGT
Organism: Arthrobacter sp. ok362; assembly: GCF_900102785.1. Taxonomy (GTDB): domain Bacteria; phylum Actinomycetota; class Actinomycetes; order Actinomycetales; family Micrococcaceae; genus Arthrobacter. The sequence goes on from NZ_FNGC01000003.1 coordinate 208,555, forward strand.
AGAGTTCGTGGATGCCTGCGTAGTTGCTGTTTTTGAAGTAGCAGCCGCCCCAGTTGTAGACGGCGTGGTCGAGGGCGAAGAATCCGATTTCGGCGGCGTCGGTGTGGATGTTCCACAGGTCGATGCTGTTGTATTCACCAACCCTGATGCCGCCGGAGTTGATCGCGGTGCGGTTGAATCCCACGAATTTGAGGTCGGAGAAGGACACCTGGGCCCGGTCCACGGTGTAGACGCCCCAGTCGATAGCGGCGCCGGCCCGGTCGTAGACGGCGGTCGGTGTGATGCGCGGCCCGCCCATTGCCGGTCCCTGGAACTTGATCTTGGCGCGTGACATGATGCGCGGGAAGCCATACCCGCCGCCATACGTTCCGGCGGCGTGCTGAATCGTCCACTGCCCACCCAGTACCGGCCCGTAGTTGGACAGCGCGTCGAGGGCGGACTGGACGTTCTTCGGTTCGGTCGCCGATAGTCCGTCGTTCGTCGCCACGCCGCCGGTCGCGGAGGGTGCAACGTAGAGCGTGTTTACCCGGTTTGATGCGGGGTCGGGGAAGAAGTTGATGCCGTTGCGGATGATGTAGCCGTTGCCGCGGTGCCTGACGCTGTGGAGGTTGGGGATGTTCGCGGTGGTTTTGTAGCCGCCGTTTGGCCAGAACAGGACCGCCCCGGTGCTGAACGCGGCGGCGACGGCTGCCTGTACCGCCACGGTGTCGTCCACGCTGCCGTTTCCTTTGGCGCCGTAGTCTTTCGGGTTGAGCATCAGCTCACCCTTAGCGGTTTTCCCCGCCAGTGCTGTGGTGGTGGCGGCGGCGTCAGAGTAGGCCGCGTCGAGGGATGTCTTGGATAGCCGGGCGGGCAGGTTAGCGTCAGCGACCTTCACGGAGGGCCGTAGTGTGAAGTCTTCCCCCACGGAGAGGATACGGTCAGTCATTAGATGTCTCCCAATCGGTCATGTTCTAGCCCCAGCTCATGTCAACGGCGTTGATGATGACGGAGTCGGCGGCGTCTGAGACGCTGGCTTCTGCGGTGAGGTTCGTGTCGGTTGTCAGTGTATTGGCTGCTGCCCCGGACCCGAGCCGGACTGCGGGGCCGAGGTGGCGGGATCCCCTGATGGTCATGAACTGCGCCGTTTGTCCGTTGAAGAAGACCGTTGCGTCGGCTTCGAACACGCCTTCGTCCGCGGATGTGAACAACAGAGTGACGAGGTTGGAGCCGAGCCGCACGAGGATCTGCTTGTTTCCGGCGGACCCGATGAGTTCCCCGTAAATTCTGAGGTTGACTCTTTTGACTTTGTTGGTTGAGCTGGGGATGTCCCGCCACATGTTGCCGGCCAGTGTGGCGGTGTAGAACGTCGTGGTGGTGGTCGCCTGGATCGTCCGTGCCGGGAACACTGTGTCAGCAATTTTCATCATCGTCGCATTGCCCTGTAAGACGTTGGTGAAGAGCCGGTTTTCGTCCGTGACTTGGGATCCGCCCATCGCCGAGACTTTGATGCCGCTTTCGTCCGCGCCCGTCCCGAACTGCACGTTCGCGGAGATGTAGGCGTGCGAGTTGGAGAGCAGCTTCAGGTCGGTGCTGTTCCGCTTGAACGATGTTCCGTCCACGTTGACGCGGGATGCGACATTGAGGTTTACCCCGAAATCGCAGTCTTCGATGGTTGCCCAGTCGATGTGGCCGGTGCAGAGTTCTTGGATGAAGAACGCGGATTTGCTGTTGGTGACCTTGGGGCCGAGGCTGTTGTCCCCGGCGTTCTGGGTGCCGATGGTGTGCCGGGAGTGCATGAGGCCCCGGTATGCGCCGCCGTTTCCGTTGCGTGAGGATCGGGCGGTGCCGGTGGTGGTGTCGCCGAGGAACCCGCAACGGTTCGCCACACCACTGACCCAGAATCCGTCGCCGTCCTGGTTGCTGAAACCCCAGTAGCAGTCCGTGAACCAGGTGTTTATGCAGGTGACGGAACCTTCAACACCTGATGTGGTGATGCCGGCGCTGGCGGTGGATCCGTTGTACCCGATGAATTCGATGTCGCTGAAAGTGACGGCGGCTTTGGTGTCAACCATTTTGATGGCTGCGGCGCTGACGTTGTACCCTTCCGACCATTTGGCGGTCGGGTTGTTCGGGTAGCCGACTATCGGGCCTTGGATGGTGACGGTGTTGACCGAGTCGAGGCCGGTCGGGAACACGACGCGGTCAGTGTACGTCCCGGCGGCGAGCTTGACCGTCCACACGCCGTCCAGTACGGGCCCGTAGTTGGGTAGGACGGTGCCGAACGCGTAATTGACCTGCCGCATGGGGAGCGCCGAGTTCGTCCCGTCATTGCTGTTCGTCCCGCTCGTGGAGACGTACAGGGTGTTCGACTGCCCGAGCTTCGGTTCGACGTAGAACAGGTCCGTGCCGTGCTTGATGACGCCGGGGCCGGTGTGCCGTACCGTGTGGAAGTTGGCGATGTTGACCGACTTCACATAGGTTCCGGTCGGCCAGTACAAGGCCTTACCCTGCGCCGTTGCCGCATCAACAGCGGCCTGAATCTGGGTGTTGTTGGACGTGGCGCCGTTGCCGTTCGCCCCGTAGTCCTGAACGTTGATGAGAAGTTCGCCCTTAGCGACCTTCCCGGCGATGGCCGCGACGGTCAGCCCGGTCGGAAGGTTGGTGGGCCCGACGAGGACTGACGGGGCCAGGTAGTTGTCGTCTCCCACGGAGACAAGCCGGTTTACCAAGGGGTTACGCTCCGATCAGGTAGAAGCCGGGGTTTACCGGGTCTTCGTGGAGTACCGAGCTTTCGGCGATGAAATAGGTTCCGGGGTGGAACAGGTCTTCGATGATTCCGGGGCCGCCGCCGCCGCCGGCGGAGATGTTCACTTCGGCTTGCCCGAGCCTGCCGGAAATTTTGGAGATGACTGTTTCCGAGGTTTTCGCGTTCGCGGCGATAACGTCGTCACCGTTGCGGACGAGTTCAACACCGTCCGGCACCTGGAATCCGAGGGAGGTTGTTTCAATAGCCATGTGCGGCGTCTCCTTGGGTACAAAAAAGGCGCCCCAAGGGGACGCCGCGGATGGTTGGCTAGGTCAGGCTGCGGGGGTAGTCTCGGCGTTCGTCGCGGACGGGTTGCCATCTGACACGCCGGACACGATGGAAGTCAGCACGGACAGGAGCGCGGCGGTTGCGGTGAGGCTCAGAAGCTCGGGCCAGTTCAGCGCGGTAATGCCGATGGATCCCGTGCCGATGAGCAGCACCAGTGTTTGCGCGGCGGTCTTGATGGCGCGCTCAGCGGCGGCTTTCCAGAAAGCTTTGGTCAGCATCTACTTGCCCCCGTTCGATGCGGTGAGGGTGCCCTCGACCGTGATGCCATCGGCCAAGGCGTGCTTGACGCTCTCGGCGATCTTGTCGTAGTCGATTTCAACACCGGTCTTCGCGGCGATCTGCTTTACGATTTCGCGTGCTTCGGTGATGCGGCGCTGGTTCTCGATGCTGACACGGTTACCGCCGGGGAACTTCTGGCCCCCGATGCTGTACTCGCTCACCAGCAGCTTCGCCACATAGTCGCGGGTCTTCTCGCCCTCGGCCTGAACGGCCTCAATGATCTGATTCACTTCTGCTGCGGACAAGGTGTCCTCCTGTGGTTTGGTCGTGGTGCTTTGTGGTGCGATGGCTGCGGAGCCGTTGAGGACCGCGTTGATGGAGGCGCGGAGGCCGTCCATGTCACCGGGCCAGCCGGCGGGGTCGATCTTGCCTTCGGAGCTGTATTCTTTGTGGCCGAGCTGCAGGCGCATGTCTTCGGGGAGCCCCTGCAGGTAGGCCCGCTCGATTGCCGCGCCGAGGTGCGGGGCAACGCGGATCTGGTCCAGCGTCCAGTCCCACGGCAGGACACCGGAGGATTCCATCTCAATGCCGATGAGGTAGTGGTTGCCGGTATCCCGCGGGAAGCCCGGAGCGGAGCCCCGGCCCGCGTGGTTCGCGACACCAGCGGCGACAAGGTATACGGTCCCGTCGCGCCCAAAAGTGATGTTGCACAATGGCCCGGCGAGATCGGATCTGCCGTTGAGGGTCATCTGCAATGTTGGCGCACCGGCGGACATGCCGCGTGCGCTGGCTGTGGCGGTGTGGTGCCATAGGACGCCGCGGATTTCGGTCAAGTCCTGCCCCGCGTAGCCGCGTGTCGCCCAGCCTGGGGTTTCGACAACGGTCAGGCCCGCAGCCCGTAGCACGTTCGCGAGATTGGATAGTTTCATGCGTGCTCCTAGTCGTAGAGGCCGTCGGGCCATTCGGGCGGCGGGGGTGGGTTGCCGGCGTTGATGTGTTCGCGGAGTTTGTTGATGTAGTTGTCGCGGATCATTTCGCGGCGTTTGGCTTTCTTCTGCTCGGATTCAAGCCCGTCAATCCGGCCGGCGTGGCGGGTGAGCTCTTCCTGCAACTGATCGATAAGCGCGTTCTCCGGGCGCCCCTTGTTCTGGATCTTGGAGGTCATCCATGCCCCGCCGAAGCCGATGGCCGCGACGAGGACCCCGGGGCCGATCTGTTGTGCCCAGTCCATCAGTCCCCCTTGGCCCGGATCTGGTCCTGCAACGCCGCAATGGTGCGCTGCTGTTCCGCGATGGTGCCCCGCAGCGCCGTAATGATGTCCTGCAGCGCGCTGACCTTCGCGACGAATCCGAAGATCAGCACTGACGGTGCTAGCCAGCCAATAGCGGCGTTCACGAGGGCGAAGTCTTGGAACCCGTCGAATACCCAGATGAGCAGGTAGCCGAGGCCCCAGCCGAGCGCCACGCCCGCTAGCAGGGACAGCCCTTGCCTGGTGTGTCTGTTGACCATGTCCACGACGCAGAGGACCGCGACGACGCCCCAGAGCCCGGACCATGCCCCGAGTAAGTGCCCGCCTCCGGCGATGATCGTTTGTGCGGGCGACAGTCCGTCCGGCCCGATCGTGGCGTAATAGATGGACTGCCGGAGCGCGTAAACGGCGCCCATTGTCAGGATGATGTTGCGGCCGATCATGACGCGCCGCGCAGGTTGAGGTTTTCTCATGGCCGCCTTAGATGTAGTACGCGACGTTAACGGTGAAGAACTGCCCCGTTGCGAACGTGAATGAGCTTATGGAGCGGATCGAGATTGTGCCGGTCGGGTTGTACGCCGCCAAGATCGAGACGGCGCTGCCGCTGGAGCCGCCGACTGCGGGCACGGAGAGATACTTAACCGGACTCGTCCCCCGCGCCGCCGAGGGCAGCACGTACTCGTCCGTGCCGAGGACTGACCAGCCACTAGAGCCGAGGACGTAAGCGCCGCCGGTCCGGGTGAGGATAAGGTCAGCGATGACCTTCAGCTTCGGGCCTTCCGGCGTGACGGTTATTGTGCCGGCCGCGGACCAGCCAGTAGGCGACAAGGGCGAGTAGTCCCGTGTCCCGTCGCGCCAGGCACCGCCGACGACAGCCTCAATCTGCGACTTATCCGTCCTCCAAGCGAGGCGCCCTTCCCACTTATCCAAAGCGTTGCGGGCAGTCGTGCCGGACACGATGGTCACGACGTTGGCGGTGTCCGCCATCTTAGCGAGGTCTTGTGTCGGGGTGTAGGCGTCCGAGGGGATAGGGGTGACTATCCCGTTATCTCGTGTCTGTGGCATTAGGCTTTCCAATCCATTTCTATGCGGCCGCTTTGGGGGTCTCTGAGTCGTCCGTCGAACCCGACATATGGGTCGCCGAATATGCTGATGCCGCCGCCTGCCGTGAGGACTGGGGCGAAGGTGAGGGGCAGGTCGATCCAGTGCGCGGGCTGTTCATCCGTTACAGTCACGTCGAACGGGCCCACGGTGCGGGCCACGTCGCCGCCAGGCTGGTACTTCGACGTGTGCGCGTAAAGGTGGACAGTCGCCGAACCCGACGCGCCGACATCGATGCGCTTAGGTAGGCGGAACCGGACAGCCGTTACCGTCTTCCCGCCCAGGTTCGTGAACGTCGCCCCGTAGAACCACGCGCCCGACAGCGGCCCGGAGCCATAATTGCCGGAGTAAACCTGCTCGCCGCCCCGCTGGGATCCGGACCACGAGCCCCAGCCGCCCGGCCACCAGAAGGTGTTGGACTTGCCGGCGGCGCCCTTCGCGGTGCCGGTCGGGATGATCGGTGATGCCGCTACAGGTGTCTCCGTGGGCGGGGTCGGCGTGATCGACGGGAGCTTGCCGAGGATGATGGCCTGCGCGCCGCGTGCCAGATACACGGCATCCCCGACCGCATACGCCCCGGAGAACCTGTTCGTCGTGTAGGAGATACCGTCTGCCCCGGCCAGCACAATCTCAGTCACACCGACCGCCAATATAGTGCCCGTATCCGGGCGTGGCTGGTCCGAATACCCGTCGATCACGAGGGCGCCGGACTGCCCATCGCCGTTATCCGTCAAGTCGACGACAATGGGGCCATCCTGCACCGGGCAAACAGTGTTCAGCCACCGGGCGTCAACCAAGTTCCCGTTGAGGTTCGCCCACCACTTCGACCCGTCAAAATAGGCGGTCCCATACAAGCGCCGGATACCACCCGCGGGGATGGCCTCCAGCGTCTTCTTCAAAGCAGCCACGGGAGCCTCCTAGCGCAAGTTGTTCCAAGTGATCGCGGGCAGTTGGCCCCAGTTGCCGGGCATCCGGTCCCAGGTGAGGTCCGGCTTGACGTCTGTCAGGTAGTCCCCGAATGGTGTGCGGGCGATCGCCGCGGCGACGTCCTCGTAAGAGCACGAGACTGTGAGCTTTGTCGGGCCCGGGAGCGGCGAACCACTCGCGGACACTGACACGACTTCGCCGGGTAGGTAGGCAACATGTCCGGCGGGCATCGGGCAGCCGACCTCGACCCAGTCGCCGGCTTGGATCTCAGGGCGCGGGATTGTCTCGACTTCGAGCTCGACGGCGTAGGAGGCGGCTTGCCGGTCACGGAGGGTTTCCGCATACGCGACAACCTGCGACCACGTCGTTATCATTTCCGAGCTGTAGTAGTAGGGGACGCGGCCGTGCGGCCCGTCCCACCGGAGCGGGCCGGTGCGGAGGTACGTCGTGCCCGTCACAGGCTTACCGTTCGCGCCCTCTTTACCCTCCACGACCCAGCAGTTATACAGCCCGTCAATCGACTGTTTCCGCTGGACACTGACAAGGCCCTGGCCCGGCTCAACACGCCACACGGGCGCCGCCTGGCCCATCGGGTAGACGTGCATTTCCCCGTCGCCGCCCATGCGATACCGTGCCGAGATGTTCGCCAGCAGGTCCTGCACGGCTTCGAGGCGTTCCCGGTCATAGACGAGCTTCCGGGACACTGGGGAATCAGTGACGCCGTCATCGACCACGATGGGGAAATGCCGCTGAACGAGGCGCGTAACCTCGCCTAGCACGGTCGGGGATGAGCCCTTGGGTGACTGCGGCGCGAGGAAACGGTCACGGTCAACTTCCGCCGTCAGATCGACCGCTTCGACATCGACCGTGGCGCCGGCAAACGTGAACAGCCGACGCTCGTGCGGGGCCGCCACGGAATCCGGTTCGAGGTAGCCGTACTCCGGGATGGTGTAGCTACTCACGGAGCCGTTCGGCGAGGATCCCACGACGCGGAAGCGGCCCGTATTCACAGCCCCGGCGCCGCCGATTACGTAAATGACTTGCAGTTCCACGCCGCCGACGCCGAGCGGGTCATCGAACAGCCACGGCGACAGGCCACCGTCAGGATCCGCAACCTTTAAGCTGAGCTGCCGCTGGACCTTCGTCGACGCATCGGACGCCCCGGACAGGGACCACGAGGCGATGCCCAGAGGTTCCGGCCACGCCAGGTCGCCGTCATACCACGCCCAGACCACGAGCCCGTCCGCGGGCCTTGAGCCGTCGAGCGCCGCCCGCGACTCATCATCAATTGGCAACATGTGGGCTCCTAGCCGAGCGGGTGTTTCAGATCATCCAAATAGGTGCCCGTGGCGGCGTCCTGCTTCTGCTGATAGGTGCTAAAGAGGATCGCGACGTCTCCCCAGGTGAACGTCGCCGTGAGCACCTTCACGACCGGGGCTGCGACCGTGTCGCCCTTGATCGTCCAAGTCGTGACCTCGCTGCCGGTGTGCGGCTTCCGGGAAGTTTCGCCCACGGTCGCCACAGCCAGGAAACACGCGCCCGGGAGGGTATCGCTCAGTGACGGCGGGACGCGGACGAGGACCTGGCCAGCCTGAGCAAACAGGGCGCGGATCTTCGAGTTTTGCTCGGCCATGTCCGACAGCAACGAAATATCAACGCCCTTCGCCGCCGACCGCCTGCCGATCAAAGCCATCGGCCGGTCGGAGCCCATGACGTCGATCATGGAAACATTCGCCTGATACTCGAAGTCGCGCATCGCCGTCACCATGAACACCGCGCCGCCGTTACGGGACAGCCGCCGACTGATGGACACTGCCGACTGCGGGACGAGCGGGTCCATTATCCATGCGGCGTCAGAGTTTACCGTCACCGCTTTCGAAGTGACCCGGGCGCCGCCGGACGGGCCGCTGATGACCTCGACTTCATAGGTGATCGGCCGGCCGAGCGGCGCGTCGTAGTCGAGCAGGTACGTCGAATCGACGAGCGCGGCCCGGCGGGCGCCGCGGACAGGCTCCCTCAGCCCGTCCGCGGTGCGCCACACTGAGATGACCGAATCGCCGACGCCGAGGCCCGTGATCGTCACGCCCACACGCGGGCACGGCGCATCCGTCAAAGCCTCAACCGATACAGCAACCACTAGCGCCTCCCCGTCCTCATGTACTGCGAATTGTTGTCAACGCGGGAAACGACAGATCCGGCCCGGTTGTCCACGTAGGCGCCGAACTCGTGCCCATCAACGACGAGCCGGACAGCGCCGGAGAGTTCAACACCGCCGCCCTGCGTAGCGAGCCGGCTGATGTCGGCCCACTGCTGCGGGTTGAGGATCGCCTCGGGCTTGCCGGTGCGGTTCACTACCTGCGAGACGCCCGGGGGCAGGACGCCGCCGAGGTCATATAGTGCCGGGCCCGCCGCCGAACCATGCCCGCCCGTGATGAGGTCCGTCACGCCGGAGAACAGCTTCTTTCCGACGCCGATGGCCATATCAGCGATGAATCCGCCGGCAGGGAACGCATCCCGGAACGTCGACAGCAGGCCGTCGATGATCCCGGCCAACGGATTGAAGCCGCCGCCAGACGGTACGCCCGCGCCACTGAGGTAGTTCAGCGGGTTCACGTCGTTAGGCCAGCCCCCGGCGAAAGTGCCAAAGTGAAGGTGAGGCCCGGACGTGATGCCCGTGTTGCCGGAGAGCCCGATCTGTTGCCCGGCGCGGACCATGTCGCCGACCTTGACGGCCATCTGGGACAGGTGAGCGAACCATTCCTGAATGCCGGACTGGCCGTCGATGTGGATCTCGTTGCCGCCCCAAACGTTGCCCGACTTGACGCCAGGACCGGACCACGAGACGCGGCCGTTCTCCGTTGCGAACACCGGAGTCCCGACGCCCGCCGCGAAGTCGACGCCCTTGTGGACCCGGTTATAACCCTGAGTCAGTGCCAGCGACTTGAGCGGATTCACGAACCCGCCATCCGCGTAGCCGTCCAGCGACTTCGCCAGCGCGTAAAGGTTCGCCACGCCAGCCTTGCGGGTCTGCGCCTTCGTGAGCACAAACTCGCCACCGTGAACGACGCCCATCGGCTCATCCCTGCCGCCGTCGCCCGTGTAACCGCCCGTCGCGAAGCCCTCTGGGAGCGCCACGCGGGGCAGTTTGTCGATGCCCGGCAGGATCCCGGCGATGGTGTTGAAAGCGCCGATCAGGCCATCGTTGATGACCGTGTCGACCACGAACCGGACAGGCGCCTTAGCGATGTCCTGGATCGTCTCCCAAACCTTCTTGACCGCGGCCACGCCCGTATCGAACGCCTTCGGAATATCCTTCTGGATGGCGTTTGACAGGAAATCAAACACGGGCTTGAGCACGTTGTCCCAAACCCATTTGATCGCCGACCCGATGCCGTCGAACGCCGGCTTGATGACGTTCTGATAGAGCCAGTTGAACGCTGGCCCGACGACGTTGCGGAAGATCCAAACCCACGTATCAAAAATCGGCTTGAGGACGTTATTCCAAACCCACCCGATAGCCGCGCCGATAGCGTCGAACACGGGCTTGATGATGTTGTTGTAGAGCCACTGGAACGCCGGGGCCACCACGTTTTGCAGGACCGAAACGAGCACCTGGAAGATGCCCCGGATGACCAGCCACGCCGCATTGACCACGACCATGATGCCGTTCCAAACCGGCTGGATAATGTTGGTGTAGAGCCACGAGAACACCGCGCCGACGCCGTTGAAAATCGCCAGCACGGTCGGTAGCACGTATGTTTGGAACCACGTCACGACAGCGCCGACTGCGGTCTGGATAAACGACCAGACGTTAGCGACGATCTGCTGCCCGAGCTCCGTCTGTGTGAAAAAGTAGATGAGCCCGGCGACGAGTGCCGCGATGCCCATAACGATTAGGCCGATTGGGTTGGCTGTCATTGCCGCGTTGAAAGCAAGCTGGACAGCCGCCGCGGTCGTCGTGATGGTCTTCCAAAGCTCGATAGCCCCAGTCCACAGCTTCATGCCGACCACCATGGCGCCCACGCTGATAGCGAGCGCGCCGAGCCAGTCCTTGTTATCGACTACCCATTTGCCGAAGTCCTGCAGCCGTGGGATGAGATCCGTCTGGACATAGGACGCGAAATTCATCACCGCTGTCCGTGCGTTCTGAATGAACGTCACGAACCCGGAATCTTCCTCTACGCCAAACGCATCCCGGAGCTTGCCGGAAAAATTGCCGTTTACGATCAGGTCATAGAGGCCACTGATCCCGTCGCCGGCCCACTTCATAGCCTTCCCGAGGCCATCAGACAGGGCCGAAACGGCGCCCGTAACGCCCGGCTTTATCGCGTCAAGCGCCGTCATGAGGCCGCCGTTGATGGTCGCCTGGAGGTTGCCGACAGCGCCCTCAAACGTCTTAGTGGACTTAGCCGCCTCGACTGCCACGGGCTTCGTCCCAAGCTTCAGCAGCGCGGCGTTGAACTCGTCGCTGCTGATCTGGCCCTTCTCCATCGCTGTGCGGAAGTTGCCCGTATAGGCGCCCGCCTTTTCAAGCGCCTTCATCAACGGCCCAGCCGCGCCAGGGATAGCGTCGGCTAACTGATTCCAGTTCTCAGTCGTCAGCTTCCCGGCGCCGGCCGTCTGCGTCATCACCATAGCGACAGACTTGAACGTGTCAGCGTTGCCGCCCGCCACAGCGTTAAGGTTGCCCGCGGCCTTAGTCAGACCCGTGTAATCCTTCACGCCGTTAGACGCAAGCTGCGCTAGCGTGTTCTGAATCGTCGGCAAGTCGTAGACGGTTTGATCGGCGTAAGCCTTCGCGGCCTTCGTCGCCTTTTCCACTCCGGACGTGTCGATCCCGGCGAAGTTCATCGTTGCTTTGAACTTGTCCGTGGCATCCGACGCTTTGGCCGCTTCGGAGACAAACGAGGCGATACCGACCGCCGCAATGGCGCCGCCGATTATGCCAGTCGCGGCCTTTATGCCCGACGCAACGCCGCCGCCGATGTCGCGGCCCGCTTTCGCCCCCTTCGAGTCGAGGCCGGACAGTTCCCGCCCGATGGACTGCTGCATCCCCTTGAAACTCGGCTTGACCAGCACCTCAGCGAGACCGATAACGGGCACTGTAGACCTCCTGCTAGATGTCGTCGGGTGAGAACCCGAACTGACCGACGAAAGCTTCGGCCCAGCTACGTTCTGCCGCGGCGATGGCGCGGTCAATCTCGGTAAACGGTGCCGGGAACGGCTTCTCTTCGCCGGGCTTGCCGCCGGCCGCTGCGATGCTTACCTGCTTTAGTGCCTTGATGGCGTGGAGGATCTCGCGGAGCATCGTGGCCGTGAGGTCAAACTCGGATACACGCGGAGACCAGGGATCCTCGGAGCGCGGCGCCGCGGCGAGTGCTGCGGCGGCCTCCGGATCGTTGGCAATTGCCTCGTTGAGCCTGCAAGCGGTGGGCAGGTTGTCGATAAGCTCCAGCAACGCCACCCAACGCCTGCCCGCGTACCATTCCGCGAGATCCACGCCGAACTCCCGTAAGAGGTCGGCGCGGATCTGCGGACGGTAGCGCGTTAGGAGCTCGCGGAGGCGGTATCTTCCCCCGGGTTGCCGACAGTCTGCTGGTAGTAGGCCAGCACTCGCTGAATGAGTACCTTGTGGACCCTCAGCGGAACCCTCGCGGCCTTGTACGCATCAAAGTCGGCCTTCGACAGCCACTTCGCGAGGAACTCAAAGTCACTTTTGCCGGGCTGATCGAGGTCGCGGAAAAATTCCTCTGCCTCGTCGACGGGCAGGTCGAAGAGGTCGGGGAACGTGATCCGCTTGGAGCCGGACAGCGCCAGGACGAACGGCTCCGGCTTGTTTGCCTCCGCTTCGAGCGCGGCGAGGGACAGATTTACATTCGGCTTATCAACGGCCATGGGAAATACCTCCGGGTGGTGAGGGGTGGATTTACTTGGTGGACTTGGAAGCGTCAGCCTTGACGGCGTCGGCTTCCTTTACTGCGGTCGTGCGGGCCTTCTGCTCGACGTAGCCATCACGTCGCAGCTCGGCGGCCTCGGTAGGGATGGCGGTCTCGACGGTGTGAGTGCCGTCCTTGGAAGTGAAGCGGGGCATGTCGGCTCCTAAGGTGTGCGGGTGGTGGTGGTAAACGGGCGCGGCGCCCCACCCGGAAAACGCCGCGCCCGTGCTTGTGGGAGGCTAGGCCCCGGCAGTGAAGCCGAGCACAGCCTTGTTCTTCACAGCACCAGTACCGCCCATGTAGTGCCGGACGGGGGTGCCGATCTCGGAATCGGTGAAGACGTCGAACGTGAGCGGCTGCTGCACCGGGTCGCCCGTGCCCCACTTCTGGGAATCGGTCGATGCGAGCTTCACGGAACCGTAGCCGCGGCCCAGGATCCAGTTCTCGGCGGCCGGGCCGTCCGAGCCGAGGACCAGCAGCCGGTACTCCTCGCCGACGGGCAGATCGGGCTCGTCGAAGACAACTTCGCCCGTGGTGGCGTCCTGAGTCACGGCGGAGAGGTCCGTGCCGTAGTTCAGCTCCAGCATGTGCTTCCGGCCCGTTTCAAGCGGCGTCATGGTCACGCTGCGCGCTACTTCGGTGATGTCCGAACGGACAGGGGAGGCGTAGCCGAGCGCGGTCACGTCCTCCTTGTTGATGTCGCGGCCGAACTCGTAACCGTCCGGGGAGACGATACCGATCGGGAGGAAGCCAAGTGCCTTGAGGTCGACGAGCGAACCGCCGACGTCGAAGAGGCTCTCCGGCAGCTCGACGCTGGTCGGCGCGAGGAAGCCGACAGCCTTCTGAATCTTGCGGATCAGTGCGCGCTCGTCGGCGCCCTGGCGGATTGTGTCAAACGTAGGCATGGTAAATTGACCCCTTTCAAGGGCTCAGAGTTGGTTACGTCCCCGAACGGGGTTAGAGGGGCCGCGACGTTACCAGGAACGTCGCTGTGGCCTTGTTGAGCGTGTCGGACTGGTAAGGGACATCGGCGGCCGTGATGTCCGCCTCGACACTGTCGATGAAGCCGGACGGCGTTTCGATGTCGGAACCGATGATGGACGCGGCGATCGACACGAGAGTCCGTTCGGCGTCCTGGCCGGGCGCGTAAACCTCGATCGTCGCCCGGTCGACCTGATCCACAAAGCCGCGGGTGCCGCCAGTGACGTAGATAAGCGCGATCGGGAACGGGCCCTGCAACGCGCCGTAATCGTCCGCCGGGAGTTGATAGACCGCCCGGACAGGTTCGCCCAAATGGACCGCCCCGTCAATCAGATCAAACAGGGCATCCCGGGTATCCGGGAAGACCAGAGCGTCGATCATTTGCCCCTCGCTTCCATGGACTGTGCAACGCGCATCAGGACCGCGTCTCGGGTATCGCGCCAGTCCTTACGGGACTCGCGCACGACGGCTCCGGCCCGGCGCTCATTCGCCCAACCAGCCGTCACCGTCGCGGGCGCGGCCTCATACTCGCCGTGCCCCACCGATGCAGCGTTCGCCGCCAGCCGCTGCGCCGCCGCGAGAGTTACCGCGCCGACCGCAGAGGACGTACCCAGTTCCCTGAGCCCGGAATCGTCTGCAAGGTACGACCTCGAGCCGGGAACCTTACGCAGCCCCATCAGGCGACCACCAGTGCGACTTCCCAGCCGAGGGGCCAATCGCCCGGACGACCATCCACAGACCACGTCCCAGCCATACGCTTACCGGCAGGAACGCGGATCCGGTCAGCAGGAAGGAACCTGAAAGTTAGGTCGTCCGGGTCATGGTCCCGGTACAGTACGGCCGTCGAGCTCGCGACGTCCGAATGGTCCAAGGGATCGGCAGTGGACCTCTGCCCAATGATGCAGTTCGTCACTGGGATCTCCTGCGTCGGGAACGGGTTCCCCTTAGCATCCCGACCACCGCCTCGGAGCACGACAACATCAGTGCGCCAAGACTTCGGAAACTGCGAAACGATGCCCACATCAGCCTCCCGGGCGTATGGTCCATGCCTGACGGCGTGGACGCGACTTACCCAGTAGCCGCTTGTCAGCCGCCGTCAGGTAAAGATTGCCGTCCGGGTTGAGCACCTTGCCGCCCATGGAGAAAGGACCGGACCCGAACTGGACCGACTCAAAGCCGGCAGTCGGCGCGTCCTCGGTGATATCCATGGCCCGCTTGACCATCCGGCAGACGACGAGCTTCGGGATGTCAGGATCCATGCCGCCATCCGCGACAGCTACGGTGATGCGCTGGTCGACGTCCGGGTAGTTGCCCCGCACCTCGATTGACGCCTCATGCAGCTTCTGCGTGGCGTCGTCTTCATCCGCGGCGGGCAGGCCGGACCAGTGCGCCTTGAGATCGACGAGCGTCGCGTAGTCGGCCGCCATGGTTAGGACTTCGCGTTACGACCGCGGCGGGGAGCCGGTGCGGTGAAGTCAGGGGCGTCGGTGGGAGCCTCGGGCTCTTCTTCGCCGCTTACATCGGCATCAACGTCGCCCTCGGCGGCCGTATCGCCGTCAGCGTCACCAGCTGGAGGATTCTCCGGTGCGGTGAAGTCAGGGGCGTCGATCTCGGCCTCAGCTTCAAGGCAGTGCTTGCCGACGAGACCTTCAGCCCACTCGGGCAGCTCATCACCGGGGGCGAAGTGCACGGGCCCGGACTCGCCATGGACAGTAACATGTGCGGCGAAAGTCGCCATCTTGACTCCTAAAGATTGGGGCCGAACGGCGCCCGGGCACGGGCCCAGGCGCCGCCCAGCGGTCAACTAGAGAACCTTGGCCACGAAGGACAGGTTCGCGTTCGCCAGAACGGGGAGCGCGATGGCATCCGAGACGACCTCGGCGATCATCGGGGGCTTCTCGTTCTTGTACACGCCGACGACGATGCCCGGCTGCTCGGACGGTTCGATGGTGTAGTTGGAATCCATCGACGTCAGGGTCTGACCCCAGAACGTGCCGCCCATCTCGGACTGGCCGGACTGCGGATCGACCGGCGCCGGCAGGAACAGGAGCCTGTCATCAGCGATCACGCGGCCACCGGAGGTGGAGCGGTCGTAGATGAACAGTTCCGGCAGGCCAGATGCGGTCAGGAGGCCGCGCACGTCAGCTTCCAGGCCGGGGCGGGTGGCGCCGTTGGCCAGCAGGGTGGCGAACTCCTTGCCGGACGCCAGCGCACGGAACACGCGGCGTGACATCAGCATCGCGCCCGGGGCCGTGCCGTTGTTCGTGGCCGCGTACACGTCCGACCATGCATTCAGGTCAGACAGGCGGCTCACCGCAGGGTCGGACCAGAGCGACGCCGCCGTGACGCTATGGGCGCCTGCGCGGCCAAAGTCGTCGTCGGTAACGAAGTTGCTCTGGTTGATGGTCGCCTTGCCCGTGGAAAGCACCGTGCCGCGCAGGCGCTCAATCCGGTCAGCCACGGCGCGGGCCGCGTTCGAGATCTCCTTGAAGATCGAATCGCGGAGCACCGCATCCGGCGCATTCCGAAGACGGAGCTGGTCGTACTCCCCGATCGGGCGGTTCTGGCCCAGCGCGGGCAGGTCGATGGTGACCCGCTGACCCGAAGACGAACCGGCCATTTCGGGCTCAGCGTCGTATGCGCGGAAGGCCGCTTCCTGCACGAAGCCAGCCTGTCCCTTGCGGAACCGGACGGACAGGTCGGAGACCTCAACGTTGGGAATCCAGCGGGCCAGGGAGGCGTTGTTTACCTCGAGGTCAGACAGGGCAGCGCGAGCGTACCCGGTCGCCTCGGCGGGGGTAACAAGATCAGTCCAAAGTGCCATGATCAGTCACTCCTTTCTTAGACGTAGACGATGGTCGTGGCGGAAAGCTTCGCGGCTGCGGTGGGCTTCACGAAGGTTCCAGGAACCTTCGCAGCGACGACGCGGCCGTGATCCAGCAGCGGCGCCGGGACGTTGGTCGCGCCCTTGACCTGCTGGTCGAACAGGACGTGACCGGCCAGGATGCCAGCGCCGGTGACGGTGGCCTCCGTGGCGTCGTAGGGGACGAGGAGTCCGCCCACCTTGGCGACGGGCTGGCCGGAACGGATGAAGCCGTCCGGGTAGTGGGTTGCTTCGGTGAAAGCGGAGACGTTGATGGTCTCGGTGCGGGCGTTGCCAATGGCGTGCCCGGAGCCGAGCCATGCAAGGTTCCCGCTGCCGGTGACTTCAGTGCGAAGACGAGGCATGATGAATCCTTCCTAGGACTTCTTGGGATGCTTGGAGTGGTACTGTTCGCGACCGGCGGCGATGGAGCCGCCGGCAGGGTTGTGGTCGCCGGAGCGGTCGCCGGACCCGGGGACCGGGTCGGGCTTCGGAGCTTTCCCCTCAGCGCGAGCGTGCAGCTCGGAGATCTTCTTGGCCGAGGCCTCGAAGCTGGCCGCATCGGTACCGGTCACGAGGTCTTGGTAGTCCTCGGGTACTGGATGCTTGGCCAGGGCAGCGAGACGAGCGTTGGCCGTCTCGAGCTTTGCGGCGCGGTCTTCGGCGTCGAGGGCCTTCTTGTTGGCCCGATCAATGTCGGAGAGCTTCGCGTCCTCGGCGGCCTGGACCTTGGCTTCTGCATCAGCGGCGCGCTTCTCAGCGGCTTCCCGAGCTTCGCGCTCGGCCTTCAGAGCCTTGATACCGCCTTCGCCGAGCTTCTCGTCGGCTGCCTTGGCCGCGGCTGCGTCAGCGGCGGCTTTGGCTTCTGCTTCAGCAGCTGCTTTCGCGGCTGCTTCTTCGTCCGTCTCCATGACGGCGTCGCCGAAGGTCTTCCGGTGGAACGCCATCAACGCAGTGAGTCCGCCTGGGGCGGTGATATCAATGCCGTGGGGGAACTGCTTTTTCAATGGGAAAGCTCCTTTGTGAATGCCGCATCGCACGGCGAATAACCCTGCCCGCATCGCACGGAAGGGAACCTAGTGGGTGTGGACGCCGTCAGTCACGTGGCCGGGGAACTCCCGGCGCATCGCCGCGGCAATGTCCTTCATGTCACCCGATCCGGCCGCGTCGCGCGCGACCGAATACATGTCGTAGAAGTCATCCGGCAAGTAGCCTGGCGGGTAGTCGTCGCCGGATCGCAGTGGCACCGCCTGGCAGTCGCACCGACCGTGGTACGTCTCGCCATCAGACCTTGTCTTCGCTGACTTTTCAGACAGGTAGACGGCATCTCGGGAGGCGAGGATCAGGCACCACGAGCACGTCTTTGCCCCGGACGGAACCCGTGCCCAGAACGCGCCCTCGCGGTCAGCGTTCCAAGCGATCGTGTCTCGACCGGACTGCTTCACGTACTTGTCAGTCGCAATGGTCAGACCGGCCAGCATCGCGGCTGGTTCCGGAGTCCAAAGCTGTCCTGCGAGGTAGCGCACCTTTTTCTCGACTCGATCCGCCGTGACCGACGCCGCGGCCGGGGCAGTAACCCGGAAGCTGGCCGCCGCGCCGGACCCGGCGCGTATCTCGTCGTACCAGTCCATGGCTAGCGTCTCGGCAACCTGCCCGTACTCGGCAACCAGCAGTGGCATGAACTCCAGCAGAGCGTTCCGAGCCGCTTCCGGCCGGGACAAATCGAGCGCAGCGAAATAGGCGGCCAACTCGTCAGCCACGCGGCCCGAAAGCTCAGACGTCGCCGCACGGTACCGCTCAATCGACTGCCGATCCACCACGGCTAGCCCTGCGGAGCCGCAGCGGCCGGGGCCGGAGCGGCGTCGCTGAACACGGGTGCCGGAGACGACTTTGCGGCGGTCAGGAGCGCGTCCAGCCGGTTCGCGCCGGCCTGACCCTTGCGGTACGTGTTCATCCGCTCAATCTGGCCCTTGTCCAAGCCGTACACCTCCATCGCAACCTCAGGGTCGCCATCAGGGAATGTCTGCGTGAACTTCAGGCCAGCGTCAGCCTGGGCGGCCTTCGACGACGTCCCAGGATCCTTGAAGTGCGCGCTCAGACCGCGCAGCTCCTTCTCCATGGCCGGCGTCCATTCGCCATACTTCACAGCAAGGACGTTGCGGGCGAGGTCAACACGGGACATGCCGATGCTGTCCAGTTCACCCTCAACGACCGCCACGAGATCAGCTTCGGATGCGCGGATCGCGTCAGCCGACGACGGGTTGTCATGGATGATGCCGAGGTAGCCGACCGGGATGGACGTCTCACTGGAGACCATCAGGCCGATCGTCTTCAGCATCTCGCCGTGAGGCTGGAAGGTCGCCTGCGACAGCTGCTGCAGCGTCGGCTTCAGCAGATCGCCGGTTTCCTCATCGCGGGTATTGGGCAGCGCCCACACGCCGCCAATGAGGGCGTCGAGTGGCGAGATGCGCTTGCCAGTCGCGTCTTGGAAGTGCTCTTCCTCAGCGCCAAGCAGCGCCCGCTGCGGAGCACCATAGAACTCGGCGTTGACTTCCTGCCGGAGCATCGTTCGCACAGCCATGTCGGTGAAGCCCATCAAGGGGCGGCTGATCCGCGAATAGCCGAACGGGCGATCAAGGGCGCGGGCCCAGACGTACGGGGTGCACGTCACGCGGCCGACGATGCCAACATGCGTACGCGTCACCAGCCACTGGCGCTCGACGTACTGGATACGGAGCGTCACGCCCGGCAGGTACAGCAAGGCTTCCCACCGGCCCACAAGCTCCAGAGCCGCCGTCACGCGGTTAGTGCGGGTGTCAATCTCAGCGGTCGCCTCGAGTGCCGTGCGCGCCGCGACAATGACGTCCGGCTCGCCCGCAGCAGTATCGCCAGGCGTTGTGAAAACGAACGACACGGAATGCCGCAACGACGCCTCAATAGCCATGCGCTCCACCGCGGCGAAGTAGTTATCCCCGAAGACCTCGTCAAGATCAGCCAACATCTTGGACGGGCGGCCGAGAGTGAAGCCATCCGGGCGGATCCTGCGGGCCGGGACCTTCACAGCCTTGTTGGCCCAGCCGATGGCCACCGCAAAGTCACGCATGTGCGGCGGGATCGAAAAGCCGATCTTGTCCAGGCGCTTCTTCGAATCGAAATACGATGTCCGCAGCTGGTTCCGGCCAGACTTCCGCCGAATCGCCGTCAGCATCCGCGTGAAGGTTGCCGACTCGGCATCAGTCAGGGGGCGCACCAAATCAAGACCAGCCAAGAAGGCCACCTCCTAGAAAACGATTGCGGCCCGAACCTTCTTCTCAGAAGCTTTCGGTGGCCGGCGGGCGAACTTTTGCGCTCCGAAGTGGGCGCAGGTCACTGCAACAGTCGGGGCCAGATCAACGTCCAGGCTCGCTCGGTTCCACTTGAACGAGCCAGGGCGGTTCTTGATCGGGTCTTGCGTGGTGTTCTTCGCAGAATGGTCGAGGTGTTCCTGACCGAAGTGCGTGATGGCCGGATGTTTCTCCACCGCCTCATGGAGGCCCGCGCAGGCCTGGGTGTATTCCTGCCCGCTGAGGATGAAGACCTTCATCTTCTTAGCCTTCAAAAGGGCCTCGAGCGGATCGCGCGCCGGGGAGTAGGCATCGATGACGATCGGGATGCGACGCTTGGCACGCTCCCACAACCACTCAACGAGCGCTGTCGTCCCGCGCTCATCGAACGGCGCATCGGCCGCCAGCTCGAGGTGAATGTCTTCACCGTCCGCGAACGTCGAGACGCCGATGGAAACCTTCGTGCGCTCCGGATTCATGTCCACGCCATACGCGGCGACCGGCCAGTCAGGATCCGGGTCATCAATCGCCCGTTCATCCCACTTCGCGAAGGCCAGCTTTCCGGCGACAGAGGGTGTTGGCCACATGTTCAGCCGCTCACGCGCGAACGACCGCGGGGAGAACTTGTGATGCTCGGTCTCCACAGTCCGGAGCTTGATGCGGCCACCCAGGGCGGGGTTAGCGTCAGACCAGTTCTTGCGGTCGGCCGTGAACACTCTCAGCTCGGCCTCGGTCATTTTGTCGACGTCACCGGCGGCGGAGTGCTCAACCCATGCCGAGCGCTTGTCAGCGCCGGTGACAGCTGCGTTCCGGACCCGCACGAAAGGCTCGCCACGTTCGGACAGATCCTTCGGGGGAGTGCCCATGTAGATCGTGATCGGATCACCAGAAGGGGCGGCCGACGTCGTCGGCTCCAAAGCCTCCTGCTCGTCCTCCTCATACTCCTGGCCCTCATCGACCACCAGCACGTCGAAGGAGCTACCGCGGCCGGCACCGCCAGTACGGGCACCCAGCTCAATAAGGCCGCCAGCGTGAAGCTCGATAGCTTCCTGGCCGTTGGTCTTGCGGATCTCCTTGACCAGAGCATTCAGCTCGGGGAACTTCGCGTGAGGATCATTGATCTTCGTCCCGAAGAAGTGCATGAGGCGCTTGAAGGCCTTGCGGGCGGAACTGAGAAGGTGCGAGGTGTGCAGAATCTTCATGTTGAGCGCCACCATCAGGTAGAGCTCCACAACCTCCAGCGCACCGTTCTTGCCGTTCTGCCGCGGCGCGGACAGACCCCACGTAGAAGAGATCCATCCCGCATCATCTGTGCGCAGCCACGCCCGGACAGCCTCAGCCTGCCAAGGATCCACAACGTACTTGTAGCCCTCGGCGAACTCGAGCGCGTTCTCCGCGTGCTCCATGCTGTAGCCACGCGGCGAAGGTGCTGTGTTGAAGCGTGCGACCTGCGAACCGATCAGCACGCCACACCACCTATCCGCTCAGTTTCTGAGCCAACCTCTGCAGGGGGGAGACATTGTCCGGAAGGTCAGCCGGCACTGGCACCGGTGGGGCCGCGGCCTTGGAGTCTGCGGGGGCGAGCTTGGCCAGGATGTTCGCCAACGCAGTCGCCTGCTGACGGGCCTCAGCCAACGGGGCAGCGAACTTCACCTCGACGTTGATGTTCTGGGAGTCGTCTATGATCGCGTTATCCAACACGCGGAACTGCATCAAGTTCAGGACGCCCTTGCCCTGAATGATGTTGTCCAGCTCGTCCAGGCGGTCAGCCGTGCGGGCCGCCTCCAGCACCAGCGCATTTCGCGGAACGTCCGTGGTGGCCATCGCCAGCCAGATGGCAGAACCTCGCTCACCAAGACCGGCCGGCTCATCCACGACTGCACCTTCGGCAGGACTTGCCGCGGTGCCGATCAAACCACCATCGAGCAATTGCGCTCCGAGGCACTCGATGCCTAGCGCAGGCTGGATCAGTCCGAACGTGCACGGCGCCCCCTAAAGGATCAACTTGTTTCCCGTCACCGCGATGTAGCGGCCAGTTGTGTAGCGTTCGATGTTCCGGCCGTCGCGGATCTTCCGGCCAGGCGCTTCCGGCGCCTCGATGAAGAGGTGTACTCCCTCCCCGGACTGAGACACCTCAGTGAAGATCACCGGCTCAGTGACGCTTCGGATGTACTCGGCAGCCCATCCAGCCAGTGTGCCGTCAACGATGCAATGGTCCAGATCGATGCAGCCGATACCGCCACCAAGGACAAAGCCCAGGCCGACACCGGCCGACGACGCCTTGGCTTCCGCGAACGTTGCCCACGTGGCCGGATCAGTCGAGCTCGCAGGCCTGCCCGCGACCGTAATCGGCCGCTTCGTGGAAGTACGCCGCACCCATCGCGCGCGCTCAGTCAACGCCGTCGGGAGAACGTGCCGGCGGGACAACCGCTTACGACATGTGGCCGAGCACGTCCGCGCTTGCGAGCGGTACAGCCTCAACGGGCCTCCGCACTCCTCGCAACACCGATCTGACATGCTCCAATTCTACCGCAATGTCACACTTTCTCCTTGCAAATAAAGGGAAGTAGGCGCATTCAAGAATGGGGCCACATCGCCCGCGAGAGCAATATTGACGAGGGTCAAAAAGCCCTGCGAGCAACCAGCGCGGCGGTCACGAAGGCGCCCAGGGCCCGGGGAAAAGCACGCCAGCGCCCACCGATGCGAGCTCGGGGGGATATTTTTCGCTATGCCCGGGGAGCGAGGCGGCGGGGGTGGGGGAGGGGTGCTCCCCCACCCCCTTTTTTATGGGGTCCGGGATAAGGAAAAGCCTTATTCGGGGTTGTCCACAGGTTGTCCACAGTCACCATTTCCGACTGGTTTTGAGGGGTTTTGCGGTCAAAACGGTCGTTGTTTTGGGTGCTGGTCGGTTGCCTTTGGACTGATTGCACTTGCGGCAGCAGATGGCGACGTTGTCTAGCCTGTCCTGGCCGCCTTTGGCATGGGCTATGACGTGGTCAGGCTCGGCACTCGGTGGTGTGCGGCTTACGACGTAGTCAAGGATGACCTTGCAGTATGGGCAGCGCTCGATGCCTTGTGCTTGGGCTAGGTGGAGTGCCCGCTTGCGGACTTTCTTCCACTGTGATGTCCCTGTGCGTGATGTTGCCACGTAGACTCACCTGCCATGGGACTAAAGGAGTGGGCTGCTAAGGCGCCCGTAGCAACGTATGGGATGCTCACGCTGTACAAGGACAAGGTGCGATGCCTCGACTCGAAGCAGAAGGGCGAGTATCCCCTTGTCGGGGTGACCGCCGTGGTGGAGTCGGGGGAGGCTTTGTCTCAGCGCGTGACGTTGACGAGGTTCGCCGCATTTGGGCTGTTGTCGTTGGCGATGAAGAAGAAGTCCGGCGGTTCGTCATTTCTGCTGATCGAGGGCCCTGAATTTGCTTGGACGTTCGAGGTCAAGCGCGGCGATCAGGCTAAGGCCCAGGCATTCGCCGCGAAGGTGAGGTCGGCCGCTAAGGAATCCATCACCGCCGAGTGAAGCCAACGGGCCGTCTTCGGTGTCCGCGGTCTTCGTCATCGTAGAGGGGCTCACGATTGCTGCGTACGTGGAGCTCTGGGGGCAACGTGTATGCGTGGGCGTGCTCGCTTCGTGCTTCGCCACCGCCTTCGGGATGGAACTCGTCGGGTTCGTTCATCAGTCGTGCTGATGCTTCGAGCCAGGCGCAGATGGCTTTGTAGAGTCTCATGCCACCCCTTGGGTATGCTCAGGGAATTGTTCACACAACGATGGGGAAACCATGGAACGTCGAGAGTCTAAGCACCAGTGTCCGAAGTGCCAGGCGCAATTGGTGGAGAAGTGGGACACCGTCCGCGACGGGAGCTTGGTGGGCAACATCGAGCTGCAGCGGATCGGGAAGCCGTTCTGCCCTGCCGGTCACCGCATCACGGAATGGAATGCTGCTGGCCAGCCAATATTCGCGGTCTGATGCTGGGTTACGTTGAGCTCCTGCATGGAGTAGGCGCGTAGCGTCGCCTCGTTCTTAGGCCGTAGATCAGCGATCCCACCCTCGCCGCTCGAAGCGCCCGGGTTGATCCTTGGCCGCACGTTTGGGTGACTTGCCCAGTACCGGCCTACGGTCTCCATGCAGGAGAGTGGTGATCTACTTGCTGGGCCGCGTTTCCAGTGGTTGGTCGGCTGCTTTCGATCAGCTGGCTACCGTGGATTCGAACCACGAACCGACGCATTAACAGTGCGTTGCTCTGCCGTTGAGCTAGTAACCATTGGCCGCTGCATCCCCTTTTCGGATAGGGCACCCGTTCCGGCCTACGTGTTTACCGGCATTCATTAGCTTGGGCGGCTGTTCTCCCAGTTCCTACGTGTCGGTCACTGGGGTAGTGGAGGACGGCCCGGCTCGAACGGGTCTGCATTGCCGCGACGGGGGAACGTCGTCATCTTGGCGTCTCCTGCCGGGTGAATAGTCCGACGGTCGTACTCATGGGAGCGGCATAGGGGTCGCCGGGGGCTGGGGCGGATTCGAACCGCTCGACCATCTCAGGTCGTCAAGGCATCGCTACCCAGCGATGCAATCCTCAGCCCTTGGCGTGTCTCTCGACATGGCCCATGGTCCGCGACAGGCGCACCAGCTGAGATGCGGCCTCCTGGGGGTGAGGTGCTATCTGGGCATGAAAAAAGCCGGTCGCGTTGGCGATCCGGCTTGGTTGTGGGTACGGCAATTACGCCGCTTTGAGACACTTTAAATCATCTCGTTGGTTATTGCCAATCACCGTGTATCACGGTGTGTCGTTGTGCATCACCGCACGTCAATTGACCTCCCTGCGCGTTTGGTGCCACGCGCTGATGACTTCGTGCGGGTGGTAGGTGGGGGTTGATGAGCGTTCGGCTGGGATGAGTTTGCCGCGGTGGGCCCAGTTGCGGATGTCCTTGGCGTTGATGATGATTCCGGCTTTCTCTTTGAGCCAGGGCACGAGCTGGCGGGTGGGCATTGGTGGTGCGATGTCCTTGACGCGCTCGCGGTTTGCTGCATGGTTGATGGGTGGTTCGTCGGGTCCGCTGACGAGGAGTTCGGCTTTGGTTACCCAGTCTTGTATGAGCCATGCGAGGCCGGCGGCGCGGTCGTCTTGGGCGTAGGCTTTGGCATCGTTTCCGACGCTGCGGAGGTTCTCTTGCAGTTGGAGTGCGTCGAGGTTGATCGGCGCGGCGGATCCGGGTTTGTGGGCGCCACCTCCGCCACCGCCGCCTGCGGGCCGGACGTTGTCGAGCCTGGCGATGGTGACGCTGAGCTCGGTGACGAGGACGGGGACCTTGTTGAGCCAGGCTTGCAGGTCGGTGACGCATCGGGTGCAGAGGTAGGTGCTGGTGTGGTTGAGGCAGTCCACGGTGGTGCACTCAAGACTCACGTGTAGTCTCCGATCTGTTCGATGGCGTTGCTAGCGAGTCGGAGCATGCCGACTGCTTGGACGTGGGGGATGGACGAGTAGCCCCAGACTGTGCCGGCGCCGATGTTGTCGCCGTCCATACGCTGGTAGGTGGCGATGACGACGGCGCCTGTTACGACGGCGTCGTCTGGGATCTGGAGGTTCACGTCTGCACCTCCGATGTTGTGGGCGCTCATTGGTCCGCCTGGGCACGGATGATGTCCTCGTACATGGTCTTGACGTGCTGAGCGTCAGCTAGGGCATCGTGCTCTGTGCCGGCCTGCTTGGGCAGCCGCTCCACTCCGGTCCAGTCCACGAGCGATCGGACGTCGTTGGTGTACATGGGGATGCCTTGCGGGAGGTCCATCATGGTGCCGAACAGTTGCGCGAGGACCACATGGTCGTAGGAGCAGAACCAGGCCCAAAGTTCCGGATCATCGGGCGTGGGTCGTGGCCCGTGGGCGGGCAGCAGGAACTCCTTCACCTCGCGAGCGATCTGGGCCTTGGGCTTCCATGCCGGGTCCGTCATGAGTGGCAGGTGCGGTATGACGTTCCACATGAGCCACTGGTGATCGGCGATCCGGTCCCAGTCGGCATCCTTATTGACGGCGTAGTACTCGCGGCCGTCCTCGGCTACGATTCCGATGCTGATCAGGTCGATGGTGGTTCCGTCTTCATGGAACTCGGTGTCGTAAAAGTACCTCATGACTTCCTCTCGATCTTTTTGTTGATGAAGGACAGGACGTCTCCCCAGCAGTCACTGCAAAGGCTTGTCTCGGTCCAAAGGTTCGAGGCAACGACGTCGTGTGCCGTCACGGCGTTGTCCCAGCTGTTCATGCGCAGGTAGTTGAACTTGATCAGCCATGTCTCCCGGTAGACCTTGCCGAGGATGCGGGACAGACCAGGGCGCGGGAGCTCGTTGGTGACCTGCGCGTCGCATCGGTGGCACGGTTCGAGCTTGCTCACTCGGCGTCCTCCCACGGCCCGGGCTGGCTGGCGGCGCGGCGCTTGATGAGGCGGGCCGGCTCGTCGTCCTCGTCGCACATCGTCTTGTAGTCGAGCGCGCTCTGCTTGCTGATCATTGACCTGCTACCCCATTTGTTGGCGACTCCCCATTCGGCCTCCGCGGTCTCGGGCTGTTGCGTGTGTCCGGCGGCATCGAGGGCGTCTGCCTGGTGCTGGAGGAAGTCGCGCTGCATGGCCCTGCCGAACCATCCGCAGGTGCAGTGCTGGTGCAGGTCGCGGTGGCCGGTGTCGGGTTGGTGGGCATTGAGGGTGTCGAGCAGGGTGTTTTCGCTCATTGGGTTTCTCCTGCGTGGGTGATGGTGATGAGGACGCCGGGGTTGCCGTGGTAGGTCTTGGCGGCGGTGATGTGGATGATTCGGGCGTCGTCGGTGATGACGCCTTTGATGACGGCCTTGGTCTTGCGGTTCTTGGTGGTGGAGAGGGAGTCGAGGACGGCGCG
The DNA here is from genome assembly GCF_900102785.1 of Arthrobacter sp. ok362. Taxonomy (GTDB): domain Bacteria; phylum Actinomycetota; class Actinomycetes; order Actinomycetales; family Micrococcaceae; genus Arthrobacter. Next base: position 235,116 of record NZ_FNGC01000003.1, read on the forward strand.
GATGAGTTTGTCCAGGTCTGGCTTCACTGCCGGCGCCCACCATCGAGGCTTCTTGGGCGGCGCGAGCTGGAAGACGAGAGAGACATTCAGGGGCCCGTCCATGGGCGGCCCGTCGTGGCGAGCCATGGTTGAGGCCCGGATCTTGGTCCGCCATTCGCGGAGTGGGGCTTTCACGGAGACGACACGGCCGCGGTAGACGTCGACGGATCCTTGCGGGACGGGCGTGCCAGGGACGAAAGCGTGGATCATGGCGTCTCCTCGAATGGCTCGAACTTCCGCCCGTGTTTCCCGCACGAGGCGAACCATTGGCCGTCATAGACGTGGAGCGCGTTGCCTGTGGCTTTGCGGTCGCACCATGCACAATCAACGGATTGCCACGCCTGGAACCTTGCGGACTGGTCGCTCATGACGCCTCCTCCATCTGGTGTTCGGCGAGGATGAGCTCGTTGGGGCCGAACCAGAGCGGGCGGCCTTCGAGGCCGGTGACTTGGTAGGGGAGCAGCGGATGATGCCGGTCGACGTCGCAGACGGCGCCGACCATGTCGAAGAATCGACTAGGGGTGGCGATGACGCGGACGGGGTCGCCGAGCTTGAATTTCATCGTCAAAACTTCTTTCCGTGCATGTGCTCGCGGCTGGTGTTGTATGCGAGCTTCACTTGGATGATCTGGCCGAGGTCGAATCCGTTGGACTCGGCGAAGTCGAAGCATCGGATGACGATGTCGGCAAGTTCGGAGGGGACGCCTTCCGGCTTTCGGATCTTGCCGAGGTTGTCCCTGGCGATGAGCTCGCGCGCCCTTTCGACTCCGACCTCAGCTACGAGCGAGCTGGGCAGTGCCGGCTCCGGGTAGTAGGTGTGGTTCGCCGGGTGGCCCTTGCGGATCTCTTCGTGAGCCTCAGCCACCTCGCTCACGATGAGCATGAGGCGGTTGCCGTTGTAGATGGCCAGTTCTTCCGGATCGGTTGGCTCGCTGTCGTGGAAGCCCTTGTCTTCCGAGTTCTGCCAGCACACTGACTGGAGGTGCTTCAGCTCGGCGACGGTCGTTTTGGGGATGGTTGCCATGGTGGGCCTACTTTCGTTCGTGGTCTGGAATGAGTGAAGACGCCTCGTCTGGGGCGGCTTTGTGGTCTTCGTCGTCCAGGATTCTTTCGAGGACGTTCTTTGCTGTGGGTGTCATGTGGTTGGGGTAGAGCATCCGGATGGCGGCCCTGATGCGTGCGGTCATGGCGTCAGCTTCTGAAGCGTCACCAGCGCGTCGAACTGGTCAGCGGTTTCAATCCCGCACTTCTGCAGGACTGCCAGCGCCCAATCAACGTCGTGGATCACGGGCTGTGCCTGGTGCGGCGTGACTACTTCGTAGGTCTTGGCGAAGATGTCCGGCTTGCAGGGGTAGAACTCGCCCTGGACGCCGCGGATGACGTAGTCGCCGACGTCGGCGCGCATGGTGCCTTCGAGTGTGTCGATGGCGATGTGTTGCGGAAGGGTTGGTAGTGGCATGCCGTCCGGCCCAATGGGCTCCGGCTGCTTCTCGTGCCAGCGCACGCCAGTCTCACCGGTGGCAAGCATCCAGTCGATTACCTCACTGGCCTCGCTGGGCCCTCCTCGCCACTGCATGGCTTCGATGACGACGGGCTTCTTGCGGTAATGCTTGGGCTTGCTCATGGCTTGTCTCCTTCAACGAGAAGCCGCATCTTCCGAGACGGCTTCGTGGTGTTTTCCGATGTGGGTTTGTGGGCGGATCCCGGCTTTGACGTCGGCCCAGCAGGATCTGCAGTTGTGGGCGTCTTGGCCGATGTGGTCTTCGCAGGGTTCCGGCCGCGGCAGTTGGGCGCGCGCTGCTTCTGGCCAGTGGGGTCCGGGGTGGAAGATCGGCGCCGGCGTCTGGCATGTGCGTTCCATGGCCTTGGTTGCCGCGGCGATGGTCAGGGCGCCCAGGCTGGGGACGTCGCGGTGCTTGTCGATGAGTGACACCAGCGAGGCGACAGGCCAGTCCGGGCGGATCTCGTGGAGCAGGTAGGCGATGGCCCGTCCCTGCTGGTCCGTGATGATCAATGGCAGATTCCTTTCAAGCCAAAAAAGTCCCAAACCTCGCGTATCACCTAAGGTGACGATTGGTTGGAAACTGTTTCTTCTCTTCTCTAAAAGCCAGCCGAAGACAAAGCCAAGATCGACCACGCAAGGTGAGGTTTAAGTACTTGGTCTTGGTCTTGGTCTTGGGCATTGTTCCTGACGCGTTCTGTCCCACGGGACAACATGCGGGACATCAGCGTTCCTCCGCCGTTCCGCTCCTGTTCTTCCGCCATTCCGCCTTGCGTTCGCGGGCTTTTGCCTTGTCGATTTCGACCTGTTTCTTGGTGCGCTGATATTCCTCCCACGAGAGGAATCGGTAGTCTTCGTCGTCGGCCACCCAGAATCCGGACTTGATGAGCTTCTGCGCGAGCTGCTTGCCCTTAGGCCACGACTCCACGTACCAGGCGGGCACGAGTCCATCTGTGAGGTAGTCGGTGCAGTAGGTGCCGCAGAGCACCCACAAACCCATGGCTTCGAGACCGGCCCTGCGTGGCTTCGGGTGGGAGTGCATCTTGTCGTCGGCATTGAACCAAGCCATGTCAGTTCATTCCGTATGCTGTGGGTGGGCGGGAAGTGCCCACCCACTTCGGAAGGACTCTTGGATGCTGGCCCGTGCTTGCGGATATTGCGACGTTCATGCCCATTTCACTCCCGTGGGCTGGCCGCACCGAGCCGGTGTGGATGAGAGCGGTCAGGAAACTGTTCAGTCCGCCTTTGCATGCGCGGCCTGCGGCCTCATCAGCCTCGGCGCGACGGATCTCATCCCCGGAATGCCGGCATACGGATCGAAAGTCTCCGAGAGCATGGCAGAGCATTTTTGGGGGCAGGTCGGCGTGGATAGGTGGCTTCCTGGCAACACCGGGCCAATGATCCAGAATCTTCCGCCGGCCGTGGAAATTGCATCCGCTGACGCCTATAGGAGCTACAAGGCCGGCATATACACTGCGGCGGTGCTCATGGCTAGAACGACCATTGAGGCCACCGCGAAGGATCATAAAATCACCGGTGGCAACCTCGTGGAGAAGATCAAAAAAATGCTGGAGGAAGGGCTGATCCTTGAGTCCACGAAGCGCGCTGCCGACGCGATACGGCATCTCGGGAACGACATGGCCCACGGTGATCTCTCGGTTTCTGTCGGGCAAGACATGGCGAGAGATGTCGTCGAACTGATGCAGTTGATCCTTCGAGAGGTGTACGAGCTCCCGTACCTGGCCGAGCGTCTGCAGAAGCGTGCCGACGAGCGCAGCGTGGCCGCAGTACAGGCGGCGGCATCCAGCGTGGAATCTTAGACAGTGGCACAGTAAATCTGATTGGTTGATCTGGCCGTATTGCCTAACCATTGATGGTCCTTTCTCGAACGGGCCAAGCGGCCGCCCGCGTATATGATCCGGGGATGGATTTGATTGTTTGTGGTGATGCTTTGTGGCTTTCGTGCGGCACGTGGTTGCAGTTCTGGAGCGGCGCCTTCGGCGCCTTCACAAGTGCTCTGCTGGCGGCAGGAGTTGCACTGTTAGTTGTCTGGCTGTCGAACAAGCACCAGAGCAAGGCCTTGAAACTCGAGCTCGAGGAACAGCGAGAGGAAGCGTCGAAGGCCCGCGCATATGCCGCGATATCGGATCTTGTTGCGGCGGCTGAACTCGCCCTGGCGAAGTATCAAGAAGACGATGTTGCTGCGGATTCGTTCGTTGCGATGAGATCAGCGGCATCTCGGCTGGCGCTGGATATGGACTCTCTCGCCCTAAAGACCGAACTGAGGATATGGGCGAATCTGATGCTGTCCCTGCAGGAGGAGGCCCGCCTCGAATATCGGCTATTCGTCGAAGGTCGGCCGGCCATCGACGATGAAGGTATCGCAGCAGGTCGTCTTGCGCGGGCAACAGCATTGTTTACGGAGTGCATCGGGGGTTGGCCTGCGTCCTCAGACGGGCAGAAGTCGGTCATTTTGGAGCGGTTGAGTACTAATCGCAGGGCATTCACCAATCAGTCAGATGCTTTCCGTGACATGGCCGGTCCGATGCTCCCGGGTCGGCGTCTCGGGTCCCTTGCGGAGGTGGGTTGGGGGCAGCTTGACACCTCACTCATCGCCGAACGCGCAGATTGAGAGGACGGTCGCGAACTCCCGCTCGGAGGGGCGCCGTTCTCGCTCATGCCGCCATACCCCGGCCACCAGCCAGTGACATGGCGGCCACAATGAACAGGTCTCGTGCGGCTGGCGGAGTTACGGCGTTGCCAGCCTGTTTGACCTGTTCGCGCTTGTTGCCGGTCATGATGTAGCTCTTGGGGAACGCCATGCCTGCGCTGATTTCGTAGGGTTCGAGCATCCGGAATTCGCAGTCCTCGATGTCGGGGACGGTCCATTCGGTGATGCCGTGGTGCTGCCCGCCGGCGCTGAATGTTCCGAACGGATCGGTGGTGGGTGCGTTGGATGCCGCCAGGTGCTCCGGGGACGTGCCGCGCATGGTGGTGACCATGGCGAACCTATCCGTGGTGCTGATCGTCGGGATGGCTTTGGACACGGGGTGCATCTGGCCGTTGCCGTAGTACTCCATCAGCAGGTGACTGCCGGGTGTCGCGATAAGCGACTGGTGACCCGCCGTCGTGATCGTGCCCATCGGCTCTGTGGCTGGCTTGGACATCTCTGCGCCACTACCGCGGCTCGAGTTGTTCCGCATGATCAGCGGCAGCGCGAGCAGGCCTGTTTCGTTGCGCGTGGTCTGCGTCCGCATGACGTCGCTGGCCAGCTGTGCCACCTTGCCTTCGCGGCCCTCCACCGGCACGAGCAGGGACCGGGTGTAGCTGGTCGTCTGCGTCTGGAATGGCTCGGAGTGGACGGGGCTGATGATCTCGGCACCGCGGACGGCATCGATACTGACTGCCTTGCCGTGGTAGCGCTTGAGACCTGCGGCGATCCTGGCCATGGTCTTGGGCACGAGCGGCTTGGTGCGGTCGCCGATGCGCTGGCCACGGAGCTTCCAGTCGATCGCGGACGCTGCGGGCAGCCACCCGGGTTCGATGATGGAGTTGCGGCACTTCGAGTTCGGGCACCGGTAGACGTACTGGGCTTTGTATCGACCCCACCGGTAGTTCGGGTTCTTCCAGGACTGGACGCAACGCACCGTCTCGTCACAGGCGGTGCAGTGAGCCAGCGGCATGAGCAGGTCGAAGTTCGGCCGGCTGTTTCCCTTGAGCCAGAACATGACGTACATCCGGTCGCGGGACTGCGGCGCGGGGAGTCCGCCGAGCTGGGCGTGCATCGAGTTCATGTAAACGATGTGGTGGTGGTAGCCGAGCGCGTCCATCGCCATCAGCCAGGCGTCGAACATGACCCACTTGGCGGCGTCCACTACGTTCTCGGTGATGATGAGCTTGTACTTGTGCCACTCGGCGAACCGGGGCACGTCCCACATGGTGGCGCGGGAGCGGTCGGCGGCTTCGTCGGCGATGGATTCCCCGAACAGGTCAGCCTGGTTGGTGATCCGCTTCCGGCCCTTGGCCACCGAGTGGTTGGTGCACTCCGGGCTTGCCCAGAGGATGTCTGACGTGGCGATGTAGCGGGGGTCCGTGATCTGGATGTCGGCGCAGACGTGATCTGTCTCGGGGTGGTTGGCGTTGTGTGTCTCGATGGCGCGGGCCCAGTGGTTCATGGCCGTCTTGATGGTTACGCCGGGTACCTCCAGCGCACCGGTGGAGGATCCGCCGGCGCCGCAGAACATGTCCGTTGCGGTCAGTTCGTTGTTGGCCTGCTGCATGAACTGCTGCAGGTCGGTCAGGATGTCTTGGCGCTCAAGCATTGCAGTGCTCATGATGGGTCCTTATCTGCCAAGGGATGCTTGGTCTTCTCGATGATTGGGGGCGGCTGCGTTTCGAGTTCATGAGGGCCCAGCAGATCGAAAATGTCGGTCTGGCCTTCCAAGATCTCGTCCAAAGTCAGCCGCCGGTGTTGTGCCGGTATTCGCGGCTGTTGGCGGGCACAGCTGGGGCTTCAATGACGACGACTTGTAGTGCGCCGCCGGAACCGGGTACGCGCCGGCCGTCGGCAATGCAAGCCCGAGGGGCCCCGACTATGCGGGCTTTGTGCCGGTGGGCGACTGTGGGTAGGTCGCCGATTGCTTGGAGTATCAGTTCCTGGTCGGTCTGTGCGGTGCCAGAGCCGTCGATGATGGGCCAGACGGCCCGGAATGTGTGGGTCGCTGTGGGCGGTGCGGGCCGGGGCTTGGGTTTGGTCATGAAGGCATCCGTACGGGCATGATCAGGTGCTTGGGCGATTTCGGATCGTTGGTCTCAAAGCCTGCCGGGGAGAATAGGAACGGCTTCGGGGCGCTGGTGTAGGAGATCCGCACCTTGTCGCCGGTCAGCTGCTGCAGCGTCTCCACGAGGTAGCGGGGATTGAAGGCGCACTTGATTTCGTCCTCCTTCGCCCCGGCCACAAATTCGCCGACGGCCACTGGGGCGCGGGAAGGGCCGAAGAGTCCGTAGTCGAACGTCACTTCTGCGCCGCCTTCAAACATGCGGACGATGCACGGCGAGAACCGCTCTCCCATCCGCTCGGCTACCTTTGCCGCCTCGAGGAGCGCGGCACGGTCAACCTCGAAGGAAGCCGTTACGTCAGAGGGGAACAGGGACTTGATCTTGGGGTAGTCGCCATCAACGTTCATCGAGGTGAACGTGGCGTGTTCTGTCTTGATGCTGATGCGGTTGTCACTCAGGCCGATCAAGACGTCGGCTCCGGTGAGGAAGCGGTCCAGGGCTTTGATGGCCCGGAGCTTGAACAGGAACGCTGCGCTGCCATCACCTTGGCCATCCACGTGGTCATAGGCCAGCCGGTACCGGTCGGTTGCAAGCAGTTCCATGGCGCCATCGTTGATTTCGACCCGGACGGCTTCGAGGATCGGAAGGGTCTCATCCTTTGAAGCGGCGACGGATACGCGACGCAGCACAGCCCGAAACTCTCCAGCTGGGATCGCAGCGAAGGTGGACGGCGAGATGCTGGGGATCTCCGGGTAGTCGGCGACTGGCATCGCCTCGGCGTGGAGCTCATATCCGCATGCGGATACGGTGATCTTCTTGCCGTCCAGGGCGACCGCGACGGGCGCAGTTTTCGTCTTGCCAGTCGTGGTGCGGATGGCATCGAGCAACCACCGGTAGATGACGAGGAACGGGGCGCCTTCACCTTCAGCCTCGGCCACCGTGGTCACGCATGACGTCTCGTAGTCATATGCGGACAGAACCCCGGACGCGGGGTCGATGTGGACGCTGTATAGGACAGGCACAGCTTTCTTCCCCGCCATCGCCGGGGCGAGCCGGTTGAGGGCTGCGATCCAGTCCTTCGCCGGTGCCGTGATTACTTGCTTGCTGCTCATTGCTGCTCCTTGAATTCGGGAATGGAAAAGGCCCCGGTCGGGGGCCTCTTATCTCTTGTTCTGTCCGCGCTGCCCGCGGGTGATGTTGGCTATGGCGGTGTCGCCTGTGGGGTCGCGGATGGTTCGGCTGGCGCGGTGGTTGGCGTCGTCTTGCGCCTGGGCTGCTTTGTGGTGCTCGCAGGTGTGCCGTGAGAGGCAGATGTCGTGCGGGCCCTTGCAGAGGACGCAGCAAGGATCGTGCGTCATGCGGTGGCCTCCCCGTCGCAAAGAGTGCAGTCGCATTCCTCGTCGCCGCTGTTGTGGAGGAAGTCAACGTTCGCCACGGACCAGCTCGGGTAGCCGTAGACATCCATGTAGACGCTGACGGCGTGGTCGGCGTTGATGTAGTCAGCCCTGATCTGGTGGCCGCGGCCGGGCCGGACTTCTTCCTCGTAGTGGATGTTGAAGTCTTCGACGCGCATGTCCACGCCGAAGTGCTCGACGGCGTCTCGCACCACCCGTTCGAGCGCGGCGCTCTGCTTGGCTGTCAAGGCGGTCATGCGGCGTCTGCCCGGTGGGTGATGTGTTCGCGGACTTTGGCGGGCTGGAACCCGGACCAGATTTCGTCGCCTTCGATGGCGGAGGCGATGACGACGGGCATCTCGCGGCGGTTCAGCGTTTCGGTGACGTAGGTGTAGGCGGCGGCGTCTTCTTCGACGTTGACGGCGGTGTAGTTCACGTGCTCGCGATCGAGGAGCTTCTTGGTCATGTCGCACCAGCGGCAGTCGTTCTTGGTGTAGACGACGACGGCGACGCCGTCGCGTGCCTGGATAGCTTGGGTGAGGTCGGTAGTCATGGGTTCCTTCGGGTGTGCGCGGCGCCCGGCCTTGGGGGAGTGGCCGGGCGCCGCAGGGCATGAAAAAAGCCCCGGAGTGCGGGGCTTGGGATTAGTGCTGGACTGCTATTTGAGTTGCCTACCGACCAGTGGACGGCTGATCAGGAATCGGAAGGCGAAGACGGGCAGGACAAGCTGCCAGTAGGTGAGCCCGAGCTCGGGGAACCACGCCGCGACGAACCAGAACAGCACCAGAGTGATGAGCGCGAGGCTCAGGAACGCGCCGATGGTCCGGGCGAACCAATCTTCGGGTGACCATTTCGTGCGGACGATTTCGGCTCGGATGTAGGACTCTGACATTTGGTCTCCTTAGTGATGGTGGGTAGTGGTGCGGGGTTGGGCTACGGGCCCCATCCGCCTTGGCTGGGCTCGTTGCCCCAGCCGCCTGTGAATGGCTGTGTATTCTGTGAATTCTGTGTATTTCCCCAGCCGCCGTCGGTGGTTGTCGCCGCGGGGACGTCGTTGGAATACGCCTGGTGCCAGCGGAAGTCTTTGCCGATCGCTTCAACCCTGAGCTGATCCGAGCGGCGCTTCTTGCCGTCCTCGGCTTCCCAGACTTGTGTTTCGATCTCGCCGTAGAGGATGACGTTGTCGCCCTTCTTGAGGTGGTTGGCGACGTTCTCGGCCAGCAGCATCCTGCCGGCGTTCCATGCCCGGCAGTCCCAGAACTTGCCTGGCTTGTTCTCCCACTCGTTCGTCTGCTTGTTGAACTTGCGGGGGTTGCTCACGACCGTGAACTTGGTGACTGCGGATCCGGACGGGTTGAACTTGCACTCCGGATCGTCGTGGACCTTGCCGATGATTGTCACGAACGTCTCGCCGCTCATTAGAAGTGAGCTCCTCTCGGGAGCGTGCCATGTGTAGCCTCAAGTGCGGCACGCACAGCCGCAGCTGCCTTGGTAGCGGCACGCTCCGCTTCGGCTCCCTCGAAGGCTGGGTTACCGCCGGACCAGGCCCTTTCGTGCTGGACGACCGTTCCGTCTGTGAGTTCTACGTGGACTGTCACTTTTCCGGCCATTAGGCGGCTCTCACTTTCCTGTTTTCTGTCTTCCTTGCGCGATAGCGCTTGGCTGTCTCGTTCTGGCATTGTTTGCAACGCCGGGCGATTGAGCCCGTGGCCAGTTCGAATCGACTTGTGTTCTCGGGCGTGAATTCATGGCCGCGTTTGCAATGCGTTTTGCGGGACATGTTGTGCGTGCCGTGGCGGACGGCGTCCAAGGAGTTCTCGGAGGATGTCCCGTGCTCAAGGTTCGCGGGTGTGTTATTGCTTCGTTTCCCGTCCTTGTGCCTGACCTCTGTGCCCAGTGGTGCAGGTCCAAGGAAGGCAGCGGCCACAAGCTGATGCACTCTTGGCCGCACCATGCGTCGGCCATTCCACAGGGACGTTCGCACGTAGCCGCGCTCCTCGTGTGCTGCCAGGACACGCCACGGGCCGCGTCGCTCGCTTCGGACGCGGCCCGTATTGCTTACTTCGTACCCGTCAAAGCCCGGGATAGGACGCCAGTCTTCAGCCGCCGACAACGGACCCATCCTCGATGACAATGCCGCGGCCGTCGCCGTCGCCAACCATCTCGATCCAAACCTGAAAATCGTGTTCCTTGGCGACAGCCTCCACGAGTGCGAGGTTGTCGGTGTCGAGGAGGGATCCGTCGGCGATGCGGATGACGCGCATCTTGGGGTTGAGAGCGATGGCCATGGCGAGGGAGACGCGGAGCTGTTCGGCGCCGGACGCCTGCTTGAACGGGACGCCCTGGTAGGTGACGCCGGTTTCATCGAATCCGAGGCCTTCGATCGGGAAGGTCGCGGCTTCGAGTCCCGCGGCCTTCTGCATGTCGATTTCTTCGATGGCGTCCGTGAGGGCAGATGCATCCTGCTGGGCGATGGTCAGGTCAGCACGAACGCGCTCGCCGGCCTTGTGGTGGCGGACGGCCTCGTTGATCGTCTCGGCGCCGTCGATCTGGGCCTGAATGCCGTCGAGGTCCACCTTGGCGGGCGCCGCGTCGGCCCGCTTCGTGGCGAGCTCCAGTTCGCGCTCGGCCTCGGCGAGTTCACGCTTGACTCGTTCGACCTTCTCCGCCCAACCGTTGCGAGCGGTGAGCGCGACGTCGATGTTGTGGTTGAGCGTCTGGCCTTCGCGGTAGGCAGTGACGAGCGCGGAGACGCTGACCTCTTCGTCGGGCAGGTCGGCCGGCTGGGAGACGTAGTCGGCGGCGCGGGCGGTCAGTTCCTTGACCTTGCGGTTCGCGTCGGTGCGGCGCTCGAAGATTTCCTTGCGTTCGGCGACCAGCTTGTCGTGGTCGAATGGCAGGTCCACGAGATCTAGGAGAGTGGCCAGCTGGTCGCGGTCGGACAGCTGCGTGAACGCGAGCGGGTCCAGGGAGAGCTTGCCGAGCAGATCGTCCAGCTTCGCCTGGCCCTTGGGGTACACGGCGCCGTCGATCGACTTGACCGTGAGAGTGGATCCGGAAGCGGTGAACTTGCGGGTGACGATGAGCTCTTCCGTCTCCAGCACGATCTCTGCCTTGTCCTCGCCGTCGCGGATTGGCTTCGGGGTGGTCTTCGCGTTCACCCCGCCGAGTGCTGCGGTGATGCTGTCGAGGAGGGACGTCTTGCCCTGCCCGTTCTTGCCGGCGACAATGACGAGGTTTCCGTCCGGGTCGGGGATGATCTCGGCAGCCTTCAGCACTTTGTAGTTGGTCGTGGCGAGTCGGATGATCTTGGTCATGTTCAGAGTTCCTATGCGTTGGAGCGAATGTAGGTGAGGGTTTCGGCGTCGGCGGCGGCTTGCTCGGCTTCGGCGTAGATGCGCTGCAGTTCTGGCACGTTCCCCTTGGCGGCGTCGGCCTGTTCGCGCCACGCTGACTGAGTGGATGGCTGGGTGTGCGCCGGTTTGGCGTCGGGGAGTGGCTGGACGGTGAATACTTCGCTCTTCCCACGCTTGACGAGGAGTGGGACGCGGAGGGGCTTCTCGATGCCGGTCATGTGGCTGATGCGTGAGCCGCCGATCGCCTCGCCGCCGAACTGGACAGTCGGGTCGCAGTAAAGCGTCAGACGATGGCCGGCGTACTTGGTGGCGTCCGGGCCCCACGCGGCGACGATGACCCGCCGCATGGACTTCCCGGGCCGCCACACCCGGGGGAATTCGGCCAGATGGAAGTTGAACGGCTGTTCCGGGTTGTTCTTACTGACCCTTTCAATCGTGAAGGTGCGCGGCCCGGAGAGGAGGTCTACGGCGTCGAGCTGGTCACTCTTCGGCGCGATACTCTCTGTCATGTCCATGGTCAGAACCTCATTTCTTCGTAGTGGTCGATGCGTTTGGTTGCTGGCCGGCCGTCTACGGCGGCGAGGTAGGTGTCGATCATTTCCGTTGCGTTCTCCTCGAAGGCGGCGACTGCGGCGTTGATCGCGTTGAACCATCCGGTGTCGGGCAGGACGCGCTTCACGTAGAGCGGCATCCCACCGCAGTAGGAGACGTAGTCGCACCAGTCGCGGCCGGAGACGAGTAGGCCGCACTGAATCTGCGCCATGTTTGCGAGTGGCACTTCATCGTCCAGGATGGTTGCGAGGTGGATTTTCTGCAGGCGGGACTTGATTTCGATCAGGCCGTCTTCGCCCACCAAACCGTCTGGTGAGTAGCCGATCTTGTGGCCGGTGTCGTCGCGGATCATGAAGCCCGTTTCGGTCACTGGCGCGTAGTGCTCGTCGTAGATTTCGCGGGCGTAGGGCTCATCGAGGGTGCCGCGTTCCATGTCAGCGGAGGTCCTGAATGGTTCGGTGTAGCCGGTGATGCGTTCGGCCGCGAGGGACGCCGTCAGGCCGCGGGACGTGTCGTTACTCGCGGGCTTGACTGTCTTGGGCGTGATGAGTAGCCCGACTACGGAGGCGGTGATGATGCCGCGTCGGAGTGCGTGCCATTCGTCCGTGCCTTGCTCGATGTCGTTGAAAATCTGCAGGTTCATTTGTTGCTCCCATGAAGAAGGCGCCCATTCAGGCGCCGTGGTAGGTGATTATCGGTAATCAGTCGTTTTCGGTTTTCGAGTCAGAACCCTGAATAGGGGCCGGGTTGTTTAGGGTTCGGGGTCGATCCCTAAATTGGGCTCTCCGTGCTGCGGGCATTCGGGGTTGGTGGGCTTCGGGTATCGCGGGTTGTATCGCCAGGGCGGGCAGGTGCAGCCGGGGTAGGTGTTGGTTCGGCGGTGCCAGAATGATTCGGCCCCGGTGCCGACGACTAGAGGCCGCATCGTTGGCAGTCCTCCGTGTGGCATCCCTCGGCGATGCATTTGCGCCGGCGGCGGGTGAGGATGGCTTGGGCGAGCGCTTCGGCTTCCGCATGAAGATCAGCGGTCATCGTGTCCGCCGGTCGAAGATCTGCTCGCATTCCCGGTCGAAGGCCTTACCTACCCCGAAGGCGCAGATCTTCCATCCGGCCATTTCCATGCCTTCGAGGTCGTCAACCTGCGCCGCCGTGATTCGGCCGCGTTCGAACATGTGGCGGGCGGCGAGGATGCCGAACCGGATCCGCTGGGCTTGGTACGCGTTCACCGCTTGGCCTCGTTCAGTGCGTCAGCGAGTTCTTGGGCGGTGTCGGCATCCGGGAATCCGTAGCCGCGGGGATCCTGGGACAGCTCGGCGAGGGAGGCACCGTCCGGCGATTTCAGGACGGTGGGCGATCCCACCGAGTCATCGTCGAAGTACCTGCTGGTCCCGTGGTACCAGACCAGGAGCTTGCCGCCGCGGCGGGCGACCTCGTGGACCACGGTCTCCTCCACCTCCCAGCGCTGCGTCTGCACGAAGCACTCGCAGGCCTCGAAGCCCACATTGCCGCGGGGCGTGGTGTAGCGCAGCTTCCGGTTCTCGTCGCACTTGACGCACTTGGGCTGGGTATCCCAGACGATGTGCACCCGGTAGCGCGGCTCCCGGAACAGCTCCAGCAGCTTGGCCAGCCCCTCTTTCTCCACGGTGCGCCGGGCCATTTGCTCGGCCTGGCTGAGCTTGCGCTCGTAGTCCCGTTGCGCGGCCTCCGCCGCCCGCTCCAGCTTGTTCAGGTTTGCCAGCTTCCCGGTCATCTCACGGTTGGCGGTGCGGAGGGTTTCGAGTTCGTCTTGAGTTTCCTGCTTGACCACTGCCCGCAGTGCTGCCTTGAAACTTTCCACTTCCTCGTCGAATGGGCTGGTGTTGCCGTAGTAGTCGTCGTAGTCGCTCACTTGTGGTCCTCGCGTTCGTAGGTGTCGGCGCGTTCCTGGTCGGGGCCGATCCGGTCGGCTTCCTGCGCCCGGGCCTGAGCAGCGCGGAGGCTCTCGTAGTCGGGGTGGACGCTGCGGCTCATGGGGTCGGCTCCAGTGCGTTCAGGGCCGCCATGCCGGATACCTGATGGCAGGACAGTCCGAAGGCGGCCAAGCAGCAGTGACCGGAATGGACCCGGGCCGGTTCTGTCCAGCAGCGGCATGGCGCCCCGTCGCCACCGGCCATGCTGATGAGGTGCTCGCTGTAATCGCCCACGGTTAGTCCTCCTCGATGTAGATGGTTCCGATGGCGTACCGTTCCCGGCGGCCGATCTTGTTGGTTTCTGCCTGTAGAGCCGCTGCCTTCTCAGCTGCTTCGTCCGCGTCATCGAACAGGTATGGCGCCTCGACGGCGATGCTCGGCAGGCCGGATGCCTGGTTGTACTCGATGACCACGTAACCGATCGTGTCGCTCATGGCTGCACCTCGTTCCTGTTGATAGGTAGACTCGATCCGAGTTCGAGAGAGCCACGCGCTGCGGGCCGGGCTCTTTGGGTTTTCAAAACGGGCGGTCAAGTGAAGTTCTTGGCGGAGTGAACTGGGGCCGCCCCAATTTGCCTGCGAGATCGTCTCGGCAGGACAACTAGGGGGATGAATGTCGATTGGCCTCAAGACCTGGCGACCCATGTGGCCGCCGGCGCCTCACACGTGGGGCAACCACGACGGTCTGACAATCAGGTGGCCGGTGACATTCAAGACGAGGGAGTCCCTCGAAGGCTTCGTGGAAGCACTGGAGAAGGTTGCCCCTGGAGGGGTGACCATTGAATTCCTGTCGTCCCAGGGCTTCATCCGTGACAGCCGCGATATGGACGTGGTCCACAGTGTCGCGGAGCTGTTTGAGCACACGGAGCGACCGCTTTACGGCATCGAGTTCGTGACCGGGCTTGGCCGGATCAGCATCAACAACAAGGATGAGGTCTGCACAGTCTCCCCGGCCCCTAACCCCGAGGTCGGGACCTCTGCGGGTAACGGCAGGGTACTCGCCGAAATACTCTCCCGGTACGCGACTGCGAAATGGGCTATCCCCAGGCTCCGTCTGGTGAAGGTGGTAACCAAGGTCCCAGCGGCCGAGGCGCGTAATAGGACCTGGGAGATCACGGTCGGCAGCGTCAGCGTGTTTTTGGGTGGGCTCGCTGGTGTTCTCGGCGGCGTGCTGACGAAGTAGCGAAAGAGCAGCATTCATGCCTTCACCCGGAACTGGAGGTGCCGACCGGGGACCAGCTGCTCACCGAAGAGGCAGACGAGGCGTCGGAGGAACGTCCACCGAGCCGCCCTCACTCGGAGACCTCGGGAGACAGGACCGGGCAAAGCTTGTATTCGTTTCCCCAGTAGCACTCGGAATCAGGTTCGCGAGTGAAGTCCTGATACGGGCCGCAGAGTGAGTCGATGCAGGCCTGCTCAGACTCGTACATCTTGTCGTCCCAGTCGAGTGAGTCATTGCTCTTCCCGACGACGAGGTAGCCAATGATGTCGGACTTTCGGTAGCCGGCGGCGAGGACTGCATCCGCGATCTCCGCGACGAGGTCCGACTCTTCGTTGGCCGGGGTGAAGTCGTCCTGGCTCATGGTGCCGTAGCTCCACGCTTCCCAGACGCGGTTGCAGGCGTAGATGTCACTGGGGATCTCACCGGCCAGCAGCTCGGCGAGTTCGTCTCGGGCGCTCATGCGGCGGCCAGCTTCTCGCGGAGGGGCTGCATCGTGTCCGCCTGGTAAGCCTCGAACGCCTGCGCGTAGGCGGCGTGGTTCGGGTAGTCCCGTGGCGCTGGGGCTTGGAGGGCGGCGGAAAACAGTTCGTTCCGGACGGCCTGCCGCGTAGGGGAATGTGGTTCAGTACTCATGCGGTCCTTCTTTCGTAGTCGGCGGCGATGGCGGCTGCGTGGTCGGCGAGGATGCGCAGGTCTTCGGCGATGGGGCTGTCAGGGTCGGCTTCGAGGCGTGCGGTCAGCACGTCGCGGCAACGGTTAGCGGCCTTCACGACTGAGGCGGCTGATGCGAGGTCGATGGCCGGCGCGCTCATGGCTTGGGCCCCTCGCCTAGGCGGGCTGCGATCTCCCGGGCCTGATCTAGGACAGCATCGCCGCCACGGTTCGCGAGGAGAAGAATTGCAAGGGTGGTCGTCCGCTGCTCGAATGCGAGGGCGAGGGTTGCCATCATCTCCAGCGAGTTGCGGGGGTCGAGGTATCCCTCCAGGTGCGCAGCATGTGGGTTGCCGGGAAGTGCGCTCATTCTCCGTACCTTCTCTCGAGTCGGTGTTCTTCCCACTGGCCCTCGGCGTAGGCGTCTGCCTGGTCCTGCGCGATCGCGGCCAAGCACTCCATGCACTCGTCGCAGTCGCCGTCCTCGCACTGCTCCACATCCTCCGGCGGGAGCATGTTCTCGAACGCGCGCTGCGCCGACTCGAAACCCGGGATCTGGCTCATGACCAATCGCCCCGTTCCCATGCCGTGGCCAGTGACTCGTCGTCAAGGTGTTCGAGCTCGGCCATGGTCCGGTCGTACTGGATCGCCCGGGGGATCAGGACAATCGCGCCAACAATCGTGAAGGCGAGGACGAGGACAAAGATTCCGTTCATGCTGCGTGCTCCTGACTGACTTTGCGCGTCCAGGTCTTCAGTGACCCGTTCTTGCGCGACTTGGACTTGGATACGGTGCTGTTGACCGATTCGATGTAGCCGAGGTTGCGGGCCGCGGCGAAGGCCATGCCCGGGGCATTCTGATGCGGCGCCGGCCTCATCTCGCGGCGAAGATCATCCGCGGTGAACTCTTCGTGCTGGAGGGATAGGCCGAGGATCGTTGCGACCGCGTCCTCGTGCCAGGCTTCGTGGGAGTCTTCGAGGATCGCGGCCTTCATGCGGACATCACCGCAAACTGCGTCCGGAGCGTGTGGGCGTCCGGGCTCTCCGCTGCGGCTTCCTGCATCATCTGGTCAAAGATCGGGGTGTCGCTCATGCTGTCCTCTTCCTTGCTGCGTAGACGGCGATGTCCCGTTTGATCCGCATCTCGCGGGCCATCTCCATGGCGGTGGTGATCTCGTCCGGCGCCAGGGCGATGTTGCCCCGGAGCGTCTTCGGGTGCGGCTTCCCGCGGGGGATTGGCTGGGTGGCCAGGTTCCGTCGGGTGGCACGGTGCGTCGGGTCGCTCATGCGGCCACCGCCAGCCGGCGGGCCGCGGCGGCCTCGTTGATCTCCTGCATGACGTTCTTGACAGCCGTCTCGCCGGTGACGTCCGAGTGCTGGAGGACGTAAGCCTCGGCGTCCTCTTGAAGCCATCCATCGCAGCGGAGCTCCATGCGGCGGGCCGCCTTCTTCATCTGCGAGAACGTGAGGCCCAAGCTCTCGGTGTTGTTCTTCTGCATCACAGTGGGAAGTAATTTGGGCACGACAAATGGCCCCTTTCTCCGGCAGAGAAACACCGGGTGAGGTTAGTGCAAGGTGGGGGAGTGCCCTGAGACGGGCGAAGGTGGCGCCGGTTAGGCGAAGGGGTCTTGCTCGTGCTCGAAGGGGATCGGCGCGTTGCGTTCTCGGACCCAGTCAACGAGCTTGGCGATGTCGTCCTGGTGGAGCATGATGCGGTTCTTGCCGAGTCGGGTGCAGTGCCCGGATTCCCGGCAGTACCGGCGCAGCTCGGTCTTGGACATGCCAAGCTCCGGGGCCACGTCCTCCGGGGTGCGGAAAATCTGGGCGGTCATTACGCTGCGCTCCGGACGGCCATGTCGTCGGGAAGGAGTGTTGATGCGGGCGTGTTGAGTGCTCCAGCGATGCGGCAGAGTTCCTGGATACTGAAGCTGCGGCGGTCGTCTCGTGTCTGGTGGAGGCTGCGGCGGAGGGTTGAGTAGCTGATGTCGGTTTCGGCGGAGAGGGCCTTGAGGTTTACGCCCTTGACGATCATGGCGTGCATGATGCGGTCTGCAATCTCTACGTCTGCGGAGTTGTCCGCTTGGGCTGGTTCCTTGTTCATGTAAGTAACGTACTTGTTCAATCGGACAAGCGCAACCGCGACACGCCCGGAACCCAAGTAGTTGAAAATTGGTAATCGAGTACTACGAAAACTTGTTAAGTATCCAAACGGGTAATAGTGTTATCCATATGAACACGTACGGCGAACGACTCGAAGTGGCACTGTCAACTCAGATCAAAGTTGAGCTGGTTGAGCACGACATGGACCAAAAGGACCTGGCAGCAGCCATTGGCATCGAAAGCGCCACCCTCAGCCGCTACCTCAAGGGCCACCGCAACATGCCGATGCCTACATTCTTCAAGGTAGCCGAAGCTCTCGGTGTTACTCCCCGCGTCCTGATGGAACGCGCAGAAGCTCGCATCCAGCAATAAGCGTCGACGGCAGGACGCCGGCCGCAGCTGCAGCGTCACCCAGCTCTCGTACAGTGCTGGCCGTCGTGGCGCTTTCGGATCGAGCTTCTCGTGTCATGCAGTTTCCCCCGCTGTTCGAATATATGTTCTAACAGAAGACCATACTCTTACCGTCAGACAGCCGCATCCGCGGCGGGTAACGGTTCGTTCACAGCTTCCGATTGGAGGCTAAATCTACCCCATATGGGGTAGATGATTAAATTAGCCTTGCCTCGGATCCGATGCCCGGCGTACCGTGACGTTTGAACAATCTGTTCCATATGAAGTGATGCAGCGCATATGGGGCAGTTTGCCCAGCTCAGCGCGTTTTCGGCCCATATGGACGGATACGATCATGTCTATGCCCTCAGGTAAGCAGCCGGAATCCGGCAAATTCGCGCGCGCCGTCACGGACGAGATACTCATGTCCATGGCGCGCAAGCGGATCAGCGGCGCCCAGCTGGCATCGGAGACGTCGCGCTCGCAGAGCTATATCTCGAAGCGCCTCCGCAACGAGGTAGCGTTCACGGTCAACGACATCGAGGAGATATGCGACGCCCTGGGCGAGGATCTGCTGGATCTCGTGGCCGCCGCAGTCCGCGCCGCCGGCCTTACCAGAAACTATCGCCGACGCTAGAGCCATAAACGAAGAATGAGCCCCATCCTCAGCGCGAGGATGGGGCTTTTTTGGGGTCGAAAGTTGTTGGCCTCGCCAACACAGGTCGGAACAGGTGGGATGCAGGACAGGGAAGAACCGCGAGAATCCGCGGAATACAGATCAAACTAGTGTGCCGAAAAGTGGCTAAACGGGTTTTCAATTCCCCCCATCTCCACATAAGATAGGCCCTAGATCCCAGTGATCTAGGGCTTTTCTTTTTGCTTGTTGGCGAGGAGCCCGTTTTTGTTGG
>NZ_FNGC01000003.1:253963-391784 GCF_900102785.1 Arthrobacter sp. ok362
GACAGGGAAGAACCGCGAGAATCCGCGGAATACAGATCAAACTAGTGTGCCGAAAAGTGGCTAAACGGGTTTTCAATTCCCCCCATCTCCACATAGGAGCCCCGGCAACGGTGCTCCACCCCGTATTGGGTTCACAGAACTCCCCGCTGACTTCGGTCGGCGGGGAGTTTTGTGCGTTCGGAGTGGTTTCCATCCTGATAGCGATGGAATCGCCACATCGTCATCGTTTCCGGGAGTGGTCCTGGGCGGCGGCGCTCGGGCTGGGGTTCGCGGGGATGTTGCTGGCTCCGTCGGTGTTCTTTGGTCCTCTTTCACCCGCATTGGGTGACGACTGCCCCCACTGGAAGCGGTAGCTTGGCGCATATGTGATTGACCACCTCTATCGCTGTGTGAGACCTCACCAAAGGCTCCCGCCGTCTAGCGGACGGCCCGCGGAAGGAGAAGGGATGCGCAACTGTTACCGCGTGATGTGCTGCTCGCTGATCATCGGTGACTCGCGGTGTGGCCGGCTGGACAAGTCGACCCGATCCAGAAGAAGGACATTCGGGGAGGCCCGAATCGTCACAGGCGCGCCGGGTTGCCGGGAATGAGCCAGCCTGCCGCTTCGGCGCCCAGTATCGATCCGGTGGCCGTGATTCGTTCCAGAGCGTACCTCGCTGCGCTGGTGCTGGCAGCGGTCTTGGGCGTCCCCATCTCGATCATTGCGTACGGTTTTCTCGCTTTGGTCGCGGCGGTCCAGCGGTTCGTCTTCACCGGGCTGCCGGATCAAGTCCTCGGGGGTCCTGCTCCTGCGTGGTGGCCGGTTCCCTGGTTGGTGCTCTGTGGGCTGTTGACGGCGTTGACCATCCGGTATCTGCCCGGAACCGGGGGCCACTCACCCGCTTTCGGATTCAAGACGGGCGGCAGTCCGCCCAGCGGCCGGGAGCTCGTGGGGATCGTTCTCGCGGCGCTGACCACGCTCAGCCTGGGCGCGGTGCTCGGGCCCGAGGGGCCGCTGATCGCGATCGGTGGCGGCCTCGGGGCGTTGGCGGTGCACCTGGTGAAGAAGGACGCTCCGCCGATGGCCCTGACGATCATGGCGTCGGCTGGCAGCTTCGCAGCGATCAGTACCCTGCTCGGGTCTCCCGTGCTCGGTGCATTCCTGATCATGGAGGCCGCGGGGATCGGCGGAATGACGCTGAGTCTGGTGGCCCTGCCCGGACTGCTCGCTTCTGGCGTCGGGGCGCTGGTGTTCGTCGGCTTGGATGGCTGGACCGGGTTGGGCACCTTCTCCCTGGCGCTGCCCGTGGTGCCGCCTGCGGTGGCGCCGACGCTGGCGTCGTTGGGCTGGGCGGTAATCATGGGCGCGGTCGGCGCGCTGTTGGGATGGTTGATCCGCTGGGTCGCGCTGTCGCTTCGTCCGGTCGTGCATCTGAACCGGGTGTTGGTGACGTCTGCGCTCGGCTTGCTGATCGGTCTTACCGCGATGGCATACCAATTGATCTCCGGGCACAGCTTCACGCAGGTGCTGTTCTCGGGGCAGGACGGACTTCCGGAGCTGGTCGAACACGCCGCGGACTATCCGCTTGCTGTGCTGGTCCTGCTGATCGCTTGCAAGGCCTTGGCCTACGGGCTCTCGCTGAGCGCATTCCGTGGTGGGCCGGTGTTCCCGTCAATGTTCATCGGTGCGGCGCTCGGTATTGCTGCTAGTGGGTTGCCCGGAATGAATCTCGCGGCAGGGATCGGCATGGGAATGGGAGCCATGTGCGCAGCTATGCTGCGGCTGCCGTTGACGTCGACGCTGCTGGCCACGCTGCTGCTGGGAGTGGACGGTGTGGCCGTAACACCACAGGTGGTGGTGGCTGTGGCGGTGGCCTTCGTGATCACCAATGTGCTCCCGGTCCCGGGCCCGAGGGCGTCCGTGGCGCCTGACGATGCCGGCAGCGTCCAACATCGGGCTCCCTCGGAGGCGGACCATGACTGAGAACTCGAGCGCCGGTCGTTCGACCGGACGGGAGCGGTGGATCGCCTGGTTGTTCATCATTGGCTCGAGTCTGTTCGCTTTGGGGGCAGTGCCGTTATACGCCGAGGCCGTGGGATTGCGCTTGTGTGCAGCCACATTCTTCGTCGGCTCGCTGTTCTTCACCTGTGCGGCGTTCCTGCAGTACCGCGAAGCCGTTGACGCGCTCCCGGCCGTGGGTGCCACGCGGCGCCATTCGTTTTGGATATGGGCGCCGCGGAATCTCGGCTGGCTCGCTGGCGCGATTCAACTCGCCGGCACGCTGTGGTTCAACTGGAGTACGGGAAACGCACTGCGGGACAACCTCAGTGCGGCGTTGACCGAGCAACGGGTGTGGCGACCCGATGCTCTGGGTTCAGTCGCCTTCCTCGTTTCAAGCTGCGTGGCGTTGCGGGATGCCGGTCGCGGCGCCATTGCCGGCCGACCCAGGCCTCGGACGTGGAAGATCGGCGTGGTGAACGTCGCCGGCTCTGTTGCGTTCGGCATCTCGGCTGTCGCGGCCTTTGTCATACCGTCGAGCGGCGATGTCTGGAACGCCGAGCTGTCCAATCTCGGCACACTCGTGGGAGCCCTGTGCTTCCTCACCGGCGCGATTCTGATGCTGAGCCCCGATTCCACCCATGCCTCGGTTGCTACGGACCGGGGAACTCATCCGTAACCCCCTTTTCAACAGTCTCCAAAGGAGAAGTGATGTCAGAAAATTTCCAACCGGCGGATGCCGACGTGACGCTGTTCGGCAACCGATTTATCACCCAGGAAGTTCCGAGCCGGGAGTTCCCGGAGACCGGCATTCCTGCTCAGGACGCTTTGCGGCTGGTGTCGGAGGACCTGGCGCTGGAGGGTGATCCGGCCCGGAACCTGGCGACCTTCGTGACCACGTGGATGGAGCCTCAGGCCCAGCAGATCATCGCCGCGAACCTGCACCGCAATTTCATCGACCACGCCGAATATCCCCGCACGGCCGAGATCGAGCAGCGCTGCATTCGGATGCTCGCCGACCTCTTCCACGCGCCCGGCGAGACGACCGGTGCCCGAACCCAGGGATCGTCCGAGGCGATCATGCTCGGCGGCCTGTCCCTGAAGTGGAACTGGCGCAAGCGTCGCGAGGCCGCCGGTGCGCCGACGTCGAGCCCGAACCTGGTGTTCGGCGGCGACGTGCATGTCGTGTGGGAGAAGTTCTGCCGCTACTTCGACGTCGAGCCGCGGATCGTGCCGCTGCAGCCGGGGAAGTACACAATCGGCCCCGACGACGTGCAGGCCCATGTCGATGAGAACACCATCGGTGTCGCAGCCGTGCTGGGTACGACGTTCACCGGGCACAAGGACGACATCGTCGGCATCAACGACCTGCTGCTACGGATCAAGCGTGAGCGGGGCCTTGATGTGCCGTTGCACGTGGACGGGGCCAGTGGGGGATTCGTCTGGCCCTTCCTCTACCCGGACTCCGAGTGGGACTTCCGGCTCGAGCAGGTCCGCTCGATCAATGTCTCCGGACACAAGTTCGGGCTGGTCTATCCCGGCATCGGCTGGCTGATCTTCCGGGAGAAGTCCGACCTGGCCAAGGACCTCGTCTTCGAGGAGAACTACCTCGGCAAGACCGACTCGACCTTCACCCTGAACTTCTCCACCGGCTCGTCGATGGTTCTCGCCCAGTACTACAACTTCGTGCGCTACGGCCGCGCCGGTTACACCTACATCATGGAGAACATGCAGACCAACGCCCGCGTCCTCGCCGAAAAGTTGGAAGCCATGGGCCGGTTCGAGATCATCGGCCCCGACGAGGAGCAACTTCCCCTGGTCGCGTTCCGGCTCGCCGCCGACACCGGGTACGACGAGTTCGACATTGCCTGGCAGCTCTCTGCCGAGCGCGGCTGGATGGTGCCGGCATACACCCTGCCGCCGAACGCCCAAGACGTGACGATCATGCGGGCCCTCGTCAAGGAAACGATGAGCCGCGAGCACGTCGACACGCTCGCCCGAGACATCGAAGAGGCGTGCTCCACGCTGGCGAAGAAGGGCGGCGCGCACGAATCCGAACGAAACAAGATCGTCACCGGACCCGGCCATTGACCCAGTGCAACCATTGACCCAGTGCAACGGTGACGCCGGGCCCGACACATCAGGCCGGAAGAACCCGAAGGCCCTTCCGCGTCGCGGACGGATTCTCCATACTTGGCAATCATGCAGATGGACATACAGAAACAAAACCACTATCACCCGTCGCCGCGCGACTGGTCGGACCAAGTCATCTACTTCCTGCTGATAGACCGTTTCTCCAACCAACTGGAGGATGGCTACAAGGACGCCGCCGGGCAGATCGTGCAGGGCAGCACGCCGCTGTTTTCGCCGGGGGACACGAACAACGCCGTACAGGCCGCGACCGACATACAGAATTGGGAGAATGCGGGATCCCAATGGCTCGGCGGGACCCTGAAGGGGATACAGTCCAAACTTGGCTACCTGAAAAGGCTCGGGGTCACCGCGCTCTGGATCAGCCCCATACTGCGTCAACGTCCCGGCGCGGATGACTACCACGGCTACGGCACGCAGAACTTCCTCGAAGTTGACCCCCACTTCGGCACAGCCCAGGCTTTCAAAGAGCTGGTGACCGCTGCCCACGACGCCGGGCTCTACGTCATCCTCGACGTCATCCTCAACCACTCCGCGGACGTGTTCCAGTACAACACTGTCGATCCCACCACGGGACAGCCCTACGTTCCAGTGTGGACCGGCGCCACGTATCCGGTCACCGGTTGGCGCGACCCCGACGGCCTTCCAAGCCTGCCGTTCCCCGCGCCGGTTGATCCGCCTGATATGGACAGCGCGGTATGGCCGCGTGAACTCCAGGCCGACGGCGCCTTTACCCGCAAGGGTCAGATCGTCCACTGGGACGATCCCCAGGAGACGACCGAGGGGGACTTCTTTGGGCTAAAGGACATCCACCAGGGAACCGGGCCGGTGGACGAGTACCAGCCGTCCGCAGCCTTCCAAACCCTCGTCGAGGCGTATAAACACTGGATTGCCGACGCAGACATCGACGGCTTCCGCGTGGACACGGTCAAGCACATGGACCCGGGCGCCACACGATACTTCGCCTCCGCCATTCATGAATTCGCCCAGACGATCGGCAAGGATTCATTTTTCCTCGTCGGAGAAATCACCGGGAGCCGCGAAGAGGCCATCAGGCTCCGGGACGAAACCGGGCTCGATGCTGCTTTGGGCTTGGCTGATGTGCAAGGACGAATGGTCGATGCAGTCAAGGGCTGGGGCGACCCCGCCGGCTACTTCGATCTCTTCCGCAACTCAATCCAGGTCGATAAAGCGACCCACACTTGGTTCCGCAACCACGTCGTCACAGCCTTTGACGACCACGACCTGGTCCGCCAAGGGAAAAGCTACAAGGCACGGTTCGCCGCCGACCAGGACGGCCAGGCCCTGGAGCTTGCCATCCTTGCCCTGAACGCCACCACCCTCGGTATCCCGTGCATCTACTACGGCAGCGAGCAGCAATTCGACGGGAAATTCCCGCCGAAGGTCAATCCGCAGCCCACGGACGACTTCAAGGCAGACCGGTACATCAGGGAAGCGATGTTCGGCGGCCCCTTCGGATCGTTCCGCAGCCGCGGCAGGCACTTCTTCGACGAGTCACGGGACAGCTATCAGGAACTTGGGAAAATCCTGGCCGTACGGAAGAAGGAACTCGCGCTCCGGCGCGGCCGGCAGTACCTGCGCCCCATCTCCGACGACGGCGTCACCTTCTGGTACCCGGAACGCATCGGTGCCGGAAGGATGACTTCAATCGTGGCCTGGAGCCGGATTCTGTCGGACCGAGAGGTTGTCTGCGCCATCAACACTGATTGGGCCGCCCAGAGAACAGCATGGGTGACCATTGATGTCGGCCTGCATTCAGCCGGCGACAAGTTCGAGTGCCTCTATTCAACGGACCAGAACAAGGTGGGATCGCTGGCCGCCGCCGAGCCACGGAACGGCATGGCGATAAGGATTGAGGTCCCCCCGGCGGGTTTCGTCGTCCTAGGGCCGTAGATCACAGGGCCCTAATCAATTTCGTTGACAAAGGGAAGGGAAGTGTCTTCCGACACTTCCCTTCCCTCACCCGACACCCGAAAGTCACGTGCCGAGGACTTTCGCCTTCTGCGCCACGAACTCCTCTTCGGTCAGAATCCCTTGCTCCTTCAGCGCACCGAGCTCCTTGAGCTGCTGGATGGCGTCGTCGCTGATGCCGCCTGCCGCGGGCGGAGGTGGAGGCGGCTGCTGCTGGTAGACGGGCTGCTGGTATTCAGGTTGTTGCTGCTGACCCATCTGCTGGTCGTAGGCCTCTTGCTGCTTGGCCGCGGTCGCGGCGTCCTTCTCGGCAAACTTCGAAGCCTGCCGGCGCTGGACGCGGCCGCTGACCGCCGATGCCGTTCCGGCAACTACCGCCGTCCGGGCCACACCCCTAAGAAGTCCCATAATTCTTCCCCTCTCACATTTGTTCTGCGTCAGCTCTTATGCGCCGGTCTCCGGCGGAACGGCGTCGAGGGCCTCGAGGGCGTCGAGTGCTTCCATCACGTCCGGCGCAGGAATCCGTGTGCTCGCGACAAGCTCGCCCCCGCTTTCGCGAACGGCCGCTACAAAGGGTGCTGCCCATGTGTTCTCGTAGACGATGAGCGCAGCGACCGTCCCGGGGAGCAACTCGGCCGTCGCCTCGGCGATATCGTCATCGCCCAGAAGCCCGGTCCGCGCACCTTCGAAGTAGGAGAACGAGGCCGCCGGACCGCCTGGGTCGGTAAGTTCGAGCACTTCGACGGTGCCGTCCTCGGTCTTCATGACGACGAGGAGATCGAAGAGGCGGATCACACCCTGTTCGACGAGCTTGACCATTTCCTCGCTCGGCCGTCCCGTCAGTCCCGCCACGGGGAACTCGAGGAGTACGAAGTCGACCGGCCCGTGGGCCTCGGTCTCCGGTGTGGTAGTCACTGGCATTCCTCCGGTCTGTTTCGAGCGCACCGTCCAGCGCGCTGTCCTTAGTGTGGACGTCCCCTCCCGGGGCGTCACCACCCGCGTCGAATGATTCCGTTGTCGAGCCCCGGCAACGCCATGGGGCCGAGTTATCGGTCAGGACGCTGGCTCTCCCGACGAGGATCTCAAGAACACTAAAGCGCCAACGGGAGTCCCGCCGCATCATCCGTTTCGGGTGAGCCTAATGCGCGCCGAAGCGCACTAAAAGAGAAACCACGGAAGGCCGGAAGCAACAGCTTCCGGCCTTCGGTGGTTATCCGCGCTTCTTGATGTGTGCCACGGGATCGGTGTGGGCATCAACGATGTGCTTCGCCTTTTTCTCGGCCCGTTTTTCCTTGATCGTCTTAACCGACTTCTTCGACACGCTCTGGTGCGGCGTCTTGTCAGGCATGGTGCTCTCCCTCACGGCAGGGGCCCGGAATAGCCCCGTCTTTTAAGCTACGCCTCGGGAACCGCGGCGTCCACGATCCCTGCGAAGCGGCTGCCGACACCATCATAAATACTGCGCACGAGCCCGGGGCCGAGCACGGGGATGTCGCGGGCCTCGTGGTGGGCGCAGCAGACATAGGTGAAGTCCGGCCACCATTTCTTGGGCCGTGCGGCTTCGGAGAATCCACAGACGGCGCAGGTGAGCTGGACCCAGACGGGTCGCTTGCCGGTCCGGTTTGCCTTGGACTGAACCAGCCACGCCGGGGGATTGTCCAGCAGCTCGCCGAGCTCGGCCTCGGACAGCCGTGAGGGGATGCCGTGACGGTGCGCCATTTCCAGGGGTATATCGAGGATCTGGGCTGCTTCACGTCGGGTAACCATCCTTCAACGATACGGGAACGACGGCGGCCCGGAGCCACCGGTGGCGGACAGCAGGCGGATACGCCGCCAGCGGAGTGCCGAGGGTCCTCAGCCGGCGAGGAAGAGTCCGAGGGCCGCGGCCGCGAGACCGGCGAGGAGATTCGAGCCAATATTGAGCGCCGCCGCCTGGTAACGCGTTTCGCTGACCAGACGGACCGTTGCCGTGGTCCAAGAGCTGAACGTTGTCAGGCCCCCGGCCAGTCCGGTCGCGATGGCGGCATGCCAGTCGGCTCCCAACTCCAGGTGGCCGGTCAGGCCCACGGATAAACCGATGATGAACGATCCGGCGACGTTGACCGCAAACGTTGCCCACGGCCAGTGCGGACGGGAACCATGGTGGTGCGCAAACCAGGAGTCGACGGCGAACCGCAGCAGTGCTCCCGCCACCCCGCATACTCCGACCACAAGCGCGGTCATCATTGGGCACCTCCGCCGAGGTCGGCAATTGCCTTGCCGGTTTTCCAGCCGGCGGCCGCGGCCCCGAGGCCCAGGACGAGCGAGAGCCCAAGGTAGGCCAGCCACGTGGCGTGGAAGCCGCCGCGGATCTGCTGATCGATGGCAATCACCACCGCCGAAAAGGTAGTGAAGGACCCCAACAGGCCAGGGCCGATACCGGCCCGCAACCAGAAGGCCGTCTGCGGCCGCGCGATCCAGATGGTGGTCAGGGTGGCCAGGACGAAACTCCCTCCCACGTTGATCGCCAGTGTGGTCCACGGCACCGCACCGGCGCTTTCGGGAAAAATCAGGCCGGCGCCGAACCGCAGCTCAGTTCCGATCAACCCGCCGACGGCGACGGCGGACCAGGCCTTCCAGCCCGGTACGCCGGGGCGAGGCACGGCCCGGCGCTCGTCCAGCGCACTTTTCACTCAGGTCTCCGAAACGCTGCAGCCCGCGTGCGCGGCATCGCTGTGGACCCAGAGGGCCGACGCGACTTCCTCGGCAAAATCGAACTCCCGCGGTGCCGCGGCGGAACCGATCCGCACCACGATCGGACCGCCGAACGGCCTCCGGCCCACCACCTCCACTTCGGCGTCGAGGTCGATGTCCTCGGCGGCGAGGTAGCGCAGCAACTCCGGGTTCTCATCGCTGATCCGCGTGATCCGGCCGGTATGGCCGTCGTCAAGTTCGCTCAGGCGGTGGGCGGCCGGCATCAGGACGGAGCCGTCCGCGGCCGGGATGGGATCGCCGTGCGGGTCCCGTGCAGGGTTTCCCAGCTTGGCCGCCATCCGTTCAATGAAGGTGTCGGAGACGGCGTGCTCAAGGAGCTCTGCTTCGTCGTGGACCTCGTCCCAGCGGTACCCGAGCTCCCGGACCAGGAAAGTCTCGATCAGCCGGTGCCGCCGGACCATGGACAGGGCGAGCCGGACGCCGTCGCTGGTGAGAGTGACGGCGCTATAAGGCTTGTGGTCTACGAGGCCTTGGTCTTTGAGCTTGCGGACCATTTCCGAAACCGAGGAGTTGGCGACGCCCAGGCGCTGCGCCAGCTGCGTGGAGGTGATGGGCTTCCGCTGCCACTCGGTGAAGGAATAGATGACCTTCACGTAGTCCTCGATCGAGGAGGAGGGCGTACTGGTCTTCACAGACCTAAGCCTACCGTCCGCTGCCTCCGGAGAAAGTGAGCCACAGCAGGACCAGATTAAGTGCCACGACGAGCACCACGCTGATGATGGCTGCGATTCGCAGGGACAGGCCATCGGCAAAACGGCCCATCAGAGACTTCTTGCTGGTCAGCACCACCAGCGGGACGAGGACAAAGGGGATGCCGAAACTCAAGACCACCTGGCTCAGGATCAGTGCCCACGTGGGGTCGAAACCGACCGCCAGGAGCACCACGGCCGGAATCAGGGTGACCACGCGGCGGGCCATGACAGGGATCCTGATCTTGAGCAGGCCCTGCATGATGGTTCCGCCGGCATAACAGCCCACCGAGGTCGAGGCCAGCCCGGACGCGAGGAGCCCGACCGCGAAGACCACCCCAACGACGGGGCCGAGGTTGGCGGAGATGGCCGCGTGCGCGCCCTCGATCGTGTCCGTTCCCTCTTCGCCGCCGAGCGTGGAGGCAGCAAGGAGCAGCATGCCGATGTTGACGACTCCGGCGATGGCCAGTGCGGCCACGACATCAATGCGGGTGGCCCGGACCAGGCGTGCGACGGCGGACGGGGGGACATGCTCGTTTTCGTCTGGCCGGTGCCGGTCCCGGGACAAGGCCGAGTGGACATAGATGGCGTGCGGCATGACGGTGGCGCCAAGCATGCTGGCGGCGAGCAGGACGGTGTCGGGCCCCTGGAAACGGGGAATGAGCCCGGCCAGGGCTGCCCGCGGATCCGGTGGGCTGATGATCAGCCCGGCCAGGAAACCGATGGTGATGATGCCGAGCAGGAACATGATGATGAATTCGAAGGGCCGCTGTTTCTCCCGGGCCTGCACCGCGAGCAGGAGCATTGACACCGCGCCGACAATCACCGCGCCGAGGGGGAGCGGAAGGCCGAACAGCAGGTTGAGAGCGATTGCGCCGCCCACTACCTCGGCGAGGTCGGTAGCGGCGGCCACGATCTCGGCCTGCAGCCAGAAGGCCCGGCGCCAGAACGGCTTGAGCCGTTCGCCGAGGATTTCCGGCAGGCTCTTGCCGGTGACGATCCCGAGCTTGGCGGATTGGTACTGCACGAGCACGGCCATAATGTTGGCGACCACGAGCACCCAGACGAGCAGGTAGCCGTACTGTGCTCCGGCGGTCAGGTTGGCGGCCACGTTTCCGGGGTCCACGTACGCGATCGACGCCACGAATGCCGGCCCCAGCAGGCCGATCAGTGCCCTGCGGGCCCCCGGGTGTTTGTAGCTGGGGGCGCCATGCGGTGATTGTTCGTGTCCCTTTACGTCCAGCACTGCCAGCTCCCGTGATTGGCGCGTCCGCGTTGACGCGATGATCGGCACCGGCGGGAAAACCCCCGGCGTCAAAGTTTCATGAGCCTACATCAAATTATTAGGCATACCGAAACAATAAGCCCCGGCGGTGGCCTCACGCAATCCGGAAGGCCCGCCACGTCTGGGTCAGGTAAGGCAACCGGAGCACCTCGCCTGGGGCATGGCCCAGGTGCTCGTGCAGGTACCAGTCGAGGTTCGCCGAGACTTTGGCCCGGGCGGAATCCGATGCCGCGAGGTAGTAGCTGCGGGACTTGGTCAGTTCCTGGATGTCCTCCGTGGTGACGGAATCCTCCCACCGGGTCAGGTGGCTCTCCAATCCGGTGAACTCGGGGCCCACCGGCGGGCGGAAGTGTGGTTTGTGGACATCCCCGGCGTGCATGATGCGCGAAAGCCGGTGCACCCAGGGCACAGCGGTGTCCAGCTGGTTCCAGATCAGACCCAGGACGCCGTGCGGCCGAAGGATCCGGGCAATCTCGGTGCTGGCCAGGCGTGGATCGCACCAGTGCCACGCCTGGGCGACCGTGACGAGGTCGAACGACGCCGGCGGCAGACCCGTGTCCTCGGCACTGCCCTCGATGGCAGTGACATCCGGCAGGGTGCGGCGCAACTGCTCGAGCATGTCGGCAGAGGGGTCCACGGCCACCGTATGCAGTCCACGTGACGCCAGAAGCGCAGTGAACTTGCCGGTGCCGGCGCCGATGTCCGCGGCGTCCCTGGCACCCGCCGGGATCAGCCAGTCGGCCGACTCCTGCGGATAGCCCGGGCGGACGCGTTCATAGTGCTCCCCGCCGTCTTGGAAGCTTTGTCCGAGTTCCTGGCGCCGCTCACTGTGCAGCTTGGGGCCACTGTGCAGTTTAGGTCCGCTGTGCAGTTTAGGTCCGCTGTGGAGCCTGGGCCCGCCGCTTGCCACGTTCGATCTCCTTCGGGAAGGTCCTGTTGGTTTCAGATACCTTTCGAATTTACCGCACCGGCGCGGGGTCCTGGTCCCGCCTCGTGTTAGTCCACCGTGGCTAGTCCACCGTGGCTAGTCAACCGTGCACGGCGCGGCACCGGCGGTGCCCGGGGTGTTCGGGGCCCAGTGGGGGTAGCTGCGGGTATCGTTGGCCGGCACCCAGCGGCCGGCGTCCACCACGTAGTCCCAGCCGAGTCCCGTTTCCCGCAACTGCTGCAGGCCGGCCAACAGGCGCTCGGCATCCTCCAGCCGCGAGCCGAGGCCGAAGCTGGCCCGCAGGGAGCCCGCGGGCAGGCCGAGCCGTTTGAGCAGCGGGTGGGCGCAGAAGCGGCCGTCGCGCAAGCCAATGCCGTGTTCGGCCGACAGGTAGGCGGCCACCAGCCCGGCGTCATAGCCTTCCACGGAAAAGTTCACGACGCCGATGGTGCCGGTGCCCGGCAGATCGCCTCCGGAGGAAGAAACGGGGGACGAATCCGCAAAAATCCGGTGCACGCTCACGCCGTCGATGCCCTGGAGACCCTCGACGAGGAAGGACCGGATGGCGTCCTCGTGGGCCTGCCACTGCTCCGGGTCCAGGGCTGCGATCACCTGCGTGGCGCGGGCCAGGGCGGCCGCACCGAGGACATTCGGCGAACCGCCCTCGTGCCGGGCGGGTCCGGTGGTCCAGCTGACAGAGTCGAGCCGGGCGTCGCTGACGGCGCCGCCGCCGGCCAGATGCGGGGTGCCGGCGTCGAGCCAGTCCGTCCGCCCCACAAGCACGCCGGCGCCGAACGGGGCATAAAGCTTGTGCCCCGAGAAGGCGAGGTAGTCGACGTCGTCCGCGGTGATGTCGATCCGGCGGTGCGGGGCCAGCTGTGCGGCGTCGACAACGATCCTGGCGCCGTACTCGTGCGCCAGTGTGGCCAGGGTGCGGATCGGCAGGATCTCCCCGGTGACATTGGAAGCGCCGGTGACGGCCAGCAGGCTCACGCCGCCGCGCGCGAGTTCGTCCCGCAGGCGGTCCACGGTGGCCGCGAGGGTGGCGGCGGCCACGACGCTGCGGTGCGGGACATTCTGCCAGGGCAGGAGGTTGGCGTGGTGCTCAATGTCGAGATACAGGACCTCGCCCGTGGGCCGGCCGTCACGGAGCGGCAGGCAGCCGGCCAACAGGTTCAGGGAATCGGTGGTGTTGCGGGTGAAGATCACGGAATCGTCCGGCCGACCGCCCACGAAGTCCCGCACGATGTCCCTGGCGTTTTCGTAGACGGACGTGCTGATCTGCGATGCGTAGCCGGCGCCGCGGTGCACGCTCGCGTAGTACGGCAGGATTTCGTTCAAGTAGGCCGAGACCACGGACAGGGCCGGGGCAGAGGCGCCGTAGTCGAGGTTGGCGTAGCGGGCGTGGCCGCCGGTGATCAGCGGGGCCTGGATTTCGGCCCCGGTGACCGCGGCCAGCGGGCGGCCTGCGAGGGCACGCCGTCCATCAGGTCGCCCGGCATCGGAAGCGGCGTGAAATTCGGGGGCAGCGGGAAAAATAGCAGTTGTCATGGGACCTCACTCGACCAGGACCCCACATCGTGGGAATCCGCGCTTGCCGGGTCCGTTCCGGACCGGCCAGGTCGTCACCCGGGGCACCCCACCGCGACTGGAGGGTTGCCGGCCAGCAAACCGGGGTTTAGCGCTGGCACTCGTGACCTGCATCGAGCGTAGGACATCCGCGCAGCCGGGGAAAAGGCGGTCACCGATTGTGAAGCGGATTGTTACGTGCAGCAGGGTTGAGCCTAGAGGAGGTCGTCGAGGTCCGGGTTGAGCCGCTTGAGGACTTCTGAGTGGAGGATTGAATTGGTGGCGAGGGCGTTGCCGCCGAAGGGACCGTCCTCGCCTTCGAGCGAGGTGAAGCGGCCGCCCGCCTCGGTGACGATCGGCACCAGGGCGGCCATGTCGTAGAGGTTCAGCTCGGGCTCGCAGGCGATGTCCACAGCGCCTTCGGCCACGAGGCAGTACGACCAGAAGTCGCCGTAGGCGCGGGTGCGCCAGACTTCCTCGGTTAGGCCCAGGAACTCATCCAGGTTCCCGCGTTCCTTCCAGCCGCCAAGGCTGGAGTAGGACAGCGAGGCGTCCTCGAGCTTGGAGACGTTGGATACCTTCAGCCGTGTGGCGGCGGCGAGGGAGCGGCCCGTGTAGGCGCCTGCGCCCTTGGCGGCCCACCAGCGCTTGCCCAGTGCCGGCGCGCTGACGACGCCGACCACGGGCTCGCCTTCATCGACGAGGGCGATCAGGGTGGCCCAGACCGGGACGCCGCGGACAAAGTTCTTCGTGCCATCGATCGGGTCGATGATCCAGCGGCGGGAGCCGTGGCCCGAACTGCCGAACTCTTCGCCGAGGACCGCGTCGCGCGGACGGGACCGGGAGAGCTGGCCGCGGATGGCCTCTTCGGCGGACTTGTCGGCATCGGTGACGGGCGTCAGGTCCGGCTTCGTCTCGATCCGAAGGTCGAGCGCCTTAAAGCGGCTCATAGTCTGGGAATCGACCGAATCTGCCAGTACATGGGCAAGGCGCAGGTCATCGTTGTAGCTCGAAGCGGGTTGACTCATGGATCCAAACTACCGTCTAACCGGGCTGCCGGGCGGGAGGCCGCGGCACGGCGCCGCAGCCCAGATGCCTGGGCGGGCTAGGAGACGGTGCCCAGTTCCTTGGTATCCTGCGCTTCCAGCCGCGGGTCCGTGCCCAGCAGCCGGCGCAGGGACGCGAGCCTCGCGGGCCCGGAGGGGCCCGCGTGCCCGGCCGCAACCCACGCGTCGACGCCGCAGTTGACCGCGGCGGCGTCGTGTTTGCAGCCGCGTTCGCAATCGTCGGTGCCCGGTTCCAGGTCCGGGAAGGAGCGGAGGATCCGGTCCGGGTCCACATGGGCCAGCCCGAAGGACCGGATGCCGGGGGTGTCGATGATCCAACTGCCGGCCGGGGCATCGTTGACTTTGAGCGCCAGCGCGGAGGAGGACGTGTGGCGGCCGCGGCCGGTTACCGCGTTGACGCCTCCCGTGGCCCGCTCGGCCCCGGTCAGGGCGTTGACCATGGTGGACTTGCCGACGCCGGAATGGCCCAGCATCACGGTGACCTTGCCGTCGAGGTAGTCGCGCAGCTGGGACACCGCGTCCTTGTCGAGCCGGGCGGAGAGCCCGTCGTCGGAGCGGGCGTCGATGCCGGAAGCGGCGGAGTCCGCGGTCTTGGAGATGATGACGGGGAAATCGAGGTGCTGGTAATTGGACAACAGCTCGGCGGGATCCTTGACGTCGGCTTTGGTGACGAGCAGCAGCGGCTCAATGCCGGCGTCGTACGCGGCTACCAGCGCGCGGTCGATGAAACCGGTCCGGGGCTCGGGATTGGCGGCGGCGACCACCACAACCAGCTGGTCGGCGTTGGCCACCACGGCGCGTTCGATCGGGTCCGTGTCATCGGCGCTGCGGCGCAGCAGCGTCTTGCGGTCCTGGATCTTGACCAGCCGCGCGAGGGTGTCGGGCTCGCCGGTGACGTCCCCGACCAGGGAGACGAAGTCGCCGGCAACCACGGGATTGCGGCGCAGCTCACGGGCGCGCGCGGCAATGATCTTGCGTTCGTCGGGGGTCCCTTCGCCGACGACGGCGGTGTAGCGGCCGCGGTCCACGGTGATGATGCGTCCGGTCACGGCGTCGTCGTGGCTGGGCCGGTCCTTGGTGCGGGGGCGGGTGCCCTTCTTGTTCGGACGGATCCGGACGTCGGACTCGTCCCAGGAATCAGTGCTGCGTGCCACCGGCGGTGTCCTCATCTGCGGCGGGTCCCTGTGCCAGCATCGCTTCCCAGAGTTGCGGGAAATCGGGCATGGTCTTAGCCGTGGTCGCGATGTCCTCAACCTCCACGCCCGGCACGGCAAGGCCGAGGATGGCGCCGGCAGTGGCCATGCGGTGGTCCGCGTAGCTGTGCACCACACCGCCGTGCAGCGTGGCCGGACGGATGATGAGACCGTCGGCGGTCTCTTCGGCGTCGCCGCCGAGGCGGTTGATTTCGGCGACGAGGGCCGCGAGCCGGTCCGTTTCGTGGCCCCGGAGGTGGGCGATGCCGCTCAGCCGTGAGGGGCCGGCGGCGAGGGCGCAAAGCGCCGCCACGGTGGGGGCGAGCTCGCTGGTCTCGTCGAAGTCGCCGCCCTTGACCTCCGGGCCGCCACTGACGGTCAGGGTGCCGCCATCCATTGTCACGGTCGCGCCCATGGCGCTCAGGATGCCGCGCCAGAGGTCACCGACCTGGGTGGTCTCCGCGGGCCAGTTCGGGATTCGCACGGTTCCGCGGGTGGCCAGGGCCGCCGCGAGGAACGGCCCGGCGTTCGAGAGGTCCTGCTCGATCCGCTGGTCGAAGGCGCGGATCGGGCCGGGGGAGACAATCCAGTGGTTCGGCACCGAGTCATCGACCGCCACGCCCACGCCGCGCAGCACGGCCACGGTCATGTTGATGTGGTCCAGGCTCGGTACGGGTTTGCCGACGTGTTCCAGGTGGAGCCCCTCGGTGAAGCGGGCGCCGGCCAGCAGCAGGGCGGAGACGAACTGGGACGATGCGCTGGCGTCGATGATGAGGTGGCCGCCGCGTACTTCGCCCGTGCCGTGGACGGTGAAGGGCAACGATGACGCCGGACCGCCGTCGGATGCGTTCACTGCCACACCCAAACCAGCCAGGGCCTCGATGATGGTGCCCATCGGGCGTTTGCGGGCGTGCGGGTCGCCGTCGAAGCGGGACTCACCGCGCCGCAGCGCCGCCACCGGAGGCACAAAGCGCATGACCGTGCCGGCCAGGCCGCAGTCGATCGCGGTGTCCGCCGCAACGGCGTCCAAGCTGATCGGGATGATTTCCAGGTCGGGGCCGAAGGAACCGTCGCCGGGAACCTCCGTGACGGTGGCCCCCAGCTGCCGCAGGGCCTCAACCATCAATGCGGAGTCCCGGGAGTGCAGGGGGGCCCGCAGCCGGGACGGTCCGTCCGCGAGGGCGGCGAGCACGAGGTACCGGTTGGTCAGGGACTTGGATCCCGGAACGGTGACAGTGGCATCGACCGGCCGTGTGGCCAAGGGTGCGGGCCAGTGCGGACCGACGTCGGCAGGATTGGGGCCGGCCGGGTGGGAAGGGGCAGTTGCTGAGGGGGTGGTGCCAGTCATTACCGTCTTAGGCTCCGGCTGAGTGTTCTACGGCCTTGCGGACGACTTTGTCGGCCTTTTTCAGCTGCTTGTTGGTGGTCTTCCGGGCATCGGCGGCGAGGTGTCCGGCGCTCTTCTTGGCATCCGCGGCCAGGTGGCCGGCGCGCCAGGCCAGGCTGGGCTTGCCAGCGGTATCGACCGCGGCGAGGAGCACGCCGCCGGTGAGGGTGACGTTTTTCAGGAGCTGTTTGCGGCGGGCGTCACGGGCTTCCTTTGAGGAGATGTCCGCGCTGCGCCATTCCACGTAGCTGTTCAGGACCGAAATGACGGCGAGCAGGGTGGCTGCCAGCCGGGCGGACTTGCCGAGGGCGAAGCAGACGCCGGCACCGATCTGGGTGCCGCCGATCACGCGTGCCAGGACTTTTTCGTCGGGCTGGAACGGCAGTGCGTCGGCCGTGCGGCGCAACAAGGGCGACAGCTGTGCCGCAGTGTCATCCGCGTTCCTGAGCTTGTCCATGCCGGCGAGGACGAAACTGGAGGCGAGCATGGGCCGGGCGAGAAAGCGGACAAACGACATGAATTTCCTCCTGGATGGACGAACCGCGGCTTCACTGCGGGGGAACCGGTTCTAGTCTTGCACTTTTGCGGAATATTTGCCCGCAGGACGTGGTTGTGAAAGGCAGATCCCAGCACAGCTTAGGAAGGCGGAGATTTGACGCAGGTGTTGGACAGGACCGAACCGGAGGCCGATTCCGGGCAATCGTGGACCCTCGCGCTTCCGGCAGTTCTGGGTGCCCGGCGGAAGGTGACAGTAGACTTGAACGCAATGAGCACCATGGACCCGGCCGTTGCGGCCATGCACGAGGTTGCCGGAAACGACGCCACGCCCACCAAGACACCTGATGCCGGCACGTCCGGCGCACCAGAACGGCCCGCTGTGCATATGCCCGCCGATGGACCCGCCGCCTTGGAAACCGAGGTGGACGGAAGGCCGCTGGACGTTTCCACCGAGTCCGCGGAGGAGCGCCGGGTGCGCTTTGAACGCGACGCCATGCAGTACGTGGACCAGTTGTATTCGGCGGCCATGAGGATGGCCCGGAATCCCTCCGACGCCGAGGACCTGGTCCAGGAGGCGTACACGAAGGCGTTTTCCGCGTTCCACCAGTACAAGCCCGGAACCAATCTGAAGGCCTGGCTGTACCGCATCCTCACCAACACGTATATCAACCTGTACCGGAAGCGTCAGCGTGAGCCGCTGCAGTCGAATTCGGACACCATCGAGGACTGGCAGCTCGCCCGCGCCGAGTCGCATACGTCGTCGGGACTGCGCTCGGCGGAGGCCGAGGCCCTCGACCACCTGCCCGATTCCGATGTGAAGCGCGCGCTCCAGGCGATTCCGGAGGAGTTCCGGCTGGCCGTGTACTTCGCCGACGTCGAGGGCTTCGCGTACAAGGAAATTTCAGACATCATGAACACCCCCATCGGGACCGTCATGTCCCGGCTGCACCGCGGCCGGAAGATGCTGCGGGACATGCTTGCGGATTATGCCGCCGAACGGGGATTCGGGGCCGCAATCGAGTCAAGCGCCGCGGCCGACAGCAACAAACAGGAGAACAGGAAATGAGCGACTGCCAGGGACTGGGCGATTGCGACGACGCCCGGATGCAACGTATCTATGAGTATCTGGATGGTGCGCTCACGCATGACGACATCGCAGAGATCAAGGACCACCTGGACAGCTGCCCGGAGTGCCTGGAGCAGTACGACCTCGAATGTGTCATCCGCGTGATGGTCAAGCGTTCGTGCACCGAAGCAGCTCCGGAAAACCTCAAGAACTCCATCCTGGACCGGATTCACTCGATCCGGACTGTGGAAGCCTGAGCCCGGCTCCATACCTAGATAAACGAATGACCCCGGAAGCCGTAAGGAATCCGGGGTCATTCGTCTAAAGCTGTCATTCCAAGCTTTGCTTAGGTGTTGGGGCGCTTACCGTGGTTCGCGCCGCCACGCTTACGGTCACGACGTTTACGTGCACGTTTGCTCATAGCTGGCCTCCTTAATCTTGGTACTCAAAAGAGCTGCCCTCAAGTCTCCCACATCGCGGCACCCGCCGCGAACCGGGGGCCCGCGCTACGAGGTTGCGCGTGGGGGCCAGTCCTCCAGCGAATTGCGGATTGAAATCCGGGCCTGATCCAGCACGGTCTTGACCGTTTCGAGCGTGACGGCGGTGACGGGACGGCTCCCGGCATGGCGCCGCAGTTCCACCCGCATGTCGTCGCGGAAGGCCTGCACCAGCATTTCTGCCTCCTTCAGCCGCCGTTCGCCCTCCGGGGAGTACCACGGGCTCCCCGCGCCGCCGGCAGAACCTGAGGCGCGGGCCGAGCTCCGAGCCGCCTCTGCCGTTGCCGCGAGATCGGCCCGGAGGCCGCGCATGTTGACGCGGATGTCCTGGCGCAGGTTGTCGGCCAGCCGGCGAACCGAGGCCGAAATGTCGTTTTCGACGTCGGCGAGTTCATCCCGCCGGCTGTTCAGCTCCGTGAGTCCGGCCGGGGTGATGCTGTAGTTGGTGCGGCGGCCCTCCGTGTGGGTGGCAACGAGCCCTTCTTCCTCCAGCTTGCCCAGGCGCGGGTAGATGGTTCCGGCGCTGGGGGAGTAGGTGCCGCCGAAACGCTCGCTGAGCGCCTTGATGAGCTCGTAGCCGTGCTTGGGGCCCGATTCGAGCAGGGCGAGCAGGTACAGCCGGAGCGCGCCGTGGGCGAAGACGGGAGGCATCAGAGGGCCGTTTCAGTGTCCGCGGTGGGCTGGCCGTGGAAGATCGACGTTTTTCCCGAAACCGAGTTGGTCCGGACGAGCATCAGCTTGGCGTCCGGTCCCGCGATGGTCTGCACCGTGCCGCTGGGCTGTGCGTACCTCTGGTCATCGATGACCACCGCCCCGCTGGCGGATTTGGCGACGATGTCCACGCCGATGTCGTGCGGAAGCCGGATGGTGACGTCGCCGGAGACTGAATTGGCGCCCAAATCCTGAGTGAAGCCGTGCAGGTCAAAGTTCAGGTCGCCGCTGACGGTGTTCGCGCGGATGTGGCTGAATTCGCCCGAGGCCGTCACTTCGCCGGAGACGCTCTTGGCGGTCAGGACGCCGCGGTGGTTGCGGGCAATCACCTCGCCGCTGACCGTATTGACGGACAGGTCCCCGGAGGTACCATCGGCCAGCACGGAGCCCGAGACGGTGTTGAGCCGGGAATGACCGCTGATCCCGGAGACCATGCCGTCGCCGCTCACCGTCCCGGCTTCGACCTCGACGCCGGCGGGCAGGGCGATGCTGATGACCACGGAGTTGCTGCTGCCGTTGTTGACGGTACTCATCAGGTTCTTGAACCAGCCCTGCGGCCCGTGCAGCTGGTGGCGGACTTCCAGGCGGCCGTTGACGACCGAAACCGACAGCGGATCACCGTCGATTTCGGAGACTTCGATCCTGGCCACGTCCTCGTCATGGGTGACGATGTCGAAGCGG
Organism: Arthrobacter sp. ok362; assembly: GCF_900102785.1. GTDB lineage: Bacteria > Actinomycetota > Actinomycetes > Actinomycetales > Micrococcaceae > Arthrobacter. Next base: position 274,350 of record NZ_FNGC01000003.1, read on the forward strand.
CCCCGGACGATGCCGAGCTTGAGCGAGCGGACGCCGTCGACGTCGATGGTCTGCGGGCCGGTCACGGTCCACGTGTTCTCTGGCATGGTTCCTCCGGAAAGGCGAAAGTGGCTGGACAACTAAAGATATATCGCGACTATGAAATCACGATATATCGCGCGCGCAGGCCAGGTCAAGATATATCGCGAAGTTCCGGGAAGGGCGTGGCTCGGTGCTGCGGGTTGCCGGGTGTCCCGCCTATTCCGGCGCGTCCAGTCCGAGCCACTGGAACCAGCCGCGGTGCAGCACGAGCCACGCCATGAGGCCATACCCTGCCTGGCCGGGCGTGCCGCCGTTGGCCGCGAGGTCTTGGCGCCACTGCTCGTGGTTCAGCAGCGGCGAGAAGGTGTCGACGTAGAGGTGCTTGCGGCGCGTCGTGACGTCGGCGAAGGCGGTGTTGAGTTCGCCGAGCCTGCGGTTCTGTGCGGGGTCAAGCGTGGGCGGCGGGCCCACGACGAAGACCTCGATCTTGTTCTGCGAGGCGGAGTCCAGGATGTTGGCGAGGTTCAGGCGGCTGCGGGCCGTGGACAGGCCGAACTCAATGTCGCGTCCGGACAGGCCGATCACCAGGCGGTTTTCGTGGTGGTTGCCGAAGCGGCGGCCTGCCTCCTCGAGCCAGCGCGCGGCTATTCCCTCCGTGCCCTCTTCGGGGCATGGCAGGGAGTAGCACTCCAGTGCGACGCTGTCCTGCGGTGTGCGGGCCAAGACCCGTCCCCACCAGCCCAAGGCCCGCGGATCACCGAGCCCGGCCAACAGCTCGTCCCCAACGGCTGCGATCCGCAGCTTCCGATCTTCCACGACTACCTCTTCACTTCAACGCTGTCCATCAAGCTGACCACTAACAGTCCATTAAACAGAACTGCCCGGCCGGAGTGTTGTGTTTCAGTCTCCGGCCGGGCAGCAATGACGCTACTTACGTGCAAATGCCTGCTTGAGCAAGCTGTCCTGTTCTGCCGCGTGGCGCTTCATCGACCCTGCCGCGGTGGAGGCCGAGGCGGGGCGGGAGATGAGGCGGACCCGGCGGTCCAGGGCGTCGGGCAGGTTCAGGCCGATGAACGGCCACGGACCCTGGTTGGCCGGCTCGTCCTGCGCCCAGACCACTTCGGCGTTCGGGTACTTGGCCAGCTCCGCGGCGATCTCGGCGGCCGGCAGCGGGTAGAGCTGCTCGACGCGCACGATCGCCGTGGTCTGGTTCTCGGTCTTCTGCCGGGTGGACAGCAGATCGTAGTACAGGCGTCCGGAGACCAGCAGCACGCGTTCGACGGCGTCGGCCTGCAGGTGGGCGTGCTCCGGGATGACCGGGCGGAACGAGCCGGTGGTGAAGTCCTCCACGGAGGACGCCGCGGCCTTCAGCCGGAGCAGCTGCTTCGGCGTGAAGATGATCAACGGCTTGCGCGGCTTGCTGTAGGCCTGGCGGCGCAGCAGGTGGAAGTGCGAGGCCGACGTCGTGGGGTTGGCCACGATCATGTTCTCTTCAGCGCACATCTGGAGGAAACGCTCGATGCGGGCGGAGGAGTGGTCCGGTCCCTGGCCCTCGTAGCCGTGCGGCAGCAGGAGAACCAGCGAGGACCGCTGGCCCCATTTCTGCTCGGCGGAGGAGATGAACTCGTCGATGATGGTCTGCGCACCGTTGACGAAGTCACCGAACTGCGCCTCCCAGAGCACCAAGGCATCCGGGCGCTCCACCGAGTACCCGTATTCGAAGCCCATGGCGGCGTATTCGGAGAGCAGGGAGTCGTAGATCCACAGCTTCGCCTGGTTATCCGACAGGTGGGACAGGGGCAGCCATTCGTCGCCGTTGGCGCGGTCGTGGAAGACGGCGTGGCGCTGCACGAAGGTGCCGCGGCGCGAGTCCTGGCCGGCGAGCCGGACGGGGACGCCTTCCATGACGAGCGAGCCGAACGCGGCAAGTTCACCGAAGCCCCAGTCGATGCCGCCTTCACGGGACATCGCTTCACGCTTCTCCAGCAGCTGCTTGAGTTTGGCGTGGACGGTGAAGCCCTCAGGGATGTCGGTGTGGGCCTTGCCGATGCGGGCCAGCATTTCCGCGGAGATCGCCGTGGAGGCCGGGGCATTGACGCCGGAATCGGACTGCTGGGCCATGGGGCGTTCGAGATCGGACACCGCGGCGGAATCGGCCTTGATGATCGGGATCGGGGACGTCTGGGCGGCGTGGGTTTCGGCGAAGACGCGTTCCAGGCGTTCCTGGTAGTCGCGCAGCAGCTGCTCTGCTTCTTCCTCGGTGATGTCACCGCGGCCGATCAGCGATTCGGTGTACAGCTTGCGGACGGAGCGCTTGGCTTCGATCAGGTTGTACATCAGCGGCTGGGTCATCGAGGGGTCGTCGCCCTCGTTGTGGCCGCGGCGGCGGTAGCACACCATGTCGATGACAACGTCCTTGTGGAAACGCTGGCGGAACTCGTAGGCGAGCTGCCCGATGCGGACCACGGCCTCCGGGTCGTCGCCGTTCACGTGGAACACCGGCGCCTGGATCATCTTTGCGACATCCGTGGAGTACGTGGAGGAACGCGAGGACGACGGGGCGGTGGTGAAGCCGACCTGGTTGTTGACCACGATGTGGATGGTGCCGCCGGTGCGGTAGCCGCGCAGCTGGGAGAGGTTGAGCGTTTCCGCTACAACACCCTGGCCTGCGAAAGCGGCGTCGCCGTGCACCATGATCGGCAGCACGGGGAACGCCTCGCCCTGGTCAAGCCGGTCCTGCTTGGCGCGGACGATGCCTTCGAGGACGGAGTCCACGGCCTCGAGGTGGGACGGGTTCGCGGCGAGGTAGACCTTGGTCTCCTTGCCGTTGTCCGAGGTGAAGGTGCCCTCGGTGCCGAGGTGGTACTTGACGTCGCCGGAGCCCTGCACGGAGCGCGGGTCCTGGGTGCCTTCGAATTCGCGGAAGACCTGGGCATAGGTCTTGCCCGCGATGTTGGTCAGCACGTTGAGCCGGCCGCGGTGGGCCATGCCGATCGCGACTTCGTCGAGTTCGTCGTCGGCGGCGTCGGAGATGATCGCGTCCAGCAGCGGAATCAGGGACTCGCCGCCTTCGAGCGAGAAGCGCTTCTGGCCGACGAACTTCGTCTGCAGGAACGTCTCAAAGGCCTCGGCGGCGTTGAGCTTGGAAACGATGCGCAGCTGCTCGTCGCGGCTCGGCTTCGAGTACGCGTGCTCCAGCTGGTCCTGGAACCACTTGCGCTCGGCGGGGTCCTGGATGTGCATGTATTCGATGCCGGCGGTGCGGCAGTAGGCGTCGCGGAGGACGCCGAGGATGTCGCGGAACTTGAGCATCGGCTTGCCGCCGAAGCCGCCGGTGGGCCACTCGCGGTCCAGGTCCCACAGGGTCAGGCCGTAGGTCAGAACGTCGAGGTCCGGGTGCTTGCGCTGGACGTATTCGAGCGGATCGGTGTCCGCCATAAGGTGGCCGCGCACGCGGTAGGCGTGGATCAGCTGCTGGATCCGGGCGACCTTGTTGATCTCGTCGGCCGGGTCCACCTGCAGGTCCGGGCTCCAGCGCACAGGCTCGTAGGGGATGCGCAGGGACTCGAAGATCTCGTCGTAGAAATTCTGCGCACCGAGAAGGAGCTGGTGCACGAGCTTGAGGAACTCGCCGCTGCCGGCGCCCTGGATGACGCGGTGGTCATAGGTGGAGGTCAGCGTGAGGACCTTGCTGATCGCGTTCTGCGCGATGATCTTCTCGCTGGCACCCTGGAACTCGGCCGGGTAGTCCAGTGCGCCGACGCCGATGATGGCGGCCTGGCCCTTGGACAGGCGCGGCACCGAGTGGACGGTGCCGATGCCGCCGGGGTTGGTCAGGGACACGGTGGTGCCGGAGTGGTCGTCCGCGGTCAGCTTACCGTTGCGGGCGCGCTTGATCAGGTCCTCGTAGGTGTGCCAGAACTCGGAGAAGTTGAGGGTCTCCGCCTTCTTGATGTTCGGGACCATGAGCAGGCGGGTGCCGTCAGGCTTGGGCATGTCAATCGCGATGCCGAAGTTCACGTGCGCCGGCTGCACAGCCACCGGCTTGCCGTCGACCTCGTCGTAGTAGACGTTCATCGACGGGAACTGGGACAGGGCCCGGATGACCGCGTAGCCGATCAGGTGCGTGAAGGAAACCTTGCCGCCGCGGGCGCGGGCCAGGTTGGAGTTGATGACCACGCGGTTGTCAATCAGCAGCTTGGCCGGGATGGCCCGGACGCTTGTGGCGGTCGGCACTTCCAGGCTGGTGACCATGTTGGACGCGATGGCCTTCGCCGGGCCGCGCAGGACAGAGACGACGTCCTCTTCCGGCGCCGTCGGGGCCTTGAGGTTCTTCGGCAGCTGTGCCGGGATCGGTGCGGTGCCGGGGCCGGCGTCGGAGGTCCTGGCGCCGTCCCGGGCTGCGGTGGCCGGGGTTCTCTTGGCTGCGGGCGCAGGGGCGGGAGCTGCGGGCGGGGCAGCAGGCGCGGCCGGCGCAGGTGCTGCCGACGAAGCGGCAGGCGCTACAACGGGAAGTTCACGGGTGGCAGGATGCACAGCTGTCGCGGTGCCGGACGTTCCGTTGGCGGAAGAGGCGTCGCTAGCCGCAAAGGATTCGAACAGCGGCCACCACTTGGCGTCGACCGTGTTCTTGTCCTGCTGGTAACGCTCGTACAGTTCGTCAACGAGCCACTCGTTTCCGCCAAATTCCTCTGGTAGACGGTGGCTAGGCTGCTCTGGCACTTGAAATACGCCTCTTCCATGAGTTTGATTCCCTCTGGCTTCCACGGTGCCTCGGCACAACGATTGAGCCAGTCTCTGCGTCCAGTGAACCCAGACCCATGCCAGTCTAGTGAGGATTCTTGCCAAACCGCCAATAAGCGTGACCCAAATCATGATCCGTCTCCGCGGCCACTGAATTGGAGTGAAGAAGTGCTGCAGAATCGGCACGGATGCGGTGCCTTACGCGGTGCTTCACACAGTGACTTACACAGTGCCGGCCGCGGTGCCGGACGCAGTGCCGGCCCCGCCGGGAACCGCCCTAGAATCAAAGAAGAACCCGTTTGGCGCCGACGGCGCCAGCTGAGGGTGCCAGCAAAGGAGCAGTCGTGCGTTTCCTGAATGAGCCCACCACCGATCTGACTTACTCCGACCTCTTCCTGGTGCCGTCGCGGTCGGATGTCATCTCGCGCCTGGACGTCGATCTCGCGGCCGGTGACGGGACCGGCTCGGCGATTCCGCTGGTGGCGGCGAATATGACGGCGGTGACGGGGAAGCGGATGGCCGAGACCATGGCCCGCCGCGGCGGCCTTGGAGTCCTGCCGCAGGACGTCCCGCTCGATGTCATCCGGGACGTCACGGCCTGGATCAAGGGACGCCACCCGGTCCTCGAAACCCCCGTCACGCTCGCGCCCACGGACACCGTGATCGATGCCCTCCACTTGATGGGCAAGCGGCCACACGGGGCCGTTGTAGTGGTGGATGAGGCCGGCGCCGTCGCCGGTGTCGTCCGGGCCGCCGACTGTGAGGGTCAGGACCGATTCGCGTCGCTGGCCTCCGTCATCCGCCACCAGCCGCTGGTGCTGGACGCCGAATTGCTCGATGCCGGATTGCTGGTCGGCGCACGGGCCGGGGACGCTGCGGATGCTGTGCAGGGCCTTCGCCGCGCCTTTGAAGCGATGGACGCCGCCGGGACGGACTACGCACCGGTGCAGCAGGACGGCGTCCTGGCCGGTGTGCTCACCCGAAGGGGCGCCCTGCGCTCCACGCTCTACCGCCCGTCCCTGGACGACGACGGCAAGCTCAAGGTGGCTGCCGCCGTCGGAATCAACGGTGACGTGGCCGGGCGGGCCGCCGAGTTGCTGGCTGCCGGCGTGAACGTGCTGGTCCTCGACACCGCACACGGGCACCAGCAGAAAATGTTCGACGCCCTGGCCGCCGTGAAGGGACTCAACCCCGGCGTGCCGGTGGTCGCCGGTAACGTCGTCACCGGCGAGGCAACGCGTGAGCTTATCGAGGCCGGGGCGGACATCGTCAAGGTTGGCGTGGGTCCAGGCGCCATGTGCACCACGCGCATGATGACGGCCGTAGGGCGCCCGCAGTTCAGCGCCGTCCTGGAGTGCTCGGCCGCGGCGCGGGAAGCCGGCGGCCGGGTGTGGGCCGACGGCGGGGTCCGCTACCCGCGCGACGTCGCCCTGGCCCTGGCCGCCGGGGCCAGCCAGGTCATGATCGGCTCCTGGTTTGCCGGCACGCACGAAAGCCCGGGGGACCTGCAGCTCGACGCGACGGGCCGGCAGTACAAGGAGAGCTTCGGGATGGCGTCCGCCCGCGCGGTGCAGAACCGCAACCAGCGCGAGGGCGCCTTTGAAAAGGACCGCAAGGCCCTGTTCGAGGAAGGCATCTCCACGTCCCGCATGTACGTGGACGCGGCCCGGCCCGGCGTTGAGGACCTGCTGGACATGATCACCGCCGGCCTGCGCAGTTCCATGAGCTACGCCGGCGCTGCCGATCTCGCGGCTTTCCGCGAACGTGCCGTGGCCGGCATCCAGTCCGCGGCCGGGTACGAGGAAGGCCGGCCCGTCCCGCAGAGCTGGTGAGTTCGGCGCGGCCGGTGAAGCCGGCGGTCGGGGGCTGGCGGCGGCCGCTCCTGTAGACTGAAATTCTTATGGACAGTAAATCTAGGTGCCGGCCTGGGGGCTGTCAGCGGAGAACCGAAACCGTTCCCGCGCAGTCCACCCGAAGAGCCGGCAAACCCCGTTCACGCGCCCATCATTCTCCGGCCACACGCAACACCGGAGCCTTCCAGGAAACCGGGTCGGCCGCCGCCGACCATCCTCCGCCGGGCAGACCCTTCCAGCCTTTACGGTCCCTGCAGCGGCCCTCGCCGTGCGCCTTTGCCGCTGCCGCTGCTGCGGAAGCAGGCCGCTGAGATGGAATGGCTACTCCTCGCAGCAGGCCTCCTGCTCATCCTCGGCACCGGGTTCTTTGTCGCCGTGGAATTTTCCCTGGTCGCCTTGGACCAGGCCACCGTGCAGCGCGCCGTTGACACCGGCGACACCGCCGCCGAGCCGTTGCTCAAATGCCTCAAGTCGCTCTCCACCCAGCTCTCGAGCTGCCAGCTGGGCATCACCATGACCACGCTGCTGACCGGTTACGTCATGGAACCGTCCGTCGGCAAGTTGCTCGAGGGTCCCCTCACCGCGCTCGGAGTCCCGCCAGCGGCGGCCGCCTCGCTGTCCCTGGTCCTCGCGATGGCGGTGGCCACCCTGCTCTCCATGCTGATCGGTGAGCTGGTGCCCAAGAACATGGCCATCGCGCGGTCCTTCCCGATCGGCAAGGCCGTTGCCCGGCCCCAGCTGGTGTTCACCGCCATCTTCAAGCCCGCAATCGTGGTGCTCAACGGATTCTCCAACAAGGTCCTCAACGTCTTCGGCCTGGAGGCCAAGGAGGAAATCTCCGGCGCCCGCACGCCGGCCGAACTGGCCTCGCTCGTGCGCCGCTCCGCGGCCATGGGCACCCTCGACGCCGGAACGGCCAACTTCGTCGCCCGAACCCTTAAGTTCTCCGGGCGCACCGCCGCGGACGTCATGACCCCCCGCATCCGCGTGGAGACCATCGACGCCGACCAGCCGGTCTCGGACATCGTCGAGGCCGCCAAGCGCACGGGATACTCCCGTTTCCCGGTGATCGGCGAGTCCTCCGATGACATCCGCGGCGTGGTCCATATCAAGAAGGCCATCGCCGTGCCCGCGGACCGCCGCGCCAAGCTGCAGGCCGGAGCCATCATGACCGATGTGCTCCAGGTCCCCGAGACCATCCACCTGGACGCCCTCCTCGCCGAACTGCGCGAGGGGAACCTGCAACTGGCCGTCGTCCTCGACGAGTACGGCGGAACGGCCGGCATCACCACCCTGGAAGACCTCGTGGAGGAAATCGTCGGGGAAGTGGCCGATGAACATGACAAGGTCCGCCCCGGCCTGCTCCAGAGCGCCTCGGGGGACTGGTACTTCCCGGGCCTGCTCCGGCCCGATGAACTTTCCGAACAGATCCCGGGCCTGACCGTGCCCGACGAGGCTGCCTACGAAACGGTGGGAGGCTACCTCATGAGCCAGCTCGGCCGCATCGCGGCAGTCGGCGACACAGTCGACGTCGTCGGCGGGACACTGAGCGTGACCCGCATGGACGGCCGCCGGATCGACCGGATCTGCTTCCGGCCCACCCGGGTACCCGGCGACGACCAGCCCGCCAGCCAGGCAGGTGCCGCATGAGCGACTGGGCAGGAATCCTGTGGCTTGCCTTCCTGCTGGTGGGCAATGCCTTCTTCGTGGCAGCAGAATTCGCCGTCATGTCCGCCCGCCGAAGCCAGATCGAGCCGCTGGCCGAGGCCGGTTCCAAGCGCGCACAGACCACGCTGCGGGCCATGGAAAATGTTTCCCTCATGCTTGCGTGCGCCCAGCTCGGCATCACCGTCTGCTCGCTGCTGATCCTGCTGGTGGCTGAGCCCGCGATCCACCACCTCCTGGCCGTGCCGCTGGAAGCGGCGGGGGTCCCGGTGGGGGCAGCTGGCATTGTGGCCTTCGCCGTCGCCCTGCTAGCGGTGACGTTCCTGCACGTCACATTCGGCGAAATGGTGCCGAAGAACATTTCCGTGTCGGTCGCGGACAAGGCGGCGCTGTTGCTGGCGCCGCCGCTGATGTTCATCGGGCGACTGGTCAAACCCGTCATTACGTCGCTTAACTGGTCCGCAAACCACATCCTGAAGCTGCTGCGGATCGAGCCGCAGAATGAGGTCACGTCTTCCTTCACCCTTGAAGAAGTGCAGTCGATCGTGCAGGAATCCACCCGGCACGGACTCGTGGACGACGACGCCGGACTTATTACCGGAGCGCTGGAGTTCTCCGAACACACGGCGTCCCACGTGATGGTTCCGTTGGGAAAGCTCGTCATGCTCAAGGCGGCGACCACGCCGGTGGAATTCGAAAAGGCGGTGAGCCGGACCGGGTTCTCGCGCTTCCCGATGCTCGATGACGACGGCATGCTGGCCGGCTACCTCCACATCAAGGACGTGCTGTCCATTCCGGACGCCGGGTACCACCAGCCGATCGCGGAAAGCCGCATCCGCTCGCTGGCGAACCTCGCCATGGACGACGAAATTGAAAAGGCCATGTCCGTCATGCAGCGCACGGGCTCGCATCTGGCCCGAGTGATCGGCCCCGACGGGCTGACCCAGGGGGTGCTGTTCCTGGAAGACGTGATCGAGCAGCTCGTCGGCGAAATCCGGGACGCGACGCAGGCCACCGGCTACCGCAGGCTGGGCCAAGACCAGTAACGGACAGACCAGTAGCGGACGGACGGCAGCACGGCACGCCGTGTATCCCTAAATAGGAATGATTCCTATTTAGGGATACACTCGGGCTGTTGCTATTGCTCCTGATTCTCAATAACAGATCCGAGGTTCCCGTGCGTCGTCCCGCTGCCCGAGCCATGCTGGCTGGGTTTGCCGGCTTAGGCCTCCTGCTCACCGCGTGCAGTCCGACGGCGGGCAGCTCGCGGGGGACCGCCGGCGACGGCGTGGTCGACGTCGTCGCTTCCACCAGCGTTTACGGCGACATTATCTCCAGCATCGGCGGCGACAAGGTCCGGGTCAGCTCGATCATCAACCGCACCAGCCAGGACCCGCACTCCTACGAGGCCACCACGCAGGACAAGCTGGCCGTCTCCAAGGCCGAGCTCGTGGTGGAGAACGGCGGGGGATACGACGCCTTCATTGACACGCTGGCAACCGACACCGGGCTGGAGAAGGGCAACATCATCAACGCTGTGGACGTCTCCGGCCTGGCCACCGAAAGCCCGGCACAAGACAGTACCGACTCCCCGAGCCCCGACTCCGCCGGCCACACCCACGAGCACACCGGACTGAACGAACACGTCTGGTACAGCCTGCCGGCCATGTCCCGCCTCGCGGACGCCGTCGCCGACAAGCTGGGCTCGCTGGAACCGGCCTCGGCGCAGACGTTCCGGACCAACGCTGCGGCCTTCAAGGACTCACTCGGCGGCTTGGAAACCAAGCTCGCCGCCATCAAGTCAAAGGCAGGCCACGTGCCCGTGGCCGTCACCGAGCCCGTCCCGCTGTACCTGCTCGAGGACGCCGGACTGGAGAACGAGACCCCGGCCGAGTACACCGCGGCGATTGAGGAAGACTCAGATGTCCCGCCCGCCGTGCTCAAGGCCGCCGTCGATCTCGTGGCATCCCGGGGCGTCCGGCTGCTGGCCTACAATACCCAGACCGAGGGACCGCAGACGGTGGCGCTGAAAAAGGCCGCCGAGACCGCCGGCATCCCGGTAGTGAACTTCAGCGAAACCCTCCCGGACGGCCAGTCCTACCTGCAGTGGATGACCGGGAACGTTGAGAGCATCGGCAAGGCCCTAGCATGATCGCAACAGCGGGAGCAGCAGTCTCCGCGGAAAATCGAGGAAACCCCATTTGACACCGGTAGTGAGCCTCCACGGCGCCTCCCTGGCGTTCGGCCAACGGACTCTGTGGGAGGGCCTGGACCTGGACATCAACCCGGGTGAATTCTTTGCCGTGCTTGGTCCCAACGGCAGCGGCAAGACCACCTTCCTGAAGGTCCTGCTGGGGCTGCAGGAACTGAGCACGGGAACTGCCGTGCTCGACGGCCATCCCGTTGAGCGGGGAAGCCGCCGGATCGGCTACGTGCCCCAGCAGAAATCATTCGACCCGGATACGCCCCTGCGCGCCCGGGACCTCGTGGCCCTCGGCGTCGACGGCCACCGCTGGGGCATCCGCCTGGGCGGCGCAAAAGTGAACCGGAAGGTCGATGAGCTCCTGGAGCTCGTGGGCGCCAGCGACTACGCCAAGGTCCCGGTGGGGCAGCTCTCCGGCGGTGAGCAGCAGCGCCTGCGCGTGGCCCAGGCCCTGGCCACGGATCCCAAAGTGCTGCTGTGCGACGAGCCGTTGCTCTCACTTGACCTTCAGCACCAGCAGGGTGTCAGCACGCTGATCAACAAGCAATGCCGTGAGGCGGACAGTGCCGTGGTGTTCGTGACCCACGAGATCAACCCGATCATGGACTACGTGGACCGGGTCCTGTACCTGGCCGGCGGCCGGTTCCGGGTGGGCACGCCCGCCGAGGTCATGACCACCGAGGTGCTTTCCGACTTGTACGGCAGCCATGTTGAAGTGATCCAGGCCAACGGCCGGCTGATCGTCGTGGGGCTGCCGGATGCCGCGTCGCACCACCACGAGGACGCGCATTCAGTCGCGGGGGAGGTGGGCTGAGTGGATCTGGGCAACCTGCTGCATTCAATCTTCAATTTCGAAAACTATGGCGAGCTGCTGGTCCTGGTGCAGAACTCCATTTGGGCCGGCGCCGTCCTCGGGCTGCTGGGCGGGCTGATGGGCACCTTTGTGATGAAACGCGACCTGGCGTTCGCGGTCCACGGAATCTCGGAGCTCTCCTTTGCCGGGGCGGCGTTCGCGCTGCTGATCGGCGCGAATATTGTCCTCGGCTCGCTGGCAGGCTCGGTCATCGCAGCCCTGGTGCTGGGGGTGATGGGTGTCCGTGCACGGGACAAGAACTCGATCATTGGCGTCATCATGCCCTTCGGGCTGGGCCTGGGCATCCTCTTCCTGTCCCTGTACGAAGGCCGGGCGGCCAACAAGTTCGGCCTGCTGACCGGTCAGATCGTCTCGGTCGGAACGGTCCAGCTGCAGGTTCTTGCGGTCGTCGCCGTTGTGGTGATGCTGGTGCTGGTCGCCATCTGGCGGCCGCTGACCTTTGCCAGTGTTGACCCCGACGTCGCCACCGCCCGCGGCGTGCCGGTGCGGGCCCTGGCCCTCGGTTTCATGGTGCTGCTGGGAATCAGCGTGGCCCTGTCCATCCAGATTGTGGGCGCGCTGCTGGTGCTGGCCCTGCTGATCACGCCAGCGGCGGCCGCCCTGCGCGTCACGTCCTCCCCTCGGCTGGTGGTAACGCTGAGCATCGCCTTCGCGATGACGGCGACGGTCGGAGGCATCCTGCTGGCGCTCGGCGGCCGGCTGCCGATCAGCCCCTATGTGACCACGCTGTCCTTCCTGATCTACGTGGCCTGCCGGATGATCGGCAGTGCCCGGGCCAGACGGGGGCTCAACGGGCGGGTCGTGCGGAACGCGGCTGCGGCGGCCTGAACCGGGCTACGCGCCGGTTTGCAGCGCCGTGCATTCGGGGCACAGCCCGAAGATTTCCACCGTGTGCTCCACGGCGGTGAAGCCGTGCTCCTTCGCGATCCGCGCGGCCCAGGCCTCTACCGCAGGGGCTTCCACTTCCACGGCCTTGCCGCAGTTGCGGCACAGCAGGTGATGGTGGTGGCCGGTGACGGCGCAGCGCCGGTAGACCGCTTCGCCGTCGGCGTTACGCAGGACATCCACCAGCCCGTCGTCGGCGAGGGACTGCAGGATCCGGTAGGACGTGGCGAGGGACACCGCCGTGCCACGCTCTTGGAGGATGCGGTGAAGTTCCTGGGTGCTGACGAAGTCCGCCAGGTCGTCCAAGGCGGCACTGACGGCGACGCGCTGCTTGGTGACGCGCTGTTCCTTACCCTGCGCGGGTGCCGAGGCAGGAGTCCGGCTGCTGCCGGCGGTAGTGCCTTGGGACATCGTGGAACTCGCTTCGAAAGGATTCGCGGGTGGGACTCGCTGTGGTGTGGTGGCAAAGTCCAAGATTACCAGCGTGCAAGATTGGCAGCACCGCTCCGTGGACACCGTGACGGCTGATGCCTAGGCTGGCCGGATGAAGCTGACCAAATTCACGCACGCCTGTGTCCGCCTCGAGCAGGACGGCCGGGTGCTGGTGTTTGACCCGGGCACTTTTTCCGAGACGGACCAGGCCCTGGCCGGAGCACATGCCGTGCTCATCACCCACGAGCACGCGGACCACGTAGACGTCGACGCCGTCGCCGCGGCGTTGCAGTCGAACACTGCCCTTGAGCTTTTCGCCCCGGAGGCGGTGGCCGCGACGCTTCGCGGCAAGGTACCCGACGCCGGGAGCCGCATCCATGCGGCGGCCGCGGGCGAGGAATTTGAAACCTCGGGCTTCGCGGTCAGGACATATGGTGGCCAGCACGCCCTCATCCATCCGCAGATCCCCGTCGTTGCCAACGTCGGCTACCTCGTCGATGGCAACGTCTACCACCCGGGGGATTCCTTCGCGATCCCCGACGGCGTCGAAGTCAAGACGCTGCTTGTACCCATCCACGCCCCGTGGAACAAAGTGGGTGAAGTGGTGGACTTTGTGATCGGCGTCCGCGCACCCTTAGCCTTCCCGATCCACGACGCGCTCCTGAACGACATGGGACGGGGCCTGATTGAAGGGCATGTAACCCGGATCGGAGCGAGGTACGGCAGCGAGTACAGGCATCTCTCCAGCGGCGATTCCGTGGAGGTCTAGCCTAGGCGGGCGTACCGGCGGATGAGGCCGGCCAGACGCCGGTTTGGAAGAACTCGCGCAGCACGGCCTCGTGGGGCTCGGGTTCCAGACCGTGGGCGTCCAGCCACTCCGGGTTGTAGTAGTTCCCGGCGTAGCGGTCCCCGGCGTCGCACATGAGGGTCACAACACTGCCTTTGCGGCCCTCCTCGATCATCCCGGCGATGAGCTGCCACACGCCCCAGAGGTTGGTGCCGGTGGACGGGCCCGCGTGCAGTCCGGCATGTTCCCTCAGGTGTCGCATGGCCGCCACCGACGCGGCGTCGGGAACCTGGATCATGTGGTCGATCACGGCAGGCACAAAACTCGGCTCCATCCGCGGCCGGCCGATGCCCTCGATGCGTGAGGGCGATGCCGCCGCGGTTCCGGCAGGAGCTGTCCCGGCAGTGGCAGTCCCGGCAGCGGCGGGGATCCCGCCGTCGGGCCGGCTGTCCCGCCAACCCGGATAGAACGCGGAATTTTCCGGGTCGACGACGGCGAGCCTCGTCTCGTGGCGGTGATACCGCAGGTACCGGCCGATCGTGGCGCTGGTCCCGCCCGTGCCGGCCCCGACCACCACCCAGCGGGGGACCGGGTGCTCCTCCATCGCCAGCTGGCCGAAGATCGACTCGGCGATGTTGTTGTTCCCGCGCCAGTCCGTGGCCCGCTCGGCGTATGTGAATTGGTCCATGTAGTGCCCGCCGGTGCTGCTGGCCAGATCCGCCGCCGCCTCGTAGACCTCGGAGGCATGGTCCACCAGGTGGCACGAGCCGCCGAACTGTTCGATCAGGGCGATCTTCTCCGGGCTGGTGGTCCGGGTCATCACCGCGATGAACGGCAGCCCCAGCAGCCGGGCGAAATAGGCTTCGGAGACGGCGGTGCTGCCGCTGGAGGCCTCAACGATCGTGGTGCCTTCCCGGATCCAGCCGTTGACGAGGCCGAACAGGAACAGCGAACGTGCCAGCCGGTGCTTGAGGCTGCCCGTGCGGTGGGTGGATTCGTCCTTCAGGTACAGCTGCACGCCCCAGTGCTCGGGGAGTGGCACCGAATACAGGTGGGTATCGGCAGAGCGGTTGTTTTCGGCGTTGATTCGGCGGACGGCTTCGTCGGCCCAGGCCCGGTCCTGCTGGTGCGCGGTGTTCACCGCTACAGCCTACCGGGGGCGGCGGGGCGCCGAAGATAGAGTGGGGAAATGGACACCCTTCTCAATCCTGCTGCCCTCAAGGACCGGCTGGACGGCGGCGGCGACACCGGCCAGCGCACAGTTCTCCTCGACGTTCGCTGGGCGCTGGGCGACCCCCACGGTCAGGACCACTACCTGCGCGAACACATCCCTGGAGCCATTTTCGTGGATCTCGCCACCGAACTCGCCGGACCCGCGGAACCGCGACGCGGAAGGCATCCGCTGCCGCCGCTGGAGCAGTTCCAAGAGTCCGCGCGCCGCTGGGGCATCAACGACGGCGACGCCGTCGTAGCGTACGACGACAGCGGCAACATGGCCGCCGCCCGGCTGTGGTGGATGCTGCGCAACGCCGGCTTCCGGCAGGTTCACCTGCTCGACGGCGGCCTGGCCGCCTGGCGTGCCGCCGGGTTCGCACTTGCGGCGGGACCTGAACAGCCGGCACCTGGGAACGTCACGCTTTCCGACGGCGCCATGCCCGTGATCGACGCCGAACAAGCCGCCACCTGGGGCCGGAAGGGGCTGCTCTTGGACGCCCGGGCGGCCGAGCGATACCGCGGGGAAATCGAACCCGTGGATCCTCGCGCCGGCCATATTCCGGGCGCCGTGAGTGCCCCCACCACCGGGAACTTGCAGGCTGACGGGCGCTTTCTGGCCCCGGCGGAGCTGCGGGAGCGGTTCGAGCGGCTCGGCTACCGGCCCGGCGTTCCCACGGCGGTGTACTGCGGGTCCGGGGTGACGGCGGCCCATGAAATCGCCGCCCTCGAGACCGCGGGTTTTTCCGCTGCTTTGTACCCGGGCTCGTTTTCGGAGTGGTGCCACAGTGCCTCGAACGAGGTTGTCACCGGGGCCGACCCGTACGGTGAGGACGCGGCTACCCGCTGATGCCCCCGAAGGCGCGCCCGGTCGGGGTGCCACGCCGTGACGGGAGTTCCCGCTTCCGCGTCCGGTCACTTCGTGCTTTTCGTATCCGAGGTGTTCGTCCATCTCCGCTTCCAGGGCGTTCTCCAGGACATTTTTCGTGAGCCGGTTCAACAACCCGCCCGGGCCCACGAGGTCGATGCCCTGCTCTCTGGCCTGGGCCAGGAGCTGCTGCGCCAACTCTTGCTGATCCACATCAGTCGCCATGGATCCAGTGTTTCGCTCATGATCGGTCCTTCCCGCCAGGCACAGCCAACGTGTCAGCCCTCGCTCGTGCAGCAATCTGCCGGTGAGCGGCCCCTCGACCCGGACGGCATCCAGTTGCTTGGCACCTAGGCTGCCGGCATCTCTCTGAATTTGCCGTATCGGAGCGTTTTGGCCTGATGCCGGAGCTGGCGCCGGCGACGGGGACCCGGTTGGTCTGCGGCTGATGGACGAAGCGGAGTTCCCGGCAGAGGTGGTGCGGTGGAGTGGTAGGTGTGGCCGGTGGGGGTGGTGAGTTCGATGGTGTGCCGTGGTCCTGGGCGTGGGATGGCGGTCCAGCCGGGGGTTTCTTTGGTGTAGTTGCAGGCTTCGCAGAGTCCTGCGCCGTTGCTCTGGCTGGTGCTCCCGCCGCCGTGCCGCGGCACGATGTGGTCCAGGTGGCGGATGGGGGCGTCGCAGTAGGGGGTGCGGCAGGTGTCGTCGCGGGCCTGGATGAAACGGCGCAGGCCGGCCGGGAAGATCCGGGCGCGGGAGTCCATGGCGACGAGGTCGCCGGTGCCGGGGTGGGTGTAGAGCCGGCGGAGCCAGACGCCGAACGCGGGGTTGTCGTGGGCCGGGGCCGCCCCGCCGGGCTCGTCTCCCGGTTTAGGGGGACTGCCGGGTTCCGGGGAGCCGCCGTCTCCGGGTGGGGCCGGCGCCGTGCCGTTGATGAGGGTTCTCGCCCAGGCGGCGGGGACGATGCCGTAGCCGGGGATGCGGGCGGGTTCGCTGTCGCCCTGGAACAGGGTGCGGTCGGTCATGATGACCTGGAGTTCGATGCCGGTGATGCCGCCCGGGGTGCCGGTGGTGCGTTCAACAAGCCCGTCGGCCATGAGCTGGCCCCGGGAACGGGGGTCCCCGGCGGCACGGAGGGTGTCCGCGGACCGGGCCAGGGCGGCCTGGACGGCGACCCCTTGGGCGACCGGGAGCAGTGCGGTGAGGTAGCACATGGTGTCCGGGGCCGGGCGGAAGCTGACGTGCCGGGCGGTGGCGGCGTGCGCGGCGCGCTCGGTGACGGAGCGGGGGTCCCGCCGGTACGCGGCGGCCCGGGCAGCCGCGACCAGGGCCCGGTCACCCACCCCGGACAGCGTCCCGGCGTCGGGGGCGAGTTCGTCGTCAACGGCGGCCCGGTCGGCGGCGCTCAGGCAGGCGGTTTCGCGCACCAGCAGGGTGGCGCGCCATTCGTTGAGCTGCCCGGTTTCCAGTGCGGCGAGGGTGTGCGGCATTTCGGTGACGAGGGCTTTGGCGAGTCCCAGGAGCCGGCCGCCCTTGGCCGGGGATTCGCGCCGGGCGAGGGCGATCTGCGCGGCGACACCGGCGCCGAGCTGGTCCGTGGGCACGCCGGCACCGGCCTGTTCGCGGCGCTGGGACAGATCCAGTGCGACGGCGTGCCGGGCTTGGCGGGCGGCCATGGCGGACTTGAGGTCCTCCAGTTCCCGGATCTCGTCGATCAGTGCGGCGGCGTTGTCCGGGGCCGGGAGGCCGGCCAGGATCCGGGCCAGGTCCGGGACCGTCACAGCATTTGCTGGTGCCGAGTCTGCCGGAACCACATCGGGCCCCTGGTTGCCGTCCATGATTCAAGTGTCCCTGCGGGCTATGACATTTATGGACCGCCGGACCCGTTCAACCGCTTCGGAAGCCATCGGGGACGGTCTTGGTCCGGGTATGTCTCCCGACACGCGGCCCAGGACAACCGCTATCTGAAGACGCGTCAGCAATGTGTCCAATGCAGAGTTCAATTCTTCAAGCCGCCGGTGCTGTTCGATTAGACCGGCGCGATCCTCGGCCTCACGCAGGTCCCGGAGCGTGCGGGCGCAGAACGCGAGCAAGTCCTGGAGATCGTCGTCACCGCGCCCCGCCACTGATGAAGCCACTTCGGGCCCCTGATTGCCGTCCATGATTCAAGTGTCCTTGGGGGGTCTGACAATAAAGACCGGCCGCTCGTTGCGACGGAACCGGCGCGCAGGGCGGCTGCACCCGTCACCACGGCGGCGTTGAAGGCCGTCGTGCATATCGCCCGTGCCGAACACCCGCCGCTCCAAAGTGGAACCCACCCCGGGACCGGGGTAGCGTCAACGTATGACACCTGGACGTCCCGTACCCCCGCCCCTTGCCAAGCCGCTGCCGGATCCCGACACCACCGCGAGCACCACCGCGGGCAGCGCCGCGCAGACCGCCGGCCCCACCCTTGCCGCCGCATACGGTGCCACCGCACCGGACAGCGGACTTGTTCCCTTGACAGTGGCCCGCCGGGCACCGAAGGCGGACGACGTCGAGATCGCCATCGAATTCTGCGGACTGTGCCACTCGGACGTGCACGCCACCCGGGGCGAATGGGGCGGCGACACCTACCCGTTGATCCCGGGCCACGAGATTGTCGGCCGGGTCGCCCGGCTCGGTTCCGCCGTCGATGACTTCACGGTGGGGGAGCGCGTGGGCGTGGGCTGCATGGTGGATTCCTGCCGCGAGTGCGACAGCTGCCTGGACGGCCTCGAGCAGTACTGCGAAAACGGCCTCGTGGGAACCTACGGCGCCAAGGATGCCCGCAACGGCGGCGCCATCACCCAGGGCGGGTACGCCACGTCGATCGTGGTGGACCGCAACTATGTCCTGCGGGTTCCGGAAACCTTGGACCCCGCCGCCGTCGCGCCGCTGCTGTGCGCAGGCATCACCACGTATTCGCCCCTGAACCACTTCGAGGTCGAGGAAGGCGACGTCGTCGGCGTCGTCGGGCTGGGCGGTCTCGGCCATATGGCCGTCAAGATCGCCAAAGCCATGGGCGCCAAGGTCAAGGTCTTTACGACGTCGGAGAACAAGTTCGCCGCGGCGCGCGAGCTGGGCGCCGACGACGTCATCCTTTCCACCGACCCGGCCGCCATGGAGGCCGCGAACCGCAGCATCGAAGTCATCATCGACACTGTCGCCGCCCCGCACGACCTCAACCCCTTCTTCCGCACGCTGCGCCTGGACGGTGCGCTGTTCCAGCTGGGCCTGCCCGCGGATCCGATGCCGCCTGTCAACCCCGGGGCGCTGATCCGGCGCCGGATCGCCTACGCGGGTTCGCTGATCGGCGGCATCGCCGAGACCCAGGAGATGCTGGACTTCTGTGCCGAGCACGGCGTGGTGTCCGACGTCGAGGTGGTCGCGGCAGACCAGCTCAACGAAGCCTACGACCGCATGGTGGCGGGCGACGTGAAGTACCGTTTTGTCCTGGACGTCAGTACCCTGGGGTCCCCGGCAGAAAGGGCGGACGCATGAGCACTCTCTTCACCAAGATCATCAATGGCGAGATCCCGGGCCGCTTTATCTGGCGCGAGGACGACGTCGTGGCGTTCCTGACCATGGGCCCGCTGGCCGACGGCCACACCCTCGTGGTGCCCACCAAGGAAGTGGACCGCTGGACGGACGCCTCGCCGGAGGTCGTCAGCCGGGTCATGGAAGTTGCGCGCAAGATCGGCGCAGTCCAGGTGGAAGTGTTCGACGCCGCCCGGGCAGGGCTGATCGTGGCCGGCTACGAAATCCACCACATGCACGTCCACGTGTGGCCCTCCAACTCGATGGCGGACTTTGATTTCGGCTCGGCGGACCAGCACCCGGATCCGGCCAGGCTGGACGCCAATGCGGAGAAGCTCCGCGAAGGCCTCCGCACGGCCGGCCACGCGGAGCACGTTCCGGCCGCCTAGACCCGGCCACTCCCGGCCATCCAAGCCACTCCCGGCCGCCAAAGAACTGGCGCCGGCGCAGCGCCCCCAGGGGGTCTACGCCGGCGCCAGCACTTTGTTAAGCGCTGCCCGGATGCGCTTCTCGGACACCGAATAGGCGGTCCCGAGTTCCACGGCGAAGAGGCTCACCCGCAGTTCTTCGATCATCCAGCGCACGTGGGTTAACTCCGCCCCGGCCCGCCGCCCGGGCAGCAGCGCTGAGACGGCGTCGTCGTAGTCGTCCTCGAGGGCTTGGACAGCGGACATGTGCTGGGCGTCCCGCTGGACGTTGCCCGGCAGCTTCTCGAGGCGTTTCTCGATCGCCGTGAGGTAGCGGGGCAGCTGGCTGAGCTGGGCGTAGCCCGTGCGTGCCACGAAACCCGGATACACCAGCTGTTCGAGCTGGCTCTTGACGTCGTTGAGCGCGCTGATGAGGGCCAGGCTCGTGGTGCCCTTGAGCTGCTTTTCGATCCGGCGGGTGCTGGCCAGGATGCGTTCGACGACGGCGGTGACCGTGAAGACGGTGTCGATCAGCTCCGCCCGGACACTCTCGTACAGCGCCTTGAATGATGCCTCGTCCCACGGCAGCCCGGCCGGCGTGAGCTTGTCGATGGCGGCGAGGGCACAGTCAGCGATCAGGGCAGTCACGGAACCGTGCGGGTTCTGGCTGAACGTCAGCTTCTCGGTGTTGTTCAGGTGCTCCAGGACGTAGCGGTCCGGCGGCGGCACCTTCAGGGCCAGGAGCCTGATGACACCGCCGCGCATGGCTTCCTGCTGTTCCGACGGCGTCTGGAACAGCCGCAGCGCCACGGAAGTTCCCTCGTCCACCAGGGCCGGGTAGCCGGTGACGGTGTGACCCCCAACGCTGCCCTGGACCTGGCGCTGGAGGGTTCCGAAGGTCCAGTCCTTGAGCCCGGACATTTCCGCGAACCCGCCCGGGGCCGCCGCTGTGGCAGCCGCCAGGGCGGCCGACGGGGAAGTGCCGGCCCGTGCGGTCCGGGCGCCGTCCTTCCCGTTCCCTGTGTCCTGCCCCTGCAGACCGGCCTTCCCCTTCGCCGGTGCCGTGGTACCCGGTGTGGCACCGAGGGATTCGGCGATGGCCCGGCGGGTGGCCGGGGCCAGCCGCTCCTGCAGCGCGTTGAGGTCCTTGCCTTCATCCAGCAATTTGCCGCGGGAATCCACCACCCGGAAGCTGACCCGCAAATGCGCAGGCACGGCGTCCCAGTTCCAAGACCCCTGCGGGATGACCTGTCCGCGGATCCGGCGCAGCACCAGTTCCAGCGACGGTTCGAGCTCGTCTGTGGCGGGATCGAAATCGGCTTCCAGCGCCGCGACGGCCTGGCGGGCCACGTCCGGGGCAGGAACGAAGTTCTTCCGGATCTGCTTAGGCAGCGATTTGATGAGCGCCGTCACGAGTTCCACGCGCTGGCCGGGGATCAGCCAGCGGAACGCGGCGTCGTCGAGCTGGTTCAGGAACAGGACGGGGACCTCGGCGGTGACGCCGTCGGAGGGATTCGGCGGCGAACCGGGAGCCACGGGGTGGAACTCGTAGCTCAGCGGCAGTTCGAAGCCCTTGTGCAGCAGGGTCTTGGGGTAGGCCGAGTCGTCCAGAGCTGCGGCGTCCTCGCTGATCAGCAGAGACTGGTCGAAGTCGAGCAGCGTGGGATCCTGCTGCCGCGCGTCCTTCCACCACTTGTCGAAGTGTCGCTCCGAGACGACCTCCGCGCCGATCCGGGCGTCATAGAACTCGAACAGCGTCTCGTCGTCCACCAGGATGTCCCGGCGGCGCATCCGGGCCTCGAGCTCCTCGACTTCGTGGAGCAGTGCGCGGTTGCGGTGGAAGAACTTGTGGTGGGTTTGCCAGTCGCCTTCAACCAGGGCATGGCGGATGAAGAGCTCGCGGCAGAGCTCGGGATCCACCTTGCCGTAGTTGATGCGCCGGCTCGGGATGATGGGCACGCCGTACAGGGTGACCTTTTCGTGGGCCATCACCGCGCCCATCTTCTTGGACCAGTGCGGTTCGCTGTAGCTGCGCTTGACCAGGTCGGGGGCGACCTGCTCGGCCCAGAACGGATCGAACTTCGCCGCCACGCGGGCCCAAAGCCGGCTCGTCTCCACGAGTTCGGCGGCCATGACGAAGGTAGGTGACTTCTTGAACAGTGCCGAACCCGGGAAGATCGCGAAGCGGCTGCCGCGGGCACCGGCGTACTCGCGCTTGCGCTCGTCGAGGATGCCGACGTGGCTCAGCAGCCCTGAGAGCAGGCTGATGTGGATGCCGTCGTGGTTGCCCACCGGATCGGCAAGACGTTTGTTGTCCAGGCTGATGCCCAGCGGGCGGGCCAACTGGCGGAGCTGGGCGAACAGGTCCTGCCACTCCCTGACCCGCAGGTAGTTGATGAACTCGTTGCGGCAGAGCCGGCGGAACGCTGTGGAGGACAGTTCCTGCTGTTTCTCCTGCAGGTAGTTCCACAGGTTCAGGTAGCCGGTGAAGTCCGAGTTCTCGTCCCGGAAACGGGCGTGCTTCTCGGCAGCGAGCTGTTGCTTGTCGGTTGGGCGCTCGCGCGGGTCCTGGATGGTCAGCGCAGCAGCGAGGATCATGACTTCGCGGACGCAGCCGCGTTTGCCGGCCTCCACGATCATGCGGCCGAGCCGCGGGTCCACCGGAAGCTGGGCAAGCTGCTGCCCGACGGCGGTGAGTCCGCCACCGTTTCGCCCGCCGCCGTTTCGTCCGCCACCGTTTCGCCCGCCGCCGTTTCGTCCGGCAGCCGCGCTGGCCGGCCGCCGGCCGGGGCGGCCGGCGCCGTCGTCCGCCGGTTCCTGGGCCCGGGCGGGGCTGAGGGCGCCGAGTTCGCGCAGGAGGCTGACGCCGTCATTGATGGCGCGCGAATCCGGCGGCTCGACGAAGGGGAAATTCTCCACGTCCTTCGGTCCGCGGGCCACGCCCATGGCGGTCATCTGCAGGATGACGGCCGCGAGGTTGGTGCGCAGGATCTCCGGGTCCGTGAACAGCGGCCGCGATTCGAAGTCCTCCTCGGAGTAGAGCCGGATAGCGATTCCGTCGGAGACACGGCCGCAGCGGCCCGAGCGCTGGTTGGCCGAGGCCTGGGAGACGCGCTCGATCGGCAGGCGCTGGACCTTGGTGCGGTGCGAGTAACGCGAGATGCGGGCCGTGCCGGTGTCGATCACGTACTTGATGCCGGGCACCGTCAAGGACGTTTCGGCGACGTTCGTGGCCAACACGATCCGGCGTTTACTGCCGGGGTGGAAGACCTTGTGTTGCTCCTGCAGGCTCAGCCGGGCAAACAGCGGCAGAACCTCGGTGCCGGCCAGCCGCCGGTTGGACTGGATGCGGGCGTTGAGGGCCTCCGCCGCATCCCGGATTTCGCGCTCGCCGGAGAAGAAGATGAGGATGTCGCCGTGGGCTTCCAGGGCGAGCTCGTCGACGGCGTCGCACACCGCATCGAGCGGGTCGCGGTCCTCCTCGAGTTCGTCGTCCGCGGCTGCGCCTTCTCCGTCTTCGGCGCCAGCGCCCGCGCCGCCGGCGGGCTGGGAGAGCGGGCGGTAGCGGATCTCCACCGGATAGGTCCGGCCCGACACCTCAATGATGGGGGAGGGCTCTTCCTCGCTGCCGAAGTGCTTGGCGAAGCGCTCCGGATCGATGGTGGCCGAGGTGATGACGATCTTCAGGTCCGGGCGCTGCGGCAGGATCCGCTTGAGGTAGCCGAGGATGAAGTCGATGTTGAGGCTGCGCTCGTGGGCCTCGTCGATGATGATGGCGTTGTACTTGCGCAGCAGCTTGTCGCGCTGGATTTCCGCCAGCAGGATGCCGTCGGTCATGAGCTTGACCTTGGTGGACCGGCTGACCTCGCCGGTGAAGCGGACCTGGAAGCCCACTTCCTGGCCGATCTCGACGCCGAGTTCCTCCGCGATGCGCTCGGCCACAGTGCGGGCCGCGAGCCGGCGGGGCTGGGTGTGGCCGATCAGCCCGTTCTCACCCAAGCCGAGCTCGAGGCACATCTTGGGGATCTGGGTGGTCTTACCCGAGCCCGTCTCGCCGGCGATGATGGTCACCTGGTTGGCCGCGATGGCGGCCATCAGATCTTCGCGGCGCTCGGAAACCGGCAGCTCGGCGGGGTAGGAAATATGCAATGTCATGGCTGGAGACAGTCTACTGGGGCGGACTGTCCACTGGGGTGGCGACGGCGGCTGTCCAGTCCGGCTGTTCCGGTCAGTTGTCCGGTCCCGGCGCATGTTGAGGGCCCGGCTGGATGAGCCGGGCCCGTGGTGTGTGCGCGGACTTAGAAGATCCGCAGGGTGTAATTGACGCTCGGCAGGTCCCGGGCCATCCAATACTCTTCCGAGCGGACGGGCGGGGTGTGGCCGAGGCCGTCTTTCCGCAAGGCGGAGATGGTGGCTGCGAGGCCGGCAATGATCAGGATGATTACGGCGATTCCGAGGAGTTCCATACCTCTATGGTTCTCCGGTCCCCGAACTAAAAAAAGTGGCAGAAATGACCAAAAAGCTATAATTTCTGCCACACTGGAAGCATGATCAAATCAGTGGCAATGATCGTGGTTCCCAACTTCTCGATCTTCGAGTTCGCGACGGCCTTCGAGGTCTTCGGCATAGACCGCTCGGACCGCGGAAACGGCGTGCCCGCCTTCGATTTCCGCGTCTGCGCCCCGGAGCCGGGCGACGTCCCGCTCAAATCCGGGCTGACCATGCACGTCGGACTCGGGCTGGAAGCGGCTGCGGACGCAGACCTGGTGGTGATGGCGCCGTACGGCCGGGACGAGGACGTTCCTGAATCCGTCCTGGAGGCGCTGCAGGCTGCCCATGCCCGCGGTGCCTGGGTGATGTCCATTTGTTCCGGCGCCTTCGCCCTGGCTCGGGCGGGCCTGCTCGATGGCCGCCGCTGCACCACGCACTGGCATTACTCCCAGGAACTGGCCAGCCGGTACCCTGCTGTCCTGGTGGATGAAAACGTCCTCTACGTCGAAGATGGCCGGATCATCACGAGTGCCGGCACGGCCGCGGGGATCGATGCCTGCCTGCACCTGGTCCGCATTGAGTTCGGCGCCAAGGTGGCCGCCGCCATCGCCCGGGACATGGTGGTCCCGCCGCACCGGGACGGCGGCCAGGCCCAATACATCGACCGGCCCATTCCGCAGTGCGGCTCGGAGCCCATGGAGCAGCTGCTGCAGTGGATGGTCCGGCATCTGGACGAGGAACACGCGGTCAACGAACTGGCTGCCCGGGTCCATATGTCGCCGCGGACGTTTGCGCGACGCTTCCGCGCGGAAACGGGGGCCACCCCGGCGGCCTGGCTCAATTCCCAGCGGGTGCTGCGCGCCCAGGAACTGCTGGAGAGCACGGAGCTCAATATCGACGAAGTCGCGAGGGAGTCCGGTTTCGGGCATTCGGTCCTGTTGCGGCACCACTTTGCAAAGGCGCTGGACACCAGCCCTCAGTCCTACCGGCGCACGTTCCGGGGGCAGCTGGCTACGGCATGACGGCCCCCGCAGATAGGGCCCCGGCCCGTTCCGGGGGCAGCTGGCTACGGCATGACGGCCCCCGCAGATAGGGCCCCGGCATAGGCGGCGGCTAGCCAAGGCCCGGCGGTGCCGACTCCTCGGCCGCGGCCCGGGCGCATTCGACGAGGTCGCGCCACGGACCCGTCAGGGCACGCTCCGGCAGGATCGCCCGGCGTTGATCGGCCCGGATGCTGTACATGAACCGGTCCGGCTGCCCGGTTGTCCCGCTGATCCCAACGACATCGTCCCAGGGGCAGGCCTCGATCAGCGGCTGCCACCGGTCAGTGTCCTCCGGCGGCTCGGGCCGGACGGTCCACGTCCTTTTCATTCCGGCCACGCCGCCACTGCGCTGGACAGTTATCTTCATCGGACTCGGATCTCAATTGGACTCGATCTGCAGGGGCTTGGCTTATCGTCTGGCTCCCGGGAACTTTACTTTCACAGTTTCCCACGCGGAGCGCACGGCGTCATGCTCCTTGGAATCCTCCCCGAAAAGCTCCTTTGCAGAGGCGGCAGTGGCCTTGGCGAAGGCGCCGAACGTGGCGGTGGGGGAGAGCGTGCCGCCCGTCAACGTCTCGTACCAGATCCGTCCCGGCGCGTCCCAGGCATTGCCGCCGAGGCCCGTGGCAACCAGGCAGAACGCGCGGTTGGGGATTCCGGAGTTGATGTGCACGCCGCCGTTGTCCGCGGCCGTGCGCACGTAGCCGTCCATCGAGTCCGGCTGCGGGTCCTTGCCGAGCACGTCGTCGTCGTACGCCGTTCCGGGAGCCTTCATGGAACGTAAAGCGGCCCCCTGCACTTGATCCGTGAAGAGGCCTTCGCCGATCAGCCAGCTTGCCTCTGCCGTCGACTGTTTCCGGACATACTGCTCAACGAGAGCACCGAAGACATCGGACATCGATTCGTTCAGCGCGCCGGCCTGATTGCGGTAGGCCAGCCCGGCGGAGTACTGGGTCACGCCGTGGGTGAGTTCGTGCCCGATGACGCTCAGGGATTTGGTGAACCGCTCGAAGACCTGGCCGTCGCCGTCGCCGAAGACCATTTGCTGGCCGTCCCAGAACGCGTTGTCGTACAGGCGGCCGTAGTGGACCGTGGCATCAAGGTGGAGACCCTGGCCGTCAATCGAATTCCGTCCGAAGGCTTCCGCGTAGAGGCGGTGGGTGTGCCCCAGCCCGTCATAGGCCTCATCGGCGGCGGGATCGCCGGTGGGCGGTTCGCCTTCTTTGCGGACCACGCTGCCGGGCAGCTGCTCGGCGGACTTGGCGTCGTAAACCGTCCGCTCCGGCGGGGACGGCTTGAGTTCCCGTATGCCCGGATGTCTGCCGGGCCCGGGCACTGCGCGGGAGGCCTGGAAGCTCGGGACGTGCTGCAAGGCTTCCTTTGCCGCGCGGGCGGCCCTGGAGAGCTCGGGCTCGCGCTGCGCGGCCAACCGGCGGAGCAAATAGGGCGGAACGATGGAACAGTACGGAGTTGGAAAGAACATGTGAGACCCCCTTCACGCTTCGGAGCGGGCAGGGTAGTCCGCCACCGATGGAAACAGCCTACGAGGGGGCACCGACAATGGGCAGGGGCAAAGCCGCCGGTTTTCCGCGTTCTTTCGGCGGGGTTCTTCGGAATGCTTCGGTTGAGGGTGATTTCTCGAACATGCAAAAACCCCGCCGTTTCAGTGAAACAGCGGGGTTTTGTTGGCAGAGCCAATATTTTGTGCCCTCGATAGGATTCGAACCTACGACCTTCTGCTCCGGAGGCAGACGCTCTATCCCCTGAGCTACGAGGGCATCCAGGGATCCTGCCGTTACCGGCGGGACGTCCTAGAGCTTAGCAGGAAGGTGGCCTCCAACGGAAAATCGGCACACATTTGTGGAGTCGAGGTGGGGTCAAGCGCATCTTAAGTGCGGGGTCAAGTGCGTGTCGAGTCCCGCGAATTTGGCCGGACCGCTCAGTAGCCGGCGAAGAAATCCACATGGACCCGGCGGGCGCCCGCGCCACGAGCCGCGGCCCGCAGCGAACGCACGCTGGCGGGCGAGCCGGAGACGAAGACTTCCCGGCCGCCGATGTCGGGGACCAGCTCTTTGAGGGCCGCCGCGTCAATCCTTCTGGCGCCTGCGTCGTGCATGAAGGCCGGCGGCGCCGAACCGTCGGCAAGCCGGGCCAGGATGCGCGCCCCGGAGTGCTGCAGTTCCTCGGCGTATCCGAGTTCGGCGGCATTTTTTGCCAGGTACAGCAGGACAACGTCGCGGTTCCCGGCTGGGCTTCCGGCTGAGTCCCCGGCCGAGTTCCCGGCTGGCACCGCGGCTAGCTGGGCCATGTAGGGGGTGATGCCGATTCCGGCCGCGATGAGCAGCAGGGGGGTTGCCGGGTCCTGGGGCAGGAGGAAATCGCCGTGCACCGTGGTGGCGGTGAGCCCGTCGCCCGGGGCAAGGGCCAGCAGCGAGCGCTTTGCTGATGAAACCGGCTCCGCCGTCCCCACCCCGATTGTCAGCAGGGGTGCGGATGGCGGGCTGGTCAGGCTGAACACGCGCCGGATTCCCTTCCCGTCACCCTTGCCGGGCGCTTTGTCGGGGGCATCGCCGCGGGCCGTGTCTGGAGGCAGGTGCAGTTCCAGAGACTGTCCGGGAGTGAAGCGCACCGGTCGCTCCGGGCGGAAGCTGAATTCAGTCGTCGTGGGCGTCAGCGGACGGCTGGCGACGAAGCGCAGCCGGACCCCGCCGCGCTGTCCAACAGCGAAGGCAAGCGCGTTGCCCACCAGCAGCGCCAGCTCGGGGGAGTTGGCCACAAAGCCCAGGTTGTAGGGGACAGCGAACAGCACCCCGACGACGGCGGCCAGCGCCAGTTGCTGCCAGCGCCGCGGGGGCAAGGTGAGAGGCTCGGTGAGCATGAACCCGACGAAGAACAACACCGGGCGCTGCGCGAGCGGCTGCCACAGAGCCTCGGAAAGCTCCATGCCGGCCTGGAGCAGGTCCGCGGCCACGATGGACACGGTGACCACGGTGAACACGGCAGCCATGGCGAACTTCCTGGTCCGGTAGAGCACCAGCAGCACCCCCGGCAGCACAAGCCAGAGCATCGCCGGCGTCGCCGCCCACCACGTGGCAATGTTGAGCCCGGTCAGCCCGGCGAGAAATGCGCCCGCCGCGGCTGGATTGAAGATGTGGCGGCCGCGCCAGGCCAGCGCATACTTCGAGGCCGAGGCCACGACGCAGGCCAGGGCGACGCCGGCGAGCTCCGCCAGCTGGAGCCCTTGTGTCAGCTGGCTGGGCCAGAAAAGGAAATACAGCAGCAGGCCGGTGATGAGCGAGGATTCCGTGTGCGGGCGCACGTGGAAGAGTGCGGCCAGCGCCTGGTTGGAGGCGTACGTCAAGCCAAGGCACAGGGCCAGGTGAGCCAGCATTTCCGGCAGCCCGAACGTCAGCCAGCCCAGCACATTGAGCAGCAGGCTGTACCCGGCCAGGACAGCCAGGACCCCCAGCACCAGCCGGTACATGGTGAGCCGGCCCAAGGCGGTGTCCAGCCTCGAGCCAAGTGCAGTGGTGGCGATGGCAGTCATGAAAACAGGGCCCCCTCAAAATCGGCTGAATATTCCGCGTGCCCGTCCGAATAGGCCGTGAGCCAGGCGAAATCGAACTCCTGCTCCAGCCGCGGACCGTCGACAAAGAACAATGCGGTGGCGAGCGCATCGGCCACCATCGCGGACCCGGCCATGGCCCAGCTGGCGACGACGCTACGCACCGGCGCTCCCGTGGTGCCGTCCAGGACATGATGGAACCCGTCGCCCCAGGCCCGCCGGTTGGCGGCGGAAGCGCAGAGGGCCCCGGCCCCCAGCTGGACGGTGCCGATTGCCCGGGTGGGATCGTAGGGGTGCTCGAGGGCAACAACCATCGGATCCGGCCCCGGGTTCAGCAGGTCCCCGCTGGCATCGATGAAGTGCTCGGCGCAGCCGCCGTCCCGGAGCTGGGCGGAGAGCAGATCGGCCAGCTGCCCCTTGCCGGCCGCGCCGACGTCGATCACAACCGGAGCCGTGGTTGTCAGCGCGGTGCCCTGCCAGTCCAGCACATCCTCCCAGTGCGGCGCGTGAAGAGGCGCACCGCCCGGGCGCAGGGTGTAGTTGGCACCGTAGCCCAGGCGCTCCAGGCTCCCGCCGATCAGCGGAGTCATTGCACCGCCGGTGAGCCTGTACAGCGTGCCGTACAGCTCGCCCAGGGCGGCCGCCTCGGCGGGCAGCTCAATGCGGCCAGGCGTTCGGGCGGCGTTCGCAATCAGCGAGTCGGGCCGGAACCGGGACCACGCGGCGTCGTACTTCTCCACCGTGGCGAGCAGCCCGCGGCGGTGCTCGCCGGACAGGCGGGACGGCGTGGAAATCTCCCAGCGGGTCCCGATCCCGTCAAAGCCGAAGTGCGTCCAGCCAGGATGCGGCACGATTCCTCTGTCCCAGCCGGGCTATTGGGCCTGTGACTTGATCTTCGCCACGGCCTCGTTGAAGCCGCCGCTGGTCAGCGAGGATCCCGCAACTTTGGAAACCTGGAGCTCGTCCAGCTTCTTGCCAACAATCTGGGCCTGGATGCCGCTGGCGAACTCGCCCTGGAACTTGCGGGTGTTCGGATTCGACGGGTGCTGCGTGATCCGCACATCGGACACCGTTCCGCCGGCCAGCGTCAGTTCCACGCCGACGGTCTCAATGCCGTTGGGGGAGGTGTAGTTCCCGTCGGCACTGTACGTGCCGTCCTTGTAGGAACCGGTGCCGGCGGACCCGGACGCCGGCGGCGCGGCCGCGGCGGACTGCGGCTGCACCGCAGGGGCACAGCCAGCCGCGGTTCCGGCCACGGACAGGCCGGCAAGGCCGACCAGGACGCTCTTACGGAAGGCGGTAGTCATACGGGCTCGATTCTTTGCGGGGATCGGACAGTGGGGATCGGACAGCGAACAATGTGGAGGCGCTGACACGGTTGAAGACGTTGATTTCAGGGTAACGGTTCACCCTTGGTGCAAGGCATTGAAGGGCTGGGATTTCCTTGGCCCTTCCCGGAGCCTTCCCCGGAACCTGACCCCAACCGTCATGCCGGGCGCCAGATTCCGCCACACCACGGGCCCACGGGTAGGCTGGAAGTGTGACCCCAGAAGAACTCTCCCTCGCCATATCCGCCTGCCTGAAGGCCGCTGTCGCAGCCGGTGACATAGCCCTTTCCGCAGCCGACATCCCGGATGAGGTGCGTGTCGAACGCCCGAAGAACAGGGACCACGGGGACTGGGCCACCAACGTCGCCCTCCAGCTGGCCAAGAAGGCAGGCACGAACCCGCGGGAGTTCGCGTCTGTCCTGAGCGCCAGGCTCAAAACTATCGACGGCGTGTCCGCAGTGGACATCGCCGGCCCAGGCTTCCTGAACATCACCGTGGACGCTGCCGCCGCCGGTACCCTCGCCAAGGCAATCGTCGAGGCGGGTGCCGCCTACGGCACTAACACCGCGCTCGCCGGGCACGTGGTCAACATGGAGTTCGTCTCGGCCAACCCCACCGGCCCGCTGCACATCGGCCACACCCGCTGGGCCGCCCTCGGCGACGCGATCGCCCGTGTCCTCCGGGCCTCAGGTGCCGACGTCACGGCCGAGTACTACATCAACGACGCCGGTTCCCAGATGAACGTGTTCGCGAACTCCGTGTTCGCCAGGCTGCACGGCCGGGACGTGCCCCAGGGCGGCTACCCGGGCCAGTACATCGCAGACCTCGGCCACGAGGTGCTCACCGAGCACCCGGACATCCGCGAACTCACCGAAGTGGCGGCCCTGCCGGTGATCCGGGGCGCCGCATACAAGGCGCAGATGCACGACATCAAGCAGACGCTGGCCGAGTTTGGCGTCGACTTCGATGTCTACTTCTCGGAGCAGGAGCTCCACGACGCCGGCGCGATCGAAGACGCCGTCGCCCGCCTGCGCGAACAGGGCCACGTCTTCGACGACGACGGCGCGGTCTGGCTGCGCACCACAGACTTCGGCGATGACAAAGACCGCGTGATGGTCCGCGCCAACGGTGAGCCGACCTACTTCGCCGCCGACGCCGCCTACTACCTGTCCAAGAAGGACCGCGGCTACACCGAGAAGATCTACCTCCTCGGCGCCGACCACCACGGCTACATCAATCGGCTCAAGGCCATCGCGGCCGCCGCCGGCGATGACCCCGAGGTCAACATCGAGGTCCTGATCGGCCAGTTGGTCTCCGTCAACGGCGCCAAGCTGTCCAAGCGCGCCGGCAACATCATCGAGCTCAAGGACCTCATCTCCTGGCTCGGCAAGGACGCCGTCCGGTACTCACTCGCCCGGTTCCCGGCCGATTCGCCGCTGACGCTGGACCCGGACCTGCTGAAGAAGCACAGCAACGAAAACCCGGTGTTCTACGTCCAGTACGCCCACGCCCGCTCCCGCGGCGCCGCCCGCAATGCAGTGGCCGCAGGCGTCGAGCGCCGTTTGGACGGCAAAGACAGCTTCAACGCCGCCCTGCTGGAACATCCCACCGAAAACGAGCTGCTCTCGCATCTGGGCAGCTACCCCTCGATCGTGGCCAAGGCCGCCGAGCTGCGCGAGCCGCACCGCGTGGCCCGCCACCTCGAGGTCATCGCCGGCGCCTACCACCGCTGGTACGACGCCTGCCGCGTGGCGCCCCAGGGCGAGGAACCCATCACCGACACCAACCGCACCCGGCTGTGGCTCAACGACGCCACCAGCCAGGTGCTGGCCAACGGACTGGAACTGCTGGGCGTCTCGGCGCCGGAACGGATGTAACCGCCATGACGTCAAAACCCAAACAGCAGGCAAACCCAGGACAGCCCGCAAACTCAGGATTGCCGGCCGACGCCCGCAACACCGGCACTGCAGGCTCACCGCTCGCGCCGGGCTGGCTTGAGGTCCCTGCCGACCTCAATGCCCTCCACGAGCCGCTGTGGGCGGACGGTGTCGCGCGGAACGACGCCGGCGAGCTCACCATCGAGGGGCTGACGGTCAGCGAGCTGCAGCGCCAGTACGGCACGCCGCTGTTCGTGCTGAGCGAGACCGACTTCCGGGCCCGGGCCCGGGCGTTCAGCGACGCCTTCAACGATGCCTTCGCCGATATTTGCGGGGGAGTGGACGTCTACTATGCCGGCAAGTCCTTCCTGTGCACCTCCGTGGTCCGGTGGGTCGAGGAAGAGGGGCTCCGGCTGGACACCGCGTCCGGCGGGGAACTCGCCGTCGCCTCCCGCGCCGGCATCCCCGGCGCCGACGTCGCCCTGCACGGGAACAACAAGTCCGACGGCGAAATCCACCGGGCCCTGGACATGCAGCTGGGCCGGATCGTGGTGGACAGCCTCGACGAGCTCGAACGCGTCGCGGCGATCGCCGCCAACCGGGGCGACACTGCCCGGGTCATGCTGCGGCTGACCCCCGGAGTGCACGCCCACACCCACGAATTCATCGCCACCGCCCACGAGGACCAGAAATTCGGCCTCTCCATGGCCGGCGACTCCACCGACCAGGCCGGGCTGTCCGCCGCAGAGGAAGCCGTGGCCGCGGCGACCCGGCACGCGAGCATCGAGCTGCTGGGCCTGCACTGCCACATCGGCTCCCAGATCTTCGAACCGGACGGCTTCGCGTTGGCAGCGGAGAGGCTGCTGGACTTCCTGGCAGCAATGCAGTCGAAGTACTCCATCGAGCTGCCCGAACTTGACCTCGGCGGCGGCTACGGGATCGCCTACACCCCTGTTGACACCCCGCGCCCGGCTGCGGAGATCGCGCAGGCGATGGCCGCCGTCGTCCGTTCCAAGTGCGCCGCGCTCGGGATTGCCGCCCCCCGGATTTCGATCGAACCGGGCCGCGCGATCGTCGGAAGCACGACCTTCACGCTGTATGAGGTCGGCACGCTCAAGACCGTCCGCGTGGATTCCCCGGGCTCCGGGGCCACCGGTGGCGCCGCGGCCGGCCAGAAAGCCGGCGAGGACGTTACGTACCCCCGCCGGTATGTGTCGGTGGATGGCGGGATGAGCGACAACCCCCGGCCGGTGCTGTACGACGCGGATTATTCGGCGATTCTCGCCTCGCGGAGCTCCGATGCGGCGCCGCAGCTGTCCCGAGTAGTGGGCAAACATTGCGAGAGCGGCGACATAGTTGTTAGAGATGTATATCTGCCCGAGGACGTGGCAGCCGGTGATCTGCTTGCTGTACCGGGGACCGGCGCCTACTGCTGGGCCCTGTCAAGCAACTACAACTATCTGGCCCGGCCGGGCGTAATCGCTGTCAGCGACGGATCTGCCCGGCTCATTGTCCGCGGGGAAACCGAAGAAGATTTGCTCAACCGCGACATGGGAGTCTGAATGACCGAATTGCGAACCCTGAAAGTGGCCCTGCTGGGCTGTGGCAACGTTGGGGCCCAGGTTGCGCGGATTCTCATTGACGACGCCGAAGCCCTCGCCGCGCGCACAGGCGCCCGCCTGGAACTGCAGGGCATCGCGGTGCGCAACCTCGATGCCGAGCGCGACGTCGAGCTGCCGCAGGAGCTGTTCACCACTGACGCCGAAGTCCTCGTCAAGGACGCAGACGTCGTCATCGAGCTCATGGGCGGGATTGAGCCGGCCCGGACGCTGATCCTGACTGCCATGCGGCACGGTGCCTGTGTTGTCAGCGGCAACAAGGCGCTCCTGGCCCAGGACGGTCCCACGCTGTACGAGGAAGCGGACAAGGCCGGGGTGCAGCTCTCTTACGAGGCAGCGGTGGCCGGCGCCATCCCCATCCTGCGGCCCATTCGCGACAGCCTGTCCGGCGACCGGATCACCCGGGTGCTCGGGATTGTCAACGGCACCACCAACTTCATCCTCGACCAGATGGACTCCACCGGCGCGCAGTTCGCCGATGCGCTGGCCGAGGCCCAGCGCCTGGGCTACGCCGAAGCCGACCCCACTGCCGACATCGAAGGCTACGACGCCGCCGCCAAGGCCGCGATCCTTGCTTCACTGTCCTTCCACACGCGGTTCTCCCTGGAAGAGGTCTCGTGCGAGGGCATCACGTCGGTCACCGCAGCGGACATCGCCGCCGCCAAGGAGGCCGGCTTTGTCATCAAGCTGCTCGCGATTGCCGAGAAACTCGATGACGAGGACGGCAAGACCGGCGTATCGGTCCGGGTCCACCCCACGCTGCTGCCCCGCGAACACCCCCTCGCCGCCGTCCGTGGTGCGTTCAACGCCGTCTTCATCGAAGCCGAGAATGCCGGCGAGCTCATGTTCTACGGCCAGGGCGCAGGCGGCACCCCGACGGCGTCCGCAGTGCTGGGTGACCTCGTGTCCGCGGCCCGGCGCATTGTCCTCGGCGGGCCCGGCAGGACCGAAACCACCACGGGGTACGTGCCCGCGCTGCCCATCGATGCAGCCGTTACCAGCTACTACATCGGACTCGACGTGGCGGACCAGCCCGGCGTCCTGGCCCGGATCGCCCAGCTCTTCGCGGAGCACGGCGTGTCCATTGAAATCATGCGGCAGACCATCCACCGCGATGCCGACTCCAACGTGGAGTCGGCCGAACTGCGGATCGTGACACACCGTGCACGCGAAGCCGCGCTTGCAGCAACCGTCGAGGCCGTCAGGCGCCTGGACGTCATCAATTCCGTCACATCCGTACTCCGGGTAGAAGGAGTCTAAGTGGCTCACCAATGGCGCGGTGTCATCCGCGAATACGCTGATCGTCTTCCTGTCACGGAAGCCACTAAGGTCATTAGCCTGGGCGAGGGCGGCACCCCGCTCGTGCACGCCCGCCACCTCTCCGAGCTGACCGGCAGCACCGTCTACCTCAAGGTCGAAGGCATGAACCCGACCGGTTCCTTCAAGGACCGCGGCATGACCATGGCCATGACGGCAGCGGTGGACGCCGGCGCCAAGGCCGTGGTCTGCGCCTCCACCGGCAACACCTCTGCGTCCGCCGCGGCCTACGCGACGGCGGCCGGGCTGCAGTGTGCGGTGCTGGTTCCCGAGGGCAAGATCTCCATGGGCAAGCTCAGCCAGGCAGTCGCGCACGGAGCCACTTTGCTGCAGGTGGACGGCAACTTCGACGACTGCCTCGACATCGCCCGCAAGCTCGGCGAGTCCTACCCGGTATTCCTGGTCAACTCCGTCAACCCGGCCCGGATCGAAGGCCAGAAGACGGGTGCCTTCGAAGTGGTGGATTCGCTCGGCGACGCCCCGGATTTCCACGTGCTTCCGGTGGGCAACGCCGGCAACATCAGCGCGTACTGGAAGGGCTACAAGGAGTACGCCGCGGCGTTTGAGTCGCCCACCGCAGGGTCGCTGCCTGCCGTGTCCACCAAGACCCCTGTCATGTGGGGCTTCCAGGCCGCAGGGGCGGCGCCCTTCGTGGCCGGCCACCCGATCACCGAGCCCGACACCATTGCCACGGCCATCCGGATCGGCAACCCGGCCTCCTGGGACACCGCCGTGGCGGCCCGGGATGAATCCGGCGGCGTAATCGAGGCCGTTACGGACGAGGAAATCCTGTCCGCACACCGCTGGCTCTCCGCCCGGGAAGGCGTCTTCGTCGAGCCCGGCTCTGCTGCCGGCGTCGCCGGACTGATCAAAAAGCACGCGGCCGGGGAAGTGCCGGCCGGCAAGACGATCGTGATCACCGTGACCGGTCACGGCCTCAAGGACCCGCAGTGGGCCCTGCGCACCGAGGACGGCAGCGACGTGCAGCCGGTCAAGGTCTCCAACGACGTCGTCACCGTCGCCGCAGCACTGGGACTGGAAGAAAAATAACGTTGGAAACAACCCTCACCGTCCCGGCCGAATCAGCTGCCGGCTCGCCGGCCGTTCCGGCGGGCCAGCTGGTCACCGTGCGCGTGCCGGCCACCAGCGCCAACCTGGGCCCCGGGTACGACAGCCTCGGCCTGGCGCTCACGCTGCACGACACGCTCACCGTCGAAACCCTGGCCAGCGGTGAACTTGAATTCGAGCTCAGTGGCGAGGGCGCCGAGTCCCTGCCCCGCGATGCGACCCACCTGGTGGTCAAGGCCCTCACCGAGGCACTGCACCGCCTCGGATTCCGGCACGCAGGCCTGCGGATCACGGCGGACAACGTCAACCCGCACGGGCGGGGCCTGGGTTCCTCGGCCTCGGCCGTGGTGGCGGCCGTCAGCGCCGCGAATGCCTTGGTCCCGGAAGCCTCCCGGCGGGGCCGGGACTGGATCCTGCAGCTCACGAGCGAAATGGAAGGCCACCCGGACAACGTGGCACCCGCCATTTTCGGCGGACTGGCGCTGTCATGGCAGGACAGTGACCAGTACAGCAGCACGTGCGCGTCCGTGGCCGCCTCGGTGATCCCGGTTGTGGCCGTGCCGGACTACGAGCTCTCCACCGAGGCCGCCCGGGCACTCTTGCCGGCCTCGGTGGGCCACCATGCCGCGGCCATGAACTCCGGCCGCGCCGCCTTGCTGATCCATGCCCTGACCAACAGCCCGGAGTTCCTGCTGCCCGGCACCGAGGACTACCTGCACCAGAGCTACCGCGCCCAGGCCATGCGGCCCAGCGCCGAGCTGATCGGCGCGCTGCGCCGGGCAGGGCACGCCGCCGTCGTATCCGGCGCCGGACCCACCGTGCTGGTCCTGGCCAACGGAGAAGCGGAAGCCCGTGAGGTGGTGGACTTCATCGGCGCCCACACCGCGGGCAACACGCCGGAAGTAGGCTGGCGTGTGATGAAGCTGGCCGTGGACGTTGAAGGTGCTAAAGTGGAAGTGCACCGGCGGTAAATACGCAGGCGGTCAGTCAGTAACCGTTCTAGGACCGCGATGTTGGCCACGTAGCCTCTCTCATCTTTCCCTGCGCAATATTTTCCGGTGCCACCTGCTTTCGGTCTGACGCAGGAATCAGCAGAATTGTTCTGCCCCCTGAAACTCAGCCCGCCGTTCCTCAATTCTCGGATCGTGCATGGTGAAGCAGTATCCGGCCCTGCTGGCCGAAATCCAACCGGCAAGGCCGAAATCCCGGCTGCAGATCTGAACTGCAGCCCAGATCAAATCACCGCGTCCAGCTCTTAGCCTGGACGCCGTCGAGGGGGAAGGATCCTTCGTGACCGAAACCACTGAGCTGTCTCCGGCTGTGGATACATCTTCTGCTGCCGAATCAACGGCAGCACCCGCCAAGAGCAGCGGCCTTGCAGGCCTCAAGCTCGCCCAGCTCCAGGCCCTCGCCAGTCAGCTGGGCATCTCCGGCGGTTCCCGCATGCGCAAGGGCGATCTGGTCACAGCCATTTCCGCCCACCGCGCAGGCACCCCGGTAAGCAAGGCTCCGGCCCGCGCTGCCGAGAAGGCGAGCGACCACGGCACTGTTTCCCGTTCCCGCGCGGCCGCCCCGGCAGCCGCGCCCGCCGCCGACGACGAGTCCCTGGCAAGGGAAAACGCCGTCCAGGAAAGCCCCCGCGCCCGCCGCGGCCGCAGCCGCCGCGCAGGCAGCGACGGCGTGGTCACGTCGGGCGCCGCTGAAGCACCCGCCGCCGCGGTTGAAGCCCCCGCGGTTTCCACCGACTCCGGCGCCCGGGAATCCGCCGCTGCGGAGTCCGGCGCTGCCGTTTCCGGCACGGAATCCGGCGACCGCACGCGGCAGCCGCGCACCCGCAACCGCCGCCGCGGCGAAGCCGCAGCCCAGGCCCCCGAGGGCGCTGGCCAGAACGCCGAGGCCCAGGCTGAACAGCCCGCCGCCGAGCAGCGTGAACAGCGCACTGAACAGCGTGAACAGCGCGCTGAACAGCGTGAGCAGCGCCAGGGCGAGCAGGGCAGCGAAGACGGCCAGCGCCGCGACACCCGCACCCGCGGCGGCCGCGACGAAACCGCCGGCAGCCGCGAGAACACCCGCGACAACAACCGCGACAGTGACGATTCAGACGGCGGAAGCCGCCGGAACCGCCGCAACCGTCGTGACCGCAACGACCGCGGTGACCGCCAAGGCCAGCAGGACAGCCGCGACAACTCCTCGCGCAACGACCGCTTCCGCGACCGCAACGACCGCCGCCGCGGGCGTCAGCAGGGACCGGACGTCGACGACGTCGAGGTCACCGAGGACGATGTCCTCCTGCCGGTCGCCGGTATCCTCGACGTGCTCGAGAACTACGCGTTCATCCGCACCTCCGGCTACCTGCCGGGCCCGAACGACGTCTACGTCTCGCTCGCCCAGGTCAAGAAGTACAACCTGCGCAAGGGCGACGCCTGCGTCGGTGCCATCCGTGCACCCCGCGACGGCGAGGACCGCAGCCAGCAGTCCGCCCGCCAGAAGTTCAACGCCCTGGTCCGCGTCACCTCGGTGAACGGCAAGACGCCGGAAGAACTCAAGGACCGCGTCGAGTTCGCGAAGCTCGTCCCGCTGTACCCCTCCGAGCGCCTGCGCCTCGAGACGGACCCGAAGAAGATCGGCCCCCGCGTGATCGACCTCGTGGCCCCGATCGGCAAGGGCCAGCGCGGCCTGATCGTTTCGCCGCCGAAGGCCGGCAAGACGCTCATCCTGCAGTCCATCGCCAACGCCATCACCACCAACAATCCTGAGGTCCACCTCATGATGGTGCTTGTTGACGAACGTCCCGAAGAAGTCACGGACATGCAGCGCACCGTCAAGGGTGAGGTCATTGCCTCCACCTTCGACCGTCCCGCCGACGACCACACCACCGTGGCCGAGCTCTCCATCGAACGCGCCAAGCGCCTCGTGGAGATGGGCATGGACGTCGTGGTGCTCCTGGACTCCATGACCCGCCTGGGCCGTGCCTACAACCTGGCAGCACCGGCTTCCGGCCGCATCCTGTCCGGTGGTGTGGACTCTGCCGCGCTGTACCCGCCGAAGCGCTTCTTCGGTGCAGCCCGCAACATCGAAAACGGCGGCTCGCTGACCATCCTGGCCACCGCGCTCGTCGAGACCGGTTCCAAAATGGACGAGGTCATCTTCGAAGAGTTCAAGGGCACCGGCAACATGGAACTGCGCCTGTCCCGCCAGCTCGCGGACAAGCGCATCTTCCCGGCCGTGGACGTCAACGCGTCCGGTACCCGCCGTGAGGAAAACCTGCTTTCCCCCGAGGAAGTCAAGATCATGTGGAAGCTGCGCCGCGTCCTGTCCGGACTCGAAACGCAGCAGAGCCTTGAGCTGCTGACCAACAAGATCCGGGAGACCCAGAGCAACGTCGAGTTCCTCATGCAGGTGCAGAAGACGACGCTTGGTGCGAAGTCCGATAACGACAAATAGCTGCTCCAACCGCTAGATTCTGGCGGTCCCGCGCGCTAACGCCGCACGGATTTTCCGCCCCCGCCCCTCCGCCGGGTGGCTTACGATCTACGATCGCAAGCCACCCGGCGTCGGCAGGCCCGAAGCCACTCCCGGGGCGGAAAATCCGTGCGGCTTCGTCGTTAAGTCGCCAGCCGCGGTCCAGTTTTTGTTGTCGTAACTAGACTTGGTTTCAAGTCGAAAGAGGTTTGAAAATGTTTGAGTCCGTACAGGGTCTGTTGGATGAGCACGACTCTATCCAGGCCCAGCTGGGGGATCCTGCTGTCTACGCTGACCAGCGGCTGGCCCGGAAGCTGGGGCGGCGTTCTGCTCAGCTGAACGGCATTGTGGAGGCCTACCACCGCTGGGAAAGCATCCGCGATGACCTGGCGGCTGCCAAGGAAATGGCGGACGAGGACCCCGAGTTCGCGGCGGAGGTACCCGAGCTGGCGGCCGCGCTGGAGACGGCGGCGGCCAAGCTGCGCCGGCTGCTGATCCCGCGCGACCCGGACGATGCCCGCAATGTGATCCTTGAGGTCAAGGGCGGCGAAGGCGGCGACGAGGCGGCCCTGTTCGCCGCGGACCTCCTGCGGATGTACAGCCGCTACGCGGAAACCCGAGGCTGGAAGACCGAGATCATCTCCGCCACCGAATCGGACCTCGGCGGTTACAAGGACGTCCAGATGGCCGTCAAGGGCAACTCGAACGATCCCGCCGAGGGCGTGTTCGCGCGCCTCAAGTTCGAGGGCGGCGTGCACCGGGTGCAACGTGTCCCCGTCACCGAATCCCAGGGCCGCATCCACACTTCGGCCGCCGGCGTGCTGGTGCTGCCTGAGGTGGACGAGCCCGAGGAGCTGGAGATCAACCAGAACGATCTCAAGATCGACGTCTACCGCTCCTCGGGCCCCGGCGGGCAGTCGGTCAACACCACCGACTCCGCTGTGCGCATCACCCACCTTCCCACGGGAATCGTCGTCGCCATGCA
The DNA here is from genome assembly GCF_900102785.1 of Arthrobacter sp. ok362. Classification (GTDB taxonomy): domain Bacteria; phylum Actinomycetota; class Actinomycetes; order Actinomycetales; family Micrococcaceae; genus Arthrobacter. Next base: position 314,610 of record NZ_FNGC01000003.1, read on the forward strand.
GAACGAGAAGTCGCAGTTGCAGAACCGTGAGGCCGGCATGCGCGTGCTGCGTGCCCGCATCCTGGCACACCAGCAGGAGCTGATCGACGCCGAAAACTCGGCGCAGCGCAAGTCGCAGATCCGCACCATGGACCGCTCCGAGCGCATCCGCACGTACAACTACCCGGAAAACCGGATCGCGGACCACCGCACCGGTTACAAGGCCTACAACCTGGACCAGGTCATGAACGGCGACCTGGAACCGGTGATCCAGTCAGCCATCGAATTGGACGAGCAGTCCCGGCTCGACGCCATCGGCGAATAGGCGCGGGGCAGTTGTGATGTCAGCAGGCGATGGTCCGAGCCTCGCGGAGGCCGTCAGCGAGGCGACGGCGGTTCTCGCGGCGGCCGGCGTGCCCAGCCCGCGCGTGGACGCCGAGCTCCTGGCCGAGCACCTGCTCGGCGTCGGGCTCGGCCGGCTGCGCGCGCTGATGCTCGGCGACTCGCCGGCGCCGGCGGGCTATGCCGACCTCGTTGCCGAGCGGGCGCAGCGGATCCCGCTGCAGCACATCACGGGTGTTGCGCACTTCCGCTACCTGGAACTTGCCGTCGGTCCCGGCGTGTTCATCCCGCGGCCGGAAACCGAATCCGTGGTGCAGCTGGTGCTGGACTGGCTCAAGGGCAGGGACGGGTTGGCGCACCCCAAAGTGGTGGACCTGGGCACCGGATCCGGCGCGATCGCAGGATCGATCGCGCATGAGGTTCCCGGTGCGGAAGTCCATGCGGTGGAGTACAGCGAATTTGCGCACGCCTGGGCTGCGAAAAACTTGGCTCCCCTGGGCGTCCACCTCATCCGCGGCGATCTGCGCGACGCGCTGGGCGAACACAACGGCACCTTCGACGTCGTCGTCTCCAACCCGCCCTACATTCCGGCCGAAGCGATCCCGAACGAACCCGAAGTGGCGCTGCACGACCCGCCCGAGGCGCTCTACGGCGGGGGAGCGGACGGGATGGAACTTCCGACGGCGGCGGCTGCCTCGGCTGCCCGCCTGCTGGTCCCTGGCGGCTACTTCGTGATGGAGCACGCCGAAGTCCAGTCGGAATGGATCGCCGCGATGCTTAACCGCACGGGGGTGTTCTCCGAGGTGAGAACGCACCGCGACCTCAACGGCAAGGACCGTGCCACCAGCGCCGTCCTGACACCGTCTGATCCTGACAAGGTCAGGACAGAGACTGTCAGGCTGACACCGCCAGACCTGAAGCCTTCGAAAAAATCGTGCCACAAGTGATGAAAGAATAGGCCAGTGACGACTAGCTACGATTGCACGGCAGCAGAGCAGCGCGCCGCGGGACTTGAACACGCCCAACGGGCCATCCGGGAGAGCAAGTGCGTGGTCTTCCCCACGGACACGGTCTACGGCATTGCCGCCGACGCCTTTTCACCTCTCGCCGTGACCCTGCTGCTCGCGTCCAAGGGCCGGAGCCGGAAGATGCCCCCGCCCGTGCTGATCCCCAGGCTGAATGCCCTCGACGGCCTCGCCACCGATGTTCCGGCCGAGGCACGGCGGCTGGCCGAGGCGTTCTGGCCCGGCGGCCTGACCCTGATCCTGCATGCCCAGCCGTCACTGGACTGGGACCTCGGTGAGACCAGAGGGACTGTGGCCCTGCGGATCCCGGCCGACGAGATCGCCCAGGACCTGCTGACGCTCACCGGGCCCCTTGCTGTCTCCTCCGCGAACCGCACCGGGCACGCAGCGGCGCAGACCGCCGCGGACGCCGAGGCCCAGCTGGCGGAATCCGTGGAGGTCTACCTTGAGGGCGGACCCCGGCCCGCCGAGGGTGCCGAGGCTCTCGCCTCGACCATCGTCGACGCGACGGCCCTGCCGTTGCGCGTAGTCCGACAGGGGGCCATCAGCCTCGAACGCCTGCGCGGCGTGGTTCCCGGGCTGCTGGACGTCGACGGCAACGCCCCCGATGCTGTGGACACTGCTCCGGACGGCGACGCCGCGCCTGAGGGCGACGCGCCTGAGCCCGGCACCGCATGACGCTGGAGCGCCAGCACGTCCCCTTCCTCGATGTCGATGCGACCCCCATGACGGTGTCCGAGCTGACCGCGGTCCTCAGCACCTACGTGGCCGAGGGCCGGACCCGGATCATGGTGGGGCACAACCTGCATAGCGTGACGCTGCTGCACTCCGATCCGGCCTTCCGGTCGTTCTACGAGCGCAGCGACGTGGTGCTGATCGACGGCGCGCCGGTGCTCTGGCTCTGGGCCAAGACCGGCGAAGAGGATGACGGCCGGAGACCTGTGATGGACTACCGGCTGGGGTCGACCGACTGGATTCCCGCACTGGGCAACGTTGCGGGCCTGAAGCGTATTGCGGTCATCGGCGCAGGCGCCGTGGCCAACGCCGGCGCCGTGGCCAGGCTGCGGGAGATCGTCCCCGGGGCGCGGGTCGACGGCATGCCCGGCGAAGGCTGGAACGAGGACGTTGAGGAAACCGCGGTCGAATGGCTTAACCGGCTGCGCCCGCAGCTTGTGCTCCTGGGCCTCGGGATGCCGCTGCAGGAACAGGTCCTGGTGCGCCGGCTTGCCGTGCTCCCGCCGGCCATCTACTGCGCCGTCGGCGGCGCCATCGAGCAGATTGCCGGTGTGCAGAAGTTGGCGCCGCGCTGGATCGGGCGGCTCGGGCTCGAATGGGCCTGGCGGCTCATGCTCCACCCGCAGCGGGTGGCCTACCGGGTGTTCGGGGAGCCTTGGGTGCTGCTCGGCCTGCTGCTCCGCAGACGGCTGCGCCGGCAGCCCTAGGGGCGTTAACCCTAGAGCCTGGGACGCGGACGGTCAGAACTTCTGGTTCTCCAGCGGACCGAAGCCCTTGCCGCGGAGCCCGGCGGAAAAGGCGCGGAACCAGTCAGCGAGCCCGCGGAAGTCGCCGCTGCGCAGGAAGTAGCCGAGGTAGCCGCCCACATCCGCGATGAAGGACTTGACCCGGAAATGCCGGCGGATCATGTAGCCGCGGTTCCGGTAGTAAAAGTAGCGCTTGAAGGCGGAATCCGGAACAATCACGTGCCACCGCGCACCGAAGACGTGCTTGGTTTCGGCGAAGGCGTGCGGGTGCGTGATGGCAGCGGTGGTGACCGTGCCGAAACGGATCCCGGCCTTCCTGAGCCTCAGCGTGAAGTCCACTTCGTCGCCGCGGATGAACAGGCGCATGTCCGGCAGGCCGACTTTGAAGAAGACATCGGAGCGGATCAGGGCGCCGTTGAAGAAGTGTCCGTTGTCGGGCAGGAACCCGACCTTTTCCACCTCCGCACGCTCATGTGTGACCTTGCCGTTGAGCCGGAAGAAAAAGGACAGCTGGTCGGGGTGGCCGGGGGCCAGCACGAGCGGGACCACGGCGTCCAGGCCGCGTTCCTGCGCCTCGCGGAGCAGCGTGGCAAGGCAGTCGGGGTCTGCCGGCTCGGCGTCGTCGTCCATCATCCAGATCCAGTCAGCCCCGCTGGCCACGGCCTTGAGGATGGCCAGCGAGAATCCGCCGGCGCCGCCAAGGTTGGCCTCGGACCGGATGTAGTCCACGTTGGCGTGCCGCCCGGCAACGTCCTTCGATGGCACGGTTCCGCTGTCGACGAGGCAAATGGACCGTACCGGAGCGGTCTGGTTGTTGATGGCGTCCATCAGGACTGCCAGCTCCCTGGGACGGTTAAACGTCACGGCAGCGACTGCAACCGAGGGGGTCATCGCGGGGTCCTTTCAGCACGACCGTCAGTGGTTTTCCCGCCGGCGGAGGGCCGTGTGACGCGAAGACAGGTGGCCGTTGGCATTAGTATCTTGACTAGAGTCCACTGTAATACAGCCCTGTCAGGCACTACGCACTGCCTGCCCTGAGCACGGCGACGGAGAAGTTTCATTTTTCGAAAGACAGTTCCACGGCAATTGAATCCACCCCATTTCCGCAGCTCACCGGTGCGTCCGCCGCTGCGGACCGTGCTGGCGTGTGGTGCCTGCGCTGACGGCACTGACGGTACTTGGTTGGTGGTCTTCCCGTGATCATGTACCTGCTCATGATGCTGACGGCAGCGATCGTGACCTACGCGGCGACCTGGGGTGCCCGGCTTGTGGGCAACAAGCTGGAGTTGTATTCTCCGATCCGCAGCCGCGACATGCACTCCACCCCGATCTCCCGGCTCGGCGGCCTGGGCATCTTCGCGGGGGTCCTGGTGGCTTTGGTCATGGCAAGCAACTCATTTTTCGTCATGGACATCTTCCGGAACAACACGGCGCCGTGGGGAATCCTGGCCGGGGCCTCCGTGATCGTGCTTGTCGGTGTGGCGGACGATCTGCTGGATCTTCGGTGGTGGGTCAAGCTGATCGGCCAAAGCGCCGCAGCACTGGTCGTGGCCACTTGGGGTGTCCGGATGACGGTTATCCCGTTCATCCCGGAGCCGATCGTGATTCAGAATGAGGCCGTAAGCATCGTGCTGACCGCCGGACTGATCGTGACCACGATGAACGCCTTCAACTTCATTGACGGACTGGACGGCCTCGCCGCGGGCGTGGCGATCATCGGGGGAGCGGCGTTCTTCCTCACGGCCTACTGGGTCCACAGGACGGCCGTCCTGCTGGATCGCTCGGACCTGGCCACCCTCCTGACCGCCATCGTGGTCGGCAGCTGCGTCGGCTTCCTGCCGCACAACTGGTTTCCCTCGAAGATCTTCATGGGCGATTCCGGGGCCATGCTGATCGGCCTGCTGATGGCCTCGGCCGGCGTCGTTTCCACCGGCCAAATCAGCTCCGGTCTCTACGACCGGGCCAACGGCATTCCCACCGTTATCCCTATCCTGTTGCCGTTCGCAGTACTGTTCCTGCCGCTGCTGGACCTGTGCCTGGCGGTTGTGCGGCGGACCGCGCTGGGCCGTTCGCCGTGGTCGGCGGACCGCGGACACCTGCACCACAAACTCCTGGACATCGGATACTCGCACCGCGGCGCCGTCGTGCTGATGTACCTGTGGACCTGCATCCTTGCCTTCGGCGGCCTCGCCTTCGCGATCTTCCCCTGGCATATAGTCCTCGCCGCCGATCTGGCCGCCGCGGCAATCATGGCCGTGGTGACTGCCTGGCCGTACCTGCGCCAGCGGGGGCCGAGACAGCTGGCCAGGACCCCCGAGTAGCCTGCCCGGCATGCCGGAGGAACCTGCTCCGACGCGCTTTACCGGATAATTTCTATCTAATGTAGAATTCAGGGGCGGCACTTCGCCGCCCACCTTGACCAGCATCACGCCAGCGACGATTGGGATCTCATGACCTCCAACGCCGAACCGGGACCCGCTCCCGGCAACGGACCCGTTGGCGTCTCTGGCCCCACAAAATCGCTGTGGCTCAGACTGCTGGCCATGAGCTCCGCAGCCTCCGCCGCCGCCTTGGTGCTGACCGGCGTCGCTGCCTTCGTCGTCAACGGCGCCGTGGGGTTCTGGTCCGCGCTCTTCGGGGGAGCGCTGGTGATGGCGTTCTTCGCCATCAGCCTGGCGGTGGGCCACTTCGTCGGCCGCAACAACCCCTCCGGAGCGATCGGACTGTTCGTCGCGACATACTTCGTCAAGGTTGTCGGCTTTGCCGTGGTCCTCTTCGTCATCGGCGCTCCGGCCTGGCTGCACGGGCGCTGGTTCCTGATCGGCGCCGTCGTGACCGTGGTGTTTTGGCAGGCCGCAGAAATCTACGGTTTCAGCAAGGCGAGGCTCCAGATTTACAACGATCCCGAAACCGGAAAAGACGGCACCGATGTTTAGCCGCAAAACTGGCCGCAGGCCACTTACCCGTCCAAATAACAAGCCAGCCAAAACACCCAAAACTACAGCCGGTGCCCCCGGTGTATCGACGGATGGCAGCGACGGCGGATACAACGCCGGAATCGCCGTCTTCAGCTACATTGTTGGCGGAATCATCGTCTGGAGTTTGATAGGGTGGGGACTGGATAATCTGTGGGGAACCCGCTGGATTGTGCTCGCAGGCGCCCTGCTTGGAGCTGCGGGCGGGTTCTATCTTTCTCATATGCACGGCCTCACCAGTAACAGAACTTCAGCTGGTGACGGCAATGCTGCACGTGGCCCGTCCCAGGACGAGGAACAGTAATGCCAAATAATTTCACAGGGGGAGAGGCGGGCACCTATGTCGCCGGTCCCCGCCCAACGCCCAATGATGGACACAGCAGAGAGGAAACGCGTTGATCGCGCTTGCGCTCCCGGCCCAAGATTCAGGAACCTTCACGCCTCCTGGAATTGAAGAACTTCACCTGCCGGCTATCATCCCCTGGGGTGCAGCCGATGGATTTTCCAAGCAGATGCTGCTGGTAATCCTGTCGGTTGTCATTATCGGTACATTTTTTGTGATCGCTGCGCGGAAGCAGCAGCTCGTTCCCGGCAAACTGCAGTTCGCAGGCGAGGCTGCCTACAGCTTCGTCCGCAACGGCATCGCCAAGGACATCATCGGCGGCCGGGACTTCATGAAGTATGTCCCGCTGCTGTTCACCCTGTTCTTCTTCATCCTCGTGAACAACATCTACGGTGCAATCCCGCTGATCCAGCTTCCGACCTTCTCGCACGTCGGCGGGGCCTACGTGCTCGCGTTGATCGTGTACGTCACCTGGATCGGCATTGGCATCAAGAGGAACGGCCTGAAGTACTTCAAGCTGGCAACGGTTCCCACAGGCGTGCCGTTCTACATCCTCCCGATTGTCGTCCCGATCGAAATCATCTCCAACTTCTTGGTCCGCCCGGTCACGCACAGCCTCCGTCTGTTCGCCACCATGCTGGCCGGCCACTTGATCGTGATGATCTCGGGTGCGGGCATCGAATACCTCGTGATGCAGGAAAACGTCCTCCTCAAGGGCGCGTCCGTACTCGTCCTTGGCGGCGCGATCGCCATGTACATGCTCGAAGCGCTGATCATGGTGCTGCAGGCCTACGTCTTCACGCTGCTGACCGCGATCTACATCGAAGGCGCGCTGCACGCCGACAGTCACTAGGCGAAACGCCAACAGGCGCAGCGCCTTCCGGGGCAGCGCCAGCAGGCACAACATAGTCTTCCCCTCACGGGGATGAAGCAACCCAAACAACCTGCCACATGGGTGGCATCTTGAAAGGAAGAAAAATGGAAGGCTCCATCAACGGCTCCATCAACCTCGTCGGCTACGGCCTCTCCGCCATCGGCGGTGGTATCGGTGTTGGTCTCGTGTTCGCCGCTTACATCAACGGTGTTGCACGTCAGCCGGAAGCCCAGCGCGTCCTGCAGCCGATCGCATTCCTCGGCCTCGCGCTGACTGAAGCCCTCGCCATCCTGGGCCTGGTCTTCGCGTTCGTTCTCAAGTAAACAGAACAACCGAACATCCAGAACCGAGTAGATAAGGACGGGTGAAATATGAATCAAGCGATCATCTCAGCCGCCACCGAAGGCGGTACTAACCCCCTCGTTCCCAATCCTTGGGAGATGCTTGTCGTCTTCGCCGGCTTTGCTGTCCTCATGTACATCGTGGTCAAGTACGTTGTCCCGATGTTTGAGAAGACCTACGCAGAGCGGGCCGAGGCCATCGAAGGTGGTATCGCCAAGGCCGAAAAGGCCCAGGCCGAGGCCTCCGCAGCACTCGAAGAGTACAAGCAGCAGCTCACGGATGCCCGCGCCGAAGGCAACCGCATCCGCGAGGAAGCACGCGCCGAAGGTGCCCAGATCCTTGCAGAACTGAAGGAGAAGGCGGCTTCCGAGTCTGCCCGCATCTCCGCACAGGCCCACGCGCAGATCGAATCCGAGCGCCAGGCGGCCGTTGTGTCGCTCCGCACGGAGGTCGGCACGCTGGCCACGACGCTGGCGAGCCGCATCGTCGGCGAGGCACTGAGCGACGATGCACGGTCAGCCCGAGTGGTGGACCGCTTCCTGGCAGATCTGGAGAACCAGAACGCGGGTGTAGCTAAGTAATGGCAGGTGTATCGAGCGAATCGCTGGCCGCTGCGCTGGCGGCCCTGGAAGCCAAGCTTCCCTCCGCGTCGCTGCAGTTGGCAACGGAACTCTTCGGAATCCTGGGCACGGTGGACAGCTCGGCCGGTTTGCGCCGCGCCCTGACTGACCCGTCCCGCAACGGTGACGAAAAGTCGGCGCTGGTGAAGCAGCTCTTCAGCGGAAAAGTATCCGCTGACGCTGTTGAGATCACCGCCGGACTGGCCAGCTCCCGCTGGGCATCGGCACGGGATGTCGGCGATGCACTCGAGACTCTTGCCGCTTCGGTGGTCATCGCTGTTGCCGAGAACAAGTCGGCCGTCTCCGCCTCCGGGCTCACCGGACTGGAAGCGCTGGAGAACGATCTGTTCTCCTTCAACCAGGTCGTTGAGTCCAGCCACGAGGTCCAGCGTGCTCTGTCCGAGCCGCAGGCCAGCCCGGCCGCCAAGGTGTCCCTCGCCGAGAAGCTCGTACCCGGTGCGAGCGAGGAAGCGAAAGTCCTGATCGGACAGGCCGTCACGGCTCCGCGCGGGCTCAAGGTCACCAAGCTCGTTGGCCGTTTCGCCGAGCTTGCCGCCAAACGCCAGCAGCGCTGGATTGCAACGGTCAGTGTCACCCGTCCGCTGACGGAGGCCCAGACCAGCCGCCTGCAGGCGGGCCTCAACGCCCTCTACGGGCGCGAGCTCAAGATCAACATGAACGTTGACCCGGCACTGATCGGTGGAATCCGGATCCAGGTTGGGGATGAAGTGGTTGACGCTTCCGTCCTGACCCGTCTGGGTGAACTCCACCGTCAGCTTGCCGGCTAGCCGGACAAGCACAACCTAACGACAAGAAACCCCGGTCATCGTGAGCAACGATGATCACGAAAACAGGAGAGCAGGGACTGCAGATGGCCGAATTGACCATCAACGCCGACGACGTCCGTAATGCGTTGAACGAGTTCGCGGCGTCCTACGAACCCGGAAACGCTGAGCGCGTAGAGGTCGGCCGTGTAACAACCGCAGGTGACGGCATCGCCCGTGTTGAGGGCCTTCCCTCGGTCATGGCGAACGAGCTGCTTCGCTTCGAAGACGGCACTCTGGGCCTGGCCCAGAACCTTGACGTCCGCGAGATCGGTGTCATCATCCTCGGTGACTTCACCGGAATCGAAGAAGGCCAGGAAGTCCACCGGACCGGGCAGGTTCTGTCCGTGCCGGTTGGCGATGCCTTCCTCGGCCGTGTGGTTGACCCGCTGGGCCAGCCCATCGACGACCTCGGCGAGATCAAGGCCGAGGCCACCCGTGCCCTGGAACTCCAGGCGCCCGGCGTAACCCAGCGTAAGTCGGTCCACGAGCCGATGCAGACTGGCCTGAAGGCCATCGACGCGATGATCCCGATTGGCCGCGGCCAGCGTCAGCTGATCATCGGTGACCGCCAGACCGGCAAGTCGGCGATCGCGATCGACACGATCATCAACCAGAGGGCCAACTGGGCTTCCGGCGATGTCACCAAGCAGGTTCGCTGCATCTACGTCGCCATCGGCCAGAAGGCGTCCACGATCGCGGCCGTCCGCCAGACCCTGGAGGACAACGGCGCACTGGAATACACCACGATCGTGGCTTCCCCCGCGTCCGACCCCGCAGGCTTCAAGTACCTGGCACCGTACGCCGGTTCGGCCATCGGCCAGCACTGGATGTACGGCGGCAAGCACGTCCTCATCGTGTTCGATGACCTGTCCAAGCAGGCTGAGGCCTACCGTGCAGTGTCCCTGCTGCTCCGCCGCCCGCCGGGACGCGAAGCTTACCCGGGGGACGTCTTCTACCTGCACTCCCGTCTGCTGGAGCGTTGTGCCAAGCTCTCCGACGAGCTCGGTGCAGGCTCGATGACCGGCCTGCCGCTGATCGAGACCAAGGCGAACGACGTTTCCGCCTACATCCCGACCAACGTGATCTCCATTACCGATGGCCAGATCTTCCTGCAGTCGGACCTCTTCAACGCCAACCAGCGTCCCGCTGTGGACGTCGGCGTGTCCGTCTCCCGCGTCGGTGGCGCCGCCCAGGTCAAGTCCATGAAGAAGGTCTCCGGTACCTTGAAACTGGAACTGGCCCAGTACCGCGACATGCAGGCCTTCGCCATGTTTGCCTCGGACCTCGACGCAGCATCGCGCCAGCAGCTGACCCGCGGTGCACGCCTGATGGAACTGCTCAAGCAGGGCCAGTACTCGCCGTTCCCGATCGAGAACCAGGTCGTCTCCATCTGGGCCGGCACCAACGGCTACCTCGACAACGTTCCGGTTGAAGACATCAACCGCTTCGAGACCGAGTTCCTGGAGCACCTCAAGCACAAGTCCTCCATCCTGACGACGCTGGCCCAGACCAACGTCATGGACGATGACACCGCTGAAGCACTGAAGACCGCAATCGTGGACTTCAAGAAGGGCTTCTTCGGCGAGGGAGACAACCTCCTGGTCGGTGCGGGGCACGAGGAGCACGACGCCATCGGCGAGGATCAGGTCGACCAGGAAAAAATCGTCAAGCAGAAGCGCTAGTTTCGCTGGCAGGGACTGCCGGGACCCGCACAGGTTCCGGCAGTCCCGGCCATCGGGATCTTAGGAAAGGATAAGTATGGGAGCCCAGATCCGGGTCTACCGCCAGAAGATCAGCTCGACGACGTCGATGCGCAAGATCTTCAAGGCGATGGAACTGATCGCTACCTCGCGCATCGGCAAGGCCCGCGCACGCGTAGCAGCTTCACTGCCTTACGCGAACGCGATCACGCGTGCCGTTTCTGCTGTCGCAAGCCAGAGCGAAATTGACCACCCGCTGGTGACCGAGCCGGCGCAGATCCGCCGGGCCGCCGTCCTGGTCATCACGTCGGACCGTGGCCTCGCGGGGTCTTACTCGGCGAGCATCCTCAAGCAGGCCGAAGGCCTCAATGAGCTGCTCCACGCGGAAGGCAAGGAAGTCAAGACGTTCCTGGTTGGCCGCAAGGCGCAGGCGTACTTCGACTTCCGGAACCGTGAATACGATCGCGTATGGACCGGCAACACGGACGCGCCGGAGTTTGCGACCGCGCGGGAAGTCAGCGAAGCATTGCTGGCTGATTTCGCTACCGCCTACGAAGAGGGCGGCGTCGACGAAATCCACGTCGTGTACACCCGCTTCAAGTCGATGGTGACCCAGGAGCCGACGGTCGTTCGTCTGCTGCCGCTCGAGGTTGTCGAAGAGAAAGCCGCGTCCGAATCGGACCTGCTTCCCCTCTACGAATTCGAGCCGGAAACGGAGCAGGTTCTCGATGCCCTGCTGCCGCGCTACATCGAGTCACGTATCTTCGCCGCAATGTTGCAGGCAGCAGCTTCCGAGCTCGCAGCCCGCCAGCGCGCGATGAAGTCCGCCGGCGACAACGCGACGGATCTCATCAAGAAGTACACGCGTCTGCGCAACACTGCCCGCCAGGCTGAAATTACGCAGGAGCTTTCCGAAATCGTTGCCGGTGCCGACGCGTTGTCCGCGTCCTAGCCAGCACGAGCCCGGATCCAGCTGTACCTGCACCAAAAAGAATAAACTTAACCCCACGCCATCTACTGAGTGAAGTGAGAGAGATGACTGCCACTGCTACCGAACACGTAGCCGCAACGTCCGGTGCTACCGGCCGTATTGCACGTGTTATTGGCCCGGTTGTCGACGTCGAATTCCCGGCTGACGCAATCCCCTCGATTTACAACGCACTCACCACCGAGATCACTCTCAACGGTGAGACCCGAACCGTCACGTTTGAGGTTGCCCTGCACCTGGGTGACAACCTCATCCGCGCCATCTCCCTCCAGGCCACCGACGGACTTGTCCGCGGTACCAACGTTGTGGACTCCGGCGGCCCGATCTCCGTGCCCGTGGGCGACGGCGTCAAGGGTCACATCTTCAACGTGCTCGGCAAGCCGCTGGACGTTGAAGAGTCCGAGATCCAGGCTACCGACTACTGGCCGATCCACCGCAAGGCTCCCGCCTTCGCGACCCTGGAAGGCTCTACCGAGATGCTGGAGACCGGCATCAAGGTGATCGACCTCCTCACCCCGTACATCAAGGGTGGCAAGATCGGTCTGTTCGGTGGTGCCGGCGTCGGCAAGACCGTGCTGATCCAGGAAATGATCACCCGTGTTGCCCGCAACTTCGGTGGCACCTCGGTATTCGCCGGTGTCGGCGAGCGTACCCGTGAAGGCAACGACCTCTGGGTCGAAATGGAAGAGGCCGGCGTCCTCAAGGACACCGCCCTTGTCTTCGGCCAGATGGATGAGCCGCCGGGAACGCGTCTGCGCGTGGCCCTTTCGGCCCTGACCATGGCGGAGTACTTCCGCGATGTGCAGAACCAGGACGTGCTGCTCTTCATCGACAACATCTTCCGCTTCACCCAGGCAGGCTCCGAGGTTTCCACCCTCCTCGGCCGCATGCCCTCGGCTGTGGGCTACCAGCCCAACCTGGCTGACGAGATGGGTCTCCTCCAGGAGCGCATCACGTCCACCAAGGGCCACTCCATCACCTCGATGCAGGCCATCTACGTTCCCGCAGATGACTACACCGACCCGGCTCCGGCCACGACCTTCGCACACCTCGACGCGACCACGGAACTTTCCCGTGAAATCGCATCACGTGGTCTGTACCCGGCCGTTGACCCGCTGACGTCGACCTCACGCATCCTGGATCCGCAGTACATCGGACAGGCCCACTACAACACGGCCGTCCGCGTCAAGCAGATCCTGCAGAAGAACAAGGAACTTCAGGACATCATCGCCATCCTCGGCGTTGACGAGCTCTCTGAAGAAGACAAGATCGTCGTGTCGCGTGCACGCCGCATCCAGCAGTTCCTCTCGCAGAACACCTACACCGCCAAGCAGTTCACCGGCGTCGAGGGCTCCACCGTCTCCATCAAGGACACTGTTGAAGGCTTCACCGCGATCTGCGACGGCGACCTTGACCACGTTGCAGAGCAGGCGTTCTTCAACGTCGGCGGCCTGGACGACGTCGAGCGCCAGTGGGCCAAGATCCAGGAACAGACCAAGTAATATGGCTGAGCTTGAGGTTGAGATTGTCGCAGCGGATCACTTCGTGTGGTCCGGAGCGGCCAAGATGGTCAAGGCCCGCACCAGCGATGGTGAAATCGGAATCCTGCCCGGCCACTCGCCCCTGCTGGCGATCCTGGCCGAAGGTGAGCTGGCAATCGAGCCGGTATCCGGTGACCGCATCGCTGTAGCCGTCGACGGGGGATTCTTCTCCGTTGACAACAACAGGGTGGTCATTGTTGCTGACAACGCCCAAATGGGCGAAGCGGCCACTGCGGGGATCCGCTAGCACGACCTTGATGAACAGTATTGGTTTGCCGTTCATCGTCCTGGCAACTGCGTTTGCGTTGCTGGTATTTGCACTGTGCCTCATGGGGGTGCGCCGCTTCAACCTGCGGCGCGCCCTCGGCACGGTGGACGCCTCCATCTGCACGGCTGGAAAAAGCTGGCAGATGGGGGTTTGTCGTTATCAGGACAACGACCTCGAGTGGTTCCGCCTCGTCTCACTCAGTGTCCGTCCCAAACACACCTTCCGGCGCAGCTCGCTGGAGCTGCTTGGCCGGCGCAAGCCTACCGAATCCGAGCTCCTCAAGGTCCAGCCCGACGCTGTAATCGTGGAGCTCCGCTACGAGGGCCAGCAGGTCCTTCTCGCGATGCGCTTCGATGCCTACACAGGGTTGTCATCCTGGCTTGAGGCCGGACCGGTCATCGGCGTCGGCACCTGGCGCTAGCCCCGGTGGACTCCCTTGACGGCCTCCGCCTGGTCGACGGCCCGGTGGTGTGGCTCGCCTGGGCCGCCGGTGCGGCGGGCCTGGCGTACCTGCTCTGGCACGCCGGACTCCGGCACACGGGATTTCGGGACCCCGCTTTTCGGCAAATCAGGCGTGGCCTGGCCAGTGCGGCCGTCGTCGTGGCTGCCGTGATCCTGCTCGCCGCGGCTCTCGTCGCGGCCGTGCACTGGTTCCTGATCTACGCGATCACGGTCCTCCCAGACGAACTGCCAGGCGAGAACCTCGCTTGGTCCCTTGCCGCCGTCGGCGCCCTGCTCCTGTGGCTCATGCGTCTGTTCGGTCTCTGGGGCCGCGGCCGCAGCCGCACCAAACGTTGGCGCTCAAGCGCTGCAGCCACGGCCGCCTTCCTGGCCGTCCTCGCGCTTTCCGCCGTCCAGATCAACATCTACTTCGGCCTGAACCGCACCGCCGGCGATCTCACTGGAACGGCAGTGAGCAGGATCCAGCCGCTCGAGGCTGGCCTGACGCGCGCGGCCGGCGGCCCGGCCGCCACCGGGCTCGCCCGCTGGCAGGCACCCGCCGACCTTCCCGACGGCGTCATCCGCAAGGCGGTCATCCCCGGCACGGTCTCCGGCTTCCAGAGCCGGGACGCCTACGTCTACCTCCCGCCGGCCTACCAGAGCTCCCCGCGGCCTGCGCTGCCGGTGCTGGTCCTCTTTTCCGGCCAGCCGGGCAGTCCCGCCGACTGGTTGACCGGCGGCGCGCTCCAGAGCCGGCTGGACGGCTTCGCCGCGCAGCACGCCGGGGTGGCGCCCGTGGCGGTGGTGGTCGATCCCAATGGCTCGCCGTCGGGAAACACGCTGTGCCAGGACAGCCGGATTGCCCAGGCGGACACTTTCCTGGCGCGCGACGTACCGGACTGGATCAACCGCACGCTCGATGTCGACCCGAACCCGCGGAAGTGGGCCGCGGGCGGCTTCTCGTTCGGCGGCACGTGCGCCATGCAGATGGTGACGAGGCATCCCGACGTTTACAGCGCGGCGCTGGCCTTCTCCAGCGAGGATGAGCCGGCCCTCGCGAAGGAGCGCGCCAGGACCATCGAAGCATCCTTCGGCGCCGACGCTGCGGCCTTCGACCGGCTGACCCCGCTCCGCGTCATGGCGGAAAACCACTTCGACGGCCACGGTGTGTACTTCGCCGCCGGAGACCGTGACCCGAAATTCATCGGCAACATGGACGTACTCTCCGAGGCGGCGCGCCGCGCCGGGTTCACAGTCGAAACACACCGGATCGCCCACGCGGGGCACTCCTGGGACACGGCATCCAACGGCCTGCCCGGCGGGCTGGACTTCCTGGCCCGGCGCTGGGGGATCTCCCCATGAGCCAGGCCAACACCGGCAGCGCACGGACCTCGGCGGGGCCGGGGCCGGGGGGCCCGCCGTTGCTGGGCGTCTGGCGGCAGGGCATGCGCCGGACACTGGCGCACTTCCGTGCCGTACCGTTCACTCTGGCGGTCCTCGCGACCTTCCTGATCGTCGGTGCCGTCACGGGCAGCTTCCTGTCCGGGCCGCCGAGCGCCCTGCTGCCCATCGCCTCCGTCAACGCGCCGGGGCTGAGGGCGGGTCACTGGTGGACCCTGTTCACCTCACTGTTCTTCGCCACCAATCTGCTGGCCTACCTCGCCGCATCGCTGATGATCCTCGTGCTCCTGGGCCTGGCTGAACGGCATCTGGGGACGCGGCGGACGGCCGTGTTCTTCTTTGCGGGCCAGTTCGCGGCTGTGACCGTGTTCCTGCTGATCACCCAGTTGGCCCGGTATATCGGCGACGGCTGGCTCGGCCTCATGGTCAGTGCCCGGCTGATCGGCCCCTACGCCGCCGTCCTGGCCGTAGCCCTGGCCGCCAGCGGACTGCTGCCCACGCTGTGGCAGCGGCGGCTGCGGACCGCCGTCGTGTCCGTGGCCCTGCTGCTGGTGCTCTACGTCGGGCATCCGGAGACGGTAGTGGGGCTCGCCGGTGCCCTCGTCGGCCTGGCCGCGGGCTGGTGGATCCAGGGCGACCGGGGGACGCTGCACCGCCACCGTTCCACGGGACGCGAAACGCGCAACCTGCTGGCGCTCACGGTCACCATCTTCGCGGTGGGACCGATCCTTACGGCCGCCGTCAGCAGCCCCACCGGGCCCCTGGCCTTGCTGCGCGACGTCGTGCTGAACCCGCTGCCCACGCTGAGCCAGCTGGAGCAAAACTGCGGCGGGACGGTTGACGTCAGCTGCATGGAGGCCGGCCGGGCCGGATTCGCCGGTCCGCTGGGCCTCGCGCTGGCAGTCGTCCCGGTGGTCCTGCTGCTGATCTGTGCGGACGGCATGCGGCAGGGCCGCCGCCTGGCCCTGCGGATCGCCATCATCGTCCAGCTGGGCGTGACAGCCCTGGCCGCCGTGTACCTCGCCCTGTTCGCCCGCATTCCGCACTACCCCAACCGGCCGCACACGGCCGTGATGGGTTCCGGCTTCGTCCACATCCTTCCGCTCGTGGCCGTTCCGCTGCTGCTCGCTGTGCTGCTGTGGCTTAACCGCCGGCAGTTCCGGGTGGAGACGGCACCGCGGGCCCGGCGGATGCTGGGCATTGTGGTTGGCGGGACGTGGCTGGGGCTCGCCGGCGCCTATGCGGTGGCCTGGCTGGCGGCCGGCGGGATGGACCGCGACGGGGGAGTGCTGGGCCTCGCGGCGGAACTCGCCCGGCAGTACCTGCCGCTGCCCATTCCCGGTGCCTACAGCCGGCTCTTCCAGAACCGGTACGCCGTCGAGTCCTTTCTGTTCGCCTATGCCGGCATCATCTTCTGGGGAGTGGCACTGGCGGCGGTCTGGCTGGTCCTGCGCCGCCGGCTGCATGGTACCGGGCTGAACAGTACCGACGTCGGCTCCGGGGACCGGGACACTGCCCGTGACCTCATCCGCCGGGGCGGAGACTCGCTGTCCTGGATGGCGCTCTGGGAACCGAACAAATACTGGTTCACGCCGGACCGTCGCGGCGGGGTGGCCTATCAGCAGCACGGCAACGTGGCCCTGACACTGGCGGGGCCCTTCGGACCCGCTGCCGTCCATGAGGAGACCGCGGCGGGTTTCATGCGCTACTGCGCCGAGCACGCCCTGATCCCGTGTTTCTACTCCTGCACCGCCGGGCTCTGGCCGATGCTCCGCGCCCGCGGGTTCCGCCGGGTGGCCGTGGCCCAGGAAACCAGGCTCGCCGTGCGCGAACTCGAGTTCAAGGGCAAGGAATGGCAGAACGTCCGCACGGCCTTGAACCGTGCCGCGAAAACCGGTGTCCAGGCCGTGTGGGGGCGCTACAGCGAATTCCCGGCCCCGCTTCGGGCCCAGCTGAGCGAGGTCTCCGAGGAATGGGCGGCGCAAAAGCACGTGCCGGAAATGGGCTTCACGCTCGGCAGCATCGACGAGCTCGACGACGACGAGGTGCTGTGCTGCCTGGCGGTGGACGCCGACGGACGGGTGCAGGGTGTCACGAGTTGGCTGCCGGTGTTCGAGGACGGACAGCTGGTGAGCTGGACCCTGGACTTCATGCGCCGGCGCGGAGACGCCTTCCCCGGCGTCATGGAGTTCCTCATTGCCTCCGCAGTGCTGGAGCTCAAGCGCACGGTCGAGGTGATCTCCCTTTCCGGCTCGCCGCTGGCGAAGGACCGTGCCGGAGACGACGCAGCTGGTCGTGTTGACGCCGGGGATGCCCAAACAGGGGACGCTGCCGGAGAGCCTTCCGGAGACACTGCCCGAGTCGCTTCCGGAGACGCTGCCGGGGGCAGCGGTGCCGGGGGCAGCGATGCCGGGCCGGAGGGGCTGGCGGGGATCCTGGACGTGGTGGGCAGGGCCTTGGAACCTGTCTACGGCTTCCGCTCGCTGGCCACGTTCAAGTCGCGCTTTAAACCGGACTACCGCACGCTTTACCTCTACTACCAGGATCCTTTGCAATTGCCCGCTATGGGCCGGGCCCTGAGCCGTGCGTACCTTCCCGGGTTGTCCGTCCGGCAGAGCGCACGCCTGCTGCGCACCCTGGTGCGTTAGCCGGCAGGGTGCGGGGGGTTATTGCCCGGCGCGCCTGGCGCGGATCCCGGCTCTGCTGCAAACGCATTCGCGCGGCCCGTGCAATTCGGATGAACAATGTCTCTTGACCAAAAAGGTGTGCCCAAAAGGGGACGGACCCGAAACACTGCACCCAACACTGCACCCAACAATGCACAAAAAAATGGTCCCCGGCACAATTGCCGGGGACCATTCTTGGTGCCGGAAAAGCCCTAAAGCACTTCCAGGCGGGAGACTAGACCAGCGTTACGCCGGTAGCCTGGGGGCCCTTGGCGCCCTGGCCGATCTCGAACTGAACACGCTGGTTCTCGTCGAGGGTCTTGAAGCCGCCGGTCTGGATCTCGGAGTAGTGAACGAAGACATCGCCATCGGAGTCATCCGGGGTGATGAAGCCGAAGCCCTTTTCTGCGTTGAACCACTTGACGGTTCCCTGTGCCATTTGTTTCTCCTCATTGTGGATCTTGAATAAGTCCGGCGCACTTCGCACCGAACTTGGTCACTCTGCGAGAAGAACCTTTGGCATCGGATCCGGATTCCCGGACCGCGGCTGCAGGAGCTTCACGCTCGCAACATGTCTTGCGAGCATGAATAACACCTACACAAAGACTTGTATAAGAATTTCATGACACTTGCGTCAGGTCAACGGGCGAACGGAAGAAATGCATAAATTTTGTGCAAAGAACCGCTTAACGCGAATCGCCGCCGCGGAAAGGCTGCCGCAGGAAGCTTTAGAAGAGCCTGGATTCGCTGTCGTCAACGCCGCGCATGGCGTCGTAGTCCAGGGTCACGCAGTCAATTCCGCGGTCCTTCGCGAGGACCTTGGCCTGCGGCTTGATCTGCTGGGCGGCGAAGATTCCCCGGACCGGAGCCAGCAGCGGGTCCCGGTTCAGCAGTTCCAGGTACCGGGTGAGCTGCTCGACGCCGTCGATGTCGCCGCGCCGCTTGAGCTCAATGGCCACGGTGGCGCCGTCAGCGTCCCGGGCCAGGATGTCCACGGGCCCGATCGCGGTGAAATACTCGCGGCGGATCAGCGAGAACCCATTGCCGAGCAGTTCGATCTGGGCGGCCAGGAGCCGCTGGAGGTCCGCCTCGACGCCGTCCTTGATCAGGCCGGGGTCCTGGCCCAGTTCGTGGGAGGTGTCGTGCAGCTGCTCATGGATGTTGATAATGAGCCGGTCATCGGTCTTGGCCGACTGGACCGTCCACTGCTCGACGACGCCGACCTCGACGTCGACCTCATCCGGGGAGGAGACCCGCAAGGACGCAGGCGGGCTCATCCAGTTCAGGGGTTTGTAGGATCCGCCGTCTGAATGGACCAGGACCGAGCCATCGGCCTTGACCAGCAGCAGCCTGGTGGCCAGCGGGAGGTGGGCTTTGAGGCGGCCGACGTAATCAACGGAGCAGCGGGCTATGACTAAACGCACCCGGTCCACTCTACCGTCTGCGCGGGAGTCCCCGGGATGGGCAGCGGGGCGGCCGGGCTGGCGGGCAGCGGGGCAGCGGGGCGGTGGCTCGACCGGTGGCGCCGGCGGTGGCGCAATGCGTGGCGGCCGGGCTGGGGCAGAATGGAGGCATGCCCCGTTCCAACCGACCCCGCCGCGCCGGTTCTGCAAAGACAGGCTCTGGCAAGGGCGCAGCGCCCGGAAAGAGCAAAGCCCCCGGAGCCAAGCACGGCCCGGCACCGGAGCTTGATCTGGAGCGCGCCCGCTCAGGTTTCGCCCGCCGGGAAAGCGCGCCGGACGGCGAATGGATGGTCCGCTCGATCACCGCAAGCCGTGCGGAGAAGACGTACATCTGCCCGGGCTGCTCCACGGCGGTGCTGCCGGGGATAGCCCACCTGGTGGTGTGGTCCGAGGACCACCTCTTTGGCGCCGCCGCAGGGCTCGCCGAGCGGCGCCACTGGCACACCAACTGCTGGACCTCGCGGAGCTATCGGTATCGCTAAGCTGGTCAGCATGAGCTTTGATCCCGCGTCGTACATCTTCACCCAGCCGTCCGCGCCAACTGCCATCCGCGCGTCCACCGTCCTTCCGGCCCACCGCGAGAACGTCGAACTCCGCACCTCGGACGGACACCGGCTGGTGGGCGAGCTCGCCCTCCCGGAATCCGGCGAGATCAAGGCAACACTCATCACGCTGCACCCGCTGCCGACGCACGGCGGCTTCATGGATTCGCATGTCTACCGCAAGGCCTCCTACCGGCTGCCGGCCCTCGCCGGAATCGCCGTGCTGCGCTTCAACACGCGCGGCACGTCATCGCCGCGGGGGACCAGCGGGGGAGCGTTCGCGGAAGGCATCGGCGAGCGTCTGGACGTCGAGGCCGCCGTGCAGTTCGCCGTGGACCGGGACCTGCCGAACCGGTGGCTGGTGGGCTGGTCCTTCGGCACCGAGCTTGCCCTCATGTACGGCGCCGCTGAGCCCGTCGCCTCAGAGATCGAGGGGGCTGTCCTGCTCTCGCCTCCGCTGCACCGGGCCACGGACGTGCACCTGAAGGAGTGGGCGCAAGCGGGCAAGCCGCTCAAAGTGCTGGTCCCCGAACACGACGACTACCTGCAGCCGGCGGCTGCGGCCACGAGGTTCGCGCTCGTACCGCAGGCGCAGGTGATTGGGGTCGACGGCGCCAAGCACCTGTGGGTGGGGGAGAAGTACGCCGGACGGGTGCTCAACGAGATCGTGGACGAGGTTATCCCCGGCAGCGCCGGAACTGTGCTTCCGCCGGAATGGGACGGGCCGGTCGCCACGGCGCACGCCTGAGCAACACCGCCCCGGAAAGGGAAAAACCGGTCAGCGGCTGTCCTGGCGGGCGATGAAGATTTCCTTGACCAGCAGCAGGATCGCCGCAGCCGTGGGGATGGCGATCAGGGCGCCGAGCACGCCGAGCAGGCTGCCGCCGGCGATCACCGAGATCACGGCGACGGCCCCGGGCACCGCCACGGCCTTCTGCATGATCCGCGGTGAGATGAAGTACGCCTCGAACTGGAGGTAGGAGAAATAGCAGATGGCAAAGACAAGCGCCGTCTGCCAGCCGGCGGTCAGTGCAACGATCGTCACCAGGAACCCGGCAATCATGCCGCCCACAAGCGGGATGAACGCCAGCAGGGCCACCACGAACGCCAGCAGCGTGCCGAACGGCACTCCGATGATCGACATCACGATGAAGGCGAAGGTGGCGTTCAGCAGTGCCACGGCGGCCTGGCCGATCACGTAGTTGCCCACCGACCCGGTGATTTCCTCGGACAGGGCTTGAACCCGGGGCCGGCGCGAGCGCGGGGCGAGCCGGTAGCCCCACTTCTTCATGGCGGGAAGTGCGGCGAGGAAGTACAGGCTCAGGACCAGCACGATCAGCGCGCCAAACAGCCCGTTTGCCACGGTGGAGCCGAAGCCGACAACACCGCCGAAGATGCCGCCCATGGCCTCGGGGTTGTTGACGAACTTCTCCAGCTCCTGGCTGATGCGGTCCCGGATGCCGAACTGGCTGTCAATGCTCCGGAAGAATTCCGAGTCAATGAACTCCTGGACCCACTTGGGCGCCTGCTGCACGATTTGCGTCACCTGCTGCACGATCGTGGGGATCAGGGTGGCGAAGAATGCGGCTACTGCCACTGCCAGGGCGGATACGGAGAGGAGGATGCCGGCGGCCCGGGGGACATTCCTGTGTTCGAGCCAGCGCACCACCGGGTCCAGCCCCAGGGTGATGAAGAGCGCCGTGATGATCCACAAGAGCAGCTGCGTCGTATTCGAACCGATCCAGTAGACCAGGAGCGCGACGCCGACGCCCACCGTGCCCATGAAGCCCACATAGAGGGGGTGCTGGGCCGACATCCGGGGACCGGGACTGCCGAAGGGGGCCTCTGACCCGGCCTCGGCCTCATGCTCCGGCGGCATCTCGAAACGGATTCGCGGCTGGGCTCCCGGCAGGGGCTGACGCAGGCGCCGGGCCGCGGACAAAAAGACATTCGCCGCGGCAATCCGGGGGCGGGAGGTTATGGGCCGGGGGCTGGCGAGCGTTTCCTCGGGGCCGCGTTCCTGGCTGCCGGATTCCTGGGCTTCTTCTTGTCCGGCGGAGGACGAATCCGTATGTTCAGTCACTGCGTTGAATGCCCTTATTTCTGTGCGGCGCCACAGAGGCGGCGCGGGTGTGATGATCACCGCAAACACTATCAGCAGCCTTGTCAGCTCAAGGGTGGGGACCCGGCCCGGAAGCCGCGGGCGGGGGTGGGCCGGGCCGCCGATCTGACTCGCGGGTAACAAAATGGTTACTATTGAAGCTAACTGTCCGCTGATGATTGGTAGTATTTTGCGTTTCAAGACTGCAGTCGCCCTGGTGCTGCTCGGCCTCCTGACACTGCTGGCCGGAATTGGCCAGAAGACGTTTTGGGCTCCCCCGGAGACGATCACAGCCACCGCTCCGACGGGTACTGCCGCGCCGCTGACCGTCTTCGACGCGAAGCTGAGGGCGCTGCACCCCGGGACCGTGAACATCCAAGTCAAGGGTGAGGGTGCCTTCGTGCTGGCCGCCGGGCGGCCGGACGACGTCGACGCCTGGGTGGGCAAGACGGCACACAACACTGTCGCCGGCCTCTCGGAGGACGGCAAGGCCTTGCAGCTGGCGCACACCGACGGCGACGCCACCGCACCCTCGCCCGCCGGATCGGACCTTTGGGTCAGTACCGAGAACGCCAGCGGTGAAATGAACTACTCGTGGAACGCGCCGGCCGACGGCGACTGGTCCCTCCTCCTCGCGGCGGACGGCACCAAGCCCGCACCGAGCTCCATCACGATGACGTTCCCGAACGACACCTCCACGCCCTGGGCTATTCCGTTCATGGTGCTCGGCGGCCTGCTGATCATCGCCGGCGCGGCGCTGCTGGTCCTCAAGCCGACGCCAGGCAACCGGTCAGGCAACCGGACCGGCGGCGGGGGCGGCAGCATGTTCGCCCGCCGCGCGCAGGCCAAGGCCGCGGCACGCCGCGGGGGACAGGGTTCGACGGCAAGCACGCTGCAGCCTTCAGCACCCGACACCGCAGCACCCGACACCGCAGCACCCGACACGGCACCGCAGCCGGCCACCCCGGAGGAATCACTGCCGGAGAAATCACTGCCGGAGAAGGCAGCGCCCGAGCAGAAGAAGGGCTCCGGCACGGCGCGCCGTTCCGGCATCGCGGTGGCCCTGCTGACGGCCACCGCCGTCGGCGGAACATCGGTGGCCGCCCAGGCCAGCCAGACACCCGCGCCGTCGCCCAGTGCCTCCGTGTCCAGTGCCCCGGCCGCCACTGCCCCGGCCTCCAGCAACGCAGCCCCGGGCAGTCCCAAAGAGGACCAGGCCGGCGATGCGCCGGTGCTGCTGGACGCCCAGTTCCGCCGAGTCCTGGAGCAGGTTGCCGGCGCTGTCGATGCAGGAGATGCCGCCAAGGACGCCGCAAAGCTGGCGCCGCGCGTGGCTAAGTCCGAGCTCGAGGTGCGCACGCAGAACTACAAGATCCGCTCGCGGGTCGGCTCCTACGAGTCCCGCATGCCTGTCCGTTCCATGAAGCTGCTGACCACGGTAGTCACCAACAAGCGCAGCTGGCCCCGCTCGGTCATGGCCGTCACGCAGGGCCAGGGCAATGTCGTCCCGCAACTGCTGACCCTGACCCAGGCCTCCCCGCGGGAGAACTACAAGCTGGTCAGCAGCACGCCGCTGCAGCCCGGTGCCACCTTCCCGGCGATCGGGCGGGCCGGCACGGAGACGATGGCGTCCGCGGACAAGTCCGGACTCCTGTACAGCGGCGACGAAGCCCTCGCCGGGCTCGGTGACCGCCTGACCACGGCCAACTCCGCCTTCAAGGACAAGCTCGTCGAGGGCCAGTCCTCCCCGTACATCGCGGACACCCTCGCCTACCAGACCGACGTCGTCAAATCAGGCGTCAACGGCACCTTCGCCTTCACGCACAAGGTGGCCCCCGAGAACACTGTCGTGTTCCGTACCGCCGACGGCGGGGCACTGGTCCTGGGACGCCTGAACTTCTCCTTCGACGGGACTCCGAAGGCCGAGGGAGACAAGCTCACGATCGGCGATGACGCGGCCGCCCTGGCCGGCGGCAAGGAGACCAGCACCGGCATGGTGCTGAAGTTCGCCGAGTCGGTGGCTGTCTATGTTCCGCCGGCCGGTTCCAAGGATCCGATGAAGCTCGTGGCCGCCACCCGGGGCCTGGTCGGGGCGAGTTTCAAGTAGCCTTCGCCGGCGGGGACGGTGGCGCCGGGCGGGACTTCAATGGCTAGAGTGGAGCTATGACTACGCCAGCTTCCCGCCCGGTCCCGCCAGTTGCCGCCAGCCCGCTGAACCTGCGCGGCGCCGTCGACCTTTCCGCCTTGAAACAGCGGCCGGCACCGGCCGCGCCCGGACCTGCGGGTCCGGGTCCTGCGGCCCCCGGCCCGGCCGGTTCTGCCGCAGCCCCCGCACCGGCAGCCGGCGGCGCCGACCACGCCGGCCGGCCGCTGCGCGTGGACGTGACCGAGGGCAACTTCCAGGATCTCGTGCAGCTCTCGGCCCAGGTGCCCGTGGTGATCGCGCTCTGGGCCTCCTACTCACCGGGCTCCGACCAGCTGGTGGAGGTCCTCGAAGGCATCGTTGAGAGCTACGACGGCCGGCTGGTCCTCGGGGCCGCGGACATCGACGTCTTCCCGGAACTTGCCCAGGCCTTCCAGGTCCAGGCCGTGCCGACCGCCGTCGCCGTCGTCAAGGGCCAGCCCGTTCCGCTCTTCCAGGGCGGCGCGGACGAACAGCAGGTACGCAGCCTGTTCGACGAACTCCTCAAGGTCGCGGCCGCTAACGGCGTGACCGGACGGATTGGCGCCGGCGGTCCCGGTACCGGGGAACCGGAGGCTCCGCCGCTGCCGCCCCTGCATCAGGCGGCGTTCGACGCGATCGAGGCCGGCGACTACGCGGCCGCGGCCGCCGCCTACCGGCAGGCCCTGAACGAGATGCCCGCGGACGCAGAGGCCAAGGCCGGCCTGGCGCAGGTGGAACTCATGGAGCGCCTGCAGTCCTTCTCGGGGCCCGAGGCAGATGCCCTCCGCCGGCTCGCCGCCGACGAGCCGGACAACCTCGAAGCCCAGCTCGGCGTGGCCGACCTGGACATCGCCGGCGGCCACATCGAGGACGGCCTCGGCCGGATCGTGACGTTCATTGGCCGGAACTTCGGCCCGGAACGGGAAACTGCCCGGGTCCGGCTGCTGGAACTCTTCGACGTCGTCGGCGCCGGTGACGAGCGTGTCGCCAAGGCCCGCCAGGGACTGGCCCGGGTGCTGTTCTAGTGGGATCGGCACTCTTCGCGCCGCTGGACCTGAGGTCCCTGCGGCTGCAGCACCGCGGCTGGGTATCCCCGATGTGCCAGTACAGCTGCGAGCCCGGGACTGGTGAGGGCGTGCCCACCGACTGGCACCTCATGCACCTGGGCTCCTTTGCCACCGGGGGAGCTGCCCTGATCCTCACCGAGGCCAACTCCGTGAACGCCGCGGGCAGAATCAGCCCCCGCGACGCCGGCCTCTACAACGACGACCAGGCCGCGGCCTGGGAACGCATCACCTCCTTCGTGCACCGCCACGGCACCGCGGAGACCAAGATCGGCACGCAGCTGGCGCATGCCGGCCGGAAGGCGTCCTCCTACTGGCCGTTCTCCGGCAGGAAGGGCAGCGTGCCGGCGTCCGAGGGCGGCTGGGACACCGTGGGTCCCGGCACCGGCGCGTTCGACGATTACGCGCCGCCGTCGGCCATGACTGAAGCGCAGGTCGACGGCGTGATCGCCGACTTCGCCGCCGCCGCCGTGCGGGCCGTAGACGCCGGGTTCGACACGATCGAAATCCATGGCGCCCACGGCTACCTGCTGCACCAGTTCCAGAGCCCACTGGTCAACGACCGCACAGACCGCTGGGGCGGCGACGAGACGGGCCGGAACAGGCTGACGCTTGCCGTGGTGGACGCCGTCCGCGCGGTCATCCCGGAGTCCATGCCCTTGTTGCTGCGGATCTCGGCCTCGGACTGGGCGCCGGGCGGGATCGACGCCGAGGCCTCGGTCCGGATGGCCGGCGCCGCCGCGGAGCGCGGGGTGGACCTGGTGGACGTTTCCAGCGGCGGGGCCGTTGCCTACCAAGAGATTCCCGTGGGCCCCGGCTACCAGACCGGGTTCTCCGCCCGGATCCGGCGCGAGGCCGGAGTCAGGACCGGCACCGTGGGACTCTTGACGTCCGCCGGGCAGGCCGAGCACGCGGTGGCCACCGGCCAGGCCGACGGCGTGTTCATAGCCCGTGCCGCGCTGCGGGACCCGCACTGGTGGCTGCGGGCCGCGTTCGAGCTCGGCCATGACCTTGCTTGGCCGCCGCAGTACGAGCGCGCCATACCTCGGCATTTGTTCTAGAACGCCCGGTCGCGGGGCCGGTTCCTGCGGGTGAAAACTTACGCCTTGCGGACGACCCTTTTCGCGCCGGGGGACGGTTAGTCTGGCGTCATGACTTTCCAGCCCCCGGTGCCCCCTGGCCCGACTTCGCCGCCGGTTCCCGCCCTGTCCCTGCTCGGCCTTGCCAAGCGTTTCGGGGACAAAATCGCCGTCGACGGCATCAGCCTGGACGTTCCGGCCGGTTCCTTCTACGGTGTGGTCGGCCCCAACGGCGCCGGCAAGACCACCACGCTGTCCATGGCGACGGGCCTGCTGCGCCCCGATTTCGGGACCGCGCTGGTCCACGGCGTCGACGTCTGGCAGCATCCGCTGGAGGCCAAGAAGCTGATGGGGATCCTGCCCGACGGCGTCCGGCTGTTCGACCGCCTGAGCGGCGAGCAGCTGGTGAGCTACGCCGGCCTGCTGCGCGGGATGGACCGGGAGATGGTGGCGTCGCGGGTGGCGGAACTGCTCGCAGCGCTGGACCTGGGCAACGATGCCGGCACACTGGTGGTGGACTACTCCGCCGGCATGACCAAGAAGATCGCGCTGGCCTCTGCGCTGATCCACGCACCGCGGCTCCTGGTCCTCGACGAGCCGTTCGAATCGGTGGATCCCATCTCCGCGGCGAACATCCGCGACATCCTGGACCGCTACGTTGCCTCGGGCGGAACGGTCATCGTCTCCAGCCACGTCATGGACCTGGTCCAGCGCATGTGCGACCACGTGGCCGTCGTCGCCGGCGGCCGGGTCCTCGCCGCCGGCACCGTGGAGGAAGTCCGCGCCGGGGCCAGCCTCGAGGACCGCTTCGTGCAGCTCGTGGGCGGCCGGAACCACACGGAAGGGCTGGAATGGTTGCGCACCTTCTAAGGCTCAAGCTGACCTTGCTGCGCAACAGCGTCCGGCGCAGCCCCTGGCAGCTCATTGGCCTCGGGATCGGCACCCTGTATGCCCTGGGAATCGTCGGTGTTTGCGCGGCCGGGCTGTTCGTCCTGCGCGGCCAGGAGATCGAACTCGCCCAGACCGTCGTGGTCCTGGGCGGCGCAGCGGCACTCCTGGGCTGGGCCATCATCCCCGTCGCGGTCTCCGCCGCCGACATGACCCTGGACCCTGCCCGCTTCACCACCTTCGCCGTGCCCATGCCGCAGCTGCTGGCAGGGCTGGCGCTGGGCGGGCTGATCGGCATACCGGGACTCGCAACCTCGCTCGTTGCGCTCGCCACGGTGGGCACCTGGTCCCGCAGCCTGCCGGCCGCGGCCGGCGCCCTGGTGGGTGCCGCGCTGGGCGTGCTGAGCTGCGTCGTTCTCTCCAAGGTCGTGACCACGGCCACGGCCGGCCTGGCAAGCTCCCGGCGCTTCAAGGACATCAGCGCCGTCGCCTTCCTCATCCCGCTCGTGCTCACCGGCCCCATCGTGGCGGGCATCGCCAGGGGAATCGCGGGTTCGGGCGATTTCCTGGCCGGCCTGGCCCGGACACTGTCCTGGACGCCGGCCGGGGCGGCCTTCGCGCTCGGCGGCGAGCTCGCCGCCGGCAATTACGCGGCTGCGGCCGCGAAATTCCTCATCGCCGTGGCCACACTGGCGGCCCTGGCCTTGGCGTGGAAAGTCCTGCTGCAGCGTGCCCTGGTGACGCCGCCCTACGCCGGGACGTCCAAGCGGCGGACCGGTGGCGCGGGCCTGTTCAGGTTGCTCCCGGCGACGCCGGCCGCCGCCGTCGCCGCGAGGTCCCTGTACTACTGGCTGCGGGACCCCCGCTACGCCGGGGCGCTCGTGGTCGTTCCGCTCCTGCCCGTGCTGATGCTCTTCCAAGGCAGCCAAAGCGGCTTCTATGGCCCGTTCCAGTTTGTGGGGCCGCTGACGGCCTTCCTCCTGGCCTGGTCCATCTCCACCGACGTCTCCTATGACAGCACCGCGTTCGCCCTGCACGTGGCCACCGGGGTGCGCGGTGCCGACGACCGGCTCGGCCGGGCACTGGCGTGCCTGAGCTTCGCGCTGCCCGTGGTGCTCATCTTCAGCGTGGGGCCGTTCTTCTTCACCGGTGACTGGGACAAGCTGCCCGCGGTCCTTGGCCTCTCGCTCGGCGTCCTCTTCACCGGCCTGGGCCTGGCCTCGGTGATCTCGGCGCGCTACACCGTGAGCGTCCCGCTGCCGGGAGACAGCCCGTTCAAGAAACCGCCGGGCAACGTGGCCCAGACCCTCGCCGTGCAGTTCGGCGGCATGGCCGTGCTCATGATCCTCGTGGCGCCTGAAGTGGCGCTTGTGGCCGCGCAGTTCATCACCGGCAGCACCGTGCCGGGCTGGATCACGCTGGTCCTCGGACCCGTGCTGGGCCTCGCGCTTTTCGCCACAGGCGTCCGGGCCGGCGGTGCGTGGCTGGACCGGCGGGGGCCGGAGCTGCTGGCACAACTGGCCGTCAACCGCTGACGGGTGCATGCTGGGAGTGCGCAGACTCGATCACCCGGCAAAGGCAGGATCATGGAAGTTGTCATCCTTCCCGGCAGCAAGCAGATCGCGTCGCTTGCGGCGGATGCGGTGGAGGCCCTTCTTCGCCGCAAGCCCGACGCCGTGCTGGGCCTGGCGGCCGGCTCCTCGCCGCTGCCGATCTACGGCGAGCTGGCCCTGCGGCACGAGCGCGACGGCCTGGACTTCAGCCAGGCCCGCGCCTTCGCCCTGGACGAGTACGTGGGCCTGCCAGCCGGCCACCCGGAGTCCTACCGCGAAGTGATCGCGCGCGAATTCACCGCACGCGTGAACATCAGCCCGGCCAACGTCCATGTGCCCGACGGCGCCGCGGCGGACATCCTGGCAGCCTGCCAGGGGTATGAAGACGCCATCCGCGATGCCGGGGGAGTGGACCTGCAGTTCCTTGGCGTCGGAACGGACGGTCACGTCGGATTCAATGAACCAGGCTCGTCGCTGGCGTCCCGGACCCGGATCAAGACTCTGATCGAGCAGACACGCCGGGACAACGCACGGTTTTTCGGCAGCCTGGCCGCCGTGCCGCACCACGTCCTGACCCAGGGCCTGGGCACAATCCTGGATGCCCGTCACGTCATCCTGGTCGCCACCGGTGCCCAAAAAGCCCAGGCCGTCCGGGATCTCGCCGAGGGCCCCGTCGCCGCCATCTGTGCGGCCTCCGTGCTGCAGTTGCACCCGCACGCCACCGTCCTCGTGGACGAGGCGGCGGCGTCGTCGCTGCGGCTGGCGGACTACTACCGCCACAGCTATGACCACAAACCTGCCTGGCAGGGGCTTTAGGCTCCGGCGCCGGCATCCCGCAGGTCCGGCGGCGGACTTCCAACGGCTAAGATGGGTGTCATGACTAGCATGACCGATCCTCTCGAAAACGATCCGATGCGCGAGCTCTCCGGAGCCGGTACGTCTACGGCCACGATCGAGCGCGAGGAACTGCGCCAGGAAGTTGAGCCCGGTGACCGGGAGCGCTTCTCGCACTACGTGCGCAAGGAAAAGATCATGGAATCCGCGCTGACCGGTGACCCTGTCATCGCGCTCTGCGGCAAGGTCTGGACACCGGGCCGGGATCCGCAGAAGTTCCCCGTCTGCCCTGAATGCAAGGAAGTCTACGACGGCCTGCGCCCCGGGAACGACGGCGGCAAGGGCTCCGGCGACAAGTAACGGCAATTAACGGATCAATCAGGATCCGTTAGCCGTCCCTGACGGCGTTTCTCTATGGCGGCGCGCCGGTGCGCCCCGGTTTTCTGTTCCTTTTCCGGTTCCCTGCTGTCCTGCCTGCCGGTCCATGCTGTCCGGGTACTGCCCTGTGCGGGGTTCCGCCGGGTCCATCCAAAAAAGATTGGTGTTTTTGTGCTTAATTGGGTTTCTCCGTCGGCTGCAGCCATGCGCGGGTGGAGGGCGCCTCAATGACAGAGACACTTTTCGGCGGACCCACGCTTCCCCCCGCCTATCCCGAGCGGGCTGCCTGGGGCACCGCCCCCAAGCTGCGCGCCTGGCAGCAGGAGGCGCTGGACAGCTACTTCAGCATCCATCCCAAGGATTTCCTTGCTGTCGCAACCCCAGGCGCAGGTAAGACCACGTTCGCCCTGCGCGTGGCATCCATGCTCATCGAATCCGGTGTGGTGAACCGCGTGACCATCGTGGCGCCCACCGACCACCTGAAGCGCCAGTGGGCCGACGCCGCGGCCCGGGTGGGCATCGCGATTGACCCGAACTTCAAGAACGCCGACGGCCAGCACGGCCGCGGGTTCATCGGCGTCGCGGTGACCTACGCCCAGGTGGCCAGCAAGCCCATGCTGCACCGGGCCAAGACCGAAGCCGCCCGCACGCTGGTGATCCTGGACGAAATCCACCACGGCGGCGAGGCACTGTCCTGGGGCGACGGCCTCCGCGAGGCGTTCGATCCCGCCGCCCGCCGGCTGTCCCTGACCGGTACCCCGTTCCGCTCCGATACCTCGCCCATCCCGTTCGTGGAGTA
Organism: Arthrobacter sp. ok362; assembly: GCF_900102785.1. Lineage (GTDB taxonomy): Bacteria > Actinomycetota > Actinomycetes > Actinomycetales > Micrococcaceae > Arthrobacter. Next base: position 345,288 of record NZ_FNGC01000003.1, read on the forward strand.
TGCCGAGGACCGCGACGGGATCCGGCGCTCCAAGGCCGACTACACCTACGGCTACGGCAAGGCCCTGCGCGACCATGTGGTCCGCCCGGTCATGTTCATGGCGTACTCCGGCCAAATGCGCTGGCGCACGAGCGCCGGGGACGAAATGGCGGCCTCGCTCGGAGAGTCGGCCGTCACGAAGGACATCACCTCCCAGGCCTGGCGCACCGCGCTGAACCCGGCCGGCGAATGGATCCCCGCCGTCCTTGCCGGCGCGGACAAACGCCTCAGCGAAGTCCGGCGCAGCGTCCCGGATGCCGGGGGCCTGGTCATTGCCACCGACCACGAGGACGCCCGCGCGTACGCCGGCCAGCTGAAGAAGATCACCGGCGAATCACCCACCGTCATCCTCTCCGACGATGCCAAGGCCTCCAGCAAGATCGAGGAATTCACCGCCAGCGAGAAGCGCTGGATGGTGGCCGTCCGGATGGTCTCCGAAGGCGTGGACGTTCCGCGGCTGTCCGTCGGCGTCTATGCCACCTCGACCTCGACTCCGCTGTTCTTCGCCCAGGCCGTGGGGCGCTTTGTGCGTGCCCGCAAGCGCGGCGAGACGGCGTCGGTCTTCCTGCCCTCGGTGCCGCAGCTGATGGCGCTGGCCAACTCGATGGAGGCCGAGCGCGACCACGCGCTGGACCGCCCGGAGAAGGAAGACAGCGACGGCCTCTTCAATCCTGAGGACTCGCTCATGGACGAGGCGAACCGCGAGGAGAAGGCCTCCGACTCCCTGATGAAGGGCAAATTCGAGGCCCTCGACTCCCAGGCGTCCTTTGACCGCGTCCTCTTCGACGGCGGCGAGTTCGGCACCGGCGGCGAGGTGGGCTCGGAGGACGAGCTCGACTTCCTCGGAATCCCCGGTCTGCTGGACGCTGAACAGGTCGGCACGCTGTTGCGCCAGCGCCAGCACGAACAACTGAACCGGAAGAACAAGCGCTCCCCGCAGGCGGACGCCGTGCCCGCGGCGGCCCCCGCCGTGCCGGACCACCGGATGCTCATGGACCTGCGCACTGAGCTGGCCAAGAACGTCGCGGCCTGGTCAGCCCGCACCGGAACCCCGCACGGCGTCATCCACACCAAACTCCGCACCGTCTGCGGCGGCCCGGCCGTCGCGCAGGCCAATGAGGAGCAGCTGCAGACCCGTCTGCGGAAGCTCCAGGACTGGTTCATCGGCCGGAAGTAGCCTCGGACAAGCAGAGGCAAAGAGCAGAGGCAAAAGCAAGGGCAAAAGTGGAGGGACCAGGCCGATGGCCTGGTCCCTCCACTGTTTACTCGGCTCTGCGGCGCGCTTCGGTTACTGGCCGCTGCCGCAGACCTGGCCGTAGGTCTGGCCTGCCGCGGTGTAGTCGGCCTTCATGTCCTCGAGCTTGGCGGTGTCCGGGGCGGGCTTGGCCGACTCGTCAAAGTATTCAATGATGGTCTGCAGCGGAGCCCGCAGGTCCTCGGAGGCTGCCGCCTTGATGGGCCGCAGCTGGTTGGCGACCCTGGTCATGCCGGCCTTGTCCGACGTGGCCGACTGGGCGGAGACCACGGTCTTGACCCGGGCGCAGGTTTCTTGGTTGGTCAGCTGCGGCGTGGCCGAGCAGCCGGCCGCGCCGAGCAGCGCTCCGGCGGCAATCAGAACGGTCAGGGTCTTCTTCATGGTGTACTCCGGGGTTCTACGGGTCTGACTATAGGGGTAGATTTCGAGTCTACTGCGGCGGCGGCCTTTTCCCGCCAGCCGTTAAGGCCCGCCCGGCTCCCCGGGCGCGGGCGTTGGCGCTCAGAGGACATCGACGCCGCCGAGCTCCATCTCGGCCACGGCGTCGTCCAGGTCTTCGGCGATTCCGGCCGTCAAACCGCGCAGCACTGTGACGGAGTAGCCGGCCTGGACGGCATCGAGGGCGGTCGCCTTGACGCAGTAGTCCGTGGCGATCCCCACCACCACGATGTCCTCGACGTCGTGGCTCTGCAGCCAGTCGTCCAGTCCGATCGCGTCCTCGTCAGCGGCGAAAGGGCTCCCGGCGGCGCCGTCGTCGGTGCCGGATACGGGCATGGCGCCGGGCTTGCGGTCCCCGGTGGGGACGTCGTCTTCAGGGGCCAGGAGCCCTTCGAAGCCGGAGTACGCGGCGGCGAACTGGCCTTTGCGGAAGTACGCCTGGATGTGTTCGGGATCGAGATCGGGATGCAGTTCGGCCCCGCGGGTGCCCGCCACGCAGTGCGGCGGCCAGCTGTCTACGAGATCGGGCTCCTCCGAGAAATGCGACCCGGGATCGATGTGCCAGTCCTGGGTGGCCACGACATGGTCAAACTGGCCGTGGTGTGCGTCAACGTACTCGCTGATCTCCCCGGCGAGGTTCGCCCCGCCCGCGACGGGCAGGGCACCTCCCTCACAGAAATCATTTTGGACATCAACGATGATCAGGGCGCGGGACATTTAGTCCTCCTCGTAGATGGTGGGGATGGCCGCCTCGCCGCGCTGCAGCCGGTTGACCACCGCGGGAAGCTCCCGCATGGTCTCCGCGTGGCGCCGGCGCGCGCGCTGGACCCCCTCGGGGCCGGTCCACCCGGGCAGGAGCTCGCCGTTCTTGACGAACTGCTCCAGCAGCGGCCGGTCGTTGCCGTCGTCTTCCGGGTGGTGGCCGACGCCGACGATTTCCGCCGTGGCGGTCCCACGCTCGTTGAGCTTGCGCAGGGCGTACTTCCGGCCGCCCTTGCTGGCTTTGTTCTTGGCGGCTTTGGCGACGGAGATGAAATCGCCGGTGTCGTCGCTGCGGCTGACGAGCTTGTAGACCATGCTCGCCGTCGGTGCCCCGGATCCGGTCACGAGCGAGGTACCCACGCCGTAGGAGTCCACCGGAGCGGACGCCAGCGCCGCGATGGCGAATTCGTCGAGGTCTGAGGTCACCACGATCTTCGTGTGGTCGTTGCCGAGCTCGTCGAGCAGCTGCCGGACCCACTGGGCTTGGGCCACGAGGTCGCCGGAGTCCAGCCGGACGGCGCCCAGCTTGTCCCCGGCGAGGTCGACGGCGGTGCGGACGGCCGTTTCGACGTCGTACGTGTCTACCAGGAGGGAAGTGTCCGGCCCGAAGGCGGCAATCTGGGCCTCGAAGGCCTCACGCTCGGTGTCATGGAGGAGGGTGAAGGAATGGGCGGCCGTGCCCACCGTCTTCAGCCCGTAGCGCAATCCGGCCTCCAGATTGGAGGTGCTGTCGAACCCGGCAATGACGGCGGCCCGGGCCGCGGCGGCCGCCGCTTCCTCGTGCGTCCGGCGTGACCCCATCTCGATGCACGGGCGGGTTCCGGCCGCGGAGATCATCCGGGAGGCGGCCGAGGCGATCGCGCAGTCGTGGTTGAGCACGGAGAGCAGGTACGTCTCAAGGATGCAGGCCTCGGCGAACGTGGACTCCACGATCAGCACGGGGGAGTTCGGGAAGTACGCCTCACCCTCCGGGTAGCCCCAGATATCGCCGGAAAAGCTGTAATCGGCCAGGTACTCCAGGGTCTGGTCGTTGACCACCTTGGTCCGGCGCAGGTAGTCCAGTTCCGGCTCGCCGAAGCGGAAGTTCGCGATCCCCTCCAGCAGGCGGCCGGTGCCTGCCACGATCCCGTAGCGGCGCCCGTCCGGCAGCCTCCGGGCAAAGGCCTCGAAGACCGATTTCCGGTGGGCCGCGCCGGACTGCAGAGCACCCTGCAGCATGGTCAGCTCGTAATGGTCGGTGTACAGGGACGTGCGGGGACGGTCCCAGCCAGCGGAGGTACTCACAAATTCACTCTAGTGTGCATCCCCATAGAATGGACAGATGACTCTCAGCGTTGCGCTCGGCCCCGACACACGGGAGAGCACCCAGACCGGAACAGTGACGTCCGGCGACGTGCTGACCGCCCCGGACATCCCGTGGAACCTCGTGATCTGGAACGATCCCGTGAACCTGATGAGCTACGTGAGCTACGTGTTCCGCAGCTATTTCGGCTACTCGGAGGCCAAAGCCAACAAGCTCATGATGGAGGTCCATAAGAAGGGCCGCTCGATCGTGGCGCACGGCAGCAAGGAACAGGTGGAGCAGCACGCCGTCGCCATGCATGGCTACGGCCTCTGGGCGACGGTGGAAAAAGCCACGGGGGGCAACGCGGGCGGTTCCGGCAAAGGCAAGGGAAAACGTGGCTAAGGCATTCAAGTACGGGCTCAAGGGCATCAGGGGCTATCTTGAGCCGGCGGAGCGGGAACTGCTGCGCAGCCTTTTTGACGACGTGATCTCCATGCTTGAGCCGGAGGAGCGCGCCAACGAGGACCCGCTGGCCGCCTTGGTCGGCCTGGACACCGAAGCCCGCGAACCCACGGACCGCGCCATGCGCCGGCTGCTGCCGAACGTGATGAAGAACGACGACGACGCCTCCCTTGAGTTCCGCCGGTACACCGAGCGGTCGCTGCGCGAAAACAAGATCGGGGCGCTGAAAGCGGCCGCCCTGAGCCTGGACCGGGACGACCTCGTCCTGACCCCGGCCGACGCCCGGCACTGGGCCACCGCGCTCAACGATGTCCGGCTGGTGCTGGCCGAACGCCTCGACATCCGTGACGACGCTGACGCGGACAACGTCCACCTCATGCAGGACTGGGCCCAGGCCGAGGACGTGGAAAGCTACCTGGCCCTCGTGTACAACTTCACCACCTGGCTGCAGGAGTCGCTGGTCCAGGCGATGGTGCACTCGCTCGATGCCCGGCGCTGAGCGCGAGCGTGTGACCCATGAGACACGAGTTGCTCACCACAATGTGATGGCCGCCCCGCAGGCGTTGTCCTATCCTCGAATAATTATGACTTCAGCATCGAGTATGGACCCGGCAGTGGCTGCTGCGGACTCCCCAGCCAGCAGCACCGCAACCGGCCCCACGGGACCCGAACCGGCATCAGCACTGGGCTCACGCCCCATTGGCGTCTTCGACTCCGGCGTCGGCGGCCTCACGGTGGCCCGGTCGATCATCGACCAGCTGCCCAATGAATCCATCCTGTATGTCGGCGACACCGCGCACGGGCCCTACGGCCCCCTTCCCATCGCCGAAGTCCGGGCAAACGCCCTCGGCGTCATGGACGAGCTCGTGGATTCCGGCGTGAAGCTGCTGACCATCGCCTGCAACTCCGCGTCCGCCGCCGTGCTGCGCGACGCCCGCGAACGGTACACGGCCCGGTACGGGATTCCCGTCATCGAAGTGATCCAGCCGGCCGTGCGGCGCGCCGTCGCGGCAACCCGCACGGGCCGGGTGGGCGTGATCGGGACCTCGGCCACGGTGGGCTCGCGCGCCTACGAGGACACCTTCGCCGCGGCCCCGGACCTGTCGATCACGTCAGTGGCATGCCCGGCATTCGTGCCGTACGTGGAGGCCGGGATCACCACGGGACCGGAACTGCTGGCCGTCGCCCGCGACTACCTGGCACCGCTCAAGGCCGCCGGGGTGGACACCGTGGTGCTCGGCTGCACCCACTACCCGCTGCTCACCGGCGTGATCTCGTTCGTCCTGGGCGAGGACGTCACGCTGGTCTCCAGCGCCGAGGAAACGGCCAAGGACGTCTACCGGGCTTTGGCCTCCCGGGGCCTTGAGCGCACTGACGCCGCGGCTCCTGAGCACAATTTCATTGCCACCGGTGACGCCGCCCAGTTCGAGCACCTCGCCCGGCGCTTCCTCGGCCCCGAGGTCCTCAGTGTCCGCCACGTGGACCACGTCGCGGCGCAGTACCCCACCGGCAGCCTCGCCCGGATCACCCCGGAGATGATCGCCGCCGCCCAGGCCGCCGCGGGCCGCCCGCGGATCTCCAACTTTGTGGGCGGATCCGCGGGCGGAGGAACACTGCTGTGAAGCTGACCATCGTGGGCTGTACCGGGTCCTTCCCGGGGCCGGGATCGCCGGCGTCGTGCTATCTGCTGACCGCCAACGACGGCGAGCGGAACTGGAAGATCGTCCTGGACCTCGGCAGCGGGGCGCTCGGCGCCATCCAGCGTTACACGGACCTGGAGGACATTGACGCGATCTTCCTCACGCACCTGCACCCGGACCACTGCATGGACCTGTGCGGGCTCCACGTCGCCGTGCGCTGGAAGCCGGGCGGCTGGGGGCGGGGCAGGATTCCGGTGTGGGGGCCCGCCGCCACGGCCGACCGGATGGCCACGGCCTACGGCCTGGACCTGGATCCGGGCATGCACGAGGAATTCGACTTCAGCAACTGGTCCGAGCGCAAGCCCGTGAGCATCGGCCCGTTCACGGTGACGCCCTACACGGTGAACCATCCGGTCGAGGAGGCCTACGCCCTCCGCGTGGAGGTCACCGAGCCTGCCAGGGCCGGCACGCCCGTGACCCGCATCCTGAGCTACTCCGGGGACACGGACTCCTGCGCGGGCCTTGAGGACGCAGCCCGCGACGCCGACCTTTTCCTGTGCGAGGCGGCGTTCGAGGAAGGCCGCGACGACGCGATCAAGGACGTGCACCTGACCGGCAAGCGGGCGGGGGAGGCGGCCGTCGCCGCCGGAGCGCGCCGGCTGCTGCTGACGCACATCCCCGTCTGGACGTCCCCAACCACCGTCATGGCCGAGGCCAAGAACGTCTTCGGCAAGGACGTGGCCGTCGCCGTCGCGGGTGTGCACTACACCGTCTAGCGCTATGTTGATGGCCGGCGCTGACCGCTGCGCTCACGGCGGACGCTGACCGCCGGCGCGGGCGGGGGCGGGTGAGTCGATAAGCTAAAGGCATGACTTCCCAAGCTCCCAGTGTCCCCGTCATCCGCGCCGACGGCCGTACTCCCGATCAGCTGCGCCCGATCAGCATCACGCGCGGCTGGTCCAAGCAGGCCGAAGGTTCGGCCCTGATCGAGTTCGGCAACACCAGGGTCCTGTGCACGGCCTCCCTGACCGAAGGCGTGCCACGCTGGCTCAAGGGCGAGGGCCGCGGCTGGGTCACCGCCGAATACGCCATGCTGCCCCGGGCCACGAACACCCGCTCCGACCGCGAGTCGGTCAAGGGCAAAATCGGCGGCCGCACCCACGAGATCTCCCGGCTGATTGGCCGCTCCCTGCGCTCCATCATCGACACCAAGGCCCTCGGCGAGATCACGATCGTGCTGGACTGCGATGTCCTGCAGGCCGACGGCGGTACCCGCACCGCGGCCATCACCGGCGCGTATGTGGCACTGGCAGACGCCATCCGGTTCGCCCGGGAGAAGAAGATGATCGCCCGCAACGCCGAGCCCCTGATCGACACGATCGCCGCGGTGTCCGTCGGCATCATCGACGGCGTCCCGATGCTCGATCTGCCCTATGTCGAAGACGTGCGCGCCGAGACCGACATGAACGTCGTGGTGACCGGCTCCGGAAAGTTCGTGGAAGTCCAGGGCACCGCCGAGGGCGCACCCTTCGACCGCGACGAGCTGAACAAGCTGCTGGACCTGGCGCTGCTGGGCACCGAGCAGCTCGCCGCCATCCAGCGCGACACCCTGGCGGAGGCCCCGTGACGGAGACGCCGTTCGCGGGCCGGCCGGCAGCTGACGGCCCGGCCCCGCGGCTGGTCCTCGCCACCCACAACAAAGGCAAGCTCCGGGAACTCCGCGAGCTGCTGCGCGGCCAGGTGCCCGGCCTCGACGTCGACACGCAGGTGGTGGACGCCGGCGCCGTCGGCGCCCCCGACGTCGCCGAGACCGGCGTGACCTTCGCCGAGAACTCGCTGCTGAAGGCGCGGGCCGTGGCCGAGGCCACGGGGCTCGTGGCGATCGCCGACGACTCCGGACTTTCCGTGGACGTGCTTGGCGGCGCGCCCGGGATTTTCTCGGCCCGCTGGGCCGGCCGGCACGGCGACGACGCCGCGAACCTGCAGTTGCTGCTCGCCCAGCTGGCCGACGTGCCGGATGAGTACCGCGGTGCCGCGTTTGTCTGCGCCGCGGCGCTGGCGGTGCCCGGGTCCTCGCCCGACGGCGGCCGGGAAGTCGTGGAGTACGGGCAGCTGGAAGGGACACTGCTGCGGGAGCCGCGCGGGGAGGGCGGCTTCGGCTACGACCCCGTGCTGCAGCCGAGCGGGCTGGACCGCAGCTGCGCCGAGCTCAGTTCCGAGGAGAAGAACGCCATCAGCCACCGTGGCCATGCGTTCCGGGCGCTCCTGCCGGCCATCGTCGAGGCCCTGGCCGGGAAGTAGCCGGCCCGCGTGGGCACGCCGGACGGTCCCGGGTCTTGGGCTACGGGGTCCTGCGCTCTTCTTCCGGCTCATGCTCTTCGATGAACTCATCCACGACGTCCGTGCCGTACTCCTCGGACTGCCGCCTGGCGATGGCGCCCCGGATGACCTCAATGGCGATCGGGATCACGGAAACCAGCACGATGGCGATGAAGATGATGTCCAGGTTGTCCTTGACCCACGGCACTTTGTCCCCCAGCAGGTAGCCGAGGAGCGTGACGCCGCCGCCCCACAGCACCGCACCGATCACGTTGTAGGTGAAGAACTTGCGCTTGCTCATCTGCGCGACGCCCACGATCACCGGGACGAAGGTGCGGATGATCGGAACGAACCGGGCCAGGATCAGGGCCTTGCCGCCGTGCTTTTCGAAGAAGGCGTGCGCGCTTTCCACGTTTTCACGCTTGAACAGCTTGGAATTCGGCTTGTTGAACAGGGCAGGTCCGGCCTTGGCCCCAATGAGGTAGCCCACCTGGTTGCCGATGATTGCGGCGACGATGATGAGCGCGGTCAGGACCCAGATGTTGACCTGGATGGTGCCGGTGGCGACGAGCAGCCCGGCGGTGAACAGCATGGAGTCCCCGGGCAGGAAAAAGCCGATCAACAGCCCGGTTTCGGCAAAGATGATGCCGCAGACAAGGAGGACCACCCACGGTGCGAAGGCCGGATTCGCCAGGAAAACCTGCGGGTTGAGCCAGTCGGGCAGGAAGGAGGCCAGCTGCGGCTGGACGGGGCCGGCGCCGCCAAGGGCGGACACGGCGAGGTCGCTCATTGCTATTACGTTCACCCGTTAAGGGTACTTGACGGCCGCCGGCCGGCCCCCGGGCCATTCCCGGTGCGGGAGGAGCCGCCAGCGGGCGGTAAAGTTGGGCCGTGGCTTTGGACTTTACGGCGATCGACTTTGAGACCGCGAACGGATTCCGCGGTTCACCGTGCGCAGTGGGCCTGAGCAAGGTCCGTGGCGGCGTCGTCGTAGAGGAAGCCTCCTGGCTCATGCGGCCGCCGGAAAACCATGACGCCTTCGATCACCACAACGTCCGGATCCACGGCATCCGGCCGGACCAGGTAGCGGGACTGCCACGGTTCGGTGAGTTGTTCCCGGAGATCGGCGCGTTCATCGGCGGCGACGTGCTGGCGGCCCACAATGCAGCGTTCGATCTCGGTGTGATCCGCTCCGGGCTGGAGGTGTCCGGGCTGGCCGGACCCGCCTACGACTACGTCTGCACGGTGATGTTGTCCCGGCGCTGCTACTCCCTGGTGTCTAATTCGCTGCCCTACGCCGCCGAGGAGGCAGGCGTCCCGCTAGTCAACCACCACGATGCCGCCGAGGACGCCCGGGCCTGCGCCGGCATCCTGATCGACATCGCCGCCCGCAACGGGGCGGCGAGCATCCGGGAACTCTATCTGTCGCTGGGTCTGGCGGTGTCGCACCAGCCGGCGTTCGACCCCCGGCACGACCCGCTGTCCAAGGCCACCCTGGCCGCGTTGGAGGCGCTCGCCGGGGGAAGTGCGGGCGCGCCCGTGGGCCGGCGGTTCGTGGCCGGGTGGCCGGAGGAAGGCCCCAACCCGGTGCCCAATGCCGCCGCCAGCCCAGACCATCCGCTGTTCGGCCAGACCGTCGTGTTCACCGGCGAACTGGCGATTCCCCGCCCCGTTGCCAAGGTCCGCTCCGCCGAGCTAGGTGCCAGGCCTGAAAGCCGGGTCACGGCCCGCACCACCGTCCTGGTGGTGGGCGACGGGTTTGTGGCCGCGGACCTGCGCTCCGGCCGGCTCACCGGCAAGGCGCGCCGCGTCCTGGAACTGCACGAACGCGGGCAGCGGATCGAGGTCTTGTCCGAGGGTGAATTCCTCCAGATGGTCGGCGGACACCTGGCCGCAGCAACTGCCTGAACCGGGCCCGCCTGAACCCGCAGTCACATGGCGCAACAATCATTCGGGCCACGGCGCGCCCGCTCGTAGCCTTGGCGGATGAGCAAACCCACGGATGCGCAGGCTCCCGCAGTGCCGTCGAAATCAGTGCCGTCGAAGCCAGTGCCGTCGAAATCAGTGCCGTCGACGCGCGGCATTGACTGGCGGAGGGTGTTCGCGTTCCCCAACCCGGTGAACGAATACGCCGCCCGCATCACCGCCGCCCTGGTGGTGGCGTTGTCCGCGGTGACCCTGCTGACCGGTTTCGGCTGGGGGCTCGCCGTCATCGCGGCTGGGTTCTGGCTGCGCGTGCTGTTCGGCCCCCGGATCTCGCCCCTGGCCCAGCTCTCGGTAAAGGTCCTGACGCCCTGGCTCGGCCGGACCCGCCTCGTTCCCGGTCCGCCAAAGCGATTCGCTCAGGGCATCGGTGCCGCCGTGTCGACGGCGGCCGCGTTGCTGCTGGCTGGGGGCCTCGAGCCTGCGGCGTGGGTCCTGCTCGCCGTGCTGATAGCCGCCGCGTCCCTTGAGGCGTTCGCCGGGTTCTGCCTCGGCTGCACCATTTTCGGCTTCTTGCAGCGCCGCGGGCTCATCCCCGCGGACGTCTGCGAGGCCTGCAACAACATCTCGCTCCGGGGCGCCTAGGATCCGCCGAAGCTACGCGCCGGTGACGCTGGAACCCGGCAGGCCTGGGATCCGGCAGGACTGGGACCCGGCAGGCCTGGGATCCGGCAGGCCTGGGACCCGGCAGGCCTGGGACCCGGCAGGCCTGGGACCCGGCAGGCCTGGGATCCGGCAGGCCTGGGATCCTCGAAGCTCGGCGCCGGTGAGTGCCGCCAGCCTCGACGCGAGTGAGTGCCGCCAGCCTCGACGCGAATACCGCGGATGATCTCCGACGCCTGAACCGCGCCCAGCCAGGGACGGACATGTCCCTCGGTGCGCTGCATGGTTGGCCGTCTTCGCGCTCCATGCCTTCACCCCGCCTCAACCGCATTCAGTCCATTCATACTCAGACTGATACCCCTGATTGGATAGCTCCTTGATTGGATAGCTCCTGGCCCTCATCTCCCACATGCCCTCCGGCGGTTCTGCCCCTGGACATGTTCTCGGGAGGCTCTGACGGCTGGACATAGTGGCAATATCTCCAGTCCTCGCCGCCGCGGATGGGCATGTACTGAGATGCGGCGGCCAGGGATGGACATGTCCCGCGCAGCGAGGGGGGACTGGGCATGTCCTGGTTTCGCGGCAGAGGCGGATGGACATGTTCCTCGCAGTGAGGCGCGACTGGGCATGTCTTGGTTACGAGGAAGGGGCAGATGGACATGTTCCTCGCAGCGAGGGGGGACTGGGTCTGTCCGGGGGAGCGCGGCAGCCTGGGATGGACATGCTCCTCGCAGTGAGGGGGCGGGGCATGTCCCGCGGAGAAGCCGGCCCAGGTAACGGCAGAAGGACGGTCCCGCGCTGCACGAATGCCGAAGGCCTAACGCCAGGCGCCTAGGATCCGCCGAAGCTACGCGCCGGTGACGGCCGCCAGCCTCGACGCCATGCCCCGGATGACCTCCGGCGCCTCGAGCGCCGCCAGCCAGTCTGCCGGCAGGCACCGCTCGCCGTAGTACGCCCCCAGGATGTTCCCGGCGATCGACGCCGTCGAGTCGCTGTCCCCACTGTGGTTCACGGCCACCGCAATGGCCGCACGGAAATGCGCCCGGGCATCGGCCTCGGCAGTGCCGGCGTCCGCCGTCGCCGTCTCCGGGACGGTGGCCAGCACGGCGTACAGTGCCACGGCCAGGGCTTCCTCGGCCACCCACCCCTCGCCGAGTTCGCTGACCAGGTCCTCGGGGCTGAGCACGTTTCCGCCGCCGGGCAGGTCACCGGCCAGCCGCAGGGCCGCCTCCAGCCGTGCCACAACATCCTGATCGGGATCTTCGCCCTTGCGCAGGATGCCGCCGCGCAGGTGCCCGAGGGCCGATTCCGCCGCTTCGCGCAAGCCGTGGCCGGAGGACAGGGCATGGATGACCAGGCTGAACACTCCTGCGCTCTGCCGTGCCGCGGGGTGCCCGTGCGTCAGGGACGCGGCATCGGCGCTGAGCTTATAGACCGTTTCGGGTTCGAGGTGGGGGATCAGGCCGAACGGGGCGGAGCGCATTACGGTGCCGCAGCCCTTCGCATCTGGATTGACCGGCCGCATCACGGTGCCCATCTCGCCCGTGGCGAGTCCGCTCAGGCAGGCGTTGCCGGGAGAACGTCGGTTCTTCAGGACAGCCTGGGCATCGATCCAGCGTGGCGGCTGGAATGGGGCCGACGCCGGCACCGAGACGCCCTGGGTGCCCAGCCAGCGCAGGTACGCGAGCCACAGGCACGCGTTGATGTCCGACGCCACGCCGTCGTTCGCCCATTCCAGCGCCTCAAGGAGGCCGTCGGCGGTGTACAGCGTCATTTGCGTGTCGTCCGAGAACGGGCTGCCGGCGTCGAGCGCGGCAAAATCCTGCAGGCCCGCGGGGCCGAACCGGGCGCGGATCGCGGAAATATCGTCGAACTCGACGGCGTAGCCCAGCGAATCACCGAGCGCACCGCCCAGCAGGCAGCCGTGGATGCGCGAGCCGTGGTTCGGGGCGGGGGAGTGCGGATCCCCGGGTGTCGGGGCGGGTGCGGGCGTGGTCCCGGGCTCGGTGCTCATGCCCTCAAATTTACCCGGCGCCGCCCCGCACTCTGCAATGCCGCCGACCCAACGCGGCGGACGCAATGCCGCGGACTCAAAGGGCGGCGGCGGATGCAGAACGCCGGTAGGGTGCTGGTAGGACCCGTCCAGCGGTCAGGCGAAGCAACCGCCGGCGGCGTATCCGTCCGGCAGCGGAGGAAACGAATGCGCGAACCAGCGTGGCGGAAGACCGGGACCACTCCCGACTACAGGTTCTCCCTGGCCAACGAGCGGACGTTCCTGGCCTGGATCAGGACATCGCTGGCCCTGATTGCCGGCGCCCTGGCGATTGACCAGCTGGCCCCGGAGATCGCGCCCGGACCCGTGCGGATCGTGTTGTGCGTCATCCTCGCATTCCTCGGCGCGGGCCTGGCGGCCCTGGCCTACCGCCGGTGGGGACTCATGGAAGCTGCCATGCGGAACAACAGGGAACTGCCGTTTTCTGCCGTGATGCTGGTGATGACGATCGGCGTCGCGGCCGCGGCCTTGGTCTTCGCCATCCTGGTCCTGGTGGCGCGGTGAGCCCTGAGGCGGCCCGGGATCTCGGGCTGCAGCCCGAGCGGACATCCCTGTCTTGGCGCCGGACCCTGCTGGGCCTCATCGTGGCGGACCTGCTCATATGGCGAAGCTGGGCGCTCGCGGGGTCCAGGGGCGGCGCTCCGGGTCCCGTCGACTATCTTGGCGTCTGCGCGCTTGCCGCCATGGCCGCGACCCTGGTCCTTGGCGTGTGCGTGCTGGTCCGCGGCCGGGAGCTCCGGCGGTCCAACGCCGCGCCGCCGGCCGCGCTCCTGCGCTGGGCCGCCGCCGCCGTCGTGGCCCTGGCCGCCAGCGCCGTGGCCGCGGTGGCCCTGGGGCACTGAGCACTAAGCACAGGGCACTGAGCACTAAGCACAGGCACAGGCATAGGCACCGGGCCGGCTCACCAAGCCGGGCACTCAGCCAGGATCCAGCCAACCTCCAGATTCCGCTGGCAGACTGCTGGCGGACCCATTCTCCGGGCGGTCGAGGCCGCACCCGGACCACCGCCCGGCGGCGGGCCAGCGACGCCGCAACTGCAGGCCCAGGGCGCGCCGCCACCAGCAAAGGAATCCTGACCATGACCCTGCTTGTGCCCGCCCGGGAATCCGTTGGCGTCCAGCCGACGGCCGCCAGCGACGTTCCGCCCCGACCCCGGCTCGTGGCCCGGCTGTCCGCTGAGGCGCTGGGGTCACTGATCGTCGTGGTCGCAGGCCTGGGCGTGCCGCTCTTCACCATTCCGCAGTCGAGCCCGCTGCCGGCCGCCTTGGCCGCCGGGCTGGCGCTGACGGCGGCGATGCTGGCCGTCGGGTACGTCTCCGGCGGCCACTTTAACCCCGCCGTCACCGTGGGCAACGTCATCGCCGGCCGGATCCGGCTGGCCGACGCCGCCGCGTACATCGGCGCCCAGCTCGTGGGTGCGGCGCTCGGGGCCGTTGCACTGTTCGGCGTCCTGCGCACCGTGCCGACGATCAACGACAGCCAGGGCGCATTCGCCACCGTGGCGGCCGGATTCGGCGAGCACTCGATCATCCAGGTGCCCATGGCCGGCGTCCTGCTCGTGGAGGTCCTCGGCACTGCCCTGCTCGTGGCCGTCTTCCTGGCCACGACGGCCAGCCGGAATCCCGCCAGGGCGGCTGCCCCCTTCGCGGTCGGCCTGACGACGGCGATGCTCCTGCAGTTGGGCCAGGCGCTCGGCAATGTTCCGTTCAACCCGGCCCGGGCCACGGCGTCGGCCATCTTCAGCGGCCCGGATGCGCTCGGGCAGCTGTGGCTGTTCTGGGTGGCGCCCGTGGTCGGTGCGGCCATCGCCGGGCTGGTTTTCCGCGGCTTCGCCCAGACCACTGTTCAGCCTGCGCAGACCACTGACCCGGCCGGCGCAGCGCTCACCGATGCAGCGCTCACCGGCGCAGACTTGGATGACGCGGACTTCGGTGACGCGGACTTCGGTGACGCGGAGCTGGCCGACGGCGTGGACGATGGCCAGAGGGCCGGCACCGGGCACAGGGGCAACGGGAAGGCCGCCGCCGCTGCCGCTTCGCCCGACCGCACCGACCGCGCCCTCGCCCAGGACGACGAGGCCCGCAGCTTCTTCGACCGCAAGGGTGAAAAGTAGCCACTTTCGACCACACTTAAGCTTCGTCACCCTCACGGGGTGGTGGCGCAAGAGTGTCGGTGCCAGCCGATACCGTAGGAATATGCGGTTATTGCACACCTCCGACTGGCACCTGGGCCGGTCCTTCCACGGCATCGGCATGCTGGACGCCCAGCGGGCCTTCATCGACCAGCTAGTGACCTTTGTCCGGGAAGAGAGCGTGGACGTCGTCCTCATCGCCGGGGACGTCTACGACCGCGCACTGCCGGGAGTCGACGTCGTCGGCCTGCTGGATGACGCCCTGGTGCGCCTTACCGGTGCGGGCGCCCAAGTTGTCCTTACCAGCGGCAACCACGACTCCGCCATCAGGCTGGGGTTCGCGTCGCGGCTGCTTGAGCGCGGGGGAGTGCACCTGCGCACGCGGCTGAACGAACTGGACCAGCCCGTACTCTTTCCCCTCGGGGACGACACGGTAGACGACGCCGGGCCGGTGCTGGCCATTTACGGCATCCCCTGGCTGGAGCCCCGGCTTGTCGCCGAGCAGCTGGGCGTCGAGACCGCGAGCCACTTCGAGGTCACACGCGCCGCCACCGAACGGATCCGTGCAGACGTGAGGCACCGGAGCGGGACCCGGACCGTCCATTCGGTGGTTCTGGCGCACACCTTTGCCAGCGGAGGCATCAGCTCTGACAGCGAACGGGATCTGAGCATCGGGGGCGTCGGGGCAGTCCCGCTGGATCTCTTCGACGGCTTTGGCTACACCGCACTGGGCCACCTGCATGGCCGGCAGGAGCTCTCCCCGGCGGTGCGCTATTCCGGCTCGCCGCTGGCGTACTCCTTCTCGGAAGCGAAGCACAGGAAGGGCAGCTGGCTCGTGGAGGTCGACGCCGAGGGAATCGGCGGGGTGCGCGAGGTGCACTGGGACGCGCCCCGGGCCCTCGCCGTGCTCCGCGGGAAGCTGGATGACCTCCTCGAGTCGGAGGACTTCGCCTGGGCCGAGGCCACCTACTGCCAAATCACTCTGACGGACGCTGCGCGCCCCGCCCAAGCGATGGACCGCCTGCGGGCACGGTTCCCCGACACCTTGGTGCTCGGCTTCGATCCCGATGGCCCCGGCGCGGCGCCGAGGGCCAGTTACAGCAGCAGGCTTGCCGAAGCCGAGGACGACCTCTCCGTCTGCTGCGGATTCCTCGATCACGTCCGCGGCCGGCCCGCTTCCGACGCCGAAGCAGCCGTTCTCGCCGAGGCGCTCGATGCCGTGCGCCTGGAAGGGGTATCCCTGTGAGGATCCACCGCCTGGAGATTTCCGCCTTCGGCCCGTTTGCCGGCACGGAGCGGATCGACTTCGACCGGCTTAGCGCACACGGTCTGTTCCTGCTCAACGGCGCCACCGGTGCGGGGAAGACCAGCGTCCTGGACGCCATCTGCTTCGCCCTCTATGGATCGGTTCCCGGAGCCCGGCAGGACGGGAAGCGGCTGCGCAGTGACCACGCTGAGACCGCCACCGAGCCCCGCGTCACCTGCGAGTTCTCGGCCAAGGGCCGGCATTTCGAAGTCTCCAGATCGCCCGCTTGGGACAAGCCGAGCGCCCGGGGCAAGAACGGCTTCACGGTCCAGCAGGCCAACACGCTGCTGCGCGAACGCATCGACGGCGCGTGGGTGGAGAAATCCGGCCGGAATGATGAGGCCGGGGCAGAAATCGCCGATGTCCTGGGCATGAACCGGGAACAGTTCACGCGCGTTGTCATGCTGCCGCAGGGCGACTTCGCGGCGTTCCTGCGCTCCAAGGCATCTGACCGCCTGGAACTCCTGCAGAGCCTTTTCGGCACCCAGCGCTTTGAAGCCGTGGAACAGGAACTGTCCCGGCAGGCGCAAACCGCCAAGGCGGAGGTCGCCAGCCTCAACACGAAGCTGGACCTGCTGCTGGCGCAGGCCGAGTCCGAAACCGCGGCCCTCGAACTCGACCCCGCCGGCGGCCCCGGCAGGGACGAGCCCGATGCCCTGCTGGCCTGGCTCGACGACGCTGCGGCAACCGCCGCGGAGGACCGGCGGAGCGCCGCCGCAGCAGCCGAGAAGCAGGCCGCTGAACATGCCTCCGCATTGGAGGCCGCAAACGCGCGGGCCAACCGCCACGCCAAACTTGCCGCCGCGGAACTGCGACGGATTGACGCCGAAGCCGCCGCCCCCGTCCTCGCGGGCAAAGCCGCCACCCTGGGACTGCACCGCCAAGCCGAAGTGCTTGGCGGCCAGCTGCGAGCCGTCGAAAGTGCCGCGGCAGCCGAGGACCTGGCAGGAGCGGCCCTGCTGGAGGCCGCGCGCCAGCTGCGGTCCGCGGCAGCGACGGACGCGGAGCTCGCCGGGCAGGACCTCATCGACGCAGGGACTGGGGACGCCGCCGGCGACGCCGCGGGCCCGCAGGCCCCGTTGGACAGCGCAGCCGTCCGAAGCACGCTCACACGGCTGCGGTCCCTGCACGCCGTGCTCATAGAACGTCTGCCCGACGAATCCCGGCTCATCGGACTCACTGACCGCGGCCGCCGGCTGCGCCAGCAGTTGCAGGAGCTGGAGACCGGGCGGCGGACCGGTGCCGCCGCCCTGGATTCCCTGCGCTCTGAGTCGGCGGCCCTGTCCGCCGGAATCCGCCCCCTCGAGGAACTGGCCGCGGAAGTCCAACTGCGCACCAAGGAGGCCACGGCAGCTGACGAACTCGTGACCATCGTTGGCCGCTTCCTCGCCGCCGAGGCCGAATGCTCGGCAATCGTGGAAGAGCACGCCGCGGCCCGGAACGTACACCAGGACCGGCGGCAGCACTGGCTGGACGTCCGTGAGCAACGGCTCACGAACGCCGCGGCCGAGCTCGCCACCCAACTCCTGGCCGGAGACCCATGTCCCGTCTGCGGCAGCCCGGAGCACCCGGCCCCGGCCCCCGCCGCAGCTTCCGCACTGGCCGTCGCCGAGGCTGAGAAGGCCGCGCAACTCGCGAGCGACATCGCGGAAGAAGCCTTCGCTGCCCTCGGGCGCGATCTCGCCGACGCCCACCAGAACGTCGCCGTCCTGGCGGCCCAGGGCGGCAGCACACCTCCCGGGGAAGCCCGCGCGGAGGCGGCCCTGGCCCGCGAACGGGCCGAGGACGCCAGCCGTGCCGCCACGGACCTTGCTGCCAGCCGGGCCCGGCTGGCAGAACTCGAGGCGGCCATCGCCGCCGCGGACCGGGCGCAGGCCGACGCCGCCTCCGGCATCGCCCAAACGCAATTCGCGATCGCCGAAATCGACAGACAGGCAGAGGCCCTGGAAGACGCCCTGGACAAGCTGCGCGCCGGGCACGCTACCCTCGAACAACGGACCGCCGCCCTGACGAAAACCGCAGCGGTCCTCGAGCACGCCGCCGCCGCGCAGTCGGCCCTCGAACAGGCCGCTGCACGCACTGCGGAGGCACGCCGGCAACTTGAGCAGGCCCTGCCGGCAGCCGGTTTCGGCACTGAAACCGCGGCGCGGGACGCGCTGCTGCCGACGCCCGTGGCAACAAGTCTCGAAACGGCCATCCGGGCGGGACAGGACGAAGCCGCCAGGATCCAGGAATTGTTCGCCGGAGAAGAGCTCGCCCTGGCAGCAGCCGAGCGGGCCGCCGGGGACCTCGTCAGCGACGCCGCCCTCGAGGAGCTCAGGACGGGGTCGGTGGCGGCCGACCGCAAGGCCCGGGAAGCCGTGCTGGCGGCCGGGCTGGCGGAAAACTCGCTCCGGACCCTCGGACGCATCGCCGGTGACTACGCGGAACTCGCCGCCGCCGGCAGGGAACCGCGGGACCGGGCCGCGCTGCTCGCCGCCGTGGCCGACGCCGCCAAGGGCGGAGGCGACAACACCTACCGCATGAGCTTGAACAGCTACGTCCTCGCCGCCCGGCTTGAGCAGGTGGCCGTCGCTGCCTCGGAACGCCTGATCGGCATGAGCGACGGCCGCTACACGCTGCAGCACACCGACGCCAAGGCCGCGCGCGGCGCAAAGTCAGGCCTCGGGCTGGAAGTCGTGGATGAGTGGACCGGCCAGCGCCGGGACACCGCCACGCTCTCAGGCGGCGAATCCTTCATGGCCTCACTGGCGCTGGCACTCGGGCTGGCAGACGTCGTGCAGCACGAGTCCGGCGGCGTGGACATCGAGACGCTCTTCGTGGACGAGGGCTTCGGCAGCCTCGACGAGCAGGCGCTGGAACAAGTCATGGACGCCCTCGAAGGCCTCCGCGACGGCGGCAGGGTGGTGGGGCTCGTGAGCCATGTGGCGGAAATGAAACAGCGCATTGGCACCCAGCTCCAGGTGGTCAAGGGCCGCAGCGGCTCCACCTTGCACATCAGCGACGACACCCGGGTCTGAGCCCCGTCCGGGCCGGCCGTCCCAGGCCAGCCGTCCGGGCATCAGCTATCATTGACGTGTTACCGGGTCGCGCGCATCGGGAGGAGGGACGATGCGCACTATTGAGCGAACCCGGAAACCATGAACCCTTCACCGTCTTCTCCGGCGTCTACTCTTGACGCCCCAATTTCGGCCGACGCCCTAATTTCGACTGCCGTCCTGCCGGCCCCCGCGCCGGCCAAGGGCGGCCGTTTCGCGCGGCTGCCGCAGCTCGCCGGCCGGAGCTTCATCCCGCTGGGGCTCTTCGCCCGCCTGCCGCTGGCCATGCTCACCGTCGGCGCCCTGACGCTCGTCACCTCCGTGACGGGCTCCTACGCCGTGGGTGGCGCCGCGGCCGGCGCCGTCGGCATCGGTTCCGCGCTGGGTGCTCCCGTCTTGGGCGTCCTCGCAGACCGGCTCGGCCAGCGCGGGGTGCTGCTCGTGTCCGCCATTGCCAACACCGTGGCCATCGTTGCCCTGATTCTCGCGGCTTACCTTATTGCCGGGGCGCAGGACCTTGCCGCCGCCGTCCCCGCGCTGACCGCGGCCTTCGTGGCCGGGGCAAGCTGCCCGCAGGTTGGTCCGCTGGCCCGGGTCCGCTGGATGGCGCTGACCTCCCGTACGTCCGGGCGCGGGGCGGCCGCGAACTCCGCGGACCTGGACACCGCGCTTTCCTATGAGAGCACCGCGGACGAGCTCACGTTCGTGCTCGGCCCGGCACTCGTTGGTATCCTCGCGAGCCTGCTCGCGCCGTGGCTGCCGCTGG
The DNA here is from genome assembly GCF_900102785.1 of Arthrobacter sp. ok362. Taxonomy (GTDB): domain Bacteria; phylum Actinomycetota; class Actinomycetes; order Actinomycetales; family Micrococcaceae; genus Arthrobacter. The sequence continues at coordinate 365,368 of NZ_FNGC01000003.1, forward strand.
CCCTGGCCGCGGCACTGACGGTTGTGCTCGTACCCGCCTTCGCCGTCCACCCCACGCACCACGCGGTGATCCGCACTGTACGGCGTCGGACCGCCGGACCGGCAGCCGGGCCGTCAGCCGGTTCGGCTCCCGCAGCGACGGGGGACCGGCGCCCGGACGCCCGCACGGTAGCCCAGCGGGCCGGAACCCTCACCGCCGTCGCCCTGCCCGTGCTGGCGATGGTGTGCATGGGCACGTTCTTCGGCTCCACCCAGGCATCCCTGAGTTCCTTCTCCGCCAGCTTCGCCACATCCGAGCTCGCCGGCCTGCTTTACGCTGCCATGGGACTGAGCTCTGCGGCTGCCGCCCTCTCGGTTGCATACTGGCCGCGCCGCCTCACGGTGAATGTCCGCTGGATTGCGTGCGCGGGGCTCATGGCCGGGCTCGCATCACTGCTGTTGCTGCCCACGACGGCGCTGCCCATGGTCCTTGTGCTGCTGGTCCTGGGCCTGCCCGTTGGCCCGCTCATGGTCACTGTTTTCGCCATCGGCGGCCTCGTGGCTCCGGCCGGAAAGCTCGGTACGGTCATGACGGCCCTGGCCAGCGGCATTGTCGCCGGCACGGCGCTCGGATCCTCCATCGCCGGACAGCTGGCCCAGAACTTCGGGTATTCGACGGCGTTCCTGGTTCCGGTGTGCGCCGCTGCGGCGCTGTTCCTGCTGGGAACGGCCGCCGCCGTCGTACTCCGGCAACGCGGAAGGACGACGGCGCCGGCCGCCTAAGCCCGCTCGCGGCAGGACGACGGCGCCGCGGGATAGGTGGGACACGCGCTTAGCCCAGCTGTGCCTCGATGCGCCGGGCCGCCTGCGTCAGGGCCCCGGCGACCTCGCCCGGATCCTGTGCGGCGCGGATATAGACGACGGCGAGGGCGGCCGGCCGGCCGCCCGGCACGCGCAGCGGCACCGCAATGGAGGTCACGCCCGGGATCACCTCGTCATGGCTGGCGGCAAAGCCGCGGCGCCGGGCCTCGGCCGCTTCGGCCCGGTACGGGATGCCCGGGACCAAGGCCCCCCACTCCTGTTCCGGGAAGGCGGACTGGATGGCGATGCCCGGGGCCCCGGCGCTGATGGGATGCCGCGACCCCGGGTGTTGCACCACCGCGGCGCCGCTGTGCCGCGGATCCACCGTCACCAACGTCACGCACTCTTCCCGGTCCCAGACCGCCACAAAGGCGCTCATGGTCAGGGTGTTGGCCAGCAGGGTCAGTTCCGGCAGGGCCGCCGACTGCAGGTTGCGGGAGACCCCGCGGGCCAGGACAGCGAGGCCCGGGCCGGGCTGGACGCGGCCGCCGTCGTCGCGCACCAGCAGCGAATGGTCCTCCAGGGTGCGCAGGATCCGGTAGGCCACGGAACGGTGGACGCCCAGGGCATCGGCGAGTTCGGCAATGGTGAGCGGCTGCTGCGCCTCGGCCAGGATCTCCAACGCCCTGATGCCGCGGGACAGCGTCTGGGACGGGGAAGCCTGGGCGGTGCCGGCGTTCGGGGTCATGGGGTCCATCCTAGGTGCGGGGTCGCTGGACGCCGGGCGTGCCGGGCAACCCTTGTGTTCCGGCTCACGGTCAGCTAGCGTTCTATATGGGAACTACTTGTTCGATTATAGAACACGTTCTGTCTCGAACACAGCCTGTCTCGAACGCAGTCTGTCGAGAATATAGCCGGTCCAGAACATAGCCCGTCCAGAACGCAGGTCACCCAAACCATAGCTGAGGAAGACCGCAACGAACGCAAGGGTTCAGTGATGATTGCCAAGCCACACGACCACGCCGGGGGTGTCCAGGGCCACGGCCCGCTGTCTGCCCCGCGGGCCAGCCACTTCCGGGGCAGCCTCGGCAGGTTTGCCACCGGCGTCGCGATCGTGACCTTCGACGGGGTAACCAAGCGCCACGGCATCACCGTCAACTCCTTCACCTCGGTCTCGATGGACCCGCCGCTGGTGCTGGTGAGCATCGCCCGCACTGCCAAGGCCCACGATGAACTCGCCGGCCGGCCCTTCACCGTGAATATCCTCGGCGCCGAGCAGCGGCACCTGGCCATGCACTTCGCCGGCCGTCCCGGCCCCGAGCCGCTGTGGGTGGAGGGGGACACCGCGCCGCGGCTGTCCAATGTCCTCGCCTATTTCGAATGCAAGCCCTGGGCGGCGTACGACGGCGGCGACCACACCCTGTATATCGGCGAGGTGGTGGACTTCAACTACCGCAACGGCGATGCCCTGGCCTTCGCCAACAGCACGTTCACCACCATCCCGGAAAGCCAGCTGGGAATGGAGGACCTGCTCTAGCGCCGCGCCGCATCCAATCAAGACAGCTCAGCTCAACGACGACTGGAGGAAGACCAATGGGTATCCGTACCGGACGGCAGTACCTGGACAAGCTCAACGCCATGACCCCGCACGTGGTGATCGACGGCGAGGTGGTCAGCGAGAAGATCGCCGAGCACCCCGCTTTCCGCAACGTGGCCCGCTCCTACGCCGGGCTCTTCGACATGCAGCACGACCCGAAGTACCAGGAGGCGCTCACCTACACCTCGCCCAGCACCGGGGACCTGGTCAACGCCTCCTTCCTTGTGCCCACGACCATGGAGGACCTCCAGCGGCGCCGGCGCGCCATCTCCACCTGGGCCGAGTCCTCCAACGGCTTCCTTGGCCGCTCCGGGGACTACATGAACTCCGCGCTCACGGCACTGAGCACGGCCGGGAAATGGTTCGCGCAGGCGGATCCGAAGTTCGGCGAGAACATCCGCAACTACTACGAGTGGGCCCGCGAAAACGACGTCCTCGCCACGCACACCCTCATCCCGCCGCAGGTTAACCGCTCGGTCTCCGGCTCGGAGCAGCTCGGTGGCCAGCTCTCAGCGCGGATCGTGGAGGAGCGCGAGGACGGGATCGTCATCCAGGGCGCCCGCATGCTCGCCACCATCGCCCCGATCGCTGACGAGCTCCTCGTGTTCCCGTCCACCGTCCTGCGGGGCACCCCGGAAGACGCGCCCTATTCCTATGCGTTCGCCATCCCCAACGATGCCCCGGGCCTGCGCTACCTGTGCCGTACCTCGCTGTACAACGGCGGCAGCACCCACGACGAGCCGCTGGCCTCCCGCTATGAGGAAATGGACGCCGTCGCGGTCTTTGACCATGTCTTCGTGCCCAGCGAGCGAATCTTCATGCTCGGCAACCCGCAACTGTGCAACAGCTTCTACACCGAAACCGGCGCCGGCGCGCTCATGACCCACCAGGTGGTCACCCGCACCATCGCGAAGAGCGAGTTCTTCCTCGGCCTGGCGTCGGAACTGGCCGAGTCGATCGGCATCGACGGGTTCCAGCATATCCAGGAGGACATCGCCGAGCTGATCATCGACGTCGAAATCGGCAAGGCGCTGGTCCGCGCCTCCGAGGCAGACGCCGGGCTCAACGACGCCGGCGTCATGCTGCCGAAGTGGTCCACGCTGAACGCCGCCCGCAACTGGTACCCGAAGATCGCCCAGCGCTTCCCGCAGATCATCCGGAAGTTCTCGGCGTCGGGCCTCATGGCCCTGCCGGGCGAGGCGGACGTCAACAGCGAGGCCCGGGCGGACATCGAGCTGTACCTGCAGGGCAAAACCTTGACCGGCCCCGAGCGCGTCCGGCTGTTCAAGCTGGCCTTCGACGCCTCGATTTCCGGGTTCGCCGGACGCCAGTCGCTCTACGAGTACTTCTTCTTCGGGGACCCGGTCCGCATGGCCGGCGCCCTGGTCAACACCTACGACCGCGGACCGGTCCGGGCCAGGGTCCGCGAGCTGCTCAACCGGCACGACTGATCCGCCGAAGACACTCCCCGGAATATGTGTGCCCTATCACATATTCCATAGTAGTATTTGGATACTAACTGACCGTTCGATCAGTAATTGGAGTGCTCCGCAACAACGGCGGCCAGCATTCAAGAGGCACCAGCTAGTCACTTCGCACCCACTTTGGGCAGTACCTCTGCCCCCAGCAACGGAGTTCCAATGACCGTAACTTCATCCGTAGATTCCGAGGCGGGTCCCAGCAGCAAACATGAGGAACGAAAGGTCCTCGCCGGGACGCTGGTCGGCACCACCATCGAGTGGTACGACTTCTTCATTTTTGCCCAGCTGACAGCAACGCTGCTGTCGCCGTTGTTCCTCGCCCCGCTGAACGCATCCAACCCGGGCCTGGCGCAGATCCTGTCCTTCGCCCTCATCGGCATCAGCTTCCTGTTCCGCCCGCTCGGCGCGATCATCGCCGGCCACCTGGGCGACCGCCTCGGTCGCAAGGCCATGCTGGTCTTCACGCTGGTCATGATGGGTGCCGCCACCGCGTTGATCGGCGTGCTGCCCACCTACGCGCAGATCGGCGTCTGGGCCCCGATCCTGCTCATCACCCTCCGCGTCATCCAGGGCTTCTCCGCCGGCGGTGAATGGGGCGGCGCTGCCCTGATGGCCGTCGAGCACGCACCCATGAGCAAGCGTGGCCTGTTCGGCGCCTACCCGCAGATCGGCGTTCCGGTCGGCATGATCCTCGCCACGGGCCTGCTGTACTTCCTCAACACGTCCATGTCCAAGGAAGACTTCGCGTCCTGGGGCTGGCGTGTGCCGTTCCTGCTCTCGATCGTGCTGATCGTCGTCGGCTACCTGATCCGCCGCGCCGTTTCCGAGAGCCCCGTCTTCAAGGAGATGGCTGCCCGCAAGGAAGAGAGCAAGGCGCCGCTGGGCGAGCTCATCCGCAAGCACAAGAAGGCAGTCCTCTACTCGACCATGATCTTCATCGGCAACAACGCTGCCGGCTACCTGTTGATCGCGTTCTTCATCTCCTACGCCACCAAGACCCTCAAGATGCCCACCCCGCAGATCCTGCTGGCCACCACGCTGGCTTCCTTCGGCTGGCTCATCTTCACGCTGGCCGGCGGCTGGCTCTCGGACAAGATCGGCCGCGTCAAGACCTTCCTGATCGGCTACGGAATTGTCTTTGCCTGGATGATCCCGATGTTCGCCCTCATCGACACCAAGGACATCGTGCTCTACGGCGTCGCGCTGTTCGTCCTGACCATCGGCCTGGGCCTGTCCTACGGCCCGATGTCCGCCATGTACGCCGAGATGTTCCCGGCGAACGTGCGCTACTCGGGCATCTCGATCGGCTACGCCTTCGGCGCCATCCTCGGCGGCGCGTTTGCGGCCACCATCGCGGAAACCCTGCTGCAGGGCACCCACTGGACCGGTTCGGTCGGCATCTACATCATGGTCCTCTGCGTCATCTCCGCCATCGGCGTCCTCCTGGCCGGGGAAACGAAGGGCCGCCCGCTCGGCGTCAGCAGCCACCACTAGGCTGGGCTTGCCGGTAGGCAAAGCAAGACACAAAAGAGGCACGGACCACGGTCCGTGCCTCTTTTGTGTCTTGTTGCGGCTTCCTCGGCTTAGACGCCCAGGAAGCTGATGGCACCCTGCTTGAAGGCCCGGCTGGTGATGGCGTTGGTGTGGTTGCGGCCCGGCAGCACCAGTTGCTCGACCATGCCGCCGGCCTTGGCGCCGAGGGCGGCGAGCTCCGGCATGGAGGCGGCACGGTCGTCCTTTTCCCCCGCCACGAGGAGCATCGGCATGTGCGGGACGGCTTCGGCGGGGTCGTACGGCTCGGTCTTGATCGCCTCAATCAGGGACAGCAGCGCGAAGATGTTGTTGCTGGGCAGCAGCATGGCCATCTTCAGCAGCCCCGCGGTTGATTCGTCCGCGATCGGGGTGCCGTCGGCCAGGTACCGCTGCGCGGCGATCAGGTCGAAGTCTGCCAGCGGGTCGGCGACGTTGGGGCCGCCCAGGACCAGCCGGTGCACCAGCTCGTGCTGGGTGGCGCCGAACTCCCAGGCGAGCCGGGATCCCAGCGAATAGCCGATCACGTCGAGCCCGCTGGAGGGGTCGCCGTCGCGCAGGGGACGCACGCCGGCGTCGAACACTATCTGCAGCAGGTCCGCGCGGATCCGGCTGGGGGAGTAGGAGTCCATGTCCTCGGGGGCGCCGCTGCGGCCGTGGCCGGGCAGGTCCACGGTGATGACGCGCCGGCCGGCCTCCAGGAGCGCGCCGAGCCAGCCGGTGTCCTCCCAGTTGAGCTTGGAGGAGGAGGAGAAGCCGTGCAGCAGCAGGACCGGACGGAGCCCGGCGTCGTTCTGGGGCTCATGCACCTGCACGTACAGCTGGGGGTCGGTGCCCTCCACGGTGTGGGAATGCAGTTCGCCGGTGTGTCTGCCGCTCATGCTCTCAGTCCTCATCAAGTACGGCGCTCAGGCGGACCCGGCGCTTTGGTGCCTCTTCCTTCGGGACCGTGCCCACGATGCCGGCGGTGTTGTCCGGCACCTCAAACACAATCAGGGGCTCGCCGACATTGATCTTGTCACCGGGCCCGCCGTAGGTACGCACTACCTTACCTGCCTGCGGGCTGGGCAATTCAACGGCCGACTTGGTGGTTTCGACCTCCACGAGCGGCTGGTTGCGCTCCACCTGCTCGCCCGGGGAAACCAGCCATTCCAGCACGGTGGCCTCGATCAGGCCCTCGCCGAGATCGGGGAGCGGGAAGGAAATTTCAGCCACGTTTGTACTCCAATACTCGCTGGATGCCGAAGAGGATCCGGTCAATGTTCGGGATGTATTCATCTTCGAGGTCGCCCGAGGGGTACGGGACGTCGAAGCCGGTGACGCGCTCCACCGGTGCTTTGAGGGTGTCGAAGCAGCTCTGCGTGATCAGCTGCGCCACCTCGGCGCCGAGGCCGGAGGTCAGCGGCGCTTCGTGGACGACGACGGCGCGGCGCGTCTTGCGCACGGAAGCGGCCAGCGCCTCGGCGTCGATGGGCTTGAGCCAGCGCAGGTCCAGGACCTCGATGTCGATCCCGTCCTCGGCGGCGAGCTCGGCCACCTGCAGGCAGCGGGAAACCATGGCGCCCCACGCGACGAGCGTCAGATGGCGGCCTTCGCGCATCACCTTGGCGCCGGTGGGGGAGCCGCCGCCTGCATCGTGCCTGGCGGTGTCCACCTCACCCTTTTGCCAGTACCGCGACTTCGGTTCCATGAAGATCACCGGGTCCGGCCGGGTGGCGGCGTACTTGAGCAGGTGGTAGGCCTCATGCGGGTTCGACGGCGAGACCACCTTCAGGCCCGGCACGTGGGCGAAGAGTGCCTCCAGGCTTTCGCCGTGGTGTTCGGGGGCGCGGATGCCGCCGAAGCTGGGCACGCGCAGGGTGATGGGCATCGGCATGGTGCCCCGGCTGCGGTAGTTCATCCGGGCGATCTGGCAGACGATCTGGTTGATCGCCGGGTAGGCGAAGCCGTCGAACTGGACCTCCGGAATGGGATGGAACCCGGCCATCGCCAGGCCCACGGACATGCCCAGGATGCCGGATTCCGCCAGCGGGGTGTCAAAGACGCGCTGCGCGCCGTGCTTGGCCTGCAGCCCGTCGGTGATGCGGAAGACGCCGCCGAGCCGGCCGCAGTCCTCGCCGAAGATGACGGCCTTGGGGTTGTCCGCGAGGACCTCATCGAGGGCGCGGTTAAGCGCCTGCTGCATCGACATCACGGTGGTTGATGCGGGGCTGTCTGCGGCCGTGTTGGTGACAGTGTCGTCGGCAGTGCTTTCGCCTGCGGCGTCTCTGCCCTCGAGAATCGAGTTAGACATGTTCGGACTCCTCGCGCCAGTTGGCGGCCTGGGCCTTCAGGGCCGGGGTGGTTTCCTGGAAGACCAGGTCAAACATTTCCGTTCCGGGACGGGAGCCGAGAGCCTGGATGCCGGTGCGGATCTGCTCCTCTTCGGCCTTGGCCGCGGCCAGCGCCTCGGCGAAGAACGCCTCGTCCGCGATTCCATCGGCCAGCAGCCGCTGCCGGAGCCGCTCGAGCGGGTCGGTGCCGGCGCCGTCGCGTTCCTCGTCCAGGGAGCGGTAGCGGCCGGGATCATCGGAGGTGGAGTGCGGGCCGCGGCGGTAGGTCATGGCCTCGATGAGCACCGGGCCGTTGCCGGAGCGGGCATGCGCGAAGGCGCGGCGGGTCGCATCGAGGACCGCGACGACGTCGTCGCCGTCGATCTTCACCGCCGGGATCCCGTAGCCCGCGGCGCGGGCCGCGACGGAGCCGCCGGCCACCTGCCGTTCGGTGGGGACCGAGATGGCCCAGCCGTTGTTCTGGACGAAGAACACCACCGGCGCCTTCATCACGGCGGCGAAGTTCATCGCCTCGTGCACGTCGCCCTGCGAGGAGGCGCCGTCGCCGAAGTAGGTCAGGGCGACGCCGTCTTGTCGATCGAGTGTCTGGCCGTGGGCCCAGCCGACGGCGTGCAGGACGGACCCGGCGACGACCGCCTGGATCGGGGCCAGCCGGGATTCCATCGGGTTGTACAGGCCGCCGTGCCACGTGGCCTTGTGGGTGGACATATAGGCCACCATGTCCACGCCCATGGTCCGGGCGACGCCCATCTCGCGGTACGTGGGGAAGACGAAGTCCCGGGTGGTGTCCACGGCGTAGCCGCTGCCCACCTGGGCTGCTTCCTGGCCGAGCTCGGGGGCGTAGCCGGGGATGATGCCCTGCCGTTGCCAGGCGATGGCCGAGGTGTCGAGGTGCCGGACGGCCACCATCAGTGAATAGAGCTCTCGGAGCTCGTCGGAGGTGGGCGGCCCGGCAGCGCCGCCGGAAGCTACGGGGAGAAGTGTGTCCATGCCTGTGACCCTAGTCACCGGCGGCGGGGTGGGCAATCAGCCTAGGCTGGGATGCCCAGACTGCACACTTCTTCCGCCCCTGCCGCCGGTGAGCTTGGCAATTTGTCTAGCGCCTGTGTTGTCGGCCAGGCGGCTAGTCGGCCTCTACGCTGGCGCGGCGGTTGCGGGTCACCCGGGCGCCGATCCAGCACGCCGCGGCGATGCCGGCCACCAGCGCCAGGGTGCTGAACAGCTGCTTGCTGCTGTCCGGGCTGCTGAAGCCGACGGCGAAGATCAGCGCCAGGAGCACGAGGCCGAAGACCGTCAGCCCGGGGAAGCCCTTCATCCGCAGCGGCAACGCGGTTCCGTCGCGGTCCGCCCGGCGGCGCAGGATCAGCTGGGACACCAGGGCCGAGCCCCACACCACAAGGCACGTGGAGCCGACCAGCTGGAAGAGGGCCGGCAGAATCTGGTCCGGGAAGAGCAGTTCCAGCACGGCGGCCAGGAAGCCGAAGGCGACGGAGACGCTGACGGCCATCACCGGGACCCGGGCCGGGCTGAGCTTCGAGAGGAACCGCGGGGCTTCGCCGCGCTCGGAGAGCGAGTACACCATGCGGGATGCGCCGTAGAGGTTGGCGTTGAGTGCGGACAGCAGCGCGACGACGGCGACCAGGGTGATCGCGGCGCCGGCGCCGGGGATGCGGGCGGCGTCGAGGACGCCCGCGAACGGGGACTTCAGGGCCGCCGAGGTTGAGGGCAGGACGGCGGCGATGACAAACACCGAGCCGATGTAGAACACGAGGATCCGCCACACCACGGTGCGGATTGCCTGGCCGACGCTGCGCTCCGGGTTCTCCGTCTCGGCCGCGGCGACGCTGACAATCTCGGTGCCACCGAAGGCGAAGATCACGACGAAGAGTGCGGTAGCGATGCCGCCCAGGCCCGCCGGGGCGAAGTCGGAGGTGAAGTTGCTCAGCCCCGGGGACGGGACGTCCGGCAGCCAGCCCAGCAGCAGGGCCGCGCCGATGGCCAGGAACAGCAGGATGGCGGTCACCTTGAGGATGGCGAACCAGAACTCGAACTCGCCAAAGTTCTTCACGCCGGCCAGGTTGACCGCCGTGAACAGGGCCATGAAGATCAGCGACAGGGCCCAGACGGGAATCACCGGCCAAACGGTGAACAGCAGTGCGGCTGCGCCCAGGGCTTCGGCCGCGATGACCACCACCAGCTGCAGCCACCAGAGCCAGCCGACGGTCGCGCCGGCGGTCTTGCCCATGGCTTTTTGGGCGTAGACGGAGAATGCGCCGCTGTTGGGGTTGGCTGCGGCCATCTCGCCAAGCGCCCACATCACCAGGATGATCAGGGTTCCGGCGACGAGGTAGGAGATCAGCACGGCCGGGCCCGCGGCCTGGATTCCGGCCCCTGAGCCGAGGAACAGGCCGGCGCCGATCGCGCTGCCCAGTCCCATCATGGTCAGCTGGCGTGGCTTCATGCTGTGCCCCAGGCTCGGGGTGGGGGCCGCGGTGGGTAGCGTCGCGGTGGACTTCATTGTCATGGCGAACCTTCGTGTGGTTTGGATCTGTGCGTCCTTATGGGACCTATTGAATTTACCGTCTTTGAGCCGCCCTTACGGATCGCCCGGGCGCCCCCGCCGTGAGAGCATGGTGGCAGTTTGCTAACTGAATCGGGATATGGGCGGCGGTTTGCCCCACCTGGGCCGCTGGGGAAGGAAGAATCCATGGACGTTGATCCGCTGGATGCAAAGATTGTCCGATTTTTCACGGATTCGCCCAGGGCCTCCGTCCTGGAAGCCTCCCGGGTGCTCAAGGTGGCCCGCGCCACCGTACAGTCGCGGCTGGACCGGATGCAGGACGCCGGCGTGATCGGCTCATGGGTGCCGCACCCCGATCCGGCGCACTTCGGCTTCCCGGTGGTGGCGTTCTGTTCCCTCACGATCAACCAGGACCTCGGGCACGACGCCGTCGTGGAGGCCCTGGCGCGGATCCCCGAACTGATTGAAATCCACACCGTCTCCGGGAGTTCGGATCTCATGGCCCGGATCGCCGCACGCTCCAATTCGGACCTCCAGCGCGTCCTCGATGCCATGATCGCCACCAGGACCATCCTGCGTTCCTCCTCCGTGATCGTCCTCAACACCCATTTCCAGGGGCGCACCCTGCCGTTGCTGGAAGCCGCGGCCGCCAGCAAGTGACAGGCCAGGCCGCTGAGCCGGCCCGGCAGCCCGGGGATGGTAGGCCGCGCCGTGGGCTAGACGACGCTCAGGTTTCGGGGCAGCCCGGTCCGGCCGGTGAGCAGGAGCAGCAGCTCACCGGCGGACGGCAGCCGGGAGCCGATGGCTCCGGCGAGTTCCAGGGAGGCCGCGACCGCCGGAGTCAGGGAGGCGGGCGGCGGGAGTCGCAGGGCGCGCGCCAGGTCCAGGGTGTGCACGGCCAGCTCGAAGGTCCGGGTCGGCAGGTAGTCGATGAGGGTCATTACCCCGGCAGGGGTGGCCACCAGGGCATCGTCCGGCGTGTTCCTGACGAGGTCCGTGACGCGTTGGACAAGCTCCCGCACGGCGGCGGCCGGGTCCTCGCCCAGGGCTTCCCCGGTTTCCTTGCCTCGCTGCGCGATCGCGTCCGGCGAGGTGGCGCCCCGGACGGCCAGGAAGTATTCCACCGGACCCGCCACCCGCTTCCCGGTGGCCGGGGTGGCGAGGTAGGTCTCCACGGTTGTCAGGGCGCGGCTCGTGTGGCCGGTCAGTGCCCGGACATCCCATTCACCCAGTGCCGGCCGCGACCACCCCTGGTGCGGTACCTGTCCGGCGAGCTCCAGGAATGCCTGGGCCGCTCCCGCGTAACGGGCCCTGACTGCTTCTGCGTCCATACCCTCCGGGTCCATATCTTCTCCGTCCATAGCCCCGATTAATACAGTTGCCGGCGCCCGCGGACAAGCCTGGACCGAACGCCCGGGGCCGCCTCCGGGGCCAAGCATGTGACCTGAAACATTTTGCGTCCGGACGGTGCGGCCGTATCATTAGTTCTAGTCAATATGACTATAACTAATCCGGCGGTCGGGCCGGATCCGTCCGGGCAGTCCATCGCTGGACCGGACCGGAACCCCAGAGGGCGGGTGGATCACCGTTTACACGACAGCAGCCAACGTCTCGGAGCGCCAGACCGCTCCGCCGTCGTTGGCCATTTCCACCGTGATCTTTGCGCTGCGCCCCAGCGAGAAGTCCGGACGGCCCACGCTGTGGATCCCGCTGGTGCGCCGGATCCGCGAACCGTTCAAGGGCCTCTGGGCCCTGCCCGGCGGCCCGCTCACGCACTCCGAATCCCTCCAGGACGCCGCCTCGCGGAACCTGCGCGAGACCACGGGGCTGGCCCCGAACTACCTCGAACAGCTCTACGCCTTTGGCGGGCTGCACCGCTCGCCCACCCAGCGCGTCGTTTCGATTGTGTACTGGGCGCTCGTCCAGCCCACGGAGGCCGCGCTCGCCGACGAATCGGAGAACGTGCGCTGGTTCCGCGCCGACCGGCTCGGCGAACTGGCTTTCGACCACAACGCGATCATCGACTACGCCCTGTGGCGGCTTCGCAACAAGATGGCCTACGGATCAATCGCCTACCACCTGCTGGGCGAGTACTTCACCCTCGCCCAGGTCCGGGAAGTCTACGAGGCCGTCCTGGACCGCGAACTCGATCCCGCCAACTTCCGCCGGCAGGTCAAAGCCACGCCGGAAATCGAAGAAACCGATCACTACCTGCAGGGCGGCAAGCACCGCCCGCCACGCCTCTACCGCTTTACCGGCCGCCCAGGCCTTGACCCAGACAACAGGAGCACACCATGAGCAGCGTCAACACGGCAATCCAGCTGATCACACGCGAGCAGGCCACCACCATGGCGGGGGGCGCGGCCGCCTCCACCTGCAGCCCCGCGCTGGCCCGCGGGCCCTGGGACTACGACCTCGCCGAGGCCCTCGCCGGCGTGCCCGCCTACGGACCGGGCGCCTCCTCCGCCGACGCCGCACCGGCCTCGACTCCCCGGCAGGGCCAGCTCCCGGAGGAGTACAAGCTCGCCAGTGACGCCGAACTCGACGCCCGGATCCGCGCGGCCAAAGCGGCGCTGGGGGACCGCGCCGTCGTGCTGGGGCACTTCTACCAGCGCGACGAAGTGATCGAATATGCCGACTTCGTGGGCGATTCCTTCCAGCTCGCCAATGCGGCCCTGACCCGGCCGGACGCGGAAGCCATCATCTTCTGCGGCGTGCATTTCATGGCCGAGACGGCGGACATCCTGTCCCGGCCGGACCAGGCCGTGATCCTGCCCAACCTCGCCGCGGGCTGCTCCATGGCGGACATGGCGGACATCGACTCCGTCACCGAGTGCTGGGAGCAGCTTGAGGAAGTCTTCGGCACGGAGCCCGACGCCGAGGGCCGGGTCCCGGTCATCCCGGTCACCTACATGAACTCCTCCGCAGCCCTGAAGGGCTTCTGCGGCCAGCGCGGCGGGATCGTCTGCACGTCCTCGAACGCCGCGACCGTGCTGGAGTGGGCGTTTGAGCGTGGCCAGCGGGTGCTGTTCTTCCCGGACCAGCACCTGGGCCGCAACACCGCCAAGGCCATGGGGGTGCCGCTGGAGCAGATGCCGATGTGGAACCCGCGCAAGGACCTCGGCGGCAACGACGAACAGCGCCTGCTCGATTCCCGGGTGATCCTCTGGCACGGCTTCTGCTCGGTCCACAAGCGCTTCAACGTGGGCCAGATCGAGAAGGCCCGCGCCGAGTTCCCCGGAGTGCAGGTGATCGTGCACCCGGAATGCCCCATGGAGGTAGTGGACGCCGCCGATTCCGCCGGGTCCACCGACTTCATCAAGAAAGCCATCGCCGCGGCCACGGAACCCACCACGTTTGCGATCGGCACCGAGATCAACATGGTGAACCGGCTCGCGGCGGAGTACCCGCAGCACACCATCTTCTGCCTGGACCCGGTGATCTGCCCCTGCTCCACCATGTACCGTATCCACCCCGGCTACCTTGCCTGGGTCCTGGAAGCGCTCGTCCGGGGCGAGGTGATCAACCGCATCACCGTGCAAGAGGACGTCGCCGCCCCGGCAAAGGTGGCGCTGGAACGCATGCTGGCGGCGCGGCCGTGACCAGGCGGCTCGTGATTGTCGGCAGCGGGGTTGCGGGGCTCTATGCCGCGCTGCTCGCGACCGACGCCGCCACCGGCAGCGGCCGTGACATCGAGGTGGTCCTCCTGAGCAAGGGGACGCTGGAGCAGAGCAACACCTTCTACGCCCAGGGCGGCATCTCCGCCGTGCTGGCCCCGGAGGATGCCGCCCCCGGGGACTCCGTGGCGGCGCACGTCGCGGACACGCTCGCCGCCGGTGCCGGGCTGAACGACGCCGAGGCAGTCCGCGTCCTGTGCACCGAGGCGGTCCGGGACATCGCCGGTCTGGGCCGCTACGGGGTGCATTTCGACGCAGGTCCCGACGGCGGACCGGCCCTGGGCCTGGAAGCGGCACACTCGGCACCGCGTATCCTGCACGCCGGCGGGGACGCGACGGGTGCCTGCATCGCCCGCGGGCTCGTCTCCGCCGTCCTGGAGCGCGCCGTTCTGGATCGTGCTGTCCACGGCCGGCTCCGGGTGGAGACCAGCGCGTTCGTCACCGACCTCCTGACCGAACCGGAAGCCCTGTCGGAAGCCCTGTCACAGCCCGGCAGCACGCCCCCGGTACCTGCCCGGGTTACCGGCGTGGCCTATCTGGCCGGCGGCCGGCCCCAGCAGCTGGCGGCCGACGCCGTCCTGCTCGCCACCGGCGGTGCCGGGCGGCTGTTTGCCCGCACCAGTAATCCCTCCGTCGCCACCGCCGACGGGCTGGCCCTGGCCTGGCGTGCCGGTGCCGCGGTGCGGGACCTCGAGTTCTTCCAGTTCCACCCCACCACCCTTGCCGCTGAGGAGGTCCAGGGCGGCCCGCCGGCCCTGCTCATCTCCGAAGCGGTCCGCGGCGAGGGGGCGGTGCTGCTGGACTCCGCGGGATACCGCTTCATGCCGGAGTACCACCCCGATGCCGAGCTGGCCCCCCGTGACGTCGTCTCCCGCAGCATCGCCCTGCACCTGGCCGCCACCGGGGCCGCGCCGGACAGCCCGGTCTACCTGGACGCCCGTGGCATCGAGGCAGGCCGGGGCGCGGGCTTCCTGGCCCGGCGGTTCCCGACCATCACGGCCGCCACCCGGGCCGCCGGCCATGACTGGACCACAGAGACGGTTCCCGTGTCCCCGGCCGCCCACTATTGGATGGGCGGCGTGTGCACCGACCTGCGGGGCCGCACGTCCGTTCCCGGCCTGTATGCCGCCGGCGAGGTCGCCCGCACGGGGGCGCAGGGGGCAAACCGGCTGGCGAGCAACTCGCTGCTGGAGGGCCTAGTGTTCGGCCGCCGTGCGGTCCAGGACTTCCTGCGCGCACCCGTGCCGGACACGGCCTGGCTCGCGCCGGCACGCGAGGACTTCCACCCCGGCAGCCATGTCCCGCCCGCGGGCGCTGTTACCCCAGAATCAGGCGCCACCGGTGCCGCGGAGGTTCCGTTCAGCCGCGCGGCGCTGGGGAGGCTCATGACAGCGGCTGCGGGAGTCACGCGCACGGGCGCCGACCTCGACGCCGCCGCGGCCCAGCTGGCGCAGTGGGCCGCCGACCTTGAGGGCGCCGACCTTGAAGCCGCCGACCTTGAGGCCGGAGTCAGCGCCGGGCACAGCGCCTGGCTCTGCCAGGCTGCCCAGGAGGACCGGAACCTGCTGCTGGCTGCGGAACTCCTCGTGGCGGCAGCCCGGCAGCGCACGCACTCCGTCGGGGCCCACTACCGGGCAGACACCGCCGGGGATGCCGCCACCGGAAATGCAGACACTGCGCGGCGGGCAGAGACCGCCCATCCAGCAGACAATGTCCACCCGGACCGCACGGCGCAACCTGCCGGGACTGCCGTGCAGCCCGGTCCCGCATCAATGACCCCCGGCGGCCGGCATCCGGCCGCCGCCCGCTCCATGCAAAGGATCTAGCCATGACAGCAACCGCTGCCCCGGAAACCGTGCCCTCCCGCGCCGCGGCGCTCGCCGGAAGCCTGCCCGAGGCCGCCGTCCTGGCCGTCCTCCGCACGGCGCTGCAGGAGGACGCCCCGTACGGGGACATCACCTCGCAGGTGCTCATCCCCGCGCAGGCGCGCGCGACCGCGGTGCTCAATGCCCGCGTTTCCGGCGTCCTCAGCGGCGGGGAGGTCTTCGCGGCGGCGATGAAGCTGACCGACCCGTGCGCCGTCGTCGAACTGCTGGTCACCGACGGCGAGGCCTTCGCCGCCGGAACCACCCTGGCCCGCGTGAGGGGGAATGCCCGCGCCGTGCTGCTGGCCGAACGCGTCGGACTGAACCTGGTCCAGCGGATGAGCGCCATCGCCACCAGGACCGCCGAGTTCGTGGCGCTGGTGGACGGCACGGGGGCGCGGATCACCGACACCCGCAAGACGACGCCGGGGCTGCGGGTGCTCGAACGCTATGCCGTGCGCTGCGGCGGCGGCGCCAACCACCGCTTCAGCCTGTCCGACGCCGTCCTGGCCAAGGACAACCACCTGGCGGTCCTCACCGGCGGCGATCCGGCGAAGCTGACCGCGGTGCTGCGCGGCGCCAAGGCCCAGCTTGGCCATACAACACACTTCGAGGTGGAAGTGGACACCATGGAGCAGATCGAGCCGGTACTTGCGGCCGGGGTGGACACCATCATGCTGGACAACTTCTCCTTGGCCGAGCTGGCGGCCGGCGTCGAGCTGGTGGGCGGCCGGGCACGTGTCGAAGCCAGCGGCAACGTCAATCTCGCCACCGTGGCGGACATCGCGGCCACGGGGGTGGACGTCATCTCGATCGGCGGCCTGACGCACAGCGTCACGGCCCTGGACCTCGGCCTGGACATTGAACTGGATGTCGAGCCCGGTGTCGAACCCGGTCCTGCCCCGGAACAGACGGCCGGCTGAGGCGCACCGTGATCTTCCTCGACGCCGCGGCCACCACCCCGGTCCGCCGCGAGGTGCTGGAGGCCATGTGGCCCTACCTCACGGGCGAGTTCGGCAACCCGTCAAGCCATCACTCCCTGGGTGAGGCGGCCGCCACGGCGCTCGCCGGCGCCCGCGCCGCAACCGCCCAGGCCCTGGGCTGCCGCCCCGGGGAGGTCGTCTTCACCTCCGGCGGCACGGAAGCGGACAACCTCGCCGTCAAGGGCATCGCCCTGGCCCGGCGCGCCGCCGACCCGCGCCTGGACCGGGTGGCGATCAGCGCCGTCGAACATCCCGCGGTGGAAGAATCCGCCAGGTACCTCGAACGGGTCCACGGCTTCGCCGTCGACGTGATTCCCGTGGACCGCTTCGGGCAGGTGACGGAAGAGGCCCTTGCTGCGGCGCTGCAGTCCGGGACGGCCCTGGTCAGCATCATGTACGCCAACAACGAGGTCGGCACGGTCCAGCCCATCGCCCGGCTCGCGGCGCTGGCCCGCGCCCACGGAGTCCCGTTCCACACCGATGCGGTCCAGGCCGCCGGCTGGCTGCCGCTGGACACCGGCGCACTGGGCGTTGACGCGCTGAGCATTTCCGGCCACAAGCTGGGCGCGCCCAAGGGCAGCGGCGCGTTGTTTGTGCGCGGACGGGTCCGGGTTGAACCGCTGGTCCACGGCGGCGGGCAGGAGCGCGGCCGCCGTTCGGGCACGGAAAACGTCGCCGGGGCCGTGGCGCTGGCGACGGCCCTGACACTGCCCCGCGAACCGGCCGGGCGCGTCGCTGCCCTCCGCGACGGGTTTATCGACGCCGTGCTGGCAGGGGTTCCCGGCGCGCTGCTCACAGGCCACCCCACCGAGCGGCTGCCCTCGGTGGCCTCCTTCTGCTTCCCGGGCACCAGCGGCGAGTCCGTGCTGCTGGAACTCGAACGCCAGGGAATCATCTGCTCCAGCGGTTCCGCCTGTGCCGCCGGCTCGGATGCGCCCTCGCCCGTGCTGCTGGCCATGGGCATCGAGCCCGAGGTCGCCCAGACGGCCGTGCGGTTCAGCTTCGACTCGACCGTCACGGCAGCGCAGTTGCAGGAGGCGGCGGCCGCGGTCCGCACCGCCGTCGGCAGCGTCCGCTCCCTCGGCACCCCCTCCACCGGTTGAACTATCACTAGATGTCCTTATCGGGCACCCATCAACTGATAGCTCAACCCGGGGTTCGGGCTCTGGGCGAAGCTAGCGGTGGCGGGCGCGGCGGAAGATCCAGTGCCGCAGCATCGTGAACCGCACGGCGGTGGCGGCGAAGCCGGAGAGGGTGGTGGTCCACAGCTCCTCGGCCACGGTGGCATCGGGGTTGACCCAGTGCAGGACGGCCAGGCTGCCGCCGGTGATCAGCAGCGCGACGAGGATCACGATCAGGCCGTTAATGTGGTCCCGCTTCATCCGGCGGCGTTCGGTGATCTTGAACGTCAGGCGCCGGTTGAGGGCGGTATTCATGAACGACGTCAGGACCAGGGCCGCCGCGTTGGCCGGCTGGGCCCCAAGCCAGGGCCGGGAAAGGGCGTACAAGGCAAGGGAGGTCAGGGTACAGACAATCCCGACGCCGGTGAACCGGATGAGCTGCCGGACCACTGGGTAGCGGAGGACGCCGCGGTGGCGGTGGGCGTTCTGCCCGCGGACGACGGCGGCAGCAGGAGCCTGCTGTTCGAGCTGGGACCCCATCCGGTCAGTACAGCTCGCCTACGGGGATGTCCACGGCCAGCCGGTTCGCCGGGCCCGCAAGGGGACATGCCCAGGCTTCGTTGTAGGCGCAGGAGGGGTTGTAGGCAAAATTGAAGTCCAGGACGAATTCGGCCTGGGGCCCGGAGCCGCGTACGCCGTGGAAAGCCCCCTTGATGGTGTCCAGGAGGTAGCGTCCCGCGCCGTAGCTGCCGCCAGGCTGGCCGGCGGTCGCGTCGCGGAACGGCACGAAGATACCGCCGCCGTAGCCCCTAAGCTTCCAGACCGCGAGCTGTCCCATCTCGGGAAGGTCGAAGGTGCCCAGCCGCACAAACCGGACCAGGCCGTCAGTCCCGGTTTCCACATTCATCTCCCGGCCGGCGCCCTCGAGGGTCAGCGGGACGTGGAAACGGTAGATCGGATCGTAGTCCGCCGTCTTCAGGCCGCCGAAGCTGGCCTTGGCTTCGGCCGTCAGCGCCGAGGCCGGGTGGGTGCCGAACATGCGGTCCCGCTCCTGGCGCCAGTAGGAATGGGCCTCCGCCGGGCTGTCGGCGGCAATCTTCCGCGTGGTGGCATAGAGCGCAAAGGTCCGCAGCCGCCAGTCCGCGATGTCGAGCGCCGACATGCCTGCCACGTCGCCCTGGTCCCCAAAGGGCGTTCCGTCAAAGTCATGTTCGGCCATGCCCCCAGCGTATCCGCTTTCGCGAGGCCGAAATTGTGCGCCGAAATTTGTGCCCCGGATTCCGGGCCGGACCCGCACGCCGAATAACCCGATCCGGCGAGCCATCCAGCCGTAGACTTTCGCCCATGCGCAACCCCCTGCAGAACGCGGCCGCCGGCACTACCCTCAAGAGCCCCGGGGACACACCGGGCAGCGCCGGTGACGCGCCGGGCAGTACAGGGCGGGCGGCAGCGTCGCTGGCGGAGCTCGTGACGTACCGGACTGTGTCCCGCCGGACCGTGTCTTTCCGAGCCGAGGGGTCCTCCCGGGCGGAGGCCGGCGTGGAGACAGATCAGTTCGAGGCCTTCATCGCGGCACTGCCCCGGCTGTACCCGGCCGTTCATGCTGGCCTGGAACTGGAGCGCGTCAACGGTCACGCCCTCCTGTACCGCTGGCCCGGCACCGCCCCAGCGGCCGGGCAGCGCGCGTCGGTGCTGATGGCGCACTACGACGTCGTCCCGGCGGCCGACCCAGGGGAGTGGACGCAGGCGCCGTTCTCCGGCCACAACGACGGCACCTTCCTGTGGGGCCGCGGAACCCTCGATGACAAAGGCCAGCTCGTGGCCATCCTGGAGGCGGCCGAGAGCCTGCTCCGATCGGGGTATGCGCCCGCGCATGATCTCTACTTCTCGTTCGGCAACAACGAGGAGACAGCCGGCCACAGTGCGGCGGCTGCCGCAGATCTGCTGGCCGGCCGCGGCGTGACGCCCTGGCTCGTCCTGGATGAGGGCGGTGCCGTCGCCGGCGGTGCCTTCCCGGGGGTGAGCCGGCCGGCCGCCGTCGTCGGCGTCGCTGAAAAGGGAATCCTGGATGTGGAGCTGCTGACCCGGGACCCGGGGGGACACGCCTCCACGCCGCCGCGGATGGGGGCGACGGCGCGGCTGGCCCGCGCCCTTACACGGATCGAACGCAGCCCGTTCCCGCAGTCGCTGCCGGAGGTAACCGCGGAGATGCTGCGCCGCTTCGGCCCGCACACGCCGCCGCCGCTGCGGGCCGTGTTCGCAAACGTGGGACTGCTCCGGGCGCCCATCACCTGGCTCTTTGGCCGGCTCGGCAACGAGACCAACGCGATGACCCGAACCACCGTCGCGATCACCACCCTCGAAGGCAGCTCCGCGGCGAACGTCCTCGCCGCCACGGCCAAGGCGAACGCCAACATCAGGGTGGCGGTGGGGGAGACCGTCGAGGGCACAGTGGCACAACTGCGGAAAATCATCCGCGACCCGAAAGTCGAACTGCGCGTCGTGGAGGGCAACGACCCGTCCCCAGTCTCCCCGTCCTCCGGGGCCCAGTGGGAACTGCTGGCGGACTGCATCGGGCAGGTCTTCCCCGAAGCGATCATCACCCCCTACATCATGATGGGCGGCACGGACTCGCGCCGCTTCACCGGGATCTGCGGCACCGTGTACCGCTTCGCGCCGTTCTTCATGGACGCCCGGGCCCGCGGCTCCATCCACGCCGTTGACGAGAAAATTTCACTCGAGACGCTGGACCAAGGGGTCCGCTTCTACGAAACACTGATGCGGGAACTCTGAGTCCTGCGGCGCCCCGGCTACGCTGGCACCATGACTGGGACGGCCCCTTCCAGAGGATCAAGCACCGCCGGAATCCGCAGCTCTGTGCTGCGCACCGCCGCGGCGCTCGCGGTCGCGGCGGCAGCCCTTACGGGCTGCAGCAGCAACGGCAAGGGGACCCCGGTCTGGACAGCGGGCAGCAGCGCGACGGAGAGTGCGACGGCGACTGCCACCTCCGCGCCGGCACCGTCGGCCAGCGCTTCCGCCACCCCGGGCTCGAGCGCGGCGGCCTGGAAAGTCTTTACCGATCCGGCAAAGACTGTCAGTTTTGAGGTGCCGCAGGACTGGATTGTCCAGTCCGTAACTCCCGACCCGGGGGCGCTGCCGGGGGCGCTGAAGATCATCGTCAAGGACGCCAAAGGCGGCTATCTGGCCACCTTGCAGACCGGTCTCCCCCCGCAGCCTGCGCCGGCCTGCGCGGGCGGCGCCGCACGGGACTACGTCGTGGTCAGCAGCGTGCCTGTTGACTTGCCGCACGCCGGCGGCGGGGGAACCATTGACCCGCACGTGGTGTTCCGGGTTATCCAGGGCTACAAGTACTTCGGCTCCTACGGCATCACCAACGTGGTGGGCGGCGCCGGCGGCAAGAGCTGCGCGTTGCAGAATGTGGTCCGTGGCCCGGGCGGCAAGGGGGACTATTCGTTTGGGGACCTGACGGTGCTCAAGACGTTGGCGCCGGACCGGAAAGTCGCCCCCGCAAAGGCGTTCGACACTCTCGACCAGGCGGCCAAGTACGTCAACGAGGGGTCCGAATTCGCCAACGTCCAGCGGATGCTAATGTCTCTGAAGATCAAAAACTAGTCCCGCCCGCCCGCACATCCCCGGGCCGTTGACGGCGACTTCCCCTGCACCCGCCTCACATCCCGGAGATACATGGAACGCGCCGTAGCCGCCCGCCTGGCCTTCAAGACCGTTGCCGAGACCAAGGTGGCTCTCGCCGTGGCCGTGGCCCGGAACGCCGGGTACGGCTCGGTCGAAGAGTCACTCACGGTCACCGCGGGAGGCGAGGACGTGCCGCTGACCGAACTCTCGGACCATCACGGCGGGCGTTTCCACTACATGGAATTCGCCGAACCCACCGAAGTGCTGGTTGAGTATTCCGCCACCGTCACGGGCTTCGCCCGGCCCGAGGAACCCGGGCTCATGGAACTGATCCGCTATGTCCGGCCCAGCCGCTACGCGGAGTCGGACCGGCTGCTGCCGACTGCCTATGCCGAATTCGGCGGGCTTCAGGGCGAAGAGCTGCTCCACGCCATCCGCAACTGGGTCTTCAGCGAACTGCGCTACGTCAGCGGATCCTCCCGAGGGACCGACGGCGCCGTCGAAACCCTGCTGCACCGCCGCGGCGTCTGCCGGGACTTTGCCCACCTCGCCATTGCCCTGCTGCGTTCGAAGAATGTCCCCGCCCGGCTGGCCGCCGTCTATGCCCCAGGCCTGACCCCGATGGACTTCCACGCCGTGGCCGAAGCGCACATCAACGGCGCCTGGCACGTCATCGATCCGACGGGACTGGCGCCGCGGGAGAGCATGCTGCGGATCACGGCCGGGCGCGATTCCTCGGACACCGCCTTCCTGTCCACCGTGGGCGGCAGCCTGTCTCTGACGGAACTCAGCGTCACCGCCGTCGTCGATGAGCTGCCGCTGGAGGACCCGGCGAAGCTCGTCGCCATCCAGTAGGCAGCGCCGGCCAGCCGGCGCAGGGCCTTAGCGCACCGTCTTAGCGCACCATCTCAGCGCACGGCGACTGAGGCGCGGAGCTTCTCGGTCAGCCGCAGCAGTTCCTGCTGTTCGGCGGCGGAGAGGGCCGGGCCCACGAGCGCGGCGATGTCGCGCACGTGTTCCCGGCCGATCTGCTTCTGCAGGTCCCGTCCGGCATCGGTGAGCCGGATGAGGATCCCGCGGCCGTCCTCGGGGGCCGGTGTCCGTTCGACGAGCCCGCGCTTTTCGAGCCGCTCCACCAGCCGGCTCAGGCTGGACTGGCTTAGCAGGACGTTGTCGTTGAGCTCGTTCTGGCGCAGCCACCCGGAAGGGCAGCGCGAGAGCGTGAACAGGACGTCGTACTCATTGAGGGCCAGGGCTTTGAACGCCGGCGCCGCCTGCAGCTTGCGCATCACCGCCACCTGGGCCCGGAACAGGGATTCCCAGGTTTCCGCGGCCAGGCGGACCGGCGATTCTGTGGTCTTGGCGGGCATCATGAGCCCTTGATGGTGGTCTCTGCCGCGGCGGCGTCGACGGTGCCCGCTGCCAGTGCGGCGGCCACCCGGCCGGCGTGCGTCGGCGGTTCCGGGACATGTGCGGGTTTGAGCGCGGCATATTCCTTGCGCAGCACCGGCAGCACTTCTTCACCGAACAGATCCAGCTGTTCCAGGACGGTCTTCAGCGGCAGGCCGGCGTGGTCGATCAGGAAAAGCTGGCGCTGGTAGTCGCCGAAGTACTCCCGGAACGTCAGGGTCTTTTCGATCACTTCCTGCGGGCTGCCGACCGTCAGCGGGGTCTGGGAGGTGAAGTCCTCCAGCGACGGGCCGTGGCCATAGACCGGGGCGTTGTCGAAGTAGGGGCGGAACTCCTTGACGGCGTCCTGGGAGTTCTTCCGCATGAAGAACTGGCCGCCCAGGCCCACAATGGCCTGGTCCGCCTTGCCGTGGCCGTAGTGCTCGTAGCGTTCGCGGTAGAGGCCGATCAGCTGCTGGTAGTGCTCCTTGGGCCAGAAGATGTTGTTGGCGAAGAAACCGTCACCGTAGTAGGCCGCCACTTCGGCGATCTGCGGCGTGCGGATCGAGCCGTGCCACACGAAGGGGGCGACGCCGTCGAGCGGGCGGGGGGTGGAGGTGAAGTTCTGCAGCGGGGTGCGGTGCTTGCCGGACCAGTTGACGGTGTCCTCGTCCCAGAGGCGGCGCAGCAGGGAGTAGTTCTCGATGGCGAGTTCGACTCCGTCCTGGATGTTCTTGCCGAACCAGGGGTAGACGGGCGCAGTGTTGCCCCGGCCCAGGACCAGGTCCACGCGTCCGTCCGCGAGGTGCTGGAGCATCGCGAAGTCCTCGGCGATCTTCACCGGGTCATTGGTGGTGATCAGCGTGGTGGCCGTGGAAAGAATGATGCGCTCGGTCTGGGCCGCGATGTACCCGAGCGTGGTGGTGGGGGAGGACGAGAAGAACGGCCGGTTATGGTGCTCGCCCAGGGCGTAGACATCCATGCCGATCTCTTCGACCTTCTTGGCGATCGCCACGGACGCCTTGATGCGCTCGTGCTCCGTCGGGGTGCGGCCCGTGGTGGGGTCCGTAGTGATGTCGCTGACGCTGAATACGCCGATCTGCATGATGTGCCTTTCCGTGGCCGGAGTGATCCGGGATATCTGCTTCTACTATAACCGATTTACATGCATTTGCATCTATCGCTGGGTATAACGCCCGCCGCGGACGAATATTCCCGCACCGTTCCGGCCGAGTTTCCCGCGTGCGGGGGAGCGCGGGCCTAGGATGCAATCAATCGGCCGGCCGTGAGGTGCCTGCCCGCCCGGAAGGCCCCTATGCGACGTGTCGTAGCTTTTCTGTGTCTGGTGGAGCTCACCAGTGGAATCCTGCAGGGCTATTACACGCCCATCCTCACCGATATCGCCCGGCACCTGGGGATCCACGACGCTGACGTCAACTGGTTCGAGGCCGCGCAGCTCATGGTCAGCGCCCTCGCCGTGCCAGTGCTGGCCAAGCTGGGGGACATGTACGGGCACCGGAAGATCCTGCTGGTTTCCACGCTGGTCACCGCCGCGGCCTCCTGGGGCGTCGCTCTCGCCCCGGACTTCTGGACTTTCCTGGCCGCGTGGTCGTTCCAGGGCTTCTACGTGGTCTGGCTGCCGCTGGAAATCGCCCTGATCTTCAGCCGCGTCCATCAGTTGCCCGACGGCGCCGCCCGCACCCGGCGCGCGGCCGGTGTTCTGGTCGGGGCACTGGAGGCCGGTGTCATCGCCGGGGCCCTCGCGGCGGGTGCGCTCGTGGAAATGTTCGCCGGGCAGCTTCAGCTCGTGCTGCTGGTTCCCGCGGTGGCCGTGTCCGCGTGCTGGTTCGTCATCAGGCTTGGCGTGCCGGAGTCCCGTGAGCGCAGCGGCGGACGCGTGGACACCCGGGGCTTCACGCTGCTCGCCGTCGGACTCCTGCTCATCACTTCGGGGCTGACCTTCATGCGCCTCAACGGAGCCGGCGCGTGGTGGCCGTGGGCTCTGGTGGGAGCCGGGATTCTGGTGTTTATTCCGTTCGCACGGTTCGAGCTGCGCGAGGCAGATCCGCTCGTGGACATTCGGATGCTGCGGGGCAAGTCCATGTGGCCGGTCCAGCTGACGGCCGGGCTCTTTGGCGTCTCGGTCCTGGGCGCACAGGCTCCGTTGTCCACCTTCGCCCGGACCGACCCCGCGCTGCACGGCTATGGCCTGGGCCTGCGTGCCGGCCAGGTTTCCATCATCATCGGCGTGTACGTGCTGGCGCTGCTCGTCGGCGCGCTGCTGTATCCGGCGGTGACCCGCCGGCTCACCCCGCGCTGGACGCTCGTGGGCGCCGCCGCGCTCGTGGGCCTGGGCTACCTGCTGTTCCTGCCCTTCCATGGGAGCCTCGCCGAGGCGCTGGCCAACATGGCGATCGCCGGCGTCGGCTCCGGTGCCCTCGTCGCGGCGCTGCCTTCGGCGGCCGCCGCGGCGGCGCCCCTCAACCGCACCGCGATGGCCACGGGCCTGACCAACACCACCAAGACCATCGGCGGGGCCTTCGCGTCCGCCGTGTTCGGCATCGCCCTGCTGAGCCACGTCCTGGCCGACGCCGGGGCCGGCGCGGGGGACACCGGGCAGACCGCGGCGCCGCTCACCGGATACCTCACGGTATGGACCATTTGCGGGGTTACCGGGCTTGTCGCCGCTGCCGCGCTGGTGCTGGTGCCCCGGCTGGCCTTCTCCGACCCCGCCACCGCCGTCCCACGCCTCCCGGCAGGCTCGCACTAGCCGGCCCCTTCCTCCGCGACTACTGACGAAGTATGTTCATACCGTGACGGGCACGCGATGGTACAGGCGGGGAAGGGCGGCGGCCGCGGCCGCATTGGTGGCGATCAGTCTCCTGCTTTCGGGATGTACCGCGTCGCGGTTGGAACCAGTGAGCACCGTGGACGCGCGCACCGTCCTGGCGGCGTTCAAGTCCAGGGACATGATGGGGCACATTCAGGCGCTGCAGCGCGTGGCCGATGCCAACGGCGGAAACCGCGCTTCGGGGACTTCCGGGTATGAGGAATCGGCCCGCTACGTCGAGGATCAGCTGCGCGCAGCCGGGTATGCACCGGTGCGGCAGACCTTCACGTTCAGGGGCGGCCGGAGAAATCCGCGGGTGGAGTCCTTCAACATCCTCGCCGACACCGGCGGCGATGCCGGGCATACCGTGGTGGTGGGCGCGCACCTGGACTCCGTGAAGGAGGGCCCGGGCATCAACGACAACGGCAGCGGGGTGGCGGCGGTCCTGGAGACCGCACGGTGGATGAAGGAGGCCGGGATCACCCCGGCCAACCGGGTAAGGTTCGCGTTCTGGGGCGGCGAGGAGGACGGCCTCTACGGGTCCCAGCACTACGTCGACGAACTCAGCCAGGCCGAGATCGGCCAGACCGCGGCGAACCTGAACGTGGACATGGCGGCCTCGCCCAACGGTGTGCGGTCCGTGCATGACGGGGACGG
>NZ_FNGC01000012.1:0-19974 GCF_900102785.1 Arthrobacter sp. ok362
CAGTTCGGGATCCCGGCCGGGTTCCTGGCCGGGTTCCTGGCCGGCATGGCCTGTGGGCGCCGGGTCTGCCTGGTGTCCTGGATCCGCGGGGAGGCCGTGGTCCGGGAGGGTGTCCTTGGTGAGGATGTCGTGCGGCCACTCGGGCGGTTCCCAGTCCTGGTGCTCGCTGGGGTAGTGCCGGCTGGACGGCGAAGTCCACCCCGGCGGGTGGTCCTTGCTGGCTCCGGTGGGTTTCCAGGCGGTGCTGTGTTTCAGGCGGTGGTGTCTGGGGCAGGGTTGGCCCAGGTTGGTGATGCCGGTGGTGCCTCCGTCGGCCCAGGCCAGGAGGTGGTCTGCCTCGTTGTCCAGGGAGTGGTTGCTGCAGCCGGGGAAGGGGCACCTGCCGTCGCGGAGGCGGAGCCATTGACGCTGGGCCTTCGTGACACGGTAGCTGGTCCGGCCGATTTCCAGCGGGGCGCCGTCGCGGGGGTCTGTCAGGACGCGGTAGAAGGAGTCGGCGCCGTCGGTGATCAGGCGGCGGGCCATCGACGGCGGGATTGGCCCGTACCCGTCCAGGGTGGCGGGTTCGTCGGTGGCGCCCAGCAGCGACAGGACCGGGACGGTGATCAGGACCTGCGCCCTCGGCGACGGAACGCCTCCGGCCACACCCCCAACCATGCCGGTTCCGGCGCCGGCGATTCCGCCGGTGGTGCCGGCGCCGGCGCCGGCCGAGCCGCCGGGGGCGCCGGTGCCGGTGGTGTGGCTGGTGAGGAGCCAGGTTGCGGTGATGTCGGCGCGGAGCTGGGCGAGGGTCCTGGCCTCGGCCGGGCCTTGGAGGGCGCGGGCGGCGGCGGTGGTCCGTTCCCAGATCCCCGCGGCGGTGTCGGCCGGGAGGTAGGCGGAGAGCCAGGCCATGCCGTCCCGGTCCGGGACGTAGTCGACCCGCCGGTCCTCGGTACTTTTGGTGTGGCGTGCTTCGATGCTGACCGGGTGGTGGCGTTCGCGCCAGGCACGGGCCTTGGCGCGGAACCGGGACGGGACGAGGTCCCCGGCCTGGCACCCGCGGGCGGGGTTGGGTGCGTCGGGGTCCAGGAAGTGCGCTTCCAGCGCGGCCGCTCCGGCGGGATCCAGGCCGGCAGTTTCGTCGACGATGATCCGGGCGTGCTGCCAGGAGACCGTCCCGGCCTGCAGCGCCGTCAGGGTCAGCGGCAGCGCCGTCGTCAGTGCCAGGGATTCGGACAGGAGGGCTCCGGCCGTTCGTTCGCTGACGGTCAGGACACAGGCGACCTCGGCGACCATGCTCATCTCCTGGGCGGTGCGTTCCGGCGGGGACGCCGCCGGAGACACCAGCGACCTGGTGGCCTGCCCGTAGTCGGCGGTCAGCCTGGCCTTCAGTGCGGCGGTCCGGGCTTCCAGCCGGGCCACCTCGGCGAGCCCGTCCAGGCAATCATCCGCCAGAGTCCGCAGCGGATCGGCGTCCGGCAGGGAATCGGCGCGCAGATCAGCGCTTTCCGCCCCGGCGCCGGGGCAAGCAACACCGGGGCCGGGGCAGGCAACAAACGCGGCAGCGGACGCGGCGACAGCCCCCAGCGCCTCCCTGCTCTCGGCACTCCAGGCTCTGCTGTCCATACCCAAAGCATCGCAGGAGGCACTGACAATATTGATGGAATTGGTGGGGGTGCGGCGTGACTCTGGCACTTAGTTACGGCCTGAGAGGTGTTCGTCTCAAAATGACCCGTCCAATCCTCGGCCGATGTCATTTTCAGGAGTCGCCTGCACCAGTTCATGGGACAGTACGGGGCGAGTGCGGAGGACTGTTGACATCGGGATGTCAGCAGTCCCGTGCACCGTCATGCATTTTTTCAACAGTCGTCTGCACCAAAGCCGAGCTACGGGATTGCAACTGCTTCAAGGGCCGTGGCCGGGACCCAGCGGTACATTGTGGTGGCACCGAGACCACTAGGCTGGCGGCAACTTCCTTGGGCGGCGTTCCCCGGCTGAGGAGCTTCCGGGCTGAGCGGATCTTGGCCTCAGTCATTACACGTTTGCGTCCGCCGATCCGGCCCTGTTCACGCGCTGCGTCTAGGCCTGCCTGGTGCGTTCGACCATGAGCTCGCGTTCCATTTGCGCCAGGGAGGCCATCACGTTGAAGAAGAAGCGTCCGGAGGCGGTGGTTGTGTCGATCGAGTCGGTGAGGCTGACGAAACCAACGCCGCGCTCGTTCAGGTCTCCGGCGAAATCCAGCAGGTCCTTCACGCTGCGGCCAAGACGGTCCAGCTTCCACGCAATGAGAGTTTCTCCCTCACGGAGTGCTTCCAGCGCCTTGGAGAGACCGGGCCGGCCGGCCTTGGTGCCGCTCATTGTGTCTTCAAAGATGCGATCGCATCCTGCACCTCTTAAAGCAGCCAACTGCTGCGCATCCGCACCGTGCGACCGGTTTTTGGTTCGGACGCATGCGAGACGGCAGTGGTGTTCTGAACGATGCGGGGCCGGCCAGGCAACGTGCCAACCGAGCCTACGCGCGCAAACAGGACACGACTCCCGCAGGCTGACCGGAGTGACTCCAGTTCGAGCCGGGGGGCAGATGTAGCTGTTCCGCTTTCTGCCGGGGGTTCCTGCGGCATGGGCATGCCGCGGCTCGGGGGAACGGAGATCGATTTCGGCTTTAACGTTGCGAGATTTTAGCCCCGGTGCTCAGCGGCCGGTGAAGCGGGTGCGGTAAGAGGTGGGAGTGGTGGAATAGGCGGCGATGAAGTTCTGCCGGAAGGTCACCGGGCTGCCGAAACCGCAGGACTCGGCAATGCGGGTGATGCTCCAGTTCGTGGTTTCCAGCAGCTGGCGGGCATCATCAAGCCGCCTATCGAGCACCCACCGCGCCGGGGAACTACCGGTGACTTCCTTGAACCTGCGGGTAAAGTTACGCTTGCTCATGGTGGCGTGAGCTGCCATGGACTCCACTTCCAGATCTTGGTCCAGGTTCGCCAAGGCCCATTGGATCGTTTTGCCCAGCGGCCCGTCAAGCTCGGGGTCTTGCAGCGGGCGGGAAATGTATTGCGCCTGGTCGCCTTCGCGGTGCGGAGCCACGACAATATGCCGGGCGACGGCCGCCGCTGCTGCCGATCCCAAGTGCGTACGCACAAGATGCAGGCAGGCATCCAACGCAGAAGCAGTCCCCGCGGAAGTGAGTACGTCGCCGTGGTCGATGTAGAGGGCGGAATCATCGAATTCCACGGCAGAATGCCTGAGTGCCATTTCCCGTGCTGCGCCCCAATGGGTCACGGCCGCGCGGCCGTCGAGCACTCCGCTGCGAGCCACGGGAAAGGCACCAAGGCACAGGCCTGCGATGGTGGCTCCCCGTTCACGGGATTGCCGCACGAGCTGAAGCAGGCCCTCGGACGGATCGGGGAGGTGGGAAAGCCATGACGGAAACACCACCAGGTCTGCATCCTGCACGATTTCCGGCCCAAAGACCCCATCGATCGCGTAGCCTTCGGCACCGCGCACCGGCTGGCCACTTTCCGTGAACACCC
The DNA here is from genome assembly GCF_900102785.1 of Arthrobacter sp. ok362. Classification (GTDB taxonomy): domain Bacteria; phylum Actinomycetota; class Actinomycetes; order Actinomycetales; family Micrococcaceae; genus Arthrobacter. The sequence goes on from NZ_FNGC01000012.1 coordinate 3,510, forward strand.
GGGTCTCCCAATGTTCGGCCAACCCCAGGCGGCCCACCTCGCCGAACACCAGCAGCGGGGTAGCCAAATGGAACAGGGTCATTCCGTCGAAGGCGTGGACGGCAATCCTCATTGTGTCCCATTTTCATCGAAAGTCTGCATATACGCCACTCACTATATCCGGACGGTCGCTGCCACGCTGGAAGCACCAACGAAAATCACCCTGAAAATGGAGCAACAACCATGGCCGACTTGCGCCGCGCACTTGTCATCATCGATGTGCAGAACGATTACTTTACGCCCGGAGGTCCGCTGGAGATCCAGTACCCGGACCGCTTTGAATCTCTGGGCAACATCACCCGGGCCATTGATCTTGCCGAGCGGCACGGGATGCCCATTGTCTCGGTGCAGCATGAATACCCGGCCGGGGCGCCTGTCTTCGCCGAGGGCTCCGAGGGCTGGAAACTACACCCGGAGATTTCCTCGCGCCGCAAGGATTCGTGGAAACACATTGTCAAGAACTACGCCAGTGTCTTTGCTGGCACGGATTTCGAACCCTGGTTGCGCGATAACCAGGTCGACGCCATCACCGTGATCGGCTACATGACCAACAACTGCGATTTGGCAACCGCGGCTGTGGCCGAGCCACTTGGCATCGCCGTCGAGTTGCTCTCCGATGCCAGCGGTGCGATCCACCTGGCTAATGAAGCAGGAACGGCCAATGCCCGGCAGCTGCACGAGACCCTGATGGTGTTGTTGCACTCCAACTTTGCCGCCGTGGCCACCACCGAGGACTGGGCACAGGCCGTCGCGGCCGGCTGCGCACTGCCCAAGGGCGACCTGGGAACCTCGGCCGTCCAGGGACAGCAGGCATTCCAGACCGTCGCCTAATTCCCGCCGTGGCATGCTCCCGCAACACCAACACTCCCGGTGGGAACTACGCTGTACCTAGAGCTTGCGGGTCCGTGTGCTTAGGGCTCACCCACGGTAAGGAAACAGAAGCCCATGGCGAGGATTGACGGCGCTGCCGCCACACTGCAAAGCGAAGGATTGTTGCGGCGCGGGCTGCGCCTTGAATATGCGACCCTGGGCTGGAACGTGATCGGCCTGGGAGTCCTGGCCGCCGCCGCCATCGGCGCTGCGTCCCCGGCCTTGGCTGGATTCGGCCTGGATTCCCTGATCGAGGTCTTCGCCTCCCTGGTCGTGGTGTGGCAGCTCAAAGGCGTCCACGCGGACCGGGAAACCCGGGCGATGCGGCTGATCGGGGTGGCCTTCGCGGTGCTCGCCGCCTACTTGGTGATCCAGTTGGTCATCGTGTTTGCCACCGGCGTCCGCCCCGCCACTTCTGGTTTGGGCATCGTCTGGACGGCCCTGACCTTCCTGGTCATGCTCGCGTTGGCATGGGGCAAGATCCGCACCGGCCGCGCCCTGGGCAATCCGGTGCTGCGCGCGGAAGGCACGGTTACCCTGATCGACGCTTATCTGTCCGGGGCGGTCCTCGCCGGGCTGGTCCTGAACGCCCTGTTCGGGTGGTGGTGGGCGGACCCTCTGGCAGGGCTGGTCATTATCTACTACGCCGCCCGCGAGGCCCGGCACGCGTTCAAGCACACGCCCGAGGAGGCCACGGCGTGAACTGGTGGGATGCGGCGATCTCCGTCATCGGTGGTGTTGTCCTGATCTACGCCGTCCTGCTGGTCCTGTTGGCCCTTTACGCCCGTCGTCACCCGGAGACGGTGGGCATGAGAGAAGCACTGCGGCTGCTTCCGGACCTCTTGACCCTGCTGCGCCGGCTGACCGCTGACCGGATCCTCCCGCGTGGGATCCGGGTCCGCCTGGTCCTGCTGCTGGTCTACCTTGCCTCGCCCATTGATCTGGTTCCCGACTTCCTTCCCGTCATCGGGTACGCCGATGACGTCATCATCGTGGCCCTGGTCCTGCGCTCGGTCATCCGCAAAGCAGGCACCGGACCATTGGAAAACCACTGGCCCGGCACACCCGCCGGCCTCGCCCTGATCCAACGCCTGGCCGGCACGAGCGCCACCGCCCCATGAGCTTCTGAAAGTGACAGCCGAGGACAACGGCGGACGGAAAGCTTGCTCCAGTTGTTCGCCGAAAACCGGCTCCCCTCGGGTCATGTCCTGCCGGCTGACACATCGCGGCTGCTTCGCATTCAGCGTCGCTGCCGTCCGCCGTCGGACCCCCTTCGGTCAAGAGCGGAACCCACCGGGGGCTTGACGGCAGTAACGGGGCAGCCCGCTTCGAGGATGACCCGCTGGGCTGTGCTGCCCAGGAACAGTTTGCCGACCGGGGAACGGCGCCGGACGCCGATGACCACGAGCTCGACGTCGTCCTCGAACGAGGCGTCGATGAGGACGTCGGCAGGATCGTCGGCATTACCTGATGGCCGGACCCGCGCTGATACGCCCTCTCCGGAGGCCAGGGCTAAGGCCGCTGAAACCGCAGCCGGGGAGGTGTCGCTCTGGGCGCCGGCCCCGGGCCACAGTATGTCCAGAGTGGTCCGCCGGCGTGCTGCTTCCGCGATGGCCGCGTGCAGTGCCGCAAGGCCTTCCTTCGTTGAAAGATACCCCACCGCCACGCTCATTGCCCGGCCTCCCGGCATCCTGGAGTTGTCCTGGTGATGTTCCGACTACCGTACTTTGGGGACGCATGCGGCGCGTCCGGCTGGGCGCTCAGCATACCGGCGTCACCAGGGTCCCGGTCGTCACATACTGCAACAGGTTCGCCAGCGTCAGTTCGGCCATCGCGGCTCGGGTCTCGTGCGTTCCGCTGCCCAAGTGGGGGAGAAGGACGACGTTGTCCAGGGCCAGAAGGTCGTGGGGCACCTTGGGTTCGTCCTCGAAGACGTCGAGCCCCGCGCCGGCAAGCCGACCGGTCAGAAGCGCCGCCACCAGAGCCTCTTCGTCCACGACGGAACCCCGCGCAACGTTAATGAGGTAACCGGAAGGGCCGAGTGCTTCAATCACTTTCGGACCGACGAGCTTGACTGAATCGGGACCGCCCGCCGCAGCGATGATCAGGACATCGGACTGTAGGGCCAGGTCGACCGGTGAGGCGCAGTACTCGTAAGGCACCTCGGCCACCGGCCGACGGTTGTGATAGCTGACGGTGCAATCGAAGGCTTCAAGCCTGCGGGCTATCACCTTGCCGATGCGTCCCAATCCGAGGATGCCGACGCGTTTGCCGCTGGCTTTCGTGGCCAGGGGAAAGTTCCCCGCAGTGGCCCATTGGCCGGCGCGTACGTACCGGTCAGCCGCGCTGATGCGCCGCAGCACATCCAAGTACAACGCCAGGGCGGTGTCGGCCACGCAGTCGTTGAGGACCTCCGGGGTGTTGCTGACGGCGATGCCGCGTTCCCTGGCTTGGCCGATGTCCGTGGCGTCGTAGCCCACGCCGAAGTTCACGACGGCGCGCAAAGCCGGGAGCGCGCGCATCAGCTCCGGGCCGACGCCGACCTTCCCTGAAGTGACGGCTACATCGAAGTCGCCGCCTCGATGTTGCAGGAAGGCCGCTCGCTCCGCCGGGTCATCCGGAAGCCGGACGGCGCCGTAGTCAAGAACCACGGCGTCCTGTACGGAGGGCATCAAGGGTCCTACCTGAAGGACAGCTACGTTGGTCATACCTGCACCCTAGGTTTCCCAATCAATACGCGTCCAACTTGTAAATTGCATCGATCAATGCGCCGCGCGCATTGATACGGACTATTCCCAGCAATGACGCGGATCACTCACCCCCGTGGCACTCGTCACAGGGTAGATGTTGGACGGATTTGCGCGCTACGCAAACAGGCGCTGGGCTGCTGTCTATTGTCCCGCCTCTTCCGCCGCCACTACTTTGAGTTCGACCCCGGACCTCAGCTCCCCAAGTCGACCTGCATTGATGGCCTGAGGCCGCCCACTCCTAATTCCGAGGAATCCAATGACGTCTTCTTCACGTGTACTTCCCCAGGCCGCCGTCCTGAAATGGCCTGCCCTCGCTGCAGGCGCTTTGCTCCTGCTGAGCGGGTGCTCGGTTGCGAACTCTGCTTCCGGCCCAGCTGCGGCGGGCGGCAGTCTCCGGGTTGTGCTGGCGCAGGAGCCCCCCACGCTGGAGGCCTGCGAATCCAACCTCACCTCCACCGGCGTGGTTGTGCGCTCAAACGTCACAGAACCCCTGATTGAGCGAAATCCCACCACGGGCGAGCTCGAGCCCCTGCTGGCAACGGAGTGGAAAGCCACATCTGCCACGGAATGGACGTTCAAACTTCGCGAGGGCGTGAAATTCCAGGACGGCACGCCCTTCAATGCCGAGGCGGCAGCCTTCACGATTAACCGGGCCGTCAATTCCAAGCTCGGCTGCAACGTGGAAGGCTACGTCTTTGGTGATGCGGACCTGGTGGTCAAGGCAGTCGACGCTACGACGTTGACGGTGACTTCGCCCACGCCTGACCCCATTTTGCCTCTTCGCCTTTCGTTCCTGGAAATAGTGCCGACGACGACGAGCACCACCGCGAAAGTCCGGGAGCCCATTGGTACCGGCCCCTACAAGATCGAGAAGTGGGACGCCGGCCAGAAGATCACGCTCAGCAGCTGGGACGGGTACTGGGGCAAGAAGCCGGCCTACGCCAAGGCCGAGTACCAGTGGCGCTCCGAGAGTTCGGTACGCGCCGCGATGATCACCAGCGGTGAGGCCGACGTGGCCCTGGGCCTGGGCCCCGATGACAATATCGGTGACCTGGGAGTCGACTACCCGAACAATGAGACTGTCGCACTCCGGCTCGACGGCACAAAAGCCCCGTTGAACGACATCCGCGTCCGCCAGGCCGTGAACTACGCCATCGACAAGGAGGGCATTGTCGGCTCCCTCTACCAGGGCAAGCACAAGGTGGCCGCGCAGCTGGTTCCGGCAGGTGTTGTAGGGCACAACCCTGCACTCGAGGGCTGGCCGTTCGACCTGGACAAGGCCAAGGCCCTGGTTGCAGAGGCCAAGGCTGCCGGCGTTGACACTGGCGCGCAGATCTCCCTCGTCGTCCGCAACGCACAGTTCCCCAAGGTCACCGAACTTGCGCAGGTCCTGCAGGAGCAGTTGAGCCAGGCCGGCCTGAATGTGAAGCTGAAAATGCTTGAAACCAGCCAGCAGCTGACCTACCAGACCCGCCCGTTCGCCCAAGACGAAGGTGCGGCCGCGGTATTGGTTCAGCACGGCAACCAGGCCGGTGACGCAGCCTTCACCGTTGACCAGTACATGCTCTCGACGGGAGCGCAAAGCGCCTTCGGCACTCCCGAGTTTGACGCCATGATCAAGAAGGCCGACTCAGCGTCAGGCGATGAGCGCGAGAAAGACTTCGAACAAATCTTTGACTACCAGAACAACAAGGTGGTCCAGTTCGCCAACATCTCGCACCAGACCGGCATTCTGGGCAAGTCCAAATCTGTGAATTACACGCCCAATTCCTCCAGCGGTGACGAGCTCCGCGTCTCGGAAATGACCCCGGCCAGCTAGTCCGGACGTCCAGGAAAGAGGGACAGCCCATGCTGATCTACTTGAGAAAGCGGATCGTTTCCAGCGCGCTTCCGCTGGTGGTGGTAATTGTTGGTGTTTTCGCGCTCGCCAGGATGACCGGTAACCCGGCCGCCCTGTATCTTCCACTCAATGCCACGCAACAGATGCGGGACGACTTCACTGCACGCAACGGCCTTGACCAGCCGCTGTTGGTGCAGATGGCGGACTACTTCGGCGGAGTACTGAGGCTCGACTTCGGGCAATCGCTCAGGACCGGCGAGGATGCCGCCGCCATGGCCCTGCGGGCCTTCCCGGCCACCTTGCAGCTGGCGGCCACCACTATGGTGCTGGCCGTCCTGCTGGCGCTGGCGGTTGGTTGCTGGGCGGCGCTGAAGCCGAACGGCGTCGCCGACCGCATCTCAAGTTTCGTCTCCATGGCTGCGGCTTCGATACCCGACTTCTGGCTCGCAATCGTCGGCATCTGGGTATTCGCCATAACCCTGGGCTGGCTCCCGACATCCGGCGTGTCGGGGGCCGGCGCCTGGGTTCTGCCCATCGCCACCCTCCTGCTCAGGCCATTCGGCGTCCTGGTCCAGATCGTCCGTGGATCCATGGTCTCTGCGCTGTCTGAGCCCTACATCAAGCTGGCCCGAAGCCGCGGCGCGGGCGAACTGCGGGTGGTTACCCATCACGCACTGCGCAACGCCGCGGCTCCGGCTTTGACAGTGGCCGGGGACCTGACAGTGGGCCTGGTCAACGGAGCGGTGGTGGTCGAAACCATCTTCGGGTGGCCCGGGATCGGCAAGCTCATGATCGATTCCATCCTGCAGCGCGACTTCGCTGTCCTGCAGGCAGCCGTGCTGCTCACGGCCGTGGCGATCTTCGCGTTGAACATCCTGATCGACATGGGCTACGCATTGCTGGACGCACGCGTCCGGCCCGTGACGGCAAGAGCTTAGGAGTAAACCATGACGAGTTCATTGACTGAGCCGGCCGCACAGAATCAGCTGCCAGGAACCGAGCAACGGCCCCCCGCAAAGGGGAGAGGAAACCCGGATGGGAACCCCAACCTGTTCCGGCTCCTGCTCAAGGACCGCTTCGCTACCGTGTCTGCCCTGCTTCTGGTCCTCATCGGCCTGACAGCCGTGATCGGCCCTTCCCTGATGGGTGACCTGGCAACCAAGCAGAACCTCCTCTTCGCCAACAAAGCGCCATTTACGCTGGTCCACGGCTGGGAATACGTCCTGGGCAGCGATTCCCTGGGGAGAAGCATGCTCGCACGCCTCGTCGTGGCCAGCCGCACCACGTTCTCAGTCGCGGTTCCCGCCGTGGCTGTGGCCCTGGTGGTTGGGTCGCTGTGGGGTGTGTGGGCCGGATACCACCGTGGTTGGCGGGAAAATGTCTCGATGCGCATCGCCGACGTCATCATGAGCTTCCCCTCCCTGCTGCTCGCCGTCGTGGTGCTTTACGTGTTCAGCCCCAGCGCCGGAAACATCGTCCTGATCCTCGCCCTTACGCGCATCCCCATCTACCTGCGCACCGCACGAGCCGAGTCGGCGGAGCTTCAAAGCCGCACCTTTGTGGACGCGGCCCGGACCTTTGGGGCCACGCCAAACGCCATCATCGGACGCCATGTCATCCCCGTGGTCCTGCCGACGCTCCTGACGCTGGCCACGCTCGAATTCTGCTATGTGATGCTGGCCGAGTCTTCCCTGAGCTTCCTTGGCATTGGCATCCAGCCGCCGGACGTGAGCTGGGGGCTCATGGTTTCGCAGGGCCGGCAGTACCTGCAGACCGCCTGGTGGCTTTCCATCTTTCCCGGCGTCGCGATTGTGGTCACCACCATCGCGGCGAATGTCCTGGCGGCCTGGCTCCGGATCGCCACTGACCCCGCCCAGCGCTGGCGCCTGTCACTGCCCCGCAAGCGCCTGATCGCCCGCATCCCAGTCAAGGAGGCAAAGCCGTGAAAACTGCTGCCCAAACCGTGCTCCCCGGACAGTCCCGGGCGCATGAAGTTGTTCTTAGTGTCAGGGGCCTGGCCGTGGACATCCGCACTCATCGCGGAACCGTCCGGGCCGTCAATGGCGTAGGCTTCGAGGCCCGCGCGGGGGAGACCCTCGCACTGCTCGGGGAATCCGGCTGCGGGAAGTCCATGACGGCCAAGGCCCTCGCCGGAATCATGGACCCCGTCTGTGACCTGGCCGGCGGTGAGGTAGTCCTCAATGGAACAGATCTGGGGGCTTTGACACCCAAGGAACGGCTGAAATTTGCCGGACCCGAGCTCGGCATCGTCTTTCAGGACGCGCTGACAGCCCTCAACCCTGTCTATACCGTGGGAACACAGCTCGGTGAGGCTTTCAGGATCCATCGGGGACTGAGTGCCAAGGAAGCCAAGGTCCAGGCAATTGAGTTGATGAAGCGGGTGGGGATTCCCGAGCCTGAGTCCCGGGTGAATTCGTATCCGCACCAGTTCTCCGGCGGGATGCGCCAGCGCATCCTGATCGCCATGGCCGTGGCTCTGGACCCGCGCCTGCTGATAGCAGACGAACCCACCACTGCCCTGGACGTCACGGTCCAGGCGCAGATCATGCAGCTCCTGCGCAAGCTCCGGGAAGAGGGACAGATGGCCGTTGTGCTGATCACCCACGATCTGGCGGTTGTTGCCGAGGAGGCTGACTCTGTGGCGGTGATGTACGCGGGCAACGTGGTGGAGAGCGGACCAGTGTCGGAGGTCTTCAGCGATCCGCGGCACCCGTACACCAAGGGGCTACTCGAGTCGGTGCCCGTCCACGTTGCGCGCGGCGCCCATCTGAAGTCCATCGCCGGAAGCCCCCCGGAGATTCATGACATACCGGCGGGCTGCGTGTACCAGTCACGCTGCCCGTTGGTGCAGGACATCTGCCTGTCCGTGCGCCCGCAGCTCCTGCCCGTGAACGAACGTTCCGCCGACGTGCAGGACGACGCCGACAATTACGCCGGCGCCCGGCCGTCGAGGCCGGGCCGGGTAGCGGCCTGCCACTTCAGCAAGGAGATCAACAATGTCTGAGCCGCTGCTGCAGGTTGATGGCTTGTGCAAAACCTTCCACGTCGCCAAGAGCGCCAGCGGCAACACCCGCCTTAAGGCTCTGGACGGCATTAACCTCACGGTCGGGCGAGGGGAAACCCTGGGCCTGGTCGGGGAGTCGGGCTGCGGAAAATCCACCCTGGCCCGGACCCTCATACTGCTGGAGACACCGGACGAAGGGACAGTGACCTTTGAAGGAACCAACCCGTTCGGGCTCCGCGGAAAGGAGCTGCTGAGCTGGCGGCGCAGGGTCCAAATGGTGTTCCAGGACCCGTTTGCCTCCCTTAACGCACGGATGAACGCCGGCGACATTATCTCCGAGCCCTGGGCGACCCACCGGAGCCTCTACCCGTCCTCCCGGGAACGCGAAGCCCGTGTGCGGGAGCTGCTTCATATGGTCGGGCTGCGTCCATCGGACGCGCGTAAATGCCCGCAGGAGTTTTCCGGCGGCCAGCGGCAACGGCTCGGCATTGCCCGTGCCCTGGCTCTGAACCCCGACGTCATCATCCTGGATGAGCCGGTTTCCGCGCTGGATCTGTCCGTCCAGGCCCAGATCCTCAACCTGCTCAATGACCTCCAGCAGGAACTCGGAGTCTCCTATGTCTTCATCTCCCATGATCTGACCGTTGTCCGGCATGTGGCCGACCGGGTCGCCGTGATGTACCTGGGCAGGATCATCGAGACCGGAGCCACGGAGGAGGTTTTCGACCGTCCACGGCACCCCTACACGGCGGCGTTGATGTCCGCCTCGCCGAAGCTGGACGTTACGGGGGCGAAGCGGGACCGAATCGTCCTTCAGGGCGAGCTGCCGTCCCCGCTGGATCCGCCGTCGGGTTGCCGTTTCCGTACCAGGTGCTGGAAAGCGCAGGATGTCTGCGCCGAGATGGCGCCCGAGCCCCGGGTGACGGCCGCCCCCGATGGAGGGCTGCGCCTGACCGAATGCCACTTTCCACTTGAAACCGTCCAAGGTCTCACAGGCGCCACAGCAACTGCCGGGTGACGGCCACGGAATATGCGCTGATCGCCGGCGTGGTTTTCCTCGCCGCCTGCCTGCAGGCCTCAACGGGCTTCGGCATGGGGATGCTTGCCGCGCCCGTGGTGGCCATGGTGGATCCGGCCCTGCTGCCGGCCACGCTCATTCTCCTGGCACTCCTTGTGACAATCCTCGTGACCGTCCGGGAACGGCAGCACCTGGATCTCCGAGGGACGGGCTGGGCTCTGGTGGGCAGGATCCCCGGGAGCTTCCTGGGGGCATGGCTGGTGGCCCTGCTGTCCAAGGAGGGCCTGGCGTGGGTGGTGGTCATCGTGGTGGTCACCGGCCTGGTCCTGGCCATCCGGGGGTGGGCGCCCGAACCGGTCCGGGTAAACCTGATCGCGGCCGGTGCCGCCTCGGGCATCATGGGCACCGCCACTTCCATCGGCGGCCCGCCCATGGCCTTGGTCTGGCAAAGCCATCAGGGATCACGGCTGCGGGGCACCATGAGCGCGTTTTTCATGGTGGGTTCCGCAATGTCCCTGGTGGCGCTGGGGGTCGCAGGCGCCGTGACGGGGCAAATATTGACGCTCGCGCTGTGGTTGGTGCCGGCGGTGCTTGGAGGGTATGTGGCTTCCCGGTTCGTGAACCGCTTCTTGAACACAGCCCGCCTGAGGATGCTGGCGCTGGGCTCGTCCGCGCTGGGAAGCCTGCTGTTGATGGGACAACTCGCCGTGGCCGCCATGCAGCCGTGACCTCTGCAGTCACTGCAAAGAAGTCGCTGAAGCCGGGTGATTTAGCTGGCCCAAACCCTCGGTACGACGTTGATCAGTTCCCGGCCGTCCGCCAGCCGGCCAATATTTGCCGCGATGTCCGCCGCCCGGCGTTCAAACGTGATGCGCGCGTGTCCGGAGTGGTGGGGTGTGAGCACGGTATTGTCCAGAGATGCGAACGGCAGTTCCGCGGGGGGCAGCACGCCGTCAGCAGGCGATGCCCACCACACGTCGATGCCTGCTCCTGCGATACGCCGGGACTGGAGGGCGTCGAATAGCGCCTGTTGGTCCACCACGGGACCGCGCGCAACGTTTATCAGGAGCGCGGACGGCTTCATAGCCGCGAACTCCGCCGCCCCGATCAACCCCCTCGTTGAAGAGTCCAGGGGCGCGGTGACCACTACGACGTCGGACGCCGCCAGCAGCTCCGGAAGCTGGCGGTTGCCGCCGATCCAACTCAACGCGACCCCGTCCGGGGCGCCGGCGGCCGGATTTTTGCGGACGGCACGAACGTCCATGCCTAACAGGCCGGCCATGCGCGCCACCTCGGACCCGATGGAGCCCATCCCGACGAGTCCCATGGTAATTCCACTCAACGTGGGGTGGAACGGCACTTCGGGGTCAGTGGCAATGGTCCGCCATCGGCCTCCACGCACCGCGCGGTCGGCCGCTATTACATTGCGGGAGAGCATAAGCGTGACCATCAGGACGTGTTCCGCAATGGGCCGCGCATGGTGGAACGTGTTGGCAACGAGGGTTCCCGGCAGCAGGCCCGGAACGAAGATCCTGTCGTACCCGGCGCCGGTGACGTGCACCAGCTTCAGTCTGCTTGCGGCGGCAACCTGCTCGGGACCCAGAGAGGAACAGACTACGACGTCGGCAGTGGCCAGCGCTTCCAGCTGGCGTTCAGGAGACCAAGCCGCCGCCATGGTCCAGTGGTGAGCGCCGCCGTCGTGCTTCAACTGATCCTCAAAGCGGCTGATGATTGGATCGGTGACCACGACCGCCAAGCCCTTTTTAGAAGACCCCGGGACGCTCACCAGCGGGGGCTTTGAAGCTCGTAGGAAGGGTGCAGCCGCTGCATGTACCCGGTGTCATCCCGGCTCCTGAGCCCGCACTCCAGGTACTGGCGGTGGAGGCGTTCCAAGGCGTCGCGGTCCAGTTCGATCCCCAGCCCGGGTCCTGCGGGGACGTTAACGGCTCCGTTCTCAAACGAGAAAGTGTCGTCCGCGATGACGTCCTCTTCCGGGTCCTTCCATGGCCAGTGGGTGTCACTCGCATAGTCGAGTTTCGGCGTCGCCGCTGCGAGATGGACCATTGCGGCAAGGCTGACCCCCAGATGGGAGTTCGAGTGCATAGACAGCCCCAGACCGAAGGTTTCGGTGATGCCTGCCAGCGACTGGGAGCGGCGGAGGCCTCCCCAAAAATGATGATCCGAAAGGATCACATCAACGGCCCCGTCAGCCACTGCCGGTGCAATATCAGCGAAGCTGACGACGCACATGTTCGTGGCCAGCGGTATGCCGACCTCGCGGCGGACTGCGGCCATTCCTTCGATGCCCGGGGTGGGGTCCTCCAGATACTCCAGGATGCCGTCCAGTTCCTTGGCGACGCGGATGGAGGTTTCAACCGTCCATGCGCCGTTGGGATCTATCCGGAGCGGCATGGCCGGGAACTCCGCACGGAGGGCCTTGATCGCGGCGACTTCCTCCTCCGGGGGAAACACGCCTGCCTTCAGCTTGAGGGCGGAGAAACCATGCTCTTCCACCATTTTCCGCGCCTGGCTGACGATTCCGACGGGATCCAGGGCCGCGCCCCAAGCGTCGGGTGCCTGGCCGGGATGTCCGGCCCACTTGTAGAACAGGTAGCCGCTGAATGGGACGGCGCTGCGGACCGCTCCGCCAAGGAGGTCGCTCACGGGGCGGCCACGGAGCTTCCCCTGGATGTCCAGGGCAGCTACATCAAACGGCGACAGGACGCGGTCCGTGGTGCTTGACCCGGTAACCATTCCGCTCATTCCGTGGCCGCCCCGGATCGTGTCCTTCTGCAGAGCGGCCGCAACGCCGCTGAGGAGTTCGTTCATGTTGAACACGTCGGTGCCCGGAACGGCCGCGGCCGCGAGGTGAAGGCGGGCAAGATGGCCGGCGTCACAGTATGTTTCACCCAATCCGCTGACGCCGGCGTCGGTATGGACTTCCACTATCGCCCGAAGGGCGAACGGCTCGTGGACACCGACGGTGTTCAGCAGCGGCGGGTCCTTGAACGCCACCGGCGTGATCGTGACGCCGGTGATCCGTACCTGGTGGAGGTGCTCTGCGTGCTGGCTTTCCTGGTTCACTTCGGTGAGCTCCTTAAGCGTGGGTCAGGCGACCGGCCGGTTACGCTCTGCATGGCTACCGGTTTCCGCATCTGCTGCTGAACTGAACATAATGGGTGCAAACGATCCAAGTCCAAGCCATAATGAGCACTCATGCATCCATGAAAGGTATTGATGTTCTCCCTGCCGCAGCTTGAATCATTTGTCGCTGTTGCTGAGGAACTGCACTTCGGTGCGGCCGCAGCACGGCTGAACATGACACAACCACCCTTGAGTCGGCAGATCCAGATGCTCGAGAAACAACTGGGTACCCAGCTCTTTGGCCGCAGCAGCCGAAGGGTGGAACTGACTGCGGCTGGCTTGATGCTGCTGCCCAGGGCCCGGCAAATACTGGACATGTGCATCAAGACCGATTTGGATGTCCGCCGGGTTTCATCCGGCGACGCCGGCGCAATAACCGTCGCATACACTGCCATCGCTGGTCAGAGCGCGTTGCCCCAGCTTCTGAGGCGTGCCGTCGACATCATGCCAGGGGTCTCGTTCGTATTGCGGGAGCTGGTCTCTACGGACCAGATGGACGGGCTGGTGAAGGGCAGCGTGGACATCGGGCTGCTCCGGCCGGTGGTGGCACGGCCAGGCATCGTTTCAAGACCCATCATGACGGACCGCCTCGTCATCGCGATCCCCTCCGGCAGTGCCATTCTGGGCAACCTGCCGAACATGGATGCGCCCCTTCCGCTGGCCTGCCTGGATCGATTGCCGCTGCTGATGTATTCAACCAAGGAAGCGCGCTACTTTCATGACCTCGTACTGCGGCTGTTCGCCAGCGCAGGCGCGCACGCGAACATCACTCAGTACGCAAGCCAGGTCCCGGCCCTCCTCGCCTTCGTTCAAGCCGGCCTGGGCGTGACGCTGGTGCCCGCCTCGGCCATGGCGTCATCGCCCCCGGGTGTGGACTTCCACGAGATCAGCGGCAGCCACGGAATCCGCGAGCTCAACCGTGTCGATCTGGAGCTCGCCTGGAATGAGCAAACTGCCAATCCGGCCGTGCGGAGGCTGCTGAAGCTTATAGATTCCACCGGTCTGAATCCCGGCGACCGATAGAACCAGTCAGGCAGCGCCAGCGCCATCTCTTGGGCCATGCGTTCCTACGCCCGGTCTCCCGCAGGGTGTCACTTTTCCTTGGAGAGGTACGACAGTGCGGCGACGACATGGGTTTGGACGCCCATGGACAGGGTCGGGTCGATTACGGGGGCGAAGAACGGGGAGTGGTTCCCCGGGATGTCCTGACTCACCGTTCCCTTCGCGGCCGCCGCCCGGTAGGCGTCGGGGTCCGCACCGCCGAGGATCCAGAACGTGTAGGGCACGTCGAAGGCGTCCGGAATGCGGCTGAAATCCTCCGAAGCCGTCTGCCTCTCGGCCCTGTGCACGGCGTCGGCCCCAAAGTGAGCGGAGAACGCGGCCCGGACCTGCTCTGTCACGTCCGCGTCGTTGCTGGTGAGCGGGAACTGGTCGTAATACTCGAAATCAGGCTCCCGGGGCGATCCTGCGGCAGCGCACTCGCCGTTGACAATCCGCTCAATCGCGGCGAGCACCGTGGCCCGGACCTGGTTGTCGTAAGTGCGGATGTTCAGCAGGAGCGTGGCGCGGTCCGGGATGATGTTCGATTTCGCGCCGGCATTGAGCGCCCCTACGGTGACAACGGCGAAGTCCCCGGGCCTCGTCTCCCGCGAGACGATTGACTGCAACCTGAGCACGATCGAGGAGGCCAGCACCACCGGGTCCACGGACATGTGCGGCATCGAGCCGTGCGCTCCCTTCCCGTACACGGTGATCTTCAGTGAATCTCCGGCCGAAAGGACTGGCCCGTCCGTGGTGGCGACCATCCCCGCCGGTACTGGCATCACGTGCTGGGCGAGGGCGACGTCGGGCCGCGGCACTTTGGTGACCAGTCCGTCGTCGACCATTGCCTTGGACCCTGCCCCGATTTCTTCGGCCGGCTGGAACAGGGCGATGTAGGTGCCGGACCAGGCTCCACGTCCGTCCGCCATGAGCTTGGCGGCTCCGAGCAGCGCACTGACGTGCACGTCGTGACCGCACGCATGCATGATCCCGTCCACTGCCGACGCATAGGACAGCCCCGTGGCCTCGGTGACGGGTAAGGCGTCCATGTCGGCGCGCGCAAGAACAGTTGGGCCAACTCCGTTCGCGAGGACGCCGACGACGCCGGTCCCGCCAATACGGGTCACCGAATAGCCGAAGGCAGTGAGTTTCTCTTCGACAATCTTCGAAGTCTCATGCTCCTCGAGGCTCAGTTCGGGATGCCGGTGCAGCCTGGTGTACGTTTCCCGGAGCCAGCCGAGCTCGGAATCGAGGCCTGCCAGGACTGTCTCGGAACTGTTCATGCGCATCACGCTCTCGGAGGCCGGGCGCCTCCGTGGGCAGGCGCAACTGACACTCAGCTTAGTCACTGTTGGAAGGAAGCGATATGACATCTCTGTCTTGCCGGCTGCGAGTAGGGCGAAGGTTTTAACGAGTATGAACCGGGCTTTAACAGGTGTCCGGCACTGAGGTTGTCGCGGCTCTGGACTCGTTACGATGGGGTCTCCCGGGCCGGTGATTCCGGCCGGATGAATTCGGCGGCACGAGTCAATCACGCCGCAGTCAGGGCTTTTGTCCCGGATGTTCACGACGAAAGGCCGCCGCCCTCAAATTCCATCGGCGCACCGCCGCAGCTGGCTGGCTGCACTGCAAGGTGTCATCACCGGAAACTGGCGTTCAACCAGGCCGTCTGGAACAGGCCCGGATCACCGAACTGGGACCAGAATCTGCACCATGCCTATTCACGATGGTGGTGAGGGCATATTTCACTTCAATGAAGACTCTGCGAGGAATTCATGCGACGACCGATATTTCCACGCCTAGTCCTTATCGCCACAATTGTAGGTCTCAGTCTGGTGCCCCTGCCCGCCAAAGCAGCTGGGGGCGTGGCGACAGACAAGGTGGTCAGTACGCACCAGACCTCGCTTTCCCGCACCGTCATTTCGCCAGCCTTTACAACCAGCCAAACCAAAGAACTATTGGTTGCATTTGTGACCTCTGATGGACGGGCCCAAACCGGTTACCAGCAATTCACTTCAGTCACCGGTGGCGGGCTCACCTGGCGCCTGCGTAAGCGGACCAACGTTCAGTACGGGACGGCAGAAATCTGGCAGGCCGTGTCCAACGGCATCCTCACGAACGCAAGGGTAACCGCGACGCACAACGGTTCATACCGGGCTTCCATAACGGTCGCCACCTTCACGGGCGCGGACACGACCACCGATGGAGCGGTCGGGGGTGCCAACGGGCCCACGGGAGCGCCCACCGCTTCGCTTACAACAACTCGCACCGGCTCTTGGGTCTGGGGTGTGGGAAATGACTGGAGTACGTCCACCCCCCGCACCGTGGGAAGCGGTCAAACCAAGGTCGATGAGTACCTTGCCGGCAGCGGTGGCACGTTCTGGACGCAACGCCAAACTGTGCCCGGCACAGCGACGGCGCCGTCTACCGTCAGAATCAATGACACCGCTCCAACTACGGACAAGTGGAATATGTCTCTGATCGAGATTCGGCCGGCCCAGGCGGCGCCGGTGTTCACCGCGTCCTCGCCTCCGGCGACGGCCACGGCCGGCACCGCCTACACCTACACCTTCGCGGCAAGCGGTAATCCGGCGCCGACGTTCAGGGTGACCTCCGGTGCCCTGCCGGCGGGGCTGAGCCTGAACGCCACCTCCGGGGTCCTCTCCGGGACCCCGACGACGGCCGGCCCGGCGACATTCACGGTTGCCGCGACCAACGGGGTCAGCCCCGACGCGGTC
>NZ_FNGC01000012.1:19984-168495 GCF_900102785.1 Arthrobacter sp. ok362
TTCACGGTTGCCGCGACCAACGGGGTCAGCCCCGACGCGGTCACGCCCTCCCGCACGATCACGGTGGACCCGGCCCAGGCGCCCGACGGTACCCAGGCCGCCGTCGTCTTCGGCTGGGGACCGGTAGTTGCCGGGGACGAGTTTTCCTACACGGGCGCGCCGAATCCGTTGAAGTGGGGCGTCTACAACAGTCCGGGACATGCGGGCAACGGGATCCGGAGTCCGAACGCCTGGTCCGTGGACGGCAGCGTTGTTACCGTAAGCGGCGACTCGGCGGGCACTACCGGCGGCATGTCAGCCAAGTTTGCCCAGCAGCAATACGGACGCTGGGAAGTCCGGATGAAGACCAGCGCCCGGGATCCGAAATACCACCCAGTCCTGATCCTCTGGCCGAACAACAACACGTCCCCCAACTGTGCGGAGGTTGATTACGCCGAAGGAACTTCCGACACGTCCAGGATCAAGTTCTTCCTGCACTACGCGTGCAGCGGCTCGAACTTCCAGACTCAGACAGCGCAGCCGATCGATACCACGCAGTGGCACAATTACGCGGTCCAGTGGACCCCGTCCGGGATCACCGGCTACATCGACGGCGTGCAATGGTTTACCGACACGGACCCGGCACACCAGCCCACCGTCGGGATGCACCAAACAATCCAGCTGGACTGGTTCCCGGACGGGACCGCCACGCTACCCAGCCAGATGCAGGTCGACTGGATCCGCGTCTACCGCTAGCCCCCGGCTCACCAGGCCAATTGCCATGTTGGGCTGCACGTCGGGCAGGGCGCTTGCGCCTGACGGCCACCTTCGACACGCTGACAGTCACACCATAAGAGTTAGACACTTCCTTGGTTGTCGGCGCTTTGGTCCTAAGCGACTCATCAGCGTTCGAGCCTCACCGCCTCCACGACATCGTCGGCGCGCAGCTCGTGCATGGTGGCCTGCCAGGCCCCGAAACGGCCGTAGTTGCCCGGTTCCAGGATGGTCTCCCAGCCCTGCTCGACTTCGGCCTTCAGGTCCTCCGGCCAGTGCGAGCGGCCCAACCCCCATGATCCTGCCGTCCGGATCCGGACCTCGAAATCGTCGAACACACGATTGAGGCGGGCGTCCAATTCTTCATCGCTTTCGCCTGGAATATCCGGGGCAAGCGGACTCTCGTTCAGAACCTGATGCCAGTCGCTAAAGTGCGAGAGCAGCGCCCGTGCCCGAGCCACCTTGCACGTTAAAAGAACGCCTCCCTCAGAACGCCTGCAGCAGTCCACCAGGTCCTGACGCCTGATCTTGGCCCAGAACCAGAGCGCTCCGTCACCCACGGTGGAGAGCTTCCTAGCCATCTGTTGGAGCATCCAGGCGTAGGCGTCGACGTACAAGGGCTCGGCGAGGGAGTTGTCTGGCACCAGTACGCCGGTCGTCAGCAGGGCGTCCACCGCCTCCTCGGTCTGAATCGTATGAAGCAAGAGCCGGTCTGCGGAGGCGTCGTAGCCGATTCTGCCCTTGGGAACGGCGTCGGCTGCACGGGCTTTTGTGATTGGAAAGGTCGGCACAGGACCATCATCGCTGAGGGCACCGACACTCGAAGGCAAGTGGATCTACAGCCGGCGCCTACATGCAAAGGAAGCGACCGCCGGTCGAGCCCGTCGTGAGCCGAAGCGCTCCTTGGCCCGGTCTCACTTCCGAAAGTCTGAGTTCTCATGAGAGAGTGTGAACTCTTATGAAACGGATCGGTTTTCTGTCCTTCGGCCACTGGGGCGACGTCCCGGGTTCGCGCGTGCGTTCCGCCCGGGACGCGCTCCTGCAGGCGATTGAGCTGGCCGTGGCCGCGGAGGAAGCCGGCGTCGACGGAGCGTTCTTCCGGGTCCATCACTTTGCCGAGCAGCAGGCCTCGCCGTTCCCGCTCCTCGCTGCGATTGCTGCCCGCACCTCTCGGATCGAGATGGGCACCGGAGTCATCGACATGCGGTACGAGAACCCGCTTTATATGGCCGAGGAGGCCGCCGCCGTCGACCTCATCAGCGGCAGCCGCCTGCAGCTGGGGGTCAGTCGGGGTTCGCCCGAATCGGTGCTCGCCGGCTACGAAGCCTTCGGGCACCGCCCGGCGGAGGGCGAGTCCGGCGCCGACATGGCCCGCCGGCACGCCGAGCGCTTCCGGGCCGCCATCTCCGGCGCGGGCATGGCCAGGGGCAATCCGCAGGTCACCGTCCCCAACCAGCTTGGCGTGGACTTCAACGTCCGGCTGCTCGAGTCGATTTCCCGCGAGGTCCGCCCCTCGTTGGGGCAGTGACGCGGGCGCTGGCCCCCAACATTTCGGCCAGAAGCGAGAGCTATTTCCTCGCCGCGTCCTGGGAAACCGAGTGCCGAGCCGTTCCCTGAGTCACGGAATCTTTCGCCACTGAGAGCTGCGGCATCGCGGGGCGGTCGCCCTCGCGCAGCCAGTCGTCGAAGAATGCGTCGAGTTGCTGACCCGAAGCTCTTTCCATGACGGCCTCGAAGTCTTCCGTCGTCGCCGTCGAGTCGTTGTATCGGCTGAGCCACAACCGGGCGCCCGCAAAGAACGCCGCGTCGCCGATCTTCGCGCGCAGCGCGTGGAGGGCCGCCGCACCCCGGACATAGACCTGGCCCACGAACAGGTTGTCGCGGCCCGGGTCAGCGATGTTGAGCGCCCAGCGGTTGTTCGCATCGAGGTACGCCACGGCGTCCGCAAACTGCTCCGGCATCGTCGCCGCGCCTTGGTGCTCAGCCCACAGCCACTCGATGTACGTCGCCCAGCCCTCGTTCAGCCAGATGTCCTTCCAGTCAGACGGGCTCACCGCGTCGCCGAACCACTGATGCCCGAGTTCGTGCACCACCGTGTATTCGTCCGCGGCCTGCGAGTAGACCGGCCGCGTCTGCGTCTCCAACGCGTAGTCGACCGAATCGTCGTCGACAATCGCGCCGAACGCCTCGAAGGGGTACCGCCGGAACAGGCCCTCCAGGAACCCGATCATCTTCGGCTGCAGCGCGAGAGACGCTTTCGTCTGCGCCAGGGCCGCGCCCGTCACGCCCGAATCGATCGCGTTGATGATTGGCAGCCCGTGCGGACCTACCTCGTGGGACAAGGCAAAGTCACCGACGGTCGCCGTCGACAGGTAGCTGGCCATCGGGTCCGAGGCCTTCCACTTCCATGTCGTCCACCCGGCCTTGGTCGCCGGGCGGCCGACGGGCAGCCCGTTCGCCACCGCCGTTTTCCCGGCCGGCACAGTGATGCGGAACGTGTAGGTTGCCTTATCTTCGGGATCGTCGTTCACGGGGTACCAGGTCGCGGCGCCTTCGGGCTCGTTGACCACCATCGCGCCGTCTGCGGTGGTGACCCAGCCATAGAGGGCCCCGGTGGTGTCGAGCGGCTGGCCGGTGATCCCGCCGTACTCGACGACGATCGTCGTCGTCTGTCCCGCCTTGAGCTTTGGCCGCAGGCCGATGGTGAGTTCCCAGATGCGGTTCGCGTCGTCTTGCAGTTGGGACCACTTGGCGGGTTTGCCGTCGACCTGGACCGACGTGACGCCGAGGCCGCGCAGGTCGAAGTTGAGCGACCGCAGGTTCTGCTTCGCGCGGAGGGTGATTGTCGCTACGCCGCTGAGGCGGCCCGTGAGCACCGCGGGATTGGTCGGCGGCGTGTAGCGGAGGGCGAGGTCGTAGTGCAGTACGTCGTACCCGCCGTTGCCGGCGAACGGGAAGTACTCGTCGCCGCTGCCGGGAGCGCCCGCTGAGTAGCGGGACCCGTCGTGGGCGGGGGCGGCCTGCGCCGTCCCGCTGATTGCGCCGACACTGGCGACCACCACCAGCACGACGGCGATCGTTGTACGCCGCATTGCCCAGTTAAACTGCTGCCCAATCATTGGCTTCCTCCCGCCGTCCGCTCGAAGCCGACCTTCGTTCCGTCGACCAAGATTTGGTATCCGATCATCATGGGCCTTTCTCGGGGCCCCGGGGGGTGAGCGTCTCGCCCGCCTGAAATGGCTTCGACTCGACGCCCGAAGAATAACGACCTCGGCCTGGGAAGTAACGACCACGCCCCCAACACAGTTGTGGAATGTCGCCCATAATCCCCACAGCAACTTTGGAAAACCTTGGCACCCATCTCCGGCGACGTGTCACGGCCCACGCCGCGCATCGCAGCCCTCGCCGGGTGGAATCAATCCGTGACCCCTTCGGAGGATTGGCTGGCCGCCGCCCCGCGATGACCCGACCGCTGATGAATTCAGGTTGTCGATCGTGCGAAGGGCGCGGAAGATACTGGCGAGAACCAGGAAGATGCCCCCCAAGATCAGCAGGCCCCCGCACAGCGCGAGGAAGGTGTACAAGTCCTCATCGCTGCGGTATGCCTCGCTGGCTGCCCGTCGCGACACGGCCGGCAGCTTCGGTGCAGGAACTGGACGCAACTATGTACTGAGTGTATAGATGGGGGGGTGAACAACACGCTTGCCCTTCTGGGGCTGCTGGGCCGGGAGCCCAGTTATGGCTATGACCTGAAGCATTCCTATGACCGCTATTTCGGCGTTCAGAAACCCTTGGCATTCGGGCAGGTGTATTCCACGCTGGCCCGAATGTTCCGGGACGAACTGATCATGGCTTTGGGGGAGGAGAGCGGCGGTGGTCCGGACCGCAAGAAGTATGAGATCACCCTTGCCGGCAGGGACAAGGTGCGGCAGTGGCTCTTCACCGCCGACGTGCCCTCCGAGACCATGCAGAGCGAGCTGTTCGCCAAGACCGTGATCGCGTTGCTGCTCGACGACGACGCCGACCGGTTGTTGGATGTGCAGCGCGCGGAGCACATGGCCCGGATGCGCGAACTGACCCGTCTCAAGCGCGACGGCGATCTGCTGCAGGTGCTGCTGTGCGACCACGGCCTCTTCCACATCGAGGCCGACCTGCGCTGGATCGAGCTGACCAGCGCCCGGCTGACCCAACTCAAAAAGGAACTCCAGAGCGCATGAGCACCATCGACACCACTTCACCCATCCTCAGTGCCCGCGGCGTCCACCACGGGTTCGGGCAGACCGAGGCGCTGCGCGGTATCGACGTCGACGTCCACGCCGGCGAAGTGCTCGCCGTCATGGGGCCGTCGGGATCGGGCAAGTCCACCCTGCTGCACTGCCTGGCCGGAATCCTTGCCCCGATCCGCGGCACCGTGGCCTATGCGCCCCGCGGGCAGGCTCCCGTCAATATCAGCGGATTGGGTGAGGCCGAACGGTCCCGGCTGCGGCTGACCGACTTCGGCTTCGTTTTCCAGTTCGGCCAGTTGTTGCCCGAGCTCACGGCGCTGGACAACGTGAGCCTTCCCTTGCTTCTGGGCGGCACCAAACGGGCTGAAGCCCGCCAGCGCTCCAAGGAATTGCTCGAACGACTCGGGCTGGACGGATTCACCGCCAAACTCCCCGGAGAGCTCTCTGGAGGACAGGCCCAGCGTGTGGCCATCGCCCGTGCCCTGGTGACCGCTCCTGCGGTGTTGTTCGCCGATGAACCCACGGGGTCCCTGGATTCCCTGGCGGCCGAGAACGTCCTGACGCTGATGCTGGACCTTGTCCGGGAAGCGGGTACGACCGTGGTGCTTATCACCCATGACGCGCGGACCGCCGCATATGCCGACCGGGAAATAATCGTGCTTGATGGAAGCATCTCCGCTGGCCACCGGGTCGCGGCATGAATCCGGCTGTCCTGAAAATGGCGCTGCTTGGCAGCCGGTCCTCGTGGGGTCGAATGGCCGGCATCGGTGGCGGCGTGGCAATCGGCGTTTGCCTGGTGCTTTTGCTGTGGAGTGCAGCGAACGGGCTGGCCCAGCGGGACGCGCGGGGTGCCTGGCTGCGCGAAATGGGCCAAACCCCGGTCACCGTTCCGCTGGCAGCCGACGGACTCACCGCCAACGGACGTCCGGAGCCGATACCCCTGGCACCGGACAAGATTCTGCTGGGATTCCCGGGGGACATCTTCCGCGACCAGCTCATCAATCACCGCGACATCGCGGCCCTCCCCACAACCACCGTGAAGATTCCAGGCATCGGCGCCCCGCCGGCTCCGGGACAGTACTACGCCTCGCCCGCCCTGCAGCGACTGATCGAATCGACTCCGGCTGAGGAGCTGGGGGACCGGTACGGTCAGTTCGCAGGCGTCATCGACGACTCCGCCCTGCCGGGGCCGGACGCGTTGGTGGTCATCACCGGCGTCTCGGAGGCCCAGCTCCGCCAAGGCCCGGCGGCAATGCTCGTAACGGACTTCACCCCCAATCCCTACGGTGAGAGCGCAAGCTTGTACCGCACGGCGCTGATGGTTGGCGGAATCGCGGTGCTCTTCCCGGTGCTGCTGCTGGTCAGCATTGCGACCGGTCTGGGCGCTGCCCAGCGCCGGGAACGCTTTGCCACCCTTCGCCTCATCGGTGCGTCGCCTCGGCTCATCTCCGGCATGGCAGCCGTGGAGACGGCCATCCCGAGCCTGGCCGGTGCCCTGCTCGGCGTCGTCCTGGCGGTCGTATTCAGGCCGGCCGCAGCCCAGGTCCCCGTCGACGGCACCAGAGTGTTCCTGGCCGATTTCACCTTTGGCGCGGGATTCGCGGGGACCGCAGTCGTGCTCGTGGTGGCGGCCTGCGCGCTGGTCGCCGCCAGGCGTAATGCCAGGACCGGAATTGGCCCGCTCGGAGTCACGCGGGCCATGCACGAGAAAACCCCCACACTGTGGCGGGCCGGACCGTTGCTGGCCGGACTGGCGGGCATGGCCTTCGGGGCCGTGTTGGCCAAGGTCGACACGGACGGCAATCCGTGGACATCTCCGCTGCTGATCGGCGGGTTCGCGCTGACCGCCGTCGGCGTCGTCACCGTTGGCCCATGGCTGACCCGGATGGTCAGCACCATCGGCCTGCACCGGGCGCGCAGCGCCGCCGCAGTCATCGCCGCCAGCCGAATCCGCCAAACCCCCGTTGCCACCTTCCGGTCGGTGTCCGGGCTGGTCATTGCCGCCTTCATGGTCTCTGTCTTCGCCGGGGGAGTCAGCGCTATTGAAACCATAGATGCGCCCGAGGCCCGTCCCGGGCTGCTCCTGCCCACGAGCGTCTACGCGTTGGTGGCGCCCGGTTTCACGCCTGGCCACGTGTCGTCCGTCGCTCAGAACATCCAGGAAGTTGCGGGCATCCGCGACGTCACCGTCGGCTATGCCCGGGCCGCCCTCGGGCGGGGGGAGGACATGGACATCTACATTCCGGCCGAGGATGCCCCATCGCTCGGGTTCCGGGAGACCCTCGCGGAGCAAGTCGCGGCCTTCGATACGTCGTTCTTGAACTCCTGGACCACCACGCCGGTCGCTCTCACGGCCGCGCCCGTCCATAGCTTGGCCGGCCTGGCTCCGGTTGTGTTGGTGGTCGGTACCGACGGGACGGCTGAGGCGCTTGACCGGGCGCGCACCGCATTGAACACATCCGGAGTCACTGCCACGCCTGCCACCTCCCGTGCGGACCTCGCGACGATGGGCAGCACCCGGCTCATCCAGGGCCTGTCGGCCCTTGCCTATCTCGGTGTCTTCGTCGCCGTCGTCATTGCCGGAATTTCGCTGGCTGCGTCCACCGCGGCCGCGATCCTGGACCGAAAACGCGTGCTGGGCCTGATGCGGCTGATGGGCATGCCCGTGGCGGTTCTTCGCAGGGTCATCGTCCGGGAGGCCGCTGTTCCCCTTTTGGCCGTGCTTCTGCTGTCCGTCGGGCTCGGATTCCTCGTGGCATGGCTGATGATCATTTCATTCGGCCGGGGGCGGACCATCACGTGGCCCGGCCCCGAATACTATGCCGCCCTGTCCCTCAGTCTCCTGCTCGCACTGGCCGCAGTGGCAGCTACCTTCGGACTTGTCCGCTCCAACACCGCCATCACGGCCACCCGATCCGAGTGAGATCACAACCTGCTTAGGAGACCTCCCAGGCTTATCCTTCGCAGTCCGTGCAGTAGACCTGGGCGCCCGTCTGCCGGGCGACCTGGGAGCGGTGCCGGACCAGGAAGCAGGAGTAGCAGGTGAACTCGTCGTCGGCCTGCGGGATGACCTGAACGATCAGCTCTTCGGCGATGAACTCGCCGCCCGGGACTCCGGCCCCGTCCAGCCCGTCGGCCTCGTCGAGTTCCTGGACGACGCTGCGGGCGTCCGGTGCGTTAGCGGACTGCAGTGCTTCCAGGGAGTTCTCCTGGGATTCCTTGACGTCCGAGCGGACTTCGTCGTAGTCGGTTGCCACGTGGCTTGTTCTCATTTCTCGAGTGTTGACTAGGCTCAGTGCAACGTACAGCATCCCGCGGTGGTTCCGCAGCCGTGGGCAGAATCAATTCCGCGCGGCGTCAGCGGCAAGGTTTGGGCAGGATTCGCGCACGATCCAAGACCGACCGGTCTTTCCCGTTGTAGAGTGGCTTCACGGTCTTCCGCCCCATTTGCTCCAAGTTTGTATGGCTTCAGGGATCGTGGCCGGTTCCGGGCTCTGCCGGAACGGGAACAAAGGATTAGGCAAATGTCCATCAAGTTGTCGTCCCGTGCGGAACACTCACAGGAGGATCCGCCCGCGGACGCGTGGGAAAGCGAGCCGGAGGGCAGCAGGGTACGGGGGATACGCCTGCAGGCCGCCGAGATCATCGCCGCCGTGCTGTCCGATTCCGCGCCGGGACAGGCCCGTGCACGGGATCAGCTGTGTCGTTTGCTGCAGGCCAACCCGGGCCGACCGGAAGTTGCACTGGCCGCACACCTGATCGCTCTCCGGGAGGAGGCTGCCCGGAGCCGCCGACCCGATCTGACACTCGTCCGGGCGGAAGCCGCGGGTGTCGAAACGCCCACGCAGCCCTCAAGGCCAGGCGCTGGGCGGGCGCCCGCGCTCCGCCCAGGCGCCCGCCAAACCCTCCTGCATCATCGTCCCACTGAACGAGTGCACTATGGCCGCGCGGATCGGGCCGGGCTCGTCCGCTTGTCCGGGGATGCAACTTAGGCGAAACGGAGCAGGCGACCGCGTGTCGATTTGGGCACGCGGCGTGCCGTTGCCGGGGTCAGGCGCTTGAGGTGGCCGGGACGCACACAGAACCACGAAGGTGACCATCCCCATGGCTCGCATTTTCATCACTGGGTCGACCGACGGACTGGGCCTGGCCACCGCCCGGACGCTGTTGAACGAAGGCCACGAGGTCCTGCTGCACGCCCGCACCAGGGCACGAGCGGCCGCTCTCGATGACCTCGCTCCGCAAGCGGCCGGCGTCGTCGTTGGTGACCTCAGCAGTGCCGCCGAAACCCGGGACCTCGCCGAACAGGTCAATGCGCACGGACCGATGGACGCCATCATCCATAACGCCGGCGTTTACCTCGCGTCGGGGCGCGTCGCGACCCCGGAGGGACACTCCCGCACCCTGGCCGTCAATGTTCTCGCCCCCTACCTGCTCACCGCACTCATCGAACGGCCCCACCGCCTGATCTACGTCAGCAGCGGCATGCACCACGGTGCCAGCGGCAACCTCCAGGACATCGATTGGACTGAACGGCGCTGGAACGCCAGCGTGGCCTACGCCGAGAGCAAGCTCCACGTGACCGCGCTCTCCGCCTCCATTGCCCGTCACTGGCCCCACGTGCTCAGCAACTGCGTTGATCCCGGTTGGGTCCCCACCAAGATGGGCGGCGCCGGGGCCCCTGACGACCTCGCCATGGGCCATGACACTCAGAGCTGGCTCGCCGTCAGCGATGACCCGGCCGCCCTGGTCTCCGGCAACTACTGGCACCACCGAAGGATGCGGAAACCTGCACCGGAGGTCACCGACACGGACTTCCAGGACAGGCTCACGGACAAACTCGCCGAACTCACCGGCGTAACGCTTTTCTGAAGTACGGAACGAACAAGCCATGGATCAAGCGGGCCCTCAGGGTTCCTGTCGATTGGCTGCAGCCCGGCTCCGTGGCAACAGGAATCCGACCGCGACAAGCCAGAGGAGTCCGCCGAACCGCCCGATGGGCAGCAGGAACTGGAGCGGTTCGATCACCATGGAGAGGAAGCTCAGCTCGGACAAGGCTGCGATGACGAGGCCTGCCCCGGCCAGCCAGCGCGGCACGAAGCGCAGGATTAGGGCGGGAACGGCGATTCCGGCGACGAGGAGCCCCAGTCCGACGACGAAGGCGACGCCACCGGTGATGAACGCGAGAAACGACAGCGCCTGTGTCAGCGTCACGTCGGTGGTGATTTCCGGGCGGCTCAGGACCCACCCGACGGCGGCCGAGAGCATGAGGAAAACCGAAGCGGTGACCCCGCCAAAGAAACCGATCGCGGGCCCGGGGACGCGCACGCCGAGCCGGAGCTGCCGGGCGTAGACTGTGGCCGAGAAGATACCCAGCGGTACCGCTGAACCGAACTGGAACAAGCTGGCGAACCGCACGGCATCGGGGTTCCCGTGGAAATATGCCGCGACCTGGCCGGCAGGAGCGAACGGTGAGACGAACGCCTGGCCGCCAGTGAGGATCGCGCTGCTGAGCAGGCCGCCGACCGTGAGTCCCAGACTCACTGCCGCCAGAATGCCAGGGTTGGGACCGCCGGAACGTGTCCTTGGAAAGGTGTGGTGGGGGGATAGGTCAGTCATGATCGCTTCTTTCCGATAATTACGTCACAACAAAAATGATTCACCTGTTGAATGATTCTGTCAATAGCGTAATATTGGGGCATGGACTCACCGGATCCGTCGCGGTCGAAGCGAACAGCTTTCCTGCTGTCCCAGCTCGGCGCGCTGGCATCGGCACGCTTCGCAGAGCGCACACGCGAGCTCGGGCTGACCCCGAGCGACGCGGGCGTCCTCCGCCTGCTGGGCCGCACCCCCGGGCTGAGCCAGCGGTCCCTGGCCGACCGCCTGGGGGCGGTGCCGAGCCGGGTCGTCCCACTCATCGACTCGCTGGAAACGCGAGGCCTGGTCACTCGCGAACGCAGCAGCACCGACCGGCGGAACTACGAGCTTCGGCTGACGGACGAGGGCATGAAGGCGCTGGGAAAGCTGCGCGGGATCGCCGAACGGCATGAAGCCGAGCTCCTGGCCCCGCTCACCAGCGAACAGTCGGCGCAGCTGGGGAGCCTGCTCGCCAGGTTGGCCAGCGCCCACGCCCTCGACACGGACCTTCATCGGGACACGACTGTGCAGTGAAGCCACCCGCGGACTGACCCGGGCTGCGAGTTGAGCGCCATCTTTCAGGGGGACGTTGCTTCCGGCAAGCTGTCGCTGCTGGGCTCGACGGCTTGCACTGTTCTACACGCCGCGGGCGGTGGCTCGAGCGGATTCGGAGACGTTCTCGGTCGCGGCCCAGGAGGCGAGGAGCCGGAGCGCTTCGTCGGTACTGCAGCACCGGGCGAACGGCCGACGCGGCGGCGGCCGTGGTCAGCCCCCTCGACTGAGCCCATCCGCGGACATGAGACACGCCCTGCTCACGGCCGGACATGGTCCCGGACCGCGAAGCACACCAGCAGAAATACGTTCCCGGCGCACCCGACGGTGATTATCAATTCTTCGTAGAAACCGCAGTTCTTTTCAGCCGGCGGGCACTGTGGGATCATCTCGATATGGGCGAAAATACTGAACCGCGGGCGACCTTGCCCTCCGGCGCCGAGCGTATGAAGGGCACGCATCACCGCGACGTTGATGGCTACGGAAATCCGATCACTCAACAGCTTCGCATTGTCGGTCAGCGACGCCGCGAAGCCGAAGAAAAGCTCGACCGGCACTTGCAGGAAGCACGCAAGAGTCACTGAGGGCGGCATGGGGCGACGGAAAGGCAGGCGCCCCTAGGGTGCCTGCCTTCCTTTTCCGCGTCCGGACTACTTGACGGCTACGACGTACGGCGAAGCGTCCTCAGGCGTAGCCACGGGCTCCGCCGCGGTTTCGGTCTTGCGCTCCTTGAGGAAGTAGACGAGCGCGGCGGCGATTGTGGATGCAGCGGCGAGGGCGAAGAGCCCCGGTATGACGCTGCCGGTCTGCTCCTTGATGATGCCGAATCCAAACGGGGCCACGAAGCCACCGAGGTTGCCCAGGGAATTGATGATGGCGATGGCCGGCGCCAGGATGATGGGGTGCAGGCCTGACTGGGGGATGGTCCAGAACAACGGTGACGCGCTCTTGAATCCCATGGCGGCGATGGCCAGGAACACGAGGGCCAGTACCGGGGTGGCGACGGCGGCTGCGAGGGTGCCGACCGCGGCGACCAGGAGCGCAGCCACGAGCAGGGGCCGCTTGGATTTGGCTTTGTCCTGCCACTTGGCGGCGAAGTACATGGCGATCACGGCGCAGACCCAGGGGATGGCGGAGAGGAACCCGACGCTCAGGTCCGTGGTCCCGGGGATCTGCTTGACGATGCTGGGCAGCCAGAAGGTGTTGGCGTAGATGGAGAGCTGCACGGAGAAGTAGATGCCGCAGAGCAGGAGAATCTGGGGGTTCAGGAGCATCTTCCAGCGGTTGATCTTCCCGCTCGCGGCGGTGGCGTGCTGGGCGTCCTCGTCCGCAATCGCCGCGGTGAGAGCCAACTTTTCGCCCGCTGTCAGCCATTTGGCG
Source organism: Arthrobacter sp. ok362 (assembly GCF_900102785.1). Classification (GTDB taxonomy): domain Bacteria; phylum Actinomycetota; class Actinomycetes; order Actinomycetales; family Micrococcaceae; genus Arthrobacter. Next base: position 32,533 of record NZ_FNGC01000012.1, read on the forward strand.
TCCTTGATCTTGGCGTCAAGGATGAAGAACACGGCGATGCCGACCACGACGGAGAGCAATCCTTCGAAACCGAAGAGCCACTGCCAGCCGCGGAGCCCCAGGACGTCGTGGAGGCTGAGCAGCATTCCGGCGATCGGGCCGGAGAGCGCGGCGGCGACCGAGGAACCCGCGATGAAGATCGCCGTTGCCTTGCCCCGCTGCCCGGCAGGCACCCAGCGGGCGAAGTAGAAGATGACGGCGGGGAAGAACCCGGCTTCCGCGGCGCCCAGCAGGAACCGCAGGGCATAGAACATGGTCTCGTTCTGCACGAACACCATCAGAAAGGAGACGATGCCCCAGCTGACCATGATCCGGGCCAGCCAGACCTTGGCGCCGTACCTCTCCATCATCACGTTGCTGGGAAGTTCGAAGATTGCGTACGCGATGAAGAACAGCCCGGCCCCGAACCCGTAGGCGGCAGCGCCGATGCCGACGTCCGCCTGCAGATGCTCCTGGGCGTAGCCGATATTGGACCGGTTGAGCTGGTTGCAGACCAACATGACGAGCATGATAGGCAGCACCCGCTTGAAGAACTTTTTCGTGGCAAAAGCCACGTCCGTGACAGCGTTGTCTACAGACTGCATGGAGAATTTCCTTTGAATTGGCGAAGCTGGTCGGCCGGGCGGGCGGTGATTGTGGCCCTCGCCACAGCGATTCTCCACTTTATTCGGCGCCGGTAATGCCCGTCCAACACATAATTTGCATCGCTGGATACCTTGAGGGACTTGAGGTCCCCGCCGGAGGCCAGAAACCAGGGTCAGCCGTTGCCGGGAGCGGCGGCGCGCAGCCGGCGTCGGGAGTTTGCCAAATGGCTCCGCATTGCAGCCGACGACGACGGTCCGTCGCCCTCCGCGATGGCGGCGACGATTGATTGGTGCTCCTGCACCACCTGATCAAAGTGCTCGCGCGCATAGTGCTCGCCGCCGCCCACCAGCCGGGCGCGGGGCATCGCGATCATGGTCTGCCCCAGGGACGCGAGGCAGTCGGAGTAGAAGGGGTTTCCGGAGGCTGCGGCAATGGCCCGGTGGAACTCGTAGTCAGCTTTCATGGCGTGTGCCGGGTGCGCTGCGCTCTCCATGAAGTCTTCAAATGCCTTCTGCACAGCCTTCAGCTGCCGGTCTGTATGGTTGCGGGCGGCGAGGGAGGCGGCCTCGGACTCCACCGCGATGCGGAACTCCAGCTGCCACAGGCGGTCTTCCAGGCTGGCCACCGGGCGGCTCCCGGCGGACTGCTGCGGTCCGTCCGGTGGCGGGGTCAGCGCAAAGCTGCCCCGCCCACGTTCGGTTTCCACCAGTCCCTCCACCTGCAGCCGGGTCAGGGCCGAGCGGACCACGGTGCGGCTGACGCCGAATTCGCTGATCAGGGTGTTTTCGCTTGGCAGCTTCGCACCCGGCGCAATGACGCCGTCGACGATGCGGCGGCGAAGATCGCTTGCGAGGTCCGCGGTCAGGTTCCGGCTCATGGCTTCAAGGTTACTTGCCGAATTCCACTGACTCTGCGGTCCAGGCGCGTGCCTGCTCGCTGAGGGAAATGCCGAGCCCGGGGCGGTCCGGGACCAGCATCCGGCCGTTCTTGGTTTCGAGACGCTCGTTGAAGAGCGGATCGAGCCAGTCGAAGTGCTCTACCCACGGTTCGCGCGGGTAGGCGGCGGCGAGGTGGAGGTGGATTTCCATGGCGAAGTGCGGGGCAAGGCCGAGTCCGCGCTCGTCGGCCAGGGCGGCGAGGCGCAGGAACTGGGTGATGCCCCCGACGCGCGGCGCATCGGGCTGGATGATGTCACAGCCGTTGGCGTTGATCAGTCCCTTGTGCTCCGCGACCGAGGCCAGCATTTCGCCCGTGGCGATGGGGGTGTCCAGGGCGCGGGCGAGGTCCGCGTGGCCTTCGAAGTCGTAGGCGTCGAGCGGTTCCTCGATCCAGACGAGGTTGAATTCCTCCAGCCGGCGGCCCATCCGCAGGGCGGTGGCGCGGTCCCACTGTTGGTTGGCGTCGACCATGAGGGGAACGTCCCAGCCGATGTGCTCGCGGATGCCGGCGACGCGGCGCAGGTCCTCGGCGGTGTCCGGCAGGCCGACCTTGATCTTGATGCCGCCGATGCCTTCGTCCAGGAGAACGGTGGCGCGGGTCTTGACCTCGTCCAGGGAGGCGTTCAGGAAGCCGCCCGAGGTGTTGTAGGTCTGGACGGAGTCCCGGTAGGAGCCCAGGAACTTGGCCAGCGGCAGGCCGGCGCGCTTGGCCTTGAGGTCGTAGAGCGCGATGTCGATTGCGGCCAACGCCTGGGTGGCCACGCCGGAGCGGCCGACGGAAGCCCCGGCCCACAGCAGCTTGGTGTAGAGCTTGCCGATGTCGTTGGGGTCTTCGCCGATGATGCCCTCGGCAACTTCCTTGGCGTGCGCGTACTGGGCCGGCCCGCCGGCACGCTTGGAGTAGCTGAAGCCGATTCCGCTGTGTCCCTGTTCGGTGGTGATTTCGGCGAAAAGGAACACGACCTCGGTCATCGGCTTCTGGCGTCCGGTGAACACTTTCGCGTCGCTGATCGGGACGGCGAGCGGAAGCCTGGCCGTAGACAGCTTTACGTGGCGGATGAGATCAACGCTGGTCATGGTTCTCCCTGAAGTTCCTGCGAGGCAACTCCGCCCCGCTCAACTTAGGCTACAAGCAAGCTACTTGTATAACAAGTGTTGATTTCCGTGGTTTGCCACAATCAGCCAAGCAGCCAGGCGATGACCAGCAAGGAGCCGGAGCAGAGCAGGGTGGTGCACAGGATGACGTCCCGGGCCACGATCACGCCGCAGCGGTAAGGGGATGCGAAGAGGAAGACGTTCTGGGCCGTGGGCAGCGCCCCCATGATCACGATGGCCAGCAGATGCTGCCCCTCGAGGCCGAAGACGAAGCGGCCCAGGGCCCAGACGATCACCGGCATGCCGGCGATCTTCAGGAAGGTGGCGACGAGCGATTCAGTGCGCCCGTCCCCCTTTTGCAGCGGGGCTTTGCCTGCAAGGGACAGTCCGAAAGCCAGCAGCACCATGGGGACGGCGCCGCCGGCGAGCATGTCGATCGGTTTCAGCAGCAGTTCTGGAACAGTCCAGCCGGTCAGTGCGACCGCTGCGCCCAGGCCGGAGGCGATGATCATGGGGTTGGCGAACGGCTGGAGCAGCAGTTTCTGCCAGGAGATCTTCGACCCCGAGGCGAGGCCCAGCACGGTCAGATAAACCGGCGCCAGGACCAGGATCTGCGCCAACAGGACGGGCGCCACGTGCTGGGCTGTTCCCACGGCGTAGAGGGAGACGGGGATCCCGATGTTGTTGGCGTTCGCGTAGCTGCTGGCCATCGCACCGACGGCTGTCTCCGCCACCGGCCGGCGGAAGAACAGAAAACTCAGCAGGGAATAGAGGAGCCCCACTGCCGCCGCGGAGAGCAGCGCCAGCGGGGCATCCGTTCCGAGCGCAGCCCGGATATCGCTTCCGGCCACCACTGTGAACAGCAGTGCCGGGTTGGTGACGTAAAAGGCGGTGCGGGTCAGGGCGCCCTGGACTTCCGGTCCGAGGATCCGCAGTCGGGCCGTGAGATATCCGACGGCGATGACGGAGGCGACAATTAGTATGCCGGTGAGAACGCCGCCCAAGTTTGGTCCTTCGTGTCAGGTGCCTGCCGCCAGGGGAGCCGGAGGTGGGATTCCTATCGAACAATCCCTATCGAACGAGGCAGGGCCGCTTGGGGTCGAAGGACCAGCCGTCAACGTAGTACTGCATGCCGATGCTGTCGTCGCGGGCATCCAGGCCGTGTTCCAGATACAGCTGGTGGGCCTTGTCCAGGGCGTCGCGGTCCAGCTCGATGCCGAGGCCGGGAGCATCCGGAACCTTGATCGCACCGTCCTTGATCTGCAGCGGGTCCTTGGTGAGCCCCTGGCCGTCCTGCCAGATCCAGTGCGTGTCCAGCGCCGTGATCTCGCCAGGGGCGGCCGCCCCGGTGTGGGTGAACATGGCGAGCGAGATGTCGAAGTGGTTGTTCGAGTGCGATCCCCAGGTCAGCCCGAACTCGGCGCACATCTGCGCCACCCGGACTGAGCCGTGCATGGTCCAGAAATGCGGGTCCGCCAAGGGAATGTCGACGGCGTTGCTGCGGATGGCGTGGGACATTTCGCGCCAGTCGGTGGCGATCATGTTCGTGGCGGTCTTCAGCCCGGTGGCACGGCGGAATTCGGCCATGACCTCGCGTCCGGAGAAGCGGCCTTCCCCGCCGCAGGGGTCTTCGGCGTAGGCCACAACGCCCTGCATGCGTTTGCCCAGGCGGATGGCTTCGTCCAGGAGCCAGGCGCCGTTGGGATCAAGGGTGATCCGGGCCTCCGGGAAACGCTTGGCCAGGGCGGTCACCACGTCCACCTCGGCGTCGCCGGAGAGCACGCCGCCCTTGAGTTTGAAGTCGCTGAACCCGTACCGTTCCTGGGCTGCCTCGGCCAGGGCCACCACGGCTTCGGGCGTCATGGCTTCCTGCCGGCGGAGCTTTTCCCACCGGTCCGCCGGCGCGTCCTCCACCAGGTACGGCAAATCCGTCCGGCCGGGGTCGCCGATGAAGAACAGATAGCCGAGCATCGGCACCGAGCTGCGCTGCTGGCCGTCGCCGAGCAATTCGGCGACCGGAACTCCGAGGAACTGTCCGTGCAGGTCAAGGAGGGCGGATTCGACCGCGGTGACGGCATGGACGGTGGTGCGCAGGTCAAAGGTCTGCAGACCGCGGCCACCGGCGTCGCGGTCGGCGAACTTCGCCGCGACGTCCCGCAGCAGGGAGCGGTAGCGGGCCACAGGCTGGCCGGCCAGGAAGGCGCCGGCCTCCTCGATGGTGGCGCGGATCTTCTCCCCGCCCGGCACTTCGCCGAGGCCGGTGCGGCCGTCCGAATCGGTGATGAGAACGATGTTGCGGGTGAAGAACGGGCCGTGCGCGCCGCTGAGGTTCATCAGCATGCTGTCGTGCCCGGCGACCGGGACCACTTCAACGTGCGCAATGGTGGGCTGCGTGCTCACGCGTTGACCTCTGCTTTCTCTGGTGCTGCCTCTTTTGCCGCAGCGGCTTGAACGACGCCGTCGATCCGGCGGTTCAGCCGCCAGGGGTTTGGGTCCTGCAGCGGCGCCGGGAGCAGTTCCTGCGGCAGGTTCTGGTAGGCGACGGGCCGCAGGAACCGGTTGATCGCCAACGTGCCCACGGAGGTGGTCCGGGTGTCCGATGTGGCGGGGAACGGGCCGCCGTGCACCATGGCGTGGCCTACTTCGACGCCGGTCGGCCAGCCGTTGACAATAATCCGGCCGACCTTCTGCTCCAGTACCGGGATGAGCGGTGCCGCCGCCCGGTAGTCCGACTCGGTCAGCTGCAGGGAGGCCGTGAGCTGGCCTTCGATCCGGTTGACGGCGTGAACGAGTTCCTCGGTGGTTGAGTAACGGATCACCAGGCTGGCGGCGCCGAAGATTTCCTGGTGCAGCACGGGGTTGGACACGAAGTCGGCGACGCCGGTGCCGAAGATGGCGGGGGCCGGGGAGTTCTTCGTCGCCCCTTCGGCGCCCTGCCCGACGACGCTGACGTTCTCGGCGGAGCCCAGGGCTTCGGCGCCGGCGTTCCAGGACCCGGCGATGCCTTCGGTCAGCATGGTCTGCCCGGCGCAGGAGGACACGGCCCGGCCGACGGCGGCGGCAAATTCGTCGCCGGCCGCACCGGCAGGGGCGAACAAGAGGCCGGGGGAGGTGCACAGCTGACCGGAGCTGCCCGTGACGGCCGCAACGTACTGCCGGGCGAGCGCGTCGATTTCTCCGGCGTTGCCGGCGATGGCGCCGGGGAAGACGAAGACCGGGTTGAGCGAGGACATTTCCGCATAGACCGGAATGGGCTCCGGCCGGGCGGCGGCGGTGCGCATCAGGGCGATGCCGGCGGACTGCGAGCCCGTGAATCCGACGGCCTTGATGGCGGGATCGGCGACGAGGGCCTGGCCGATGCTGCTGCCCGGCCCGTAGATCAGCGAGAACACGCCGGGGTGCAGCCCGGTGTCGCGGACGGCCTTGGCGATGGCCTGGCCGACGAGTTCGCCGGTGCCCGGGTGCGCATTGTGGGCCTTGAAGACCACCGGGCACCCGGCGGCGAGAGCCGAGGCCGTGTCGCCGCCCGCCGTCGAGAAGGCGAGCGGGAAGTTGCTGGCACCAAAAACGGCGACGGGACCCAGCGGGATCTGCCGCTGGCGGATGTCGGCGCGCGGCAGGGGAGCGCGGTCCGGCAACGCCGGGTCGATCCGGACGCCGCGGAAGTCACCCTGGCGGACGACGCCGGCGAAGAGCCGGAGCTGGCCGGTGGTGCGCGCGCGCTCGCCCTGGAGCCTTGCGGCCGGCAGCCCGGTCTCGAGGCCAGCGCGGGTGACGAGCTCCTCGCCGATCGCCTCGATGTTTTCGGCGATGGCCTCGAGGAACCGGGCGTGGGTTTCCGGGTCGAGCGTGCTGAAGGAGGGGTAGGCCGCGGCGGCCGCTACGGTGGCGTCGTTCAGCTGTTCTTCGGTGAGCAGCGTGTAGCCGGGTTCGAGCTGGAGGTTGGTGACGGGATTGAAGGCATATGCCGTCTTGCCGTCCCCGGCGACGGCCTGGCCGGCAATGAGTGAGCGTCCGGTGAGTGTCACGGTGCGTCCTCCTAGGAAACGGTGGCGATGAGGGACTTGAGGTCTGCGAGGTCCTGGGGTGCCAGGTTCTGCAGCGGCGGACGGACTCCGCCGGCGGAACGGCCGATCGCGTCGAGGCCGCCCTTGACGATCGAGACGGAGTAGCCCTTTACCCGGTCGCGGATGTCGAGGTACGGGATCACGAACTCATTGAGCTTCTTGTTGACGGCGACCCGGTCTTGATTGCGGACGTCCTGGTAGAAGTCCAGGGCAAACTGGGGCACGAAGTTGTACATGGCGCTGGAGTAGGTGCTCATGCCCAGCTGCAGCAGCGGGAGGGCGAAGGTCTCCGCCGTCGGGAGGCCGCCGAGGTAGAACAGGCGGTCGCCGAGCTTGGCGTAAACGCGGGCGTCGTGCTCGAGGTCGCCGACGCCGTCCTTGAAGCCGATCAGGTTCTCGTGACGGTCGGCCAGCGTGGCGACCGTGGTGTCCTTGTAGATCGCGTTTGCACGGTTGTAGATGATGACGCCGAGGGAGGTGGACCGGCAGATGGCGCTGACGTGTTCGATCAGGCCGCCCTGGTCCGCTTCGGTGAGGTAGGGCGGGAGCAGCAGAATGCCTTCGGCGCCGGCGGCTTCCGCGGCCTGGGCATTTTCGATGGCCTGGGCGGTGGAGCCGCCCGCGGACGCGAGAACCGGGACGATGCTGCCGACTTCCTCGACGGCGGCGCGGACCACGCGCTCGGATTCGACCGGGGTCAGCGAAAAGCCTTCTCCGGTTCCGCCTGCCGCGAAGAGTCCGGCTACGGGAAAGCTGGCCTGCCAGGCGAGGTGCTTGCGGTAGTTTTCCTCATCGAACTGCAGCTGTGCATCGAACGAGGTGACGGGGAAGGAGAGCAGGCCGTCCTTGAGGACGTTCGCCAGTTCCTGGGGTGTGTATTTTGCCACGGTATGGTCCTCCGGGTGAGCGCCGTGATGGGCGCGTGGTGTTGGTTCCTTTTCAGCCTAGGCAGTGGTTCTATGTCTGTCTAAGCCTATTTATGTATGGGCTGATACCCTTTATGCATTGCTGCGATGCGGGGCCAGCTGGCGGGTCTCCGTGAACCTGTCCGTCGTGACCGTCCAGGACCGGGCCTGTTCGCTGATGCTGAATCCCAGGCCAGGGCGCGAAGGCACATACATGTGTCCGCCGCGGATCTCCAGGCGCTCGTCGAAGAGCGGTTCCAGCCAGTCGAAGTGCTCCACCCATGCGTCCAGTTCGTAGGCGGCCGACAGGTGGATATGGATTTCCATCGCAAAGTGCGGCGCCATGGCCATTTTTGCCTGTTCTCCCAGCGCCATGATCCTCAGGAACGGCGTGATGCCTCCGACCCGTGGGGCGTCGGGCTGGATAAAGTCCACGGCGGCACGCCGGATGAGCTCGTAATGGTCGGAGGTACCCGTGAGCATCTCGCCGGTAGCTATGGGCGTCGCGAGCTGGCGGGCGAGTTCGGCGTGGCCGGCGGCATCGTAGGCATCCAGGGGCTCCTCGATCCAAGTCAGTCCATGTTCCTCAAGGGCGAGCCCCATTCGGATTGCCGTGGTGCGGTTCCACTGCTGGTTGGCATCGACCATCAGCGGGACGTTGTCTCCCAGCGCCGACCGGACGGCAGCAACGCGGCTGAGGTCCAGCCGCCGGTCAGGCTGGCCGACCTTGATCTTGATCCCGCCGATCCCGGCGGCAAGGGACGCCTGGGCGTTGGTGATCAACTCATCGATGGGCGTCGAAAGGTAGCCGCCCGAGGTGTTGTAACAGGGAACGGAGTCCCGGTGCGCGCCGAGGAGTTGCGCCAAGGGCAGCCGGGCGCGCTTGGCCTTCAGATCCCACAGGGCCACATCGAAGGCGGCGACCGCCTGCGCGGTGACCCCGCTGCGGCCCACGGACTGGCCCAGCCAAGCCAGTTTGCTCCAGATCCGCTGGACGTCGTTGGGGTTCTCGCCGATCAGTTCAGGAGCGAGTTCCCGGGCGTGGGCGTACAGCGCCGGCGCACCCGCCCGCAGGGCGTAGCTGTAGCCGACGCCTTCGTGGCCCTCCTCGGACGTGATCTCCGCGAACAGGAACGCCACTTCGGAGAGCGGCTTCTGCTTCCCGGTCAGCACCTTGGCGTCACTGGCCGGCTTTAGCAGGGGCAGGATCACCAGGGAAACCTTGACGGAAGTAATGCGGTCATTCACCATCGTGGGGATTCCAGTGCATAGTCGGGGTGGAGGCTTTGCATGTAGCCGGTGTCGTCACGGTTGAGCACGCCGGAGCGCAGGTACTGCTCATGGAGCCGCGCCAGGGCTTCGCGGTCCAGCTCGACGCCGAGCCCCGGCGCGGTGGGAACACCGACAGCTCCGTTGCGGAACACCAGGGGTCCCGGCACGATGACATCCTCGTCGGGTTCCTTCCACGGCCAGTGCGTGTCGCACGCATAGTCAAGGTTGGGGGTGGCCGCCGCGAGGTGGACCATGGCGGCCAGGCTGATGCCCAGGTGCGAGTTGGAGTGCATCGACAGCCCCAAACCGAATGTCTCTGAGATGCCCGCCAGGGCCTGGGACCGCCGGAGGCCGCCCCAGAAGTGGTGGTCCGAGAGGATCACGTCCACGGCCCCGGCTTCGACGGACCCAGGCACGTCGCCAAAGCTGACCACACACATGTTGGTCGCGAGCGGCATGGACACGTTGCGGCGCACTTCCGCCATGCCGGCGAGACCCGGTGTGGGGTCTTCGAGATACTCGAGCACCCCGTCGAGGTCCTTGCCCACACGGATGGAGGTCTCCACGGTCCAGGCGGCATTGGGGTCGATCCGCAGCGGGAGGTCCGGGAACTCGTCCCGGAGTGCCTTGATGGCGGCCACTTCTTCCTCTGGCGGAAATACGCCCGCCTTGAGCTTGAGGGCTGTGAAGCCGTAGTCGTCCACCATCCGGCGGGCCTGCCGGACGATGCCTTCCGGATCCAGCGCCGCTCCCCAGGAGTCTGCCTCGTGGCCGGGGTGCCCGGCCCATTTGTAGAAAAGGTAGCCGCTGAAGGGGATTTCGTCCCGCACAGCGCCGCCCAGCAGGTCGCTCACGGGACGCCCGAGGATTTTTCCCTGGATGTCCAGGGATGCCACATCGAACGGTGAAAGCACCCGGTCCGGTGTGCTGGAGCCGGTGACCATGCCGGACATCCCGTGCCCGCCCACCGTGGTATCGGCGCTCAAGGCCGTGATGACCCGGCGCCGCATGTCGTTGATGTTGAAGACATCCGCCCCGGTCAAGGCCCCCGCGGCCAGCCGTAGGCGCTCCAGGTGCGGGGCATCCCCGTAGGATTCGCCGAGGCCCGAGATTCCGGTGTCGGTGGTGACTTCCACGATGGCCCTCAGCGCAAACGGCTCGTGCACGCCGACTGCATTAAGGAGGGGAGGATCCTTGAATGCCACCGGAGTGATGGTGATCTCCTTGATCCGGTGGGGTCCGGCGGGGCTGGCTGGGTGGTTCACGGCTCTGATACTCCTGGCTTAGTGGTCCGGGGCCCGGCGTGGGCTGCTGGACGGGGGACTGAGGTGGGCTTCAGGACTTTTCGCCGGCTTTGACGGCCAGCACCGGCCGGTCGGCCTGCAGGAGGATCCGCTGGGAGTGGCTCCCGAGGATGAACTTCCCCACCTGCGACCTCCGGCGGAGTCCGATGACGATCAGGGAAGCATCGATCTCATCGGCGATGTCGATAAACTCGTCGGTCAGGTCGTCTGTGTGGCCCGGCTGGCGGATCGACGCCGGGACCCCGGCATCGTGGGCCCGCTTCAGCAGTGCCGCAACCTGGTCGGCGGAGGCGAGGGTGGCGTCTACCGCCGCACCCTTCCGCGGCGAATTGAGAATGACGATGTTTTCGCTCCGCAGCTTGCCTTCGGCGATTCCCGTATCGAGGGCTGCCTCGCCTTCCGGGGTGGGTACATAGCCGATCAAAATAGTCATACCGTTTCCTTTTCCTTTTCCTTGTGCGGTGCCGTGTTCAGTGACCGGTTGGCCCGTGACTTCTTGACTGCTTTCTGCAGCAGGGGCAGAAGTACCACCAGCAGGAACAGGAGCAGGAGAACACCCGAGATGGGACGGGTGACGAAGCCTGCCGGGTCGCCGCCGAACAGGAGCAGGGAGCGCCGCAGGTTCTCTTCGAGCAGCGATCCGAGAACGAAGGCCAGCACCAGCGGGCCCGGCTCAAAGCCGAACTTCTTCATGAGGTACCCGAGGACGCCGAAGGCGATGACCAGCCAGATATCGAAAATGCTGTTGTTGATGGTGTACACACCGATCAAGGTGATGAGGACCGTGATAGGTGCCAGGATTGCGGCGCGGATCCGGAGGATTTTCACGAAGACGCCGACCAGCGGAATGCTCATGATCAGTAGCAGGATGTTGCCGATGTACATCGAGTTGACGACGCCCCAGAAGAGCTCCGGGTTGTCCTGCACGAGCTGCGGTCCGGGGGTGACCCCCTGGATCAGCAGCGCACCGAAGATGATCGCCATGGTGGCATTTGCGGGAATGCCCAGGGTCAGGAGCGGGATGAAGGACGACGTAGCCGCGGCGTTGTTCGCAGTTTCCGGTGCTGCGACACCCTCCACTGCCCCGCGTCCGAACCGCTCGGGGTTTTTGGCGCGCTTCTTCTCCATGGCGTAGGCCGCCAGGGAGGCGATGGTGGCACCGCCGCCGGGCAGGATTCCCAGGAAGAATCCCAGAACCGAGCCCCGGCCGATGGCTCCGGACGATTCCTTGAGGTCCTTTCGCGAGGGCCAGACGTTGGCCACCTTTGCGGGCGCCTGCACCTTGTTGTGGCGTTCCTCCAGGTTGTACAGGATTTCGCCGAGCCCAAAGATGCCCATGGCGATTGGAACGAAGTCCAGACCGTCCGAGAGGGAGAGGCTGCCGAAGGTGAACCGAGACTCCCCGGTGAAGCCATCCCGGCCCACGGTGGCCAGCAGCAGCCCGACGGAAGCGGCGATGATCGATTTGATTTTGCTGCCGTTGCTCACGGTGGCGACCAGCAGGATGCCCAGCATGGCAAGGGCGGTGTACTCCGGCGGCCCGAAACTGAGGGCGAAGCCGGCGACGATCGGCGCCAGGAGCGTCAATCCGATGATGGATACGGTTCCGCCGAAGAAGGAGCCGATGGCCGCTATCCCGAGCGCCGTACCCGCCCGGCCCTGCCGGGCCAGAGCATAGCCGTCAAAGACGGTAACGACAGAGGACGCCTCCCCTGGCAGCCTGAGCAGGACCGAGGTGATGGTGCCGCCGTACTGGGCGCCGTAAAAGATACCGGACAGCATGATGATGGCAGTCACCGGTTCGACGCCGTAGGTCAACGGCAGGAGGATGGCGATGGTCGCCGCGGGGCCGAGGCCGGGGAGAACGCCGATGAGCATCCCGATGACGACGCCGATGAGGCAATACAGCAGATTCGTGGGTTCCAGCACGACGCCGAATCCGTTGAGGACTGGTCCGAAAATGTCCATGATTTTCCCTAGAAAAGGTGGGGGATGGGCACGCTGAGTGCCACGACGAAGGTCAGGTAGAAGGCGGCGGTGACGATGGCGCTGAGGAGGATCGACATCCGCCACGTCTCCTTGCCAAGGAACCTGAGCCAGAAGAACGTGAGGAGCAACGTCGGGATCTCAAAACCGGTCAGGCCGATGACGAGAACGAATCCGATCAGGGTCCCCACACCGGCAGCGACCTGCAAGCTGGAGGAAGAAAATGCCTCGGCATCCAGGGTCTTGCGCCCGAACAGCAGCAGTGCCACGGACAGAACCGCCATCACCAGACTGATGATGAGGGGCCACATGCCGGCTTCCGGCCGTTCCGGGGTGCCGATGCCCATGGACAGCGACATCGCAACGCCGGCAACACCGAGCAAAGCCGTCACGACACCGGCCGCCACATTGGCGAGGGGCCCGGCATGCGGGGGTCGTTCCTCGTCCCATTCAGCGGCCAGTTGCTCGGCCGTCAGCGGCTCGACAGGATCGGCTTCGATTGCAGAGGAGCCGGTGCCGGATGCTGCGTGCGGGGTGGAGGTGCCCAGGGGGGCCTCCTGCCGGGAGCTTGACGTCACTTCCCGCCGCCCAGGTCAACGTCGTACTTCTGTGCAAGTTCCTTGAACTTCGCCGCATCCGCTGCCCAGTCCTTGGCGACCTGCGCTCCATCGTTTTCCGCTGCAGTAAACAGGTTCTGCTTGTTGAACGCCTTGTATGCTTCGGAGGCAAAGGCGGTCTTGAAGGCTGCCCGCAGTTTCTCGAGCACCGGCTCCGGGGTGCCCTTCGGCGCCGCGACGGCCCTGAACTGCGAAACCGGAACGTCGTAGCCCGCCTCGATGGCCGTCGGAGTGTCGGCCAGGTACTGGTTCCGTTCCTTCGAGAAGACAACCACCGGGTTGAGCTTGCCCGCCTTGATCTGCGGCATCGCTTCGGCCAGCTGGATGGTCGCCACATCGACCTGGTTGCCCAAGAGGGCAGTCATGGCGGGAGCGCCGCCGTCGAACGGCACGTCGGTGCCGTCGATTCCGGCCTGTTTGAACAGCAGGGCCTGGGCGAGCTGGCTGCCCGTACCGACGCCGGTGGTGGCAAAGTTGAACTTCTTGCCCGCCTTGGTGAGCTGCTCCATCGTCTTCAGGCCGGAGCCGGCATTTGTGACCAGAACGTAGTCGTCCTGAGAAATCCCGGTGATGACCTCGTAGTCTTCGATCTTGACTGCTTCGTCGGCCGACACGGCCAGCGGAGTGATGGCGAAGAGAGAAGCATTCAGGATGACGAGCGTCTGGCCATCGGCCTTGGCGCCGCCCACTTCCTTGGTGGCGAGCGCGCCGTTGGCGCCCGGTTTGTTGACGACCGGGATCGGTGCGCCCAGGCCCGCGCTGGCGTTTTCGGCCAGGGCACGTCCGATCAGGTCCGTGCTTCCACCGGGAGCGGCCCCGATGGTCAGTGTGACGGGACCCGACGGGAACTTGCTGCCATCTGACGGGGCGCTGTTGCCCGCTACGTTGCCGCCGCAGGCAGTCAGGGCCAGGGCGAGTGCGAGGCCGGTTCCCGCGCCGAGTACAGACCGTCGGCTGAAGGTGGACTTGATCATGAAAATTCTCCCTTGAATGTTCGCTGTGATGACGGAAGCCGTTCTCAGTGAGTTCCGTCACGTCGGCGGCTACCACTGAACCCTAGAGGTGGTCGATGATGCGTGTCCAAGACGATTTAGGCATGGCGTGATACTGTTTCGGCATTATGTATTCCCTGGACCAACTACGTGGCTTCGTCGCCGTCGCTGAGGAACTCCATTTTGGCCGCGCTGCCGCGCGACTCAACATGACCCAGCCACCCCTGAGCCGGCAGATTCAAAAGCTCGAAAAGTCAATCGGCGTGCAACTTTTTGAGCGTGACAACCGGGGCGTTGCGCTGACAGCCGCCGGTTCGGCTTTCCTCACGGATGCGGTCAAGCTGCTCGAACTCGCCGAAGCCGCACCAAGCCTGGCCCGGAGGATATCTCAGGGCTCGGCCGGCTTCGTCCGCATCGGCTTTACGGCGGCATCGACGTTCGGACTGCTCGGTGCCCTTCTCAATGAAATCTCGAGCGCCCTTCCGGATGTCGATATCGACTTGCGGGAGATGGTGACCAAGGATCAGACCGCCGCCCTGATCAACGGCGAAATCGACCTCGGACTTGCCCGCCCGCCTTTTGATGAGGACCTTTTCGATTCGCGTCTGCTCTATCGGGAACCGATGATGGTGGCGGTCCCTGTGGGGCACCGTTTCACGCGGCTGGACCGGCTCGTGACCGTCGAGGACCTGCACGGCGAAGACCTCATCATGCACTCGCCGACCCAGGCGCGCTACTTCTATGACCTGGTCATCAGCCTGGTTTCGTCCCACCCCACCTTTGTCCACACGGTCAGCCAAATTTTGACCATGATTTTCCTGGTTGCGGCCGGGCGTGGAATCGCCCTGGTGCCACAATCCTCAACGGCCCTTGGCATCGAGGGTGTGGAATACATTGAACTGGGTGGATTCGAGACTGATCCGGTCGAACTGCATGCCATCTGGAGGCGGGAAGCACGTAATCCGGCGCTGCACCGCGTGCTGGATCTGATCAGCGGGGCGGCCGACTAACCAGGCTGGTGGTACCGGGGGCCGGCGCCGACGGCCGCTGCCACCAAGCGGTCGAAACTCGCGGTCCCGTTCTCCGGGGCGGCCACCGTGAAGACCGCAACCCATTTCTCGGGGGCATTTCTCTCCAGCGTTGAGGCCCGGGCAACATGCAGGTTCAATCCGGGCACGCCGCTGACAAGGAGCGGAAGTTGCTCGCCGCTCTTGGTCAAGTGCCGGAATTGCTTGACCGACAATTGGTCGCCAGGGCTACTCGTGACCTCGGCGAGGGTGTCATTGACCCTCTTGGTCAGCCCGCGCATGAAGCGTCTCTGGGCCGGGACCGTGCGCACTGTGAGGAGCGCGGCGAAGAAGAAAGTAAACAAAACCATGGCACCGAAACTCCTGAGAAACGGCAGGAAAATCATCAGGAACAGGCACAGGATCAATCCGAAAATACTGGACAAGATGAACTTCATGACGGGGTGTTCGCCTGGTTTCTTTGACCAACGGACAAGAGCGACGGTGTCCTTACGGGGCTGATCGCGCCGTGAAATTTCCATGATTAGTACCCCTTCACTTCCATGAGCGCTTCCGCCAGGATGATTGCCTCGCGTGCCTCCTTGAGATCGCTGAGCAGCCCCATGTCGGGAATGGCTCCGGTGGCAACGGGGGAGCCGGCGAGTTCAGTAAAGATGCTGCTCAACTCTTCACGGTCTTGTGACAGCATCCGGGAAGAAGTCAGTTTGATTCTGCTCAGCTCAAGCTCCAGCAGTGACTTGTCGATGGCCTCGCGCCGGCCTTGCATGACCGCCAGCTTTTCGGTGACGCGCTCGACGCGGCCGCGCAGCATCGATTCCATCTTTCCTGCCACAATGTGGAGCTCGCACAGCGCGGTGTAGGACTGCGGGGACCCGGAGTGCGCGGCGAGCTGCTCACTGACGTAATGGCGCCGTCGTTCCCATTTCCGGACGGCTGATTCATATGGTCCCAACAGCAACGAGACCGCTGCCAAGGCCTTGTCCAACGAGCCGGCCCGCGTGCTCAGGCTGGTTGTGGCGGCGTCCAGCCTCGACAGGAAAGCGTCGTAGTTGTCATGCGGCTGGACGCTATCGGTATTCACGAGCCACTCGCGTGCGGTGTCGCGATTCCCCTTGCCGGAATTTGCCCGCGTCTCTCATGGCAAGAGGATAGAGGCTCCGGGCCCGCTGGCATAGGGTGCGGATTCAGATCCCGGGCATCTCGGGCCAAGGCTAACGGCACCGCCCACGATGAAACCGGGGGGAGCACGGGGTCCGGTTCGTGGACTTCTTCCCGGTCATGGACTCCGGCGGCTTCGGGAAGGCGACGGCGGGGTAGTATCCAGCGACCTTCAGCATGTAGTTCGCCCACTGCGGGCCGGCGAGCATGTACCCGTCAATGGCCTTGTAGAACTTGCCGTTGACGGTGATGTTCTGGCCGGGCCGCTTCTGGCCTTGTAGGGTATCGCCAAAGAAGGAAGCCGTGGCGAGGCCGGAGGTGTAGCCCACTACCCAGGTGGAGCCGTTGGTATTGGAGGTGCCCGTCTTGGCCGCGGTCGGAAACCGCTCTTGGACCTTGGGCTTGATGTAAACGCCGGATCCGCGCTTCAGCACGTCCTGCAGCACGGCGTTCACACCGCGGGCGACCTCGGGCTTGATCGCATCATGGCAGGCGCCGGTCTCGGCCGGCAGCTTGTGTCCCGCCGCGTCGGTTACTGCCGTAATGGCAATGGGTGTGCAGTATTTGCCGTCGTTGGCGAAAGTGGCAAAAGCATTGGCCAGATGGAGCGGGGCCACGCCGATGGCACCGAGCAGATTGCCCAGCTGGTGCATGTTCACCCGGGCGTTGTCCACGCCGCTGTGGATCCCCGCGGCGTCCACCATTTTCTGGATGCCGCAGAAGTCGAGTTGGGCGGCCTCGGCGAAGGTGGCGGTGTTGATGGAGTTGTACAGCCCGTAGTCCACGCGCATGCGGCGGTAGTATCCCGCGTCGTTGTTCTGGAGATCGTCTGCCGCGCCGAGGCCCTTCTGGCTCGTGCTGTAGGCGCCGAGCACCCTGCCGCAGCTTGACCTCCACGGAAATCCGAGGGGATAGGACCGCCGGGAGGCGTCCACCATGGTGGCCATGGATTTGCCCTCGTTGAGCCATTCGGCGAACGTGAACGGTTTCATGGTGGACCCCGGCTGGAACCCGCCGGCGCCGTTGAGATCGTTGCCGTTGGCATCCTTGGAATCGACGTTGAAGTTCAGCTGGGTATCGAATTTTCCGGGCGTTGGGAGAAAGACGGTGTTTTGCGCCATCGCCAGGATTTTGCCCGTTCCGGGTGCGATCGAGACCATTGCGGCCCCCCATTTGTCCGGGTTGGCACCGGCCGTGGCGTCGACCTGCGCCTGCGCGGCCAATTGGAGCCGGCTGTCCAGGGTGGTTCTGATGGTCAGGCCACCGCGGAACAGCTTCCTCTCACGCTCGGCAGCGACCTTCCCGTAAGCCGGGTTGTTGAGGATGAGGTGGGAAACGTAGTCGCAGAAGTAGGGTGCCATTTCGGCGCCGGCGCATCCCTGCATCCCGGGGGTGATCTTAAGATGCACCGGGGCGGCGACGGCGGCGTCATGCTCCGCTTGCGTGATAGTCCCGGAGCTGAGCATACTGCCGAGCACCTGGTTGCGTCGCTGGATGGCGTTGTCCGGATGGACGGCGGGATTGTAGAAGCTGGGGCTGTTCACGAGGCCGGCCAGCAGGGCGGCTTGCGGCAGCGTGAGGGCCTTGGCCGTGGTGTTGAAGAAGTAGCGGGACGCGGCTTCAATGCCGTAGGCATCCCGGGCGAAGAACACGATGTTCAGGTACCCCTCAAGGATCTGGTCTTTGGTGAATCTCTTCTCCAATTCGACGGCCAGCTTCATCTCGCGAATCTTGTCGGCCATGTTCTTCTGCCCGTTGAGGACAATTTGATCGCCCCTGTCCGCAGAGACGAGGGATTCATTGAGCACGTTGGTGACGTACTGCTGGGTCAGTGTGGAGGCGCCCTGCCTGCCGCCGCTGGCCAGGTTGGACACCAGCGCCCGGAGAATCCCCTGGGGGTCGATGCCAGCGTGTTCGTAGAAGCGGCGGTCCTCGATCGCGACGATCGCGTCCTTGATGTACGGGGACATCTGCTCGAGCCTGACCTTCACGCGGTTTTCCGCGAAGAAGGTGGCGATCGTTTTCCCGTCGGCGCTGAGCACCCTGGTCGACTCCGACGGCGGATCAACGGTCAGTTCCGACGGGAGGTTGTTGAAGAATTTGATCGAATCGCTGACGGCGACGCCGGTCGCGGCAACGGTGGGGACCAGGAGGCTCGCGGCCAGGACGCCGCAGACCGCGCTCGCGGTAAAGAACCCGAAGAGCCTCCAAAGGGTCGGGGCTAGTCGGGATCCGGTGCGTTTCCTGCGCGCCATGGTGCCGGAACAGGCTAGGTCAACGAATCGATGGCGACGGTGATCGCAAGGATGAGCGGGACGTCCTCGCCTTCCGCGGATTCGACGCCGTAGGACTCACGCACGCGGAACCATTTCTTGGAGATCGTGGCGACCCTGCGGCCGTCGCGCTCTATCTCGTACTCG
Organism: Arthrobacter sp. ok362; assembly: GCF_900102785.1. GTDB lineage: Bacteria > Actinomycetota > Actinomycetes > Actinomycetales > Micrococcaceae > Arthrobacter. Next base: position 50,939 of record NZ_FNGC01000012.1, read on the forward strand.
TGGTCGACTATGTTGCCGTGCGCCTTCATGTCGGCGCCGTCCTTCACGTCGATGTCAAAGCGGTCCCGGAGCCCAATCAACGCCTTGTGGACCGTCGCGGCGGTGTCGTCGCCGCGCTCGATAGAGACCTTGTCCCGGATCGAGAGCTTGCGCTCCTGGATGCGCGCCACCTCGTTTCCCGAGGCGTCCTCCAGGACGAAAGTGTCCCGGATACGGACCGCCTTGCCGTTGACCTTGTAGGCGCGTCTGCCCTGGTCGTCTTCGATCCAGAAGTCATCCCCAATCGACAGCAGTTTCTCGCGCATCTGAAACCGCTGGCCGGTGGGTTCGTCATGCCGGTGCCGTAATAGTCCCATGCCCTGACAATAGGGCCGCTTCGCCGCCTGACACCTCACCCGAACCGGATGGTCCGGGGAGGAGCCAGGCAAGCGCCGTCAGATGCCGGTCAGCTCGCCGGGATCACCAGGCCCTTGAACTTGGTTTGAATGAAATCCTTCATGTCCTGCGATGTCAGGATCTTGTACAGCTTCTGCACACGCGGGTCATTCTTCATCTCGGCCTTCACGGCCAGGACGTTGTAGTAGGCGCTGTCCTTGCCCTCGACCAGCAACTGTTTGTCGGCGCTCAGGCCGGCGGGAAGGGCAAATGCCAAAGTCACGATTGCCGCGTCCTTGTCATTGAGGGCCTGCGGCAGGCTGGCGTTTTCGATCTCCGTGAACTGGATATTCTTCGGGTTGGCTTTGACGTCCTTGAGCGTGATCGGGTTTTCACTGACTTCGATCAGTCCCTTGGATGCCAGCAGCTTCAAGGCCCGGGCCTCATTGGTGGGGTCGTTCGGGATGGCGACCGAGGCGCCGTCGGGAAGGGCCGCAAGGTTGGCCACGTCATTGGAGTACAGGGCCATAGGCGGCAGATACACCTTGCCCACGCTGACGAGGTTCTTGCCGGAAGCCTTGTTGTAGGTCTCCATGAAGGTGGTGTTCTGGAACAGGTTGGCGTCGATGTCGCCGTCACTCACGGCCGCGTTGGGCGTGTTGTAGTCGCTGAACTCCTTGTACTCCACGGTGAGGCCCTGCTTGGGGGCGAGCTCCCGCTGGACTTGCTTCAGCATGTCCCCGGCGGGCACCGCAAGGGCACCGACCTTGATGGTCTCGGCTGCCCCGCCTGGGCTGGCGGTGCTCGCGCCGCAGGCGGACAGGACGAGGATGGCGGCCGCGCCGGTTGCGGCGGCCTTCAGGATTGGTGCACGGAACATTGGAACTCTTTCGCAGAATGGGACGGGTTTGGGTGGGGGTTTTGGGGTGGGGCGTTTGGGGCGGGGGGTTTGCGGTGCGTGCGGCGGCTACCGGTGGGACAGGCGCCGCGCCGCGAAGTTGCCCAGGGACTGGAAGACCTGCACCAGCAGGACCAGAAGGATGACAACGCCGAACATGTACTCCGGGCTGTACCGCTGGTATCCGTAGCGGAATGCGACATCCCCGAGGCCGCCGCCGCCCACTGCGCCCACCATGGCCGAGTAGCCGATGAGCCCGACCACGGTAGTGGACAGCCCGAGGGCCAGGGCCGGGACTGCCTCGGCAACCATGACCTTAGTCAGGATGGTCCACCGGCTGGCGCCCAGCGACTGGGCGGCTTCGACGAGTCCCACAGGCACTTCGCGGATGCCTATCTCCACCAGCCGGGCGAAGAACGGAATGCCGGCGATGGTCAAAGGGACAATGGCGGCGGTCGGTCCGATAAAGGATCCGACCAACAGGCGGGTGAACGGAATGAGCAGGATCATGAGGATGATGAACGGGACGGACCTGCCAATGTTCACCACGACGTCCAGCACGCGGTTGACTGCGAACCCGAGCGCCCGGCTGCCAAAGAGCTTCGCCAGCAGGCCGCCGGATTCGGTGGTCACGAGCAGGACACCGGCGGCCAGGCCGAAAAGAACCGTGAACAGCAGGCTCAGCCCAACGGTGTAAGACGTCTCACCCGCGCCCTTGAGGATCGTGTCCAGCAGGTCCGACCAGAAGTACGGGTCATTACGGTCGATCACTTGACTACCTCCACGAAGAGTCCCTGGGAACGGAGATCGGCCACGGCGGCGGCCACGGTCCGCTCATCACCGGGCAGCTCCAGCCGGGTGCGTCCTGTCTGCAGTCCGCGGATGGTTTCAACTGCGGCACCCAGGATTCCGACGTCGATGCCATGCTTGCGCGCCAGTTGGGCGATCACGGGCCGGTCGGTTTTGACTCCGCTAAACGTGATGTCAACGATTGCGCTGGGCGTCTCCGGGATCTCTCCCATGGGGAACAGCGCCTGGCCCAACAGGGATTTCTCCGTGGCCAGCAGCTGTTCCACCGGCCCCTGTTCAAGGATCCGCCCGCCGCTCATGACGGCGGCGGAGTCGCAAATCCGCTTCACGACATCCATCTCGTGCGTGATGAGCAGCACGGTCAGCCCAAGATCCTTGCTCAGTTTCCGAATGAGATCAAGAATCTGCCGGGTCGTCTCCGGATCCAGCGCTGAGGTCGCCTCGTCGCTGAGCAGTACCGAGGGGTTGGAGGCCAGCGCACGGGCAATGCCGACGCGCTGTTTCTGTCCGCCGGACAACTGTGCGGGGTAAGCGGACGCCTTGCCGTGAAGGCCCACGAGTTCCAGGATCTCCAGGGCCCGGGTGCGCCTCGCTGCGCGCCCGGCGCCGGTGATCTCCAAGGACAGTTCCACATTCGCCTGCACCGTCCTGCTGCTGAGCAGGTTGAAGTGCTGGAAGATCATGCCGATGTTGTGACGTGCCTCGCGCAGTTCTGCGCCGGACAGCGTGGTCATCTCGCGGCCATCGACGTTGACGCTCCCGGAATCCGGAAGCTCCAGGGAATTGATGGTGCGGATCAGCGTGCTCTTACCGGCGCCGCTCTGGCCAACGACGCCGAAGATCTCGCCGCGGCCAACGGACAGCGTGACGCCGTCGAGGGCCTGGACCGCCGTCGGCCCGGAGCCGTAGCTCTTCGAGACCTGGCTGACGGAAATCATGGATGGTGCTCCCTGTGGTGGCTGGAATCGTCACGGAAGCGCGTCCGCAAAACTGGGTGCGGACGACGTCCGCACCCAAGCCTTAAATTCTGCCAAGAAGGCCCAGGCGGCACATAATCCGAATTTCTGCCCTAGAAACACGCTTCTGCGCCAAGATAATTCATCCAATCAGCGGAGATCGGCTCGGAAGCGGCCGCGGCGTCCGGAAGTGCCCGGAGAATCGGGAACTCCACCGGCAGCCATCGCGCAGGGAGAGATTCATCACATCGCCGATCCGCTCTGCGCCGGTAGGGCCCTCAGCTGGTGCCGGATTGGCTCCAGCGCTGCTCGATCCGGCCAAATTTCCAGACGGCGAGCGCGATCAGCCAGATGACCACGAAGAGTCCGACAATGATGTACCCGACGTTTTCCAGCTCCAGCGAGCCGATTGTGGCTGCCGGCCCTGATTCGATTCCCAGTTTGTCTGCCACAAGCCCGAGCAACACGATGACACCGACGACCAGTGCCACCACCACCGAGAGCACCGTGACTGTGAGGTTGTAGAACACCTTGCGGACCGGATTAATGAATGCCCACCCGTAGGCCCTGGACATGAACACGCCGTCTGCGGTGTCGAAAATGCTCATTCCGGCGGCGAACAGCACGGGTAGGACCAGGATGGCGTACCAGGGCAACGAGAAGGCCGCGGAACCAGCTGCGAGTACGAGCAGGGCTATCTGGGACGCGGTGTCGAATCCCAGGCCCATCAGCAGGCCTACCGGATAGACGTGCCATGGCTTGGCGATCCGCCGGATTGTTCCGCCGAGCAGTCGAGCCACGAAGCCCCGGTTGTTGAGCTGATATTCAAGCTCGGCCTCGTTCAATTCGCCGGTCCGCATCCCGCGGAAGACCCGGACGATGCCAATCACCGAGACGAGGTTCATCAGCCCGATCAGGATAAGGAACGTTCCAGCGACGGCGCTTCCCACCAGCCCCAGTGTCTGAATAAGGGCCGAGTCCTCGTTCTGCACGCTGCCGGCCATCGCACTCACGCCGAGGGCCAGGAGCAGCGCCGCGCCGAAGACGACGCTCGAGTGGCCCAGCGAGAACCAGAAGCCCACCCCCAGCGCGGTCTTTCCCTCGCCGACCAGCTTGCGGGTGGTGTTGTCGATTACGGCGATGTGGTCGGCGTCGAACGCATGCCGTACTCCCAGCAAAAAGGCGGTCACGCCCAGCCCGACCCCGTACACGCCGGAGCGGCCCAGGGCGAAGTTCTGCGGAGCCACGGCCAGCGTCAGCACACTCCAGCCGACCACATTGAGCAGGATGACGAAGCCGGTGATGCCCGCGAGATGGAACTTGTCCCGGCGTTCCCAGCGGCTGCTTGTTGGGCGCCCCGGCTCCGCTACAGGCAACAAGTTGCTCATAGTTCGTAAGGGTAGGCGCGGGGGGTCGCCGCTGCCAAGACCTCGCGGACTGTGCCCGGCCGGATTGCCGCAGGCTTTGCCTTCGCGGGCGCGGTGGAGACCGAGACGCTCTGCCCTATCCGCCGGTGCGGCCTCCGTGCAAGCATGGGCTCACCGATCATGCACAGCACTTCGATCATGAACAGCACTTTCGATCATGAACAGCGAGGGGACTCGATGAAATCTAATGAACTGCTGCTGGACGCCTTCGGCCGGATCCGTGAGACGGTGGCCGCCGCCCTGGCAGGGGTCGACGATGCCACTGCGCGCCGACGGCCCGAAGGCAACGGGAACTCGATGGCCTGGCTCATCTGGCATCTCGGCCGGGTCGAGGACGCGCAGCTGGCTTCCGCCGCAGGCCTGGACCAGGTCTGGACCTCGCAGGGGTTTGCCGCCCGCTTCGGCCTGCCCCTTTCGAAGCGGGACACCGGCTACGGCCATACGAGCGGCCAGGTCGACGCGGTGCAGGCACCCCCGGAGCTGTTGCTCGAATACTACGACGCTGTCCACCGGCAGACCGTGGAGTTTTTGAAGACTCTCGGCGACGACGACTTCGACCGAATCGTCGATACCCGCTGGGACCCGCCCGTCACGCTCGGTGTACGGCTGGTCAGCACGATTGCCGATTGCCTCCAGCACGTGGGGCAGGCGGCCTACGCGAAGGGCCTGAACCGCGCGCACGGGGACGGTTAGGGCGGTTCCAGCCATGCACGACGCCGACATCCGCCAGCTCTTCCCCGGGCTCAAGGACACCATCTATCTCAACACCGCTACCATGAACGTCGGCTCCGCTCCCGCCCGGGAAGCCTACGACCTGGCGGTCGCAAGCTGGTCTGCCGGCCGGTTCGACTGGATGGAAGCCGAGCGGGCAGGGGAGGTCGCCCGCGCCATGTTCGCCGAGATCATCGGCGCCACGGCCGGGGAGATCGCAATCGTTCCGGCCGTGAGCACAGCCGCCGGGACAGTGGCCGCTAACCTGCCTCCTGCGAAGCACGGCGAGAACGTCGTGGTCGCCGAGAACGAATTCGCCTCGAACTACTTTCCCTGGCTCTTGCTCCGGGAGCGCGGCTACGAGGTCCGCGCCGTGGCACCGGGCCGTGACGGCGTGACGGCCGAGGCGTTTGGGCAGGCGGCCGACGGCGGCACGCGCCTGATCGCCGTAAGCGCCGTTCATTCGGCCAGCGGTTACCGGGCCGACTTGGCCGCGCTCAGCCGGGTCGCTGCCCGCTCCGGCGCCTGGTTCTTCGTCGATGCCTGCCAGGCGGCGGGCGCGGTGCCGCTGGACGTGGTGCGCGACGGCGTGGATTTCCTTGCCGCCGCAAGCCACAAGTTCCTGCTCGGCTCCAGGGGCATGGGCTACCTCTATGTCCGCAGCGGGCTGCTGGACCGCCTCCAGCCCATCGGCCCGGGCTGGAAGGCCGCCCGCAACCCGGCCGAGAGCTTTTACGGACCGGCAATGGACCTCTCACCCACGGCCTCGAAGCTCGATGCCTCATTGGCGTGGTTTCCCGCCCTGGCCGAGCAGGCGGCGCTCGGCATCTTCCGCCGGTTCGGCATCGCAGCCTTGCTCGATCGCAACGCCCGGCTCGCCCTTCGCCTGCAGGATGCCCTGGCGGCGGAGGGCTCCGCCTTCCGGCCCTTCACCGAGCAGCACCGCTCGACCATCGTCTCCGTGCCGGTGAGAGATGCCGAGGCGGTCTTGGCACGGTTCCGCCAGGCCAACGTGGTGGCGTCGGTCCGCGAGGGCAGGATCCGGCTCGCCGTACATTTCTACAATGTGGAAGAAGAGCTCGATCGCGTGGCCGAGTTGATCGGACGCGGATGAGCGACGACGATGCCTCTTAAGGCACTGGGTCGCTTAGGCGCGCCTGTCTGCCTTCTCGTCGCTGCTGTAGGTGAGGCCGATCTGACGCCTGACTTCGTCCAGGGCCTCCATGACCTGAACGCTCTGCCGGGGCGGCAGGATGTCGTTGGCAGTGGCGTGCGCCGCAATGAGCCGCTCCATTTCCCGTGCCTGGTATTGCATTCCGCGGCCGGTGACGGACTCATCGAAGCGTTCGACGACGTTACCGTCGGCGTCGTACCTGGTGAAGGCTGACGGCATATACCAGACTGACGGGATCTCGATTCGGCCGGCGGTTCCGATGATCGAGGCCTGGTTTGGCCCTGCGGTGTCCAGCGCGCAGTGCAGGACGGCCTGCTGCCCGTCCCCGTACTCGAAAATCATGGCGGTCTGCCGGTCAACACCGGTTTCAGTCATGCTGGCCGCTGCCCGGATGCTGACCGGCGCTCCGAAGACGTCGAAGGCGAAGGACACGGGGTAGATGCCCAGGTCCAGGAGCGCTCCGCCGCCCAGCGCCGGGTCGTTGAGGCGGTGCAGCGGATCCTTGGGCAGATTCTGGTTGTGGTCCGCGATTACCGTCCGGACCTCGCCCAGCGCGCCGGATCGAATCAGTTCACGGATACGGACCATGTGCGGAAGATATCGGGTCCACATGGCCTCAAGTGCGATCAGTCCCTTCGACTCGGCGAGCTCCACAATCTCCCGGGCCTGCCAGGCGTTCATGGCGAAGGGCTTTTCAATCAACACGTGTTTGCCGGCGTCCAGGGCCAACAGCGCATTTTCGTGATGGAACGGGTGCGGCGTCGAAATGTAGACAATATCCACGTCCGGGTCGGCCACGAGGTCCTCGTAGCTTCCATGGGACGAGGGGATCTGAAACCGGGCCGCGAACTCCCTCGCCGATGCCACGTTCCGGGATCCCACAGCCTGGACCGAGGAGCCGTTCTCGATCAGGTCCGGCGTTTGCAGCCCGGCGATGAACCCTGTGCCGAGAATGCCCCACCTCGCAACGGGCGTGGCGAGATCTGCGGTACCGGTTGTGGCGTGCTCTGACATGCGTTGGGTTCCTTTCGGGCAGGTGGTCACGAAAAGCATCGGTCGAGTCTTGTTGCGTCGGCAGCTTCCCAGGACGTGTTCGTATCCTAAACCCGAAATCCGGGACTCACGGGGTGAGCGGGCCCCGAAGCACGCGCAGGGCAGCGGTGGCATCACCGTCAATGAGGGCGGCATCTTCCAGGCTGGATCGGCCCCATAGGCCCAGGTACATGACTGGCAATGGGGCGGAAATCGATGCCACGGCCGAACCTGGGCCCAGTGTCCAGCTGGCAGCCCCGGGCACCTGGAAAGTCACGGCCTTGTCCGGGCCTGGCATCCGGCCCAGCCGCAGCTGGCGCGGCGCGAACATCGCCAGGACCTCGTCTACACCGTCGAGCATGAAGTCGTCCCCCATGGCGGGGATCTCCAGGCCAAGCGCCTGGCAGGCGTCGATGAGGTGGATGGAGTGTTCGTGGGCCTGGCGCCGAAGCCAGAACCGGGCGGTGTGCGGCGGCGGGCCGAAGTCCCAACACGGTTTCTCGGGGTCAAGTGCCGTCATCGTCTCGAGGAAGGGTGCCGTGCCCTCGAGGAACCAGACCGCGGCGCCCTCGGCCGGCGGTGCCGGTTCCTTGACGAAGGTGCCCTCACGAACCACGGCGGCGGCCCACCGTTCGATTGAACCGAGATGCCCGAATAGTTGCTCAAGCGCCCAGCCCGGGCATGCCGGAACGGCACAGGCAAGTCCGTCCTCCGGCTGCCGGGCGAGCGTGCCGAGATGGTCCACGGAGCCGGCCAGCTCGGCCAGGTATCGATCGGGCAACATGAGTTGAGCCTAACGCGACGCCGAGGCCGCAGACCTGAAGCGCGTGCCGCCGCCGGGCCGGGCTCTGACCGCAGCGTGCTCTTGACGCGGCCGGGCCACAAGGGTATACAAGGGCCATCCCGGTGTCGTCGCGGGGTCACCACCGCAGAACAAACGCCGGCAGCGCGGGGACCGTCACTATGAACTATGGCGGAGTAGCGGAGTGAGGTGTGAGCCATGACCGGACTAGCTGCCTTCCGCGTCGTGGCGTTCAGCTGGGCCGGCTTCGTCGCCGCGGAAGCAGGGATAGGGGACCAATGGGCGTACTACTTCGGCGTGCTCGTGATCGTGCTCGCCCAGTGCGCCGGTGTACCGCTTCCTGCCGTAGCCGTACTGCTCGGGGCATACACCTCGGCGCGCCACGGAGATCTTAACCTTGCTGCCGTGATCGCCTTCGGCAGCCTGGGCGCAATGCTCGGCAGCACCATCGGCTACATCCTCGGGCGGGTAGGAGGACGTCCGCTGATGCTCAAGCTCGCCAAACGCTTCCATGCTGACGAACACCGCATAGAACAGCTGGAATCATTTTTTGAACGGCACGGCGGCAAAGCCTTGTTCTTCGGCCGCTGGGTCATTGTCGTCCGGCTCTGGGGCGCCATTGCCGCGGGGGCAGCCCGGATGCCCTGGCCAAGGTTTTTGCTGTGGACCATCCCGGGGTGCATCGCCTGGGTCGCGAGCCTCAGCATTCTCGCCTACGTGGCCGGGGCACTGGCACAAGCCATCGGCGACGCTCTCGACATAGGCGGCTGGGTGCTGGTCCCCGTCGTCGTGCTGGGCCTGTTGATGGTCTGGCGCCGGCGCAGACGTCGGAAGCTCGGTTCGGGGACAGGCACGTCCGACGCCGAATAAAGCCGGGATCGAGGGCAAGAATTCCGGCTCGCCGGCACCGCCTCCTCGCGGGGCCGGGCTTGTGCGCCTAAACTGCCTCGCATGCGTCCCACACGACAGTCGCGGCAATGAGCGGATACCCGGCGCCGGCGCCGCTGACCGAACGGTTTGCGGCCCAATCCGTGATCGAGGAGCTGTTGGCAGTCCAGGCGCTCGTTCCGCCGCGTTCGCTGCTGAGACGGATGTTCGGTGCCAGTCCGTTGAGCGACGCCAGCTGGCCCTGGTACCGGGGTGCGCTGGGCGAGATCGCCGTGGGCCGGATTCTGGCAGGGCTCGGGCCCGAATGGCTGGTGCTGCATGCCGTCCCGGTGGGCTCGGGCTGGGCGGATATCGACCATGTGCTGGTCGGTCCCGCCGGCGTCTTTACTCTCAACACGAAGAACCATGCGGGTCAATCAATCTGGGTGGCAGGGCAAACCCTGATGGTGTCAGGTAAGAAACTCCGCCATCTCTACAACTCCGCGCACGAGGCCGCCCGGGCCTCGAAATTGCTCAGCACGGCAGTGGGTGCCGCCGTCGACGTCACGGCGGTCGTGGTGATCGTGGAACCGGCGCGGTTGACGATCAAGGAGAAGCCGCGCCAGGTAATTGTGCTCAGCGATCGGCAGCTCCTGGGCTTTCTGCACCGGCGCGAAGCTGCACTGGACGCGGAACAGGTCCAACGCGTCGCTGCCGCTGCCGTGAATGCCCGGACCTGGCACACGAAGCCAGCGTTGCCCGGCAACCCGGATGAGCTCAATACGAACTTCGCCGCCCTCCGGCGGTTGGTTGATCAGGCACGACGGCGCAGGGTTGCGTGGGTGCTTGGTGTTCCCGCCGTCGGCTTTTTGGTGTTGGCCACGGCAGGTCCGCTGGGTGCGGCTATCCTGCATGCATTGATTAACCGGTAGGGGAGACCCTCCAGCGAAAGGCGCACGCCGCCGTCGCGCAATAGCTCGGACCCGGGACGCTGAGACGTCCCCGCCCGGCCGCTGATCCCGTTAGGGAACATCCCGATCGCCCCCGCCGTCCCGCATGCCCGCGCCACGTGCTGCCTCTGACTCGTCGCCTAAAAATGATGCGGTGCGGCGCCAGAACGAGGTGTGCCTCCGCGTGGCGTTTCCGGCGAATCAAGTAGGCAATGGCGTTCGCCCAAGCAGCGGGCAAGTAGCGACCTGAAGAAAACGGGAATGGCCCCCGAGAAGTCGAGTAGCATCCACTCGCGCGCTCCTGAAGTCCCGCTTCTAGGCTCCAAACTACGGGGTTAATAAAGTTAATGTAGTGATCAGAATCGGGTCTCAGCCATGCGTGATCAAACAAAAACTTGGGTGTCGTCCGGCCATTTTAATGGCCGTTTTCGCGGTGGAGGAATGGGTGGGTCGCCGCATCGCCGGAAGCACCGGGTGGCAACGATCAGCGCGGCTTGGCCCCGGCAACACCTGTGGTCCCGAGGCGTCTGGGCGTCTCTGGTGGCAGCATCGCTCGCACTTGCCGGGCTGTCACTGAGCGGGCCCGCCGTCGCGGACGTGGGGACCATCGCCCAAGATTCACTGCGGTCGGGCTGGGACAAGGACGAGCCCGGGCTCTCGCCGTCGTCGGTCGCCTCCTCGAACTTCGGCAAACTGTTCTCTGCAACCGTGGACGGGCAGGTCTACGCCCAGCCGCTCGTAGTAGGCGGTACCGTGATTGCCGCCACGGAAAACAATGCGGTCTATGGGCTGGACAGCGCCACGGGTGCGGCAAAGTGGACGCGTAAACTCGGGCCGGCGTGGCCGGCGTCGACGGTTGGCTGCGGCGACCTCACGCCCAACATCGGAATTACGTCCACTCCCGTCTACGACCCGGTGACGAAGAGCGTCTACCTGCTTGCGAAGACGAATGACGGTGCCAGTGCCAAGCTCCCGCACTGGTACATGCACGCCCTGGATGTGGTGACAGGTGCGGAGAAACCAGGGTTCCCCGTCGTGATCGATGGCGCACCGACAAATGACCCCACCCGCCCGTTCAATGCCATGACCGCGATGCAGCGCCCAGGGCTACTGCTCATGAACGGGGTCGTGTATGCGGGATTTGCCAGCCACTGCGACTACGCGCCGTTCGTCGGCTATGTCGTCGGCGTATCGACCGCCGGCCGGCAGACGACGATGTGGGCGACCGAATCAGGCAACGCCAACGCGGAGGGCGGGATCTGGCAATCAGGCGGGGGACTGGTGTCCGACGGTTCCGGTCAAATCCTGCTCACCACGGGGAACGGCATTTCCCCCAAACCGGGTCCGGGAACGAAGCCCCCCACCACCCTGGCGGAGGCAGTGGTCCGGCTCCGGGTCGGCAGTGACGGCAACCTGAAAGCCACCGACTTCTTCAGTCCGGCCGACAACGCGAAGCTGAACCTAAACGACGCCGATCTGGGCTCCGGCGCGCCCGTCGCGATCCCGGACGGCTATGGCACCGCTGCACACCCGCACCTGCTGGCCCAAATCGGTAAAGACGGCCACATGTACCTGCTGGACCGGGACAACCTGGGCGGCATGGCGCAGGGGCCGGGCGGCACCGACGCCGTCCTGGACATGGCCGGTCCGTACAGCGGAGTGTGGGGAAAGCCCGCGTTTCTCGGGACCAGCAGCGGTGGATACCTCTACGTCATCGAGAGCAACGGGTACCTTCGCGCGTTCAAGCTCGTGACGAGCGCTGCGGGCGGGGTCAGCCTCGCCGCCGTCGGGACGTCCACCGGCACGTTCGGGTTCAGTTCCGGTTCGCCGGTGGTGACGTCCTCCGGTACGGACGCGTCCTCGGCCTTGGTTTGGGTGGTCTACGTCAGCGGAGGTACGGGGGCCGGTGCGGAACTGCGCGCCTATCGTGCACTCCCGGACAACACCGGGAACCTCAAGGAGGTGTTTAGCGCCCCGTTGGGTACCGGGGCCAAGTTCTCCTCGGTGGCCACCGACCGGGGCCGTGTGTACGTCGGCACCCGGGACGGGCATGTCCTAGGCTTCGGCGCCCCGACAACGTCAGCGGTAGGGGCAACGAACACTGACCTCGGCAAAGCAAGCGTGGGTTCCACGGTAACCGCAAGTGTCACGTTCACGGCATCGCGGGCGGTGACGATCAGCTCCATCACGGCCGGTGCGCCGTTCAAGCTTGGAGCGACGCTCACGTTGCCCCGGACGCTGGCGAAAGGCGCAAGCATGACGGTCCCCGTGACGTTCTCGCCGACGGTTCCGGGCCAGGCAGACGGCACGCTCACGGTCAAAACGGCCGACGGCGAGACCGACCTTCTCGGCGTCCACGGTGTCGGCACGAAGGACGGCCTGGGCGCAACCCCGGCCGTGGTGCAGTTCACTGACGTCCCAACAAAAACGGTCAGCCGGGGGACGGTTAATATCGTCAACACCGGCACCACCGTCGCCAAGATCACCGGAGTCACATTGCCGGCCAACGCACAGCTGAGCGTCGACCCGGCCACGGTGCCTGTCGTGGGGCAGACGATCCAGCCACTCGCGTCGCTTGCAGTGTCCATGATGTTCAGTCCAACGTCGGCGAGTCCGGTGACCGATTCCCTCGTCGTCGCCAGTGACCGCGGGAACGTGACCGTAAAGGTGGCCGCGACCGCCGTCTCCGGCGCGGCGCACCTGCAAATGCCGAGCTCGCTGGACTTTGGTGATGTCCCCGTCGGAGCCTCGGCCACCCGGGCTTTCCAGATCACGAACACCGGCAACGTCCCGATGACCATCACCAAGGCGAAAGCGCCGCAAGGAGTCTTCTCAACCACCACACCCATCGCCGAGGGGTTGAAGATTCCCGCAGGTGAGTCTGCTTATCAGTCTGTGACGTTTACTCCGGCGAAAGTGGGCCAGGCCGGAACACAGGACACTTTTTATCTGATCACTGCGGACGACGGCCAAGGCGCGCTCAAGGTAATGCTTACAGGGAAGGGCACGGACGACCCGATAGCTGCCTACGCCTGGAAAGTCGGCGCCGGCGACCCGAGGTCGAAACTCGGCCGGTCGCTGGCCTTGGAGTATGACGTGGCGGGAGGGAAGTGCCAGGACTATGTGAGAGGGGTGATCTGCTGGTCACCGGCGACCGGGGCGCATGCCGTCATCGGCGACGTCTACAAGCGCTACAAGGCGGCGGGCGGTGCCGCCGGTGCCCTCGGCTTCCCGACTACCGACGAGAAGGCCGCGCCTGACGGGGTGGGAAGGTACAACCATTTCTCCGGCTCGAAGGGGTCCTCGATCTACTGGACGCCGATCACCGGGGCGCACTCCGTCCAGGGCGCCATCCGGACCAAGTGGGCGTCCCTGGGCTGGGAGAGAGGCTTGGGCTATCCGACCACGGATGAGAATGCCGCGCCGGACGGCGTGGGGCGGTACAACCATTTTTCAGGTGCGGGTGGGTCCTCGATCTACTGGTCGCCGAAGACCGGGGCGCACTCCGTCCAGGGGGCCATCCGGACCAAGTGGGCTTCCCTGGGCTGGGAGAGAGGCTTGGGCTATCCGACCACCGACGAGGCGGCCTCGCCGGACGGGATGGGGCGGTACAACCACTTCTCCGGCTCGGGCGGGAAGTCGATCTACTGGTCGCTGAAGACCGGGGCGCACTCCGTCCAGGGCGCCATCCGGACCAAGTGGGCGTCCCTGGGCGGGGAGAAAGGCTTGGGCTATCCGACCACGGATGAGATGGCCGCGCCGGACGGCGTGGGGCGGTACAACCATTTTTCGGGTGCGGGTGGGTCCTCGATCTACTGGTCGCCGACGGCCGGGGCGCACTCCGTTGAGGGTGCCATCCGGACCAAGTGGGCGTCCCTGGGCTGGGAGAGAGGCCTGGGCTATCCGACCACCGACGAGACGGCCTCGCCGGACGGGGTGGGACGGTACAACCACTTTACAGGTGCGGGTGGGTCCTCGATCTACTGGTCGTCGAAGACCGGAGCGCACTCCGTCCAGGGCGCCATCCGGACCAAGTGGGCGTCCCTGGGCTGGGAGAGAAGCAGACTGGGCTATCCGACTAGCGACGAACACTCGGTCTCCGGCGGCCGGGCATCGGATTTTCAACGCGGTCGGCTGACCTGGAACTCGACGACCAGGCAGGTTACTGGATAGCGGTGGCGCGTCGGTTCGGGCCCAGGCGCCGATCAACGCCTGGGCCTGATCGGTCTGGTAGCGGGCGAGGGCGGCGGCGTAGATTAATGACGGGGGCGGGCTGATTTTCGGCCGTGGTGCGGTCCGCCAACGAGCCGGTGTATGAAACCGCGCACGAGCCCCGCCGCGCCGAGGAGTGACCAGATGAACCAAGTTATCCAACGCCTGCTTGTTGCGTTCAATGACCACGACCTCGAGGCGGCAGCCGCGTTGTTCCATGAGTGGTACAACAGCGTGCAACCGGCCCACCCGGCCAGGGCATTTGTGGGACGGGCCCAGATGCACACGAACTGGGCGGCTATCTTCGCTGGCATTCCCGATTTTCACGCAGAAGTACTCCGGTCCGTGGATGACGGTAACACCACGTGGAGCGAATGGACCTGGGTCGGAACCCGCACCGACGGGCAGCCCTTCGACATGCGCGGTGTAACAATCTTCGAGATCGAGGACGGCTTCATAACTGGCGGAAGGCTCTACATGGAAGAGCTTGAACGAGAGGACGTGGGCATCGCACAGGCAGTTCAGACGCTGACGGGCCGCCTGCCGGACCAGCCCACGGGCCCCATGGACTAAAGTGGCTGGCCTCAAGCGGCTGGAGGAAGACTACGCGCGCGTCGACGCGTTTTGGCCTGATGCCGGATCTGGCGCCGGCGACGGGATCCCGGCTGGTCTGCGGCTGATGGGCGAAGCGGTGCTCCCGGCAGAGGTGGTGCGGTGGAGTGGTAGGTGTGGCCGGTGGGGGTGGTGAGTTCGATGGTGTGCCGTGGCCCTGGGCGTGGGATGGCGGTCCAGCCGGGGGCTTCCTTGGTGTAGTTGCAGGCTTCGCAGAGTCCTGCGCCGTTGCTCTGGCTGGTGCTCCCGCCGCCGTGCCGCGGCACGATGTGGTCCAGGTGGCGGATGGGGGCGTCGCAGTAGGGGGTGCGGCAGGTGTCGTCGCGGGCCTGGATGAAACGGCGCAGGCCGGCGGGGAAGATCCGGGCGCGGGAGTCCATTGCGACGAGGTCGCCGGTGCCGGGGTGGGTGTAGAGCCGGCGGAGCCAGACGCCGAACGCGGGGTGGCCGGGGGTCCGGGCCGCCCCGCCGGGCTCGTCTCCCGGGTTCGGGGGACTGCCGGGTTCCGGCGAGCCGCCGTCTCCGGGTGGGGCCGGCGCCGTGCCGCCGATGAGGGCGCGGGCCCAGGCGGCGGGGACGATGCCGTAGCCGGGGATCCGGGCGGGTTCGCTGTCGCCCTGGAACAGGGTGCGGTCGGTCATGATGACCTGGAGCTCGATGCCGGTGATGCCGCCCGGGGCGCCGGTGGTGCGTTCGACAAGCGGGTCGGCCATGAGCTGGCCCCGGGACCGGGGGTCCCCGGCGGCACGGAGCGTGTCCGCGGACCGGGCCAGGGCGGCCTGGACGGCGACCCCTTGGGCGACCGGGAGCAGTGCGGTGAGGTAGCACATGGTGTCCGGGGCCGGGCGGAAGCTGACGTGCCGGGCGGTGGCGGCGTGCGCGGCGCGCTCGGTGACGGAGCGGGGGTCGCGCCGGTACGCGGCGGCCTGGGCAGCCGCGACCAGGGCCCGGTCACCCACCCCGGATAGGGTCCCGGTGTCGGGGGCGAGTTCGTCGTCGACGGTGGCCCGGTCGGCGGCGCTCAGGCAGGCGGTTTCGCGCACGAGCAGGGTGGCGCGCCATTCGTTGAGCTGCCCGGTTTCCAGGGCGGCGAGGGTGTGCGGCATCTCGGTCACGAGGGCCCTGGCGAGGCCGAGGAGCCGGCCGCCCTTGGCCGGGGATTCGAGCCGGGCGAGGGCGATCTGCGCTGCGACACCGGCGCCGAGCTGGTCCGTGGGCACGCCGGCGTCGGCCTGTTCCCGGCGCTGCTGAAGTTCGAAGGCGACAGCCAGGCGGGCCTGGCGGGCGGCCATGGCGGACTTTCGGTCCTCGAGGTCCCTGATCTCATCGATGAGTGCGGCGGCACTGTCCGTGGCCGGCGGGAGGGCGGCCTCCTGGCCGACGGCGGTGAAGGACCCGCGGCGGGTGGTCGGCGGCCGGTCCGGGAGGCGCGCCGCCTCCGGCGCGACTGAGGCCAGCGTCGCCGGGTCCTGCCGGAACCAACTCGGGCCCCTGATTGCCGTCCATAAATCAAGTCTCCCCGCGACCTATGACAATTTAGATTTAAGCACACCTGGTTGGAACACAAAGGCAGAGATTGCTGATCGAAGTCCTTCGCCGCCTCCAGAAAGAAACAAGGTCTAGTGAGGCAAGGTGAGCTGCCGCTGCGGCTAGCGAGGCGGCAAAGCGTCAGGACGTCGTCGTTGGGAAGTGGCCGCGGCACCGCCGGGGCCTCCTTGCAGGACCCTTGCCTGAGATCTGACTTCGGAGGAGGATGATCGGCACACTGGAGGAGCCGTCATGACGCAGCTTGGCAAGTTTGAGAAGTACCTGATTGAGGAATTCTTCGACGATTACCGCGCCGGCGCCATGAGTCAGCGCACCTTCACGCGCCGGGTTGCGTTCATCATGGGCAGCATGGTTGCGACCTCGGGAGCGATGCTCCTCGTTGGCTGCACGCCCGACGAGGTTCCCCGCAGCACGGACGCCATGCCGACGCCTGCACCGTCCTCGCCGGGGACCGGTACCGCGTCCGCGGGCGCCGTACCAGGGGCCAAGAGCCCGCTGTCCGTCCCAGAGGGGGCGGCCGGACTCACGACGGCGACCGTGCAATTCGCTGCGGGCGGCACCGACATCAGCGGCTATCTCGCCCGGCCCGAAAATGGGACCGCCGGGCCGGCCGTGCTGATCTGCCACGAGAACCGCGGGCTGACACCCCATATCCAGGATGTGGCACGCCGCTTCGCCAAAGCCGGCTACGCGGCACTGGCACTGGACCTGCTGAGCCGGGAAGGCGGTACTGCGGGGATGGACCCCGACGCCGTGCCGGGAGCACTGACCCAGGCCGGGGCCCAGCGTCACGTCTCCGACTTCGCCGCTGGCTTCAACTACCTGAATGCCCAGGACTTCGTTGACCAGGGGCGGATCGCCATGAACGGCTTTTGTTTCGGCGGCGGCATCACCTGGCAGGCGGCGACGGCGATCCCGGACCTGTTGGCGACCTCAGCGTTTTATGGACCCGCACCTGACCTGGACAAGGTCGCGACCATCAAGGCCGCCGTCTTTGGCGTCTACGCCGAACTCGACCAGCGGATCACCGGCGCCATGCCGGCCCTCCGGGATGCCTTGGACAAGACTGACGTCCGGCACGAGCTCAAGATCTATCCCGGCGTGGACCACGCCTTCCACAATGACACGGGGCCGCGGTACAACCAGGAGCAAGCCACCGCCGCGTGGAACGACACCTTGGCCTGGTTCGGCAAGTATGTCTGAGCGCACGGCCGCCGCATCCAGTCCTCCTTCCGTGCGGCCTTAAGCCCGCACCGGCAATTCCGCTTTCCAGGCTCTACGTATTACGGAAACCAGGAGGCGCGATGTTCGCAAAGCGGACCGCTGCAGTCTTGGCCGCGGCAGGCGCGTTGGCCCTGACTGGGGGTGGGGCTGCACCCGCCCTCGACCGTCGGGCGGCCGTGACCGCAATATCCGACGGGACCCAAACCGCCGTCGCCCGCGGATGGGGGCCGGCGGTGGCAGGGGATGAGTTCAGCTACGCCGGGGCGCCTGACCCCGCGAAATGGAAGGTCTACAAAGGACCGGGGCACGCGGGCAAGGGGATCCGGAGCCCGATGGCCCTGGCAGTAGGCGGCGGCGTCGTGACGGTCCGCGGCAACGCGGCGGGCACCACGGGCGGCATGTCCGCCAGGTTTGCCCATCGGCAGTACGGCCGCTGGGAGGCCCGGATGAAAACCAGCGCCCGGGACCCGAAGTACCACCCCGTGCTGCTCCTGTGGCCGAACAACAACAAATCGCCCACCTGCGCCGAAATCGACTACGCGGAAGGCACCGCGGACACCACCCAGATCAAGTTCAACCTGCACCACGCCTGCAGCGGCCCGAACTTCCAGGCCCGGGCCGCACGCCGGATCGACACGACGCAATGGCACAACTACGCCGTCGAGTGGACCCCCGCCGGGATCACCGGTTACCTCGATGGGTTGGTGTGGTTTACCGACACGAACCCCACGCATCAGCCCAGGGTGGGGATGCACCAAACGGTGCAGCTTGACTGGTTCCCCAACGGGACCCCCACCAAACCGAGCCAGATACAGATCGACTGGATCCGCGTCTATAAGTGAGCGCCCGGGAAGTGAGCTCTGAAGCCGCGTTACTCTCCGGAGTCAACGTCCCGCAAGAGCCGGCCCGCAGCGTCGAACGTCTCTTCATAGGGCCCGCTCAACGCTTGCAACGCCACGAGGTGTTCCATCAGGGCACGTTCCGGCTGTCCGGGATGCGCAGCAAGCTGCTGGCGAAGCAACTCCCGGGCGCGGTCGTGTTCCGGAGCAGTGTCGGCGAGGACCGCGTCAACGATTCTGGCGGCCTGATGTCGGACTCCATCGGCAGATGCGGCATGTTCCGCACCGGACACCAGGTCATAGGGAACCTGTTCTTCGGGGCGTCCTAGAGTGGACGAGGGCTCCACCGACATGGCTATTCCTTTGATCATCGTTCCGGCTGAGTCCGGAACCGGCCTGCCGCCTTCCCCCCATCCCAGGTACGGTACCCGGATCCGAAGACGCCCCACCGTGACAAAACCATACAACGGAGCCGGGCCGCCAACCTTAACGGGAGCGAAGTTTTCGCCAAGGTCATGCACAGGTTACGGCGCCGGCGGCCCTGAGAATGCGTACGGCCGCCGGCGCCACGGCATAAGCCCGCGGCAGCGCTTGTGTTGGTCATCTGCCCGAAAAGACATGGAAATACTCGCCGGGTAGCCTCGCACCAAGGAATCCATTCGAAAGGTAGTACGCCATGCGTGTTGGATTGATCCGGGTGATGACGACGTCGGACCGACGCCTGCTCCACGCCCACGGGAAACTCCTGCAGGAAGCATTCGGATTTAGCGTCACCTCCCGCTGTATTCCGGACCAGCCGTCCGGCGTCTACAACCAAGCGTCGCTCGATTCTGCGGCACCCAAGGTAGTCCAGCTGGCCCGGGAAATGGCAGCGGACGCCGACGCCCTGATTATCAGCTGCGCGGCCGACCCCGGGCTGGCCGCCACCCGGGCAGCCGTGGACATCCCGGTCATCGGGGCGGGCTCCGCAGCCGCTGCCGCCGCACTGACCTTTGGCGGAACGATTGGAGTCCTGGGACTCGGCGCCCACGTGCCGGGCCCGATCTCGGAAGCACTGGGGGAACGCATGCTGCTCATTGACGGGGAGGGGCGCGTCGAAACGCCCGACGCGTTCCTCATGCCTGCCGGCATCTTCGACGCCCTCGCCGCGGCCCACATGCTGGTTGACGCCGGTGCCGACGTGATCGTCCAGGCCAGCACCGGCCTGAGCAGCATCGGCATGGCGGACGTGCTCCGCCGCCGGCTCGGGGTTCCGGTCATCGACGCCGTGACGGCAGCCGGCTCCATGCTCGTCTCAGCTGTGGTCGCCCCGGACCTTCAGAAGGTTTGAGTCCCGCCGCCGGTGCCGGCGCGCCATCGGTCAATGACAACCCAGCCCCGCACCCGGATGAGGCGCGGGGCGTGGGGTGCTGCGCCGGTCCTACCTATAGACGCGAACCCAGCCGATCTGCATCTGTGAAGGCTTGGTGGCCGATCCGTCAGGGAACCAATCCAGCTGCAACGTCTGATGCATGCCCACGGAGGGCCGGTGCGCGGGATTCGTGTCGGAGAAGGTCTTCACGCCGTCGATGTATCCGGTGATGCCTGTCGGAGTCCATTCCACGGCGTAGTTGTGCCACTGGGTGGTGTCGATCGTCTTGGCCGCCGTGGTCTGGAAGTTCGAGCCGCCGCAGGCGTAGTGCAGGAAGAACTTGATCTGGGTGGTGTTGGTGCTGCCCTCGGCGTAGTCGATCTCGGCGCAGTTGGGGGAAGTGTTGTTGTTGGGCCACAGGAGCAGCACGGGGTGGTACTTCGGGTCCCGGGCGCTGGTCCGCATGCGCGTCTCCCATTTGCCGTATTTCTGCTGCGCAAATTTGGCCGACATGCCGCCCGTGGTGCCGGCCGAGTTCCCGCTGACCGTGGCCACGCCATTGGCAACCGCCCACGCCTGCGGGCTCCGCACGCCCTTGCCGGCATGTCCGGTTCCCTTGAAGACGCTCCACTTGGTGGAATCGGGGGCGCCGGCCTTGGAGAATTCGTCGCCTGCAACAACCGCACCCCAGCCCCGGGCGGTGGCGGCTTGCGAACCGTCGCCGGTCGCGGCGACGGCGGCCTGGGCCGCAACGGGCGCGGCGGCCGGCGCGGCCGGCGTCGAGACCGTAGTGGCCGCCACTTGTGCGGCGCCCGCTGCGCCCGCGACGGCCGGCGCGACGGCGGCTGCCGGTGCCGCCTCGACTCCCGGATCCGCCGTTGCAGCGGCGGTGCCGCCGACGGGTTTGGGCGCAGACGGCACCGCCGACTTAGGCGCTGTGGCCGCCGGGGACGTGGAAGCCGCGGCAGGACGCGAGGCCTTGGTGGCCGCCGAGGACGTGGAAGCCGCGGCAGGATGCGAGGCCTGGGTGGCCGGGGAGGGGGCAGTGGCGCCGGTCGTGGGAGCGACGCTGCACGCGGTCAGGGACAGTGCACCCAAGCTCAGCGCAATCGCCATTTTGTGGAGCTGTGCTGTCTTGGGGCGTGGTGTCTTCGGCTGTGCGTGTTTGAACGGTGTTTTCAGGAACAACGGACCCCTCCGGGCTTGTGACGGGCGCACACAACCGTCGCTGCCAGCGCTGCCAGCGCTGCCAGGGCGGCGGCGAGTGCGGGAAGCTTCATCCGGCCCCTGCCGCAGGAACATGGGCGAGCAGACGCCGAACGGCGCAACCGGGCCCTGAGAAAGGGCGGTCCGGGGCCCTGCATTAGGGCCAGGCCTTCGCGGCCAGCGGCCTACGTTACCTGAACGTTACCTTGACCCGCAAACCTCTCAGGACGGGTTCACGGCATTTCCCGGTGCCCACGCGAAAGAATGGACGGGTGAGTGATGCTGGCGAATTCATCGACCTCTCGCTGCAGCGGGAAGGTTCCTGGCGCCGTGCGGACGAGCTGCACGCGCGGCTGGAAGTGGAACCGGGAGGCAGGGGCTTCCGGTTCTACGGCACCTCCGTGGGTGCCGTGCGCGGGACCGTCCGGGACGCCGGCCGCCGCTATCCCGGGCTGTCCCACGATGAGGTCACCGCGCTGAGTTCCGAACTGTGGGGTTCCGAACTGCGGGACTCCGAACTGCGGACGGCGCCGGTTTTCGAGCGCCGGCTGGCCGCGGTGGTCCTGCTGCAGGCCAATGTGCATCTGCTGACTAACTCCGACCTCACCCGGCTGGAGGGCTTCATCCGGGACGCGAAGGTGCGGGACCTCGTGGATCCGCTCGCCGTCGACGTCGTCGGCCCGTTGGTGGGCGGGCTCGACATTCTGGCCAGGGTGCGGGCTGACAGCGTGCTGGATCGGTGGATGCGCGAGCCCGATGCCTGGTTGCGCCGGGCTGCGCTGCTCTCGCCACTGCTGGCGCTGCGCGCGGGCGCGGGGGACTGGGACAGATTTGTCCGGCACGCCACTGCCGTGCTCGGCGAGCCTCGAGGGCCGCTCGACGACGACGCCGACGCTGACGGCGCTGCGGTCCGGGACGCGGTTTCCCGGGTCGTGGCCGAGATGGCAAAGAGGAGGCCGGAGCTGCAATTCACTTCCGTTGGAGAGTGACGAACCGACCGATCCGAACAGGCCCCGCCGGCCCGGCCCTCGTTCGGGCTTCCGGACGTTCGGCCGTTCCGCCCGTTTAGACTTTTGGATCTCCCGGATCTCCCGGATCGCCCTGTCCGACGGCGCTGCCGGCATCGCCGGACCTGCCGCCGGCCTTTGCGGGCAGCGCGAAAGTCCTCGCCGCCCGTGACCCGGCGACGGCGCTCGCGGCTATGGTGACCAGTGCGCCCACCAGGAGGGCCGCGGCCTCGCCAGGAAGCAGAACCTGAAGCTGCGTGCCGATGCTCGCGGCCGCCACCGGCACACCGAGCTGGGCCGCAGACAACACTCCGAGGGGCAGCGGAAGACCCAGGAACACCAGGCCGGCGTGCGTCAGCAGAGTCCCTACTCCCAGGGCCACACCGAGGGCAATCATGTCCGGATGCCCGGCCAAGTCCTTGAGCGTCAGTGAGGCGCCCAGCCAGACGAAGAACAGCGGCGCCAGGAAGCCGTCGCTGAGGGCGAACAGTTGCCGGGCCAGGCGCCTGGGTTCGCCGACCGCAGCCATCACAAGGCCGAAGGAAAAGCCCGCCAGCATCACCGACACATTGCTGAACGTCGCCACGGCGGCCAGGGCGAAAAGTACGGCCAGCTGGATCCTCAACTCCAGGGCGAACTTGCGCTCTTCCGAGAGCCGGTGCACGCGCCCGCGGATGCCTCTGTCCTCCAGCCAGCGCAAGCCGACGTAGAGCACCACCGCGCAGCCGGTCACCGTGAGTACACCAAGCGCCGCGCGGCCCGCGTGCGGCGGATCCACGAGGATCGGCAGCGCCACAATGCAGGCTGTGTCGGCGATTGCCACCTGCGCGGTCATGGCGACGACGTCGGGTCCGCCCAAGCGCAGGGAATCGATGATCGGAAGGACCAAGGCGGCCGAGGATGATGCCAGCAGCACGACGTAGAGCGGAGCATGTCCAGTGCCGAAGAGCAGGCCGATGCCTGTTCCGACTGCCACCGCAGCCGCCGCGGCCGCCGTGGCCCGGCTGGCGCCTTTGCCAAGGGCGGAGCGGATCTGCGGATCCCGCACGGGAACATGGGTCCCGGCCACAAACATCATCAGTGCAAACCCGACGTTGGCCAGCAGGGTAAACGTCGGATCGGACGGGTCCACTAAGCCCAGGCCCGACCGCCCGATCACGATGCCGGCCAGCAGTTCGCCCATCATTACCGGCAGACGCCAGCGCGCCGACAGTGCCAGCAGCGGGCCGGCCAAAGAGACGACGGCGATGAGCGCCAGGGAGAGGAATGTCACGACTCGGCGCTGCGGGCCGGTATCGGGCCTGACCGCCGCTCCACCACCGCGTAGGCCTTCCCGTCCAGGAAGGCCCAGTCATTGACCACCATGTACCCGAGGGCGTCCACCCGATCATTGAGGACGTGCTCGTCGAAGCCGCCGTCGCGCGGTTCCGCGTCCCACGTGGTGATGTGGACGTCCTGGCCGTCCAGGATCAGCAGCTCGGTGTTGACGTCGAAATCCTCCTGGGGCTGATTGCTCAACTGGCAGATGGCGACACAGTGGCTGTTCATTTCGGGCCTCCGCTTCTGCGTGGTGCTGATGGCATCATCCTACGTTCGGATGCGGCGCCGCCCCATGGGCAATTCCCGGACCGCAATGTGGCCGCCGTTACCTGAATGTGACTTTTGCATGCGGTTCGCGTTACGGTGGATAAGTGCCTGTTGTCTCCGATACGGGCGCTCCCCAGCCGATTGCCTAACTCTGCCGCGGCCCGGGGGTAACTCGCATCAACGACCGGCAGAGACGGGGAAACCACTTTTGGCCTGCTGCTTACGCAGGTCTTGGGGTGAAGCCGCACGGTGCCCGCAACGACGGGCCCGGGAGTGTGGCCGGGTGACTCCCATCCGAATCCGACAGCTCACCTCGCAGGCATTGGGAGAGGCTACATCCATGTCTTCAATCAATACTTTTGCGCGCCATGCCGCCGTCCTCGCCGCCGCATCCGGCCTGGTCCTCACCAGCGGAATGGCAGCCAACGCAGCCGCAGCACCGGCACAGCGCGACTCCGCTCCGGCGTCCAAAGTGGACGTCAAGGGACTGGTCAGCGCTCCCGTCAGGGCCGATTCAAGTGTCAAGATCAGCTTTGCCCGCCCCGCGGTAGCTACCGTCGCGGCGCCGGCTCCCGCCGCAGCGCCGGCCGCGGCGCCCGCCGCGGCGCCTGCCGCAGCACCCAAGGCAACCGTGAAGGTGCAGGCCGCTCCGGCCGCAGCACCCAAGGCAACCGTGAAGGTGCAGGCCGCTCCGGCAGCAGCGCCTGCCGCGGTGCCCGCCGCCGGCGGACGCAACGCCATCATGCTCTCGGCCGCTTACAGCCAGCTGGGCATCACCCAGGACTGCACCGCGATGGTGGAAAAGGCCCTTGGCGCCGCGGGTAAGCCCGTCGGTGACATCGGTCCCCGGGCATTCCTTGGCCTGGGAACCGTCGTGGCGACCCCGAAGCCCGGCGACATGGTGGTCCAGTCCGGTCACGTTGGCATCTACGCCGGCAACGGCCAGGTGGTCAGTGGCGGGATGAACGGCACCAACCAGACGATCGTCCACCCGCTGTCCTGGCTGACCGCGACCGGCGGCGTGACCTTCGTCCGCGCCTAAGCCACACGGCCCCTTCCAGGGCTACACAGTCCGGAAAAGACCGGCGATCGATTTCCCTTGGGGGCAATCGATCGCCGGTCTTTTCCTGTTCTCAGGGATTTCCGCTCCGGGCCAGCGGAAGCGTCAATTTCATGACCGTTCCCTCGGCACCCGTCGCGGCCACCGCGACAGTGCCGCCGGCAGCGACGGCGATCTCCCGAACTAAAGCCAGGCCGATGCCAAAGCTCCGCTGTCCCTGTGAACCGTCAGCGCTGGCGGTCCGCACGAAGCGGTCAAAGATCCGGGCCTGATCGACGCCGGTGATTCCGGTCCCCGTGTCCGACACCGAGATGACGGCGCGGCTGTGCTCGATCGAAGTCGTAATGGACACATGGCCGCCCGTAGGCGTGTGGGCAAGGGCGTTGTCCGCCAGGGCCAGCACGGCACGGCGCAGCGCATTCTTCTCGATCCGGGCCAGCGGCCGGGCATCGGCCACGAAATCCAGGCGCACCTCACGCTGGTCCGCGACCAGTTGGAGGCTCCCGGCGACGCTGGCGGCGGCGTCGGCAAGGTCGGCCGGCGGTGCTGAACTGTCCGGGGCTTGCGCGGTTGCCGCGAGGAGCAGTTCGTTGACAATCCCGGTCAGCGTCGCTGCGTCCTCCCGGATCCGGGCAAGGTCTTGGCCTTGCCTGGAGCCGGGCACGGTGTTGCGCTGGGCAAGCTGGATCCTGGTGTCCAGGATGGTCAAGGGCGTGCGCAATTCGTGGCTCGCGTCCTGGACAAAGCGCCGTTGCCTGGCCAAGGCATCTCCGAGGGGACGGATGGCGCTGCGCGCGCTGAGCCACCCGACGATGCCGGCCAGCAAGATTCCCGCCACCCCGGCGATGACCATGGCTTCGAGGACATCTTTGGAATCCAAGTACGCGTAGGCAGTCCCGGCCGCCGCCGAGCCCGGCACTTCGGGATGGGCCAGTTGATTCATGAGGAAAAGCGCCGTGGCGGCGAGCAGCCCGAGAACCATGACCGCGCACGCGGCGCTGATCCGCAACGCGACCTTGAGCGAGGCCTTGCGCAGGATGGAGTGGTCCGGGTTTCCGGCGGTCCCGCCGCTACTCATGAGCATCGCCGATCTGGTAACCGACGCCGTGCACCGTGCGGATGACGGCCTTGGAGATTTTCCGGCGCAGGTGATGAACATAGGTATCGATCACGCCGGGCTGATCCGAGGCGTGGAAGTACGCCGTGAGGAGCTCGTCCCGGGTGAAGACGCGGTCGGGTTCCGCGGCCAGGGCTGCGAGCAGTTGGCCTTCTTTTGCGGTCAGCGACACCGTGAGCCCGTAGACGGACCGGACGGAGCGCCGCGTCGGATCCAGTTCCCAGTCCCCGATCATCACCCGTGCCGGGGCCGGAGAAGGGAAGGTGCGCGTCAGTGCGCGCAGGCGTGCTGCCAGTTCGCCGGCGTCGAACGGCTTGGTCATGTAATCGTTGGAACCGGCATCCAGGCCCCTGACCTTTTGGTCGGCATCGCCCAGCGCGGTCAGGATCAGGATGGGCGTGGCAATGCCTTTCGACCGCAAAGCCGCGATGAGGGCGATGCCGTCCATCACAGGCAGCCCGCGGTCGATCACCATGACATCCCAGGCCCCGGTGAGCCCGTGGTGAAGGCCATCACGGCCGTTGGTGACCAACTGGACCCGGTAATCCGGGTCCAGGAGCTCGGCGATGAGCGGTCCCAGGACGGCGTCGTCCTCGACGAGCAGCAGGGACGGGCGGTCAGCGGTAGTCATGTCAGCTATTCTTCCGCGGCCATTTCCTTAGTCCGCAATCCGTCCTCGGATCCCGTGGCCGTGTCGCCGGCCGCTGGGGCTGCGGTGGCGTCGGGGCGCTGGCTGTTGCGGCGGCGCTTGAGGAGCTGCACCACCCACGGCACGACGGAAATGAGGACCATGGCCACGGCAATGACGTCAATATTCTTGGCGACGATGTCAAAGTGTCCCAACCAGGTGCCAAGCATCGTCACGGACACGGCCCATGCGGCCGCGCCGGCGATATTCCAGAGGGTGAAGTACTTGTACTCATAGCGCGCGATCCCGGCTGTAAGGGGAGCAAACGTCCTGACCATGGGGACGAAGCGGGCCAGCACGACGGCGGCCCCGCCGTGGCGGCGGAAGAAGTCCTCTGTGGTGGTCAAGCGCGCTGTCTTCAGGATCCGGGCGTCGTCCTTGAACCATCGACGGCCAAATTTCCGTCCCAGCATGTAGCCGACCTGATCCCCGGCGACGGCAGCCGCGGTGACGACGCCGATCAGCACCGGCAGCGTCAGTTGCAGCTGTTGGTGCAGAAGGCCTGCCGTGAACAGCAGCGAGTCCCCGGGCAGGAAGGGAAAAAGCACGCCCGATTCGATGAAGACCATGACCGCGATGACGCCCAAAGCGGCTGGACCCAGCCCGGCGAGCAGGCTTGCCGGGTCCAGCAGTGAAGGTGTACCGGCGGCGTCAGCGGCCGGAAGTAAGGAGAAGACTTCCAAGGCGTGCATTCTCATTTCCTCTCAGGGCCCGGCGACCGGATGGCGGACGGGGCACGAAGCCGGTCGGCGATCCGGGGCGCGATCACGTTCCACAACCCTGCAAGCATGACCACCGCTGCGCTCGCGGCCAGGAACGAAGCCGCGACATCCGTGGGGTAGTGGACACCGATATACAGCCGCGACCAGGCTACGACGAGCGCCATCGCCGCCGCGCCGACGGCGGTGACCTTGGCCCAGCGGGTGCCGCGGGCCAGGAAGTACACTGCGAATCCGAGTGCCACCGCAAAGGACACGTGGCCGGAGGGGAAGCTGTTGGAGCCGGTTTCCGGAGCCAGGGGATCGAACAGCAGGGCGGGGTTGGGCCGCTGACGGGCCACGATGATCTTGAAGAATTCACTCGCCACCCAGCCGGACGATGCGACGAGGCCGAAGGCCAGGGCTTTGACAACTCCGCCCCGGAACAGCCAAATGTAAAGCGCCGCGGCGCCGATCAGAGCGAGACCCGCCACCGGTCCAAACACGACATTGAGCGCCATCGCGACGGCGGTCAAGGCAGCGGCGTGATGCTGGCTGAGGTCCTGATCGACACCGAGCTCGGCGGCGCTAAATCCCGGCGTCAGCTGCGCCGCCAGGCCCAGTGCCACGACGGCAGCGGACAGCACAATGCCCAGCAACAACCATTGGCGGACGTGGGGAAAGGCCCACAGTCGCGGCCCCGCGGAAGGGCGGCCGGCTTCGGGCCGGCGCAGGGCTCCATCGCGGCTTGGTGCCGCATCGCGTCTAACAGGGGCAGGTCCAGTCATGGGATCCTCCGGCTCGGGACAAGGGCGCCCGGAGAGGCGCCACCCCCCACTCTCCCGCCAGGCGTTTAAGAAACGCTTAAGAAGTGCCGAAGGGGAGTGCCGCTGCGCCGGCTACGCGGCGTAGCGCAGCAGCGCCACCCCGTTGCCAAAGGCGTGCGTCTCCAGCAGCCGGAGCTGGGCTCTGCTGTCCGCAGCCTTGAACAGCGATCTGCCCCGGCCAATCAGTACAGGATGGACGTACAGCCAGTATTCGTCGATCAGCCCGAGCCGCCGGAAAGTGTCGGCGAGATCCGCCCCGCCAAGGGCCAAGTCCCCGCCCGGCTGGGATTTCAGGGCCAGAACTTCTTCCGCCACCACATCCCGGACGACTGTTGTGTTCCAGCCGGCCGTCGTCAGCGTCCGGGAGTAGACGTACTTGGGCATGTCCCGCCAAATCCGGGCGAACTCGGCCATCGTGGCGCTGCTCGCGGGGTCCTGGTCCGCCGTCGGCCAAAACCCCTCCATCAGCTCATACGTGACCCTGCCGTCCAGGAAGGCGCCCATGGTGGCGAACTGGCCGTTGAAGTGGCGGTGCAGTTCGTCGTCGACCATGTGCCAGCTGATGTCACGGTCCGGTCCCTCGAAGAACCCGTCGAGGGACACCTGCATGGCCAGGATGATTTTTCGCATCGCCGCTCCTTACGTTTCGTCCAGAGTACGCCGCCACTTCGCGTGTCTGAGGCAGTTGTTCCCGAGGCGCGCCCTTGCGTGGGGAGCCGCGAGCGGTAAGAATGCTGGGAGTCTATGGCCCCACCGCGGTCAGTTACCTTTGGGGGAGGAACTATGCCTGCGAACCATTTCGCACTAAAGCCTGGGGCCGGTCCGGATGACTGAGCCGACGCCGCGCCACTACCGATCCGGCGCGCACAGAGCTGGCGACGGATCCAAGCCCGGCTCGCGGCCCATCGCCAGGCGAGTCGAATGGATCCGGCCGCAGCATCTGACTGCGGCAGCGGTCGCACTTGCCCTTGTAACTGCCGGTGGCGTCTACGCAGGCGTCCAGGCAGGGGTACCGGCTGACCCGCCTGCCGCTGCGGCGACCGCTGTGGCACCCTCGACAGGGACCGCCGTCGCGCACGCGCCGGCCGCCCACGCCAGCCGGACAGCTCCGGCATCTGACCCGCCAGCTGAAGTGCCAACAAAAGCCCTTGCCGTGCCTGCTGTCGCGGTCCCGGCCATCGGCCCCAAACTGGACGGCCAGATCAGCGCGATCATCCAGGCCAACAGCGCTTACGCGGTGGGGGTGTCGCTGATCGATCTTTCCGACGGCGTGGTCCACAGCTACGGAGCCCGGGACAAGTTTGTCGCCGCCAGTACGGCCAAGATCCTCGCCGCGTCCGCGTATTACCACCTGGTGGAGACCGGGCGCGCCTCGCTGACTGCCCCGCTGGGCGCCTCGACGGCCGAGGCCCAGATCCGCCAGATGGTCCAGCAAAGCAACAACGATTCATGGGCGCTGATCCTGCGGGCGGTGGGTCAGTGGGGCATAACGGACTACGCCGCCTCGATCGGGATCACGTACGACCGAACGGTGAACCTGCTGACTACCGCAGAAATGGCCCGGACCCTCCAGCTGCTCTACACGGGAAAGCTGCTCAATGCGCGCAACACCGCCCAGCTCTTGTCCTACATGCAGAACACCAACTTCGAGACGCTGATCCCTCCCGCGGTCCCGCCGGGTGTCCGGGTTTTTCACAAGTACGGGCTGCTGTTTGGCAACCTGCATGATGCCAGTGTCCTGGTTCAGGACGGCCGGGCCTTCGTGTTCGTCGTGTACACCCGCGGCCTGAACTACTCGGACATGGGTCCCCGGACCCGTATCATTCAGCAGCTCACCCGGACCGTGACCGCCGCCCTGTTCTAAT
This sequence comes from Arthrobacter sp. ok362, assembly GCF_900102785.1. Classification (GTDB taxonomy): domain Bacteria; phylum Actinomycetota; class Actinomycetes; order Actinomycetales; family Micrococcaceae; genus Arthrobacter. The sequence goes on from NZ_FNGC01000012.1 coordinate 80,782, forward strand.
GGGTGGGGTTCTGACGGTGGTCAGACTGTGGCCGGCCCGGCAACCCGTTCCCGATCGCGTGTCTTCCTGGATTTGGCGAACCGGAGGTAGAGCGAGGGCACGATGAACAAATTGAGCAGGGTGGAGGTGACCAGGCCGCCCAGAATCACGACGGCCATGGGGTGTTCGATTTCATGGCCGGGGATGTTGCCCATGACAACCAGAGGCACCAGGGCCAGCCCGGTGGCCAGAGTGGTCATGAGAATCGGCGAAAGCCGCTCGGCCGCCCCGCGCAGCACCAGGGCGCGGCCGAAGGTTTGGCCTTCATAGGTTTCCAGATGCTGGCAGTGGTTGATCAGCAGGATGCCGTTGCGCGCAGCGATCCCCATCACCGTGAGGAAGCCAACGAGGGACCCGAGGGACAGGACTCCGCCGGTCATGAAGGCGGCAATGACCCCGCCCACCAGGGCCACCGGCAGGGTGAGCAGAGACAAGAATGCCAGCCGCCAGCTCCGGAAGGACGCCTGAAGCAGCAGAAGGATCAGGACAAGTGCCGCCGCGGAGTAGATCATCAGGCGGTTCGTTGCCGCCTCGCGTTCGGTGTATTCGCCGAGCAGCTGCACGCTGTAGCCGGTAGGGAGATCCAGGCTGGCCAGGCGCGACTTCAGTTCGCTGGCCACCTTTCCCAAGTCCGCTCCCTGGGCCAGGAACGATCCCACCTCCACGCGGCGGGATCCGTTAGTGCGGTCGATCTGGTTCGGTGTCGCCTGCAGGCTCACGTCGGCGACGTCGGCAAGGCGAACCCGCGTTCCACTGGGGGTATCGATGGGCAGATCCTCGATGCTGGTGACGGACGAGCGGGTGGCCGGAGTGCTCCATACCTGGACGTCGTAAGCCCGGCCGTCCCGGAAGACGTCGCCGACTTCCTCGCCTGCCACGAGTGTCGCTGCTGCGCGCCGGATGTCGCCCGGTTTGAGGCCGTACTTCTGCGCCGCGGCCAGGTTAACCGTGACGGCGATCTGGGGGACTTCCACCTCCAGGGAGACATGCGGGTCCTCGGTGCCCTCGATCGAGTCCATGATTGCCTTGACCCGTTTCGCCTGTTCCCGGAGCACCTTGAGATCGTCTCCGTAGACCCGGACCAGTATGGGTTCGCTGGCACCGGTGATGACCTCTTCAATCCGTTCCTTCAGATAGGTCTGGACGTCACGGTGCAGCCCCGGGTAGCCGTTGACCACTTCCTCCACAGCGGCCACCGTCTTGTCGTAGTCGGCGTGGCGGTCGATGCTGATCCAGTGTTCGCCGGCGTTTACACCGACGATCTCGTCCGCGGCGAATGCCTGCCCGATGTGCGTGCCACAGTTCAGGACGCCGGGGACCTTGAGAAATTCCTCACAGCCGCGCTGGGAGATCCTGAACTCTTCCGCGGCAGAGGTTCCCGGTTCCGAGATCCAGTGCATCAGGAAATCCCTTTCCTTGAACGTGGGGAACAGGGACGAGCCCATCAGGGGAGCGAGGACCAGGCCCACTACCGCCAGCACGCCAAAGCCTGCATAGCCGAACCGGGGCCGGTTCATGGTCTTGGAGAGGGCAGCGTGGTAGCCGCGTTTGAGCACACGGACCAGCGGTGCGTCGTGTTCTTCCAGTTTGGCGTTGCCCAGCAAAATCAGGGCAAGGGCCGGCGTCACTGTCAGCGCCACCAGCATGGAGGCAAGGACAGCCAGGGTGTAGGAGACGGCCAGCGGCCGGAAGAATACCCCGGTCAGCCCGTCCAGGAAGAAGATCGGTACGGCGGCGACCACAATGATCAGGGTCGCGTAGACGATCGGGCTCCGCATCTCCAGAGAGGCTTTCAAAACCACCGATGCCGCAGGTTCGTCACTGTGCCCGGCGCGTCGCTGCCTGAGCCGGCGCATGATGTTTTCGACGTCGATGATCGCGTCATCCACCACGACTCCCACGGCGATGACCAGACCCGCGAGCACCATCGTGTTGATTGCACTGGAGGTGAAATAGAGCACCAGCGCGGCTGTGAGCAGGGACAAAGGAATGGCGACGATGCTGATCAGGGCCGTGCGCCACTGGAAGAGGAACGCGACGAGGATCATGACGACGAGCAGGCAGCCGAGCAGCAGCGCAATACTGAGGTTGGAGATCGCCTCCTCAACGAAGCTGGCGGGCCGGAAGATCGTGGTGTCGAAGTTGATGCCGCTCAGGCCCGGCTGCATCTCGTGGAGGGCCTCCTCTACCCCCTTGGTCACCTCAAGTGTGTTGCCCCACGGCAGCTTCTCGACGATCAGCATGAGCCCGTGCCCGTTGTTGATCACGGCATCACCAATCAGCGGCTGATGGTCCTCCACAACCTGGGCCACATCGCCCAGATGCAGCGCCACCCCGTCCTTTTCCCGAATGGTCACCTTGGCCAGATCAGCGGGAGTCTGGATAGGCTGGACGTGGCGGATCCCCATTCTCTGGGTCGGGCTGTCAATGAATCCACCCGTTCCGATGAACCGTCCGGGCGAGTATTTCAGCAGACCGGCGTCGAGGGCGCCGGCGGTGACTTCCATGACCTGGTTGAGGGAGACGTTCTGGGCCTTGAGCTTGTCAGGTTCCACCTGGACCTGGAGCATCTGCAGCCGCTCGCCCCAGATGGCCACATTTGCCACCCCGGGGACCCGCAGCAGCCGGGCCCGGATGGTCCAGTAGGACAGCATGGACATTTCGATGAGCGAATGTTCCGAGGACGTCATGCCGATCTTCATCACGCGGCTGGTCGCAGACAGCGGCTGGAGCATCACCGGCGGGGCCGCCCAGGTGGGCAGCGCCGCGGTCACCGCAGCCATCCGTTCCGATACGAGCTGACGGGCGTTGAGCAGATCAGTGCCCTGATGGAATAGCAGCACGATCGACGAGAGCTGGGGTACGGACTTGGACCGTATCTCGTCCAGGCCCGGCATGCCGCTCACGGCGGCCTCGATCGGCACACTGACCAGCTCTTCGACTTCCTGGGCGGTCAACCCGAGGCACGCGGTCTGGATTTCCACGCGTGGCGGGGCGAATTCCGGGAAGACGTCCACCGACGCGGAACTCAACTGCAGGGAGCCGAGCAGCATCACGGCGCATGCGAGGGCGACAACAACCGTCTTGAAACGGAGGCTTATCCCGATGAGCCAGCGCATGTCACTCGGCCGTATCGAATTCGGTGCCGAGAAGTTCCTCCGCGCCTGTCGTGACCACCACGGTCCCTGCCGGCGGCCCGTCCGTCAGGACGGCGACGTCGCCGTTGATGCGCTGGACCGTGATGGATTGGCGGACGTAGACCCGAGGCTCAGGGTTGGTGTAGACCCACGCCTTGCCCGAGCTGTCGTACAGTATGGCCCCATAGGGGACGGTGAGCTTCCTGGTCTGGGGATCCACGGCAATCACGGCTGTCGCGATCCCGACCCGTTCGACGGCGTGCTCGGTGAGGGTGAGCCGGTGAAGGTCCGTGCCGGGGACTACAGCGATCTCCGCCGGTTCACCTTCGGACGGTTCGGCCTCCGGTGCCTGGGCGCAACCTGTGGCGGAGAGCGCCGTGAAGACCGCCACGAACACCGCAACGATGAAAGTGGCGACCTTGTTGCCCCGCGGCGAAAGTGGGGAGTTCATGACGCATCCTGGCTCTCAGTTGGTGCAGAGGTGCCCTGGCCGGTCCGGGTGCTGGGTGCTGGCTTCGGCTCGAACCGGAGCAGCATAGCGGGCACAACAAACAGGGTGAAGAAGGCTGTTGTCAGCAGACCGCCCCAGATGATCACGGCAAGCGGCAGGATAATTTCCGTTCCGACGACGCCGCCCAGGAGGGCCAGGGGCAACAGCGCCAGGGCCGTTATCACGGTCGACATCAGGACGGGCCCGAGCCTGTCCTTGGTTCCGCGGACCACCAGCGCAGGCCAGGGCGCCGAAGCATCTGTTGCCCGCAGGCTCCGGACCTGGCCTGTCAGCAGGAGAGCGCCGCGGACGGCTATTCCCAGCACTGCGGCGAATGCGACCAGGGCCACCAGCGAGTTGACGCCGCCCGTGGCCTGGGCGGCCAGCACCCCGCCGGACAGTGCCAGGATCAGGCCCAGGAAGAGCGGGGCCGCGAGCCGCCAGCTCCCCGTCGCCGTCTGCAGCAGCACCAGGATGCCGGCGGCGGCCACGGCCGCGAGCAGCCAAAGCCACTGGTAATTGTTTTGCTGCTGGGCGTATTGGGCGAGGATCTCGGCATGGTAGGAAATCGGGAACTGCATCTGCTGCAGCGCCGTGTCGATGTCACGCTGGATGTCGCCCAGCGGCCGGCCTTGGATCTCAGCCTTGACATCAATGCGCCGCGAGGTGTCATCGTGCAGGATCACGGACTCGTTCCCGACCATGGTCACCTGCGCGACGTCGCCGAGGCGGGCGTGGCCGCCGTTGGGGGTGTCAATGATCAGGTTGCGGACGCTGTCAAGGCTGCTGCGGGTGGCAGCATTCCCCTTCACGATGACCGAGAAGACCTTCTGCTGTTCGTAGAGGTTGCCGACTTCTATGCCCTGCAGCAGGGCGGCAGCTGCCCGCCGTACATCACCGGGGACGACGCCGGCCTTTTGGGCCGCGGCCAGGTTCACTTTGACCTCGGCGATCGGCTGTTCGGCGGGCAGATCGACGTGGGGATTGACCACACCGGCCGTGTGCTCAAGAATCTGTTGCACCTCCGCGGCCTTCTGCCGCAGAATCGTCGGGTCCAGTCCAAAGACCCGGACGGCAAAGCCGCTGTCCGCTTCTTCCCGGATCTGGTCGATGCGTTCCTGCGGGTAGGTGGAGATCTTGCTGGTCAGGCCCGCATAGCCGGCGATCACCCGGTCCACAGCGGCGGCCGTGTCGGCGTAGGACGCGTCGGGGGCCACGGTCACCCACAGCTCGCCGGAGCTGACGTCGCCGACCTGATCCGAGGTGATCGCCCGCCCGACGTGTCCTCCGACGTTGGCCACGCCCGGCACGGTGCGCAGTTCTCCTGCGGCCGCCTCGGTGATCCGGCTCATTTCCTGGTCCGAGGTGCCGGCTATCGCGCTCCAGTGCACCACCAGGGTCTTGTCCGCCAGCACCGGCACCACGGGACGGGTCCCGGCCAACTGGGGTGCGAGCGCCAGTCCGGCCACCGCGACCACCGCCGCAGCGGCGAATACCCACCGCGTCTTTCGCGTCAAGCGCGTCACGGTCCGGCCGTACGCGCCTTGCAGCCGCGCCAGGGAACGGCGTTGCGGCGCCTTGGAACGGACAGGAAGGACGAACGCCAGTGCCGCCGTGACGGTGAGTGCGACAATCATCGAGACAACCAGCGCAAGCAGATAGCTCTGCACCAGGGGCCCGAACAGGGCACCGTTCTCACCCGGGATAAAGAGCGCAGGCATGAGGGCCAGCGCCATGATCAGCAATGCGTAGAGGATTGGCGTGCGGGCTGCCCGCAGGGCGCCCGGGATCACTGAATCGCGTCGGTCCGGTGCCTGGCCCTGGCCGGTGTCAGGCCCGCCGTCGCCGGATACTGATTCTGCCCTGGCGTCCGCGCTGCGTGCCCGCGCGATGCCGTTCAGGTCTTCCGCAACGTCACCTACGATGACGGCCAGGGCAAGCGCCATGCCGGCCAGGACCATGGTGTTCATTCCGGTGCCGCGCAGATCGAGCACCAACGCTGCCGCGGTCAGCGACACGGGAATCGTGATCAGGCTGATCAGGGCCGTGCGCCAGGAACGGAAGAAAGCGCCAAACAGGGCCACGATCAGCAGCAGCGCGATCAGCGCAGCGACGCCGAGCGTCCCGACTTCCTCCTCGATAAAGGAAGCCTGCCGGTAGACGCTGGTATCGATCGTGACTCCGGGCAGGCCGGGCTGGAGCTCGCGGAGGACCTCGTCAACCCCCCGGGTCACGTCCATCGTGTTGGTCTCCGGGAACTTCTCGATGACCAGCAACAACTCGGCTTCGTTGCTGAGCAGGGCGTCGCCGATCAGGGGCTGGTGGTCGGTTGACACCGTGGCCACGTCCTTGAGCAGGAGATTGCCGGCCGGACCCTGGATGGGAACCTGGCCCAGGTCCTCCGGCGTGGTGATCGGCAGGACATGCTGGACGCCGATCCGCTGATGGCCCGTCTCGAAGAAACCGCCGGTGCCCGGAGTGGATGCTTCCAAGTAGCTCAGCGGCGAAACCCACACGGAGTTGCCGGTCGTCTTGATGACTTCGTCGAGGGTGACTCCCTTGGCCTGGAGCCGCGCCGGGTCCACAAGGACTTGAAGTTGCTGGTCGCGCTGGCCCCAGATGGCCACGTTCGCGACCCCGGGCACGGCCAAGAGCCCGGGCTTCATGGTCCAGCGGGCCAGGACGGACATGTCGATGGCTGACATGTCTTTGGAGGTCAGCCGGACCATCATGACCCGGCTCGTCGAGGACAGCGGCTGCATGAGTACCGGAGCCGCCGAAACATTGGGCAGTGCGCGCGCCTGGGTCAGCCGTTCCGAGACGAGTTGGCGTGCTCGCAAGAGGTCTGTCCCCGGCTTGAAGACCATCTGGATCGACGAAAGGCCGGGCACGGATTTGGACCGGATTGCCTCAACCCAGGCCACCCCGTTCAGCAGGTCGGCCTCCATGGGGGAGGTGATGAGTTGCTCCACCTCGGCGGCCGAGAGTCCCAGGGCTTCAGTCTGGATCTCTACCTGCGGCGGGGCGAATTCCGGGAAGGCGTCCACGGACATGCTCGGCAGGTTGGTGAGCCCGAGGGCAAGGATTCCTGCCGCGGCGGCCAGGACCAAGAGCCTGAACTGCAGAGTCCAGCGCGCAATTGCACTCATCATGGCCGGTACCCCGCATGCCCCGCAGTGTCGCCCGGACCAGGGAAATTACAGTCGATGCTTCGGCGTCGTCGGTAGCCTGGGCTGCCGGGGTGGGCCCGGGGAGTGGGCGGGCCGTGCAGCCGCCCTGCCGCGAAAGCGGTTTCTGGGAAAAGGGTGTTGACTGCTATTCCTGTTTGGCCAACTGCACATATTCTATTCACGGCGCGGCTCCTCAACCTAAGCCATAGCGCCCCCCAGCCGTCAAGAGCAATAATGATCTTCGGGCACACAGGCGTCAATAGAGATACAGGTGATCGCCATGAAAGCAGTCGCAGGGGACCGCATCATCATCCGGGGGCACACGGTCGAGTCCACGGACCGGCACGGCCTGATCCTTGAGGTGAGAGGGGTCGATGGTGCGCCGCCCTACCTCGTCAGGTTCGATGACGGGCACGAGACCATCATGTTTCCCGGCGGTGATTTCGTCGTCGAACGGCCCGGGAGCGGACCCTAGAAACTCCGCACTGCGACTCGGCCCTAGAAACCCGACGAGCTCCCGGACCCGGAAAAGCTGCCGCCGCTGGACCCGTACCCGGTGGTGGTGCCACCGCCGCGCGCGCTGCTGACGCTGCTGACGCCGGTGTTGAAACCGGAGTTGAAGCTCGGGACCGAGAAGAAGTAGTAGGACGGGTACACCGTTCCGAGGATGCTCGGCTCGTACGTGCGCCCGGATCTGGCCTTGGTCCCCGACTGTGCACTGTCCATTTCCTGGCGCATGAGACCGGCTTCCTTGTCATTGCGGGCAAACGCGTCGATCAAGGTGTCAGCGTGGTTCCCTAAGAGCTCCGAAAGCTGGGTCCGGGCATCACGCAGCCGGTCCAGCGCCGTCTCGGGGGTGATTGAGCCGTCCGCCAGTTCCGCCGACCAGCGCTCCACATCACGCCGGCTTTCATCGCGGAAGGACCGCAGTGCCGCCGCCGTCGCCGAGGTTCCCTCGGCGCGGCGCTGGCTGAGCAGGTTTTCCAAGTCGTCCAGGTCACTGCGGAACGGCGCGAGCTGGCGGTCCCAGGCGGCGGGCCACGATGAGCCTCGGTTAAGCAAGGCGTTGGTATCGGCGATCACGTCGTCCAGCACGTCGAGTTCGGCCGCGGCGTCGGCGTAGCTCCGGACCAGGTTGAGGTTGGGCCGGCGGCCCAGGTCCCGGCTGCTGAGGGCATGTACCTGGTTGGAAAGTTCGGTGGCTGTGTTGTAGCGGTTCACGAACGTGCGGTGTTTCTCCAGGACCGTGCTTCCGTACCGGGACGATTCGGGAATGGTGCTGGCGTTGAGCTCGGTGACCTGCAGGTCCATGCTGACATTGGCGTAGCTGGCGTCGCCCCGGGCCAGTTCCTTCCGGCTGGACACCCGGGTCCGCCACCGCACGATCAGCCACGCGGCAGCTGCGCAGACTGCGGCGGCCACCGCCGTCCATGCCGTGACCAGGAAGGCTGTGGAACGGTACCACGGCTGATTGATAAGTTCGGCGCCGCGGCGGATCCCGGCAAGGGTGCCGTCGGTCCACTGCGCATCGCGGAGCAGCGCCTTCGAGGCGTTCTGGATGTCCTCACGCTGTTCGGGCGAGACCTTCCGGTCCTCACCCATGTACGTCCCCACATGCCGGCCCACCGGATCGAGGGCGAAGATAAACAGCCCGTCCGCCCACTTCTGCCCGTCGGCGCTGATCCACTCGGGGTGTTCGGTGCGGGCGAACCGCAGGACTTCCGCGTTCAGGTTGTCCGCGGCCGTGCCGTTGTACGTGTAGATCGCAACTTTGGTGGGCTCGTAAAAGTCGGTGGACCGCACTGCCGGCAGCAGCGTCCTTTGGTCCAAAACCCCGGCGCGGTCTTCAACGACGACGGCGGTCGGCGTCACGGCGAGCGCCAAGGGGGCTCCGGCGAGAAGGCCGGCGATCAGCACAACCAGAGCGGCGAGGGCTTTGCGCGTGATTCCCATTTTCCGAGCGTACTGGCTGGCTCCAGCGGCGTCGACGCAGACGCCGGCGAGCGCCATGGGCGGCGTCGAGTCCGTTAAGAAGAACGCGGCCTCGCCGGTGGTCGATCTGACGGAAGCTGCCGCCGAGAAGGGATGAAACCGCAGGTCAGGTGTCCAATCCGGGCTGGCCACCGCCTAGGATTACGGCATGTCTACCTATGAAGTTACGCGCAGCGCAGTCATTCCCGCACCGGCCCAGGACATCTTTCCGTTGGTCAACAGCTTCCACGAATGGACCAAGTGGTCCCCCTGGGAGGCCGTAGATCCCGCCATGGAACGGAGCTACTCCGGCAGCGAATCCGGCGTCGGCGCCAAGTATGCCTGGAGCGGGAACCGCAAGGCCGGCTCCGGCACCATGGAAATTGTCGATACCGCCGAGCCGCGAAACATCAAGATCCGTCTGGAGTTCACCAAGCCCTTCAAAGCGGTCAACCCCACCTCGTTCACGTTCACGCCCTCAGGCAACGGCACCCAGGTCACCTGGACCATGACCGGGGAGAACAAAGGCATCGGCAAGGTCTTCGCGCTGTTCATGAATATGGACAAGATGGTCGGCGCGGACTTCGAAAAGGGCCTGGCGTCGCTCGCCGGCGCCGTCGCACAGCGACAAGCCTGAGCCGGGACTCCGCCGGACCGCCCGGTGACGGCCCGCAGGGCCGGATGACACTTGTGATTGGGCCGTCAGGACTGCCCGGCGGTCCGGCCGAGTTCGGGGTGATGAATCCGGGCGACCTCCGGGTGGGCCCGCAGCCAGCCTTTGAGCACGTTGGCGCCGTAAGACGCGAGCATCGGATTGTCCGGATCATCCGTGACTCCCCGGGACCGGGCCGCCAGCGCGGGCGGAAGCGGCACCGGCTCAATGACGGCGTCGAGCCGGGGCGAGAAGAAGAAGGGGACCGTGTAACGGTCGACTCCGGGCGGAGGCGCCTCGACGCGGTGGATGGTGGCCGCCAGGTAGCCCTGGGTGGCCACTTCCAGCATTTCCCCGAGGTTGACCACCAAAGCCCCCGGAGTCGGCTGCACCGGAATCCAGCTGTCGCTGCCCGGCGGAAGCACCTGCAGGCCGCCGACCTGATCCTGGAGCAGCAAGGTGACGAAGCCGTAGTCCGCATGGGCGCCCACTCCCTGGGGACCGGCGTCCGCGACGACGCCGCCGACGTAGTGGACGAGCTTGGCCATCCAGGCCGGTGAGTCCCGGAACGGTTCGTCGAAGTAGCCTTCCGGCAGTTCCAGGGACACGGCAATGGCACTCAGTAATTCTGCGCCAACGCCGGACATACGGTCCGCCCACGCCATGCACACGGTGCGCAGCTCGGGCAGCGCCCGGTCCGGCATCAGGTTCGGTCCCTGGACCAGCCAGTACGGCCGATCCGGCGGGTAGTCCTCGACGGCGGGACGCTCGGGTCCGAAGTCAAGCTGCTCGCGGGCGTCGGGCCGTCCCTGGGTGATTTCGTGACCCAGCCGCGTGTAGCCGCGGAAGTGGGGCGAGAGCCGGTTGTCCAGTTCGAGTCGTGCCTCAAGCGGGAGCTCGAAGAACCGCCGGGTGACCTCGAAGAGTTCGTCCACCTCGGCGGCAGAGGCTCCGTAACCCGTCAACTGGAAGAAGCCCACCCGATGCGTGGCGTCGCGCAGGGCATCAATAAACGCCGGGTCAAACGTGCCGTCCTGCCCCCTGGCGGCACTCAGGTCCAGGAGCGGAATTGAATCCGATGGTGCGCTCATGAGTGCAAACTACCACCGCAGCATTCACTACTGAACGGTAGGCCAGCCCCCGGTCCGGAAGCGCCGGCGTCGCGCCTTCCCGGCCACGCGTTCCAGAACGCTGTCTCCCAGCCACAATTCAGGGTTCTCGCGGGCTTTCTTGACTGCGGTGTGAAAGAGTGCAACCACTGGAGCCGCCAATGCCACGCTGATCGTTCAATCAGAAAGCCGGAATCCATGAGCCGGAATGCCACGAAATCTCATCGACGGACCGCCGTTCGGCTGCTTGTTGCAGCAGTCCTCGTGGTGTCCGCTGCGGCGTGCGAGCCGCCGCCGCCGGGCGGCAGCGCGAGTCCCACTGCCGGGGGCACGGCCACCGCACGGGCGGGGTCGAAGCCCGGGCACGTGTTCGTGATCAATCTCGAGAACAAGGGCTACGAGAAGGTGTGGGGCGCAGGCTCTGAAGCGCCCTATTTGTCGCAGACGCTGCGCAGCCAGGGCGTCCTGCTTTCCGAGTACTACGGGATCGCCCACAATTCGAACCCGAACTACTTGGCCCAGATCTCCGGTCAGGCGTCCAACGCCATGACCCGCGACGACTGTCCCACCTACGCAGCGTTCCGGCTGACGGGGACAGACTCGCTGGGCCAGGCGGAGGGCACCGGCTGCGTCTATCCGGCCTCGGTCCCTACGGTCGCCGGGCAGCTCAGCACCGCCGGCAAGACCTGGAAGGGCTACATGGAAGACATGGGCACGCCGTGCCGTCACCCCGAACTTGATGGGAAGGACAGCAGCCAGGGCGCCAAGGTGGGCGACCAGTACGCAACGCGGCACAACCCGTTCGTGTACTTCCAGGCCATCACCTCCTCACCGGACTGCCAGGCCAACGTGGTGGACTATGGTGAACTCGCCGGCGACCTCCAGTCCGTGGACACCACCCCCAACTTGTCCTACATCTCGCCCAATCTCTGCAACGACGGGCACGATGACCCCTGCGTCGATGGCAGCACCGGGGGCCTGGCCGCCGCGGACAGCTGGTTGAGCCAGCAGGTCCCGGCGATCCTGGCTTCGCCGGCCTTCAAGCAGGACGGGATGCTGGTCATCACCTTCGATGAATCCGAGGGCAAGACTGAGGGACCGTCAGGACTGCTGCCCGGAGGAACGGCCGGAGGCAGGATTGGTGCGCTGGTGCTCTCGCCGTTCACCAAGGGCGGGACGACGTCGAACCAGCCCTATAACCACTTCAGTCTCCTGGCCAGCATCGAAGACGCGTTCTCCTTGCCGCGCCTCGGGTATGCCGGCGCACCGGGCCTGAACAGCTTCGGCACCGACGTCTTCAACGCGGGCTCCTAGCGGCAGCGCCGGCGGGCAGGACCGCCCGGGAGGCCAAGCCGTTAGCTGGACGCGGGCGCCGCACCGTTGCCGTTGAACTCCTGGCCGTATTCGGCCGAGATCAGGATGGGAAGGTGGTCCGAGGCGCCTCGGGCCAGCGTTTCCACGCTTTCGATCTCCAGCCCCTGGGACGTGGCAAAGTCGAAATGGCCCTTGAAGACCTTGTAGCGGGTGTAGGTCCGGCGGTCACTCATCGTCAGGTCGTAGCCGGCGTCTTTCATCTTCGCTGTCAGGGACTTGGTGAAGAACGGATAGTTGAAGTCACCCACCATCAGCGACATCAGGCCGCCGCCCATGCTGAGCAACTCGGCGTGGGCGGCATGAATCTGGTTCCGCCGCAGTGAGTTGGACGCCGTCAGCGGTGCCGCGTGAAAGGAGGCGATAACGAGCTCGTGGTCGGTCTCGTTGTCCGTCACACGGGTGCCGATGAGCCGCTCGTGCGCGGGGGCCAAAACCCGGTCGTGAAGGGACTTCTTCAAGGCAAACGTCTGGGTGTCGTAAGCGGTGAAGCGGTCCTTGCGGTAGTAGATCGCCAAGCCCAGCCGGTTTCCCCGGGTGGAGTCGGCAAGGTGCAAGTCCCCGATGGACTCCGGCAGATCCTCCGTATCGCACTCCTGGAGGCACAAAGCATCAATCTCGAAATCGCGGGCCAGATCGACCAGCTCGCCGCTGGCCTTGTGCTTGCGGAGGTTGTAGCTGATGACTCTAAGCAGGGGAGCACCTCTTCGCTGGATAGTGGTTGAAACCTCACCCGAGTCTACCCAGTCAGAGCGGATCGAGTGGGGATAACCGCCGCTGGCCCGAAGGGATAGTGTGTTCTGGAATCACCAGCCACGCGAAAGGGCGCACGTTGACTGCTGCACTACCGGAACTTGCCGAGGGCGATTTCTACTATGAGGCGCTGGGCGGCGGGCGGTTCCGCTCCACGATCCACGCCCAGGGCGCCTGGAATGAACACGAGCAGCACATGGCCCCCGCGTCCGGCATCATGGCCGACGCCCTGGCCAGGCACGAGCCCCGCGACGATATGCGCATGGCGCGGCTCAGCTATGAAATCCTCGGGCTGATCCCCGGCGGCGAGTTCGAGGTCGTGACCTCCACCCTCCGCCCCGGCCGGACCATCGAGCTGGTGCAGGCCGAGCTCGTAGCCGGTGGCCGCACGGCCATCCGCGCCACGGCCTGGCGGATGATCACCTCGGACACGTCCGCCATCGCGGCTTTTGAGGATCCCGGGATCCCCGCGCCGGAGGACTGCGAACCGTACGACGCCGCGCGTATCTGGCCCGGCGGCTACATCGCCTCACTGCACATGCGGATCGCCGAGGGCCACCGGGCGGGCTCGGGAACGGTCTGGCTCCGCACCGACTATCCGTTGACCAGCCAGGCAGACAGCGGCGACGTCGCCCGGCTGATCGGCCTGGTGGACACGGCCAACGGAATCGCCGCCCGGGTCCCGCCGGGCAAGGGCAGCTATGCCTTCCCCAACCTGGACCTGCAGATCCACATGTACCGGCAGCCGGAGGGGGAGTGGCTGGGGCTGGACAACGAGGTCTCGTTCGGCACGGACGGGATCGGGCTGACCTCCACAGTGCTGCATGACCTCACGGGCCCGTTCGGCCGCGCGGAACAAATCCTGACACTGCGCAGATCCTGACGCTGCGCAAGTTCTAGTTCGTGTGGAAGACGAGCCAGCCGGCCAGCGTGGCCAGTGCCGTCAGGGCGGCGCCCCAGAGGATGTCGACAACAACCAGCTGCAACGGCCAGGTCTTGAGGGTGGCGGCATTGGTGAGGTCGTACGTGGCGTAGGCAAACGCGCCCAGGGCGGCACCATAGCCGGCGGCACTGAGCCAGCTGCCGCCGTCGAGCGCTGGCCGCAGGGCGAAGAACACGATCCCGGCAATGTAGATCACGTAGAACACCACCGCGTACCCTAGATTGGGCCTGTCGGCCATCAGCTCACCAATCTGGCGGCGGTAGAACGGGTTCATCGTCTTGAGCCAGATGGCGTCGATGATGGCGAACGCGGCGGCTACGACGAGGAATTGCAGAATGACCATAAGGGAGCATAACAACATGCCGCAGGCGCCAGCCGGGCCCCGGACACTGACGGTGGTGCGGCAGCAGGAATCACTCGGTGCCGCCGCCGACCTCGACTTCGCGCTCGGGCTCCTGCAGAAGGTCAAATCCGGTTCATTGGGCCCCACCCTGCGGCTTTACCGGCCGGTTCCCACAGTCGCTTTCGGGCAGCGCGACACGCACCTGCCCGGTTTCGAAGCCGCCGCGGCAGCCTGCAGGCAGCTCGGCTTCGAGCCGCTGGTCCGCAAGGCCGGGGGCCGCGCGGCGGCGTATCACGAGCGGACGCTCGTCATTGATCACCTGGAGCCCGATGCGGACGCGATTGCCGGGGCCAAGGGGCGGTTTTCGCGCTTTGGCGAACTGCTCGCCCGGGCGCTGCGCGACGCCGGCGTGGATGCCGGCGTCGGTGAGATCCCGGGGGAATATTGTCCCGGCGAGTTCAGCGTGCACGGCAGCGACCCGGGATTCCCGGAGCGCCGGATCAAACTGGTCGGCACCGCCCAGCGGGTGGTCGCCGGCGGCTGGCTCTTTAGCTCCGTGATTGTGGTGGCGGACTCCGCCCCGATCCGCGCGGTCCTGGAGGCCAGTTACGCCGCCCTCGGCCTCGAGTGGGACCCGGCGACGGCGGGCGCGGCGGATGACCTCGTGCCGGGCCTCGACGTCGACGCTGTTGAGGCTGCGGTGATCGCCGCCTACGGGCGCTACGCCCCGCTCAGCTATGCGGAGTTCCCGAGCCTGCTCTGAGCCGGCTCTAGGGACGGCCCTCAACCGGACGACGGCGTGCCGCCAGTGGCGCACAGGACGCTGCCCAGGTTGCGGTACTTCGCCAAGCGCCGGGGGAGCAGTTCGGTGACCCCGGCGCTGGCGAGCGTGGCGAGTTCGTATTCGATGGCCCGGCCAAGGCGCCGGCAGAAGGCCTGCGCCTCGTCGGCCGCATCGGAGCGTTCGTCCACGATGTGCTCCACGAGCCCGCTGGCGTGCAGGAATGCGACGTTGACGCCTTGGGCCTCGGACATGGCCGGGGCGAAATCAGTGTTCCGGTGGACGATGGCGCTGGCGCCTTCGGGCGGGAGCGGCGACAGCCAGGCGTGCTGGGCCGCGATGGTGCGGTCCGCGGGCAGGAGGGCCAGTGCCCCGCCGCCGGCTCCCTGTCCGAGCAGCACGGACACCGTGGGCGCGTTGAGTCCGATGAGGTCGTGTAAAGAGCGGGCAATCTCGCCGGCCAGGCCGCCTTCCTCGGCCTCTTGGGACAGGGCAGCGCCGGCGGTGTCGATGACGGTGAGCAGCGGGAGCCTGAGTTCTTCGGCGAGGCGCATGCCGCGCCGGGCCTCCCGGAGGGACGCGGGCCCCATCGCCGTCGGCCGGGAGGGCCTGGGCCGGGTGTGGCCGATGACTACGCAGGATTGCTGGCCGAAACGGGCCAGGGCCAGTTGAAGACCGGGGTCCTTTTCACCCTGTCCGGTGCCGTTGAGCGGGAGCACGTCCCGGGCGCCGTGCGCCAGCAACTGCCGCACATCCGGCCGGCGGGGATCGCGGGAGATGCCGATCGATTCCCAGGCGC
The DNA here is from genome assembly GCF_900102785.1 of Arthrobacter sp. ok362. Classification (GTDB taxonomy): domain Bacteria; phylum Actinomycetota; class Actinomycetes; order Actinomycetales; family Micrococcaceae; genus Arthrobacter. The sequence continues at coordinate 96,340 of NZ_FNGC01000012.1, forward strand.
CGGCGCCTGACGGCTTCACGGACAGCGTCGCGGGCGCGGCGAGCGGTGCGTGGGGACAGGTGACCAGGATGCTCAAGGCACGGTCGACGACGTCGGACAGATGCCAGGGCGGCACCACCGCGTCGATCAGCCCTTTGTCGAAGAGGTTCTCGGCGGTCTGGACGTTCTCCGGGAACGGGGTGCCGTGGAGGGCCTCGTAGACCCGGGGTCCGAGGAAGCCGAGCAGGGCTCCGGGCTCGGCGGCGGTGATGTGGCCGAGGGATCCCCATGAGGCCATAACCCCTCCCGTGGTGGGATGCCGCAGGTAGACCAGGTAGGGCAGACCGGCCTTCCGGTGGGTGCGGACGGCTGCGCTGATCTTGACCATGGAGAGGAACGCGATGGTTCCTTCCTGCATGCGGGTGCCGCCCGAGGCAGGTCCGGCCAGGAGGGGCAGGCCTTCGCGCGTGGCGCGTTCGACGGCGTTGACGATCCGTTCCGCCGCGGCCTGGCCGATGGAGCCGGCAAGGAACCGGAACTCGCTGATGATGACGGCGACCCGGCGGCCGCGGATGAGGCCTTCGCCGGTGAGGACGGATTCGTCCATGCCGGTCTTGGCCCGGGCGGCGGCCAGTTCCTGCCGGTACTCGGGGCCGGGATCAGGGTCCAGCACAGGCGCGTCCCAGCTCCGGTAGGACCCGGGATCGAGCACCGCGGCGATGAGTTCGGTAGCGTCCAGGTGCCGGACCTTCTGCTGGGTCAGCATGCCGGCCGACCGTCCTGTGCCGTGCCGGCTTCTGTGACCATGCCGGTGGCGGCTGTCAGCCCGAGCCACCGGCGGATCTGGTCCCCGTCCTGGTCCAGCAGCGGCGGCGCGGTGTGGGCCTTCAGCGTGGTTTCCGTGGTGCCGGCGGCGCCGAAGAACCGCAGCGGCGGGCCCGGCAGGCTCACAGTACCGAGGATTTTGTGGTCGACATCGATCACGAGACCCTGCGAGTGCACCTGGTCCCATTCGTAGACTTCTTCCAGGGTTCTGACCTTGCCGGCCGGGATGCCGGCGTCGTTGAGTTTGGTGAGCAGCGGCCCGGCCTCGAAATCGGAGAACACCCGCTCCACTTCTTCGATGACCTTCTCGCGGTTGCGCACGCGGTCCGCGTTGGTGGCGAACTCCGGCCGCGCGGCGTCGATTCCGAATGTCGAAGCGAACGTGGTCCAGAGCTTTTCGCTTCCCACGCTGATCTGCACCCTGCCCTGCCGGCAGTGGAACAGGCCGTAGGGGGCAATCGAGGGATGGTGGTTGCCCTGGGCCTTCGGGACTTCCCCTGCAACAGTGGCCCTGGTGCCTTGGAAGGCGTGGACCCCGATCAGCGCCGCGAGCAGGGACGTACGCACGATCTGGCCCTGGCCTGTCCGCTCACGCTGCAGCAGGGCCCCGAGTGTGCCGAACGCCCCGTACATGCCGGCGAGGAGGTCGGCGATGGGGACCCCGACCCGCTGCGGATCGTCCGGGCCGGACCCGGTCAGGGACATCAGCCCGGCCTCACCCTGGAGGATCTGGTCGTACCCGCTGCGCCGGGATTCGGGCCCGTCGTGCCCGAACCCCGTGATGGAGAGGACCACCAGGGCCGGATTCAGGGCATGCATTTCCGCAGCCGAGAACCCGAGCCGGTCCAGGACGCCGGGGCGGAAGTTCTCGATGACCACATCGGCGCGCTCCAGCAGTTCACGCAGCACTGCCCGCCCGTCATCGCTCTTCAAGTCCAAGGCAATGGATTCCTTGTTGCGGTTACAGGACAGAAAGTACGTGGCCTGCGGATCATCCTCCGGGCCCACGAACGGCGGGCCCCAGCCGCGGGTGTCGTCTCCGGTGCCGGGGTTCTCCACCTTGATCACCCGCGCGCCGAGGTCAGCCAGCATCATCCCGGCATGCGGGCCGGCGAGGGCACGGCTCAGGTCCACCACGAGATAACCGGTGAGTGGGCCTTCGGCGTTGGGCGTGGGTTGGGTGTTCATGGGCGCGTTCCTTCTCTGGTCGGTCTTTGCGGGTGCGCGCGGTGTGCTTGCGCGGTTGGTTGATTTGCCGGCTACATCCAGCGGTCACATCCAGCCGGGGACCACCATGGCCAGCCAGGCGATGGCCGGCCCGACGGCGACGACGATGCCGCTGTACGCCAGGATCTGCTTGTAGAACCTGTCCTTGTCCACATCCTCTGGCGCGTTGGCCAGGACCAGGGCGCCGTTGGTGGAGAACGGGGACACATCCACGATCGTGGAGGCCACGGCCAGGGCGGCGATCACGCCGACGGCGCCGACCTCGCCGGTGGCCAGGAACGGCACCGCCAGTGGAATGAGGGCCGCGAGGATGGCGGTGGAGGAGGCGAAGGCCGAGACGATGGCGCCGATGTAGCAGATCAGCAGGGCGGCGAGCAGTGGCATGCCAAGATCGGCCACCCCGCCGGACACGAATGCGATGGTGCCGGCTTCTTCGAGGACGCCCACGAAGGTGAGCATGCCGCAGATGAGCAGGACGGTGGACCAGCTGATCTTGTTGACGGCGCCCTTCTGTGCTGCGGGGGACACGAGGGCGAGGACGATTGCGATGGTGATCGAAACGAAGCCGACATCCACCTTGAACCCGAGCGAGATGACAGCCAAGGCGATCAGGCCAAGGATGGTGATGAGCTGGGGCATGGAAGCACGGGCGCCGCTGGCCGGAAGTGCGCCCACCGCGGCGGGACCGGCTGCCGAGGATGTGCCGGGGCCGCCCGAGGTGCCCCTGGCCGAGACGCCGGCGGCGGAGATGTCGGAGCCTGAGCCCTGCAGTGTGACGCCGGCGGCGCGGGCACCCACGCTGAGGGACATGCGCTTTTCTGCGGCCTGTTCCACCAATCGCCCGGCCGGGGTGGACAGCAGTTTGCCGCCGCCGAGGACGATAAAAAGCACCAGCGCGATAGCCAGGTTGAAGAGGAAACTCGCCAGGAAGATTGCCATGGGGTTGGCATCCAGCTCCGTCTTGGCAATGATGCTGTTGACGGTGACGCCATAGACGGCGATGGGGGAGAAGCCGCCGGCCTGGGCGCCGTGGACCACCATCATGCCCATCATGAGCGGATTGATTTTGTGCTTGGCGGCGAAGCTCAGGGCGATCGGCGCGATGATGGCCACGGCGGCCGGGGAGAGGGCGCCGACGGCGGTAATCACCGCGGTGATGGCGAACATGACCCACGGGATCAGCGCAACCTTGCTGCCGACCAACCGAACAGCGCCCCGCACCAACAGGTCGATGGTGCCGTTATTCTGCGCGATGGCGAACAGGTAGGTAACCCCGACGATGGTCAGGAACAGGCCGCCGGGGAAGTTGGCAAGGATGTCGTTGGTGGACATCCCCAACACCACGGAGCCCAGCAGGAAGGCACCTACAAAGGCCAAGGCACCCATGTTGAGCGGCAGCACCGTGGCCAGTAGGAACATCACCGCCAGGATGATGATGGACAGGACGGGAGCGGACATCGTTGTTCCTCCGGATCAAAGTGGTTCATTTATTGGCTTAGTGGCCTAGCCTCCTAGACACTAGGTGTCCTTGTCAATAGTTCTCCGGTAGTCTTAGGGCCAAGACAGGCTGGAAGGACGCGCATGGCAAAGCAGGCGGCAACGCATCAGATTTCCCGCGTTTCGCGGCCCCGGCTCTACGAGCAGCTGGTGGAACAGATCATGGACTTCATCGAGTCCGCCGAGCTGGGTCCCGGCGACACGCTGCCGGCTGAACGGGAGCTTGCCGAGCGGCTGGGGGTTTCGCGGGCAACCCTGGCGCAGGCCTTGGTGGCCCTCGAAGTGCTCGGCGTGATTGACGTCCAGCACGGCACCGGTGCGGTGCTGGTCTACCGGCCCAACGTTCCGTCCGTGATCAAGGGCCTCCGAGAGCACCGCAGCCGGCTGCCCGAGATCGTTGAAGCGCGCAGCACGCTGGAGGTCAAGCTGGCCGAGCTGGCCGCGGCCCGCCGCACCGAGCAGGACATGAACGCCATCGATCGCGCCCTCGAGGCCATGGCCGAGGAGGTCGCCTCGGGCGACCGGGGTGCGCGGGGCGACGAGCTGTTCCACCAGGCAGTAACCGCCGCGGCCCATTCGGCAGTCTTGGCCCAGTTGATGACCTTCATTGCCGGAATGGTCCTGGAAACGCGCCTCGAATCCCTCGGACAGCCCGGCCGGCCGGAGCAGTCGCTCGCCTCCCACCGCAAAATCGCCGACGCGATCAGGTCCCGGGATTCGGCGGCCGCCGCGGCGGCGATGCTCGAGCACATTGAACTTGTCTCCGATGTTGCCCTGCTGAAGAACAGCTAAGCCTGTATGAATGTGAACCTTTCCTTCGATCCGCCGTGTGGCCCGATCACCGGATGGCGCGACGGCGCCGTCGTGCGTGCCACCGGCATTCCCTACGCCACCGCGGAGCGGTTTCAGCCGCCGGCGCCGGCAACCGACTGGTCCGAGGTGCTCGAGGCGACATCCCTGTCTCCGGCGTGCCCGCAGGCCCCGGTGCCCTTCCTGGACGACGTGCTCGGCACCCGCTACGGCGAACTGCCAGGCAGCGAGGATTGCCAGCGGCTGTCCATCACCCTGCCTGCCGATCTCGACGACGGTGAGCGGCTGCCGGTGATGGTGTGGCTGCACGGCGGGTCCTACACGTCCGGATCGGGGGACCTGGCGATATTCGACCCGGCGGCGCTGGTTGCCGAAACCCGGGTGATCGTCGTTTCGGTGACCTACCGGCTGGGCCTCTTCGGATATTTGTCCACCAGCACCGGCCGGCCCGCCAATTTGGGCCTGCTGGACCAGATCGAGTCGTTCCGGTGGGTGCAGCGCAACATCGCATCGTTCGGTGGCGATCCGGGCAGGGTCACCGCCTTCGGGCAATCCGCAGGGGGCGACGCCGTCGCGCACCTCATGGCGACGCCGGGCGCGGCGTCCCTCTTCCAGCGGGCCATCATTCAAAGTGCCCCGCTGGGTATTACCCGGGGGCGGGAGAAGATGAACGCCGCCATGGGTATCGCCGCGGAAGCGGTTACCGCCGGCACTCCGGCGATGGACGTCGTCGCCCTCGAAGACGATGTGGCGCGGGCGGCGAGAAGGTTCGGGCTGATGGCTGCCATGCCGTTCGGTATCCAGTACGGGCATTCACCCCTGCCCGAGGAATCCGAGCTTGACGGGGCCTGGAATGCGGCTGCGCCAGGGATCGACATCCTGATCGGGCACACAGCGGAGGAGGTCAGGCTGTTTCTGCCGCGAAGCCCGCACCTGAGCCACGTGGCGAGGATTCCCGTGGTCGGCAGCGCCATACTCAAGGCAGTCACGTGGGTGGTCACGGAAATGGTGTACGGCAAAGCGGCCAGGCAGTTTGCCAGGCGGCATGTGCGGGCGGGCGGGCGGGCCCACACCTACGTGCTGTCCTGGCGCGCACCGGGAAATCTCTACGGCGCCGCGCACACAGTTGACCTGCCGCTGCTGTTTGGCCACCAACGGACGTGGGAGGGTGCCGGACTGCTTGCGGGCGCCACCTGGGAGGACATCAATGCGCAGGGCCGGGCGATGCGGGCGCTGTGGGCCCGGTTCGCCTACGGGGAAGGCCTGGGGGCCCGGGGCGAGATCCCCGGCTCACTCCGGTACCGATCGGTCTAGAACAGCTGGGCAGCGGTCACCCAGAGGAGCACGACGACGCCGAGGGCGATCATCGGGCGGTTCCATGTCGAGGTTACTGTGCCGTCGGAGGAGCGGAGCCCGGCGGTGCGGGCTTCCTGCCATGCCTTGGCGATCTCGTCACGGCCGGTGGACACAGTGGGCTGGTGGTTGAACCGTTCATTGCTTGGGAGCATGCTGTATGGCCGGCTTTTCAGATCGCTGACGTGCGCAAAACCGGATTCGAACGAGCCCGGCGGGGTAGGAGCGCCCCAGCTCACATACTTCTTGCCCGCGGCCCTGACAGCTACGGCAAAGCGGACCTCGACGTCCTGCACCGTATCGAAGGGTATCCGGTGGTCGCGGAGGCCATTGATCAGCGTAAAGCCGTCGCCATCAACGCGCAGGCATGGCAGCCACTGGGCTACGTAGACGACCCAGGAGGCCAGCACCAGCCAGGGTGCGGCGTCCATCGCGGCCCGGGTTTCTCCGCTGGCCACCAGCCAGCACAGGGTGCCCGCAGCAGCGGCCCATGCGGCTGCGGCCACAGGGCGGCCCGACGCCGAGCGGTGCGTTCTGGCTCGACGGGCGGACCGCTGAGTGGACGCTGAGCAGTCCGCCTGCGCCGGGTACTGCTTCTCTTTTGAAGCTTTCAACGGTCCCCCTCCATTGCCCGAGTCGTCGTCGGGATGAGTGTAATCTATCGCATGCGCTGTCCGACTCGGTGGTCAAGGGTGAAACCCGGATACTCGGGAAAGTCGCCAACACGATCGGCCTCGAACCCAAGAGCCTCGTAGAAGCCGATGGCTGACGGACTTGCCTGCCAGTCCAGGATCATTGGTTGTGGCCGGGCCCGCGACCAGTCGAAGATGAAGTTCATGAGGGCCCTGCCGGTGCCGCCCAGGCGTGTGTCAGGATCGACAAAGAGGTCATGAACGCGACCTGTGGTGAACGTAGCCCGCAGGCCGGCCCCAAAGTCCTGGGCCAGGCCATAGCCGATCAGCCTGCCGCGCCCCTGCGGTTGTGCCACGGGGAGGCACCATGAGGTGTCTGCCAGGAACGCAGTGAACCGGCTCTGGAATGCCTCCGGCGGAACCTCCTGCGCGGATGGGGTGAACGAAATGGACAACCGACGCACCTCGGCCGCATCCTCCGGCCTCGCTGCGCGCACCACTAGCCCTTCGAGCGTCACGGGCCGCTCCTTCCCTTGAGCCATTCACCGTTCTGCGATCAATCCGGCGAACTGGAATTAGTGCGGAAGCTCTGCTGCCTCAGCGGCTACTGCCTCTGCGCGAAGCTGCGCGATCCGCAACTTCAGAAAAGTGTTCAGCCGGAACACGGTTCGCGCCAGAACGAAAAACGCTGCCACGGGAAAAGCCCAGTAGAGGGCCGCAACGAGCAAGCCAAGATCCAATTTCTAACCCCCAGTGTTGATACTGCGTTTACGACTCAGCGCAGCATAGATGCTCCAGCGGGTATTGACGTAGTCAATTTCGGCTGCGGAGATCCTGTCGTTGCGCGGGAAAGGTCACTCAGTGAGTTCGGCCAGCACTTCGGCTGCGTCTGTATTTCCGGCGGATGCCAGGCGCCGCAGCTCTGCGAAATCTTCGTTCTCAGCTGCGAGTTCAACCAGCTGATCCTCAGCGTCTTTGCTGCCGCCGTCGGCAAAATGCCGCAGCTCGTCGAAGTCTCCCCGCTCCGCGGCAAGCTCGATGACTTCTCCTATGGCGTCGTTGTCACCATGGGCAGCCCGATCCCGGAGAGCTGAAAGATCAGAATCTGACATCGGGAGGACCTTAAGAAAGAATTCTGCTGGACACTTCCCGGCTGCGGCGGCTGAGTGATCCGCTATGGTCAGCGGTATGCGGAAACCGGTGATCGAACCAGCGACGGCCGCTGATGCGGATCGCTTCGCAGCCGACTCGCCATGGGCCCGGGCCGACGAATGGCGTGTCGGGGGATCATCGCTCGTGGCAAAGATCAAGGGGGAGCCAGCGGGCATCGCCGTCTCGGCCACCAACAGCGTCCACCCGACCCGGGACCCGGTGTTCGTGTTCGTCGCCGAGCAATTCAGGCGACAAGGCATCGGTTCGGCGCTGGTGAAATCCATCCAAACCCGTCGTCGGACGCCGCTGTCGGTCAAAGCCCACCCAGGGGCGGTTGCCCACGAGTTCTACAAATCACTTGGCGCCGTGCGCTACCAAGTCTGCCCGCCTGAGCGGGTCGACACCTCAAGCATTGAGGTGCGCCGATGGGCACTCGGAAACCGTCGCGACGACATCCGCACCGGCGACCGGCTAACGCTGGAACAACTGACTGAAGCCTGGACGAAAATGTATGAAGTCGTTCACGCATCATGGTCGCCAACTGGGATGCGGAGTCGTCTCCTCGCCGAATTTGGACCCATGATCCAGGAAGAACTGGATCCGTCCCGAAGCATGTTCGTCATCAGGAACGACCGAATTGCTGCTGCATGCTTTGTCTTCGGTACAGGCCGGGATCTGGAAGCCGAGGCGATATGCGAATCCCTGCATCCAGCCAACCGCTTGGCGCGCACTGACGTCGCCGCCTGCATGGCAGAAGTGCTGGTGAACGCCGGCGGCACTCCGGTCTTGTTTGACGGACACATTACCGACCCACACTTCTTTCCGACTCTCCAACGCATTCCGGCTGTTACAGGCAGGACGCTGGAGCTCCTCGAAATCCCCGCAGCGCCACGCCTTCTCACCATGGGCAGAAACGAAATTGCCCACATCATCGCGCGGACCTAAACCTTCCCCGAGTGGTGATTCCAGATTCAGCGAGCTATGAATTGGGGCTCGCCACAGGCACCGATTCGTGCTGAGATGTCTGCCAAGTGTTCGATGGGCTAGCTCATTGTGGAGCTGCGGAGGGGGTGCCGTGGAGGAAACGCCTCAGCTGCGCCGGCGTCCTAGATGGCCCTCGCCGTTGGCCATTCTGCTGGTGATCGCCGTCGACGCCTTCCTAATCGGCTTTCGGACAGGCGAGTGCGTCGACTACACCGCGGAGTCGGGCGCCGTCAGCACGTGCACGAGCGCCCCGGTTCTTGGGCCGGCAGGCACGTGGCTCCTTGCGGCAGTCAGCGTCCTCGTCATCAGCTTTTTCGTCCGCCGGCTAGTGCGCGCCGCACGGCACCGATGACCTCAGTCGATAGATTCGGGGCCATGACCACTCCTGATATCCGCGTCAGGGACGCGATCGAAGACGACGCCGCACGGCTGGCCGAGGTCCATGTTGCGGCCTGGCGAGCCACTTACCGTGGAGTCATGACCGATGAGTATCTTGACGGTCTCGACGTCGGGCGGGCAGCGTCTGCGTGGCGCCGCAACATCCTGGGGCCCAGGGAAGGGACTATTCACCTCGTCGTCCAAAGCGGCAATGAGGTTGTGGGTTTCGCCATCCTCGGCCCTGCTGCCGGCGACTCGGACCCGGAAACCGGTCAGCTCCACGCGATTAATGTGCATCCGGACTGGTGGGCGCAGGGCGCGGGCTCCATCCTGTTCGCGGCCGCCGAAGAAAAGTTCATCGAACTCGGCTACCGTCGGGCATTTCTGTGGGTGGAGAAAAGCAACAATCGGGCCATCAGTTTTTACAGCAACCGCCGCTGGCTCGACGACGGAGCGACCCTGGAAGACACCAGATTCAATCCGCCTGTGGCTGAGAAACGCCACAGCCGGATCTTCCCGCCCGGAACGGTCCCGTTCGTCACGCTGTGAGCGCAACGTGCGTAAAACGGCATCCGCCGCGTACCGATCAGCACGGACGCCGGCCACGCCGCCGGCCGCCGTCATGCGAACAGCCCTTCGCCGATGAAACCCCCTGCCCTGGTCCCCGGGGGAACCGCGAACAGGCCCGAGCCGGTGTGCTTTAGGTATTCCAGGGCCAGTGTGTCCTCCTTCGCCATGGCCAGCTGCATGGGCACATAGTGCGTTCGGGGGTCTGTTACGAAGGCGATGAAGAACAGTCCGGCGTCTAGGTGGCCCAGACCGTCCGATCCGTCGGTGTAGTTGTAGCCGCGCCGGAGCATCTTGACGCCGCTGTTCCGGCTCGAGTGCGCAAGCCGGACGTGGGCGTCCAGCGGAATCAGTGGTTCGCCGCCGTGCCCCGTGATCTCGAAGTCGGGGGCGGAGAACTCCTCGCCGCCGGAAAGCGGGGATCCCGTGCCCTTGGTGCGGCCGATCAGGGCTTCCTGTTCCCGCAGCGAGGTGCGGTCCCAGATTTCGATGTGCATCCGGATCCGGCGCGCTACGAGGTACGTGCCGCCGGCCATCCAAGCTTCGTCCGGGCGGGTTCCCGGGCCGGACCACACGTGCTCGTCCAGCAGGGCGGTGTCCTCGGCTTTGAGGTTGCTGGTGCCGTCCTTGAAGCCGAAGAGGTTCCGCGGGGTGGTTTGGGACCGTGAGGTGGAGGAGGTCCGGCCGAACCCCAGCTGTGACCAGCGGACGCGCGTCTGGCCGAATCCGATACGGGCGAGGTTCCGGATCGCGTGGACGGCCACCTGGGGGTCGTCGGCGCAGGCCTGCACCACGATGTCGCCGCCGGTGCGTCCGGGCTGGAGATCATCGCCGGGGAAGTGCGGCAGGTCGATCAGGGCGTCCGGGCGGCGTCCGTCCAGGCCGAAGCGGGCCTTGCCGTCCTTCTCGAACAGGCCTGCGCCGAACCCGAAGGTGAGGGTGAGCTTTCCGGCCCCAAGGTCCAGGGTCTCGCCCGTGTCCTCCGGAGGTGCGTCATAGGGGCCGTCGACGGCCCCGCTGCTGCCCGTGCTGCGCCCCGCGGTCATCGCCGCGGCGGCGGTGGTCCAGTCCTTCAGGAGCCGGATGAGCTCTGCGCGGTCCTCAGCGACGACGTCGAACGCTGCAATGTGAAGACGGTCCTGGGCGGGCGTGGCGATGCCTGCCTGGCGGTCACCGTGGAAGGGGATGACCTGGCCGGGCGCCGCCAGCGGAGCGGCCGCTGCCTCGACGGCGTCGTGGCTGACGAAGCCCGCCGCCAGCCCGGCGACGGCGCCCGCGCCGCCGGCGCCTGCGAGGGACAAGAGTCCGCGGCGGGAGATCCCGCGGCGGGTCAGACTACTGTTCCCGGAGGCGGCCGCTGACGGCGGTCCTGCAGCGGGAGCTGGCTCCGGAGTGCCGGCGTCGGGCGTCTGGCCGGGGCTGCCGTCGAAGGGGCAACCGCTCACAGCACTACTGCCGACGTGAGCTTGGCGAGCGGCTCGCCCAGGGCATCTACCAGGGAAGCGAGTTGCTGGACCTGGGCCTGGCTGAGCTGGTTGTAGTAGGCGAAGCCTTCGCCGGAGGAGTGCTGCTTGAGCCCGGCCTGCAAGGCCGCGAACTTTGCCTCGAGTGCCTGGGCCAGGGCCGGGTCCTTTCGCTGCAGCACGGGCTTTAGGCTTTCGAACGCGATCCGGGCCCCATCCACGTTGGCCTGGAAGTCCCAGAGATCGGTGTGGGACCAGATTTCTTCCTCTCCGGTGACTTTGCCGGTGGCTACTTCGTCCAGGAGTTCCTTGGCGCCGTTGCCGATCTTGTCCGCGGAGAGTTCCACGGTGCGGGTCCGCTGGGCCAGGTCCTCGGTGTCGGCAACGAGCTGCGTGGCGATGGCTGTGCGCTCCGCCTTTGTCAGGGGGATGTAGTCGGCCGGCGGGAACAGGTCCTTCTCGGCCCGGTGCCAGCCAGTCCATTCCTGGCCGGGTTCGAGGTCGGCTTCACGGGCATCAAGCTTGGGGTCGAGGTCCCCAAACGACTCGGCCACCGGTTCAATGCGTTCCCAGTGCATGCGGGTGGCGGCATAAAGCCCGCGGGCCTTCGTTGCGTCTCCTGCGGCGTAAGCCTCCGCGAACGCCTTCGTGCCGCCCACGAGCTGGTTGGTCTGATCCTTCACGTATGCGGCATACTGCCGGGTGCCGGTGTCCAGCAGCTCCTGAAGATTGGCGTCGACGGCGGGGTTCGTGCCGGAGTCCGTGACCTGGATCGATCCGTCGGCCGTGCCCGGGATTTTTGAGCTGACCATGCAGCCGGTCAGGGCCAGCGGAGCGGCGGTTGCTGCCGCAACCAAGGCAAGCATCTTCCGGAATCGTGGAGCAGTTTTGGGCATGGGGATACAAGGCATGGGTGTTTCCTCTGGTTGGTGGGGGAACGACTGGCGGTTGAGGTTCGGAAGCGTGCAGGGCCGTTGGGCATATGGATCCCCCCAGCTACGATGCCGAGGAAGCGCGTACTTAGGTGCACCTAAATAAGGAGGATACCCACTCCGGGCGATTACGCAAACCTTTCGTGCCCTAATTTGGTTTAGGTAAGCCTAATCTAATAACATCGTCCGGGTGACCACGCAGCTTGATTTCATGCGGGTGCCCTTTGCCGCCGATCTTGCGAGCTACGGGGACAAACCTGCCATCCTCACCGATACCTTCGCACTGACCTACCGGGAACTGGCACGGCGCGTCGATGACCTGGCCGTCCGGCTCGGCACCGAGCGGCGCCTCGTCGCATTGGCCGCCACCAACGACCTCGACTCGATAGTCGCCTACCTGGCGGCTCTGGTGGGCGGACACCCACTGATCCTCCTGCCCGAGGACAAACCGGCCGCCCTGGAATCCCTGGTTAAGGCCTACGACCCCGACGTCGTGATGCGGCCGGGGAATGGGCGGACCGTGCTGGAGGAACGCCGGACCGGCACCCGGCACGAGCTGCATCCGGACCTGGCGCTCCTGCTCAGCACGTCCGGGTCCACGGGTTCACCCAAGCTCGTTCGCCTTTCGCACGCGAACCTGCAGTCCAACGCCGAGTCGATTTCCGAGTTCCTGTTGATCGGCCCGGATGACCGCGCAGCGACGACGCTGCCCATGTCCTACTGCTACGGCTTGTCGGTGATCAACAGCTACCTGCTCCGCGGTGCCGGACTGGTCCTGACCGACCTTTCCGTGGTTGATCCATGCTTTTGGGATCTCTTCCGACGCCGTGCGGCCACGTCGCTGGCGGCCGTGCCGTACACCTTTGAACTGCTGGAACGGGTCGGGTTCGCGGAAATGGACCTGCCCAGCCTGCGCTACATCACCCAGGCCGGGGGCCGGCTGGTGCCGGAATCGGTGAGGAAATACGCTGAACTGGGCCGCCGGAACGGCTGGGAATTCTTCGTAATGTACGGCCAGACCGAGGCGACGGCCCGGATGGCGTACCTCCCGCCGGAGCTGGCGGCCGAGGTCCCGGGCGCGGTGGGCATCCCGGTGCCCGGCGGCTCGTTCCGCATCGACCCCGTGCCCGGCCTGGAGCACGGCGAACTCGTCTACACCGGCCCCAACGTCATGCTCGGCTATGCCGAGAGCCCGGCGGACCTCGCCGCGGGCCGGACCAGCACCGAGCTCCGCACCGGCGACCTCGCCCGGCTACACCCGGCAGGCGTCTACGAGGTGGTGGGCCGGCGCAGCCGGTTCGTCAAGATCGTGGGACTGCGGGTTGACCTGGGACAGGTGGAGCGACTCCTGGCGGACCTCGGGGTGCGGGCGGCCAGCGCGGGGACGGACGACGGCGTCGTGGTCGCCGTTGAAGGCGACCACGACCCGCAGTTGCTCGCCAAGGTGCTCGCCCAGGGCATGGGACTGCCCCGCGCAGCCCTCCAGGTACACGCCGTCGAGCATCTCCCGCGCCTGGCCACGGGCAAACTGGACTACCGGGCGGTCCTGGCGCTGTCCGGGCCGAAACCAGGGCCGGCACCTGAGCCCGCGGCCGAAAGCGGCGCGCCGGACAGCGTCCGGAAGATCTTTAAGGACGCCCTGGAGTGCGCCGAGATCGGGGATGGCGACACCTTCGTCTCCCTCGGCGGGGACTCGCTGTCCTACGTGGCCGCGTCGGTCCGGCTGGAACAAGCCCTGGGCCATCTCCCGCCGGACTGGCACGTGACCCCGGTCCGGGACCTCGAGCCGCGGCCCCGCACCGCGCCGGCCCGGAAGCGGCGACGGTTCTTTGCGCCGGTCGAAACGAGCATCGTGCTGCGGGCTGTGGGGATCGTCCTGATCGTGAGCACGCACGTCGGTCTGTTCAGTTGGCAGGGTGCGGCCCACGTGCTCATGGCCGTGGCCGGCTACAACTTCGCACGCTTCCAGCTCTCCGGGAAACGGGTGCCGCGGCTGCGGCGGCAGCTGGCCAGCGTGGCACGAATCGTGATGCCGAGCATGGCGTTCATCGCGGTGGCCTACCTGATCACCGACAACTACGCGCCCGCCAATATCCTGCTGCTCAACGCCATCCTCGGGCCGGATGCGGTGACCACCCAGTGGCACTTCTGGTTCATCGAGATTCTTGTCTACCTGCTTGTGGGGGCCACTGCGCTGCTCGCCATTCCATGGGCGGACCGCGCGGAGCGGCGCTTCCCCTTGCTCTTTCCGCTGGCGCTGACCGGCGCGGGGCTCCTGACCCGCTATGAGCTGGTAAACCCCGGGGTGCCGCACACCGCGCCTGCGCTGTGGCTCTTCGCATTGGGTTGGGCCATTGCGCGGTCCCGGACCGTAGCCCAGCGTTGCATTGTCTCGGCCATTGCGGCACTGACCGTTCCGGGATTCTTCGAGAACCCGGGCCGGGAGTGCACGCTCCTCGCCGGAATTCTGCTGCTGATCTGGCTGCCCAGCATCCCGGTGCCCAGGGGCCTCCGCCGCCTCACGGTGGTGCTGGCCGGCGCGTCCCTCTACGCGTACCTGGTCCACTGGCTGGTCTACCCGCCGCTGGCCGGGATCAGTCCTGTGCTGGCCGTAGCAGTCTCGCTCGGGGTGGGAGTAGCCTACTGGGCGCTCTGCATGCGGGTGATGGGCGCAGTCAGCCGACGGCGGACACGCGCTGCCGGACGCTCTTCGCGCGCTCGCAGCCAGCATCAAGCCAGGTTCTTGCCCAGGAACGCGAGGACCTCCGGGAGGATGGAGCGCCAGTAGCCGCTGTCGTGGCCGCCAGCCTGGAAGCCTCCCTCGTGTGCGCCTGGCAGGTCCTTCACATAGTCCTTCACACTGAAGAGCAGGTTGTCCGCCGTGCCGCAGTCAATTCGCTTCGGCAGCGGCTCCAGCTCCGGGCGCAGGGCAAAGACGTCGTTGGCCGCAAAGTCCGCGGCGCTGTCGAAGTTGTCGGACCGGCCGGCGTCGTACAGGCTCCAGACTGCGGGGCTCATCGCGGCGACGGCGCGAAGACCGGGGAGGCGGTGCTGGGAGGCCAGGAGCAGGGCGCCGAACCCGCCCATCGACAGGCCGAACACGGCGAGCCTGCCGGTGTCGACTCCCTGGCCGGCCAGCAGGGGGAGGAACTCCTCCACCAGCATGGACTGCGTGTCGGTTCCGGAGTCCCGTCGATGCCACCACGTTTCGCCGCCGTCGATGGCCGCGATTGCGAAAGGAGTCCCTCCGCGGGCCACATGCTCTGCCAAGACGCCGCCTGCGTCCAGCTCGTCGAAGACCATGCGGTGGTCTGCGCCCGTGCCATGCAGGAACAGGGCAAGGGGCAAGGGACCGGAAGGGCGGTCCCCGGTGGTTCCGGGCACGGCCAGTGACCAGCCCGTGGGTTCCTGGGGCCGGAACCGCGAGGTGAAGCTGCCGCTGCGCACGCCGATCAGTGGGACTGGTGCTGCCGCCTGGCTGGACATGCCCCGGCCGGCGCACCCCGCGACCGACGCCGCGGCCGCGGCGCCGGCTCCGAGCCCCAGCAGGCGGCGTCGGGAAAATCCGGGTGATTCCATGGCCCGATCATAGGCCCGACGCGGGGTGCGGGAGTCATTGCCTTGCGGGCGACGGGGCAAATTTGGCCTCGGCACACTCCGGCAACAGTTCGGGTACGAATTCGGGACAACAGTGGGCGGGGACCGCTGTACCTGCGACACTGACGCCATGGCTTTCCACCCGAAGGACGGTGATCGGCGCTGCGCGATCTGTGCCACGGTTGGCGCACTGGTGCTGGTTGCCTCGATGGCGGGGTGCTCGTCGACCACCGGCGGGGAGCCGCCTTGTTTCCCGCCCGCCTATTCGCTGACCCCGACGGAAGCCAAACCGGGGCAAAGCGTGACGGTGGCGGCGCCGGATGCTGACTGCAATCCCCGCTACGGCAAGAACGCCCGAATCCAGGTGAGCGTCACCGATGCAACAGGTGCGGAAGTCGTCACCACCACCTCCGCCATGAACGACGCCGGTGGGTTCACCTACACGTTTGTCGTACCCGCCCGGACAGCCGTGGGGGATGCCGCCGTAACCGCCGTGCCTTACAACATTGACTGGTGCGATGACACCGGCAGGAATAACCGCGTGGCGGGAGCGCGAGACGTCCCGTTCGTGCAGGTGTCGTGTGCGATGCCTGCGAAGCCTCTGGCCATCACCCACTGAAGCGCCTTCCTCGGCGGGTGATGTGACAGTGGCGTACTTCCTGATGTCCCGGGTGAGGATCTTGAATCCCAAGACGCGGGCAGCCGGTGCGTGCTCGTTGATCAAGGCGAAGCTTTTCATGGTGGTGCCCCCGGTGTTGTTGGTGGCGTCGATGACGATCTTGTTGTCAATCGCGGCGGACATGGCGGGTAGGCCCGTTCCATGGCGGCGCCGTTGGCAGCCGTCAAGGACGAGCGAGAAAGAATCTCTGGAATAGCAGCGGGAGGCCGGATTTGAGGCCATATCCCAGAGCGTCTCCGCGATGTCCGATCCCCGCCCCGACGAAACGGTGCGTTGTCATCCCGGCAGCTTTTGCATCAGCCGCCGCCTCGGCGCTCTGGGGCCCGTACCTCGAGTCGCGGGAGCCGCTGGTGAAGATGGCGAGCTCATCGGAGTATGTGTGGGCTTTGAGGATTGTTGCGGGCTTCTCCGCAGTAAACGCGGACTCATTTCCACCGAAAATGGTTTTCACCGTATTTTCGGCGGAACCATTCACAGGTTCCAGCTCTCCAGAGATGTCAAGCAGCGAGCCGAAAATCTCCGGTCTCTTGGCCGCGAACGAGAGTGCGCATTCGCCGCCGTTCGAATAGCCAGCCACCGCCCACTGGCTCCGATCGGGGGCCACGTTGAGGTTTTTGCGGATGAAATTGACGACGTCGGTCGTGACATACGTGTAAACGTTGCCCTTTACGGAGTCAACGCAGACAGGATTCCGATAGGGATTGCCGAGCTGATCTACGGTGAGGAGCAGCGGGGCCAGGCCGTGGTTTTGCCGCGCCAGAGCATCGAGCTCGTGGACCGCAGACTTACTCTGTTCGGGGCCGCCCGGCTGCCCCATCATCATGACGATGATCGGCAGGGCCGGCGGATGATCCACCAGGGCAGCGGGCGGCAGGTATAGGAAGGCGTCGCGGGCATGGAATCCTGAGGCGTCGGCCGGGATCGTGACTGCGCCGCTTCGCCCGGCGGACGGCATTCCAGCCGGCGGCTTCCAGCCGCGCCATAATGCGGACCCAGTCTTTGGCTGGTGCGGGTGGAATAGTTTGGGCAATGCCAGATGCTTTATCTGGCTCAGGCCCAACATGGCTCCCAACGTCGGGTTGAGCCCATACCCGGCGTTGATGCCGAGTGCCGCCGTCGCTATGAACAACAGGCAGGCGAGGACGGCGACCGCCTTCCGCCACCAGCGGGACCGCCACAGGTTCACGGCAGCCAGGCCGAGTCCCGCGAACGCGCAGATCACCCAGATGCGAGTGTCCGCGTCCAGCGGCAGACCGAAGACGTTCAGCAGGACTTCGGAGACGAACAGGACGACGGCTCCGGTCAGGGCGCCGCAGGCAGTGGCCACAGCGGCTGTGGCGAGCCATATCCGCCACCCGGGCAGCTGTGATATCCGCGACGGCGAGCCGCTGCCCTCCAAGGCTGACGCCTCGACGCGGCCTGCCGGCCGCGGCCGAAGCCCGGCGCGCAAAACCAGAAAGAGGGCTGCCAAAACGGAAAGGACATAGAAAGAGTAAAGCAACGGGCTTGCGATGACGCTGAGGTCGAGGAGTTGCTCCATCTCGTCTCCTCCTGTCCACCATTTGATCCATACCCGGCGCCCCGTCGCCGGGTCCGCGGATGCTGCCCCGGAGCGAACTGCAAGCTTATTTATGACGCTTTTATAGCACGCTAGCGGTGGGCGACGCTGGGAACTCAAGCCTCCTTGCCACCGCCGCAGAGCGCGTCCCGCGCCTTGCGATGCATCAGCGGAACCGTCCTATGCTGGCTCGTGCGTCAGTGGTCAAATGGAAGCTACAGGATGGGCCTGTCTGATTGTCCCGAAATCCTGAAAGGATTCGCCGTGCCAGAATCGCCGCCCGTCGCCAAGCCCAGGCAGTTCCGTCGCCGCAGGCAAGTGCGCTGGCTGCCGTCGGTGTTGCGCGGCGCCCCCGTCACGGTGTCGTTCGTGGCTGTCTTCTGGATCCTGGGCCTCTTGTCCTCGACTATCGTCTCCGGCCCCGCAGTGCAGTGGAGAGCGGACGTCGCGGCGACGGCGCAATCGCTGCCGAATCATTGGTGGGCGGTTCTGGCTGCCGCGTTCTGGGCCAGGAACCTGCTCGGCTATGTGATGGGAACGGCGCTAGTGCTCCTTGCGGGCATACCGCTGGAACGGCAGGTGGGGAGCAAGAATTTCTCTGTCGCGGCCATTCTGACGCAGATCGCGGGCATGCTGGCCGCCGCTGGATTTTGGGAAGCGACCCGGGCACTGACGGGGAGCTGGGCCCGGGAGATGAGTGGGTTGTTCTTTCTTGGCCCGAGTGCTTTCCTCTGCGGGACAGCGATGGCCGCCACGGCTTCCATGGGGGCGTTGTGGAGGCGGCGGATCCGCCTGGGCGTCTTCGGGCTGCTGATTCTTCTCGCCCTCTACAGCGGGGGTTTCGCCGATCTGGGTCGACTTGGAGCCGGTGCCGCGGGCGCACTTCTGGGCCCGATCCTTTTGGGCCGTCGCCCCCGGCTGGTGCGCCCTGTCAGTTCAAGGCACGAGGGGAGGGTGCTCGTAGCCCTCCTCGTGGCAGTTTCGGCCGTCGGACCGGTCGTTGCCGGTCTGGTCCCGCACGCTGTGGGGCCGCTCTCCGTCCTGCGCTTCCTGTTCACGGACATCCGGCCCGTGGACCCCCAGACACTAAAGGGCATCTGCGCAGTCCCGGCCCAACATCGGGACTGTGAGGCCGCGCATCTGCAGCTGAGAGCGGGCGCCGGCGCGATTTTCATGGCGATTGTTCCGTCATTTCTGCTGCTACTGCTCGCTGAGGGTCTCCGACGCGGACGGCGCTTCGCCTGGGCCGGCGTGCTGGTGGTCCAGACCGGACTGTCACTGCTGGCGCTCACTACCCTGGTGGGCGTTCTTCAGGCGGCCGGCCCCGACACGGTCGCGGGGGAGTTGGTGGACGCGAGCCAGCCGGGCCACAGCACCCAACCGCTGGCACTTGTGGTGCCGCTCCTCGTCCCGGTGATGCTATTCGGTGTGCTCTTGGCATGCCGCAGGTTGTTTCCTGTCGCCGCACCCCGCGGCACCTACACTCGGCTCGCACTTCAGGTCCTGGGCATGGCCGGAGTCCTCAGCCTGGTCTACATAGGGGCTGGGCTGGCCCTCGCGCCGGACTTCACCCCTATCCCCGCCGCCGCCGATCTCCTGGCGGATGCACCCGACAGGTTCCTGCCGCTGGGCTTCACCGCAGACGTTCCGCCGGCCTTCTTCCCCCAGACCACGCTTGCAGTTCTGCTCTACGAAGGGGTCGGCATAGTGTTCTGGGCCGTCACGGGCGTGCTGGTGCTCAAATCCTTTGTGCGACCGAGCCAACCCCAGCACGGCGACGACAAAGAGCGAGCCTTGGCAATCCTCAAATCCGAGGAAGGCAGTTCCATATCCTGGATGACCACCTGGGCAGGGAACACCTACTGGTTCTCCGCCACCGGCCAGAGTTTCATCTCGTACCGCGTTATCGCCGGCATCGCTCTGACTGTGGGCGGGCCTGTCGGACCCAAGAATCAGACCGCGACCGTCGTCGAAGAATTCTTTGAGTACTGCAGATCCAGTGGGTGGACGCCCTGCTTCTATTCGGTTTCTGCGGAGGTCCGGAACGTCGCATCCGGCCTTGGCTGGGATTCCGCCCAGGTTGCCCAGGAAACCGTCCTGCCATTGGATTCCCTGTCCTTCAAAGGGAAGATATTCCAAGATGTACGTACAGCCCTAAATAACGCGGCCAAGGCCGGAATCCATGCAGAATGGGTTCGCTATCCCACGGCAGGCTTGAGCATCCAAACCCAGATCCTGGCGATCTCCGAAGAATGGGTCGCGGACCGGACGATGCCGGAAATGGGGTTCACCCTTGGTGGGCTCGACGAACTGAACGACCCTGAAGTCCGCTGCCTGCTCGCCATCGACGCCCACCAACAAGTGCACGCAGTCACCTCGTGGCTTCCGGTCTACCGCAACGGACGGATCGAGGGCTGGACGCTGGACTTCATGAGGAGGCGCCGCACCGGTTTCAGGCCGGCAGTCGAGTTCCTCATTGCTTCCGCAGCTTTGAGCCTCAAAAGTGAGGGGTGCGATTTCATCAGTCTTTCCGGCGCGCCACTGGCCAGGGCCTCTCCGGACCTCCACCTGGACGTGACCCCGACGGGTCCGCCAGCAACCGCTGGCCTGGACCGACTGCTGGATCGCCTCGGATCCGCGCTTGAACCCGTCTACGGGTTCCGGTCTCTCTTGGCCTTCAAGGGCAAGTTCCACCCTTCCTATGTCCCCCTTTTCATGGCCTATCCCGACTCGGCGGCCCTGCCGGGAATCGGCAACGCACTCACCCGCGCCTACCTGCCCGATCTGTCCCTCGGCGAGGGGTTCAGGCTCGTGCGAAACATACTGAGCGAACACGTCGGGGCTGCTGGACGCTCCGGTCGCCAGGCGGAGTGAGAACGTATGGCCCGCTTGTCGTGATCTAACTAGTGCGCCGACAGAAAGCTGGCCGCGGCGCACATCAAAACCGAATCCGGACAATGTACCGTGGAGGCCGATGACTCTTTCTGAAGAACTTCTTATCGCGTACGACCAGCAACTCCGAACGGATGCCGAGACACCCAGTGCCATCGGAGTTGAACGGCTGGGACCGCTGCGTCTGGTGACCTTCGCAGGCGGCAGAGGCTTCGTGACCTATCAGGACCTCAATGGGGCCAGCGCCCGGACGATCGCGCAGTGGGTGGTCGAAACGCTCGCGTATTACCGCAGCGATCCGGCAATCGTGCGGGTCGAGTGGAAAACCCGTGGTCACGATCAGGCGCCAGGGCTCCATGGCGCATTGCTCGACAACGGGTTTGAGCCTGATGAGACCGAGTCGATCATGATCGGGCCGGCCAGCGCGCTGAATGTGGATGTGCAGCTCCCGCCCGGCGTCAGCCTGCGGCGGGTGACCGAAGAACGCGACATCCGCGCCATGAGCGCAATGCAGGACGAGGTTTTCGGCACCGACATCTCTGACGGCAATGCCGACGCAGTCCTTCGGCGCGCGGCTCTCGACGACGGTATGGAACTGTGGGTTGCCGAACATCTTGGGGCGGTCGTGAGTGCGGGCCGCCTCGAGCCGGTACCGGACACGGAATTCGCGGGCATCTGGGGTGGGGCAACGCGTGCAGAATGGCGCGGCCTGGGTATTTATCGGGCGCTCACCGCGGCCCGGGCTCGAGCGGCGCTAACGCTTGGTAAGAAACTCATCCACAGCGACTCAACAGAATATTCGCGGCCGATTCTGGAACGCTATGGCTTGCACCGGGTGTCAACAACCACGCCGTACCGCTGGCGGCGCTGACGGCCCAAGCACGTCCGTCGGGATTATTGTCCAGGTCCGCATCGGCGAGAACGCGATCGGGACTGCGGAGGCGCCGGCGAGCAGTGCCCAGATCCAGAGCACGGGCTCGACGCCTGCCCATGCGGCAAGGGCGCCCCCGGCGAGGCTGGCAACCGGCATGACTCCGAGGACAAAGAGTCTGGTGCTGGCCAGGATTGTGCCGAGGCTGTGGGGCGGAGCGATGCTCGGGATGATGTCGGCGCCCGCTACGGAGGTGACCACGACGAGAAAAGCCCAACCGAAGGCGGACACTCCAAGCCAGAGAGCCGGGAACCACGGCAGGACCGCGGACAGGGGAGTCAGCGCCACGGCCGGGACGCAGGCGATACCGGCGAGGATTCTGGTCTTCCCGATGCCGAGTTGGTTCCGGATGGCCGGTGCGGCGAAGGACGCGGCAAGGCCACCCAGGGCGGCGAAGGTGCTCAGCAGCGCGAAGACGGCGGGGCTCAGTCCCAGGACGTTGAGGGCGTATACCGCCGAGGCGGCGCTGCCGAACATGGTGGCTGAGTTGAGGATCATCCCGGACAGGAAAAGACCCCGGAGTACCGGGTGGTGAATGGTGAACGACAAGCCTGCCCGCGCCGCGGGCCAGAATTTCTCGTGCTCCTGGAGTGGCTTGACGTCTTCTTCGACCTGAATGCTCGTGAGGAGCAGCCGCGGAAAGGGCGTAAGCGATCCCGGCCGTCACCAGCGCGAACGGCGCGGCGACGGCGCTGAGCAGCGCCCCCGTCAGGGACGGGGAGCCGACGGCGACCGCGCTGGCGGCCGTTTGCAGCCGGGCATGCGCGTCGCTGATCTGTTCCCGTCCCACCACGGAAGGGACGAAAGCTCCATGGGCGGTGGTGAACACGACATCGGAGACGCTGATCAGCGCCACGCAGGCCAGCAGATGCCCCAGCGTCATGGCGCCGCCAATAAAGGCTGCCGGAACGCTCAGGACCACCAATGCCCGGACCACGTCCGCTGTGATCATCAGCCGCCGCCGGCGGAGCCGGTCCACCCAGACGCCGATCGGCAAGCCCAGGACAAGGAACGCACTCATGCCCAGGGCGTTAATGATTCCCACCTCGAGAGCGCCCGCGCCAAGCATGGAGACAGCAATGATCGGGATCACCACCCGGCTTGCTTCATCCCCGATGCCCTCGAACGCGCCGGCAATCCACAGCTTCCGGAACGCAACCAGCCGCATTAGTGGTGTTTTGACCGCATTGACCGTTGGTCCGGGTTCGGTGCTGACAACTCGCTTTAAGGTCATACCTGACAATTTGTCAGGATCAGCCTGACAAATCAATTATGCTGGCACTATTAGGCAATCACTCTTAAGGAGAATGCCGTGGAACTGGAACCGCCGCTCGCCGGTCCGCTGATGTGCAGCTTCTGCGCGAGACCGGCCAGCACTTCCCGACGCCTCGTGGCAGGTCCCGGCGTCGCCATCTGTAAGGACTGTGCCGAGGCGTCCATGACGCTGTTCAGCAGCACGGAGGGCTCACCAGCGGCGGCCCCCTGGGCGAGAATGACCGATGATGAACTGCTGGCCCACCTGCCTGAAATCGCCGCCGTCGCCTCACAAGTCGAAGATCGGTTGAGTGCCTGGGTGGGGACCGCGCGTCAGAGGCGAATCAGCTGGGCGCGCATTGGCGCGGCACTGGGTATGGCCCGGCAATCAGCGTGGGAACGCTTTCAGCCTCCGCACTGAAGATCTACAGCGTTAGCCAACCTTGACGATTCGTCTCCGGCCAGGCATTTTCCTAGCGCCCGGAATGAAAGGTTGCCGGAGGGCCGGGGAACGGTCCGCCAATCCCCTCGGCGTCGCTCCCGGTGCCGCTGCCGAGGAGGCTTCGGGTGAGGGCGGCGCTGTCGGCCATCAGGTCATCCACAGCCTTCCCCAGATGATGGTCCGCGACCGGCACGCCTTCCAATGCCCCGGCAACGACCGCCCGGCGGACGAGTTCGCGTGCGAACGAGGCTGTGGTGCCTTCGGTGCGGGCTGCGGCATCGTCAACCGCGTTCCGGCTGAAGGGAATTCCACGGGCATACAGCTTGATCAGCGAGACCCGCTCCGCCTGAGCAGGCAGCGGAATATCCACGGCCAGGTCCACACGTCCGGGACGCTGTGCCAGGGCGCGTTCGAGCATGTCCACGCGGTTGGTGGTGAGGACGAACGCCACGTCGGCGTCGCTGGCCAAACCGTCCATTGCGTCCAGCACCTCGAATAGCAGCGGCTGAGGTCCGTGCCCGAAGCTGCGGTCCTCGGCGATGAGATCGCAGTCCTCAAGAACCACGATGGAGGGCTGCAGGGCCCTGGCCATGGTGGCGGCCTCTGAGATCCTGGCGAGTGATCCCCCCGAAAGAAGGATTGCTGTGACCCCTTCGCTCCGACTCAACAAATACCGCACCGTGTGGGTCTTGCCGGTCCCCGGCCTGCCATAGAGCAGGACACCGCGTTTGAGGTGCTGGCCGTACTTGTTGAGAGAGTCCCGGTGCTCGGCGATGCCTAAGGCGTGGTCCGACACTTTCTCCAGCAGGCCATCCGGCAGGATGACATCGGACGCGGCAAGGGCCGGCCGGGCGTGAAAGGTCACCCCGGCCGCGCTGGGACCATACTCGCCCATCACCAAGGAAATGACCTGCCCCTTGAGCACGCTGCGGTGCTGCATCCGCCGACGGAACTCCGCGAGGAAGCGTGCGGCCTGATCGGTAGCGCCGGCCAAAACTTCAAGGGACGCTGACTGCCGGCCATACCGTGGGTTGGCGTCCCGCTGCAGCACCGCAATTGGACTGCCTCCGTGGCTGAAAAGCCACAGTCCCAACGCCACGGCCTGCCGCTGTTGGTCCGGACCGACAGCGAGGTTGGTGTAGTCCGGCTGGGCCAGCGGGTATTGGGGATATAGCTGGGACTGCTGCAACATGTCGCTCAGCGAATGATGGTGGCGTTGGTCTCCGCCGCCGATGCCCACGAGCCGGAACTCGGGGTCCTCTGCGGCGAGTTCTTCCATAAGAATGTCTGCATCCACGAACCGATGCGGCGGAATCTCCTCAACCACCACAGCCACTGATTCTGCCTGGACCGCCAAATGGTCGGTGAGGGTGGTCAGCAGCTGGGTTCCTGGTTGCACCCGATGCTGCCCGGACTGTGCAAGCTCCACCAGCCGCGCGAAATTGTCGATGAACTTCCCCAAATTTTCATCCATGGGCCGACCCTACCAGCGCCGAAACTGGCGTTGACGCTTATTCGCTCCAGGAAGTGTCAGCCGGCGGTTGCGCTGACCGCGATGGTGCCGCCTTGGGGATCCTTGATTACGGCGCTGCGAAATCCCGGGGTGTCCATGGGCGCCATCAAAATGCCGCCACCCAGTGCTACGGCGTGCTGGGCGATGGCGTCCGCGTCGCGGACAGCAAAATTCACACTCCAATGCGGCGGGACCGCGGCGCCGTCCGTGGCCGTTACGAGCGCCACGACTTGGCCCGAGCGGAGCCACAACGAGAATGGGGCGTCCGGCACCGTTTGGAGCTCCCAGTCGAACAATGTGCCGTAGAACGTTTGGGCCCGCCCGACATCTGTGGTGTGCAGCGAGCTCATGGCCCAGGAATTGGGCTCATTGGAAAGCTCGGCGCCGTCGTTCTCGCCGGCCTGCCGCAGGCAGAACGGAACGCCGGTAGCGTCGGCGAGCATAGCAATGCGGTCACCGCGGCCGGCGCCAAACTGGCCCAGGGGCTTGCCTCCCGCCTTCTCGGCACGCGCCAGGGCTTCCCCAACGTCGTCGACACGCACGTGGGTGATCCACCCCGGAGGCGATTGCGGCGGCGCCTGTCCGATGCCGGCCACCAGCCGCCCGCCCAGACGCGCGGTGTAATAGTCGCCGTCGAGACCGGACGGCATCGGCGTGGGGTCGTCGAAACTCCAGCCGAAGAGCGGACCGTAAAAGTCTCGGGCCGCCCCGGGATCTGGCTGCAAAGTGTCGACCCAGCACGGCACACCGGCTGAGGAGGTATCCCGCGCTGTCATTGAAGAAATCCCTTTCGACCGGGCCGGGTTCGGCGGGAACATTGTTTCCCATGTCCGCGCACTAGAGCAAGAACCGTACTGGCCCTGCAGAATTCCAGAAAGTTTTCACCGGCGGCCGGTTAGCTCGTGGGCCGATTAGGCTCATCTGCATCCCACGTCAGGTCGGCGCCCTCGGGTATCTGGAGGGCCTCGATTCCCGGATCGGCGACGATTTCCGAGATGAGGTTTTGGCTGCCCCCGATGATTGTTGAGTCAAAGTCGATCTCCGTGACCAGGGTCCAGGCGCGGTCCGCGGGCCAAATGAGACTGGGGGACTGTGGCCAGTGTGCATCAAGTGTCCACGGTGCGGTGCGGGCCCAGCCGGGGCTGGCGAACCTAATCGGAGCTTCGGAGAACAGGAAATGGGCTCTCCCGGGAAGCTCGAGCCGGGGTCCATTGGCTACGGCGGCGGGCAGCAGCCCTGACCCGCCGTCGGCTCCGGAGGAGGGCGCAGGGGCGGCGCTGTCGGCGTCGACGAGGGGCAGCCGGCTGTAGCCGGCGGGGCTGGCGAGTCCTCCCCAGCCCTCCCATACGGCGGCGACCCCAGAATCAGGGCTTGCCGTGTGCCGACACAGGATTGTGGCGACGCGGGCAAGGACGTGGACATCCAGATTGCCTGGCCGTGGTTCGCCATATCGCCACCCGGCGGCGTCGATCACTTCGCGGTATTCCGCGGACTGCGGTCCGGTTATGCGGTGAAACTGGGCCAGCGGATGCATGGACGTGCCGAAGGCTTTGGCAACGCAGGACCAGGAGACATGTTCGACGTCGATCGCCGAAGAAGTTGGCCTGTCGTGTCCGTGCCAGGTGCCGGTGCCGGCTGGCCTGTCCCGCGTCGCGGGGTGAAACACGCGGGCGTAGGCCTCATATCCGTGCGGCACCACGCAGTGCATGTCCCTCGCGGAACGGTCCAGAAGTGGAGGCAGCCAGTGGCCGCATTCAACGTCCCCGATGGGTTCCATGTGCCCAGCCTAGGGTCTCGGACCCCGACACGGTTCGGGCTACGCAAGACGGGGAACCAGAGGCCTGCGTCACGAAAAGTCGCATCTGATTTGTTACTCTCTTTTCCTTTTGTGCGGCTAATGCAATTGCTATTCTGAATTTGGTCAGGAAGAGGCCGCCTACCTCATTGCGGGAGTTCCTGCCTCATGCCCACCAGAGTCGATGTCACCGTCACTGCCGATGCGGACTCTCTGGCGGCCGCCCTGAAGCCTCTCGGCTACATGGCCTCCCGCAGCGTCGCCGCCCTGCTCGCGGTTTCAGGCTTGAGAACCCCCACGGCAGCCGGCCGGCCGACTTTCGTTCGCGCCCCGCCGCGGGAGCCCGGTTGGGGTGGGGCCGCGTGATCGGCACTGGGTCGCGGCGGCCGGGCAGCAGGATCTTTTACACGTTCCGGCACTGGCCGCAGGTGCCTACTGGTGACCTCCCGCAGCTTCGGCGGGAGCTGGCGCATAGCCAGGAACCGGCAGATGAAGTTGCAGCGTCCGAGCTCCTGCGGATCATCAACACGGAACTGCGGGGGCGCGGCCGGCGCCGCGAGTGGCGCCTGAATGTGGTCGGGGCGCGATCACGCCGTCGACTTCGGCGAGGGCGGCCAGGCAAGCAGGACCAAAAGCCGGGTCCAGGCTTCCCAGAGACCAGCGCGGATGCGGCCCGTGAGAAACGAATCGGGGGTGGCCGCATCCGCGCTGACACGCACTCATAGTGCAAAGCATGCCCGGTATTCTGCTGGCGCCTGAGGGCGCGGACCAGTCAGGCTGATCGCGAGGCGCGGACCCATCGGGCACGTGGCCGGCCACCACGGATGACGTAAACCCCTGCCTCCGCGGGACAATCTGGACCTGCCGCCAATGCCGGGCACTATGTCCCGTCCCGCCTTATTGCCCGCAATGTAATACTATTTGGGGGCATGCGGCCGGAAGGAGCATGAGTGGAACTTGCAGGGCAGCGTTTTGTTGGCAGGACCGCGGAGGAGCTTCAGGACCTCGTGCTGTCCAGCGAGGACCTGGACGAATTTCTGGGCGAACTGGCCCAACACACAGCCATTGGGCTATCCCACGCGGAGCGGGCAGTCATCTGCGCCGTAACTGTCGCGAGGCCTAAGCGACCCGCCGCGACCGGTGCCGGCAGCCAGAGGACATTTGAACTCGAAGAGCTCCAGGCCGAGGCCGGCGAGGGCCCCTGCATCACCGCCATGAGCGGAGCACGCACCGTATATGTCAGGGACGTGGCGCGCGAGAGCCGGTGGCCAGACTTCGGTCAAGCGGCAGCGGAACGGGGATACGTTGCCGTCCTGGCGGTCCCCATCGGTCTGGACGACGGATGCCGGGCCGCCCTGAGCTTCTACGCCACGCACCGTTCCGGATTTACGGAGAGCGAAATCTTCACCGCAGAAGACTTCGCCCGGCAGGTCTCAATGCCCTTACGTCTTGCCTTGCGGATCGGCCGGCTCCAAGAGGCCCGCGATGACCTCGAGTCGGCCATGAAATCACGTACGGTCATCGACATGGCCATCGGCGTGGTCATGGCCCAGAACAGGTGCCGCCCGGACGAGGCATTCACTTTGCTCCGCAAAGCCTCCAACGCCCGCAACACCAAGGTGCGCGAGGTCGCGTCATCCATCGTTGCTGCGATCGCCGGCACAACAGATGTTCGCTCACGCTTCGACCTGTAGGAGACGCCCGAGCGGCCGGCGCCGTCAGGAGCGCGCCGCGAGGATCTGTTCACGCAGAATGTCCGCGTGGCCGCAGTGCTGGGCGAGTTCCCTGAGCATGTGCAGATAGACCCACCGCAGGGGCAGCGGACCGCGCCGGTTGCCCTTGACAAGGTCGTCAAGATCGAGGGAAGCGGCCCGACGGCGTGAATCCTGGCAGGCCTGGAGGTAGGCGGCCTGGAGGCCCGCGATGGTGTCGTCCGCCTCGAGGACGAACGATTCATCGGGCGTGGCCGGAATGCCGATTTCCTGCCGCGTCCTGCACGTGATGGCCTCGTCAAACCAGACCTTTTCCACGACGGTGGCGTGCTTGAGAAGCCCCAGGAGAGTGGTCCTTGACGGGACCAGGGATGCCCGGGCCTCCTGCTCGGTCAGCCCGTCGAGGCAGGCGCGCAGATCCGCACGATGCTCATCGAGGAAGGCATCGAACTGGGTCCGCGTGTCCGCAGTGAAGGTGTCCGGGTCCATGCTGGGGTTTGGTCTCATGGCCTCACAGCCTAGTACCCGGCGGCCGCGATTCGGGGGACCCGGACCCGCCCGTGCGGTCCAGGTCCCCACGAATCCGACTTGGGCGGAACGGGATCGCGGTCAGTGCCCCCGCGCGATCCATTCCTCAAGGTGCGGGGCCTCGGCGCCGATCGTCGTCGGATCCCCGTGCCCGGTCCGGACCGCCGTGTGCGCGGGGAGTGGCAGGAGCCGGGTCCGGATGGACTCGATGATGGTAGGGAAGTCACTGAAGGAACGTCCGGTCGCTCCCGGGCCGCCCTTGAACAGCGTGTCCCCGCTAAACACAGTGTTTTCCAATTCTGTGCCTTCGCCCTCGAGAAGGAAGCACACGGACCCCGGCGAGTGCCCGGGGGTGTGCAGTGCCACCAGACTCGCCCCTGCGACGTCGAACGTGTCGCCGTCGGCAATGGCGTGGTCCGGCTCGGTGCCGGGGAACACCCGCTCCCACAGCATCCAGTCATCCCGGTTCAGGTACACGGGCGCGTTCACGAGCGTGCGGACCTGGCCCACGGCGCGGATGTGGTCATCGTGGCCGTGCGTGAGCAGGATCGCCGTGACCTTCCTGCCGGCGACAGCGGCGGCGACGGCAGCGGGATCGTGGGCCGGGTCGATGATGACGCATTCGGCGTCGTCCCCGAGGATCCAGACGTTGTTGTCAACGTCCCACGTCCCGCCGTCGAGCGAAAACGTCCCGGAGGTGACCAGCCGGTCGATCCGGACGCTCACAGCTCCACCACCGAGCGCAGCACCGCGCCCGCGTGCATCTTCGAGAAGGCTTCCTCGATCTGCTCGATCGTGATCCGCTCGGTCACGAAGGCGTCCAGGTCCAGCTTGCCCTGCCGGTAGAGGCTGATGAGTGTGGGGAAGTCGCGCGAGGGCAGGCAGTCGCCGTACCAGGAGGACTTCAGCGACCCGCCGCGGCCGAACACGTCCAGCAGCGGCAGTTCCAGCGTCATCTCGGGGCTCGGCACGCCCACCAGGACCACCGTGCCGGCGAGGTCCCGGGCGTAGAAGGCCTGCTTGTACGTTTCCGGGCGGCCGACGGCGTCGATCACCACATCGGCGCCGAAACCGCCGGTTAGTTCGCGGATTGCCTCCACGGGGTCGACGGCGGAGGAGTCCACCGTGTGGGTGGCGCCGAGCTCCTTGGCGCGCTGGAGCTTCTTGGCGTCGATGTCGACGGCGATCACGGTGGTGGCGCCGGCGAGCGCCGCGCCGGCGACGGCCGCCACTCCCACTCCGCCGCAGCCGATCACTGCCACCGAATCGCCGCGCTGGACGTTTCCGGTGTTGATCGCCGCGCCGATGCCTGCCATGACGCCGCAGCCGAGCAGGCCGACGGCGGCGGGATCGGCGTCGGGGTCCACCTTGGTGCACTGGCCGGCGGCCACGAGGGTCTTTTCGGCGAAGGCTCCGATGCCCAACGCGGCCGTCAGCTCCGTGCCGTCCTCCAGGGTCATCTTCTGGGTGGCGTTGTGCGTGTTGAAGCAGTACTGCGGCTGGCCGCGGCGGCAGGCACGGCACTCGCCGCAGACGGCCCGCCAGTTCAGCACCACGCGGTCACCGGGGGCAACCTCGGTGACGTCCGGCCCCACGGCGCTGACAACACCGGTGGCCTCGTGGCCGAGCAGGAAGGGGAAGTCGTCGTTGATGGCGCCCTGCTTGTAGTGCAGATCGGTGTGGCAGACGCCGCAGGTGAGGATGTCCACGAGGGCCTCGCCGGGGCCGGGGTCCGGCACCAGGATCGTCTCCAGGGTGACGTCGGCATTCTTGGTACGGACTACTGCGGCCTTGACTTTATGGACCATGAAACAAGCTCCTCTGCTCTGAACGCGGATTTCTCGCACAACTTACTGGCACAACGGGCGGCGGCGCGGCCCTTGGGAGGCCGCGCCGTCGTGGTTTGGTGTTGTCCTTGGATACCGGAAGGGACTAGGCGGCGAGCCGGCTCTTGACCTCTGCTGCGGAGGGATTGGTGGCGGCGGTGCCGTCCGGGAACAGCACCGTGGGGACGGTGCGGTTGCCTCCGTTGAGCTGCTCGACGAGATCGGTCGTGCCTTCGACTTCCTCGATGTTGATCTCGGTGTACCCGATGCCCTGCGCGTCCAGCTGCTTCTTCAACCGGTTGCAGTAGCCGCACCACGTGGTCGAAAACATGGTGATGGTGCCGGATTCGGGGGTGAAGTCCACGAAGTTCTCCTCAAGCTTGTGGTTGGGGCCGGCGTGTAGGGCCGGGCGCCCACTGAAGTCGTACGTCACTGCAAACAACCGTACCCCGGAGCCTGCTATTCCCGCAGGCGCGTGGCGGAGCCAGGGGGCGGATGACATGGAATGGGTGCGGTGGCATGCTGGTGCCATGTGTGGACGCTACGTGATGGCCCGGGCCGTCGGAGACCTGCTGGCCGAATTCGACGCCGGGCTGGAAGATGAGATCGCGATTCCGCCGTCGTGGAACGTGGCCCCGACGGCGGATGTGCCGATCCTGCTCGAACGGCTGGTGGACGGAGAGCCGGTGCGCCAACTGCACATTGCGCGCTGGGGTCTGGTGCCCTCCTGGGCCAAGGACCCGGGAATAGGGTCAAAGATGATCAATGCCCGCAGCGAGACGGTGCTGGAGAAGCCCGCCTTCCGGAAAGCCACCCGCTCCCGTCGCTGTGCCGTCCCGGCGGACGGCTACTACGAGTGGAAGGGCGAGGGCCGCAGCAAGCAGCCCTACTACGTCCATCCCACGGACGGGCACCCCATTGTCTTCGCGGGACTCTATGAATGGTGGAGGGATCCGTCCAAGGCGGAGGGCGACCCGGAGCGCTGGATGCTCTCGACCTCGATCATGACCACCGACTCACCGCCGGAGGGCTACGCCGGGGGAATGCTGGCCGAGCTGACCGCGCTGCATGACAGGGTTCCGCTGCCCATGAACCGCGAGACCATGCAGACGTGGCTGGACCCGCAGGCCGATGACGCGGCCGGACTCGTGGACCTGGTCCGGGCCGGGGCGCACGACGTCGCGGAAGGTTGGAAGATTGACGCCGTCGGCACCGCCGTCGGGAACGTCAAGAATGACTCGCCGGAACTCATCCAGCCGGTAGGGAGCCTGTTCTAGGGAGTCGCTTCCCGTGACGCCTGAACTCTCTGGTCAGAGCGTCACTTTGCCGCCGCCGTCGACCGCCCAGCCGGGGTTGAAGGCGACCTCCCAGCGGTAGCCGTCGGGATCGGCAAAGTAGCCGGTGTAGCCGCCCCAGGGCTGGGTCTTCGGCGCCGCGACGATGAGGGCTCCTGCGGTCTCGGCTTCGGCCATCACCCAGTCGACTTCCGCCGTGCTGGCCAGGTTGTGGCTGAGCGTGATGCACGCAATGCCGGCAGGGGGATCGGTGGCCGCTTCGGACTGCATTTGTCCCGCGTCCCAGAGCGAGAGGATGAGGCCGTAGTTGGCCTGGATGAAGAGCACCTCGCCGGGGACTTCCCGGTGGACCGGCCATCCGAGGCCATCAACGTAAAAGCGGCGTGAGGCGTCAACACTGCGGACACCCAGCGAAATTAAGTCGACTCGTGGCTGCATCTTTCGATACTGTCATGCACATGCCCACAAATCACGCAGACGACAAGGCCGCCCAGGCCGACCGGGAACAGCTCGCCGCCGTGCGGGTGGCTGTTGACGAGGTGGACGAGCAGATCGTGTCCTTGATCGGGCGCCGTGAACGGCTGATCCGGATCGCCGGAACCCTCAAGGCGGACAGCGCCGAGGTCCGTGCGCCCGGGCGGGTGGAGCGGGTCATCGAACACGTCCGCGCCACGGCGGAACACAAGGACATCGACGTCGAACTCGTCGAGAAGACGTACCGGGCCATGATCGACGCCTTCATCACCCTCGAGCTGGAAGTGTACAAGTCCACCTCCTAGCAGGGGCCTGTCGGAAGGTGCCTAGAGAGACTCTTCGACCGGCACGTTGGCCTGGTAGTCCCGGCCGTCACAATCGCTGAACGCCGTCATGAGGTGGCCCTTGGGCAGGCCCAGCACAGTCGCGATGGGAAAGTTTCCGGTGATCGTGTTTCCTGAGTGTTCCACGCCCTTGAGGTCGAAGTTCTCTTCCGTGCCGTCATGGTTGAAGTAGTAGAAGGAAACGGCCTCGCCGTTCATGAACTCAATGCCCAGTCTCCGCTGATGGGAGTAGTCCGGCCCGGCTGCGAGTAGACCCACCACGTAGGCGCCTTGCCCCGGGATATTTCCGTCTATATCAAAGGTCGCCACCAAGGTTGAATTCTTGGCGGCGATCTTTACGTGCTTCAGGAGTGCGATATGGGAGCTCATGGCTCAATCCTGCTACCTGCATCTGCGTCCGTCCACCCCCGATCTGGGTTTTGTGGCCTCTCCGACGTAGACTGGTTTTATTCGAAGATATGTTCGAGTATGAATTCGTAGTGCTAGCAATACGGCTAGAAGTACGGCGAGCAGAAGCGCTAGCAGAAGCGGGGACTGGGCCGGCTCCAGCCCGGATTGGGTCGGGAGGCAACGTGGGCATGTTCAGCGAGTCTGTGGATGTCGTCTGCACGCCCGCAGGCCAGCCCCTGCGCCTCGACTGGGCCGGCCGGCGCTACACGGTCTGCGCGGAACCCGTCCGTTGGTATGAGCGCCGGCAGTGGTGGGCGGAGGAAAGCCGGGCGCCGCTCGGGAGCGGTCCGGGGCTGGTGGATCACGAGATCTGGCGGGTCCAGGTGCGTGCCGCCGGGAACAACGCCGCGGACTCCCCCCTCACCCTTGACCTGACCCGGCATGTCGGCAGCGGCCGGTGGCGGCTCCTGAGGATCCACGACGCACTGCAGCCCCTCCGGAAGCCCAAAACAGCATGAACTTCACCCATCTGCACGTCTCCACCGCCTTCAGCGCCCACTATGGCGTCTCCTGGCCGGATGAACTGGCCGCCTCGGCCGCCGCAGACGGCGCCACTGCGCTGGCCTGCACGGACCGGGATGGGCTGTACGGCACCGTCAAGCACCTGAAGGCGTGCATGGCCGCCGGGCTGGATGCGATCGTCGGGGTGGACCTTGCGGTCTTTGACGACGACGGCGACCTCCGCACCCAGCTAGGGGGACGCGTCGTCGTGCTGGCGCACGGACACAACAACGGCGCCGGCTACCGGGCGTTGTGCCGGCTGATTTCCGACGCCCATGCCCGCACCACGGGCAAGGCCGGGGGAGCGGTGCCAGTGGCCGTCACCCGGGCGGAGCTGGCCTCCCGCACCTTGCACCCCGAAACCCTGCAGCCGGTCCTGACAGTGCTGATCGGCCCGGACTCCGACGTCGGCCGGGCCATGGGCGGCCGGCGCTACCTGCGCCCCCGCACCCTGTTCAAACGCTGGCTGGACGCCATGCCCCCCGGGACCCTGGCGGCCGAGGTGGTGTCCCAGCTCAGCCCGCCCGGGGAACCGCTGAGCACCGCCCACGCGGTGCGCATGCTCAAGCTCGCAGCAGAGCACGGGGTGCCCGCCGTGCTGAGCAACGCCGTGCGGTATGTGGCCGAGGACGGCGCGGCCACCGCCGATGTGCTGGACTCGGCCCGGACGCTTAAATCCCTCCCCGAGCTCTCCGCCGCCCCGCTGCTGCAGCCCAATGGTCAGGGCTGGCTCAAATCCGCGGCCCAGATGCTGCAGCTGGGCAAGGAGATCATCCACGCCGCCGGCTACGGCACGGCGGACCTTAAACGGCTCCTGGCCCAGACCGAGGCGCTCGCGGACCGCTGCCGGATGGATCCTGTGGCCGACATGGGCTGGAAACAGCCAGTGGTTCCGGAAGCATCCGTGATCGGGATCGACGGCGACGCGCTCGCCGAACTGACCCTGCGCTGCGAGGCCGGCATCGGCCGCCGCTTCCCGGGAATCTCCGGTCAGCGAGAACAGCAGATGCGAAACCGGCTGCAGCACGAGCTCCGGATCATCGACTCGCTGGGCTTCGCCTCCTACTTCCTGACCGTCGCGGAGGTCTCCCGGATGATCCTGGCCCTGGGCGTGCGGGCGGCCGCGCGCGGTTCGGGCGCCTCCAGCCTGGTCAACTACCTGATCGACATCAGCCAGGTGAACCCGCTCCAGCATGACCTCATTTTTGAACGCTTCCTCTCCCGCGACCGCGCCACGCTGCCCGACATCGACATCGACGTTGAAAGCGCCGAACGGCACAACGTCTACCGGAAGATCTTTGAGCGCTTCGGAGCCGAACGCGTCACGCTGATGAGCATGCAGAACGGCTACCGCGCTCGCGGTGCCGTGCGCGACGCCGGACTGGCCCTGGGCATGGACGACGGTGAGGTCGGGGAGATCGCCAAGCAGCTGTGGCGGTTCTCGGCCCGGCACTTCCGCGAAGCCCTCGTGGAGAAACCCGAGCTGAAGGAATTCGCGGACCGGGTGGAGCAACGCGGCTTCACCGAAAACCAGCAGCTGGACCTGTTGGTGGACCTCACGGAGCGGCTGGACCGGCTGCCCCGGCACATCTCCATGCATCCGTGCGGGGTCATCCTCGGCGATGCCACCTTGCTGGACCGCACCCCCGTGCAGCCCAGCGGCCTGGGCCTGCCCATGAGCCAGTTCGACAAGCACGACATGGACCCCATGGGCATGCTCAAACTCGATGTCCTGGGTGTCCGGATGCAGAGCGCCATGGCGTTCGCCGTCCGGGAAGTGATCCGGCTCCACCCCTCCAAGGCCGAGGTGGTGGCCGCCGGCGCGCATCCGGCCGGCCCGGATGGGACCGGTCCGGATTACATAGCCGAGGACGGGCACATCGACCTCAACGCGGTCCCGCTTGATGATGAGCCAACCTTTGAGCTGATCCGCAGCACCCACACCCTGGGCTGTTTCCAGATCGAATCCCCGGGCCAGCGCGAACTGATCGGCAAGATGGCGCCCCGGGAGTTCAACGATCTCATCATTGACATCTCGCTGTTCCGGCCAGGCCCGATGAAATCCGACATGGTCCGGCCCTTCCTGGAGCACCGGCACGGGTTCGCCCCCGAGGTCTATCCACATCCCGACCTCAAACCGGTCCTCCAGGAAACCCACGGGGTCACGGTTTTCCACGAACAAATCCTCAAGACCTTCGATGTCATGACCGGGTGCGGGCTGGCGCGCGCCGACGAGTTCCGCCGGGCGCTGGGCAACGAGGTGCTCGAAGCCAAGGTGGAGGAGTTCTTCCGGAAGGAGGCCCGGGCCCGGAACTACAGTCCCGAGGTGGTGGACAAGGTTTGGGGCACGCTGAAGGCCTTTGGCAGCTTCGGGTTCTGCAAGGCCCACGGAGCCGCCTTCGCCGTGCCCACCTACCAGTCGGCCTGGCTCAAGGCGCACCACCCGGAGGCCTTCCTCGCCGGACTCTGGGAACACGACCCCGGCATGTACCCCAAACGCCTGCTCGTGGCCGAGGCCCGCCGGCTGGGGATCCCCATCCTTCCCCTCGACATCAACCGAAGCCAGGCCGAGTACCGGGTGGAGTGGGTGGAATCCGGGCCGGACCGGGGCAGGCTGGGCATCCGGCTAAGCCTGAACGGCATCTTCGGGCTCTCCGGCGCCGAGCTGAAACGGATAGTGGCTGGCCAGCCCTACGACTCCCTGGCGGACCTGCGCGCCCGGTCGCGGCTAAGCAGGCCCAGCATCCAGCGCCTGGCCCAGCTGGGCGCCTTCGACTCGCTGCACCGGGCCTCCGGGGGAGCCGCCAACCGGGCGGACCTGGTCCAGCACCTGCAGAAACTGCAGGCCCGGCCCTTGCGGAAGGGCGCAGAGGTCATTGAGGGCCAGCTGGCGTTGCCGCTGGGGGACGTGGAACTGAAGAACCTGAAGGCGATGCTACCCGCGCCCAGCATGGTGGACAACGTCCGGGCGGAACTTGACCTGATGGCCGTGGACGTCAGCGAGCACCTCATGACCAGCCACCGCCCGCTGCTGGAACGGCTCGGCGTCACCACCGCGGACAAGCTGCTGGGACTGCGCAACGGCGCGGAGGTGCTGGTTGCCGGGGTCCGGGTGGCCACCCAGACACCGCCCATGCGCGGGGGCCGGAGGGTGGTGTTCATCAGCATCGACGACGGCACAGGTTGCGTGGATTCGGTCTTCTTCCACGAAGCGCAGGAGCAGTCCGGATCCTTGCTGTTCGGGACCCGCCTGCTGCTGATCCGCGGCACCACACGCCGGACCGGGCCGCGGGGGATCAGCATCAGCGCCAGCATGGCCTGGGACCTCAGCCGCCCGGAGACCCTGCCGTTCCCGGAATCCGTTGCCGGCGCCACCGGCCAGCACGAGCCGGACCTGCCCGGCCCCCTAGACGGGATCAGCAGAAACCTCGCCATCACCGGGCTGGGCGGCTGAGCTCCCGTCGGAGCGGCCGCCGCGGGAGCCGCCGCTGGGCGGCGGCTGGGCTGGGGCTGCTTTGTGGCGCGTTGGTTGGCCTCTGGAGAAACCGATAGCATGGACGAGGCTGGCTGTGGTCCCCGTACGCCACAAGCTACGAAGCCTTAACTTTGAATAGGAGACACCCGTGTCAGATGCCCAGCAGATCACCCTTATCGTCGACGGCGAAGAGACCAAGGTGACTACCGGGACCACCGGCGCGGAACTCTTCTTTGAGCGCCGTGACGTCGTTGTGGCCCGCGTTAACGGCGAGTTGAAGGACTTGGACCAGCCCCTTCCCGAGGAC
The DNA here is from genome assembly GCF_900102785.1 of Arthrobacter sp. ok362. Lineage (GTDB taxonomy): Bacteria > Actinomycetota > Actinomycetes > Actinomycetales > Micrococcaceae > Arthrobacter. The sequence continues at coordinate 133,712 of NZ_FNGC01000012.1, forward strand.
GCTTCCGTCGAGGCCGTCACCATTGATACCCCGGACGGGCTCAACGTCCTGCGCCACTCCACGGCCCACGTCATGGCCCAGGCCGTGCAGCAGCTGCGTCCCGACGCGAAGCTCGGCATCGGCCCCTACATCACGGACGGCTTCTACTTCGACTTCGACGTCGCGGAACCGTTCACCCCGGAAGACCTCCGCCAGCTCGAAAAGATGATGCAGAAGATCATCAACCAGAACCAGAAGTTCGTCCGCCGCGTAGTATCCGAGGACGCGGCCCGCGAGGCGATGAAGGACGAGCCCTACAAGCTCGAGCTCCTGGGGAAGAAGAACGACGCCGCCGACGCCGGAGAGGGCGTCAACGTCGAGGTCGGGGCCGGCGACATCACCATATACGACAACGTGGACCGCAAGAGCGGGGACAGCATCTGGTGCGATCTGTGCCGCGGCCCGCACCTGCCGAACACCAAACTGATCTCCAACGCCTTCGCGCTGACCCGGTCCTCGGCCGCCTACTGGCTGGGCAACCAGAACAACCAGCAGCTGCAGCGCATCTATGGCACCGCCTGGCCCACCAAGGACGCCCTCAAGGCCTACCAGGAACGCATTGCCGAGGCCGAGCGCCGTGACCACCGCAAACTCGGCGCGGAGCTGGACCTGTTCTCCTTCCCGGACGAGCTCGGCTCGGGCCTGCCGGTCTTCCATCCCAAGGGCGGCATTATCCGCAAGGCTATGGAGGACTACTCCCGCCAGCGCCACGTGGATGCCGGCTACGATTTCGTCTACACCCCGCACATCACCAAGGGCCACCTCTACGAAGTCTCAGGCCACCTGGACTGGTACAAGGAGGGCATGTTCCCGGCGATGCACATCGACGCGGAGCTGAACGAGGACGGCACGGTCCGCAAGCCTGGCCAGGACTACTACCTCAAGCCGATGAACTGCCCCATGCACAACCTGATCTTCCGGTCCCGCGGACGCTCCTACCGCGAACTGCCGCTGCGGCTCTTCGAATTCGGCTCGGTCTACCGCTACGAGAAGTCCGGCGTGGTACACGGCCTGACCCGTGTCCGGGGCATGACCCAGGACGACGCCCACATCTACTGCACCCGCGAGCAGATGAAGGACGAGCTCACCACCACGCTGAACTTCGTCCTCGGCCTGCTCAAGGACTACGGCCTGGACGACTTCTACCTCGAGCTCTCCACCAAGAACGAAGACAAGTTCGTGGGCGACGACGCCACGTGGGAGGAAGCCACCCGCACCCTGGCCGAGGTGGCAGAAGCCTCCGGGCTTGAGCTCATCCCGGATCCGGGCGGAGCCGCGTTCTACGGCCCCAAGATTTCCGTCCAGACCAAGGACGCGCTCGGCCGCACCTGGCAAATGTCCACCATCCAGCTGGACTTCAACCTGCCCGAACGCTTCGAGCTCGAGTTCCAGGCCGCCGACGGCACCCGGCAGCGGCCCGTGATGATCCACCGCGCCTTGTTCGGCTCGGTGGAGCGCTTCATGGGCGTGCTGACCGAACACTACGCCGGTGCCTTCCCCGCCTGGCTGGCGCCCGTGCAGGTGGTGGGCATCCCGGTGGCGGAGGCTTTCAACGACTACATGTTCGACGTCGTGGACCAGCTCAAGGCGGCCGGTATCCGCGCCGAGGTGGATATTTCCTCGGACCGATTCCCGAAGAAGATCCGCACGGCAAGCAAGGACAAGATCCCGTTCGTGCTGATCGCCGGCGGAGACGACGCCGAGGCAGGAGCCGTGTCCTTCCGCTTCCGCGATGGCAGCCAGGACAACGGCGTGCCCGTGGCCGAGGCCGTCCAGCGGATCGTCGACGCTGTCCGAAACCGGACCAGCTAGGCAGACGGAAGGGCAGCGCGTGCAGGAAACCACAGGGGCCGGGCCGGAGTATCCGGGCGACCACGCCGTGACGGACGACTTCGGCCTGGCCGGGGTCCCGGACGCTTTCCAGCGCCTGTGGACCCCGCACCGGATGGCGTACATCAAGGGCGGCCAGCAGCAGTTCCAGAACCCGGACGACTGCCCTTTCTGCGTCGCACCCGAGCGGGGGGACGAGGACTCCCTGATCGTGTACCGGGGCAGGACCAGCTACGTGGTGCTGAACCTGTTTCCGTACAACCCGGGCCACCTGCTTATCTGCCCCTACCGGCACATCCCCGACTACACGGATCTCACGGTCGAGGAAACGGCGGAATTCGCCGAACTGACCCAGACAGCAATGCGGGTGCTGCGCAAAGTCGCCAACCCCTCCGGTTTCAATCTGGGCATGAACCAGGGTGTCGCCGGCGGGGCAGGCATCGCCGGCCACCTGCACCAGCATGTGGTGCCGCGCTGGGGCGGGGACGGGAATTTCTTCCCCATCATTGCGCAGACCAAGGCGATCACGCAGACCCTCGGCGAGGTCCGCCAGCAGGTGGCTGACGCGTGGCCGCAGGAAATGCCCGCGCAGCAGGAAACAACCGGGGAGAAGGATGCTTAACAGGCACGCCCGGGGTTTCTTCACCGCCCTGTTTTCTCCGGTTGCCCGCTGGCTGCTGAGGATCGGGGTGTCTCCCGACGCCGTGACGGTGGTCGGCACCCTCGGCGTGGTGATCGGCGCCCTCGTGTTCTACCCGCTCGGTCAGCTCCTGTGGGGAACCGTGTTCATCACGGCGTTCATTTTCTCCGACGTCATCGACGGCATCATGGCCCGGATGCAGCATCGCGGCGGCCGATGGGGCAATTTCCTGGACTCCACCCTGGACCGCGTGGCCGACGGCGCCCTCTTCGCCGGCCTCGCCGTCTGGTTCTTCACCGGCGGCGCCAACCCGCCCATCGCCGTCGCCGCCATCGTCTGCCTCGTGCTCGGCATGGTGGTCTCCTACGCGCGGGCCAAGGCGGAAGCCCTGGGCTTTCACGCCAACGTCGGCATCGCCGAGCGCGCCGAGCGCCTCGTGTCCGTGCTGGTGGTCACGGGACTTACGGGCCTGGGCCTGCCCGTCGTCGTGCTGTTCGTGACGCTCTGCCTCCTCGCGATCGCGAGCCTGGTGACAGTGGTCCAGCGCATCGTGACGGTCCACCGCCAGTCGCTGGAGGAACCCGAAGGTACCGCCACAGAACATTCCGTCTGACGGCGCCGCACGGCGCCCCGGCGGACGCGCCGATTCCCCGGCCCCACGCGAGATTCGGCTGCTGTAACTCGAATTCTGCCGTGCCCCGGCCGGGGGATAGTATTAGTTTTACCGGCCAATGGATCCGGTAATCCGGTGTGTGCGAGACACGGCATTTACGTGCCGTCCGCGCCCCGGCGAGGTCATCTATCTACCCATAGGGGTTTTTGTGTCTACACCTGATGTAAGCAGCGAAGCCGGCGCGTCCGCGAAGAACGTCACGGGCAGCAGCCGCGTCAAGCGCGGCATGGCTGAGATGCTCAAGGGCGGCGTCATCATGGACGTCGTCAACGCCGAGCAGGCCCGCATCGCCGAAGACGCCGGTGCCGTGGCCGTGATGGCGCTGGAACGCGTTCCGGCCGACATCCGCGCCCAGGGCGGCGTGTCCCGCATGTCCGATCCCGACATGATCGACAAGATCATCGCGGCCGTGTCCGTGCCCGTCATGGCCAAGGCCCGGATCGGCCACTTCGTCGAGGCGCAGGTCCTGCAGTCCCTTGGCGTGGACTACATCGACGAGTCCGAGGTTCTGACCCCGGCCGACTACACCAACCACATCGACAAATGGAAGTTCACCGTTCCGTTCGTCTGCGGTGCCACCAACCTCGGTGAGGCCCTGCGCCGCATCAACGAGGGCGCGGCGATGATCCGGTCCAAGGGTGAGGCCGGCACCGGCGATGTCTCCAACGCCACCACGCACATGCGCCAGATCCGCGCCGAGATCAAGAAGCTCGCCGGCATGGCCGAGGACGAGCTCTACGTCGCGGCCAAGGAGCTGCAGGCGCCGTACGAACTGGTCAAGGAAGTTGCCGCCACCGGCAAGCTCCCGGTGGTGCTGTTCACCGCCGGCGGCATCGCCACCCCGGCCGACGCCGCGATGATGATGCAGCTCGGCGCCGACGGCGTGTTCGTCGGCTCCGGCATCTTCAAGTCCGGCAACCCGGCCCAGCGTGCCGCCGCCGTCGTGAAGGCCACCACTTTCTTCGACGACCCGGACGAGATCGCCAAGGCCTCCCGCGGCCTGGGCGAGGCCATGGTCGGCATCAACGTCGACGAAATCCCGCAGCCGCACCGCCTCGCCGAGCGCGGCTGGTAACGGCAGTAAACCCTTAACCCCGACGGCGGCGAGTGACCTTTCTCAGGTGACTCGCCGCCGTCGTTTGTTTCCCCGTCGATTGCTCCGTAACTGCCCTTATGAGGTCTCAAAACGGCGGTTACGGAGCAATCGATGAAGGGTCAGTCCAGGCCGCGGCGCTTCAGCAGCGGCCCGAGATCCGCGTCCCGGCCGCGGAAGGCGCGGAATGACTCCAGCGGGTCCCGGCTGTTGCCGCGGGACAGCAGTTCGGCCCGGAAGAAATCGCCGTTGGCGCGGCTGAGGCCGCCGTTTTCCTTGAACCATTCCACAGTGTCGGCGTCCAGCACTTCGCTCCAGATGTAGGAGTAGTAGCCGGCGGCGTACCAGCCGCCGGCGAAGATGTGCTGGAAGTAGCCTGTCCGGTAGCGCGGCGGGATAAGGCTGTGCGCCACGCCGGCCGCGGCCAGTGCCTTCGCTTCGAACTCGAGGACGTCCTCCGGGACATCGGAGTCGTCCAGGACATGCCACGCCAGGTCCAGCAGGGCCGCGCCGAGGTATTCCGTGGTGGCGAAGCCTTCGCCCCAGAGCTGCGCGGCGTTGAGCTTGTCCACGGTTTCCTGCGGCAGGGGCTCGCCGGTCGCATGGTGCCGCGCATAGTTGGCCAGGACCTCGGGCCACATGATCCACATTTCGTTGACCTGCGACGGGTATTCCACGAAGTCCCGCGGCACGTTGGTACCGGAGAACCGCGGATACGTGACGGCGGAAAACAAGCCGTGCAGGGCATGGCCGAACTCATGGAAGGTGGTGCGGAGTTCATCCAGCGTCAGCAGGGTGGGCTCGCCGGCCGGCGGTTTGGAGATGTTGAGGTTGTTGATCACCACAGGACGGGTGTCCAGCAGTCCGGACTGCTCCACGAGAGCGTTCATCCACGCGCCCCCGCGCTTCGTCTCCCGCGTGTAGTAGTCGCCCAGGAACAGGCCCAGGTCCGTCCCGTCGGAATTCTTCACCTCCCAGACGCGCACGTCCGGGTGGTAGCCGGCGAGGTCCGTGCGTTCGTGGAAGGTGACGCCGTACAGGGCGTTCGCCGCGAAGAACACACCGTCATTCAGAACCCGGTCCAGCTCGAAATACGGGCGCAGGGCCTGCTCGTCCACGGCGTACCGCTCCCGCTTGACCTTGGCCGAGTAATACGCCCAGTCCCAGGCCTCGAGGGCATGGCCGGCGGCCTCGGCAAGCGCCTCCGCCTCGGCGTCGGCGTTGCGGACGGCCGCCGGGGCCAGCCGGCCCATCATGGCCTGAACAGCCTGGAAGTCTGGTGCCGTCTGCCGGTCCACGCTGAGTTCGGCGAAGTTCGCGAACCCCAGAAGGCTGGCCCTCTCGGCGCGGAGCCGGACCATGTCCTTGACCAGATCGAGCACGTCGAGGCTGCCGCCGCCGCTGCCGCGGCCGATCGAGGCCTCGTAGAGACGCCGGCGGACGTCCCGGTTCGCCAGCGCTGCCATGGCGGGCTGGTTGCTCGGCTGGATCAGGGTCAGCAGGAACTTTCCCTCGTGCCCGGCGGTCCGGGCGGCTTCGGCCGCGCTGGCGACGTCGTCGGCGGGCAGGCCGGTGAGGTCGCCGGCGTCGTCAATCAGCAGGGCAGCGGACTTCATGCTTTCCTTGCAGCGCTGCCCGAACTCGGTGCCGAGCCGGGAAAGCTCGGCGTTGACGTCCTTGAGGCGCTCCTGGCCCGCGTCGTCAAGCTGGATACCGGAAGCCCGGAACTCCTTGAGGTATTCCTCCACGAGCCGGGCGGACTCCGGGTCAAGGACGGCTGTGTCCAACGCCGCGAAGTGCTCGTAGAGCCCTCGGTTGAGGTAGACGGCATCCTGGTGGGCGGCAAAGAGCGGGGACAGGCGGGTCTCGAGATCCCGGATGGTATCCGAGGCGTCCGCGGAAACGAGGGTGAAAAAGGACGCGGCAGCCCGTTCCAGAAGCCGGCCGGAGCGCTCCATGGCCAAGGCCGTGTTTTCGAAGGTCGGGGCCTCCGGGTCGTCCACTATGGCCTGGATTTCGGCAAGGTGCTCGGCCAGGCCGGCCTCAACGGCCTCGGCGTAGTGCGCGTCTTCGATGTCCGCGAAGGGCGGCAGGCCGTAGGGCAGGGTGCTGGGGCTCAGGAGGGGATTGGTCATGACGTGACTCTTTCATGCACGGCCCGGGTTCTCAACGTTCGCCTCAGTGTGTTGTGACTGCCCCCAACGTAGGATGGGGCCCTGTGGGGCTTGCCGGTCCGCGAGGCCGACGCCGGATGGCGGCGGCGAGCGCCCGGCGCGCCCGGAGCCAGGCTGCTGAATTCCGGGAACTGTAGGGGAGCATATGGAGACGTTGAACGAACGGCGCCGGGCGGTCGCCGTGCCCGGTGCGGTGCTGGCCGTGTTTGAGTTTGGCCCCGAGCCTGGCCCGGGGGTCTCCAGCCTGCTCCTGGTGCATGGCTACCCCGATGACCATCGGGTGTTCCTTCCGGCCATCCGCGAACTCGCACGGACGCATCACGTGGTGGCCTACGACACGCGGAACGCGGGTGCGTCCGCAGTCCACGGCCCGGACGCGGACTATTCGCTCAAGGCCCTCGTGGACGATGCCTTCGCCGTGCTGGCCGGGGTGGGCGCCCCGGCTGTCCATCTGGTGGGGCACGACTGGGGGTCGATCCAGGGCTGGGCGGCCGTCCAGGACCCCCGGGCCGACGGCCGGATCATCCGCTACACGAGTATTTCCGGCCCTGACCTGGGGCACTTCTCCCGCTGGATCCGTGGACGCATCCGGACACCGGGGGCCTGGCCGCAGCTGGGCGGGCAACTGCTGCGCAGCTGGTATATCGGAGCGTTCCTCGTCCCGGTCCTGCCGGAGGCCGCCTGGCGGCTGTTCCTGACCCGGCGGTACGAAAAGATGGCCAAGCGCGACGTCGGCAACGATCCGGTCCGCGGCCTGGCCCTGTACCGCAGGAACTTCCGCGGCCGGCGGAACCCGGCCGTTCCAACCCGGGTGGCTGTCCCCGTCCACGTGGTAGTGCCGCTCAAGGATCCGTTCCTCACGCCGGCCCTCGTGGAGGGGCTTGAATCGTGGGTGGACGATGTCACCGTGACGCGGGTCGACAGCGGCCATTGGTGGCCCGTGACCCGGCCGGCCGAATTCGCGGCACTGCTGCGGCAGCCCGTGACAACGCCGTAAGCCGGCGTTGTGAGGGCGCGGGCAGACCGGCGGGATCAGGCAACGCGGAGCGGGGAATTCCGCAACGGGATGGAATACCTTACGTGGGGCCGGGGTGCCAAGTCCCTGCTCTTCGTCCAGGGCGGACCGGGGAGCGATGTGCCCCAAGGGGTGTTGCGCGGACGTTTCCGGTGGGAGTTTGCTGCCTACCGGGAGGCCGGGTACGCCATCTGGATGGTCACCCGCCGGCGGAACATGCCGGCGTCGCACACGATCGCAGACATGGCGGACGACTACGCTCCGCTGATCGCCGAGGAGTTCGGCGGCCGGGTCGACCTGGTGGTGGCTGAGTCATTCGGCGGGATGATCGGGCAATACCTGGCCGCCCGCCATCCGCAGTCCTTCGGGCACATCGCCATGGTGGTCACGGCCGCCGAGCTGAGCGCGTGGGGCAAGGACGTGGACAACCGGATGGCCGCCGCCGTCGCCGCCGGGGACCCAGACCGCGCCGGGACTGTCCTGGCCGAGTACCTGCTCCCGGGCCCGCGGACCCGCTGGCTGCGGGAACTGCTGGGACCTGTTGTCGGCAGGCGCGTGCTGGGTTCCTCGGGGTGCCCCGCCGCGGATGTCCTTATGGAGGCGCGGGCCGGGTTGGCGTTCGATGCGCGGGCGGCGCTGCCGTTCATTCGTCCGCCCGTCCTGCTGCTCCGTGGAGGGCGGGACGCGTTCTTCCCGAGGGTGGTGGCGGAGGAGACCGCGCGGTTGATTCCCGACTGCACCCTGATCGTCTACGAGCGGTGGGGCCACCTCCGGGCGGGATCGAGCAGGCGGGTGCCGCGTGACGTCCTGGCCTTCGTCCGGGCCCGCTAATGGCAGACTGGGCCGGTGGCTACCTTCGTGGAGCATTCTTGCTGCATCGGGTCAACCGGCCCAATATGTCGAATCGAACTCGTAGGGGGTGTGCATGACGAACGAGCCCAAGCCATTCGAAGTCCACGAGTCGGGGGCCCTGTTTCACGGGACGAAGGCGGACCTGGCGGTGGGGGACCTGTTGATTCCCGGACGTGGCTCGAACTTTGAAGAAGGAAGGACAGCGAATCACGTGTACGTGACGGCAACCTTGGATGCCGCAACGTGGGCGGCTGAACTCGCCGCCGGGGAAGGCCGTGGACGGATCTACATCGTGGAACCGACGGGCGCCCTTGAAGACGACCCCAACGTGACGGATAAGAAGTTCCCCGGCAATCCGACGCGGTCTTACCGGACCCGGGAGCCGGTGGAAGTCGTGGGTGAACTCGTGGATTGCATAGGACACTCGCCCGATCAGTTGCAGGCCATGCGAGATGGCCTCGCCGACCTGAAACGCCGGGGCCTCGCAGTCATTGACGACTAGCAGCGTCCTCGAAATCTCTAAGAGAGCTGAGTCTTCGATACTTTAGGAATCCAGCAGCGCACCGCATCGCGGTATTGCTGGAATTCTTCGCCAAACCGTTCCTGGAGATCAGATTCCTCAAGCGGCCTGACGGCGTAGTTCCACACCAGCGAGCCCACGACCGCGTAAGCGATGACAAGCCATGACTGCAGAATGAGGCCAATCGCGGCGCCCTGGACAATGCCCGCGACCGCCATCGGATTACGAATCCAACGATACGGACCCGCAATGACCAGACGGTTGGGCATCGCCGATGGCAACGGCGTGCCATCTCCCAGGGTCGACATCACAACTGCCGACCAGACGCCAAGAGCACTTGCGAGTATGAGAACCACGACGCCAATAGGACCTGCAAACGATGGAAACGGTAGCGCCACCGCCCAGCGCTCTGCGAGAAACGCTATCGCCAAGGGAAGCACCGCCAGGAAGAACCCCCAGAAGAGGACGATTTGCCCGAACGTTGAAGCCACGTGGATGGCAGCGGTCGGACGGGTGACGGCGGGGCGGAAAGCGAACGGACCGCGGATGATCCATGCGATCGGTACGCGCCCTTGCAAGATGAGGCAGAGCGCGATCAGGGAACCTGCGGTTGCAGCACCCATGCTCAGGACACCCCAGCCCGCTTCGGTCGTGATGGTGGCGTACACCGCCAGTGCGACCGCGACGAAGCTCGTCCAGCCGGTACTTACTACCGCGGCAACCCTGACGCCAAATGCCGCCACGGCCGAGGCCATGACGAACAGTGGAATGTCGAAGACCGCGACCGCGACCGGGTCGAGATTACCGAGGGCCGCCTCGCGCACCATTGGCGAAACGAAAACCGCGATCCACCAGCAGAGCCCGGCGACCGCCTGCATGGCGAAATAGGCCGGACCCCACCGAACCAAGGGCTTCACCGACTCAACCTGGTCATCAATGGTCCTTGCCTGCTTGTCGATGGAATTCTACGAGCGAGCACTTCCGGCTCTAGGACGTGGCTTTGTTTGTGTCGAAGTAAATGTTGGCGTCAGCCTACCGAATTCGACCGGGGCCGCCTCGATAGGCTTCGAGTGCGTCTTCTCTGATCCACTTTCTAGTCAGGAAAGCGTCCAGAACGCAAGAAACGGTGAATGTCGCCCAGGCTATCCATATAGGTGCGAGGCCCGTAAAAACCAATGCCATGACTGCAGCCACGAAGCCGGCAGAGATAAAGCCATAGATTCGACGTGCAGAGGTCGCAAATCGTGCCTCTTGCGTCTCGCGAAAGTAGTTCAGCATCAATCCCCCTAGGTTCGAATGGGAGCCTACAGCAAGGGATGCGCTAAATAGCGCCATTAGACGTGCGCCAGATGCCGCTGTCATTCACAGAAAAGCAACCGGAATGTCCCAATAGCGTTGGCCAGAACTGGTTTCCGAAAATGGAATCCGGTCTAAACGTTGGATTGAGGGTTTTGCCGTGTCGGGCAATTTGATTTGGCGATGCAAGGGTCAGCGCCCGGGGGCAGTCTTTCGGTATCCGGCCGCTAGCCGGCGCCCCACGGTCCATCTGCGGACAGCTCCCGCGCAGCTACCCGGCGTCGAGCTGGAGGGTCATGAAGACGCTGTTGGGGTCGGGCTCGTAGCCGGCGAACGGCGGGCAGTCCGTGAAGCCGTGCCGCGCGTACAGCCGCCGCGCGGGAGCGAAAAACGCCTGGCTCCCTGTCTCCAGGAACAACCGCCGGTAGCCGCTGTGCCGGGCCTCCGCCAGGAGGTGGCGGAGCAGCGCCGAGGCAACGCCGCGCCCGCGGGCTGCATTCGCGGTGCGCATCGACTTGATCTCAGCGTCGCCGGGAGCCAGGCGTTTCAGCGCCGCGCAGCCCAACAGCTGTGAGTCCTCCCGGGCGGTCCAGAAGCTGATGCCCGGTCCGGCCAGTGCGGCGGGATCAAGGGCGTGGACGCTTTCCGGCGGGGAGGTCGCGTACATGTCAGCGAGGTGCTCGTCCAGAAGCTGCTGGACGTCCTCCCGCTCCGGGGTGTCGCGCCCAATCAGGATCGTGCCGCCGGGAGTGCCTGCCATCTGGGTCAGCGGGGCCGGCGGGCGGCGTGTTCACGTGCCAGCACCGCATAGGAGTCGTCCGGGGTGCCCGGCGTGAAGCTGCCGTATTTGCGTTCGACGGCGGTCGTGATCAGGAAGTCCGCGAGGGCCGGGTTCTTGGGCAGCAGTGAACCGTGCAGGTAGCTCGCCACGATGTTGCGGTAGCGGGCGCCTTCCTGGCCGTCGGTGCTGTTGTTGCCGGTGCCCTTGGCGGTGGTTCCGAGCGGTTCGACGCCGGGTCCCAGTGTGGTCTGGCCGCTGTGGTTCTCATAGCCCAGGATGCTGCCGAACTCGGGGGAGGCGACGGTGACGTTGCCGATCAGGCGTTCGTCGGTGCCGTGGGTCTCCACGTCCAGGATGCCGATGCCAGGCAGGACCGAGCCGAGCCGGGTCTTGAAGAATTTCCCGAAGAGCTGGTACAGCCCGCAGATCACGAGCATCGGGGTGCCGTCCTCGGCCAGCTGCTTCAAGGTGGACTCGCGGGAGAGGAGGTCGTCCTGGATCACGAGCTGTCCGCTGTCCTGTCCGCCGCCACCGATAATCAGGTCCACGTCTGCCGGGAACTGGTCACCGACGTTGTATTCGAGCAGTTCCGGCGTGTAGCCGTGCCAGCGCAGGCGCTGCGCGAGGACCAGGGCGTTTCCCCAGTCGCCGTAGATGTTCATGTCCCGCGGGTAGAGCTGCAGGACCCGGATGGTTCCCTTGCTGGGGGCCGCGGAATCTTCGGGCGGAAGTTCGTGCCCAAAAGAGAGTTCGTGCGGGGTTTCGGGGGACCGGGGGGTCATGAGACCACCTCCACTGTGGTGATTTTGGAGAGCTCGCGGCGGATGGCCAGCATGGCCGTGTAGGTGCAGAAGATCCTCTTCGGCTTGCCCTGGCCGCCGCGGATGAACGCTGCCAGTGCCGGCGCGATTTCCGTGTCGACGGCACCGATGGCGACGTCGTCGTACTGCAGCCGCAACGCCATGTCGTAGGCGCGGGAGCCCGTGAGCTGGTCCACGCCGCCGTCGCGGAGGGTGTCGAATTCGACGTCCCACAGCCAGGACATGTCCCGGCCGTCAGCGTAATTGTCATTGATCGCAATCATCGTGGCGTACCCGGCGGCCGGGAATGATTTCAAGCCGAGCCGGAAACCGCTGGGGTTCTTGACCAGCACCAGCTCCAGCGGCAGGCCATCGACCACAAGGCTTTCGCCGCGGCCAAACGCCGGCGCCACCTTGGACAGCGCCGTGAGCAGGCCGGCGTGGTCGGTACCGGTGCCGCGGGCGCCTGAGACACCGCGGGCCAGGGTCAGCGCGGCGGCGGCATTGAAGATGTTGTAGACGCCGCGCAGCAACATGGGCGTGGTGACCGTCGCGCCGTCGTACTCGAAGTCGGCGTCGTCGGCGCCCACGCGGCGCAGCACGACGTCGGCGGCCGGCCGGGCGGGGGCGGGAGGCACCGGGCTCCCCGGGGCCGCGCGCATTTCGTCGTCGTTGGGGAAGGTGCTGAGCAGGGAATCGTCCAGCCCGAAGTAGAGCACCTCAGGCCCGTCCAGGGTCTGGGCGATCCGGGCCACACGGGGGTCTTCCCGGTTCAGGACCACGGTCCCGGTGGTCTTGGACGCGATGTGCTGGAGCAGCTCGGCAGTCTTGTCGATCTCGCCGAAACGGTCCAGCTGGTCGCGGAGGACATTGAGCAGGAGGCTGTAGCGCGGCGGGACCTTGTTGACGAAGTGCACGGCATGCGCCTCATCCAATTCCAGGACCGCGACGTCGGCATCGAGCCGGCCCCGCCAGTCCACCTCGCCCAGGAGCGCCGCGGCCACGCCGCGGGTGAAGTTGCTGCCGGTGCGGTTGGTGAAGACCTTCAGTCCCTGGCTCTCCAGCAGTTCCACCACCATCTTTGTGGTGGTGGTCTTCCCGTTGGTGCCGCTGACGACGGCGACCCCCAGGGGCAGCGTGGACAGTGTCCGCCGCATGAAACCGGGGTCAATTTTTTCGACCACAAGCCCGGGAAGGGCCGAGCCTCCGCCCCTGAGCCGGGAGACCCGGCGGACGAGCTTGCCAAGCGGAACGCTGAAGTAAAGCATGCTCTGTAATATATCCCAGCAGCGGCATGGAACCCGGACGCCCGGGGCTGGTGCATGCGTCCCGGCGCAGCGCAGAGCATTATGCTGTGGGGATGACCACCCCCTCTTTTTCCCCTGAATCCCGCGCGGGAACAGGGCTCCGGATCGGTGTCCTGGCGCTCCAGGGCGATTTCCGGGAGCATCTGCACGCCGTGGAATCCGCCGGTGCCGCCGGCATCGGGATCCGCCGCCCCGCCGAGCTTGACGGCCTGGACGGCCTGATCATCCCGGGCGGCGAATCGACCACGATTGACAAGCTCTCCAGGATTTTCGGGCTCCGGGACCCGCTGCGCGAACGCATCCAGGCCGGCCTGCCCGTCTACGGCTCGTGCGCCGGGATGATCCTGCTGGCGGACGAGATCGCGGACCCGGCGACGGACCTTGCCGGAAACCCGCAGCAGACGTTCGGCGGGCTCGACATCACCGTGCGCCGCAACGCCTTTGGCCGCCAGCGTGAGTCCTTCGAGACGGATCTCGACTTCAGGGGGCTCGAGTTCAGCGCCGTCAGCGGTGCAGTGGCCCCGGTCCATGCCGTCTTCATCCGCGGGCCCTGGGTGGAGCGCGTCGGCGACGGCGTCGAAGTCCTTGCCCAGGTGGAACCCTCCAAAGCCGGCCACCCTGAATCCCTGGACGGGACGGCTAGAATTGTTGCAGTGCGTTCCGGCAAGCTGCTGGCCACCTCCTTCCACCCGGAAGTGACGGGGGAGAAGCGCGTGCATGAACTGTTTATTCGAATGATCAGAGGAGAAGCGTAAAGCATGTCAGGCCACTCCAAATGGGCGACGACCAAGCATAAGAAGGCCATCCTTGATAGCCGCCGGGCCAAGTCGTTCGCCAAGCTGATCAAGAACATCGAAGTCGCCGCGCGTATGGGCGGCCCTGACCTGTCCGGCAACCCGAGCCTGGAACTGGCCGTCACCAAGGCCAAGAAGACCTCGGTGCCCGCTGACAATATCGACCGCGCCATCAAGCGCGGCGCCGGGCTCACCGGCGAGGTCGTGGACTACACCGAAATCATGTACGAGTGCCGCGGCCCGCAGGGCTCCGCGCTGCTGATCGAGTGCCTCACGGACAACAAGAACCGCGCCGCCTCCGAGGTCCGGCTCGCGATCTCCCGCAACGGCGGCACGATCGCCGATCCCGGGTCGGTCAGCTACCTCTTCAGCCGCAAGGGCGTCGTCTCGCTGCCGAAGAACGGCCTCAGCGAGGACGACGTACTGATGGCAGTCCTCGACGCCGGGGCCGAGGAAGTCAAAGACAACGGCGACAGCTTCGAGATCCACTCCGAGCCGACCGACCTCCAGGCCATCCGCGATGCCCTCAAGGAAGCCGGAATGGAGTACGACACCGATGAGGCCGAGTTTGTGCCGTCCATGCAGGTGCCGCTGGACCTCGACGCTGCCAAGAAGTTCATGAAGCTCGTGGACGCCCTGGAAGAACTCGACGACGTCCAGAACGTCTACAGCAACGCCGACCTCAGCGACGAAGTGCAGGCCGCACTGGAAGCCGAGTGACACGCTCACCCAGCCGTGATTTTGAGGCCCGGTCTTGACGGCCCGATCTTGACGCTACGCGTCTTGGGGGTTGACCCGGGCCTCACCCGTTGCGGGATCGGCGTTGTCGACGTCGAAAGGAACCGGCGGGCCACCATGGTGGCCTTCGGGGTGGTGGGAACTTCCCCCGAGGAGAGCCTGGACCAGCGGCTGTTAGTCATTGCCACGTCCATCGACGAGTGGCTGGACCAGTACGAACCGCATGTCCTCGCCGTCGAGCGGGTCTTTTCCCAGCTCAACGTCAGCACGGTGATGGGGGTGGCGCAGGCCTCCGGCGTGGTCATTGCGGCCGCCGCACGCCGCGGCATTCCGGTGGCGCTTCACACCCCGTCCGAGGTCAAGGCCGCCGTGACGGGAAGCGGGACCTCGAACAAGGACGCCGTCACGAAGCTGGTGACCAAGATCCTCCGGCTGGACGCGCCCCCGCGCCCGGCCGACGCTGCCGATGCCCTCGCGCTGGCCATTACCCACGCCTGGCGGGCCGGCAGCGGCGCCGCCGTGGCGACGACGGGGCCGGGCAGCCAGTCCCTCACTCCCGCCCAGCGGGCGTGGGCGGACGCGGAGGCAAAAGCGCGCCGTGCGCGCTGAATGTCCGACTGTTCCGCCGCAGTGCTTGGTAGGGTATTCGTAGATATGTTCGGATAGCCGGGTCGCCCGGCTGCATCAAGCTGTAGACCCAGGAGCCCGGCCTTGATCAGTTTTCTTCGCGGAACCGTAGCGCATGTCGGACTGTCCTCCGCCGTGATCGACCTCAACGGCGCCGGCATGAGCGTCAACGCCACGCCGCAGACCCTCAGCGGCCTGCGGGTGGGGGAGGAGGGGAAGCTGTTCACGTCCCTGATCGTGCGTGAGGACTCGCTGACCCTGTTCGGTTTCGCCAGGGACGATGAACGTGTTGTGTTTGATGTGCTGCTCAGCGTCAGCGGCGTCGGTCCCCGCCTGGCACTGGCCGTGCTGGCCGTCCACGAGCCGGAAGCCATCCGGGTGGCCGCGCACTCCGGCGACGGCAAGGCCTTCACGAAGGTCCCCGGCATTGGACCGAAGGTGGCCGGCCGGATCGTGCTGGAACTCGCCGGCAAGCTCGTGCCGCACGGCACCCCCGGCGCGCCGGCCGCGGCGGTGTCCGCGGAATCCGTCTGGAAGCCGCAGGTCGTCGCCGCGATGACAAGCCTTGGCTGGTCCGAAAAGGATGCCACGGCCAGCATCGACAAATCCTTGGCCGATTCCCCGGGCCTGGCAGCGAACGGCAATGTGGCGGAAATCCTCCGCGCCACGCTGCGCTGGCTGGGGCAGGACGGCGCCCGCGCCGGAAACCGGGTAGGCGCGCGTGGCTGAACCGTCGATTGTCGCCGGGGGAGAGGAGCCGGAGGAGCGGGTCATCGAAGCCGCCCTGCGGCCCAAAAACCTGCACGACTTCGTGGGCCAGCACCGGGTCCGCAAGCAGCTCTCCCTCGTCCTGGAGGCCTCGCGTATGCGCGGCCGCAGCGCGGACCACGTTTTGCTCTCGGGCCCTCCCGGCCTGGGCAAGACCACACTGTCGATGATCATCGCTGCCGAAATGAACGTTCCGCTGCGGATCAGCAGCGGCCCGGCCATCCAGCACGCTGGCGACCTCGCGGCCATCCTGTCCTCGCTCTCTGAAGGCGAAGTCCTGTTCCTGGACGAAATCCACCGGATGTCCCGGCCGGCCGAGGAAATGCTGTACATGGCGATGGAGGATTTCCGCGTCGATATCGTCGTCGGCAAGGGCGCGGGCGCCACGGCCATCCCGCTGGAACTGCCGCCCTTCACGCTGGTCGGCGCCACGACGCGGGCGGGCCTGCTTCCCGGGCCGCTGCGGGACCGCTTCGGTTTCACCGGCCACCTGGAGTTTTACTCCGTCGAAGAGTTGGAACTGGTCCTGCGCCGTTCCGCCGGCCTGCTGGACCTGAAGGTCAACTCGGCCGGATTCAGCGAGATCGCCGGCCGGTCAAGGGGCACGCCGCGCATCGCCAACCGGCTCCTGCGCCGGGTCCGGGACTGGGCACTCGTGCACGGCATCGAGCAAATTGATGCCCGGGCGGCGTCCGCGGCCCTAGACATGTACGAGGTAGACAAGCGTGGCCTGGACCGGCTGGACCGTGCCGTTCTTGAGGCCCTCATCACGAAGTTCGGCGGTGGGCCGGTGGGCCTGTCCACGCTCGCGATCGCCGTCGGCGAGGAAACGGAGACCGTGGAAACGGTCGCCGAGCCCTATCTGGTGCGGGAGGGGCTGCTGGGCCGGACGCCGCGCGGCCGCATTGCCTTGGCGCCGGCGTGGACGCACCTGGGCTTCGCCGTTCCTGCCGGCATATTCGGTCAGGACCCGCTGGAGCTGTTCCAGGCCGAGGAGCTGGCCGATGAGCTGGGCGAGGGCCCGCAGAGCGGGTCCGGCGGTGATCTCGGTGAAGAAACCGGTCCCCAGCGGATCAGAAACAGGCGCTAGCACCTTACTTTCAGCTTTTCCCTTTAGACTGGTATGACGCTCGGCACGTTCGGGTTTTGTTTCCGTGGGCGGAGAGCAGGTGGCCGCCGGCGGTTTGGGGATGGTCTCTCTGCCAGCTTGCTGCGCAGACCCCCGCCCGCGCCGCCCGGAGCAAACGGACGTTGCTGAAAAACAGCTATGCAAGTACAGAACGGAACAATCCCCTTGGATCCAATGACAATTCTCCTGTTCGTCATGCTCGGCGTGTTCGTCTTCATGATGTTCCGCCGCAACAAGAAGACACAGCAGCAGCAGGCGCAGCTCCAGTCGAAGTTCGGCCCCGGCGTCGAGGTCATGACGAGCTTTGGGCTGTTCGGCCGGATCGTCAACATCGACGAAGCGGAGAACAAGGTCACGCTGGAACTTTCCCCGGGCAACACGGCCACGGTGCACCGCCAGGCTGTCACCAAGATTGTGGAGCCTGTAATTGCGGCCGAAGAGCCGACCGTTGTTCCCGACGACGCGTCCTCGCTCACCACGGAGAAGGTGAACGCTGAGAACACGGACAGCCCCGCCGCGCTCAACGAAGTGCCCAGCGCTGAAACTCCCGAGGAAACCCTGCGCCGCCTCAACGACGAAGGCAAAAAAGACAGCTAGTCTGCCTACCTGAGTCATCCCGCGAAGCAACGGTTGCGGGCATCCGTCGGCGGGGGCCAAGAGCCCGCGCCGACGGATCCGCCGTCAATAATAGAAAGATCGACAATGGCACGAACTGGCCCCAAAAACTCAGCCATCAGGATGCTGGTCTGGCTTGGCGTACTCATCGCCGCCATGACGGCTGTCCTGGCAGGCGGCACGATTGCCGGCCAGGCGGGCTGGGCTCCAAAGCTCGCACTGGACCTTGAAGGCGGCACCCAGATGATCCTGGCGCCCAAGGTTGAGGGCGGTTCGGGTATTACCGAAGACCAGCTCAACCAGGCCGTGGCGATCATTCGTCAGCGCGTGGACGGCTCGGGCGTCGCGGAAGCGGAAATCAGCACGCAGTCCGGCCGCAACGTCGTCGTCAGCCTCCCGGGAACACCTGCCAAGGAAACCCGTGCGCTGATCCAGGCCTCCGCCGACATGAACTTCCGCCCGGTCATCCAGACGGGCGCCGGCGCAGCCGTCCCCGCAGCGTCCCGGACCCCGGAGGCCCAGCTGCCCAAGCCGACGGCCAAACCCGCCAACAGCAGCGACGAGAACTGGATTACCCCCGAGGTCTACAAGCAGTTCGAGGCGCTCGACTGCGACCACCCCTCCCAGGACAAGCAGCAGCGCTCCGACCCGACCAAGCCGCTGGTGACCTGTGAGCCGGCGTCGGCTAAGTCGCCGGCCATCAAGTACATCCTCGGTCCGGTTGAGGTGAAGGGCTCGAACATCAAGTCCTCCTCGTTCCAGCTGCAGCGCGGCGCCCAGGGTGCCGTGACCAACGAATGGGCCGTCAACATCCAGTTCGATGACCAGGGCACCACCAAGTTCAAGGAAGTCACCGAGCGCCTGTACCAGTTCTACGCCGCCGGCGGTGGCCAGACCGGCTCGGATCCGAAGTCCCAGTTCGCAATCGTCCTGGACGACCAGGTCATCTCCGCCCCGCGCTCCCTCGCCGTCATCACCGACGGCCGGCCGCAGATCACCGGCGGGTTTACCGAGGAATCGGCCAAGGCGCTCTCCGACCAGCTTCGTTTCGGTGCCCTGCCGATCAGCTTCGAAATCCAGAGCGAACAGCAGATCTCGGCAACCCTCGGCGGGGAGCAGCTCCGCATGGGTATGCTCGCCGGCCTGATCGGCCTGCTGCTGGTTGTGGTCTACTCGCTGTTCCAATACCGTGCCCTTGGCTTCGTGACCGTGGCATCCCTCGTGATCGCCGGGGTGCTGACGTTCCTGGCCATCGCCATCCTCGGCTGGACCGAAAACTACCGGCTTTCGCTCGCCGGTGTCGCAGGCCTGATCGTGGCCATCGGCCAGACGGCCGACTCGTTCATCGTCTACTTCGAACGCATCCGCGATGAGCTCCGTGAAGGCCGCGGCCTGGTCTCGGCCGTGGAAAACGGCTGGAAGCGGGCCAAGCGCACCATCCTCGCCTCCAAGGCCGTGAACCTCCTCGCCGCCGTGGTGCTGTTCTTCGTGGCAGTGGGCAACGTCCGCGGCTTCGCGTTCACCCTCGGCCTCACCGCGATCGCCGACCTCATCGTCGTCTTCATGTTCACCCATCCCACCCTGCAGTTGCTGGCACGGACCAAGTTCTTCGGCGAAGGCCACAGGTTCTCGGGTCTGGACCCGAAGCGCCTCGGCGCCGTCCCGCTGTACCGCGGTGCCGGCCGAGTCCGCACCCCGGAGGACAAGCCCGTGGCAGTGGTGCGCGCGAAGAACACCGGCGCCGCCGCCGAGGCAGAACGCCGGATGACCATTGCAGAACGCCGTCTCGCCGAAAAGCAGGACCAGGCACAACAGGCACAGCTCGCCGGTACCTCCAAGAGCGCGTCCAAGGAGGGCAAGTAAATGGTTAACTTCTCAACATTCGGCAATGAGCTGTACACGGGCAAGCGCTCGTACAACTTCGTCGGTTACAGGAAGCTGTGGTTCCTGATTGCCGGGATCGCCGTCGCCCTCTCAATCCTGATCCCGGTCGCCAAGGGTGGTTTCAACCTCGGCATCGAGTTCCGCGGCGGCTCCGAGTTCACGGTCTCCAACGTCAAGACAACCGATGCCTCCCTCGGCGAGAAGGCCGTCAAGGACGTCGTGGCCGGATCCGTGCCGCGCGTGGCTAACGTGGCCGGCACCACCATGCGCATCCAGACGGACAAGCTCACCGACGACGAGACGCTGCAGATCAAGGACGGCCTCACCAAGGCCTACGGCGTGACGGATAACGAGGTCACGTCAACCTTCGTCGGCCCCACCTGGGGTGCGGACGTCACGAAGCAGGCACTGATGGGCCTGGCAATCTTTGTGGGTCTGGCCGCCGTCCTGATGGCGCTCTACTTCCGGACCTGGAAGATGTCGCTCTCGGCACTGGTCGGCATGGCCGTCACCCTGTTCATGACCGCCGGTATATACGGCCTCAGTGACTTCGAGGTGACGCCGTCGGCCATCATCGGCTTCCTCACGGTGCTCAGCTATTCGCTGTACGACACCGTGGTGGTGTTCGACAAGATCCGGGAAAACACCTCGGACTTGCAGGCGTCCACCCGGCGGACCTTCGCCGAAGAGGTCAACCTCGCCATCAACCAGACCCTGGTCCGGTCCATCAACACGATGGTGGTGGCCATCCTGCCGGTCGGCGCGATCCTCTTCATCGGTGCCGGGCTGCTCGGTGCCGGAACCCTGCGGGATCTGTCCCTGGCGCTGTTCGTGGGCATCCTGGTGGGCACTGCCGCGACGATCTTTATCGCGGCTCCGCTGTACGCCGCGTTGCGGCAGGGCGAACCTGAGCTGGTCAAGCAGGCCAAGCGGGTGGAACAGAGGCGCGCCGACGCGGCAGCCAGGGCCACGTCGCCGGCGTCGCCTGCTACGGCCTGAGCCACGCCCTAAACACAGGGCAACAGGCAGGTCCCGGTGCCTTGATGGCGCCGGGACCAAGGCCTGAACCGTCCTGAGCGGCCAGCAGACGGGCCGGAGACCGTCCATTTCGACGGCCTCCGGCCCGTCGCCGTACCCCGGCCGGTTATCGAAGTATCCTGCTGCGGGAATACACTTGAATAATTAACCGGTCGCGAGAGGTGCTCCATTGGAAGAACGTTCGACGCCGGTGCCGGAGGCACCTGCGGACAAGGGCCAAGGTCAGGGTTCTCAGACTGACCTGGTGGTTCCCGGACGTCCCGATGTTCCCGTGCCGGTTGGCAATTCGGGCTCCCGGCCGACGTTTCCTGGCCGGCGCGAACGCACGAGGTCGCGCCTTGCCCGGCTGACTGGCCGTGGTGCCCCGGCGTACTCCCCGATCCTGGAGCCGTTGCTGCGCACGGTCCGTGCCAACAACCCCAAAGAGGATTTCGACCTCATCCAGCGCGCTTTCGTGGTGGCCGAGCGCTGCCACCGGGGGCAAAAGCGCAAGAGCGGGGACCCGTACATTACGCACCCGGTCGCGGTGGCCACCATCCTGGCCGAACTCGGTCTCAGCGGCACCACGCTGGCCGCGGCCCTGCTGCACGACACCGTCGAAGACACCTCATACACGCTGGCCGACCTGAAGGCGGAGTTCGGCCCGGAAGTGGCCATGCTGGTGGACGGCGTCACCAAGCTGGACAAGGTCAGCTTCGGTGAGGCGGCCCAGTCCGAGACGGTGCGCAAGATGGTCGTCGCCATGGCCAAGGACATCCGCGTCCTGATGATCAAACTCGCCGACCGGCTCCACAACGCCCGCACGTGGCGTTTCGTCTCGGCTGAGTCCTCGGCCCGCAAGGCGCGCGAAACCCTGGAAATCTTCGCACCCCTGGCCCACCGGCTCGGCATGAACACCATCAAGTGGGAACTGGAGGATCTGTCCTTCGCTGCGCTTTATCCCAAGGTGTACGAGGAAATCGTGCGCATGGTGGGGGACCGGACCCCGGAGCGCGAAAAGAACCTGGCGGTCATCCGCAACCAGATCACCGATGACCTCCGGGCGGCGAAGATCAAGGCCACGATCACCGGACGGCCAAAGCACTATTACTCGATCTACCAGAAGATGATCGTCCGGGACAAAGACTTTGACGACATCAACGACCTCATGGGCGTCCGTGTCCTGGTCGACTCAGTCCGGGACTGTTATGCCGCCCTGGGCGCGATGCACTCGCGCTGGAACCCCCTGCCCGGGCGGTTCAAGGACTACATCGCGATGCCCAAGTTCAACATGTACCAGTCGCTGCACACCACGGTGATCGGGCCCGGCGGCAAGCCGGTGGAAATCCAGATCCGCACCCATGAAATGCACCGGAGGGCCGAGTACGGTGTCGCCGCGCACTGGAAGTACAAGGACCAGCCCAACCGGACGGCGGCCGGCCCCGGCAGCCCGCGCGACGGCGACATGGGCTGGCTGCGCTCACTCGTGGACTGGCAGCAGGAAACTTCGGACCCCGGCGAGTTCCTCGACTCCCTGCGCTTTGAAATCAACGCCCGCGAAGTGTTCGTCTTCACCCCCAAGGGCGAGGTCATGGCCCTGCCTGCCGGGTCGACGCCCGTGGACTTCGCCTATGCCGTGCACACCGAGGTGGGCCACCGGACCATCGGCGCGCGCGTCAACGGCAAGCTCGTTCCGCTCAACAGCGAACTGAACCACGGCGACTGGGTGGAGATCTTCACCTCCAAGGCCGAAGGCGCTGGCCCCAGCCAGGACTGGCAACACTTCGTCAAGAGCGCGCGGGCCCGGAACAAAATCAGGCAATGGTTCAGCAAGGAACGCCGCGAGGAAGCGATTGACCGCGGCAAGGAGCTGCTGACCAAGGCGATGCGGAAGCAAAACCTCCCGCTGCAGCGGCTGATGACCCACGACGCCCTCGCCGCGATCGCGGAGGACTTCAAGTACGCCGACATCTCGGGGCTCTACGCCGGCGTGGGCGACGGCCACACCTCCGCGCAGTCCGTCATGGAACGCCTGGTGGAAAGCCTCGGCGGAAACGAGCACCCGGACGACGCCCTCACCGAGGTTTCCATCCCCACCCAGGTCAGCAAGGCCCGCTTCTCCGATTCCGGTGTAGTTGTCCGCGGCGTGGACGACGTCTGGGTGAAGCTGGCCCGGTGCTGCACGCCGGTCCCGCCGGACCCGATCCTTGGCTTCGTCACGCGCGGCTCCGGTGTCTCCGTGCACCGGACCGACTGCACGAACGTGAGCGGCCTGATGGATCAGCCGGACAGGATCGTGGAAGTGGACTGGGCGCCCACACAGTCCAGCGTGTTCCTCGTGGAGATCCAGGTCGAAGCGCTGGACCGCAAATCGCTGCTCTCCGACGTCACCCGCGTGCTCTCGGAAAATCACGTTAACATCCTCGCGGCGAGCGTCCACACGTCCACGGACCGGGTGGCAATCTCCAAGTTTGCGTTCGAGATGGGCGACCCCAAGTACCTCAGCCACGTGCTCAGCGCAGTCCGCAGGATCGACGGCGTCTTCGACGTGTACCGCACCACCGGGAACCGTCGCCGCAGCTAGCCCGGCCGCAGCTTGCCGGCTGCATCGGGCGCCGCCGGCTGTGCCAGGGCGGCGAGCTTCGCCAGCGCCGCCCGTTTGTGCGGGACGCGCGGGCTGGCGTCAACGGCAAGCCTGAGCAGCCGGAGACGCACGCCCAGCTCGGGGCGGGCCAACAGCGCCCTCAGGGCCGGCACGGCCCGTTCCGCATCCACGTGCAACGCCACGTCCACGGCCGTCCGCAACGGGCTGGACACCATCAGACCTCCCATGCTGACGACGTCGAACGGCCCGAGCCGAACTTCGTGGAACGTACAGCCGCGCACAGACCTCAGGCTGGAAATCCGCCGGTTGGCGTCAACCAGCAGCGCCAGACGGTCCGGCTCGGCGGCGCAACCGTAGATCCATGCCGCGGTCATCCGCCCCGCCACGACCCGCTGCCGGATTGCCGGCGCCATGGCCAGAGACGCGGCACGGGCGCGCAGCTGCGGACTTGCATGGGCGCCCGGTGGCAGGTAACCGCGCTGGTACAGCTGCGTCAGCACGCCGTCGGCGGCCATGGCCTGCAGCTCCGGCCAGGAGAACAGTGCGCCGGGGGAGTAGAGCTCGCAGTGATCCGGCCCCGGACCCGGAGCGCGCTGGCTTGTACCGGGCGCCCCGGGAGCGCGCTGGCCCGAACCGGGCGGCCCGGAAAGTCCAGCGGGAGCGCGCGGCATGAGTACCATTCCGCCATCGTTCCCGGTTCCCCGGACATGGAACAGGCCCCGTTCCGGTCATGTGGATAACCGAAACGGGGCCTGGACCGGCTTCCTGGTGGCGCGTGCCTAGGAGAGCTCGCTCGCCGAGCGCTCAAGTTGCTCCAGCCAAGCCTGGCGCGCCTCGAGGGCTTCACGGGCTGCCTTGATCTTGCGCTCGTCGCCGGCCTTTTCCGCCTTGGCCAGATCTTCCTTGAGACCGGCAATGGCGGCTTCGAGCTGGGTCAGGGCGCTGTTGGTGCGCGCCTTCGTCTCCGGGTTGGAGCGCTTCCAGTTCTCGTCCTCGGCGAGGCGGACCGCGTCCTCGACCTTCCGCAGGCCAGCTTCGATGCGGCCCATGTCGGCGCGCGGAACCTTGCCGGCTTCTTCCCAGCGGTCCCGGATGGACTGCAGCGCCTTCTTGGCCGCCGGCAGGTCCTTGATCGGGAGGAGCTCGTTGGCCTCGACCAGGAGCGCTTCCTTCACCACCAGGTTCGCACCGTACTCCTGGTCGATCTCGTCGTTGGCTGCCTGCCGGTTGGTGAAGAAGACGTCCTGGGCGGCGCGGAAGCGGGCCCACAGAGCGTCGTCGTCCTTGCGGCTGGCGCGGGGGGAAGCTTTCCACTCATCCATCAGGCGGCGGTACTCGCCGGCGGCAAAACCCCAGTCGGTCGAGGAGGAAAGGGCCTCGGCTTCGGTGATGAGCTTCTCTTTTGCTGCCTTGGCTGCCGAATTGGTGCTGTCGAGCTGGGAGAAGTAGGCGCGGCGGTGCCGGTCAAATACCGTGCGGGCGGCACGGAACCGCTTCCACAGCGCGTCCTCGTTGCTGCGGCCGAGCCGGACGCCGCTCTTCTGTGCAGTCTTCCAGCTCTCGAACAGTTCGTTCATCCGCGCGCTGGAGGTCTTCCACTGGATCTGCGCGGGATCGTGGCCGGCGATTTCCTCGGCCTCGGCCACTATGGCCTCGCGGGCGGCCAGCTCAGCGGCGCGAACGGCGTCGTGCTCGGCTTTCTCGGCCTTTTCGAGGTCGCCGATCTGCGTCACCAGCGCGTCCAGCCGGGCCTCGGCGGAGCGGAAGTCGCCCACCATGTTCCGCTCGGCGAGCTGCTCGCGCAGGTGCGTGACGGTCTTCTGCATGTCCGCGGTGGGCGCTTTGGAACTCACACGCTGTTCCAGCAGGACGATCTGGGCCACGACGTCCTCGAACTTCCGGGCAAAGTAGCCCAGGGCCTCGTCGGCGCTGACTCCCGGGTACTGACCGACGGGATATTCCGTGCCGTCAACGGTCAGGAACACATGGCCGTCGCCTTCAACACGGCCCCAGCGGGCTGCTTCCGCCAGTGAGGCTGCGGAGGACACGGCCACCGGCGCGGGGGCCGGGGCGGCCGGAGACGGCTTGGCTTTCGGCCGGGCAGCAAACGCTGCCGGGCTCGGCGCGGGACGTCCGGCCGGTGAGGGGGTCGGGGCCGGAACCGCAGCGGCCCCGGCTTCAGCGACAGGCTCGGCTGCCGGCTCAGTTGCCGTCTCCACCGACGGCGCCACGGTGGGCTCTGCGGGTTCCGCTGCCTCCGCGGACTCTCCGGCCTCGGCGCCGTCCTCGTCTGCCACGGCTGGGGCTGCGCTTGCCGCCGTCTCGCCGGCCGCAGCTACGGCAGCGCCCGCACTCTCGGCTGGGGTCGCCTCGGCTTCGGTTTCGTTGGCAGCTGCTGTTGCCAATGTTTCGTCGGATTTCTGACTGTCTGTCACCGCTAGAAGTCTTTCGCTTGGAGGGAAATACCGGGACCATGGCCTTCAGGGCCGCGGCTGGTTACTTCAGTGAGAACGAGTCTATCGTGACTGGTTCCACAGGTGCGCCGTCGGTGGCGCTGGCGCCGGGCTTCACTCCGGCAGCGGCAATCCCGCTCACCACGTCGAGCCCCGAGGTCACCTTGCCCACCACCGTGTAGCCGCCGGCGGCATCCGCCGGAATGACGGTGTCCTTGTACACAATGAAGAACTGGGTGCCGTTGCTGTTGGCGTTCCCGCTGGTCCGGGCCACGGCGATCGTACCGGCAGGGTATTTGTTGTCCGGCGGGGTGTTTTCCAGCGGTCCCCAGGTGTAGCTCGGGTCGCTGCTGCCGTCTCCGGCCTTGGAACCGCACTGCAGTACGCCGAAGGTTTCGGCCGTGGTCAGCCGGTGGCAGCTGAGGCCCTTGTAGAAGTTTTGGTCGGCGAGGGATTTGAAGACCGCCGCCGCCTGCGGTGCCTTCGTGCCGTCGAGCTCGACGCCGAGCGCGCCGCGGTTCAGCTTGAGCTCGCCCGTGAAGGTCTTGCCTGCGGCGGTTTCCGGCTTGGGGATGTTCCCGGCATTCGTGGGGGCAGCTGTCGGTGTGGCGGTCGCTGACGGGCTCTGGAGCCCCTCCTGCACGGCCGCGTACTCCTCTTCGGTCGGGTTTGACGCGAAGACGGTGAGCTGCAGGACCAGGGCCAGGCCGATCGCCGCTGTGCCGGCGCTGATGGCCAGGACGTTATCGCGCCTGCGGCGCTTGTCCTGGTCCCGGCGCAGGCCGCGCCTGGCCTCCATTTGCTGGACGCGCCGCTTCGCCTCACGTGCGCTGCGTGAACTGGCCGCCAAAAGGTCCTCCTGGTTGTATGGCCGCCACCCTAACGGGCTGTAGGCGCCGTCGTGGTAGCAGCAGCAAGCTGCCGGCAGTTCCGTCGGGGCCGGCTCCGTTGGAAGAAGCGGGCGCCGAACGCATAAACTGACTGCCGCACACAGTTTATGCACGACTGGCCGGTCTGCCGCTTATCTTCGTTACGTTTCGACAGATGAATGCCGCGTTTCGCCCGCGCCCGAAGATACTGCAGTAGCAACGAGATACCGCAGTGGTAACCAGAGGAGAAAATTCACCATGGCACGCACAGCCTCCCTGTCAGGATTCCCCGAGTGGCTTCCCGAGGAGCGGCTGGTGGAACTCCATGTGCTGGACACGCTGCGCCGGACGTTCGAACTCCATGGTTTCTCCTCGATCGAGACCCGCGCCGTGGAAACGGTGGGCCAGTTGCTGCGCAAGGGCGAAATCGACAAAGAGGTCTACGGGCTGAGCCGGCTCCAGGACGAAGAGGCTGACACGGTGCCACGGACGGACCCCCATGCCCTTGCCCTGCACTTCGACCTCACCGTGCCCTTCGCCCGGTACGTCGTGGAAAACGCCGGCTACCTGGCCTTCCCGTTCCGCCGCTACCAGATCCAGAAGGTCTGGCGTGGCGAACGTCCCCAGGAGGGGCGGGCCCGCGAGTTCACCCAGGCGGACATCGATGTTGTCGGCGACGGCGAGTTGCCGTTCCGCTACGACGTTGAAATCGCGCTCGTGATCGCGGAGGCGCTCAATGCGCTGCCCATCCCCGATTTCCTGCTGCGGATCAACAACCGCAAACTGGCCGAGGGCTTCTACACCGGGATCGGGCTCACGGACACCGCGGGCGTTCTTCGCAGCATCGACAAACTCGAGAAGGTCGGGCCCGCGAAGGTGGCCGAGTTGCTCAAGGAGGAACTCGGCGCCACTGGCGATCAGGCGCAGGCCGCCCTGAAGCTCGCCAGCATCCGCACCAAGGACACATCCTTCGTGGAGCAGGTCCGGGCGCTGGGCGTCACCAATGAGCTGCTGGAAGAAGGCCTGAACGAGCTGGAGCAGGTCATTGCGGCTGCTGTCCAGCACGCCCCGGGACGAGTGGTGGCCGATCTCAGCATCGCCCGCGGCCTGGACTATTACACGGGCACCGTGGTGGAAACCATCCTGCTGGGGCACGAACAGCTGGGCTCGATCTGCTCCGGCGGCCGCTACGACGCACTGGCCAGCAAGGGCAACCGCAAATTCCCCGGCGTCGGCCTCTCAATCGGTGTGACCCGCCTGGTGTCACGGATCCTGAGCCAGGAGCTCGCCAAGGCCACGCGCTCCGTGCCGACCGTCGTGCTGGTGACGCTCAATAACGACGACAGCTGGGGCGCGGCGCAGGATGTCGCGGAGCAGCTGCGCAGCCGGGGCATCGCCACGGAAGTCGCCGCGAAGGCCGAGAAGTTCGGCAAGCAGATCAAGTTCGCCGACCGTCGCGGCATTCCGTTTGTCTGGTTCACCGACGACGACGGCAAGCACCAGGTCAAGGACATCCGCACGGGCGAGCAGTACGACGCCGACCCGGACGCGTGGATGCCCTCCGAGGAAGACCTGCACGTGCGCGTAACCGCCGCGCGCTAGTTTTTCCCGGGAGTCCTGCCCGTTCGGGGAGTCCTTGTGTTTCCTCGGGCCCTGCGCACCCGCAAGACGAGAAACCGCCCGGCCACCCCGGCGGCCAGCACCGCCGCCATGACCAGCATGGAGCCCGGCGGCAGGGTGATGGCCAGGACCAGGCAGCCGAGGAAACCCAGCACATTGAGCCAGCGCGGCGCATGCCAGGGCCGGCCGGCAAGGGTGAAGGCCGCGGCGTTGGTCACGGCGTAATAGATCAGCACCCCGAAGCTGGAAAATCCGACCACGGTCATCACATCAGTGCTCAGGAGCAAGACGACGACGGCGGCGGCGACGGCCAGTTCCGCGACGAATGGAACGGTGTGGATACCGCCCAGCCTGGCCAGCGGCGCGGGCAGGTCACGTTCCCGGGCCATCGCCAGGGTGGTCCTGCCGATCCCGGTGATCAGGGCCAGCAGTGCGCCAAGACAGGCGGCCGCCGCCCCGGCCTGGACGAAGGGGACACCGCCGCTGAGGCGGGAGGCCGCCACCGCGTCCAGCAGCGGCGCCGTCGAACCCGCCAGCTGCTGCGGCGGCAGATGCCACTGCAGCAGGGCCGCCAGGCCCAGATAGATCACGAAGGCGCCGGCCAGCGCGGCCAGGATGGCCCGCGGTATGGTGTGCGCGGGGTCCTTGACCTCCTCACCCAGGGTGGCGATCCTGGCATAGCCCGCGAAGGCGAAGAACATCAGCCCGGCCGCGGAAAGGACGCCCCAACCGCCGGCGGGCGCCGCAGGATAGACCGCTGCCGCCGACACCGCGGGGGCGCCCTCCGGGTGCGGACCCAGCAGCGACGCCACGGCGACGAAGACGAGAGTGGCCAACACCACGGCCAGCAGGAGCCTGGTCAGCAGTGCGGTCCGCGTAATCCCGAGGAGGTTGACCCCTGTGAGGACCACGACGGCGGCGACCGCCAGCGGCATGGCGTAGGCAGGCGCCAGGTAGTGCCCGAACGTGAGTGCCATCGCCGCGCAGGACGCCGTTTTGCCCGTCACGAACCCCCAGCCCGCAATGAAGCCGGGCCACTCGCCGAGCTGGCGGCGCCCATACACATAGGTGCCGCCGCTGGCGGGGTATCTGGCTGCCAGCTGCGCCGACGCGACCGCGTTGCAGTAGGCGATGACGCCGGCAACGGCCACGGCGAGCGTCAGCAGCGGCCCGGCCAGGGCGGCGGCGGGGGAGAACACGACGAACACGCCGGCGCCGAGCATGGAACCCAGCCCGATTGCCGTGGAATCGAACACGCCGAGCCGGCGCTGCAGCCGCCGGTGCGACCGCTGCGGGGCGGACCGGTAACCGGGGCGGTCACCGCCCTGGTCGCCGGGCTGGTCACCGGGCTGGGTTCCGTTGTGCCGGGTTGCCATGGCGGGAGGGGCCTTTCCAACGGGTAAACTCGAACGGGATCGTTCCTGAAGCGATCCTATTGAACCTTATTTACTGAACATCGAAGTTTTTGAAGATCGATATTTTGAACGTCGATTTTTTGAGACGTCTCTTTTTCATTTTCCGCTGAAAGGAATGCTGTGCTGCGCACACATGACCTCGGATCGCTTCGCTCCGAGCACATTGGACAAACCGTAACCCTCGCCGGCTGGGTCGGCCGGCGTCGTGACCACGGTGGTGTCGCATTCGTTGACCTGCGCGACGCGTCCGGCGTCGCCCAGGTTGTGGTCCGCGAAGAAGAGGTCTTCCACGGCCTGCGCAACGAGTACGTGCTGCAGATTGTCGGCACCGTGTCCCAGCGTCCCGAGGGCAACGAGAACCCGGCGCTGCCCACCGGCGAGATCGAGGTCATGGCCGAGAAGGTCACCATCCTCAACACGTCCGACACTCTGCCGTTCCAGATCGACGAGCACGTTGAGGTGGGCGAGGAAGCCCGCCTCAAGCACCGCTACCTGGATCTGCGCCGCCCCGGTCCCGCCCGCAACCTGCGCCTGCGTTCGGAAGCAAACCGCGTGGCCCGCGAGCTGCTCCACCAGGACGGCTACGTGGAGATCGAGACCCCCACGCTGACCCGTTCGACGCCGGAAGGCGCCCGCGACTTTGTCGTCCCCGCACGCCTCGCGCCGGGTTCCTGGTACGCGCTGCCGCAGTCACCGCAACTGTTCAAGCAGCTCCTGCAGGTGGGCGGCTTCGAAAAGTACTACCAGATCGCCCGCTGCTACCGCGATGAAGACTTCCGCGCGGACCGCCAGCCGGAATTCACGCAGCTGGACATCGAGGCCAGCTTCGTGGAGCAGGACGACATCATCCGGCTCGGCGAGAACATCGTCAAAGCCCTGTGGAAGCTGATCGACGTCGAGATCCCGACGCCGATCCAGCGCATCACCTACCACGACGCCATGGCCCGCTACGGCTCGGACAAGCCGGACCTCCGCTTCGGCCAGGAGCTCACCGAGCTGACCGAATTCTTCAAGGACACCAACTTCGGTGTCTTCAAGGCCCCCTACGTCGGTGCCGTCGTCATGCCCGGCGGCGCCTCCCAGGCCCGCCGAGCCCTGGACGCCTGGCAGGAATGGGCCAAGCAGCGCGGCGCCAAGGGACTGGCGTACGTCCTGTACAAGGAAGACGGCGAACTCGCCGGTCCCGTCGCCAAGAACCTCACCGACACCGAGCGTGCGGGCCTCGCCGACGCCGTCGGTGCCAAGCCCGGTGACTGCATCTTCTTCGCAGCCGGCGAGAAGACCCCGTCCCGTGCGCTCCTCGGCGCTGCCCGCGTGGAGATCGGCCACCGCACCGGCCTCATCAACCCCGCTGACTGGGCCTTCTGCTGGGTCGTGGACGCGCCGATGTTCGAACCCGCCGCCGCCGCTGTCGCCTCCGGCGACGTCGCCGTCGGCGCCGGCCAGTGGACCGCCGTGCACCACGCGTTCACCTCGCCCAAACCCGAGTTCATGGACTCCTTCGACACGGATCCCGAGTCGGCGCTGTCCTACGCCTACGACATCGTCTGCAACGGCAACGAAATCGGCGGCGGCTCGATCCGTATCCACGAGCGCGACATCCAGGAGCGCGTCTTCGAGCTCATGGGCCTGGACAAGGCAGACGCCCAGACCAAGTTCGGCTTCCTCCTGGAGGGCTTCAAGTTCGGTGCCCCTCCGCACGGCGGCATCGCCTTCGGCTGGGACCGCGTAGTTGCCCTGCTGGCCGGCGTGGAGTCCATCCGCGACGTCATCGCCTTCCCGAAGTCCGGCGGCGGCTTCGACCCGCTGACCCAGGCTCCCGCTCCCATCACGGCGCAGCAGCGCAAGGAAGCTGGCGTCGATTTCAAGCCGGAGACCAAGAAGAAGCCCGAGGACGGCAAGAACTAAGCCGGCAGCATCAGCACGAGCAGCAGGGGCTCCCCGGGCAACCGGAGAGCCCCTGCTGCTGTCATAATCGGCCGCATTCGTTCCGGACGGAGAGAACCTCGATGGACCCGAGCCCGCACCCCGCAACGAACGCCGAAGCGAGCCCTGAAGTTAATCCTGAGGCCAAGTCCGAAGCCATCCCGGCGCTGGAGGAGTTGATGGATGCCGCGTGGCCGGCCGCCGAACGGGTGGAGTCCGGCGGCTGGGTGCTGCGGGCAGCCTCCGGCGTGACACAGCGGGCGAACTCGGTCTGGGCGCGCGATCCCGGCAATGACGACCCGCACCTGCAGCTGGCCGCACTCCGGGAGGCGCGGCTTTGGTACCGGAACCGCCGGCTTCCGTTGATCTTCCAGATCTTTGACGGCCCGCGCCAGGCGGCTTTGCACGCGGTGCTCGATGACGAAGGATTCACCCGGCAGTCCGAAACCCTGGTCCTGGTCCATCGACCCGGCACGAAGCCCGGCGCGGATTCCGGCGACGCGGACCCCGCCGTGGAAATCTCGGTCGAGCCGTCGGCGGAGTGGTTGGAGCTGTGGTGGAGCGTCGACGGCCGCGGGGGCGACGACGGGCTCGCCGTGGCCGGCCGCATCCTGGCAGGGTGCCCGGCCCTTTATGGCCTGGCACGGGACGACGGCGGCGCGCCCGCCGCCGTCGCGCGGCTCGCTTTGCCCGGCACCGGGACAACCGGGCCCACGTGGGGCGGCCTGTACTGCATGGCTACGCGTCCGGATGCGCGGCGGCTGGGCTATGGCGGCCGGATTGTCCGGGCGCTGCTGCGTGAGGGCGGGGCCCGGGGCGTGGCCGGGTACTGGCTTTTGGTGATGGCATCCAACGCCGGTGCCCGGAGTCTATACGCCCATGCCGGCTTCAGCGAAGCCGGCCGGTACCTCTACCGGCAGGAAAGGCCGAAACGGCACCTGACCGGCTGCTGACGATTGCCGCTGTCGCCGTTCAGGTGCCTTCGATCGCGTAGTAGAGCCCGATCCAGGGCGACGCCGCGAGCTTGCCGTCCTCGGCCGTGTCGGTGGCAGCGGGAGACGTTTCCTCGACCGCGACGACATCCCTGACTGCGGCCGCGGGGATGTGCGTCCCGCTGCGGTGGGCCGGCCAGTGGTGCCTGTGAACGGTCTGCCATCTGGTGTGACATGATGGACATTTCCCTTGGCGAAGGTGACACCGGAGACCATCACGGATCCGGTGTTGATCCGGAAGCACCTGGCCGAGATCCGGCAGCGGGGTTTTGTGGCGCTCCCGGGGATCGGTGTCGCTGAATGGACCGGCGTCGCGGTACCCGTCCCTGGCCCGGGGGACAGGATCGCCGCGGCCCTGAACGCCATCGTTCCGCGGGAAGGAGCAGACGTCCCGTTTGCGGTTCCGGCGCTGCTGACGGCCGCCCACGGGATCTCCCGTTCGCTGAAGGCTGCCGGGGACCCTCGCCTACGGTAGTGACGGACAGCGCGTCCACCACGCGGATCGCTGACCCGAACCGGAATTCTTTGATCTTGCTCTTCAGCGTGCTCCGTCCGCTATTTCACGGACTGCAAGGTACCGAAGCAGCCGGGCAGTGACCGCGAATTCGATCAGGAACGAAACAAGGGCAAAAGCTGCGCCGATTGTGAGTATTGCTCACGCCTGAGGACAGCCCGTGTCGTTATTTTGTCAGTGCCTCCTGCGATGCTTTGGGTATGGACAGCAGAGCCTGGAGTGCCGAGAGCAGGGAGGCCCTTGAGGCTGTCGCCGCGTCCGCTGCCGCGTTTGTTGCCTGCCCCGGTGCCGGTGTTGCTTGCCCCGGCGCCGGGGCGGAAAGCGCTGATCTGCGCGCCGATTCCCTGCCGGACGCC
Source organism: Arthrobacter sp. ok362 (assembly GCF_900102785.1). GTDB lineage: Bacteria > Actinomycetota > Actinomycetes > Actinomycetales > Micrococcaceae > Arthrobacter. The sequence goes on from NZ_FNGC01000012.1 coordinate 167,054, forward strand.
GATCCGCTGCGGACTCTGGCGGATGATTGCCTGGACGGGCTCGCCGACGTGGCCCGGCTGGAAGCCCGGACCGCCGCACTGAAGGCCAGGCTGACCGCCGACTACGGGCAGGCCACCAGGTCGCTGGTGACTCCGGCGGCGTCCCCGCAGGAACGCACCGCCCAGGAGATGAGCATGGTCGCCGAGGTCGCCTGTGTCCTGACCGTCAGCGAACGAACGGCCGGAGCCCTACTGTCCGAATCCCTGGCACTGACGACGGCGCTGCCGCTGACCCTGACGGCGCTGCAGGCCGGGACGATCTCCTGGCAGCACGCCCGGATCATCGTCGACGAAACTGCCGGCCTGGATCCCGCCGGAGCGGCCGCGCTGGAAGCGCACTTCCTGGACCCCGACGCACCCAACCCCGCCCGCGGGTGCCAGGCCGGGGACCTCGTCCCGTCCCGGTTCCGCGCCAAGGCCCGTGCCTGGCGCGAACGCCACCACCCGGTCAGCATCGAAAAACGCCACACCAAAAGTACCGAGGACCGGCGGGTCGACTACGTCCCGGACCGGGACGGCATGGCCTGGCTCTCCGCCTACCTCCCGGCCGACACCGCCGCGGGGATCTGGGAACGGACCACCGCCGCCGCCCGCGCCCTCCAGGGCCCGGCCGAGGCCAGGACCCTCGCCCAGCTCCGCGCCGACATCACCGCAACCTGGCTCCTCACCAGCCACACCACCGGCACCGGCGCCCCCGGCGGCTCGGCCGGCGCCGGCGCCGGCACCACCGGCGGAATCGCCGGCGCCGGAACCGGCATGGTTGGGGGTGTGGCCGGAGGCGTTCCGTCGCCGAGGGCGCAGGTCCTGATCACCGTCCCGGTCCTGTCGCTGCTGGGCGCCACCGACGAACCCGCCACCCTGGACGGGTACGGGCCAATCCCGCCGTCGATGGCCCGCCGCCTGATCACCGACGGCGCCGACTCCTTCTACCGCGTCCTGACAGACCCCCGCGACGGCGCCCCGCTGGAAATCGGCCGGACCAGCTACCGTGTCACGAAGGCCCAGCGTCAATGGCTCCGCCTCCGCGACGGCAGGTGCCCCTTCCCCGGCTGCAGCAACCACTCCCTGGACAACGAGGCAGACCACCTCCTGGCCTGGGCCGACGGAGGCACCACCGGCATCACCAACCTGGGCCAACCCTGCCCCAGACACCACCGCCTCAAACACAGCACCGCCTGGAAACCCACCGGAGCCAGCAAGGACCACCCGCCGGGGTGGACCTCACCGTCCAGCCGGCACTACCCCAGCGAACACCAGGACTGGGAACCGCCCGAGTGGCCGCACGACATCCTCACCAAGGACACCCTCCCGGACCACGGCCTCCCCGCGGATCCAGGACACCAGGCAGACCCGGCGCCCACAGGCCATGCCGGCCAGGAACCCGGCCAGGAACCCGGCCGGGA
>NZ_FNGC01000030.1 GCF_900102785.1 Arthrobacter sp. ok362
GAGCCTGTCAAGTTGTTTGTGTAAGTGAGGCGGAGTGTCATCGGTTCAGATAGGGTCCGAGCCGGTCGGGGTAGTTCAGGACCAGGATGCCGAGGGCGTCGGTCCATCCTTGGGTGGTCGTGCCTTCGATGAGTTTGTGGAACGACTTCGAGCGGTTGGCACGGGTTTTGCTGTCCACCTTCGCCCGTTCTTTGGCGCGTTTGTCCTCGATGTTGCAGATGGCCAGCCAGAGCAGCTTCACGGCGGCCTGGTCGTTCGGGAAGTGTCCGCGGTTCTTGGTGACCTTGCGCAGCTGGTAGTTCAGCGACTCGATGGCGTTGGTCGTGTAGATGATCCGCCGGACCGGCGGCGGGAAGGCCAGGAACGGGATGAACTTTTCCCAGCCGTTGCGCCAGGTCCGCACCGTTGCCGGGTACTTCCGTCCCAGCTCGGAGGCCTCGAAGTCATCGAGAGCGTCCAGGGCGGCATCGGCCGTCGGGGCGGTGTAGACGGGCCGCAGGGCCGCTGCGACCTTCTTGCGGTCCTGGTAGCCGATGAACCGCATCGAGGCGCGGATCAGGTGCACCACGCAGGTCTGGACCGTCGCGGCCGGCCAGGTCGCGGCGATGGCCTCGGGGAAGCCGGTGAGCCCGTCGCAGCAGACGATCAGCACGTCCTGGACGCCGCGGTTGGCCAGTTCCGCGCAGACCCCGGCCCAGAATTTCGCTCCCTCGGTGGCTTCGACCCAGATGCCCAGGACGTGTTTGAGGCCCTCCATGTCCACGCCCACGGCGATGTGCGCGGCGCGGTTCTGGACCTGGTGCCCGTCCCGGACCTTGATGATGATCGCGTCCAGATAGAGGATCGGATAGAGCGGATCCAGCGGGCGCTTCTGCCACTCCAGCACCTCCTCGAGGACCTCGTCGGTGATCTTGGAGATGGTTTCGTGGGACAGTTCGGTCCCGAGCGTCGATTCCAGATGATGGGCAATGTCACGGACCGTCATTCCGCCGGCATAAAGGCTGACGATCATGTCATCGAGGCCCCCGGTCCGCCGGGCACCCTTGGGCACCAGACGCGGAGTAAACGAGCCCTCGCGGTCCCGCGGAACGGCCAGGTCCACGTCCCCGGCGGAGGTCCCCAGCGTCTTCGGATAGGACCCGTTGCGGGCGTTTGGCAGGAACCGCCCGACCGGGTCACCCTTGTCATAGCCCAGATGCCCGCTCAGTTCGGCCTGCAGCCCGCGTTCGAGCGAGGCCTTGATCAGCTGCTGGATAAATCCGTCCTTGCCGTCGAGTTCGAGCCGGCCGGAATCAATCTGCGCCATCAACTCGTCAAACGCGCCGGAGGCCTTCAAGGCATCCATGCTGCCGGCCGCCGCGGCCCTGCGGGCCAGCTCCTCCGGCAGCACCTCGTGCGGTTCAGTCATAGCCACAATGATTCTCCAATCACTCGCCGGCTACAGCCCCTCCTACACAAACAATCTGACACCCCC
>NZ_FNGC01000015.1 GCF_900102785.1 Arthrobacter sp. ok362
CCGCGATGCGCAAGAAGGGCTGGGAAATCCCCGCCGAGCTCGCCCACATCGAAAGCTCGGGCAGCACCCGCCAGGAAGCCAGCTCACTGCTCGCGGCGCATTCCTGACCCCTATTCCAAGACCTCCCAGCCAAGGGCCGGCACCGGAGTCATCCGGTGCCGGCCCTTGGCCGTCCATCACGTAGAATTAAGGCACTATGGCGAATTCCCCTGATCCCAGCAACTCCAGCCCGGCTTCCGATGCTCCGAAGCGCGGACCTTTCTCCCGCAAGCCCAAGGCAGCAAAGGCCCAGAAGCCGAGCCGGCTGAAGCAGATCGGCGAAGTCTTCCAGATGACCCGCCGCCACGATCCCATGGTTCCGTGGCTGATGTTGCTGGCCTTCCTGGGTGTTGTTGCGGTCAGCCTCCTGGTCGGGTTCCTGCTCGAAAACTGGATCACCGGCCTGATCATCGGCATCGCGCTGGGTGCCCTTGCGGCCACGCTGATCCTGTCCCGCCGGGCCGAGCGCGCCGCGTTCGCGCAGATCGAGAACCAGCCGGGCGCTTCCGGTGCCGCACTGGGCACGCTCAAGCGCGGCTGGATCACCGAGGACCAGCCCGTCGCCGTGAACCCCCGCACCCAGGACGCCGTCTTCCGCGCCATCGGCCGTCCCGGCGTCGTGCTCGTCAGCGAAGGCCCGAGCAACCGGGTCAAGCCGCTGGTCGATGCCGAGCGCAAGCGTCTTGCCCGTATCCTCCCCAATGTCACGATCCACGTGATCGAGAGCGGCCGCGGCGAAGGCCAGGTGCCCCTCAGCCAGATCGCCAGGAAGATGAACAAGCTCAAGGGCGAGCTGACCAAGACCGAGGTCAGCGCCGTGTCCAAGCGCATTTCGTCGCTCGGCGGCCGCCTGCCCATCCCGAAGGGCATCGATCCCTACAAGGCCCGTCCGGACCGCAAGGCGGCCCGCGGACGCTAGGCCCTGCCCGCAGCGCCGCCCAGTAACGCAGAAACGCCCCGGTTCACGGCCATTCCAGGCCGCCAGCCGGGGCGTTTCCATTAGGCCCGGCATCTACCCGACGGATGCCAGGAACCAGGAGAACCGCATGACATTCCCCCCGACCGCCATCATGATCCGCATCTTCCGGGCGCTGGCGATCGCCGAAGCGTTCAGCTGGGCGGCGCTGCTGGTCGGCATGGTGCTCAAATGGGTGAGCCGGACGACGGAACTTGGCGTGGAGATCGCCGGCCCGATTCACGGCGCGATTTTCATCGGCTATGCGGTCGCGGCGTTGAGCCTGTGGGCGAAGCTTCGCTGGCCGTTCCGGGTTGCCTTGCTCTCAGGCCTGTCCGCCGTCTTCCCTTTTGCGACCGTCTGGTTTGAACGCTGGGCCGGGCGCCGCGGTCACCTCAATGCCGCCGGCGCTGCGGCAGGGACACAGGATAGCGAACAGGCCAGCGAACTGGCAGCAACACCGGACCGCGACGACGACGCGGTATCCACCAGGGTCTGACTGGGGTCTGGCCGGGCGCTGACCAGCACTTACCGGGACGGTCCTCCGCCGACTGGCGGGGAGCCGCCGCCGCGCATCGGGCGAAAGCTTCCTACATCCGGACGAGCACGGTATTCATGGCCTTGTCGTGGAGGCCGCGCTGGTCCGGGTCGAAGATGACGGCAGGGATAACGAGGCACAGCAGCACCGTGCGCACCAGGGCCGCGAGCGGGCCCGCCCGCCCTCCCCCCAGCCGGACCACGTGGATCCCCACGATCCGGTGGCCGATGCTGTAGCCGAGGGTGCCGATCAGCAGGATTTGCTCGATGGCAAACACGGCAAGAGTGGCCCAGGAATCGCCGCCGAAGGCGAAATTGCTGATCAGCAGCGCGATGCCCCAGTCAATGCAGATCGCCAGGATGCGCCGGCCGGCACGGGCGATCGATTCTGAGCCGACGTCGGGCAATCCAAGCCGCTCCCCCGGGTACCTGGAGATGCCGGATGTGTCCGGCCCGGTGAGCCATGAACCAATATCTTTGCGATCAACCACCCTCCAATCTTATCCGCTCTGGCATGTCCACAGTGTGGGCGGCAGGGTGTCACACTGTGGACCGTATAGGCCGCAGTGTGGACCGACGGCTAGCGTTTACGTGTCAGGGCATTCTGTAACCTCCCCGAAACAATGCGGACACTGCGGGGAAATCCCACGTCCTTAGGGTGGTAACAGTTGCTAGCGACTGCGAAGCGGGGAACTTTTTTGCCTTCCCCGCTTGTTGGACTGCGCTGGACCAATGTGCCTGACGGCCAGATCTTTCATATGCGTAAGGAGCATAGATGTTCAAGACTGCGGACGAAGTCCTCAAGTTCATCAAAGACGAAGACATCAAATTCGTCGATATCCGCTTCACCGATCTCCCGGGCGTTCAGCAGCACTTCAACGTGCCCGCTAAGAGCGTTGACGCCGACTTCTTCGTCAACGGCCAGCTGTTCGACGGATCTTCCATCCGCGGCTTCCAGGGCATCGCCGAGTCTGACATGCAGCTCATCCCGGACGTCACGACGGCGTTCATCGACACGTTCCGCATGGAGAAGACCCTTGCGCTGAACTTCTCGATCGTGAACCCGCGTACCGGTGACCCGTACCACCGCGACCCCCGCGGCGTGGCCGAGAAGGCAGAGGCCTACTTGGCTTCCACCGGCATCGCCGACACCGCGTTCTTCGCCCCCGAGGCCGAGTTCTTCGTCTTCGACAACGTCCAGTACCAGTCCTCGCCCCAGGGCAGCTTCTACAAGATCGACTCCGAGGAAGCGCACTGGAACAGCGGCCGTGAAGAAGAGGGCGGAAACCTCGGCTACAAGACCCCGGTCAAGGGCGGTTACTTCCCGGTCTCCCCCACCGACAAGCAGGCCGACCTGCGCGACGCCATGTGTGTTGCCCTGGACGAGGCCGGCCTTGAGGTCGAGCGCAGCCACCACGAGGTCGGCTCCGCCGGCCAGGCCGAGATCAACTACAAGTTCACCACCCTGACCCACGCGGCTGATGACCTGCAGAAGTTCAAGTACGTCATCAAGAACACCGCCGACGCCTGGGGCAAGTCTGTGACCTTCATGCCGAAGCCGGTCTTCGGTGACAACGGCTCGGGCATGCACTGCCACCAGTCGCTGTGGACCGGTGGCGAGCCGCTGTTCTACGACGAGAAGGGCTACGCCGGCCTGTCCGACACCGCCCGCTGGTACATCGGCGGCCTGCTGAAGCACTCCTCCGCCGTCCTGGCCTTCACCAACCCGACGGTGAACTCCTACCGCCGCCTGGTCAAGGGCTTCGAAGCTCCGGTCAACATGGTCTACTCGCAGGGCAACCGCTCCGCCGGTATCCGCATCCCGATCACGGGCTCCAACCCGAAGGCCAAGCGCATCGAGTTCCGCGCACCGGACCCCTCCTCCAACCCGTACCTGGCGTTCGCCGCCCAGCTGATGGCCGGCATCGACGGCATCCGCAACCGGATCGAACCCCCGGCTCCGATCGACAAGGACCTCTACGAGCTCCCCGCCGAAGAAGCCAAGGACATCCCCAAGGCTCCGGGCACCCTCGAGGAGGCCCTGGATGCACTGGCCGAGGACAACGAGTTCCTCCAGGCCGGCGGCGTCTTCACCCAGGACCTGATCGACACCTGGATCGAGTACAAGTACGAGAACGAGATCCGTCCGCTCTCACTGCGCCCGAACCCGTTCGAGTTCGAGCTCTACTACGGCGTCTAGCCAGGTCAGGTCCTAAAAGACCTGCACGACGGCGGCTCCCACCTCGCGGTGGGGGCCGCTCGTCTTTAAGCCGGCTCCTTTTGGCCGGCGCGGCCGGACCCGCACTGCCGCGAAGGCTCAGCGCTTCCCGTACTTCCGCGGCGTCAACGAAAGTTGACCCTCGTGCCCATCATGAAGTTTCCGGGGCACCTTCGAGGAGCCGGCGCAACGCACCCGCCGGGTCAGGAATCTCCGCCCCGTGGCCGACGAGCATCCGGTCGGGCTCCAGCAGGCTCAGTTTCCGGAGCGACTCCTCGGCCTGCACAGGGTCTGCCGTAAATGCCCCCGGCGGCCGTTTCAATGCACCCGCATCGGTGAACACCGCGTCTCCTGCGAACAGGATCCCGTCCTCGAGCAACAGGCAGATGTGCCCCGCAGTGTGCCCGGGGGCCGCCACGACCTGAAGATTGCGGACGTGGTCTCCGTCCGCCAGCGCGCGGAGCGGCACGGTGGACGTTATGTCCTTGCAGTCCGCGGCACCCGCCCAGACCACCGCCCCTGGACAGCGGGCAGCGACGTCCGCAAGGCCGCTGACATGGTCCGGATGGGAATGCGTCAGGACGACGTCGGTGACGTCACCCCAGCCTGCCCCGACGCGGTCCAGTGCTGCCCCTATGGCATCGGCGCTGCCCGGACCGGTATCGATCAACAGCAGCCCGGCCGGATGGGACACGAGGAAACAACGTACGTCCATCGTCACCTCGTCCGGCCCGGCAATCCCGGCCGGAATGCGGAGCTCCTGGACGACCGGTTCTACCAACATCTCGGAGTGGACCATCGTCGTGCACCTTTCTCAAAGGCGAATCAGAACCCAATATCGGCGCCCCGGCCGCCCCAGTCAAGATGCGGGGTTTCAGAAGGCCCGGTACATGGTCCGTTGCGGGCCGGAGCCGCCGCCGAGGTACTGCCCCCGGTCCTCGAAACCGGCCTTGCTGTAGGCAGCCTGTCCGGCTGGATTGCCTTCGTTGACGGAAAGCACCACGCCGGCCTGGCCGCTGCCCAGGCCCGCCGTCAGTTTGGCTGCCTCCCGCACTGCGGCCTCCGCGGCGAGGGTGCCGAGGCCGTTGCCCTGCTGGCGCCGGTCGATCAGGAACCCCCGCAGGAGCCAGGCGGTGTCGTCGTCGGGCCAGCCGGCCAGGGTCGCGGCACCGGCCTGGAGCGTCAGCACGCCGACGGCGGTGCCGTTCTCATCCACGGCGAACGGGTGTCGGGACTCCTCTTCGAGCGCGATCAGCATCATTCGCAGCGGCTCGCCAACGAACTTCTGCTGCCCCTCACCGCGTTCCAGCAACGCGATCTCCCCAAGCTTGACGGCCCGGGCGTCGTCGTCGATGTTCTTCAAGGGCAGCAGCCACACGTGTCCAGACATGTAGACAGCGTACCCGCGCCGGCGGCGGCTGCCGCCAAGAGGAAAGGGGCTAGAGCGCAGCGTCCTTGGGCGGCCCAGCCGGATCCATCCAGAAGACTTCCCAGAGGTGGCCGTCCGGGTCCTGGAAGCTGTGCGTGTACATGAAGCCGTAGTCCTGGGCCTCCTCCGATGCCGTTCCCCCGGAGGTCAGTGCGGTGCGGATGACCTCGTCCACGGCTTCGCGGCTCTCCAGTGAGAAGGACATGATGGCCTCGGCGGTGTCAGCCGTAGCGGCGACGGACTTCGACGTGAAGGTCTTGAAGTAGGACTCGACGAGCAGCATCACGAACGCGCCGTCATTGACGATCATGCAGGTGGCGTTCTCATCAGTGAAGTCAGGGTTGAAGGAGAACCCCAACGCCGTGAAGAACTCAACGGTCTTATCGAGATTTCGGACGGGGAGGTTCACAAAAAGTTGCCTGGCCATCCGCCCAAGGTAGCACCGCGCGGCGGCACGTGTCAGTAGGGCGTTTCAGTAGCCGGTTGGCAGCCGCCGGGCGCTACTGGCCGTAGAAGACCCGCTCGAAAACTGCCCGGGCACGCCGGCTGAGCCGCAGGTAGTCCTCTTCCAGCGCCGCGGCGTTGCCCTGTCCGTAGCCGCACCAGCGGGCCACCGCCTCAAGGTCGCGGCGGGAGGAGGGCAGCAGGTCCGAGGACCGGCCGGTCCAGATGACGTTGGCCGAACGGATCCGGCTCGCCAGCCGCCAGGCCCGGAGCAGGATTACGGTGTCCTCAGCGTCCATCAGTTCCAGGGCCGTGGCCGCCTCGAGGGCCTCCACGGTGGACGTGGTCCGCAGCTCCGGATGCTGGCCGGCGTGCTGAAGCTGGAGCAGCTGGGCCAGCCATTCGACGTCGCTCAGCCCGCCCCGGCCAAGTTTCAGGTGCCGGGCGGGATCGGCCCCGCGCGGCAGGCGTTCCGCCTCGACCCTGGCCTTGACCCGCCGGACCTCCCGCACGTCCTGGTCAGATAACGACTCCGGGTACCGGATTGTATCGATCAGGGCCACAAAATCCTCTGCCAGGGCATCGTCGCCGGCCATTGGTCGTGCCCGCAGCAGCGCCTGGGCCTCCCATACGAGGGACCAACGGCGGTAGTACTCGGCATAAGACTCCAGGGACCGCACCATGGGCCCGCTCTTGCCCTCGGGGCGCAGGTCGGCGTCCACTGCCAGCACCCGTTCGGCCAGGATCGCCGGTTTGAGCGGCTGGGTCAGCAGGCTGGAGAGCTTGCCTACTATCTGCAAGGCCTGCGCCTGCGCCTCCTCTTCCGGCACGCCGGGGAGTCCGCGGTGGACGTACATGACGTCGGCGTCCGAGCCGTAGCCGATCTCCCGGCCGCCCTGGCGGCCCATCGCAACCACCAGCACGTGCGTCTTCAGCGGTTCCTCGGCGGTGATGATCGTCTCCGCCACGCGCAGCGCCCCCAGGACGGCTGCCCGGTCCGTATCGGCGAGAGCTGCGCCCACCTGGTCCTGGTCCAGCAGGCCCTCACTGTCCGCAATGGCGACCCGCAGGATTTCCCGGCGCCGGATCAGCCGGATCAGCCGCATGGCGCTTTCCGGGTCCGCGTGCCGGGACATCTTCGAGGTGATCTCAAGCCATTGGGATTTGAAGCTAAGCGGCACCAATTCCTTGTCCGTGCCCAGCCAGGCCACGGACTCGGGCGAAACCTCCAGCAGGTCCGCGATCAGCCGGGAGTTGGCGAGCACGTGGCAGAGCCGCTCGGCCGCTGCCGTCGAATCCCGGAGCATGCCCAGGTACCAGTGTGTCGTGCCAAGGGCCTCGCTGACGCGCCGGAAGGCGAGCAACCCGGCGTCGGGGTCCACGCCGTCGGCGAGCCAGTCCAGCAGGATGGGCAGGAGCTGGCGCTGGAGTGCGGCGCGCCGGCTCACGCCGCCGGTGAGTGCCTCGATGTGCCGCATGGCGCCGCGAGGATCGAGGTAGCCCAGGGCCGCGAGGCGGCCTTGGGCGGCTTCCGGGGTCAGGCGCGCCTCTTCGCTGCTCAGGGTGGCGACGGTATTGAGCACCGGGCGGTAGAAAATGCGTTCGTGGAGTTCCCGCACGGAGCGCTTGGTCTTTCGCCAGGCGGCGACCAGGGCATCCGGCTTGGGCCGCTCGGCGGAGAACGGTCCCAGGACGGCCTTGGCGAGGGAGCGCAACGACGCTTCGTTGACCGGCATGAGGTGGGTCCGGCGTAGCTGGAACAGCTGGATCCGGTGTTCGAGCAGGCGCAGGTAGCGGTAGTCGCGGTCGAACTCGGCGGCGTCCGAGCGGCCGATGTACCCGCCGGCGGACAGTGCGGCGATGGCCGAGGTGGTGTCCCGGCAGCGCAGCGATTCATCGGACTTGCCGTGCACGAGCTGGAGCAGCTGGACGGTGAATTCGACGTCGCGCAGTCCGCCGCGGCCCAGCTTGATCTGCCGCTGTTCCTCATCGGCTGGAATGTGCTCGGTGACGCGGCGGCGCATGGCGCGGACGGATTCGACAAAGCCTTCCCGTCCGGCCGAGGACCAGATCAAGGGCATCACGGCTGCTTCGTAGCGGGCCCCCAGGGCGGTGTCGCCGGCAATGGTCCGGGCCTTCAGGAGGGCCTGGAATTCCCAGCTCTCGGCCCAGCGCGCGTAATAGCTTTCGTGTGAGGCGAGGGTCCGGACCAGCGGCCCGGACTTTCCCTCGGGCCGGAGGTTCGCATCCACTTCCCACAGCCCGGGTTCGCGGCTCGTGGACATGATCGCCCGCGAGATGCCGGAAGCCAGGACCGTGCCGATGGTAGTGGCCAGGGTCTCCTCCAGCGCGCCGGAATCGATCACGTAGATGACGTCGACGTCGGAAATGTAGTTCAGTTCGCGGGCACCGCACTTGCCCATGCCGATCACGGCGAGACCGACGTCGGCCACCTCCGCGGCGTCGAACTTCTCCGCCGCCTCGGCCCTGGACACGGCGAGGGCCGCTTCGAGGGCGGCGCCGGCGAGATCGGCCAGTTCCGCACCCGCAGCCGGCATGAAGTCCAGCGGATCGGCTGCGCACAGGTCCTTGATGGCGAGTTCCACGAGCCCGCGCCTGTAGGCGGTCCGCAGGGCGGCGTAGGCAACCTGACCGCTAAGGGCCGCCACCGGCCGGGCAGACGTGGGGTCGGCCCGCACCGACTGCAGCAGCCGGGCCCTCAGGGCCACGGCGTCCGCGGCCAGCGGTTCCGGGCTGACCCGCACCTCGAAGGCGTCGAGGTGCTCGGGGTGGCGGATGAGGAACTCACCCAGCGCTTCGGAGGCCCCCAGGACCCGGTACAGCGGTTCGCTGCTTTCCGGGTCCGCGACGGCAAGCTTGCGCAGCTCCGGGTGCTTCTCGATCAGCCGGACCAGGGACTGCAGGGCCGTGTCCGGGTTTGCCGCCAGCTGCAGCCCCGTGAACAGGGCGTCCTGGTCGAGCCCCTCCAGTTCCCGGGCCGCCAGGAACCGCTCGCCCTTGTCGAGATCACTGAAGCCGGCGGCAATGAGGCGTCGTGCCAGGCTCATTGGGGCAGTCTACAGAATGCCGAGATTGCGTTGCAGCTCGTAGGGCGTCACCTGGAGGCGGTAGTCCTGCCATTCTGCACGCTTGTTGCGCAGGAAGTGCTCGAACACCTGCTCGCCGAGGATCTGCGGCATGAGTTCGGAATCCTCCATGGTCCGGATTGCGTCGTGCAGGCTCGCCGGCAGCGGGTCGTGGCCCATGGCGCGCCGTTCCGCCGAGCTCAGCGACCAGATGTCGTCCTCCGCCGCCGCCGGGAGTTGGTAGCCCTCCTCGATGCCCTTGAGCCCAGCGCCAAGGAGCACGGCGTAGGCCAGGTAGGGGTTGGCGGCGGAGTCGATGCCACGGTATTCGATCCGCGCGGACTGGCCCTTGCCGGGCTTGTACAGCGGGACGCGGACCAGCGCGGAGCGGTTGTTGTGGCCCCAGCTCAGGTAGCTCGGCGCCTCTCCCCCGCCCCAGAGCCGCTTGTAGGAGTTCACGAACTGGTTGGTCACTGCCGTGAATTCGGGTGCGTGCTTGAGGATGCCGGCAATGAACTGGCGCGCCGTCTCTGAAAGCTGGAACTCTGCGCCGGCCTCGTAGAAGGCGTTGGTGTCTCCTTCAAAGAGCGAGAAGTGCGTGTGCATGCCGGAGCCCGGGTGGGCGGTGAAGGGCTTGGGCATGAACGTGGCGTAGGCGCCCTGCTGCAGCGCGACTTCCTTGATGACAGTCCGGAACGTCATGATGTTGTCCGCGGTCTGCAGCGCGTCCGCGTAGCGCAGGTCGATCTCGTTCTGGCCGGGGCCGGCCTCGTGGTGGCTGAATTCCACGGAGATCCCCACCGATTCGAGCATGGTCACGGCGGTCCGGCGGAAGTCCTGCGCCACGCCGCCCGGGACGTGGTCAAAGTAGCCGCCCTCGTCCACGGGGATGGGTGATCCGTCCGGGCCAGGCTCCTGGGACTTGAGCAGGTAGAACTCGATCTCGGGGTGGGTGTAGCACGTGAAGCCCATGTCAGCGGCTTTGGACAGGGTGCGTTTGAGGACGTTGCGCGGATCGGCGGAGGAGGGTTCGCCGTCGGGCGTCAGGATGTCGCAGAACATCCGCGAGGTGGCCTCGGTCTCGCCGCGCCACGGCAGGATCTGGAACGTGGCCGGATCCGGCTGGGCGAGCATGTCGGATTCAAAGACGCGGGCCAGGCCCTCGATCGATGATCCGTCGAATCCGAGTCCTTCCTCGAAGGCGCCTTCCACCTCGGCTGGGGCCAGGGCCACGGACTTGAGCGATCCCACGACGTCGGTGAACCAAAGGCGCACGAACCGCACATCGCGCTCTTCGATCGTCCGCAGGACAAACTCTTGCTGGCGGTCCATACTGGCCTCTTTCCGGTTCTTCCATCCGCCCCAGGCCCGCCTTTCATGGGCCCCGCGGTTGCTCACGGTTCACTTTACTAAGCATTCCCACCGATTGCTGAAGCCGGACCCCCGCGTAACACACCGTTAACACAAAGGCGGACGATTTCGCGGCGTACGGCGGCGCTGCGCTGTCATATGGCCCGCACCTGTGACGTGATTCACTGGCAACGGGGGCGTTCCCCGGTAGCTGCGGCACTTCGTATCGCATTACGCTCGTGGCATGGCCACACGTAACAGCTCTGATTCCAGCACGCCCGCAGAACTTGCGGCCCCCTACGGTAACGGCCCCGCGGCTTCCGCGGCGGACGGCACGGGGAACAGTGCGGGGCCGGCGGATGCGTCCCGGAAACCGGCGGCCAGGATCCGCACGCATCATCTGCACCAGGCCAAGGTCAACGGTGAGCGCTTCGCGATGCTCACCGCCTATGACCAGTACACCGCCGAGATTTTTGACCAGGCAGGCATCGAGGTGCTCCTGGTGGGCGATTCGGCCTCCAATAACGTCTTCGGCAACGAGACCAGCCTTCCCGTGACGGTGGACGAGCTCCTTCCGCTGTGCCGGGCCGTCGCCCGCTCCGCGCGGCGGGCCCTGGTGGTCGCTGACCTGCCCTTCGGCAGCTACGAGGTCTCAGCCCAGCAGGCGGTTGCCACCGGCGTGCGGTTCCTCAAAGAGGGCCTGGCTCACGCGGTCAAGATCGAAGGCGGAAAATTCTACGCCGAGACCGTCCGCGCCATGGTCCAGGCCGGCATCCCCGTCATGGCGCACATTGGCTTCACCCCGCAGAGCGAGCACGCCCTCGGCGGCTACCGCGTCCAGGGCCGCGGCGATGACGCCCAGCGGTTGATCGACGACGCCGTCGCGCTGGCCGGCGCCGGCGCGTTCTGCGTGCTCATGGAAATGGTCCCGGCCGCCACGGCGGCCGCGGTGGATGCCGCCGTCGAGGTTCCCACCGTCGGCATCGGCGCCGGCAGCGCCACCACAGGACAGGTCCTGGTGTGGCAGGACATGGCGGGCCTGCGCGGTGGAAAGATGGCGAAATTCGTCAAGCAGTACGCGGACCTGCGCACCTCGCTCGGCGACGCCGCGAAGGCCTACGGCGAGGACGTGCGATCCGGCCAGTTCCCCGGCCCGGAGCACTCCTTCTAGCGGCGCCTGCGGGCCTCGGTCCCTCCGGATCCGGGAAACAGCCCGTCGGCCGGCGCCCCCACCTCATCCTTCGCGGGCGATGCGTTGCGGCGTCAGTGCGGGCAGGCTGACCATTAAGGTCTGCATTAGGACCTCAAGATGTTCCGCCGGCCCGGACGGTTTCATGCGCTAAGCGTTGGGTCCGGCTCCGGCGGACACGATTCGAGGAGTATCGATGAACACGAATAGCTTCTGGGACGTCCTGCTGTGGAGTTTCTGGTTCTTCATCTGGATCGCCGCGCTGATGGTGTGGTTCCGCTGCCTGATGGACTTGTTCGGCGACCACACGCTCAGCGGCTGGGGCAAGGCCGGCTGGGTTATTTTGCTGATCTTCGTTCCCTGGCTCGGCGCCCTCATCTACCTGATCGCCCGGGGCCGCAGCATGGGCGAACGTCAGATGAAGGCACTGGCCGAGCAGCAGGCTGCCCAGCAGGAGTACATCAAGCAGGCCGCGGGCACGACGTCCAGTCCCGCCGGCCAGATCGCCGATGCCAGGGCGCTCCTCGATTCCGGAGCCATCAACCAGACCGAGTTTGATTCCCTGAAGGCAAAGGCCTTGGCCTGACGCGACAAGGCTGCGCCCGGCATGAGAATCACCTGGCTTGGTCACTCCACGGTGGTTCTGGATCTCGACGGCGTTCGGGTCCTGACCGATCCGTTGCTTCGTCCCCATGCCGGGCTGCTGCGGCGTCTGGCACCGCGGCCGGACCCGGCGTCGTGGAGCCGGCCGGACGTGGTGCTCCTCTCCCACCTGCACCACGACCACGCCGAGTTGCGCTCCCTGCGCATGCTGCGCGGGGCAGCGCTGATGAGCGCTCCGGCGAACGCTGCCTGGTTGCGTCGCCGAAAGCTGATGCACACAGTTCCCTTGGGCGACGACTGGACCCCGGCAGGCAGCGGGGTCCAGGTCCGCCAGGTCCCGGCCGAGCACCGTAGCCGCCCCATGCCGCACCGTCCCAACGACGCCAATGGCCAGCTCGTGCGGGGCCCATCGGGCATCGTCTGGATCGCCGGTGACACGGGGTTGTTTCCGGAGATGGCCGCGATCCCGGCCATGGCGGGAGGGCCTATCGATGTCGCCCTGGTGCCGGTCTGGGGGTGGGGACCGAGGCTCTCGGCGGGACACCTGTCTCCGGAGAGCGCCGCCCGGGCCGTCGCGATGAGCGGCGCGCGATTCGCCGTACCGGTGCACTGGGGAACGCTGCACCCCCCATTCGTCACACACTTTGCCCGCAGCTGGTTCGAGCAGCCTGGGCACCGGTTTGCCGACGCGGTGGCGGAGCAGGCCCCTGGCTGCACGGCAATCGTCCTCGCTCCCGGCCAGTCCTGGGTGGCGCCGCCCGCGTAAGTCACTCTCAACCCAATCGCTCAACCACCCAATCGCTCAACCGCGGGACGCCGTCGTGGCTCGCTGGCCGCAGGACTCGAGCATCGCCACCAGCACCCGGTGGAGTTCTCCGGCGCCTTCGATCCGCTCGGGCAGCCCCACCATGAGGTCGGTCGGGCCGATCAGCACGGCGCGGTCCTGCCAACCGCCGAGGCCCCCGTGGGAGCCGACGAGGCCTTCAAACGCTGAGACGTCGTCGGTGACGGGATCGACCGTGCTGTTGACGTATAGATCCGGCGCCTCCGGGTGCAGCAGCGCACGGGCGAGCAGCCGCGCCGCGTGGGACCCGAAGCTGGCCAGCGGATCGGTGCCTTCAACCGCCCCGCTTGCGATGTTGAGGCGCCCACCGCTTCCGATCGCCCACGCCCGGCCCTCTTCATCAATGCCCGCGACAAACCCGACGCCGGGATGGCTTGCCAGGCCGGGGATCAGGGCTGGCCACTGGCTCTCGAGCGCTTGGAGCGTCAAGCGCCGGTCACCCCGCACGTAGACCAGGCCCAGATTGCCTGAGCCCAACACGACCACCGGATCCTCGGCGTCACCGGGAGCCGACGTCTGCTGTGCCTTGGTCAGCACCTTGTCGGCACGGCCGGCCAGTTTCCCGGTCATCCCGCCAGTCGAGATGTCGCCGGCGATGGAGTCCGCGCGCCCGAGCCCTTCGACGGACGCGTCCACGTTCTGAACGTTTTCGTTCATGAGTTCCGCGCACAGATCGCCGAGCGTCTGGCCATACCGGTCGGCGAACGGGGTGCCTTGGGACTGGCCGTGGTCCGAAAGCACCACCAGCCGATAGCGGCGCGGCGCGGACCCGGCGAGCTGGGCCAAGGATCCGAGCGTGCGGTCCAGGCCATCCAGGGCGGCGAGCGATTCGGGCCGGAACATGCCTGCGTGGTGGGCGATCTCGTCGTAGTCAACGTAGTCGACATAGATGCTTTTCGTGCCACGACGCAGCTCCTCCGCCACCAAGGCCGTGTTCAGGTCCCGCAGCAGGCCGTTGGTGACTGCTCGCAGCAGGGCGAAGGTCCAGTCTCGATGCACACGCGGGTTGAGGTCGCGCTTGACCTGCCTCCGGGCCTGCCAACGCTCCTTGAGGATCTCCCCGACTGTCCGCGTGAAGCTGCGCATGAATCCGTTCGGCGAAGCGAAAAACCAAGCGAACGCACGACGGGTTTCGGTGGAGCCGCGCCGGACCTCCACCCGGCTCATCGTCAATAGCGATCGGGGCGCGTCACCGGTGAACAGGTTCGAAATGGAGACGCCGTCGTCGCAGAGCAGGCCTTGGCCCGTGCTGTGCCTTTCCTCGATCACCCGGGCGTCTGCCGGACGGTTGGCCACCAGGACCCGTTTGAGCTCACGGTCATACCACCGGAAGGCAGGGATCCCGTCTACGGTGCCGTGCAGAATACCCAGCTGGCTCGCCGGCGTGGTGCATGGCAACTGCGGAGTCCATTCACGGAACTGGTAATCCCCCGAAGTCAGCCAGCGCCGGATATGGGGTAGTGCCCCGGACTGCACCGCCCACTGCAGCACCGGGAAGGGGACGCCGTCGAGCTGCACGAACAGGACGCCATCAACCTCCGGATCGGTCACCGTTTCCTGCCGGCGTGCCCTTCCGGCCAGCGAGGTGATGAGTCCGTCATCAGTTCCGGCCGTGGTAGCCCACGAGATGAGCGTGCCTACGACGGCACTGACCCAGGTTGCGACAAAAGCGGTCCATGCCGTCGACTCGATGCCGGGCACCAGGCGGATGGCGACATACATGATCAGGGCCTGCCCGATCAGAGCGATAAGAAGCACCGCCAGCCAGCCCACCCTGGCGGAGATCTCGACCAGCGCGGGGCGGAGGACCAGACCCACGATGCCGGCCACCGCTGCAACGGCGGCGTAAGCCCACCAACTCGTTGCTGAGAACCCCGGCAGCAGTTCGCCGGTGATAATGAGGGCCACAGTCGAGGCAGCCCAGGCAACGGCCAGCCTGGCCAGGTCGGTGACTCGGGCACCGCGGGTGGGGACAACGCTCGTCGGCATTTTCTCAGTATGGCTGTCCGTAACCGGCTGGCACTCACCCGCACAGGGTGAGAATGACAGTGAGAAGATCAGTCCCCGTGCGGGGTGTCCGGTCCGCGATTGCCAGGAGATGCCCACACTGGCGCGGCAGGCGGAACGGGCCTAGTCGTCCTCGTCCTTTTCCCACGCCTCGTTACGCGCCTTGACCTTTTCCAGGGCGTGTTCGGCTTCCTCGCGGGTCTTATACGGTCCGATCAACTGACTCCAGTCGGACATCGCGTCTTCCTCGATCTCGTGAGTGTTGACGTTGTACCAGTATTCGGGCATCGGGGTTCCTTCACTGTTTGTCCGGCCGTTTTCCTGCGGTTTTTCCTGCTGTTTCCGGATGTATTTTCCGGGCCCTCTTTTCCGGCTCGGTTTTCCGGGCTCTGTTTTCCGGCTCTGTTTTCCGGCTCGGTTTTCCGGGCAAAGCCCAGCAGCTTATATGATCAATCTATGCCTTCTCTAGCCTCAACTGCACCCATCGGCACGCTTGTCCCGGGGACAGTGAGCCCGCAGCTTCCCGTACCGCCGTCCATCCCGCGTCCGGAATATGTGGGCAAGCCGGCTCCGGCAAAGTTCACAGGCTCAGAGGTCAAGTCGGCGGAGATCATTGAAAAGATCCGGATCGCCTCCAAAATAGCTGCCCAGGCCATCGTGGAGGTCGGCAACCACATCGAACCAGGCGTCACCACCGACCATCTGGACCGGGTAGGCCACGAGTACCTGCTGGACCACAACGCGTACCCTTCCACCCTCGGATACCGGGGCTTTCCGAAGTCCCTGTGTTCCTCCCTCAACGAGGTCATCTGCCACGGGATCCCGGACAACACGGTGGTCCAGGACGGCGACATCCTCAACATCGACATCACGGCCTTCGTCGGCGGCGTTCATGGCGACACGAACTACACGTTCCTGGTCGGTGATGTCGACGAGGAATCCCGCCTCCTCGTCGAGCGCACCCGGGAATCGCTGAACCGCGCTATCCGGGCCGTAGCTCCGGGACGGGAAATCAACGTGATCGGCCGGACCATTGAGTCCTATGCCAAGCGCTTCGGCTACGGCGTGGTCCGCGACTTTACCGGACACGGAGTCGGCGAAGCTTTCCACACCGGGCTGATCATTCCGCACTACGACGCCGCGCCCGCATACAACACCACCATGGAAACCGGTATGGTGTTCACGATCGAGCCAATGCTGACCCTGGGAACCGTTGACTGGGACATGTGGGCCGATGAATGGACCGTCGTGACCCGCGACCGGAAGCGCACTGCCCAGTTCGAGCACACCTTGCTCGTCACGGAGTCCGGCGCCGAGGTCCTCACGCTGCCCTGACCGACCGCTCCACATGCTATTTCGCTGAACATCCCGCTCTTTCACCCGCCGGCCCGTCCGGTCACCACAGCCCGCCCCTGCCACGAACGGAACGACATTGGCCAAGAAGGACGAAAAGTCGAAGAAGAATGCACCCCTGATCGGCATTGACATCGGCGGAACCGGTATCAAGGGCGGGATCGTGGACCTGAAGAAGGGGAAGCTGATCGGCGACCGCGTGCGCTTCCCCACGCCGCAGCCCTCCACCCCCGAGTCCGTGGCCGAAGTCGTCGCCCAGGTTGTCGCCGAGCTCACGGCACGTCACGACGCCCCCGACGCCAGCAGCCCCGTGGGAGTCACCTTCCCCGGCATCATTAAGCACGGCGTGGTCCACTCGGCCGCGAACGTGGACAAGTCCTGGCTGGAAGCCGACATCGACGCCATGCTTACGGCACGTCTGGGCCGCCCCGTAGAGGTTATCAACGACGCCGACGCCGCCGGCCTCGCCGAGGCCCGCTTCGGTGCCGGCGAGGGGATCGACGGCACCGTCCTGGTAATCACCCTTGGCACCGGCATCGGTTCAGCCTTCATCTTCGACGGCAAGCTGGTCCCCAACGCCGAACTCGGCCACCTGGAGATCGACGGCTTCGACGCCGAGACCAAGGCCTCGGCCGTGGCTCGTGAGCGCGAGGGCCTCAGCTGGGAACAGTACAGCGTGCTGCTGCAGCGCTACTTCTCCCACGTGGAGTTCCTGTTCTCCCCCGAACTCTTCATCGTCGGCGGCGGCATCTCCAAGCGCTCCGACGAGTACCTGCCGCACATGAAGCTGCGCACTCCGATCGTCCCGGCCGAGCTGAAGAATGACGCCGGGATCGTGGGCGCGGCCATTGAGATTGCGCTGAAGCACAAGCTGGCCAAATAAAGGCCCATTGAGCCGTAAAAGCCAATTGAGCTATCACTCCGGGTCGTTCTGAACGCTGGGAACGACCCGGAGTGATAGCTCAACTTTTTTGGTGGAGCCGGTGGTGGCCGCGGCTTCCCCTCCGCTGCCACCACCGGAGTCTGTGGTGGACCCTAGGACACAGTAACTAGGACAAAGAATCACAAAAACTACGACGGCGCCTGAAGCGGGCGCTTGTCCGGGCTCTTGCCGTCCCGGCCCTTGGACTCGGCCTCATGGCGAAGCAGGGAAATCGCCGATTCGAAGTCCTCCAGCGATTCGAAGGCCTGGTAGACGCTCGCGAACCGCAGGTAGGCGACCTCGTCGAGACGCTGCAGCGGCTCCAGGATCGCCAGCCCGACTTCGTGGGCATCGATTTCGGCGGCGCCCGAGCCCCGGATCGTCTCCTCGACTTCCTGCGCCAGCAGGGCGAGATCGTCTTCGGTGACCGGACGGCCCTGGCAGGCCTTGCGGACGCCGTTGATGACTTTGCTGCGGCTGAATGGCTCGCCGACGCCAGAGCGCTTGATGACGGTCAGGCTGGTGGTTTCCACTGTGGTGAACCGCCGGCCACATTCGGGGCACTGGCGGCGGCGCCGGATGGCGGAGCCGTCGTCGGCGATCCGGCTGTCCACCACGCGCGAATCAGGGTTTCGGCAGAACGGGCAATACATGTCGGTTCCTCCCCTGTCGCAATCCGCCGTGTCAGTGCTGTATTCGTTCAGTATTAGTGCAGTGCTGTATGAGTGCAGTGCTGACTTTAACGCAGTCAGCGCTGCCCTGTGTCCCCAGTTTACGACTAGATGTAGCTGAATAACAAGCCTGTAATTACTACATGTAGTGGTCTGGCCCCCGGCTACCGGGCGGCGAACCGCACCGTGACAGCCTCGCCGTGTGCGGGCAGGTCCTCCGCGCCGGAGAGGCTGACGATGTGGCCGCTGACCTGCTCCAACGCGGAGCGGGTGTAGTTGATGACCTGGATGGCGCGCAGGAAGGTGGTCACGTTCAATCCGGAAGAGAAAGCCGCCGTGCCGCTGGTGGGCAGTACATGGTTGGAGCCGGCGCAGTAGTCGCCCAGGCTCACGGGGCTGTAGTCCCCCACGAAGATCGCGCCGGCGCTGCGGATCCGGCCGGCCACCCGGGCGGCATCGGCGGTCATGATCTCAAGGTGTTCCGCGGCGTAGGCGTCGCAGGCGGCGATGCCCTGCTCCAGGTCCTCGACCAGCACCACTCCGGACTGCGGGCCAGAGAGTGCCTCGCGGACGCGGCTGGAGTGCTTCGTGGCAGCTGCCTGTCGCTCAAGCTCCACGCGGACGTCGGCGGCGAGGACCTCGGAGTCGGTGAACAGAACCGATGCCGCCTTGGGGTCGTGCTCTGCCTGGCTGATGAGGTCCGCGGCCACGAGGGCGGGACTGGCGGTGGAGTCGGCGAGGATCGCAATCTCCGTGGTGCCGGCCTCGGAATCGATCCCCACAACCCCCTTGACCAGCCGCTTGGCAGTCGCCACGAAGATATTGCCCGGACCGGTCACGACATCCACGGGGTCGATCCCGGGGAGATTGCCGCCGCCGGACGCGTCCGCCGGGATGCCGTAGGCGAAGGCGGCGATGGCCTGCGCCCCGCCGATCGCGTAGACCTCCTCGATGCCCAGCAGGCAGGCTGCCGCCAGGATTGTGGGGTGCGGGAGGCCGCCGAAGTCCTTTTGCGGCGGCGAGGCCAGGGCAATCGATTCGACGCCGGCGGCCAGGGCCGGGACCACGTTCATGATCACCGAGGACGGGTAGACGGCCAGGCCGCCCGGGACGTAGAGCCCGACACGCGCCACCGGCACCCAGTTCTGGCTGACGACGGCGCCTTCGCCGAGTTCGACGTCGATGTTCGCCGGGCGCTGGGCGTCAGCGAACGCGCGGGCCCGCTTGATGGACTCCTCGAGTGCCGCGCGCACGGCGGGATCCAGGCCCTCAAGGGCCGCACGCAACGCCCCGGCCGGGACGCGGGGATGCGCCTGCTCGACGCCGTCGAAGGCCAGGGCCAGCTCCCGGAGTGCGCCGAAGCCGCGCGTGCGGACGGCGGAGATGATGTCCAGAACCTTGCCCTCGGCGTCCGCCACGGTGCCGGACTGCGCCCGGGGCACGGCCGCACGGAGTCCGGCGAGGGACAGTTGCGCACCGCGCACGTCCACCGTGCGGAAGTTAAGGGCGGCGGTCATCGGGGTCACGGGGCTGTCAGGAGTTAGGCTCACCCAATCATTTTACGTGCCCTGCCGCGGCGGGCCGCACAGGCGTCAGCGGCGGGATTTGCCGCCGGAGCCCGGGAAGAGGCTGTTCAGGAAGACGGCCAGGGCGATCGCCGCAGGCCAGATGGCGAGGACCGCATAGGAGCGCAGTGAGAAGGCGACGCTGGCGCTGGCCGAGGTATCCGCCGGCGCTCCCCACCATTGGGCGCTGAGCACGCCGGTCCACCACGCGATGAGCGCGCCGGCAACGCCGGCCAGGACCACCAGGATGACGGTGCCGGGGCCGGGCTGGTGGTGCTTGGTTCCGGCGACGAACGACCCGGCGATGCACCCTGCGAGCAGGCACAGCCCTGCCAGCACCAGGTCCCTGGGCAGCCAGGTTGCGGTGTTGGTGCCGGCGGCGAGGTCCGGGTCTCCCGTCAGGAGATTCAGGCCCGACGGCGCCAGAAGCCACCAGAGCAATCCCACCGGGACGCCTGCGGCCGCGATGACCGCGGCCTTCCGCCACAGGGTCCCGCCGGGCCCGGGCTGCTGCTCGGGATAAGCGGGTCGTACCGGCTGCGCGGACTCCCCGGCGTGGTGGGCGGGGCCGTCTATTGCGGGCTGTGTCATGCAACAAACGGTAACAAGGATTCCGCCGGCACATGACGCAGCCCGGCGGCACATGACAGCGGGAGTAATCAAAATGCCGTACTCGATTCCCCTGCGCAATACGCTGGCAGAGTAGGAACTACGACACGCACGTGCAGCAGGGAGTTGAATCGCAGTGGCCACAGATGAAGGAGCCTTCGAGGGGACGTTCAAGGAAATGTTCCGCCGGCACGCGGCGGGCGTGGCCATCATCACGGCCAACTACAACGGCGTCCCGTTCGGATTCACGGCAACCTCAGTGGCCTCGCTGTCCGCCAAGCCGCCGCGCTTCACGTTCAACATGGCCAGGACCTCCAGCTCCTGGCCGGCCGTGGCGAACACGACCTACATTGGCGTGCACATGCTCGGGCTGGAAAACCAGGAGCTCGCCGACCGCTTCGCCCGGGCCGGCAACCGGTTCGACGGCGACCACTGGGAGCTCGGACCCCACGAGGTGCCCGTGCTCAAGGGAGTCAGCGGCTGGCTGATCGGCAAGGTCCAGATGCGGCTCTCCTTCGAGAACAACGCCGTTGTGGTGGTCGAGGTGGTGGAGGGCCAGGTCGGCGACGACGGCACTCCCCTGCTCTACCACTCCGGGGCTTACAGCCAGCCCGTTCCGCTCGACTACGAGATCTAGGGACGGCCGACCGGCCCGCCACTGGTGACCGGGGCTAGTGGCCCGCACCAGCGGCCGGCGCTAGCTGCCCGCACTAGTAGCCCGCGCTAGTTATCCAGGCACGTCGGGCCGAGCAGCACCTTCAAATCGCCGAACAGCGACGGGCTCGGGTTGACGCGCAAATGCACCGGCAGGCCCATGACCTCCACCCGGGTGTCGCCTTGCAGGTGCAGGCGGACCTCGGAGTTTCCGCGGTGGGTGCGCAGCACGTCGCCCAGCTCAGTGACCACGGCCTCGGTGGCCTTGTGCGTGGCCATGGTGATCACCACGGGGCCGTTCTGGCTGTCGCTGAGGTCCGGCACGGACAATTCCATGCAGTTCAAGGTCACGGCGCCGTCGTCGCGCCGTTGCAGGCGCCCCTTGACCACCACGATCAGGTCCTCCGCGAGCACCGAGGCGATGGGGCCATAGACCTGGCCGAAGAACATGACCTCCATGGAACCGGCGAGGTCCTCGATCTCGGCACGGGCGTAGGCGTTGCCGCTTGCCTTGGCGATCCTTCGGCTGAGCGAGGTGATCATGCCCGCGATGGTCACGATCGCGCCGTCCTGCGGGCCGTCTTCGGCGATGATGGAGGTGATCGACCGGTCGGCGTGCTGGCTCAGGAGCCCTTCCAGCCCTTGCAGCGGGTGGTCGGAGACGTAGAGGCCGAGCATGTCGCGCTCGAACGCCAGCTTGTCCTTCTTCTCCCATTCCGGCAGGTCCGGGATTTCCGTGCTGAGCGAAGCCTCGGGCTCCTGGTCCTCAAAGCCGGCGAAGAGGTCGAACTGGCCGATCGCTTCGTTGCGTTTGAGGGTGATGACGGAGTCGATCGCCTCTTCATGGATCATGGCCAGGGCGCGGCGGTGATGGCCCAGCGAGTCGAAGGCACCGGCCTTGATCAGGGATTCGATGGTGCGCTTGTTGCAGACCACCGCGGGGACCTTCAGGAGGTAGTCCTTGAAGGAGGTGTAGGCGCCTTCTTTTTCGCGCGCCACCACCATGGCTTCGACGGCGTTCACGCCGACGTTGCGGATGGCGCCCATGCCGAAGCGGATGTCGTTGCCAACAGGGGTGAAGTTGAGGGCGGACTCATTGACGTCGGGCGGCAGCACCGTGATGCCCATCCGCCGGCATTCGTTGAGGTAGATCGCCGACTTGTCCTTGTCGTCGCCCACCGAGGTCAGCAGGGCAGCCATATACTCCGGCGCGTAGTGCGCCTTCAGGTACGCGGTCCAGTAGGAGATCACGCCGTAGGCGGCCGAGTGCGCCTTGTTGAAGGCGTAGTCGGAGAAGGGCAGCAGGATGTCCCAGAGGGTCTTGACCGCGGCCATGGAATAGCCGTTGTCCTGCATGCCCTGGGAGAAGCCGGCGAACTGCTTGTCCAGCTCGGATTTCTTCTTCTTGCCCATGGCGCGGCGCAGGATGTCGGCCTGGCCCAGGGTATAGCCGGCGAGCTTCTGCGCCACGGCCATGACCTGCTCCTGGTACACGATCAGCCCGTAGGTCCCGCCGAGGATTTCGGACAGCGGTTCCTCGAGTTCCGGGTGGATCGGGATGACCTCTTGGATCTTGTTCTTGCGCAGCGCGTAGTCGGTGTGCGCGTTGGCGCCCATGGGTCCGGGCCGGTAGAGGGCCAGCACGGCGGAGATGTCTTCGAAGTTGTCAGGCTTCATCAGCTTGAGCAGCGAGCGCATGGGTCCGCCGTCGAGCTGGAAAACGCCCAGCGTGTCTCCCCGGGCCAGCAGCTCGTAGGACGCCACGTCATCCAACTCAAGGGTTTCAAGGTCGAGGTCGATGCCGCGGTTCATCTTGATGTTTTCCAGGGCATCGGAAATGATCGTCAGGTTTCGCAGACCAAGGAAGTCCATCTTGATCAGGCCGAGGCCTTCGGACGTTGGGTAGTCGAACTGGGTGATGACCTGGCCGTCCTGGAAGCGGCGCATGATCGGAATCACGTCGATGATGGGGTCCGAGGACATGATGACGCCGGCGGCGTGCACGCCCCATTGCCGCTTCAGGCCCTCAATGCCCAGCGCCGTCTCGAAGACCTTGGCGGCCTCCGGGTCAGTGCTGATCAGCTGGCGGAAGTCCCCCGCCTCGCTGTAGCGCTTGGACTGGGGGTTCTGAATGTCGGCCAACGGAATATCCTTGGCCATCACGGCCGGCGGAAGGGCCTTGGTTAGCTGCTCGCCCATGCTGAACGGGTAGCCCAGCACGCGCGAAGAGTCTTTGAGGGCCTGTTTGGTCTTGATGGTGCCGTACGTGACGATCATCGCCACTCGTTCGTCGCCGTACTTGCGCGTGACGTAGTCGATCACTTCGGAGCGGCGCCGGTCATCGAAGTCGACGTCGAAGTCAGGCATGGAAACGCGGTCCGGGTTGAGGAAGCGCTCGAAGATCAGGCCGTGGTGCAACGGGTCAAGGTCGGTGATGCGCATGGCATACGCCACCATGGAGCCAGCACCGGAGCCACGCCCGGGACCCACCCGGATGCCGTTGTTCTTGGCCCAGTTGATGAAGTCGGCCACCACGAGGAAGTAGCCCGGGAAGCCCATGGAGGTGATGACTTCCAGCTCATAGTCGGCCTGCTTGCGGACCTTGTCCGGGATGCCCTGGGGATAACGGTATTGGAGTCCCTTGTCGACTTCCTTGACCAGCCAGGAGGTTTCGTCCTCCCCCTCCGGGCAGGGGAACCGGGGCATGTAGTTGGCGCCGGTGTTGAACGAGACTTCGCAGCGCTCGGCGATCAGGAGCGTGTTGTCGCACGCCTCCGGGTGGTCGCGGAACAGCTCCCGCATTTCCTGCGGTGACTTCAGGTAGTAGCCGCTGCCGGAGAAGGCAAAGCGCGAGCCGCCGTTGTCGTAGGTCGGCTCCAGGAGGGTGGAACCGGACTGGATGGCCAGCAGGGCCTCATGCGCCTTTGCGTCGTGCTCGTGGGTGTAGTGCAGGTCGTTGGTGGCCACGAGCGGCAGGTTCAGGTCCTTGGCCAGGCGCAGCAGGTCGCCGGTGACGCGCCGCTCGATGTCCAGGCCGTGGTCCATGAGCTCGCAGAAATAGTTCTCCGCGCCAAAGATGTCGCGGAACTCGGCCGCGGCCTCAAGCGCTTCGCGGTACTGGCCCAGCCGCAGCCGGGTCTGGACTTCGCCGGACGGGCAGCCGGTGGTGGCGATGAGCCCCTCCGAGTACGTGTTCAGCAGCTCACGGTCCAGCCGGGGCCATTTGCCGAAGACCGAGTCGAGAGAGGCGATCGAGGAGGCCCGGAAAAGATTCCGCATGCCCACGTTGTTGTAGCTGAGCAGGGTCATGTGCGTGTAGGAGCCACCGCCGGAAATGTCATCCTTGCGCTGGTGCTCCTCGCCCCACCGCACACGGGTCTTGTCCGTGCGTGCGGTCCCGGGAGTCACATACGCTTCGACGCCGATGATGGGCCTGATGCCCTGGTCGGTTGCCCGCTTCCAGAAGTCGAAGGCGCCGAACAGGTAGCCGTGGTCCGTCGTGGCGAGGGCCGGCATGCCGAGCCGCTCGGTTTCGTCGAACAGCTCACCGAGCCGGGCGGCACCGTCCAGCATCGAGTACTCGGTGTGGTTGTGGAGATGGACAAACGAGTCGTTGCTGGAAGTCACCGCACCATTCTAGTGCCGAGCCACGACGGCGGCGTGCAACCACGACGACGGGAACGGAACCCGCCGGACAGACCGGCGGGATCCGGCGGCCGCAACCAGGAGCAAGACTAAGAGCCGGAGTGGATCTGGCCGCCCCGGGCCGGACGGCTCAGGCGTTCCCGGACTCCAGGACCTCGAGCGCATACCGCAGGTCCTGCGGGTACTCGCTGGTTACGGTAACGCGCTCCCCCGTCCGCGGGTGGTCGAAGGAGAGTTCCCGGGCGTGCAGCCACTGCCGGGTCAGTCCGAGGGTGGCGGCCAGCCGCGGGTCTGCGCCATAGGTGAGGTCACCGGCGCAGGGGTGCCGCAGGGCCGCAAAGTGCACACGGATCTGGTGGGTGCGGCCTGTTTCGAGGTGTACCTCTACCAGTGAGGCTTTTCCGAAGGCTTCCAGGACCTCGTAGTGCGTCACCGAATCACGGCCGTCCTCGATCACGGCGAACCGCCAGTCGTGGCCCGGGTGGCGGCCAATAGGCGCGTCGATGGTGCCCGCCAGGGGATCGGGAAGGCCCTGGACGACGGCGTGGTAGACCTTGTCCACGGTGCGTTCCTTGAAGGCCCGCTTGAGCACGGTGTAGGCGTTTTCGGTCTTGGCGACTACCATGACGCCGGAGGTCCCGACGTCGAGCCGGTGGACGATGCCGGCGCGCTCGGGGGCGCCCGACGTCGAAATCCGGTAACCGAGACCGGCGAGGCCACCCACCACTGTGGGCCCCACCCAGCCTGGCGAGGGGTGGGCTGCCACGCCCACCGGTTTGTCGATGACAACAAACTCGTCATCGTCCAGCAGGATCAACAGGTCGTCCACTACTTCCTCCACGATTTCCAGGGGGTCCCTGCGGTCGGGCACTACGACCTCGAGCACGGTTCCGGGGGTGAGCTTGAGAGACTTCCCGACCTGCTTGGCATTGCTGGTGACGTTGCCCTCGGCGATCAGGGCGGCCGCCTGGGAGCGCGAGATGTCCATCAGCCTGGCCAGGCCGGCGTCCACGCGGGAGCCGGCAAGGTCCTCCGGGACGGTGAAGCGCCGGTTCCCGGCAGTTGTAGCGCCAGCTTCGCCGGCAGCATCTGCCGCCACGTCCTCGGCAACGTCGTCTTCGATGCTGTCAGCGACGTCCGACGCCAGCCCCTGCGGCAATTCCTCCGCGCGTCCTACGGCGTTTCCTGGGGTAGTTTCAGACATCTTTGGCCACCGTATCCTTCGTGTGGCGCGAGCCGTCCAGGGAGATTCCGCGGAGGGTGAGCAGGCAGATAATCACGACGGCGGAGACGACGGCGGAGTCGGCGATGTTGAAGATCGCGAAGTTTGGGAGCTGGATGAAGTCCACCACGTGGCCCATCGCGAACGACGGCTCGCGGAACAGCCGGTCCGTCAGATTGCCGAGGGCGCCGCCGAGCAGCAGCCCCAGCGCCAACGCCCACCAGAGCGAGCCGAGCTTGCGCAGCTGCAGCAGGATCGCGACGGACACGGCCGCCATGATGATCGTGAACACCCACGTGACGTTCTCGCCGATCGAGAACGCCGCCCCGGAGTTGCGGATGTAGAACCAGTGCAGCAGCGGCGGAAAAACGGGGATCCGTTCGCCCTCGGTCATGGTGCTCGTGACCCAGAGCTTGGTCAGCTGGTCGAACACGTAGGCGACCACCGCGAAGGCAGCGAACAGGGCAAACAGCTTCGCCCGGCGCGGCCGGGCGTGCACGGGCTGTGCCGCCTCGACAGGCTGCATGGCGTCTGGTGATGGTGCGTCAGTCATAGGGCTTTCGTTCGGGAGCCAGTGCGGAGACCGGGGTCGGGTACCCGGCGGGCGCCGGGCACGGGACCCGTGGCGCACGTTACGGGAAAATGAAAAGCCGGCGGCCGAGGAAACCTCAGCCACCGACTTTCAGAATACTTGGCTTTTTGCCTAGCTATTGGCTTCGACCTCAGGGGCCGCAACGGAGCCGCGGGCATCGAGGTCACGGAGCTGGCCTTCGATGTAGGCCTTCAGGCGTGAACGGTAGTCACGCTCGAAGCCGCGAAGCTGCTCGACCTTGCGTTCCAGGACGGAGCGCTGCTGCTCGAGGGCACCAAGGATCTTGCGGGACTTTTCCTGCGCATCGTTGACGAGGCTGCTGGCCTCGATCTGGGCTTCGGCGATGATCTTGTCCCGCTGCTGCTCGCCGTCGGCGACGTGCTTGTCGTGCATCTGCTGCGCCATGGCAAGCAGGCCGGCGGCGGACTCGGAAGCCGGGGTGGCTTCGGTACGTGCCGGTTCGACTGCCTGGGCCTTGGCAGCCTGCTCGGCTTCCTTCTTCTTGGCAGCTTCTGCGGCCGCCTTTGCCTTGGCCTCGGCCTCGGCCTTGGCGGTGTCTTCCTTCTCGGCCTTGACGGGCGCCGGGACCTTTTCCACCACGGGTGCGGCGGCTGCGGAGCTGGCAGGCGTGCCGGCGCCGGATTCGGCGAGCTTCTTGCGGAGCTCGTCGTTCTCCTGGTTCAGGCGCCGAAGCTCGACGACGATCTCGTCCAGGAAGTCATCAACCTCGTCCTGGTCGTAGCCTTCGCGGAACTTGGTCGGCTGAAAGCGCTTGTTGACAACGTCTTCTGGCGTCAAAGCCATCTGGTCACCTCGTTGGTCTAGTTAGTCAGTAGGCCTTCCGGCCGTCAAAACTACGGTACCTAAATATGGTCTGGTTCCTCTAATTCAACACCGCAGTGTCAAACCGGAGTTTCTTTCGGTCTGGCCCCGGGGCTGGGCCCGGGCAGGCCGGCTGCGGCGGCTCATGCTGCGATCGGCTGGGCGTACACCAGGCCCTTGACCACCCACATCGCCACACTGACGGCCACGAACAGCAGCAGGAAGCCGATGTCCAGCGACATTCCGCCCAACCGCAGCGGCGGTATGAGCCGGCGGAGCAGCTTGAGGGGCTTGTCCGTGATCGAGTACACAGCATGGGCCGTCACGAGTGCCACACCGCGCGGCCGCCAGCTTCGGGCAAACATCTGCACCCAGTCGTAGACCAGGCGGATGATCAACGCCACGAAAAAGAGCAACAGAGCGATATAGACGAGCCCGAAAACAATTCCCATGAGCTAACTCATATCTCCATGTTCATTCCGGATACCGCAGTGTCCTAAGGAAAGTGTCACTTCTATTTCAACACGGATAATTCGGCACGGATGCCAGGCAGGTGTCCCCGCCTGGCATCCGTACCGAATTTTCGGGCCTAGCTTTGGTTGAAGAAACTTGCCTGAGTCTCGCTGACCTTCTTATCATCGCCAATGACCTCGATGTACGACGGCGAGAGCAGGAAAACCTTGTTCGTCACCCGTTCGATGCTGCCGCGGAGGCCGAAAACGAGTCCGGCGGAGAAGTCCACGAGGCGCTTGGCGTCAGCCTCGCCCATGTCGGTGACGTTCATGATGACGGGGATGCCATCGCGGAAGCTTTCACCAATGAGTTTGGCGTCGTTGTACGACCGCGGATGGATGGTAGTGATCTGCCGGAGTCCGGTGGTCTCTTCGCGGCTCGATGCCGCACGCTTGATGGGTGTCACAGGTGCGCGATATTCCTCTTCAGCGGCGTGAGGCTCTTCCCGGGGGACCTCGCGGACGGGCGCCGGCGCACGTCGTTCCTCGCGGTCCTGCTCCATGGATTCGTCCTCATCCTTGTGCGGTGTGGGGTGCTCAGACTCGTAGTGTTCGTCGCCGTCGGCGAGCCCAAGATAGATCATTGTCTTGCGCAGAGCGCCAGCCATGGTCGACTCCTAATCTTGTCCGTAAGCGGGCCGCTTAGTGACTAGACAGCCTTGGAATCCCCGCCATTACCTTCCAATACGTCGAACTTACCGCAGGGCCGGACGCGGACCGAGAATATCGGAGCCAATGCGCAGGTGTGTCGCCCCGAAGCGTACGGCCTCTTCGAGGTCCTGGCTCATTCCGGCGGATATCCCCGAGGCGTCCGGAAATTGTTCAGTCAGCCGCCCGGAAATGCCTGCCAGCTTTTCGAAGGCAGCGGCCGGATCCACCCCGAGCGGGGCCACGGCCATGACGCCGGCGAGCCTCAGCCCGGCAGCGCCGGCCAGCTGTTCGGCCAGCGCGGGGACCTCGTCGGGGGCTGCGCCGCCGCGGTGGGCCCCGGCGTCCTCGTCCAGGCTGACCTGGATGAAACAGTCCAGGGGCGGGCGCCCGGTGCGTTCGCTTTCGGCGGCCATCGCTTTGGCGAGTGCGGAAGCCAGGGCCTCCCGGTCCACGGAGTGCACGGACGCGGCGTACTTCACCACGGACTTGGCCTTCTTGCTTTGGAGCTGGCCGATGAAGTGCCAGCTCAGGCCGAGGTCTTCGAGGTGCGCCGCTTTGTCCGCGGCCTCCTGGTCCCGGTTTTCGCCGACGTCGGTGACGCCCAGCGACGCCAGCCGCCGGACGTCCTGCGCCGGATGGAACTTGGTGACGACGATCAGGCGTGGTGGCGTCGCCTGGCGGCCGGCGGCGGCCACGGCGGCGTCGATCCTGCGGCGGACGGCCGAGAGGTTCGCGTCCAGCTGGGCAAGCCGCGGGCCCTCCAGCGCGCCCTCCCGGTTCTCCCCCGGCACCTTGACCGGCTTGATCGTCCCTGTCTCCGGTACGTTCACCGGCTCAGTCATGGCTGTGCGCCCTGGCCCCATGCGTCCCGTTCGTCCATACCAGCCCGGCGAAGCGGCCGGTGTGGCCGTCACGGCGGTAGGAGAAGAGGGTGCCGTCCTCGAGGGTGCAGCCTCCGGAGTATTCGATCACGACGCCGGCTGCTTCCAGCTGGCTCCGGACACCTGCGGGCAGGTCCAGGCCGGGGGCGCCGGTGGACGTGGTGCACCAGGTGGCCGGTACGGCGGCGGCAACGTCTGCGCGCAGGTCTTCGGGGACCTCGTAGCAGCGGCCGCAGACCGAGGGGCCAACCCAGGCGCTGATGCTGTCCGCGCCGAGCTCCCGCAGGCGGGCCACGGCGGCCGGCACCACTTCGGCGGCAACGCCGGGCCGTCCGGCGTGGACGACGCCGATGACAGGCGCCCCGGCCGCGTCCTCGCCGACCAGTACCACCGGTACACAGTCCGCCACGAGGACGGCCAGCGGCTCGGTCAGGGAGACCAGGGCATCGGCCGTGGGGGCAGCAGGCACGTGGCCCGCGGCGTCCGCCGCCGCTGTCGCCGTCGTGGCCCCTGTCGCCGTCGCGGAGCCAACGATGGTGGCGACGTCATTGCCGTGGACCTGGTTCATGTACCGGAAGGAGCGCCCGCCGAGCCCGGCGGCCGCTTCGAGCCCCGCGCGCCGGCGGCGGACCGCCGCGGGGTCATCGCCAACATGCAGTGCCAGGTTCCCGGCTCCGGCGTCGGTGAAGGCCACCCACACGCCCGGCCGGACTTCAGACCGCCAGCAAAACAATCACAACACCGCCATCGACATGTCCGGGATATCTACGTTCATACAATCCACCGTAACCCGCCGCAAAGCAGCATGGCACCGCCGGACGGCGGTGCCATGCTGAAGCGGAACGATTTACTTGAGGAAGTCCGGGACATCCAGGTCATCGGAGTGCCGGCCGGACAGGTCCGGCTCCACGACGGCCGGGAGGTCGACGTCGAAGCCCGAGTCGGCCGGAACTGCAGAGGGACGCTGCTGGCCCCAGCCGCCGTAGCCGGAGGCGCCGACGGCGGCGTGCAGCGGCTGGACCGGGGCGGAGGCGGGCGCCTGCGCCGGAGCGGGGGCGGCGGACGCGGGCCGCGGCGGCGCGGCCGGCAGGGACTGGTCCATGGACGGCGAGGTGGCCTTGACGTCGTCGAAGCCGGCGGCGATGACGGTGACGCGCGCCTCGTCGCCGAGGGCGTCGTCGATCACGGCGCCGAAGATGATGTTGGCCTCCGGGTGGGCGACTTCCTGGACCAGGCGGGCTGCCTCATTGATTTCGAACAGGCCCAGGTCCGAGCCGCCCTGGATGGAGAGCAGCACGCCGTGGGCGCCGTCGATCGATGCTTCCAGCAGCGGGGAGGCGATGGCCAGTTCCGCGGCCTTCACGGCACGGTCTTCGCCGCGGGCAGAACCGATGCCCATCAGCGCGGAACCGGCACCCTGCATGACGGACTTGACGTCGGCGAAGTCGAGGTTGATCAGACCGGGGGTCGTGATGAGGTCCGTGATGCCCTGGACGCCGGAGAGCAGCACCTGGTCGGCGGAACGGAACGCATCCAGGACCGAGACGTTGCGGTCGCTGATGGAGAGCAGGCGGTCGTTCGGGATCACGATCAGGGTGTCGACTTCATCGCGCAGGGCGTCGATGCCGGCCTCGGCAGAGCCTGCCCGGCGGCGGCCTTCGAAGGTGAAGGGACGCGTCACGACGCCGATGGTCAGGGCGCCGAGGGAACGGGCGATCCGGGCGACGACGGGGGCGCCGCCTGTACCGGTTCCGCCGCCTTCGCCGGCGGTAACGAAGACCATGTCTGCGCCCCGGATGACCTCTTCGATTTCGTCGGCGTGGTCCTCAGCGGCCTGTCGGCCTACCTCAGGGTTCGCGCCAGCACCGAGACCACGGGTCAGCTCCCGCCCGACGTCGAGCTTGACGTCGGCATCGCTCATCAACAATGCCTGGGCATCGGTGTTGATGGCGATGAATTCGACGCCGCGAAGACCGACCTCGATCATCCGGTTGACTGCGTTCACGCCACCGCCGCCGATGCCGACGACCTTGATGACGGCCAAGTAATTCTGCGGAGCTGCCACGTTACGTGTCCCTTGTTCGTGTACTAATGCGAAAACTGATCGAGTCCTGCTTGAAGCTTTGAACCTTAACCTTCGACTTGAAGGTTATAGTTATGTCAAGTAACTCATGTCTGTGACGGTATTTCCTATGCGGGGGACATTCAATAACCGGCGCCGCGTGTCGCGCGAATACCGGGCAAATAGCCCCTACATGTCCTCCCGCGGGCCATTGGCCGTCCCGTGGTCGTCCCTCTGGGGCGCGCGGACGGATCCGCGTGCCTGACGCCGCAACGTCCGCAGTCCCGGAGCGCGGCGGAGGTGGGCCGCAGCTACCGGGTGACAGGATGCCGGGGCACGCTGACATCGTAGACGTTCACGGGGTTCTTCGGGTCGGCCGGGACCTTCAAGAGGGCCGAAAGAACCCGCGCCTTCAGCTCCTTCTCCCCCGCGTTGCCCCAGACGATTCTCTGCCCGTCGACGAGTTTGAGTTCGACGGCGTCGGCGGAGGCGGCAGAGGCGTTTGAGAGCCGCGCCAGCACATCCGCCGGCAATGCCCCCAGCACCGCAGTGATGGCCTGGAACAGGTCCTTCGGAAGCGTCCCGCTGCCCCCGTCGATCACCGGGAGCGGTACCGAGGCGGCATCAGCGGTGGTGCTGAGCTGGACACCGTCGACGTCCACCAGCTGGAATGTCTTGCCCTGCTTGACCAGGGCCACGGGAATGCGTTCGGTGACGTGCACCTGCAAGGTGGCAGGCGGGAGCGCCTTCGCGGTGACGTCCTTGACCTGGACCAGTGGCTTGAGCAGGGCCTTGACCTCCTCCTCGCTGATCTGCGGCAGTGGCTTGCCCTGAAGGGGCGCGAGGGCGGCCTGAACCTGATCCGGTTTCAGCATCTTCGTGCCCGCAACCGTGACCGTTCGAAGGGCGAGCACCGGCGAGTAGACGGCGGCCGCTACGATTCCCGCCATCAGCACGGCCACGATGGCGATGGTGCTGAGCAGGATGCGCCTGCGGCGTTTGCCCTTGGGCTCGGGGAAGGACAGCACATTACCGGGCCCGGTATCCGATGTGCCCTGCGGGTTCTGCTTGTTCTGCGCATTGCCGCTGGCGGTGTCCGCGGCATTCTTGGACGCCGAAATGGCATCCGTGCCCGTTCCGCCGGACGGCGGCCGGGAGCCGGTTCCGGAAGCGTTGGATCCGCCCCGGTAGGTGGGGCGCCTGGTGCTAGGCACCGGCGGCCTCGATCGTGAGGGCGTCGACAATCAGCGGCCCGTAGGCCGTGACGTCGCCTGCGCCGGCGGTGAGCACGATGTCCCCGGGTCCGGCGTCCGCCAGCAGTGCCTGTACAGCTTCCCCGCCGGGTCCGACGAGGCGGCCGCCGGAGCCCAGGTGCTCGGCGATCAGCCCGCTGGTGACGCCGGGAATGGGATCTTCGCGGGCAGGGTAGATGTCCAGGACCAGGGCCGTGTCAGCCGTGTTGAGGGCTTCGGCGAACTCGCGGGCAAATTCGCGGGTCCGGGAAAACAGGTGGGGCTGGAAGAGTACATGCACCTTGTGCTGCCCGGCGACCGCCCGTGCCGCGGACAGGGCGGCCCGGACTTCCGTGGGGTGGTGGGCATAGTCGTCGTAGACGCGGACGCCGCGCCCTTCCCCCTTGAACTCGAAACGGCGCGAGGCGCCGGAGAAGTGGGCCAGTGCCGCCGCCGCGGCCTCTGGCGCGACGCCGAGTTCGACCGCCACGGCGAAGGCGGCGGCAGCGTTGAGCGCGTTGTGCCGGCCCGGAACCTGGAGTTCGACGCCGAAGGTGCCGGCCGTCGTCGAGATCCCCATCCGGCCCGGCCCGGCGTCGTGCAGCCGGATGGCGGCGTCGGCCGCCGTCCCGTACAAGACCACGCGGGTGTTGCCGCGGGCCAGGGTGCGCTCGGCGAGGGCCCTGGCCCCTGGGTCGTCCGCGCAGGCCACTAGGACGCCGTCCGGCGGGAGCAGGGCCGTGAAGCTGTCGAAGGAGGCGTAGACGGCGTCTGCGGTGCCGTAGAAGTCCAGGTGGTCCGGCTCGACGTTGGTCACTACGGCGATCATGGGGCGGTAGTTCAGGAAGGAGCCATCGGACTCGTCGGCCTCCGCGACGAAGATCCCCGAGGTGCCGTGGGCCGCGTTGACGCCGAGCGCCGGGACGTTGGCGCCGATGGCGAAGGACGGGTCCAGTCCGGCGCCCTGCAGCAGCACCGTGATCATGGAGGTAGTGGTGGACTTGCCGTGCGTTCCGGCGACTGCCACCACGGTGTCATCCGCCATGGTGGCGGCCAGCGCCTCGGAGCGGTGCAGCACCGGTAGCCCAGCGGCGCGCGCCGCTGCGAGCTCGGGGTTGTCGGGCCGGATCGCCGAGCCGGCAACCACC
This sequence comes from Arthrobacter sp. ok362, assembly GCF_900102785.1. Taxonomy (GTDB): domain Bacteria; phylum Actinomycetota; class Actinomycetes; order Actinomycetales; family Micrococcaceae; genus Arthrobacter. The sequence continues at coordinate 33,243 of NZ_FNGC01000015.1, forward strand.
GTCTGGGCGTCGCCGAGGTTGCCGGGAACATAGCCGACGGCGATCCGTGCCCCGGCGGCTGCGAGGTCCGCCATGACGGGCAGCGACTTGGCATCGGAGCCGCTCACCGGGACGCCGCGGGCCACCATGATGCGGGCAACGGCGGACATGCCGACGCCGCCGATGCCGATGAAGTGGACGCGGCCGAGGGATTCCAGGGAACGCGTGCCGTGTTGGGGCTGGGTCATTGCTTTACTGCTTCCTGCCGTGCTGGTTCCTGCTGGACTGGTTTGGGGACGCGACTTCGAGGATGAGATCGGCCATGCGCCGGTCCGCGTTCCGGATGCCGAGCTGTTCGGAGCTGGCGGCCATCCGCGCCAGACTGTCCGTGTCCAGCAGCAGGGGAATGATGTTCTCGCGGATCCAGTCAGCGGAGAAGGCCTTGTCGTCGACAATCAAGGCGCCGCCTGCGGCGACGAGGCCCGCAGCGTTCAGCGCCTGCTCGCCGTTGCCGATGGGCAGGGGGACGAAGACGGCGGGCACGCCCACCGCGGCCACCTCGCAGACCGTGGCGGCTCCGGCACGGGCCAGCAGCAGGTCCGCGGCGGCGTAAACGGTTTCCATGCCGTCCACGTATTCCACCTGCCGGTACCCCGGCGCGGCGAGCGGCTTGCCGTCGGCGTCGTGCACGGACTTGCCGCGGCCGGTGATGTGCAGGGTCTGCACGCCGGCGTCGGCCAGGGCTCCCACGGCCGCGGCGAGGGACCGGTTGATGCTTTGGGCGCCGGAGGAGCCGCCCGTGACGATCAGCGTCGGTTTGTCCGCGCCCAGTCCGAGCGCCTGCCGCGCTCCGGCCTGGGAGGCCGCGCGGTCGAGGCCGGAAATTTCGGGGCGCATCGGCATGCCCACGTGCCGCGCGCGGCCCAGTTTGGTTGCGGCGAAGGCGACGGCCACATGGGCGCCGAGGCCCGCGCCGACACGGTTCGCCAGGCCGGGGCGGGTGTTGGCCTCATGGACCACGATCGGGATCTTCCGGCGCCGGGCCGCGAGGTACATCGGCGTGCACACATAGCCGCCGACTCCCACCAGCACGTCGGCTGCTGCCTCATCAAGGATGGAGCCCGCCTGCTTCACCGCGCCTGCCATCCGGCCCGGAAGCCGGAGCAGGTCCGCGGAAGGTTTGCGCGGGAGCGGGACCTTGCTGATGGTGGCGAGGTCCAGCCCGGCCGCCGGGACCAGCCGCGCTTCCATCCCCCCTGGGGTCCCCACAGCCAGGAGTCGCACTCCGGGTCGGGACTGCCGGAGGGCGCCGGCGATGGCCAGCATCGGGCTGATATGACCGGCGGTTCCGCCGCCGGCAAGGACCACGGACAAGGGCGTCTCGGTGTTCATGAAGGGCTGTTTACGCTTTCGTCCGGTTCTTGGAGGCGGAGTTCTTGCTGGCGGGGATTTTGACGGCTGAGTTCTTGTTGGTGGGGATCTTGGCCGATGAATTGTTGGCCGCATTCCGGGTCGGGTTCCCGGATCCGTTCCCGGCGCCCTTGGCGGCGGGACGGGAGGCTGGGCGGGCGGCGGATCGGCTGGCTGCACTGCTGGCGGTCCGGGCAGCGCGGGCGCGCCGCACGGAATTCGCGAACGCGGCCGGGCCGAACCTGAGCATCTTCTTTGGCTGCATGCCCGGGTCCATCTGGGCGCGGGCCAAGGACAGGACGACGCCGATTGCACACAGCGACATCAGCAGGGCCGAGCCGCCGTAGGAAATGAAGGGCAACGGGACGCCGATCACCGGTGCCAGCCCGGTGACCACGGCCATGTTGACGCTGGCCTGGCCCAGTAGCCAGACCATGATCGCGCCGGCCAGGACGCGGTGGAAGACATCGTGCTGGGCGACGACGACGCGGTAGATAGCGGTGCCGAGGATGGCGAAGAGGATCAGGACGACGAGCGTCCCCACCAGTCCGAGTTCCTCGCCGATGATCGCGAAGATGAAGTCGTTGTGCGCTTCCGGGATCCAGCTGTACTTCTGCCGGCTCTGGCCCAGTCCGACGCCGAACCACCCACCGGACGCGAGCCCGTACAGACCATTGGTGGACTGGTAGTTCAGGTCGGAGCCATCGGCGCAGGTCTGGCCCGACCATGACAGGATGCGGCACATCCGGTTCGGGCTCGTGACGGCGAGGACGGTCGCGCCAATGGCCAGTAACGCCCCGGCAATGCCGAAGAAGGAGAGCCGGACGCCGGCGAAGAACAGCGCGGCGGCCACGATGATCATCACAATCATGGCCGTGCCGAGGTCGTTTCCGGCGAGAATGAGCCCCAGTACGGCAGCAGCGCCCGGGAACACGACCGGAATGAGCGCGTGGCGCCACCCCTGGAGGAGCTTCGCTTTGCGGTCCAGCACCGTGGCCATCCAGAGCGCGAGGGCAAGCTTGGCGGCTTCGGAGGGCTGGAAGGTGAACGGGCCGACGTCGATCCAGTTCTGGTTACCCAGGGCGCTGCGTCCAACGAGAAGGACCAGCCCGAGCAGCGCAATGGCCAGGAACATGAGCGGCCAGGCGACCCGCCTGAGCCAGACGACGTTGACGCGTGAGAGGACAAACATCGCGAAGACGCCAATCGCGGCGAATCCGCCCTGTTTCAGGGCGGCGGAGTACGGCGACTCCCCCGCCGCGATGGCTTCTACGCTGGAGGCGGAGAGGACCATCATGATGCCGATTGCCGTCAAGGCCAGGGTGGAGCCAAGGATCAGATAGTACGTGGATCCATTGCGGGACTTGCCGGTGCCTTCGAGCGCGGACCAGAATCCGCGGTTCCAGGCACGCACCCGGGCTGCCGGAGTGACGGCGGGCCGGCCGGCCGTTGACGCGGCCGCCGAAGGCGTCCTGGTGCCCGCGGTCCTGTTGCCGGCGGACTTGCCGCTGGCGGTTCGTGCCGCCGACGTACGTGTGGGCGTGCTGACCATTGTTACTCCTCGCTGGTCTGAGCCTGCCCTTCCACGAGCTCGCGGACAGCTTCGATGAAGGCATCGCCACGGTGAGCATAGGAAGAGAACTGATCCATGGAAGCAGCCGCCGGGGCCAGCAGCACAGTGTCCCCGGAGGCGGCCAGCTGCGCCGCCGAGGCAACCGCCGCGGCCATCACAGTCTCGCCGAAAATCGGCGAAGGGCCTGCGTCGGCTTTGGCCGTTCCGGCAGTCTGCACGTCCTCAGTCTCGCCCTTGGCCGGCAAGATCACGGGGACATCGGGCGCGTGTCGCTTTAGTGCGGCCTGCAGATCACTGGAGTCCGCGCCGATCAGGACCACGGCTTTGAGCCGGTTGCCCTGTTCCTGGATCAGGGAGTCGTAATTCACGCCCTTGGACAGGCCTCCGGCGATCCACACCACGTTCTGGAACGCGGACAAAGCGGCGGCCGCGGCGTGGGGGTTGGTGGCCTTGGAATCGTTTACCCAGAGCACACCCTCGTGGCGGGCCACGGGCTGGATCCTGTGGTCTCCCGGGAGGTAGTCCAGCAGGCCCTTACGGACCGCCGACGGCTCCAGCCCGTAAGCCCGGACCAAGGCGGCCGCTGCCAGCGCGTTCGCCACCATGTGGCGGGGTGCCGCCGACCCCAAGTCAGCAATCGAGGCGAGTTCGGCCGCGCTGTCCTTGCGTTCGGCGATAAACGCGCGATCCACCAGCAGCCCCTCCACGACGCCGAGCATGCTGATGGCCGGCATCAGTGTGGTGAAGCCCACTGCCCGGCAGCCTTCCACCACGTCCGCGTCCTCGACCATGCGTTCGGTCTCGATTTGCTCGGCGTTGTAGATGCAGGCCTTCTGCGTGTTCGCGTAGACCTTGGCTTTGTCAGCCAGGTAGGACGCGTAGGAACCATGCCAGTCCACGTGGTCTTCAGCGACGTTGAGGCACACGCTGGCCACCGGGGACACCGAGTGGCTCCAATGCAGCTGAAAACTGGAGAGCTCCACCGCGAAAACGTCGTAGTCCACCGGGTCGCGCAGGGCGTCCAGGATCGGGGTCCCGACGTTGCCTACGGCGATCGCCTTGAGCCCGGCGGCCTGGAGCATGGACTCGGTCAGGCCAACCGTGGTGGTCTTGCCGTTGGTGCCGGTAATGGTCAGCCAGTCGGCGGTCTTGCGGCCCTTGCGTTCGCGGAGCCGCCATGCGAGCTCGACGTCGCCCCACACCGGAATGTGCGCCCGCGCCGCAGCGGCGAGCAAGGCCTGATCCGGGCGCCAACCCGGGGACGTTACCACCAAATCGGGCTTGTGCCCGTCAATCTTCGGAATGGACTCCACCGCTTCTTCGCCCAGCAGGACGTCCACGGCGCCGACGATCCGGAGCGTGTCGGCCTGGGCCAGCGCCCTGGCGCTGGTGGCGGAGTCCACCACCACCACCCGGGCACCGAGTTCAATCAGGGTATCGGCGGCGGCGAAGCCCGAGACGCCGATGCCGGTGACCACGACGCGCAGGCCGGACCAGTCAGAGTCCCAGGTGGTGAGTCCCTGCAGCCGGGGTGAGGTGGTGAGCGGGGCGGGGATAGGTCCGGTCACAGGAGCACCACCCATTCGGCGTAAAAGATGCCCAGGCCGGCGGCGACAAACAACCCGGACAGGATCCAGAACCGGACCACCACCGTGACTTCGGCCCAGCCTTTGAGTTCAAAGTGGTGCTGCAGCGGTGCCATCTTGAAGAACCGTTTGCCCTTGGTGGCTTTGAAGTAGCCCACTTGGATGATGACCGAGAGCGTGATGAGGACGAAGAGCCCGCCGATGAAGGCCAGCAGCAGTTCGGTGCGGGACAGGATGGCGAAAGCTGCGACGGCGCCGCCGATGGCAAGGGAGCCGGTGTCGCCCATGAAGATCTTCGCGGGCGAGGTGTTCCACCACAGGAACCCGACCATCGCCGCGCTCAGGATGGCGGCCAACAGGGCCAGGTCAAGAGGGTCGCGGACCGAGTAGCAGCCGCCGCCGGCCTGCCGCGGGGACCCGCAAGCCTGGTTGCTTTGCCAGATGCCCATGAGCGTGTACGCCCCGAACACCATGACCGATGCGCCGGCCGCGAGGCCGTCAAGGCCGTCAGTGAGGTTCACGCCGTTGGTCGCGGCCGTGACGATCAGGTTGGACCACAGCACAAACAGGATGGCACCGAGCACGGTTCCGGCGAAGGCCAAGTTAAGCCACGGAATATCGCGCACCAGCGAGATCTGGGTGGAAGCCGGGGTCAGGCCGGCGGCATTGGGGAACCTCAGCGCCAGCACGGCGAAAATGATGCCAACGGCGCCCTGGAGGATCAGCTTGGCCTTGGCATCCAGCCCCAGGCTGCGCTGCTTGGAGATCTTGATGAAGTCGTCCAGGAATCCGACCAGCCCCATACCCACCATAAGGAACAGCAGGAGTACCCCCGACGCGCTTGGTCCCGGGGAGTGCGGGTTCATCATCCACATGAACAGGTGCGTGAGCCCGTAGCTGACGAGGACCGCCAGGACCACAACGGTGCCGCCCATTGTGGGCGTACCGCGCTTGGTGTGGTGGGAGGTGGGTCCGTCGTCCCTGATGAATTGTCCGTAGCCCTTGCGGACCAGGAACCGGACAAACAGCGGGGTGCCCACAAACGCCAGGAGCAGCGCCATTCCGGCGCCCATCAGCAGTGCAATCACAGCTGTGTACTCCCTTCGGTGGCGGTTGCGGCAGTTCCCTCAGCAGATCGCTCGGGAGAGTCCTTGGTGGCATGTGGGGGTAATGCTATCCGATCCCCCAAGTGGCGCAGCCCGATGCCGTTCGATGACTTGAACAGGACCAGGTCGCCGGGTTGGAGCTCGGCTTGAAGAAGCTCGTAGGCCTCGTCAGCAGTCTCGGCGAAAACACATTCGTCGCCCCAGGAGCCCTCGTTGACGGCCGAGACATACAGCGACCGGGCCTCCCGGCCCACCACGACGAGCCGGGAGATGTTGAGCCGCACCACCTGGGTGCCGACTGCCATGTGCTCGCGGATGGAATCCGGGCCAAGTTCCAGCATGGCGCCCAGGACTGCCCAGGTGCGGCGGCCGCGGCCCAGCTCGGCCAGCGTCCGCAGTGCCGCCCGCATGGACTCCGGGTTGGCATTGTAGGCATCGTTGATGACGGTCACGCCGTCGGGACGCTCCGTGCGTTCCATCCGCCAGCGGCTGGCGGCGGCCTGCGCGCTGAGCGTGGCCGCGATCTGCGCGCCGGGGATGCCGGCCGCGTGCGCCGCTGCCGCAGCCGCGAGGAGGTTGGCCATGTGATGGGCACCGATCAGCTTGGCGGCAACGCGGTACCGGGTTGATCCCTGCTGGGTTGTCCCGTCCGGGGGTGTTCCGTGCTGGGTCGCCCCGTCACCGGGCAGGTAGAGCTCAAATTCGGGATGGCCTTCGGCGTTCAGTTCCACACCCTCGGCCCTAACCAGATCGGCTTGGGCCACGTCCGCCTGGACGCTGTTGTCCTGGCCTATGCCGGCCGGGCGGGAGGTATACCCGAGCACGCGGGCCCGGGTCCGGGCGGCCATCGCGGCGACGCGGGAGTCGTCCAGGTTCAGCACGGCGGTGCCGCCGGCCGGGAGCGCCTCCACGAGTTCGCCTTTGGCGACCGCGATGTTGTCGACGCCGCCGAATTCTCCGGCATGGGCGGAGCCGACGCCGAGAACGACGCCGATCTCCGGCCGGACCATGTCCGCGAGGTATTCGATGTGGCCGATGCCCGTGGCGCCCATCTCGATGACGAGGTAGCGGGTGTCGAAATCGGCTTTGAAGACGGTGAGCGGGACGCCGATCTCGCCGTTGTAGGACCCCTGCGGCGCAACGGTGGCGCCTTCGGTGCCAGCGGTCGCGAAGATTCCGGCGAGCAGGTCCTTCGTGGTGGTCTTGCCGGCGGAACCGGTGATGCCGATCACGGTGAACGCGGCGCCGGCTGCTGCGCGGCTGGCCCGGATCCGGCGGACGGATTCGGCGGCCAGTGCGCCCATGGCGAGGACAGCGTCCTCAACGACGACGGCGGGATAGTTCGTTCCGGCGGCGTCGGCGACCTGGCGCTCCACGAGTGCCAGGACGGCGCCCCGGTCAAAGGCGGCGCCCACGAAGTCGTGCCCGTCGGCGTTCTCCCCCGGTTTGGCCACATAGAGGGAACCCGCCGTGGCCTCGCGGGAGTCGGTCACCACGGATGCGGGGGTAATTCCCGGTTCCGCGGCGAGCCGGCCGTTGGTTATGTCGGCGATTTCCGCCGCTGTAAATGCAATCATCTCGGTTTAGGACTCTATCCGGTGGTCTTCGAGAACGGTGAATCCCCGTGCTGTCAAGGCGTTCCGAAGCTCCACCCGGTCATCCAGGGCCAGGTTGACTCCCTTGACTTCCTGCCACACCTCGTGCCCGCGCCCGGCCACAAGGATGGTGTCCCCGGCTCCGGCGAGCTCTACGGCCTTCAGGATGGCGGCGTCGCGCGGGAAGACTTCCAGGACCGTGCAGTCCAGGCCCTCGTCGTCCTTGGCCGCCAGTGCCCCGGCAAGGACGTCCGCGCGGATGGCCGCCGCGTCCTCATCGTGGGGATCGTCGTCGCTGACAATTACGGTGTCCGCCAGCCGGGCCGCGATGGCCCCCATGGCGGGGCGCTTGCTCTGGTCGCGCTGTCCGGTGGCGCCGAAAACGATAATCACCTTGGATCCGGGTTCCGGGGACCGAACCGCTTCGAGGGCACGCTCCAAGGCGTCGGGGTTGTGCGCGAAATCCACCACGGCCGCCGGGGCCGTAGACACAAGCTGCATCCGGCCGGGCACAGCGACGGTGAAGGGGTCCGCGGCGTCGAGGGCGGCCTGCACGGCGGCAGGCTCGTGGCCGCCGGCGAGCACCATCACCGTGGCCAGCGCGGCGTTGGCGACGTTGAAGCCTCCCGGCAGGCCGGTGTGGACGCGCAGCTCTGCGCCGTCGCGGTGCCGGAGTACGAAGTCGGAGCCGAGGCCCCGCGGAGCAGTCCGGGCCACAGTCCAGTCCGCGGTCCAGTCCGCGTCAGCCTTCCCGCTGCCGGTGGCCCCGGCCGCGGCCAGGGTTGTCACCGGGATTTCGGCGGTGGCCGCGAGTTTCCGGCCCCAGGCATCATCGATTGTCACCACAGCGGCGCGGGCGCGTTCCGGGGTGAACAGCCGGGCCTTGGTCTGGAAGTATTCCTCCATGGTCCCGTGCAGGTCCAGGTGGTCCTGGGTGAGGTTCGTGAATCCGGCGACGTCGAACACCACGGCGTCCACGCGGTGGAAGGACACGGCGTGCGAGGAAACCTCCATGGAGGCGGCATCGAGCCCGCGTTCGCGCATGAGCGCCAGCAGGGCGTGCACATCCGTGGATTCCGGGGTGGTCAGCAGGCTCGGGATCGGCTCGCCGCCGGCCAGGATCTCAATCGTTCCGATCAGCCCGGTCCGTTTGCCCAGCGCCCGAAGGAGGGCATTGATGAAGTAGGTGGTGGTGGTCTTGCCGTTGGTGCCTGTCACACCGAAGAGGGCCGGTGCCCCGGCGCCGTCGGGCCGGCTCTGGTAAATGAGTGCGGACAGCCGGCCGACTACGCTGCGCGGCTGATGGGTCAGCAGCACCGGAACGGGGATGTCATTGGCCAGTGCCAGCAGGCGCGCTCCGGCGTCGTCTGTCAGGACCGCCACGGCGCCGGCGTCGACGGCCTGGGACACGAAGTCTGCCCCGTGCCGGGTGGCGCCGGGCAGGGCCACGTAGAGGTCCCCCGGGCGGACCGACCGCGAGTTCAGGGAGATCCCGGTGACCGGGACGGAGCTGGATGCCCCGGGAACGGCGACGCCGATCGCCGCACCGATGGCCGCCAGCGGCACTGCGGCGACCGCAGTGGGCCGGAAGCCCGGGGTGGAGTCTTGGCCGGACGGCGCGGAAGCATCGGGGTCGGTGAGCTCTGACAAGTGGATCTCCATGTGGTGCTAGTGGATCGGGCCCTGAACGAATCGGGCATTGTTGAATCGGGACTTAATGAATCGGGCACTGTTGAATCGGGACCTGGCATGGAGACATGCTCCGGCGCACAGGCACTGGGCAGTGGCGCCGGCTAATGACTTCCGGGTGCCAGGTGGAACAGGCGCTACTTGGCGTACTGCGGCAGCCGTACGGGTTCGCCGGTGGAGGGCTCGACGTTGAACGTGCGCAGCGTCTGGCTCATCACCGAACGGAACACCGGTCCGTTGGTGATTCCGTAGATGCTTCCCTTGGGCCGTTGCAGGACCACCTCAACAATAAACCGCGGATTGTCCATGGGCGCCATCCCGATGATCGAAGCGGTGTAGCCGCAGAAACCGGATTTTCCGTCGTCGCATGGGGATTCGGAGGTGCCCGTCTTGGCGCCCACGCGGTACCCGTCGATCGCGGCCTCCTTGATCTCGCCCTCGGTCACCGCACTCTCCAGGATGTCGCGCACCTGCTTGGCGGTCTCCTTGGAAACGATCTGCTGCGGCGTCTTGGTCGGGACTTTTTCCTCGGTGCCGTCCGGGTTGATGTAGCTGTCGATCAGCCGCGGCTGGAGCATCACCCCGTCGTTGGCGATGCTCTGGTAGGCCCGGACGGTTTGGAGAGTGGATTGGGCCACGCCCTGGCCAAAGAGGACGGTGTACTGCTGGCGGCCATCCCACTGGTCGGCCGGGGTCAGGATGCCCTTGGATTCGGCCGGGAGCCCTATGTCGGGGGCCTCGCCGATGCCGAACTTCCGCAGCCAGTCATAGCGCTGGTCCTTGCTCAGGCGCTGGCCCACCATGACCGTGCCGGTGTTCATGGAATAGCCCACGATTCCGGCGAGCGTCCGGTGCTCGGTGCCGTGTTCGAACGCGTCGCTGAAGGTCTGGCCGTCCACGGTGTAGGTCGGCGGAATGGTGAAGGTGTCCAGGGGGCTGGATTTGCCCTCTTGGATCACGGCCGCGGCCGTAATCATCTTCTCCACCGAGCCGGGCTCGTAGGAGGCGGTGACGGCCCGGACCCCGCGGTCCTCGGCGGCAACCTTGCCGGGGTCGTTAGGATCAGGGGCGTCGGTATCGGCCATGGCGATGATGTTGCCGGTCTTGGTGTCGGAGACCACAATCACACCCCACTCGGCGCCGAGCTTGTCCTTCTGGCTTTGGATCGCCTGCTGGGAAAAATACTGCAGGTCCGAATTCAGCGTGAGCTTGATGTCCTTGCCGTTAATCGCCGGCGTCAACTCGTCCACGCCCACGGGGATGCGCAGTCCGTCGGCGCCGATTTCGAACACGCGCTTGCCAGGGGTTCCTTTGAGGATCTCGTCCTGGGTCTGCTCGAGCCCTGCCTGGCCCGTAGTGCCGTCCTTGAGGAACCCGACAATCCCGCCGGCCACGGAGCCGTCGGGATAGACCCGCTTGCTGGTTCCTTCAGTGACAATGCCCGGAATCTGCAGCTTGGAGACCTGGTCTTCGACGTCAGGTTTCAGGTCCTTGGCCACGATGTAGTAGCGCTGGGTTCCGGTCAGGGCATCGCGCAGGGCGTCGCGGTCCATGCCGAGCACGCCGGCCAGTTCTGAGATGCCCTGATCCCGGGTAACTTTGACGAGTTCGTCCTTGCCATTGATGGTTTCGAGCCGGCGGAAGGAATCGGTCTTGGTGTTGACGGTCTGGTCCACCACGATGTTGTAGCGGATGACGCTGCTGGCCAGGACCGTGCCGGAGGAATCGAGAATACTGCCGCGCTCCGCGGGCAGCACTATGGGCGTGAGCCGGTTGTTGAGGGCGGCCTCCGCCATGCCCCCGATGTCCAGGCCCTGGACCATGAACAGCTTGCCGCCGACCACCAGCAGGAGCGCCAGCATGATGCCGAGTCCCCAACGGAGCCGCCGGGTGGCGTTTGGGGCTTTCGCCTTGCTTGCCTTGCCGGAGTTCTTCGCCACGGTGAGTCCTTGCTGCTTGCCTTGCTGGTGGTCAGTGAACGTTACTGCCCGGGTGTCTTCTGTGCGGGGGCGGGAACCGATCCGCCGTGGAGCTCCACGGCGGGGGCTGCGGGCGGCGCTGGGGCGGGAGGTGCCGGAGCCGGCTTGGTGTCGGCCGGTTTGGTGTCGGCCGGCGCGGTGTCTGTTTGTGTCGTTTTGCGCTGGGCGAGCGGTTCATTCTCCGTGACCGGCGGGACGACGTTGATCGCTCCGGCAAGGGCCGGTGCGGCGATGACGGCGCCCGGGCCATCACCCTTGACGGCCGGCTTAGCCTTGCCGGTGACGCTGAGGGTGGAGAGATCGATCTGGCCCTTGGAGAGGGAAGCCACCATGCCCAGTTCCGTGGCCTTGGCTGCGAGATTCTGCGGGGCGTCGAAGTTCTGGACCTGCTGGGTGAGGTCCTGGTTCTGCTTGGTCAGGGTGGTCTGTGTACTGCGGAGCTGGACCAGCTGGTACTGGGCGGAGGAGACGGAGATGTTCAGGACCAGCACGGCCATGAGGGCAATCGCCAGGAGGCCGAAGCAGAGGACCACGAATGGTGCGCGGCGCTTGCGGGGCACGGAGCGGACAACAGAAAGCGGAGTGCGCGCTTTCCGGGTCTGTTCAATGCCGGGGGCAGCGCCGGGGCGGAGGCCGGGCAGGGCACGGGCGGTGGCGCCCTGGGCAACGGGGTAGCTGTTGACGGCGGCGGTGCTCATGCGGCTCTCCTGGCTTTGATGCGTTCGACGGCGCGCAGCCGGGCGGAGGCTGCGCGGGGGTTTTCGGCGATTTCAGCGGCGGTCGGCACCTCGGTGCCCTTCGTCAGGGTCTTGAGTTCGGCTTTGTGCTCTTCGAGCTCGACCGGGAAGCCGAGCGGGGCCGAGGACTTCGATCCGGCCTGGAAGAAGCCCTTGACGATCTTGTCTTCCAGGGAGTGGTAGGACATGACCACCACGCGGCCACCGAGGGCGATGGCCTCGATGGCTGCCGGGATGGCGCGTTCCAGGACATCCAGTTCCTCGTTGACCTCGATCCGCAGTGCCTGGAAAGTGCGCTTCGCGGGGTGGCCGCCGGACTTGGCGGCGCCGGCGGGCACCACGGACCGGATCTGTTCGACGAGTTCGCCGGTGGTGGTGAAGGGCTTTTCGGCGCGCGCGGCCACGATCCTGTTCGCGATGCGGCCGGCGAACTTCTCCTCGCCCCATTTCCGGATGATCCGGACGAGTTCTTCTTCGCTGTAGTTGTTGACGACGTCGGCGGCAGTCTGGCCGCGGCTGGTGTCCATCCGCATGTCCAGGGGCGCGTCGAAGGAGTAGGCGAAGCCGCGCTCACGCTCGTCCAGCTGGAGGGACGAGACGCCAAGGTCCATCAGCACACCGTGGACTTCGGTGAAGCCCAGGTCCGCGAGGACGTCCGGGATCTCGTCGTAGACGGCGTGAACGAGGTCGGTCCGGTTCGCGAAGGGCGCCAGGCGCGCCCCCGCCAGCGCCAGGGCTTCCTCGTCGCGGTCGATGCCGATCAAGTGGAGGTCGGGAAAGCGCTGGAGGAGGGCCTCGGAGTGGCCGCCCATGCCGAGCGTCGCGTCGATCACCACGGGGGTCTCGCCGCGGCTCCGGGCAGCTTCGAAGCCAGGGGCCAACAAATTGATGCACCGGTCCTTGAGGACCGGTACATGGCGTTCGGACGTAGGCTTCGCCTGGTCGGGATCCGTCATGCCTTCGTCCTTTCGTCGCGGGAGTTTGCTGGTTGCGGGTGGTTGCAGCTCTTACGCAACGTTCCTTGGTCCAGATCCCCATCCGCGCCTACCCTGCGCCGGCCTGGCTCCGGGGAAGTGAGCCAGGACAACAACCGGATGGGCGGCTGGAGATCTCGATCAAGGAACGTTGTGTGCCTGTGGAGTGGGGGTTCAAAGAATCCCCGGAATAGCGTCGTCTGTTTCCGAGAAGGCGGTTTCCTTTTCGGCCAGGTACTCGTTCCAAGCCTGGGCGTCCCAGATCTCCGCGCGGGATCCTGCGCCAATGACGGCGAGTTCCCGGCCAAGACCTGCGTACTCCCGGAGCGCCGGCGGAATCGTCACGCGCCCCTGCTTGTCAGGTACCTCGTCCGAGGCTCCAGAGAGGAAAACACGGATGTAGTCACGTGCCTGCTTGGAGGAAATTGGAGCCTCCCGCATCTGCTCGTGAACCCGGCCGAATTCCGCCTCACTGAAGACGTAGATGCAACGCTCCTGACCCCTTGTGAGAACCAGCCCGCTTGCAAGTTCCTCGCGGAACTTCGCGGGGAGGATAATTCGACCTTTTTCGTCCAGACGCGGCGAATGTGTGCCGAGAAACACGGCCCACCGCCCGTCTGTTCTAGAAAGTCCAACGTCCCCTGTGCTGCCACTACCCTCTTACGTCCTCCACATTACTCCACATCGCTCCACAGTCAACGACACGCCCGGGAAGTTTGGACAAATTTGCGGATGTTTATCCCCTTTCTTCCCAGCATTTGCAGGGAAACAGGATTAATGGGGGAAAGTGGAGCGATTTTGCCTGCTTGCCTCACTCGCCGCCGCCGGTTCACGGCGCGGACCGGCGCCAGGGTGAAACAATTCGAGGGCGACACCCCTTTTATGTCCCCACCGCAGCAAGATTTCAGCTTTAAATGGCGAAAGACCCGCCGAAGCGGGTCTCGCGCCGTCCCCCGTTGTACCGGTGGCGGAAAGTGGAGGGCCTAAGGGGCCATCACGGATTAATTCAGGATTCGCCCCCGTGCCGTTCGTCCCAGCGCTGCTCAAGGTTGCTCATGAACGAACTCCTGGGTTTGCCCTGCTTGCGGCCGCCAGCTGCCCGGGCCCTGCCGACAGCCGAACTGCGCATCGTGGCGAAGTAGACGCCGGCGCCCATCACTACAAAGCCCACAACCCCGACGATGATGATTTGCGTCGACACTCCGACCAATAACAGCAGCACGCCCGCGAGAGTCGCGAGCACGCCCATAACCAGGTGGCGCGTGGACCAAGAGCGCCCGGGGACCGATCCCATCGAGCTTGCAAACTTTGGGTCGTCCTCATGCAGCTGCTTCTCCAGTTGCTCCAGCAACTTCTGTTCGTGCTCCGAGAGCGGCATCACGACCTCCTCATGTCTGCCAACGTCCGGGCGTGACGTGGCCATTGCCCTAATCCCCTAACGCCCGGGATTCCGAAGTGGTTCCCACTCACCGCCCTTGGTGAAAGGGGCCATTCCAAGTCCCGTGCCGGTCGTGGCTGGCCGGGTCGCCCGAACGGTCAATCCAGTAGTCCTAAACCTAGGTATTAATAAGGATAGGTTGTTGCGGCCTGTTCTGAAAGACAGTCTTAAGGCCCTGTCCCGTGCCCGGAACCACTGGCTGGAGCCCCTGCCGGGGCGGCACCGCCAATCCCTGTGCCTGGCTCATTCGAGGGGGTCCCCGGGATCCAGGAGCCGCGCCGGTAAAACCGATTTATTGCCGAATTTCCGGGTGACAGCGTCAAGGGCTTGTTCGGCAGCCCGCCAGTTGTCGTCCCGGCGGTCCAGGCTGAGCTGGAGCGGGGCGTGGGCAGCCTCTTCCAGCTGTTCGGCCCGGATGCCCACGAGCCGGACTGTCATGGGCCTCTCTCCTACCGATTCCAGGAGCTGGACCGCCACTGCGTAAAGGAGTTGGGCGCTGTCAATCGGGGTGCTGACGGTGCGGCTGCGGGTGATGGTGGAAAAGTCCGCGTAGCGCAGCTTGAGCGCCACGGTGCGGGCGTGCATGCCGGCGCCGCGGAGGCGCTCCGCCGTCCGGTGCGAAAGCCGCAGCAGCTCGCGGTGCAGCAGGGCCTCATCCGCGGTGTCAGTGGCGAACGTCTCCTCGGCTCCAATGCTCTTTTCCAGCCGGACCGGCGTCACGGGCCGCGGATCGATGCCCCAGGAGAGCCGGTGGACATGTTCCCCCGAGGCGCCCAGCAGCTTCCGCAGCGAGGGCAGCGGCGAGGCGGCGACGTCCGCCACCGTCCGGATACCCCTTCGGGCAAGCACTTCGACGGTCTTGCCGCCGACACCCCAAAGCGCACTGACAGGGAGGCTGTGCAGGTACGGGACGGTCTCCTCAGGCCTGATCAGCAGCAGCCCGTCGGGTTTGCACCGGGTGGAAGCGATCTTGGCCACAAACTTGCTGGCGGCAATGCCCACCGACGCCGTGATTCCCAATTCCCGGAAGACGCGGGCCCGGATCAGTTCTCCAATCTCACGGGGCGGACCGAGCCTCCGGATGGCGCCCCCGACGTCCAGGAATGCCTCGTCCACGCTGAGCGGCTCGACGAGGTCCGTGATGGAACCAAAGATTTCCATGATCTGGCCGGAGACTTCGTAGTAGAGCTTGTGGCGGGGTTCGATGATGACAGCCGATGGGCACATGCGTGCCGCCACCACCATGGGCATCGCTGACCTGACGCCGAACGCCCGGGCCTCGTAAGACGCGGAGAGCACCACCGAACGGTCCGCCGGATAGCCCACAATCACGGGCTTTCCCTTCAGCTCGGGACGGCTGCGCAGCTCCACCGAGACAAAGAACGCGTCCATGTCCACGTGCATGATGCTGCTGCGCCGAAGTTCCAGCAGGGATTCCCCGCTGAGGCGGCCGGGAGGCTGGATGTGGGGCTGCGCATTCGGCAGCCCCTGAGGGCGCACATTCGTCTGCACTCTCTGCTGATTGTCTGCGTCCGGCCCCACGTCTTCAATCCTATGCCCGGGGACTGACTAAACTGGAGGCTGATTCCGCTTCAACACCAGGAGGAAAGTCCCTGTGAAGGTATTTGGACAGCGCAAACGTGCCGCAGCGGCCATCGCGGCGGCGGGCGCGTTATTGGCCTTGGCCGCATGCACGCCGGCCGGCACCGGGAGCCCAGCGACGTCGTCGGCGTCGAACCCGGCCGCATCTGCGCAGTCCTCCACCACGGCTCCCCCGAGCCCTTCCGCGGAGCCCGGCACGTCGGCCACGGTCGGCGCCCTGGTTCCCGGCTTCCCGCAGAAGCTCCTGCCGCAAATGCCCGGAGCCAAGGTGGTGTCCAGCAGCTTCGATAAGACCACCGCACCGGCAACCGTGGCACTGGTCGGCAGCATCACGGCCCCTGCTGCCGATGTCCTGGCCTACTACACCAAGGCCCTGGCGGCACAGGGCTTCAAGCCCGTACCCGGTGAAACCGTCGGCGCCCTGCCTTCCAAGGACTTCCTGCGCGGGGACAACGAAACCGTGAACATCTCCGTCATGCAGACAACAGATGTATCCACGTTCACGATCGGTGCGAACGTCGCTGCCGAGTCCGTCAAGTGAGCCTCGCAGAACAGCTGCGGCTCGAGCAGACGGATTACGTGGCCGCCGTCGCCGGGAAGCTCACGGAGTTCCTGACCAGCCGTCAGGCCGTCATGTCCTCGATCTCCCAGGACATCGATCCGCTCATGGGCTCGATCTCAAACCTGGTCACGGGCGGAAAGCGCCTGCGGGCACTCATGTGCTACTGGGGGTGGCGTGGCGCCGGCGGGGAGGCCGGCGCGGACGAGGTGGTCACGGCCGGCTCGGCCCTGGAGCTGTTCCAGGCCGCCGCCCTGATCCACGATGACATCATTGACCGCTCGGATACCCGCCGGGGCGGTCCCAGCGTCCACCGTCGGTTCGTCGAACTGCATGAGGCCCAGGGCTGGGCGCTGGACAGCGAGCGGTTCGGCCACGCGGCTGCGATCCTGACCGGGGATCTCTGCCTGTCCTTCAGCGAGGAATCCTTCACGGAAATCGGACACCGCGCCGCCTCCGGCAGCCCGGCACGGCTGATCTTCAACTTGATGCGCTCCGAAGTGATGGCCGGGCAGTACCTGGACATCCTGGAAGAGGTCGCCGGGCCCAGGCGGGACCGCGCCGGGGCAGTCAGCCGGGCCCAGTCCATCATCCGGTTCAAGTCGGCCAAGTACTCCACCGAACACCCGCTCGCTCTGGGCGGCGCCCTGGCCGGCGCCGGCGACGAACTGCTGCGTGGCTATTCCGCCTTCGCCCTGCCGCTCGGCGAGGCGTTCCAGCTGCGGGACGATGTCCTTGGCGTCTTCGGCGACCCCATCACCACGGGCAAACCTGCCGGAGACGATCTCCGCGAGGGCAAGCGCACGGTCCTGGTGGCTTTCGCCCTTGACCAGGCCACGGCGGCCGAATCAGAGTTCATCGACGCCAAGCTGGGCAGCCCCGATCTCAGCGACGCGGACATCGAGGAGATCCGGCGGATCATCGTGGACTGCGGTGCGCTCCAGGCCACCGAAGTACTCATCGATGAGTTCGGCAAGGCGGCCTTCGCCGCCCTGGACCTCCTGCCGCTTCAGGAGCTGCCCAAGACCGCGCTCCGCAGGCTGGCAGAGGCCACGGTCAGCCGCGCCGCCTAGCCCGGCCCTTCCAGGTTAAGGTGCCTGGGAAAAGCGGGCGGGCCGTGCACAGCGGCTTGCGCAGTGCACGGCCCCTCATGGCACGTCTTAGGGATGCCGCCGGCCAATTGATGCTGCCAGCAGGCTACTACCAGGCCAGTGACTGCGCCCTGCGGCGGATTTCGGTCTTGCGCCCTTCCCGAAGGGCGTCGATCGGCCGGCCGCGGAGGGATTCGTCCGGGGTAAAGAGCCAGTTGATCAGTTCCTCATCGGAGTATCCGGCGTCCGAGAGCACAACAATGGTGCCCTTCAGGCTCTCCACTGCATGCCCGTCCTGGATGAAATCCGCAGGCACGGACCGGATGCGCCGGTCGCCGATTCTCACGGCCGCCAGCGCACGCTCGTCCAGAAGTGCATGGACCTTTGTAATAGATACGTTCAGAAGCTGTGCGACATCGGGCAGGGGCAGCCATTCGCCCACAAGGCTTTCTACATTACTCACGGATAAAGATTGCCACGGCGGGTGCCCCGCCGCCTAGTCGGCATGGGCAGAAAATGACGGCCGCGGCCATGGCCCGTCCCGCCCACCACAATGCCGCCCGGGTTCACACCGGCCCCCTCAGGGACGGCGTTTGGCCGACACTCCGCCGGAGTCTGGTTTGCGGAATGTCAAAGGGTTCTTGTGCTAATTGCCAATTCATGAGACATTCACATAGATCACATTTGTAACAGAAATAACATTTGTCACACTGGTAACACCAGTTCTACCGGCCTGACCGCAGCGTTGCCGCTGAGAAGAGGATCTTTCCAATGACAACCTCACGTTCGCCACAGCTCCGTCCGGGGCGCAGCCTGCCGCTAATAGCGGCGACGACGGCGGCGCTTCCCGCCGTCGTGCTTTCCTCCCTGGCGATCGCCCAGCCTGCCGCAGCCGAATCGCGCGCCCGCTCGGTCCCGGCAACCCTCGCGGCCGCCATGCGTGCCCAGGCAACGGCGGGCGCGGCGACGTCCCTCAAGGCGGCACTCATCCCCGCCGCCTCTGTCCCGGCAACGCTGCCAAGCGCCATGCGGCCCGCAAAGTCCGCGGTTCCCGCCGTCTACACGATCGCCCGCGGCGACACCATCAGTGCCGTTGCCGGCCGCTACGGCCTGGACACCTTCGCCGTGCTGAAGCTGAACAACCTGAAGGCGAACACCGTCATCTACCCGGGGCAGAAGATCAAGCTCACGGGCTCGAAGCCGGCCCGGGCAGCCACTCCGGCCGCCCCGGCCTCTTCAACTTCCGCCCGTTCAACTTCCGCCTCTGTCACTTCAGCCCCGGGCGCTGGCCGCGTTTACGTCGTGAAGGCAGGCGACACGCTGAGCGGCATCGCCGCACGCCACGGCGTTGGGCTTTCCGAGGTCTTCAAGTGGAACGGGCTCGGCATGGGCTCAGTGATCTATCCCGGCCAGAAGGTCAAGGTCGGCGGCGGTTCCAGCACTCAGGCTCCCGCCGCTCCCGCCGCGACAAAGCCTGCGTCGTCGGCGCCCGCGCCGGCCAAGTCGGGCTCCTACACCATCAAGGCCGGCGATACCCTTTCCGGCATCGCGGCCCGCAACGGCGTCAGGCTCTCGGACGTCCTGTCGGCCAACCGGCTGACGATGTCGAGCATCATCTACCCGGGCCAGAAGCTCGTCATCCCCGGCGCGTCGACGATCGCACCGGCCTCGAGCAAGCCTGCGGCAACCACCCCCCTCGTGCCCAGCACGTTCCTCGGGTTCAGCTACCCGGCCGCCGTGGTCAGCTCGGCCAACCAGAACAAGGCGCTGCTCAACGCCGCTCCGGTGCCCAGCCGTGAGCAGATGAAGTCGATCGTGGCGGACACGGCACGGCGCATGGGCGTGGATGCCAGCCTCGCCCTGGCCTTTGCCTACCAGGAATCGGGCTTCAACCAGCGTGCTGTGTCACCGGCCAATGCGATCGGCACCATGCAGGTCATCCCGTCGTCCGGCCAGTGGGCCTCCGATCTCGTGGGCCGCAAGCTGAACCTCCTGGATCCGTACGACAACGCCACGGCCGGCATCGCGATCATCCGCCAGCTGGTCCGCACGAGCCCTGATCTGGACAGTGCGATCGCCGGCTACTACCAGGGTCAGTACTCGGTGAGCCAGAATGGCATGTTCGAGGACACCAAGGGGTACGTCGCCGCCATCAAGGCCAACCAGCGCCTGTTCGGCTAAATACAGACTCCAGCACAGGCTCCCTTACAACGGAGCTTGACGCTACGGGCCCGAATCGCATGTTGATTCGGGCCCGTTTCTGTCCAGCGACTACGATTGTAAAGTGCAGGAATACGTGTCGGACGCTCTCGTAGGGAACCTGGTGGACAACCGCTACCAGGTTCAATCCAGGCTTGCCCGCGGCGGGATGTCCACCGTGTACCTCGCCACGGACCAGCGCCTCGATCGCGATGTCGCGCTGAAAGTGCTGCATCCCCATCTGGCCGATGACCCCCAGTTCCTTGACCGGCTGGGGCGCGAAGCCAAGGCTGCCGCCCGGCTTTCCCATCCTCACGTGGTGGGCGTCCTGGACCAGGGCGAGGACGGCCGGCTCGCCTATCTGGTCATGGAGTTCATCAAGGGCCATACCCTGCGGGACGTCCTCAATGACAAGGGCGCCCTGCCGCCGCGGCTGGCCCTGGCGCTGATCGATCCGGTCGTCGAAGGGCTCGGCGCCGCGCACGCCGCCGGAATGATCCACCGGGACATCAAGCCGGAAAACGTCCTGATCGCCGACGACGGGCGGATCAAGCTCGGCGACTTCGGCCTGGCACGCGCTATCTCCACATCCACGAGCACCGGCGCCCTGATCGGGACTGTCGCCTACCTCTCCCCCGAACTTGTCCTGGGTAAACAGGCAGACGCCCGAAGCGACATCTATTCGGTAGGGATCATGCTCTACGAAATGATCACGGGCCGGCAGCCGTTCGACGGCGACGTGCCCATCCAGGTCGCCTACCAGCACGTCAATTCCACCGTGGCAGCACCCTCCCTGGAGGTGCCCGGGCTGGCCACGGAGATCGACGAACTCGTCCAGTGGTGCACGGACCGGGACCCGGACAAACGCCCCGTCGACGGGAGCGCACTGTTGTCCGAGCTCCGGCACATCAGGACCAATCTCAGCGACGCCGAACTCGACCTCCAGCCGCCGGCGGCTGTCCGCAGCCCGCTGCCGGCCGTGGCCGCACCGCCTAACCGGCCGCCCGGCGGTACCGGCCTGGCGTCGGACGCGCAGGATACGGCCTACGTGCAGCCGCCCACCGAAATGCCCACCGAGACGTACGGCAGCCTCCAACGGCCCACCGAGACGATCTCCCGCACCAGCGGCAACCCGACCACCGTGATGTCCAGTGCCCCGCGGCGTCCGGCCTACGGACCGTTGTCCACTCCGGACGAGGCGGCCTACGACGGCGCCGCCGGGTACGACGATCCGGCGGAAATTGCGGTTGCCCCCAGCAAGCGCGCCCAGCGCAAGCTGGACCGGGACGAGGAGAAGGCGCGCCAGCGCGCCGCGGCCACGCCCACCAAGACCCTGCACGAGGGGAACCCGCGACGCCGCGGGCTGCTGTGGATCGTCCTGCTCGTCGTCGCGGCGCTGCTCGCCGCCGTCGCCGGCTGGTTCTTCGGCATGGGTCCGGGCTCGCCCGGAACGGTCCCCCCGGTGGCGAACAAGACCGTTGCCCAGGCCCAGGACCTGCTTCGCACCGCCGGTTTCCAATCCACCGTCAAGGATGTCTTCAACGACGACGTCTCACCGGGCCTGGTGGTCGGCTCGGAGCCGAACGCCGGCGCGGTCATCCGCAAGTTCCAGCCCGTGTCCCTTGCCGTTTCCAAGGGCCCGGAACTGTTCCCGCTGCCGGAACTGACCGGCAAGACCCTGGATGAGGCCAAGGCCACCCTCAACTCCGCCAAAATGGCCCTGGGACCGATTACCGGGACGTTCGATGAAAAGGCGCCTGCCGGGACTGTCCTTGCGATGGCCCCGCGCAGCGGCAACCCGGTGCGGCACGGCACGCCCGTGGGCCTCACGGTCTCGAAGGGCCCGCAGCCCATTCCGGTACCGGATGTCCGCGGCCAGGAGCAGCGTGCCGCCGTGGACGCGCTCGAAGCCGCAGGGCTGAAGGCCGTGGTCGCCCCCGAGACCGTCAACGACAAGAATGTACCCAAGGGCGCCGTGGTGGCGCAGGACCCGGCCTCCGGCAACCTGACCAGAGGCGGTACCGTCACCCTGACCATCTCGAAGGGCCCGAAGCTCGTCGAGGTACCCAGCTTCATCGGGAAACAGGCCAAGGAAGCCAAGGAAGCCCTCGAACAGCTCGGCTTCAAGGTCCAGGTCGATGAGATCCTGGGCGGATTCTTCGGAACAGTCCGCGACCAGTATCCGGTGGACACGAGCGTCCCCGAAGGCTCGCTAGTCACCCTGACCGTGGTCTGACCGCACCCGGCTCGCGGCCGGCCCACTCCACAGAAAAGCTCCGCCCGGCTGCATCAGCCGGGCGGAGCTTGTCTGTCAACGTGCTTGGATGTCGATCAGTGCCCCGGATCAGCGCTTGGCGAGGGCACCGGCCACAAGGAACGCCATTTCGAGCGACTGCATGTGGTTCAGGCGCGGATCGCAGACCGACTCGTAGCGGTCCAGGAAGGCTTCCTGGTCGATCGGGTCCGCTCCGCCGAGGCATTCGGCGACGTCGTCGCCCGTCATTTCCACGTGCAGTCCGCCGGGAACGGTGCCGAGCGCGTGGTGGACTTCGAAGAATCCGCGCACTTCGTCGATGACGTCGTCGAAATTGCGGGTCTTGTAGCCGTTGGGCGAGGTGACCGTGTTGCCGTGCATGGGATCGGTGACCCACAGGACCTGGGCCCCGGAAGCGGTGACGCGCTCGACGATCGCCGGCAGCTTCTCGCGAATGTTGCTGGCGCCCATACGGGTGATGAAGGTGAGCCGGCCGGGCTCCCGGTCCGGATCCAGCTTGTCGATCAGGCGCAGGGCGTCATCGCCACTCGTGGACGGGCCGAGCTTCACGCCGATCGGGTTGCGGACGCGGGATAGGAAATCAACGTGTGCATGGTCCAGCTCGCGGGTACGCTCCCCGATCCACAGGAAGTGCGCCGAGGTGTCGTAGGGCAGCCCGGTGCGCGAATCGATGCGGGTCAGGGCGCGCTCGTAGTCCAGCAGCAGCGCCTCGTGGCTGGCGTAGAACTCCACGCGCCTGAGTGCCTCGAAGTCTGCGCCGCAGGAGGACATGAACTTGATGGCGCGGTCGATGTCCCGGGCCAGTGACTCGTAGCGGGCGTGGGCCGGGTTTTCGGTGAAACCCTTGTTCCACTGGTGCACCAGGCGCAGGTCCGCGAAGCCGCCCTGGGTGAAGGCACGGATCAGGTTCAGCGTCGAGGCGGAGGTGTGGTAAGCCTTCAGCATCCGGCCGGCGTCATGGGCGCGGGATTCGGGTGTGAAGTCGTAGCCGTTGACTATGTCGCCCCGGTAGGCCGGCAAGGTGACGCCGTCGCGCGTTTCATCATTGGAGGAGCGGGGCTTGGCGAACTGGCCAGCCATGCGGCCCATCTTGATGACGGGCATCGCCGCACCGTAGGTCAGAACGACAGCCATCTGCAGGATGGTCCGGACGCGGGCGCTAATCCTGTCCGCCGTCGCCGCTTCAAAGGTCTCGGCGCAGTCGCCGCCCTGGAGCACGAACGCCTTGCCCTGCGCGGCGTCGGCGAGCCGTTGGCGAAGGATGTCCACTTCGCCGGCGAACACGAGGGGCGGGAGGACGGAAAGTTCCTTGACGGACGCCTCAAACACAGCCGGGTCCGACCATGTGGGCTGCTGCGAGGCCCGGAGCTCCCGCCAGTTGTCCAGTCCGGGATAGTTGGCAGCTCCGCTCTGGGCGGTGCTGGTCAGCGGGGAAACTGGTTTCTCAGATAGCTCGGTCACCCTCTAAGGATAGTTGCCCCATCGAGGTTCGGCGGCCCGGCCTGTCATTGACAGCTCCGTGGCCGTCATATGGCACCCGTGGCGCCGCTCAGGCGGTCCCGGGGACCTCGGGGCCATCTTCCGCGGCCGCCGTCGGCGCGCCGGGGTTGTGTGCATTGTCTGGGGTTTTGTCGGGTGTTTTGTCGGCGCCCGCTTCCTGCACCGCATCGGGGCCAGCGGAGTCTTTGTCCGGCGCTGCTTCCTGCGCTTTGCCCGCCAGGCGGAGCTTCACAACGGCGGCGTACTCGTCCACGTATTCCTGACCGGACAGCCGCATGAGTTCATACATGATCTCGTCGGTCACCGAACGCTGGACCAGCCGGTCATCCTCCATACCGTAGTAGCGGCTGAAGTCGAGCGGTTCCCCGAAGATCATGCCGATGCGGCGGATGTTGGGCACGCGCTTGCCGATCGGCTGGACTTTGTCCGTTCCGATCATCGCCACTGGGATGACCGGGACCCGCGCCTGCAGGGCGAGGCGTGCAACGCCCACTTTGCCCCGGTAGAGGCGCGCGTCGGGGCTGCGTGTCCCCTCGGGATAGATGCCCATGAGCGAGCCGTTCCTGAGCACGTCCATGCCGGCGTTCAGGGACAGCGCGGATGCGGCGCCCCCGGATCTGTCCATGGGGAGCTGGTTGGTGAGCCGGAAGAAGGCCGCCGTCAGCCGGCCCTTGATCCCCGTGCCGGTGAAGTATTCGGATTTCGCCAGGAACACGACCGGCCGCGGCACCATCAGCGGCATGAAGATTGAATCCGAGAAGGAGAGGTGGTTCGAGGCCAGGATTGCGGCGCCCTCGGCCGGGACGTTGTCGAGGCCCTTGACCCAGGGCCGGAACAGCAGCTTTACCACCGGTCCCAGGACAAACGTCTTCATGAACCAATAAAACACTCGGCGACCTCTCCGGAAGGCGACTGGCCGGCCGCCCGAATCGGGTCCGGCCCGGACTTCAATGGACACCTTACTCTAGTGAGTTTTGTCGCCAAGGGTGACACGATGGGCTCATGACTGAAAGCAGCACTCCACCGGCACCCGCCGCTTTCAGCTACCCCGGCCACGGCCCCAACGCCCGGACCGGCGTGGCCATCTGCCACGGCTTCACGGGCAGCCCGCTCAGCCTCCTGCCGTGGGCCCACCACCTCGCCACCCAGGGCTTCGCGGTATCGGTGCCACTCCTGCCCGGGCACGGCACCCACTGGCGGGACCTCGCCCGGCAGGGCTGGCAGGACTGGTACACGAGCTTTGAAACGGCGTACCTGGAACTGGCCGCCCGGACCAATGACTGCTACGTCGCGGGGCTGTCCATGGGCGGCACCATCGCACTGCGCACCGCGGCCCGCCACAGCGTGGCCGGCGTGGCCGCAGTCAACCCCGGCCTGAGCTTCTATGACCGCAGGGTCAGGATCGTGGGACTGCTCAAGTACTTCCAGCGCACCACCACGCCGATTCTGGAGGAGAATTCCACGGCGGTCACCACCGACGACGGCGACTACTCCCTGACGCCGCTGGCCGCCGTACACCAGCTGCGCCGGCTGTTCTCCGCGACCCTGCGGGATCTGCCGGCAGTCCAGGCTCCGGCCCTGGTCTTCAAGTCGGGCACCGACGCCGTGGTCCCGCCGTCGTCCCTGGCGCTGCTGCGCAGGCGGCTCGGATCCCGGGACCTCACTGTGGTTCCCCTTCCGCGCAGCGGGCACGTTGCCACCCTGGATGCCGATGCGCCGCTACTCTTTGAAGAATCAGTCCGCTTCTTCCTTCAGCACGCCCACGCCACCCACACACGGTCCACCATGCCGCCCCCCGCCCCCTCGGAGACCCCATGAGCATCCTCCCGGACCACTCGCCGTTCAGCAGCCCGTTCACGGGAACCGGCCCCCGGACCGGCGTCGTGGTGTGCCATGGCTTCACCGGCAGCCCACACGGTGTGAGGGACTGGGCGTCGTCCCTGGCCGGTGCCGGGTCCGCCGTCCGGCTGCCCCTCCTGCCGGGGCACGGAACGAGCTGGCAGGAGCTGGCCAAAACCCGCTGGCAGGACTGGCACGCGGCCCTGGACGCGGCCTACCTGGAGCTGGCGGAAGAATGCGACGTCGTGGTCATGGCGGGACTGTCCATGGGCGGTGCCCTGGCGTTGCGGATTGCGGCCACGCGCCCCGTGGCGGGGGTGGTGGTGGTCAACCCCGGCCTGGTCATCGATGATCCCCGTGCCCCGCTGGCCGGCATCCTGAAGTTTGTCCTCAAGAGCACCCCCGCTATCGCCAATGACATCCTCAAACCTGACATGGATGAGGGTGCCTACCCGCGCACGCCGGTGGCCGCGGCGCATGAGCTCAACAAGATGTTCAAGGACACCGTGCGGCTGCTGCCCCGCATTACGGCTCCCGTCCGGGTGTACCGTTCAGCAGTGGATCATGTGGTGTCCGAATCCAGCATGGTGGCTCTGCGCCGCGGGCTGACCAACGCCCCGCTCGAGGTGGTCCGGCTGGAAAACAGCTACCACGTGGCTACCATGGACAACGACGCGCCCGAGATCTTCCGCGGCACGGCCGAATTCGTCCGGTCCGTTGCATCCGCAGCCAGTCCGGGCGCCGCGCGCGCCAGCCGGAAGGACACGGCCAATGACTAAACCAGACCCGGAAACCCCGGACCCCGAGACGCCGGACCCCGCCGACGCCCGGTCCTCCGGCCCTGACGCTGCCGGCGCCCAGCACTCGGGCGACACGCCGCCCCATGGGTCCCAGCCCCATGAGTCCCAGGACCCGCCCGCCGCAGACACACCCTCCGACGACGACGCCGTCTGGCTGGATCTCGTCGCCAGGCTTGAAGGGGTCGGGACAGCCGGGGACGAGGCGACTGGACCGGCTGGCGGAATGGACAGCACCGGAGCCGGCGCCGGCTTCGGTGCTGCCTCCGGCGCTGGCTCCCCTCCGGGGGGGAGGACGTTCCGCGATTTTGACCCGCTGGGTCTCTCCGGCGCCGCACCGATCGAGCTCTCCGCCAAGGAGCGGCTCGCCCCCGCCCCGGGGCAGCCGGCTGCGGGCAGCAGCAACGACATACCTGACACCGCGCCCGGTCCCCGCGACTACGAGACCGACGACGACGGCGGCGGCGCGTTTGTCCCGGAGGAGCCGCCCAGCCTGGCAGGGGCAGATCCGATGACTGTCCTTGCCTGGATTGGCGCCGTGGGCGGGCCGATTGCGCTGGTGCTCTCGGCGATGTTCTGGCGATCGGCCCCGCTGCTCGCGATCCTTGGCATGGTGGCCGCGTTCGCTGCCTCGGTGGTGTTCCTGATCATGCAGTTGCCGGGCGAGAAAGACGAAAACGACGACGGGGCGCGCATCTAGTCCACCCGGTCATTTAGACCACCAGCTGCTCCGCTGGTTAGTTCACGGCTGGTACCGTCGTGCTGCTACGTGTGCATGCGGCTGCTGACCCGGGAGAGGTCAGCGGCGCCGATCAGTCCGGCGTTGGGTCCAAGGGCAGCGAGTTCAATCTCCGCTGCGGGGCGGAACCCGCGGCCCGTGAGGTTCCGGGCGAAGGCCTTTCGGGCCGGCGCGACGAGCAGTTCGCCGGCATCGCACAGTCCGCCGCCGATCACGAACTTTCCGGGGTCCAGGGCCGCTGCGAGGTTCGCCAGGCCAAGGCCCAGCCATTCCCCGACGTCCTCGAGGAGTTCGCGGGAGGTCTGGTCCCCGGCCTCGGCCAGCCCGGTCACGATCACGCCCGTGATGCGTGCTACGTCTCCGTCCACGGCCTTGAGCAGTTCCTGGGCAACCGGAGAATTCGCGGCGGCCAGTTCCCTGGCCTCGCGGCCGAGCGCATTGCCTGAGGCGTATTGTTCCCAGCAGCCGCGATTGCCGCACTCGCAGCGATGCCCGCCCGGCATGATGATCTGGTGGCCGAACTCCCCCGCCACGCCGAAACGGCCGCGTTCCAGCCGTCCGTCCATCACCATCGCGCCGCCGATCCCGGTGCCCAGGGTGATGCAGACCAGACGGTTCTGTCCCTGCCCGGCGCCGAAGCGCCATTCCGCCCAGGCGGCGGCGTCGGCATCGTTGGTCAGCAGGACGGGGCGGCGCAGCAGCCGCTGCAGGTTCTCCCGCAGTGGTTCATTGCGCCAGGCCAGGTGCGGGCTGAAGAGCACCGTCCCGCCGTCAAGGTCCATCCAGCCGGCGGCGCCGATTCCGACCGACCAGATCCGGTGCCCTGTGCCCAGTTCTTCGACCAGTTCGACAATGACCTGCTCCACGGCGCGCGGGTCGTTGCCCGGAGTGGAGCGTTTCGCCTGGCTGAGGATCCGGCCCTCGGCATCGACCACTCCGGCAGCAACCTTGGTTCCCCCGATGTCGACGCCGATCGCCAGGCCCTTGCGGCCCAGCCGCAGGTGTGAACGGATGTCATGTCCGGCTGTGGCGGCCGCCGCTCCGGCCACAGTCCTGCTCCGCCAGGCGGCGGTCCGGCCGCGCAGGCCGGGCTGCCGGCCGGGTGTTGGTGTCTGCATGGTGCCCCATTCTATTCGCCGGCGCCGCCGCAGCGGCCAAGGCCCGGCAGCACGACGCGGCTGCATGACACCGCACCCGTGTCGACAGCATCGCTGACTGGCGGAACGGCGGGCCTGAACGTAAAGTTACTGGCCGGTAGGTGTCGCAGAACACACCTTGGGGGGACCGCATACTAGGCTTAGCGGTACCCCTTGCGGGCCTACGGATACCTAAGGAGCTCCCGTGCGAGAAATCATTGTCCCGCCCCTGGTGAATGTCGATCCGGACATCAACGCCACCGATCTCGTGGTACGCCAGGCGGCCAAGGCCTCCAACCCTGCGCTGTACTCGCGGCTCGATGCGGCGGGCCAGTGGCAGGACGTTCGTGCCACGGATTTCCTGGCCGACGTCTCGGCCCTCGCCAAGGGGCTCATGGCCAGCGGTGTGGCCGCCGGCGACCGCGTGGGCATCATGTCCCGCACACGGTACGAATGGGCCCTGATCGACTTCGCCATCTGGTTCGCCGGCGCCGTCTCGGTCCCGATCTATGAGACCTCCTCCCCCTCCCAGGTGGCTTGGAACCTTGGCGACTCCGGCGCCGTGGCCGCGTTCGGCGAATCCACGCATCACGAGGACATCATCCGGCAGGCCGCCACCTCCGAAGGGCTCACCGCTCTGCGGCATGTCTGGCAGCTCGAGGGCGACAGCCTGGACGAGGTCCGTGCGGCCGGAGCCGGCATCAGCGACGCCGAGCTCGAAGCGCGGCGCGGCCAGGCGTCCCTAAACGATATCGCCACGATCATCTACACCTCAGGAACCACCGGCCGGCCCAAGGGCTGCGAACTGACGCACGGCAATTTCGTGGAACTGTCTGAGAACGCCCTGGCTTCGTCGCTGGGCAAGATCGTGCACGAGCAAGCCAGGACCATCATGTTCCTGCCCATGGCCCACGTCTTTGCACGCTTCATCTCCGTGCTGGCCGTCGCAGCCGGCGTTACGGTGGCGCACACACCGGATATCAAGAACCTGCTCCCGGATCTGCAGAGCTACAAACCGACGTTCATTCTCGCCGTTCCGCGCGTCTTCGAAAAGGTCTACAACTCCGCCCTGACCAAGGCCGAGGACGGCGGCAAAGGCGCCATCTTCCACCGCGCCGCGGACACCGCCATCGAATTCTCCCGGGCCCGGCAGGCCGGCAAGGTGGGGCTCGTGCTCAGGCTCAAGCACTCCTTGTTCGACAAGCTCGTGTACAGCAAGCTTCGGGCCGCCATGGGCGGGCACGTCTCCCATGCCGTTTCCGGCGGCGGCCCGCTCGGTGAACGGCTGGGCCACTTCTTCCAGGGCATCGGCATGCAGATCCTGGAAGGGTACGGGCTGACCGAAACCACGGCGCCGGTCACGGTCAACACCCCGGACCTGATCAAGATCGGCACCGTCGGCGCCCCGATTCCCGGCAACTCCGTCAGGATCGCGGACGACGGCGAGATCCTCGCCAAGGGCGTGTGCGTCATGCGCGGCTACTACAAGCGCGACGACCTCTCCGCCGCGACCTTCGACGACGACGGCTGGTTCCGCACGGGCGACATCGGCCAGCTGGACGAGGCGGGGTTCCTGACCATCACCGGACGCAAGAAGGAAATCATCGTCACGGCGGGCGGCAAGAACGTGGTCCCTGCCCTGCTGGAAGACCAGATCCGGGCGGACGCCCTCGTCTCGCAGGTGCTCGTGGTGGGCGACAACCGCCCGTTCATCGGTGCCCTCGTGACCCTGGACGAAGAGGCCCTTCCCGGCTGGCTGGGCCGCCACGGACTCCCGGCCTCGACCCCGCTCGCCGAGGCTGCCGGGCACCCGGCGGTCAAGGCCGCCGTCCAGGAGCTCATCAACCACGCCAACCAGTCAGTGTCCCAGGCCGAGGCAATCAAGTCCTTCCGGATCGTGCCGGCCGACTTCACCGAGGCCTCCGGCCACCTGACCCCCTCCATGAAGGTCAAGCGCGCACAGGTCCTCAAAGACTTCGAGAACGTGATCGAGGACATGTACAGCGCCAAGCGTCCCACCCTCGCCTAGGTAGCGGACGCCCCGCACCGCCAAAACCTGCACCGCCAAAACCCGCACCGCCAAAACCCGCACCGCCAAGAAGGGTCCTTCCAGCTTCGGCTGGAAGGACCCTTCTGGGTTGCTACGGGTTGTTGGAGTGCTGCGCGGCCGCTATTCGACGACGAGCAGCAGGTCCCCGCCCTGGACCTGTTCGATCGAGCCGACGGCGAGGCGCGCCACGGTGCCGGCCACCGGCGTCGTGATGGACGCTTCCATCTTCATGGCCTCGATGGTGGCCACCGTGTCGCCGGCCTTGACCGTGTCCCCGGCCTTGACGGTCAGCGTGACGGCACCGGCGAACGGCGAGGCCACCTGGCCCGGCTGGGAGGCGTCGGCGCGTTCGGCGGCCTTGACGTTGCTCACCACTGAACGGTCACGGACCACCACGGGCCGGGACTGGCCGTTGAGCGTGCACATGACCGTGCGCATGCCCTTCTCGTCCGGCTCGGAGACGGCCTCGAGCGAGGCGATCAGGCGGACGCCCTTCTCGAGCTCGATCTCGTGCTCCGCGCCGCGCTGCAGCCCGAAGAGGTAATCGCGCGTGTCCAGCACCGAAAGGTTGCCGTAGGACTCGACGCTCTTCTGGTAGTCCTTGGTGGGCCCGGCGAAGAGAAGGCGGTTGAGGGTGCGCCGACGGGTCTTGGAATCGCCGTTGAGCGCAGCGCTGTCCTCGGTGCTGATCTCGACGTCGCGGACCTTGATGGTCCGGCCCTGCAGCGCCTTGGTCCGGAAAGGCTCAGGCCAGCCGCCGGGCGGGTCGCCGAGCTCGCCGGAGAGGAAGCCGATCACGGAATCCGGGACGTCGTACTTCTGCGGGTTTTCGTTGAAGTCCGCGGGATCGGCGTTGAGGCCCACGAGGTGCAGGGCGAGGTCGCCCACCACCTTGGACGACGGCGTCACCTTCACCAGTCGGCCGAGGATGCGGTCCGCCGCGGTGTACATGTCCTCGATGGCCTCGAAACGTTCGCCCAGGCCCAGCGCCATCGCCTGCTGACGCAGGTTGGACAGCTGCCCGCCCGGAATCTCATGCTGGTAGACCCGGCCCGTGGGCCCAGGCAGTCCGGACTCGAACGGCGCGTAGACCCGGCGGACGGCTTCCCAGTAGGGCTCGAGGGCACAAACGTTCGCGAGGCTGAGGCCAGTGTCGCGCGGCGTGTGGGCCAGCGCGGCGACGAGGGCCGAGGCCGAGGGCTGGCTGGTGGTTCCGGCCAGGGAGGCCGAAGCCACGTCCACGGCATCCACGCCGGCATCCACGGCTGCGAGGAGGGTGGCCAACTGGCCCCCTGCGGTGTCGTGGGTGTGCAGGTGCACAGGCAGGTCGAACCGCGCCCGCAGCGCCGAGACGAGGCGTGCCGCGGCAGCCGGACGCAGCAGCCCGGCCATGTCCTTGATCGCGAGGATGTGCGCCCCGGCGTCGACGATCTTCTGCGCCAGCTCCAGGTAGTAGTCCAGCGTGTAGAGCGTTTCCTCCGGATCCAGCATGTCCGCGGTGTAGCAGAGGGCGACCTCGGCGACGGCGGTACCGGTCTCGCGGACGGCCCGGATGGCCGGGGCCATCTGGTTGACGTCGTTGAGGGCATCGAAGATGCGGAAGATGTCGATGCCCGTGGCGGCGGCCTCGTTGACGAACGCCACCGTGACCTCTTCCGGGTAGGGCGTGTAGCCGACGGTGTTGCGGCCGCGGAGCAGCATCTGCAGGCACAGGTTCGGCATCGCCTTGCGCAGGGCAGCAAGCCGGTCCCACGGGTCTTCGCCGAGGAAGCGCAGGGCGACGTCGTAGGTCGCCCCGCCCCAGGCCTCGACCGACAGCAGCTCCGGGAGCAGCTTGGACTCGGCCGGACCGGCCGCCACGAGGTCGCGGGTGCGCACACGGGTGGCGAGCAGGGACTGGTGCGCGTCGCGGAAGGTGGTGTCCGTGACGGCCACGGCGTCCTGCGCGCGCAGGGCCCGGGCAAATCCTTCCGGGCCGAGCTCCAGGAGCCGCTGGCGGGACCCCGGCCGGGCCTCGGTGTCATCAAGGGCTGGAAGCTTGTCCGCCGGGTCCGTGTGGACCTTAAGTTCGCCGTTGGGCTTGTTGACTGTGACCTCGGCAAGCCAGGTCAACAGCTTGGTGCCGCGGTCTGCGGAGACCCGCGCCTTCAGCAGCTCGGGCCGTTCGTCAATAAACGAGGTGGCCACATCCCCCGCGACGAAGTCGGCATCGTCCAGGACGGCCTGCAGGAAGGAGATGTTGGTGGACACGCCGCGGATACGGAACTCGGCGAGGGCGCGCCGGGCCCGGGCCACGGCGGCCGGGTAGTCGCGGCCTCGGCAGGTCAGCTTGACCAGCATGGAGTCGAAGTGCGGGCTGATCTCCGCGCCCGAGTAGACGGTACCGCCGTCGAGCCGGACACCCGCTCCGCCGGCCGAGCGGTAGCCGGTGATCTTGCCGACGTCGGGCCGGAAGCCGTTGGCCGGGTCCTCCGTGGTGATGCGGCACTGCAGGGCAGCGCCCTTGAGCTGGACGCTCTCCTGCGACAGGCCCAGGTCCGCGAGCGTCTCACCGGCGGCGATGCGCAGCTGCGCCTGGACGAGATCGACGTCGGTGACTTCCTCGGTGACGGTGTGCTCGACCTGGATGCGCGGGTTCATTTCAATGAACACGTGCTGGCCGGCGCGCTCCCCCACCGTGTCGACAAGGAATTCGACCGTGCCGGCGTTGACGTAGTTCAACGCCTTCGCGAACTTCACGGCGTCGCGGTAGAGCGCCTGCCGGATGCCCTCATCGAGGTTCGGTGCCGGTGCAATCTCGATGACCTTCTGGTGGCGGCGCTGGATGGAGCAGTCCCGCTCGAAGAGGTGCATGATGTTGCCCTGGGCGTCGGCCAGAATCTGGACTTCGATGTGGCGCGGGCGCAGGACGGCCTGCTCGAGGAACATGGTGGGGTCCCCGAACGCTGCGTCCGCTTCGCGCATGGCGGCCTGCAGGGCATCCGGGAGCGCTTCGCGGGTGTCCACGCGGCGCATGCCGCGCCCGCCGCCGCCGGCGACGGCCTTGGCGAAGATCGGGAAGCCGATCTCATCCGCGGCGGCGATCAGTTCGTCCAGGTCTTTTGACGGCTGGCTGGACTTGAGCACCGGGACACCGGCCTTGCGGGCGGCCTCGAGGGCGGCAACCTTGTTGCCTGCGAGTTCCAGGACTTCCGCCGGCGGGCCGACGAACGTGATGCCGGCCGCCTTCGCGGCGCGCGCCAGGCGCGGGTTCTCGGAGAGGAAGCCGTAGCCGGGGTAGATGGCGTCCGCACCGGACTCCTTGGCTACCCGCACCACCTCATCAACGTCCAGGTACGCCCGGACCGGGTGTCCCTCCTCGCCGATCAGGTACGCCTCGTCGGCCTTCTGGCGGTGGATCGAGTTGCGGTCTTCGTGGGGAAACACAGCGACAGTCTTGGCACCCAGCTCGTAGCTCGCGCGGAACGCGCGAATCGCGATTTCGCCGCGGTTGGCCACCAGAATCTTAGAAAACATGCTTCTCCTGCATCATCGCGGGCGTATCGGTAAGTGCTCACAGTGTCTAGGACCTGTGCGGGCAAACACAAATCATTGTGGCCACTGTCACAGCATTATCCGTCACGGACGCCGCGATGGGCAGGGTCCCGGCCATGAAGCTTTTCCTGCATGCCCGGTTCGCGACGTTCTGGCGCCCCCACGCCGGATGAAACGGGTTTCGCCGGAGCATCAACATATGATGAGGGGGTGGGTGGCGCACGCACGCCCCGGCTCCGAAGAACGCAGGAGCCGGCACGACCCCGTCTCGGCAACCGGCGTTAGGTATTGGTTTTTCAAGTGCAAGTAGTGAGCATCAGCAGCCTCAAAGGCGGTGTCGGCAAGACATCCGTGACCACCGGACTGGCGTCGGCGGCATTGGCCGCCGGCATCCCCACCCTCGTCGTCGACCTTGACCCGCACGCTGACGCCAGCACCGCCCTGGGCGTGAGCCCGGACGATCAGCTTGATATCGGCAGGATGCTGAGGTCGCCCCGGCGGGCCCACTTGGCTGACAACGTGGTTCCCAGCGGCTGGGTGGAACACGCCAGGATCAACGGAGGCGCCAACGGCCGCGCCAACGGCAGCACCAACGGTAGAACACAACCCGGCGCTGCAACCTCCGTCCTCGACGTGGCGGTCGGCTCTGCCTACACCGGCATCTACGACCGGCCTGACCTGGGCCGCCGCGACCTCCGCCGGCTCTCCGCTGTGCTGGCCGATGCCACGAACTATGAACTCGTCCTAGTGGATTGCCCCCCGTCGCTGAACGGCCTGACCCGGATGGCGTGGTCCGCAAGCGACAAGGTGACCCTGGTGGCCGAACCGGGGCTCTTCTCGGTGGCCGGCACGGAGCGCACCATGCGCGCCATCGCGTTGTTCCGGCAGGAATTCGCCCCCAAGCTGTCCCCCGCCGGCATTGTGGCCAACCGGGTGCGCAGCGGCTCGGCCGAGCACACGTTCCGGCTCTCGGAGATGGAGTCCATGTTCGGCCAGCTGCTGCTGAGCCCTCACATCCCGGAGCAGGCGAACTGGCAGCAGATCCAGGGCGCAGCCCACTCCATCCACCACTGGCCCGGAGACTCGGCCAAGAACGCGGCCGGGCTCTTCGATACCCTGCTGCAGAACCTGCTGCATCCCAACGGCGCGGCCCCGGCCGGCACTGTCCGCAACCGCAACTTGCGTTAACCGGCGGCTGCCCGGCACCGGCCGCGGACTCCGAACCGGCCGGATCCCGGCACCGGCGCACCAGACTTTACGAACTGAGCGTTCAACGAACTGAGGCCGCCTCCCTGTCCGGAAGGCGGCCTCAGTCGCGTCTGTAACTCTCGTGTCTGTACCGGAGCGCGCTAGCCGATCTTGCGGGCCGCGCGGCGCTTGCTCAGTTCGTCGTCGGGAAAGGACTGGTCCGCGGCGTGTTCGCTGGGAAGGGCTGCGAGGCTTCCTTCAACTTCGCGCCAGACACGGCCGACGGCGATGCCGAACACCCCCTGGCCGCCCTGGACCAGATCGATCACTTCGTCCGCCGATGTGCACTCGTATACGCTCGCACCGTCGCTCATGAGCGTGATCTGGGCGAGGTCTTCGACGCCGCGCTCCCGCAGGTGCTCCACGGCCGTGCGGATCTGCTGCAGGGAGACACCGGTGTCCAGGAGCCGCTTGACCACCTTGAGGACCAGGATGTCCCGGAAGCCGTAGAGCCGTTGCGAGCCGGAGCCAGCAGCGCCGCGCACGGCGGGCTCAACGAGCCCGGTGCGTGCCCAGTAGTCGAGTTGGCGGTAGGTAATGCCGGCCGCCTTGCAGGCGGTGGGGCCGCGGTAGCCCGCGTCTTCGTCCAGCACGGGAAGATCCTCGGTGAACAGCAGGCCTTGGGCACCGCTGGCGGGCACAGCAACGCCGGCCGTCGCGGCCTGCTTCAGCTCGCCCGCTTCGCCTTTCGGACTCACGTGGACCCTCCTTGTCGTGAGTTCCCCTGAGTAAGTTGCATCGGCAGCAATATATGTGAACAGCTGCATGACACAGGATAATGACTTCATCCGTGTAATTCAGCCGAGGCTGCACTTTCCAGTGTGACTTGCGCGGCTACCGTATGCAATGGGAACTTGTACCTCCGACGTTAGGCCTGCTGGGGCCCAAGGTCAAAGACGTTGGGGCTATTCGGCGGGCGTGTCGAAACTTTCATCCTCGACTTTAACGTTTAATGCCGCCACAGCTGTCCCAAGCGTCTCAGAAACCTCAGCCGCCACAGGCACACCAGCAACCCCGGCAGCCTCCTTGGCCCCGGTTACCAGCGGCAATTCAGCCGCCGAAGTCTTCCGGTTCGACGTCGTCGAGGAACTCGCGGAAGCGCCGTAGTTCGCCTTCCTCGTCCACGGCGGGTCCGGGATGCGTGTCCTCGCCCTCGTCGTGTTCGGTGATCCGGACGCCGGCCTCGTCCATGACGGCGTCGGCACACCAGATCCGGCACTTGGCGCGCAGGGCAAGCGCCAAGGCATCCGAGGCCCGGGAGCTTACGGTGGTTCCGTTCTCGAACTGCAGTTGCCCGTAAAAGATGTTGTCCTCCACCGCGACGATGTTGACGCTGACGATCGTGTGGCCCAGGGCCTCGACAACGTCCACCAGGAGGTCGTGGGTCATCGGCCGGGGCGGGACGACCCCCTGCTGGGCCAGGGCGATGGCACTGGCTTCCGGAGTCCCGATCCAGATCGGCACGTGGCGCTCACCATGGATTTCTTTGAGCAGGACAAGCGGCTGGTTGGACGGCAATTCAATCCGCACGCCGACAATCTCCACCTCAATCATCAGATGTCCATCCTCGAGATGCGGTCGTGGACCAGCGCCTGGTGCAGGGACAGGCAGAGGTCGCTGATTTCCCGGGCTGCCTCGGCGGCGCGGGCTTGGGAGGCAGCGTCCTTGCGGGACGTCAGCGTGGCCACGGCGCGTTCCACGAGCCCAAATTCGCGGTCGGCAGCTGCCTGGAAGGGCCGCAGGTGGCGCGGTTCCAGGCCGTGGCCCTCCAGCTGGACGCAAGCCCGCGCCACCTGCAGGGCGTGTTCGTCGAACTTGCCGTTGACGTGCCCGATCAGGCCGTAGCTTAAGAGGGATTCCAGCAAGGGGACGCTCGCCCCGGATTCGGCACGGAGCTGCTCCTCGCTGAGCCGGCGCGCACGGCTCTGCAGCTCGGTGGCGAGCTCCTCGGAGACGATCCGCGGGGAGACAGTGACGCCTGCCGGCAGGTTTTCCGGCCGTTCGCCCCGGTCGATCGCGTCGAGGTAGTCCTTGATGACCTTTAGCGGCAGGTACTGGTCACGCTGGAGGGACAGGACAAAGCGCAGCCGTTCGACGTCGTTCTCGGAATACTGCCGGTAGCCGGCAGGGGTCCGCTGCGGGTTGATGAGTCCTTTTTCCTCAAGGAACCGGATTTTTGACGCGGTCATGCTGGGAAAGTCGTCACTCAATTGAGCCAGGACTTCCCCGATGTTCAGAACCTGGGGTCCGCGCCGATCCGCATGTGCCGTGGCCACAGGCAGCTACCCCGGAATCAGACGTTGCCTGCTGCGCGGGCAGGGCTGCGATAGAAGGTGAGCCGGAACTTGCCGATCTGGACCTCGTTGCCGGACTTCAGTTCCACGGAGTCCACGCGGTCGTGGTTGACGTAGGTGCCGTTCAGGCTCCCGGTGTCCACGACCTCGAAGCTGCGCGCGGTGCGGCGGAATTCTACGTGCCTGCGGGACACGGTGACGTCGTCGAGGAAGATATCGGCGTCCGGGTGGCGGCCGGCCGTCGTGACGTCAGAGTCCAGCAGGAACCGCGCGCCGGCGTTGGGGCCGCTGTGCGCCACGAGCAGGGCCGATCCGAAGGGAAGGGCCTCTACGGCCGCCCGCTCCTCGGTCGAGAGCTTCGGTGTGAAGTTGGGTTCATCGCGCACCGGAGTGAGGTTGATCGACGTGGTCTCCGAAGCCTTCACTCCACCCGTGCCGTAACCGTCACCGGTGTCGTTCCGTTCGTGCCCAAACATTGAGTCCTCCTCATTCGTTGCAGGTGTCCCCCCTGCAAACAACGCATGCCGTCCGGAAAAGCCTCGCAGTCCCGGTATTGAGGCCTTTCGGCGGGGCGCGGCTTTGTTTTGTTATCCCAACAACACTCTCCGGCGACCCCGGACCGAACGACCTCTGTCTTTAGCCTACCTGCTGTTCATACTCGGATGCACTGAGCAGAGACTCGACCGCGTCGGCTTCCGCGAGCTTGATTTCGATCAGCCAGCCCTCACCGTACGGATCGGAGTTGATCAGGGCAGAATCGGTGTCCAGGGACTCGTTCCGCGCCACGACCTCGCCCGTCACGGGGGCGTAGATGTCGCTGACGCTCTTGGTGGATTCGACCTCTCCGACGACGTCGTTGGCCTTGATGGTGGTCCCCACTTCGGGCATCTGGGCGTAAACGACATCCCCGAGGGCGTCCTGGGCAAAATCGGTGATGCCGACGCGCACAATCCCGTCGGCATTGGGGGCCGAAACCCATTCGTGTTCTGCGGTGTAGGACAGGTCTTCGGGAATGATGCTCATGACGGGCCTTTCATCGGGTCAATCACCTATGCGGCGGCAGTCGTTTGTTCTAGCCGCCGCTGAAAGTATAGGCATATCGGGCAGGGGCCGGGGAGGGATCTGAGAAGATGGGGCGATGGCAGAACATGCACCGCCGAAGGTCAGGAATGTGAACAACCGGGCCGCCGGGACCCCGGGACCCCGGACCAGCAAGGGCTAGGCCATGCCTGAGCTTCCTGAAGTTGCGGCCCTGACGGACTTTCTGGACGAGCACCTGCGCGGAGCAGTTGTGGCGAAGATCCAGCTGGTCTCCTTCGCCGTGCTCAAGACGGCCGACCCTCCCTTCACCGATCTCGAAGGCAGGGTCGTCACCGGGGTGCGCCGGTTCGGCAAGTTCGTCAGCATGGAAGCCGACGGGCTGCATTTTGTCTTCCATCTGGCGCGGGCCGGCTGGGTCCGCTTCACTGACGCCCCCACAGACGCCCAGCTGAAAATGGGCAAGGGGCACATCGCGGTGCGGCTGACATTTTCCGGCGCTCCGGGCCCGGTGGGCATGGACCTGACCGAGGCGGGCACGAAAAAGAGCCTGGCGGTCTACGTGGTCCGCGATCCGCTTGACGTTCCCGGCGTCGCGGCGCTCGGACCGGATCCGTTCAGTCCGGGCTTCGACGTCGGCGCTTTGGCGGGGATCCTCGGTTCCAGCTCCCAGCAGATCAAGGGCGTCCTGAGGAGCCAGAGCATCATCGCCGGAATTGGAAATGCCTACAGCGACGAGATCCTGCACGCCGCCAAGACATCCCCTTTCGCCCTCGCCAAGTCCCTGGACCGGACGGACGTCCAGCGCCTCTACGACGCCATCCACACCATTCTGGGAACGGCCGTGGAGGAAGCCCAAGGCAAGCCGCCCAACGAGCTCAAAGACACCAAGCGGAGCCACATGAGGGTCCACGGCCGGACCGGCGAAGCGTGTCCGGTGTGCGGCGACACGGTCAGGGAGGTCTCCTTTGCGGACACCGCCCTGCAGTACTGCCCGAAGTGCCAGACGAAGGGAAAGATCCTGGCCGACCGCCGGACGTCGCGCTTCCTCAAATAGGCGCTTCCCGGGCGCCGGCGATTCAATCCCTTGCGCTGGCGCCTCCCAGCGAACACGATACAAGGACACCTTTCAACGGCGCCTGAGGGGAGTTGTCTCAAAGATGCGAATGCTGATCATGGGTCCCCCGGGGTGCGGCAAGGGCACCCAGGCCGAACGTTTGTCCCGGCGCCTCGGCATCACCGTGGTGTCCACTGGAGAGGTTTTCCGCGACCATGTGAAGAACCTGACGCCGCTGGGCCAGGAAGTCATTGTGCATCTGGACGCGGGCGATTTGGTGCCCGATACCCTGACAAACCGTGTGGTGCGTGACCGCCTGAACCAGAATGACGTCAGGGTCGGGTTTCTCTTGGACGGGTATCCCCGAAACACGTCGCAGCTGGCTGAACTCGACTTCATCCTCGCCATCAACGGGCACGCGCTGGACGTTGCAGTCCAACTGACGGTTGACGACGCGGAACTCGTCCGCCGAATGCTCCACCGCGCCACCATGACCGGACGCAGCGACGATACCGAGGACGTCATCCGGCACCGTTTGGAGCTCTACCACCAAGAGACTGAGCCGGTGGCCTCAGCATACTCACAGCGCGGCATCCTCCTCAGCGTCGACGGCATGGGAAGCGAGGATGAGATCTTCGGCAGACTGCTTGCTGCACTTCGTGCGTCCTTCCCGCGGCCATAACCGATGTCGCCATGGACGGAACGATGCCGAACTGAGTGACCCGCCGACAGTCACCAGCAGCAACCCACACCGGCGCCGCGATTTCCTTGGAAGTTCGAGATACAGAAAACCCCGCCATTCCTGATCAGGAATGGCGGGGTTTTCTCTGTTGGTCGGGCTGACAGGATTTGAACCTGCGACCCCTTGACCCCCAGTCAAGTGCGCTACCAAGCTGCGCTACAGCCCGCTGGTTCCACCGTTCTCCGCTGGGAAGTCCTCCCGGATTCTCTCCAGGTTTTCTTCCAAGCAGTCCGGCCGAACCACCTCCAAAAGCTTACACGATCCCGGAGGGTGCCTGTGACAATTTCATCCTGTCACGGCCACGGTGTGTCGGAATTAACGTTTCTTGCCGCGCTTTTCGCGCACACGCATGTTGACCTCGATCGGCGTGCCCTCGAAACCGAAGGTCTCGCGCAGGCGCCGGGTGATGAAGCGGCGGTATCCCGGATCCAGGAATCCCGTGGTGAACAGCACGAACTTCGGCGGCCGGCTCGACGCCTGGGTGCCAAACAGGATGCGCGGCTGCTTGCCGCCGCGCACCGGGTGCGGGTGCGCCGCCACGAGTTCGCCCAGGAACGCGTTGAGGCGTCCGGTGGGGATGCGCTTGTCCCAGTTTTCCAGGGCAACGTCCAGTGCCGGGACCAGCCGGTCCTTGTGCCAGCCGGTCTTCGCCGAGATGTTCACGCGCGGTGCCCAGGCCACGTGGGCCAGGTCCTGCTCGATTTCGCGTTCCAGGTAGCGGCGGCGCTCGTCGTCGAGGAGGTCCCACTTATTGAAGGCGAGCACCAGGGCCCGGCCGGATTCAACGGCGAGTTGCAGGATGCGCACATCCTGCTCGCTGAGCACTTCGTCCACGGCCAGGAGCACGACGGCGACCTCGGCCTTTTCGAGCGCGCTCTGCGTCCGCAGGGAGGCGTAGAAGTCCGCACCCTGGGCCATGTGCTGGCGTCGCCGGATGCCGGCGGTGTCCACGAAGCGCCACGTGCGTCCGCCGAGTTCGATGAATTCGTCGACCGGGTCGCGGGTGGTGCCGGCGGTGTTGTCCACCACCACACGCTCGGAACCGGCGAGCTTGTTCAGCAGCGAGGACTTGCCGACGTTCGGGCGGCCGATCAGGGCCACACGGCGGGGTCCACCGGAGCGCTCGAGGCCTTCGATCGTGGAGAACTCCGGGAGGGTGTCCATGACGTGGTCCAGGAGGTCGGCCACGCCGCGGCCGTGCAGGGCCGAGACGGGGTACGGTTCGCCAAAGCCCAGTCCCCAGAGGGTTGCCGAGTCGGCTTCCTGGGCGAAGTCGTCCACCTTGTTGGCCACCATGATGACCGGCTTCTTGGCCTTGCGCAGCATCTTCATGACGCCTTCGTCCGTGGCCGTAGCGCCCACGGCGGAGTCGACGACGAACAGGACGGCGTCGGCAAGTTCCACTGCCATCTCGGCCTGCTCCGCCACGCGGGCGTGGATGCCACGGGCATCATGTTCCCACCCGCCGGTGTCCACCACGGTGAAGTTGCGGCCGTTCCAGTTCGCCGAGTACATGACACGGTCCCGGGTGACGCCGGGAGTGTCCTCGACGACTGCCTCGCGGCGGCCCAGAATCCTGTTGACCAGGGTGGACTTGCCCACGTTGGGGCGGCCGATGATGGCCAGGACCGGATCCAGTTTGACTGGGCCGTCAAAGTCTTCATCGTCGAAGTGGCCGCTCAGCAGTGCGGCGTCGTCTTCGTCCAACTCGTAGTCGTCCAGCCCGGCGCGCAGCGACGCAGCGCGGAGCTCCGCTTCGTCGTCGTCCAGGGCGGCGAGGTTTTCAGCCACCTGGTCGGTGCCGGTGGGCGTGTATTCGTCTTCGCCGGCGCCGAAATTACCGGAGGTTTGAGTCGTATCGCTCATTGCACTTTCCTTAGGTGGTGATCTGCCGGCGTCCCGGCTACTGCTTCATGACGTTCATGCGGGAATTCCGCGTGGGGCAGGGGCTGCCCTGTTCTTTGGATCGAGTCCTGGACATGGCGGGCCAGGGCGGCCCGGATTTCGGTTCCCGCCCTGTCCATTGAAACACGCCCAGTCTCGCCGGGCCTGCGGCTGACGTTGATGGCACCGCCGAAGCTGACATGCAGCCGCCGGCGGGGTGCGGGAACAGTGTCCAGGTGTTCGCCGCCGATTCTGGTGCCCAGGATGGCCACGGGAACCACTGTGGCGCCGGAGTTGAGCGCCAGCCAGGCGACGCCGTTGTTGATCGCGGCGGCCTCACCACTCCCCCGGGTCCCTTCGGGCAAAATCCCAACACACCGTCCGGCGGCGAGCAGGCTCCGGGCCGTGGCCAGCGCCGCACGGCCGCCGCGGCGGTCGACGGGCAGCTGGCCCGACGCCGCCAGTACGCGGCCGAGGAGCCCGGTGAACATCTCCTGCTTGACGAGGATGTGCATGGGCCGGGGCGAGGCGCCGAAC
This sequence comes from Arthrobacter sp. ok362, assembly GCF_900102785.1. GTDB lineage: Bacteria > Actinomycetota > Actinomycetes > Actinomycetales > Micrococcaceae > Arthrobacter. The sequence goes on from NZ_FNGC01000015.1 coordinate 75,430, forward strand.
ATGACGGGCCCGTCGAGGAAGCTGATGTGGTTTCCCGCGAAGATGACGGGTCCGGCCGCCGGGACGTTGGACCGTCCGGTGACCGAGGTGCGGTAGACGAGGTGGTCCAGGATCCAGCCCACAGGCCGGCTCCACGCCATCGTCCAGTGGCCGGGAAGGGAGGCGTGCACGTTCGCCTGCCCCCCGGTGCGCCCCTCAGTCACCGTGGACGGCCCGGCGTGGGACAGCAGTGTGGTTGACCACGGTGTCCACGATGTCGAGGGCGGCCTGAACGGTCTCGTCAAAGTCCAGCTCCGAGGAATCCAGGGTGACGACGCCGTCGGCGGCCGTGGTGAAGTTTACAACGGTGGAGTCCTTGGCATCGCGGTGCGTGACCTGGGCTGCCAGCTGCTCAGCATTCTGGCTCCCGCCCAGCTGGATGCCGCGGCGGCGCAGCCGGGCTTCCTCGCTCGCGGTCAGCAGCATCCGCACCTCGGCATGGGGCGCGACGACGGTGGTGATGTCCCGGCCCTCCACCACCATGCGGCGGTGGTGCTGCTCGATCAGCTCGCGCTGCCGGCGGATCAGTTCCGTGCGTGCGCCCAGGGTGGTGGCAACGGCACTCACCGCCGCGGAAATGGCGGGCTCACGGATGGCCAGAGTGACATCGTGCCCACCGACGCGGACGTACTCTTCCTGCGGGCTCGTGCTGATGTCCAGCGTGAGCGCCTCGGACGCGGCCTCGACGGCAGCCCCGTCGTCCAGGTCCGTGCCGTTCTCCAGGCAGAACCACGTTAGGGCCCGGTACATTGCTCCGGTGTCGAGGTAGGCCAGTTTGAGCCGGCGGGCGACCTCTTTGCTGACGCTGGATTTGCCGGAGCCGGAGGGGCCGTCGATGGCGACCACCAGGCTTTTTCCGGGACGGAGCACTTCCACGGTCTCGATGAGTTCCTGGGTCATTACTGGAGTACCTGCCATCCGCGGTCGTTGAGGGCTTCAATCAAAAGGTCGTGTTTGTTGGGCAGGACGGAAATTTCCACCATGCCCACATTCTGTCCCGAGGAGTGGTCGAGGCGGAGGTCCTCGACGTTGACGCCGATCTCGCCGATCTCGGTCAGGAGCTTCGCGATCTGTCCAGGCGTGTCGTCCACCAGGACCGTCAGCCATGAGTAGGCCTGCGGCGGTCCACCGTGCTTGCCCGGGATCCGGGACTGGCCGGCGTTGCCTTCGCTGAACAGTTGGGCAAGGTCCAGCCGGGCGCCGGGAGCGGTCGGCGCCTCCAGGGTACCGATCAGCCGGTTGAGGTCTTCGCGGACTCCATGCAGGATCCCCACGACCTTGTCCGCGTTCGCGCCCAGGATCTGGACCCACAGCGTGGGATCGCTCGCGGCGATCCGGGTGACGTCCCGCAGCCCGTTTCCCGCCAGGGACAGGGCGTGCAGGGGTGTGCCCTGCAGGCGGCTGGCCACGAGCGAGGACATCACCTGCGGAAGGTGTGAGACGAGCGCCACGGCCTCGTCGTGTTCGTCGGCGGCGAATTCGGATACGACGGCGCCGAGGTCGCCGGCCAGCGCACGCGCCACCTGCAGGGACTCGGGCAGAGTCTCTTCCGCCGGGCACACGACCCACGGCATGGACGTGAACAGCTCGCCGCGGGCAGCGACGGGACCGGATTTCTCGCGCCCGGCCATGGGGTGGGTCCCCACGTAGCGGCCCACATCAGCGCCGCGGCTGCGGAGATCGGCCAGGATGGACGCCTTCACACTCGCGATGTCCACCACGACGGCGTGCGGGTAGTCCCGGAGCGCGTTGGCAACGACGTCCGCCGTGACATCCGGCGGCGCAGCCACTACAACGAGCTCCGGCTGTTCCCCGTCGAGGCGCGCCAATGGCAGGCCGGCGCCGATGTCTACGGCGACGGCCTGGTTGGTCGGCGAGGGGTCCGAGAGGAACACAGCGACACCACGCCCCCGCAGCCCCAGCCCGATGCTGGTGCCCAGAAGCCCGGAGCCCAAGACGACCACCGGGCCGTTCAGGTGGCCGCGGCCGTGCGTGCGGAAGGCGGACATGCTTACAGCCCCACGGATGCCAGCAGGTGGCCGACTTCCTGCTTGCCGAGGTTGCGGATGCTGCCCTGGCGCTGGTCGCCCAGACCGATGGGGCCAACCTTGACGCGGACCAGGCGCAGCACGGGGAAGCCGACGGCGTCGAACAAGCGCCGGACGATACGGTTCTTGCCCGAGTGGAGCACGACCTCGATCAGCACGTGGCCGGGGGTCGAGTCCACGAGCTTGAAGGAGTCCACCGAGGCGATACCGTCCTCGAGCTCGACGCCGTCCTTGAGTTCGGCGCCGATGCCCTGCGGGAACGGCCCGCGCACCTGCACGAGGTAGGTCTTGGGCACTTCGTAGGACGGGTGCGTCAGGCGGTTGGCGAGCTCGCCGTCGTTAGTCAGGAGCAGCAGCCCTTCCGTGGCGACGTCGAGCCGGCCCACGTGGAACAGTCGTTCGCCGTGGTGGTGGCGGACGAAGTCGCTGATGCACGGACGGCCGTCCGGGTCCTCCATGGTGGAGACAACGCCCTTGGGCTTGTTGAAGACCATGTAGACCATGTTCTCGTCCAGCTGGATGCGCAGTCCGTCGACGTGGATCACTGCCGTCTTCGGGTCGACGCGCACGCCGAGTTCGGTGACCACCTGGCCGTCGACCTCGACACGGCCTTCGGCGATCATTTCCTCGCAGACCCGCCGTGAGGCGACCCCGGCGGAGGCCATGACCTTCTGGAGGCGGGTGCCGTCGGCGTCGTGTAGCTCAGACTGCGGCACCTCGCGGCGCGGTCCGCGGTGACGGGCGGGCTTGCGCACCGGTCCGAGGTTCTGGCCAAAGCGTTCGCTGCCGAAGGCGCGGGGACCGGCGAACTTGGCGGCGCCGGTGCGGGGCTTGGGCTTGAGGGCACCGGGGGTGCCGGGGGCCTTGCCGAAGCCGGGCTTGCGGGCGGCGGCCTTGCGGGCTGCTTCCTTGCCGGAGGGCGCCTTGGACTTCCAGTCAGCGGAAGCCGGGCGGCCAGCCGACGGCGCGCCGTCGGGACCCTGCAGGTCCGGATCGATGAAGGCCTCTTCACGAGGCTTGGGGTGCTTGAAGGGGCGGTCACCGCCGCCCTTGGAGAAGTCACGGCCTCCCTTGCCGCCGGCAGCGCGCGGGCCGCCGCCCTGAACCGGACCGCGTGCGGTCTTACCCTGACCTGCCCTGCTTTGTCCGGCACTGCTTTGTCCGGCCCTGCTCTGTCCGGCACTGTTGCGTCCCGAACTGTTACGTGGTGAACCCTGGCGTCCCGCCTGTGTCATGACCCGTCCTTACGTTAATGGCCTGCGGCCGCTGTCTCCCGACAACACCCGCCGGCCGGGCAAATTGTTCTGCCCGATGGATACTCTCGTGCAGACGTTATGCCTGCACAGATGCTTCTTACATTCTTCCTGCGTCGTAGTATTCCTCGATGCCTTCCAGACCCGGAAGGTGGGGGGAAAGCTGTGGCAATTCAGCCACCGAGCCGATTCCCATCCGCTCAAGGAAATACGATGTCGTGCGGTACAGGATTGCTCCGGATTCGGGATCGGTTCCCGAGTCCTCGATCAGCCCCCGCTGCGTCAGCGTCCGCACGACAGAGTCAACGTTGACTCCTCGAATTGCAGACACCCGCGCCCTTGATACGGGCTGGCGGTAAGCGATAACGGCGAGCGTTTCGAGCGCCGCCTGCGTCAGCCTGGCTGTTTGTCCTTCCAACACGAATCCGCCAACGATCTCGGCGAACTCCGCGCGGGAATAGATCCGCCAGCCTCCGGCGATATTCCGCAATTCAAAACCCCGGGGGGCGGCATTGTTGCCGTCAGTTTTACTGTTATGGCTGGCGACGTCCGCATCCGGGGCATTAACAGTATAGCCGTTATACTCCCGCTCCAGTTCAGCCAGCAGGGTCTCGACGACGTCGACGGTCAGGTCCAGTCCGGCGGCGAGAGCCGTGGCTGTGGCCGGTTCGTCGATCACCATCAGGACGGCTTCGAGCGCCGCGCGGGCCCCGCCGGGCAGGCTCGCGACGTCCGGCCGCGTGTCCGGCCCGGCGTCAGGCCCGGCGTCCGGCAATCGTTCGTTCACGGCAGGTCCTCGTATTCTTCACTCAGGTTTTCGCTGCTCCACCCGTGAGAATCGGCCGTCCAGTGCACGGTCAGGTCTCCCAGCGGCAGCAGCTGGTCAAAGCCCACCGCGCGGTCGCGGAACAGCTCCAGCAGGGCCAGGAAGCGCGCCACCACCACCAGCGTGGATTCGGCGTCGGCGATCAGCGCCCGGAACGTCAGCGGCGTCCCCAGGCGCAGTCGGTCCCCCAGCAGTTCGGCCTGTTCCTTGACGCTCACGGGCGTACCGTGCAGGTGCGCGAGGCCTACTTCCGTAGGGGCTGCCGCCTTGGGCTTGAGGGCCGCCTCGGCCAGGGAAGCGAACTGCTCCGGGGTGTGCCGCCAAAGAAGTTCCGGAAGCAGGGCAGCGAAGTGTCCCTCCAGGGCAACCTGCCGGGGATACCGCCGGGCCTCGAGCTCAAGGGTGGAGCCGATCATGCCGGCCACGTGCTTGAAGGCCTTGTACTGCAACAACCGGGCAAACAAGAGGTCCCGGGCTTCCAGCAGGGCAATGTCCTCATCGTCCTCAACCTCGCCTGCGGGCAGCAGCCGGGCCGCCTTCAGGTCCAGGAGCGTGGCCGCAATCACCAGGAATTCGCTGGCTTCATCCAGCGCCCATTCCTCCCCCAGCTGCTGCAGGCCTCGGATGTACTTGATGAATTCGTCCGTGACCGTGGACAGCGCCACCTCGGTAATGTCCAGCTGATGCTTGGAGATCAGGCCGAGCAGGAGGTCGAATGGTCCGGTAAAGTTGGCGAGCCGCACTTCGAATCCCGGCTTCTTCCCGGACGGCCCGGCAATGACGTCCGGCTCTGCCGGGACGGCCGGGCCTGCGGACTGCGTGGAATCCGCGCGCGTGTCGAGCTCCACGTCGAGATTCGCTGGCGGAGAGAAGGCGGCTGGCACGATCCTGGCTAGGGCGCGCCGCCGCGCGAGATCAGCTCTTTGGCCAGTCGGCGGTAGGCGTCGGCACCTACGTGGTTGCCCGCGTAGGTGGTGATGGGCTCGGCTGCAACGGTGGCGTCGGCAAACTTGATGGAGCGCTTGATGACGGTTTCGAAGACCTTGTCACCGAAGGCCTCCACCAGGCGGGCGATCACTTCTCGGCCGTGCAGGGTCCGCGCGTCGTACATCGTGGCGAGCACGCCGTCGACCTGCAGGCGCGGATTGAGGCGGTCCTGGACCTTGTCGATGGTTTCCACGAGCAGCGCCACGGCGCGCAGGGCGAAGAATTCACAGATCAGCGGGATGATGACGCCGTGGGCGGCGGTCAGCGCGTTGACGGTGAGGAGCCCGAGTGAGGGCTGGCAGTCGATCAGGACGACGTCGTAGTCGTCCTCTACTTTTTTCAGCGCCCGGTCCAGGACCTGCTCGCGGGCCACTTCGTTGACCAGCTGCACCTCGGCGGCGGAGAGGTCGATGTTGGCCGGGAGAAGATCCACGTTTTCCACGCCGGTCTTCTGGATGGCGTCGCGGATGTCCACTTTGCGGTCCATCAGCACGTTGTACACGGTGAGGTCGAGCTCATGCGGGTTCGTGCCCAGGCCGGCGGAGAGGGCACCCTGCGGATCGAAATCGACCAGGAGCACGCGGCGGCCGTATTCGGCCAGCGCTGCGGCGAGGTTGATCGTGGACGTGGTTTTGCCCACGCCGCCCTTTTGGTTCACCATGGCGATGACCCGCGCAGGGCCGTGGGAGGACAGCGGTGCGGGCTCCGGAAAGTCGCGATGGGGACGCCCGGTGGGGCCCATGACGGCGTCTTCCAGATCGAGTTCGGTGCCTTCCAGAGTTGCTGAACCCTGCTCGCTGCTCACGTATCTATCCACACTTTCGATGACGGTGATTGTCGTGCTTCATATTGCCGCCTGGGCTCGCAGAGCCCAGCGCGTTCCTCCCAAGGTTACAGCGCCCGACACGGTATTCGCCGGACCTTGACATCGGCGCGGACGCTGTGCCTTGACCTTCGGGTTGAAGTCGAAGGTTGACCCCAGGCGGGCACGACGGCGGGAGCACGCTGGCAGCTGCACGCCGGTAGCTAGATCGGGAGCGGCTGAGGGAGGCGGGCAGGCGGGGCGACGGGCGGCTCCAAACCTATTGCAGGCGTATTGCGGGCATATTGAAGTTTGTACCCTGCAGGCCTACATTGATACGACGAGGTGGCAGCGGCTCATGCACGAACTTTCGATCACGCAAAGTCTTGTGGAGGCGGTCCTGAACCGGACCGGCGGCCGCCCCGTCACGGGCGTGAATCTCCGGATCGGACCCTTGAGTGGCGTCCTCCCGGACGCCGTGCGCTTTTGCTTCGAAGTCGTTTCAGCTGACACGCCGCTGGCCGGCGCGGCGCTCACGATCGATGAATCCGAGGGCCGGGCCAGGTGCCGCAGCTGCCGCGACGAATTCGTCCTTGAGGACATGTTTCTGCTCTGTCCGTGCGGCAGTGCCGATGTCGAAATCGTCAGTGGCCGGGAACTCCTGGTCACCTCGGTGGAGGTTGCGTAGACATGTGTGCGACGTGCGGATGCGGCGACGACGCCGGAACCAGGGTTTCGGACCTCGACGGAACAGTGCACGACGGAACAGTGCACGACGGAACTGTGCACGACGGAACTGCGCACGCTGCTGCAGCACCGCATGAGCATCCGCATCCCCACGATCACGAACATCCACACGACCACGACCACGGGCACGAGCATCCGCACGACCACGACCACGGGCACAGCCACGCGCCGGACGGTCGGACCATTATTTCCCTGGAGGAGAATCTTCTCGCCAAGAACGACCTCCTGGCCGCACGAAACCGGGGATGGCTGGAAGGACGCGGCATTCGGGCGTTCAACGTCATGAGTTCCCCCGGCGCCGGTAAGACCACGCTCCTGGTGCGGACCATCTGGGAACTGGCCGGTGAACTGGACATCGGTGTCATCGAAGGGGACCAGGAGACCTCGCTGGACGCCGACCGGATCCGGTCCACGGGGCGGCCGGTGATCCAAATCAACACCGGAGCAGGCTGCCACCTGGATGCCGGGATGCTGCAGCGGGCCCTGGACGCGCTGGACCCGGTATCCGGCTCGACACTCTTCATCGAAAACGTGGGCAACCTGGTGTGCCCGGCATTGTTCGACCTCGGCGAATCGGCCAGGGTCGTCGTGATCTCAGTTACGGAGGGCGATGATAAACCGCAGAAATACCCCCACATGTTCCTGGCTGCCGACCTGGTGATCATCAACAAGGCAGACCTGCTCCCCTATGTGGAGTTCGACGTCGAGCGTTGCGTGCGCCAGGCGCGCCGGCTGAATCCCGGCGTCGACGTCCTGACCGTGTCAGCTACCACCGGCGACGGCATGGATGGCTGGCTCGAGTGGATCCGGAAGAATCCCCACCTGGCGACGGGCGCCGCCGGGAGCGCGCCGCGCTCCGGTGGACTACGCGTTTGACCGTTGACGCAACATTCGAGCCGCAGCCGCAGGGCGGGGCTCCGAAGGAGGCAACGATGCCTACAGCTACTGCATTGAAAGCGGAACAGACTTTGATCCACGTCCTGTGGATCAACGCCGGACTCAGCTGCGACGGTGACTCCGTGGCCCTGACGGCGGCAACCCAACCAAGCGTCGAGGAGATAGCCCTCGGGGCGCTTCCCGGGCTTCCCAAAATCGCCATGCACTGGCCGCTGATCGACTTCGAATGCGGCCCGCAGCAGGGGGCCGACGACTTCCTAGAGTGGTTCCGCAAGGCGGACCGCGGCGAGCTGGAGCCGTTCGTGCTGGTGGTGGAGGGCTCCATCCCGAATGAGAACCTGCACGCCCCGGGCGGCTACTGGGCGGCCTTCGGCAACAACCTCGACACCGGACAGCCGATCACGACCAGCGAGTGGTTGGACCGGCTGGCGCCCAAAGCGACGGCAATCATCGCGGCGGGGACCTGTGCGACCTATGGCGGCATCCACGCCATGGCCGGGAACCCCACCGGGGCCATGGGGGTGCCCGACTATCTCGGCTATGAGTGGCGGTCCAAGGCCGGAATCCCGATCGTGTGCGTCCCGGGCTGCCCCATCCAGCCGGACAACCTGTCAGAGACCATGACGTATCTGCTGTATCAGGCCACCGGTCAGGCACCCATGATTCCCCTTGACGAGGCGCTCCGGCCGACGTGGCTGTTCGGCCAGACGGTGCACGAGGGATGCGACCGCGCGGGGTACTACGAACAGGGCGACTTCGCCACGGAATACGGATCGCCGAAGTGCATCGTCAAACTCGGCTGCTGGGGACCTGTGGTCAAGTGCAACGTGCCCAAGCGTGGCTGGATGAACGGAATCGGCGGCTGCCCGAACGTGGGCGGCATCTGCATCGGGTGCACGATGCCGGGATTCCCGGATAAGTTCATGCCCTTCATGGACGAACCTCCTGGCGGCAAGCTGTCTACGGCGTCGGTCATGCCCTACGGCAAGACCATCAGGACACTGCGGAACATCACGAAGCACACGCTGGACCAGGAACCACGCTGGCGCAAACCCGGCAATGATCTGCTGACCGGCGCCAAGCGGACCTGGTAGGGACCCTAAGCAGAGAGGCAATGCAATGACTTCGACGATTCCGATGCCCTCGGCGGACGGTTCCGCGGGCGAGAACCTGGTGGAGATGGCCTGGGACCCGATCACGAGGATCGTCGGCAGCCTCGGCATCTACACCAAGGTCGATTTCAAGAACAACGAAGTGGTGGAATGCCACAGCACGTCATCGATTTTCCGCGGCTATTCCATCTTCATGCGCGGCAAGGACCCCCGGGACGCCCACTTCATCACGAGCCGGATCTGCGGAATCTGTGGCGACAACCACGCCACGTGCTCCTGCTACGCGCAGAACATGGCCTACGGGGTGAAGCCTCCGCACCTTGGCGAATGGATCGTGAACCTGGGCGAGGCTGCCGAGTACATGTTCGACCACAACATCTTCCAGGAGAATCTGGTCGGCGTGGACTACTGCGAGAAGATGGTCTCCGAAACCAACCCGTCGGTGCTGGCCAAAGCCGAGAACACACCGGCCCCGCGCGCGGGCGAGCACGGCTACCGCACCATCGCGGACATCATGCGCTCGTTGAACCCGTTCACCGGGGAGTTCTACCGCGAGGCACTGCAGGTGAGCCGGATGACCCGGGAAATGTTCTGCCTGATGGAGGGCCGGCATGTCCATCCCTCCACGCTTTACCCTGGCGGCGTGGGCACCGTGGCGACCATCCAGCTGATGACGGACTACATCACCCGGCTCATGCGGTACGTGGAGTTCATGAAGAAGGTCGTGCCGATGCACGACGACCTCTTCGACTTCTTCTATGAGGCCCTGCCCGGATACGAGCAGGTGGGGCTGCGGCGCACCCTGCTTGGCTGCTGGGGCTCCTTCCAGGATCCGGAGTTCTGCAATTTCGCCTACAAGGACATGACGGAGTGGGGCCGGAAGATGTTCGTCACCCCCGGCGTCGTGGTGGACGGCAAACTCGTGACCACGGACCTGGTCCGGATCAACCTGGGAATCCGGATCATGCTGGGCTCGTCGTACTACGAGGACTGGGGCGACCAGAAAATGTTCGTCACCCGCGATCCGCTGGGCAACCCGGTGGACCGCCGGCACCCCTGGAACCAGCACACCAACCCGCGGCCGCAGAAGCGCGACCTGGAGGACAAGTACAGCTGGGTGATGTCGCCGCGCTGGTTTGACGGCGAAAACAATCTGGCGCTGGATACCGGCGGCGGCCCGCTCGCCCGGCTCTGGTCGACCGCCCTTGCCGGGTTCGTCGACACCGGCTACCTCAAGTCAACGGGCAGCAGCGTCCAGATCGAGCTGCCCAAGACAGCGCTGAAGGGCCCGGTAACCCTGGAATGGAAGATCCCGCAGTGGAGCAACACGCTGGAGCGCAACCGTGCGCGGACCTATTTCCAGGCCTACGCGGCCGCCGCTGCACTGCACTTCGCCGAAAAGGCACTCGAGGAGATCCGGGCCGGCCGCACCAAGACCTGGGAGTCCTTTGAAGTGCCGGACGAAGCCATCAGCTGCGGCTTCACCGAGGCCGTCCGCGGCGTGCTCTCACACCACATGGTGATCCGCGACGGCAAGATCGCCAACTATCATCCCTACCCGCCGACGCCGTGGAACGCCAGCCCGCGCGACTCCGAGGGAATCCCGGGTCCGTATGAGGACGCGGTGCAAGGCCAGCCCATCTTCGAGGAGAACGACCGCGATCATTTCAAGGGCATCGACATCATGCGCACCGTCCGGAGCTTCGATCCCTGCCTGCCGTGCGGCGTCCACATGTACCTAGGGGATGGTCAGACGCTGGACCTGCTGCACTCCCCCACGCAGTCGCTCACCGGTGAGTAGCCCGCCATGGACCGGGAGAATCTGTTGGGCTCGGCAGGGGAACGGATCAGTTCCCTCCTCGACGCGCTGGGTTCCGGCGGTCCTGTGGCCCGGGACCGGGCGGAGGAGCTGGTCCGGCAGGTCACGGAGCTGTACGGTGCCGGGCTGGAACGAATCCTGCAGGTGCTGGATGAGCAGGGTGTACTCGGCCCCGGAACGGTGTCCGCCCTCACCTCCGACCCGTTGGTGTCAGGCCTGCTGCTGATCCACGGGCTGCACCCCGTGGACCTGCCCGGGAGGGTCGCCGCCGCCCTCGACTCCGTCCGGCCCTACCTGGGCTCGCACGGCGGGGATGTGGAACTGCTCGGCATCAGCGAAGAAGGCGTCGTCCGGCTGAGGCTGCTGGGCAGCTGCCAGGGCTGTCCGTCGTCGTCGGTCACGCTCAAACTCGCCGTCGAGGACGCGATTGAAACCGGGGCGCCCGAGGTGACCGGCATCGAAGTGGAGGAGGCGGCCCCCGCCGCCGTTCCTGCCCTGATCCCGGTCGGCGCCCTGCGCTCGAGGCTGGACGGGCTGGGCGGCCACGACGCCGGCCCGTCCGACGCCGCCACGCCGGCCTCCGGCACGTGGCAGTCGGTCCCGGCCCTCGCTGAGCTGGAGTCCGGAGGCGTCGCGGGCTTCCTGGTGGCGGGCGTCGAGGTGCTCACGTGCCGGATCGGCCCGGACGTCTATGCGTTTGTGGACCGCTGCCCCCGTTGCACCCACTCCATGCCGGGCGCTTCGCTGCAGCGGGCGCTGGCGGCCCCGGCGGGCGGCGGGCTGCTGCGCTGCCCGCACTGCCGCAGCCACTTCGACGTCCGGAAGGCCGGGGTCTGCCTCGAGGACAAGGCACTGCATCTTGATCCCCTTCCACTGCTGCTCCGCGACGGTGTTCCCTGCGTGGCCGTCCCCACCACCGCGGACCCGCTGTGAGGTGCCGCAAATGACAGGACCCGGCAACGCCGGAATCGACAGCGCGTCGGCGCTCTCCGTGCTCCGCAGGATAGCCTCCACCCGCCCCGCCCAACCTGCCGGCGAGCGCTGCGAGATGTGCGCTGAGCCCATTGCGGAGGCCCACCAGCACGTGGTGGATCTGGAGAGCCGCTCCCTGCTGTGCACGTGCCGGCCCTGCTATCTGCTGTTCACGGACTCGTCGGCCCATCTGCGCTACCGTTCCGTCCCGGACCGCTACCTCTCATTCGAGCCCTTCGAACTCGGGCAGGCCCAATGGGACGAGCTGGAAATCCCGGTGGGACTGGCATTCTTCTTCTTCAACTCGGCTCTCGGTCGGACCGCTGCTTTCTATCCGAGCCCGGCGGGCGCCACGGAGTCGGAACTTTCCCTGGACGCCTGGGCATCGGTCCAAGCCGCCAACCCGGCCATCACCATGCTCACCCCTGACACGGAGGCCCTGCTGATCCGCTCCCCCGGCCCTGACCGGGAGCGGGCGGACTGCCATCTGGTCCCCATCGATGCGTGCTACGAGCTGGTGGGCCGCCTGCGGAGGGTGTGGAAGGGCTTCGACGGAGGCCAGGAGTCCCGCCAGGAGCTCGCCGGTTTCTTTGACCGGATCAGCAGCCGCAGCAGGCCCGCCCCCGCTCCGGCCGCGGCAGACCCGGAGGGACGTCATGGTTGACCTCGAATTCAGCGTGCTGGATATCGCCCCGGAGCTCTATGCGGCTTCACCGCAGCTGACCGCGCGCCTGCGGATCCAGGAAAGAAGCGGCGCCGCCATCCACGCCATGGCACTGCGTTGCCAGGTGCGGATCCTGGCCCAGCGCCGCGGTTACGACGCCGACGAGGAAGCCGGGCTGCTGGAGCTCTTCGGCAGCCGCGGGCGGTGGCCCACCACCCTCAAGCCCTTCATGTGGATGCACAGCGGCGTCCTGGTCCAGGGATTTGCGGACAGCCTTGACGTTGACCTGCCGCTCCCCTGCACCTTCGATTTCGAGGTCTCCGCGGCAAAGTACCTGAACTCCCTGCGGGACGGGACCGTTCCGCTGGAATTCCTCTTCTCCGGGACAGTATTCACGCGGGGCGCGGCGGGCTTCGGCGTCGAGCAGATTCCCTGGGACCGGGAATCGCGGTACGCCCTGCCCGTGGCGGTCTGGCGCTCGCTGATGGACGCATTCTTCCCGAACCAAGGATGGATCCGCCTGGACCGCGACGTCCTTGCGGCCCTGGCCAGGTACAAGGCGGTCCACGGCCTGACTTCCTGGGAGGCCGCAATCGAGGGTCTGTTGGCCGGGGCTGGTGACCCGGTACCGTGAACGCCGGCCTCAGCCTGGCACGCGCCGTCGCCGACGCTGTCCTCTATGAGGGGTACCTCCTGTACCCGTACCGCGCCTCGTCCGCCAAGAACCAGGCCCGCTGGCAGTTCGGGGTGCTTGGGCCGCCGGGCGCGGCAGAATCCGGTGCCGGCGAAGAGCCGGGCATGGCAGCGGACTGCCTCCTCGAGCCCGGACCCGCAGCCCGGGTGGACGTCCATCTGCGCTTCCTGCACCTCCAGACAAGATCCGCCGAGCGCGCGGATGACGGCGGCTTCACGCCGGCCGAAGAACTCATCGTCGGCCCGTCCCGCTGGCTCAGCTGGGACGAGGCAACGGATCAGGAGATCACGCTCGGGCCGTACAGCCTCGGCCAGCTTGCCGCGGGCGTGCGCGCGCCGATCAACGTGCCGGCGACCGAGGACACAGAGCCCGTGCTGGACGCCGACGGCGCCATCGCCGGCAGGCTCGTGCGCCGGCGTCGGCAGCTCCGCGGCGAGCTGCGCCTGGTGGCGGCGCAAGTAGCGACCCAAGTCCCGGCGGCCGCTGCCGGCAGCGCGGCCGTGCCGGCCCAAGCTCCGCTGTGGCGGCTCAGGGTCACGGTCGAGAACACGGCGGCAGCCACCACCGACAAGCGTTCCGCCATCGAGCTCTCGTTCATCGGAGCCCATGTCCTGCTCGCTGTCCACGATGCCGACTTCCTCTCGGTGATCGATCCGCCTGAGTGGGCGTCGGCCGCGGCGGCTTCGTGTCGCCAGCACCGCTGCTGGCCCGTGCTCGCCGGCCCCGAGGGGCAGCGCGATGTCCTGCTCCTGTCCCCGATCATCCTTTATGACCATCCCGCGGTGGCGCCGGAGAGCACCGTGGAACTGTTCGATGCGACGGAGATCGATGAAATCCTGACCCTGCGGGTGCTTACGCTGACCGATGAGGAAAAGGCGGAGGCCCGGTCAACCGACGCCCGGGCGGCGGCGATCATCGATCGCTGCGAAAACATGACAGCAGAGGAGCTGCAGCAGCTGCACGGCATCCTGCGGAACCCGCACGCCGGTTCGCCCCGTGGACCCGGGGCGTCCGGGTACGGAGACTTCCCCGGCTTTGCCGTCCCGGAATATTCGGATTCGGAATTTTCCGTCCCTGAATATTCCGTCCCGGGCGGTGACGGCGCCTCGGCCAACAACGGCGCAGATACGCCCTGGTGGGATCCGGCCCGGGACGCCGCCGTCGATCCGGAATCGGACACCGTCTTTATCGACGGCGTCCCGGTCTCTCGCGGCAGCCGGGTGCGGGTTGTGCCGTTGCGCCGCGCCGATGCCCAGGACCTCTTTTTCGCCGGGAAATCGGGGCGTGTCACGGGCGTCCACTTCGACGTCGACGGCGGAACGCATGTCGCGGTGGTCCTCGAGGCCGACCCGGCGGCCGAACTGCAGGAATGGTACGGCCGGTATCTGTATTTCGCCCCCGAGGAGCTCGTGCCGCTCGCAGCGGCGCCGCCCCCGGATAACGGAAAGGAACCATCATCATGAAGGGTCTGGGCATCATGACCGTCGTGCTCCTGCTGGCCGCGGGCCTGGCAGCAGCCGTCGTCGGACTGCGTTCGATTCCGGACATCAAGCGCTACGTGCGAATGTCCAGGATGTGAGGCCCGATGTGAGCAGGGTTCTCGTGGCGGGCGTGGGAAACGTGTTCCTGAGCGACGACGGATTTGGACCGGCCGTCGCCCGCCGCCTGGCGGAGGAGGTATCGGGGCTGCCCGGCTGGGCGCCAGAGGACGTTCAGGTGCGGGACTACGGGGTCCGCGGGCTGCACCTCGCCTACGATCTCCTGGACGGGGTGGATGCGCTGGTGCTCGTGGATGTGCTTCCCGCCCCGGCGGACGGGAGCACAAGCGCCGGAACGCTCCGGATCCTGAAGATCCGGGCGGAGGATCTGGACCCCGGCGGACCGCTCACGCCGGCCGGCCTGCCGGTCAACCCGGAGTTCGATCCGCATGGCATGGACCCGCTGGCCGTCCTGCGCCGCCTCCGCATCCTGGGAGGATCGCTGCCGGAGACCTACCTGGTGGGTTGCGTCGCGGGGCGAACAGACGAGGGCATGGAACTGTCCGAGGAAGTGTCCCGTGCCGTCCCCGCAGCCGTGGAGGCAGTGCGCACGCTGGTCACGGCCCGCCTGTCGTCCGCGGACGCAGCGACCGCGAGCGCGGGTTCGGATGGATCAGACTGAGGAGGAAGCGCGGATGTGTCTGGGAATACCGGGCCGGATCATCGAAGTGATCGACGGCTACAACGGGCAGCTGGCCCTCGTGGATGTGGCAGGCGTGCAGCGAAAGATCAACATTGGGCTCCTCGACGACGGTCCGTTGGAGAGCGGCACGTGGGTCCTGATCCACATGGGTTTCGCGCTGGAGCGCGTGGACCAGGAGGGCGCCGACCGTGCAATGACTGGACTTGAGCTCATGGGACGAGGCCCGGACCCCACCGACACCGTACCCTAGTTCTGCTCCCACTCACGGCCCCGTACTCACTGTCCGGTACTTGCTGTTCGGTTTCAGCTTTCGAGGGCAATCGCGGCGCCGCGGTGCTCTACGCCGGAGTTGGCGATCTTGAGGTGGCGGGCAAAGTAGTGCTGGAGTCGGTGGAGCTGGGCGGGCGTCAGCCGGTCGCACACCCAGTCCCAGTGGAGGGACACCATGTCCCCTGCCGTGAGGTCAGCGATGAAGCCGGAGCCGGCCACGGCGTACTGGGCCGTCTCGATCACCGGTTCGCCGAGCGAGAGCGCGGTCCCGTCCCAGGCAAGGGGCCGCGAGCGCACCAGGGCACTGTCCCCTTCGACGGCCACCACTTCGCCCCACCGGATGCGGCATTGGTCAAGGACATTCAGTGCGGTGGCTGAGCGCCGATCATCGCGCAAGAGTCCCAGCCACGGATAGATTTCGAGCACATGGAAGCTGTGGTGCGGGACGCCGCCGGCCAGGACCCCTTCCATCAGGTGCGGAAACTGATGGCCGGTCCGTGCGCGGAACCTGTCCTCCATGGAATTGCCGATGCTGCGCACACCCACGGAGTCCAGCAGCGCGTTTCCCACCCAGTAGGCCTCCACCACCCCGTAATCAAGCGGGTCCGGGTTGCCCGTGGCACCGGCAATGAGCTCCAGATACGGCCAGGCGCCGGCAAACCCCTTGGCAAGTTCGCGCAGGCCCGCGTCGGTCACCCCGGACTGGCCGTAGTGCAGCAGCGCATCGCTGTCAGGCGGCCCGCAGCTGCCCCGCGAGTTCGGCGGATATGCGTACCGGACAAAGAGTTGGGCGCCATTGACTTGCATCCCGTGGCCTCGTTTCACAGGGGATAAGTGCGAGGCTAGCACCGCCGCCCGCCGGCAAACAATGCCCGCGTTGCATGCATTGACACCCCTGCGCATTCGGCAGATGCTGTGAAGGAATGCCGTCCCGGGATCATTGTTGCTGCCGGCGCGGAGCGAATGGCCGCCCCCGTGCGGTCCTTCCCGGGAGGTAGGCCGATGAACATCCCCGAAGCCAACCGACGATCCGTGCTGGCAGCGGCCCTCTACGGCGGAGGGGCGCTGTTCCTCGCTTCCTGCGCCCCGGGCAGCACGTCGCCACAGTCCGCGCCGCCGGCAGGTACCTCAGCACCGGGTTCCTCCGCCGGTTCGGCGGGGATCCAGGTGACGGACCAGCGCGGGACCGTGCTGAGTTTCGACCGCCCAGTAACTCGGGTGGTGACCATTCCCATGCCGGCCGCCTCCCTGCTGGTCGCCGTCGACCAGGGCGCAAGCCATCTCGCCGGGATGCACAACGCCTCCTGGGTCGCCATGCGCGATGGCGCCATGGGTGCCATGTACCCGGAGGCCCTGAATATTCCGCACGACATCGCCACGACCGATTTCACGCCCAATGTCGAAAGCATCCGGGCGCTGAACCCCGACGTCGTGGTCCAGTGGAGCGATGCGCAATTGACGGCGCCGCTGGAACAAGCCGGGATGAAGGTCCTGGGCATCACGAACACCGGCACGCAGCAGGATGTGGACACGTGGACCGCGCTCTTCGCGGCGATGCTGGGGCGCCCGGACCGGGCCGTGCAGATGAAGGCGCGCAGCGACGAGCAACAGAAGTCCATCCAGGCCGAGGGCGCCTCCCGCGGCACGGGCGGCCCGGGCATCATCTACTTCAACAGGTTCAGTGGCGGGCTCAAAGTTGCCGGAAACGGCAGCTACAACGACTTCTACATCAAGCTCGTCGGAGGACACAATCCGGCAACCGGCCCGCAAGGTCTCCAGGGCAAGGGCATGGTGGGCGTGGACGTCGAACAGGTCCTTGCCTGGGATCCGGAGGTCATCTTGCTCGGAAATTTCGACGAAGCGATGCCCGCGGACCTCTACGGCAACCCGGTGTGGCAAAGCGTGTCCGCCGTGCGTTCCCGCCGTGTGTACAAGGTCCCGCTCGGCGGATACCGCTGGGATCCCCCCGGCCAGGAATCGCCGCTCATGTGGCGCTGGCTCAGCGACATCAGTTTCCCCTCCGGCAACCGGTCCGCGCTGCGGGACGAGACGAGCGACTACTTCGATTTCCTGTACCGCCACCGGCCATCAACGGCGGAGATGGACAAGATCCTGTGGACTGAAGCCAATGCCGCCTCGGCCAACTACCGGCAGTTCGATGCTTCGTGAGGCCCAGCCGCTGACCACGGGATACCCCGGCGGCCGCCGGGGACCGGGGCTGCGCCAGGTTCTCGGGCCGTGCCTGCTCTCACTGGCCGTCCTGGCCGCCGTGTCGGCGCTTGCACTCGCCAGCGGCCGCTACAACGTGTCCCTCGCCCATGTCGCGCAAATCCTGGCCTCCCGGATAGTTCCCTTCGGATCAAACCTTCCCGCGGCCGAGGAAAACGTGGTGCTGTTGGTCAGGTTGCCCAGGATCTTGCTGGCCCTGCTGGTCGGTGGTGGCCTCGCAATCGGCGGGGCCGCGCTGCAGGCCGTGTTCCGTAATCCCCTCGTCAGCCCGGAGGTCATCGGCGTTTCATCCGGGGCCTCCTTCGGGGGTGCCTTGGCCCTGTTGCTGGGCTTGGGTCCCATCGCCCTCGTGGGCGGATCGTTCGGCTTCGGGCTGCTGGCACTGGCCATCGTCTTCCTCATCACCTCAGGCCGGGGCGGCGCCCACATCCTCATGGTGGTCCTCGGAGGAATCGTCACGGCCAGTTTCTTCTCCGCCCTTGTGGCCCTCGTGACGTATCTGGCGGACCCGTTCACCACCCTCCCCGCAATCGTCTTCTGGCTGCTGGGAAGTGTCTCCACCGCAACCTGGGCGAAGGTAGTGGTGGCCTTCATTCCGATTGCTGCCGGCGGCGTCGTCCTGCTGGCACTGCGGTGGCGGATCAATGTGCTCTCGCTCGGCGACGACGATACAACGGCCCTGGGACTCCGGCCGCGCCTGCTGCGCTGGACGGTCCTCTCCGCCGTGGCCCTCATGGTGGCCGGGGCCGTGGCCGTCAGCGGCGTCATCAGTTGGGTGGGGCTGGTCATCCCGCACCTCGCGCGGATGTGGGTGGGTCCGGACCACCGGGTCCTGCTGCCGGTCTCATTCCTGCTGGGCGGGGCGTACCTCATCGCCATCGACACCATTGCGCGCACCGCCACGGCCGGCGAAATCCCGCTGGGCGTCCTCACCGCCCTGATCGGGGCACCGGTCTTCTTCGTGCTGTTGCGCCGGAACCGGGAGAGGATCTGGGACGGTGCTTGAGCTGCGCGGGGCCGGGTTTGGCTATTCACCACAGAACTGGGTGTTCAAGGATCTGAGCTTCTCGGTGCCGCCGGGCACCGTGACTGCCGTCCTGGGGCCAAACGGCAGCGGCAAGACGACACTCGCGCGCTGCGCAGCCGGCCTGCTGGCCCTACAGGAAGGGGCCGTGCGCAGGTCCGAGACCGCCGGGTATGTTCCCCAGGCCCGCGGCACCACCTTCGGCTACCCGGCCCTCGACATGGTGATCATGGGCCGTGCCCGCCACATCGGCGTCTTCCGCTCCCCCGGCGCCCGGGACAGGGCCGCCGCCCTCCAGGCCATGGACCGGGTGGGAATCGCCGCCCTGGCCGGCCGGCTGTTTCCGACCCTGAGCGGGGGCGAGCAGCAGCTGGTCCTCATTGCGCGGGCCGTCGCGGGCGGTTCGCGGCTCCTAGTCCTGGACGAGCCGTCCACCGGGCTGGACCTGAAAAACCAGGTCCGGGTCCTTCAGCTCCTGAGGGAACTGGTGCGGACCGGCATGTCGCTGCTGGTGAGCACCCATCATCCGGACCACGCCCTGTTCCTCGCAGACTCGGTGGTCCTCATGGGCGCCGAGGGTGTGGTGACTGGTCCTGCCGGACCGCTCCTCGCCGATGCACAGCTCTCGGCGCTGTACGGTGTCCGCGTCAGCACACTGAACTACGACGACGCCGGCACGCCCCGCCGTACGGTGGTCACCCCATTCGGCGCAGCCGAGGGCTGATCCGAACGCCAAAGCGCCCGGCAGCTTAGCTGCCGGGCGCTTTGGGCGTCATCTGGCGGTGTTGAGTCCGTTCAGACTGCGGCCGGAATTCGGGCCGAGGTTCAGGCGTGCGTCAGGACCGGCTGCGCCGGTTCTTCGGCGGCGTCCTCTTCGGCGGCGTCCTGCACACTGCTGTGGCTGGCGAGCATGGTCTCTTCGTCGAACGGCTCGGCACCGGCGAGGACACGGTCCACGCGTTCGCCGTCGATCTCCTTGACCCAGGTGCCGATCAGCACCGTGGCGACGGCGTTGCCGGTGAAGTTGGTCAGGGCGCGTGCTTCGGACATGAAGCGGTCGATGCCGACGATCATGCCCACGCCACCCAGCAACTGAGGAGCATGCGACTGGAGTCCGGCGGCCAGGGTGGCGAGGCCGGCCCCGGTGACGCCAGCGGCACCCTTGGAGGCGATGATCATGAAGACCAGCAGGGAAACCTGGGCGCCAAGGTCCAGCGGCGTGCCCATGGCGTTGGCGACGAAGAGTGCGGCCATGGTCAGGTAGATGGCGGTGCCGTCAAGGTTGAAGGAGTAGCCGGTGGGGACCGTGACGCCGACGACCGGCTTGGACACGCCGAGGTGTTCCATCTTCGCGATCAGGCGGGGCAGCGCGGCTTCGGAGGAGGACGTGGAAAAGATCAGCAGGTATTCGCGGCCGAGGTACTTCATGAGCTTGAAGATGCTGACGCCGGTGACCACCTTGAGCAGGCCGCCGAGGATCACGACGATGAACAGGGCGCAGGTGATGTAGAAGGCGATCATCAGGGTGAACATGCTGAAGATGGCCTGCACGCCGGTGGCACCGACGACGGCGGCGATCGCACCGAAGGCTCCGACGGGGGCCAACCACATGATCATGATGAGGATGCGGAACACCAGGGCCTGTCCGTAGCCGACGGCCTTGAGGATCGGGGCTCCCTGCGGGCCCATCTTCTGCAGGGCGAAGCCCACGAGGATCGCGGCGAGGAGTGTCGGCAGTACGGGAATGTCGCCCGGGATGATACCCAGCAGGAAGTCAACGGTGCTGTCGACTGCCGCCTTCTTGTTCGGATCGTAGGGCGCGAGGTTGAGGCCCTCACCCGGGTGGATCAGGTTGCCCACCACGAGGCCGATCGCCAGGGCAAAGGTGGACATGACAACGAAGTAGCCGAGCGCCAGTCCGCCGACCTTGCCGACCGTGGCGGCCTTGGCGATGGAGCCGATGCCCAGCACGATGGTGCAGAAGATCACGGGGCCGATCATCATCTTGATGAGTTTGATGAAGCCGTCGCCCAGCGGCTTGAGGGATTTGCCGACCTCGGGGAAGAGCAAGCCAACAACGGCACCTGCAACCACGGCGACGATGACTGCAATGTACAGGTAGTGGGACTTGTCCAGTCCCTTGCGCTTCTTGGCCGTCGTTGCGGCCGGTGCTGCCGACTCTCCTCGTTGAGAGGCCATGGTCTTCTCCTTGGATAGGCTGGACTTGGTGCGGTCCAGGCTGTGGTCCGCTCACGTCCGTTCTTGTGTGTAGCTCCATCATTGATGACGGAGTGACGCGCATCACCGTTGCGTTCATATTGGTCATGGAAGGTGTTGATGATCCACCGCTGGAGCATCGCCCGCAGGCTGTTTGTAGCCCAACTGCTGTTCGTGGTGGCCCTGACAGCCATCGTCGGCACGGCCGCGTTCGTCGACTCCCGCGACCGCGCCTACGACGAGGCCGGTCGCAGGATGGCGGGCATTGCCACGACGGTGGCCGACGCCCCCTTCGTCCTGCAGGCGGCGGGCGCCGCCGACCCGTCAGCCCTGCTCCAGCCGTATGCCCTGAAGATCATGAAGGATGCCGACGCGGATTTCGTCACGATCATGGCCCCGGACCGGACGCGGTGGACCCATCCGCGCAATGAGGAACTGGGCAAGCCGTATATCGGTTCCATCGACGCGGCCCTCAATGGCCAGGTTTTCACGGAGGTCACGGCCGGCACCCTGGGCCCGTCCGTTCGCACCATCGCCCCGGTCAAAGATGCGGATGGCAAGGTACGGGCGCTCGTGGCCGCGGGCGTGACGGTCCGGACGGTGGACGTGGCGGTCTCCGGCAGGCTGCCAGCGCTGCTGGCCATCAGCCTGGCGCTTCTCGCCGGCGGTTCGCTGGCATCCTGGCTCCTGGGGCGGTACTTGCGCCGGGTGACCCGCGGCTGGGGACCGGAGCAGCTGGGCCAGCTCTTCGCGTACTACGAATCGGTGCTGCACTCCGTGCGTGAGGGCGTGATCCTCATTGATCCCAAAGGCAAAGTGGTGATGTACAACGACCAGGCCGCCGAACTGCTGGGGCTGGCCAAGCAGTCAGCCGACGGCCCTCCTGCTGAAGGCACGGAAGCTGCCAGTACGGATGCTTCCGGCGCTGCGGACGCCGGGCGGCAGACGGCGCCGTCCCTCGCGGACTTGCCGCTGGCACCCAGCCTCAAGGAACTCTTTGAATCCGGGCGGACGGCGCTCGACGAGATCCACCTCACCGGGTCCCGGATCCTGGTGGTCAACCAGGGCCCCGCGGTGGGCCCCGCATCCACCGGAGCCCGCCAGCGGGGAGCGGCTTCCGGCGGCCATGTCTACGGCACTGTGGCCACCATCCGGGACCGCACCGAAATCGAATCCCTCGGCAGCGAACTGGAAACCATGCACACGCTTTCAGACGCCCTTCGTGCCCAGACGCATGAGCATGCCAACCGGCTCCACACGATCGTCTCGCTCATGGAACTGGGGCGTGCCTCCGAGGCGCTGGACTTTGCCACGAAAGACCTGGAACTAAGCCAGCGTCTAACGGATGACATTGTGAGCTCCATAGAGGAACCGGTACTCGGCGCCCTGGTCATGGGTAAGGCGGCCGAAGCGCACGAGCGCGGCGTCGAACTGATCCTGAACGCCGGCGGCTCCACTGCCGTGACCGGGCTGGCCGTGCAGGACCTCGTGGCCATCCTCGGGAACCTGCTGGACAACGCCATCGACGCCGCGGCCGATGCACCGGCACCCCGGCTCGTGGAACTGTCCGTCGAGACCACCGGCTCCACCCTCGAAATCACGGTCGAGGACAGCGGACCCGGGATCGACCCCTCGGCCGTGGAGGACATCTTCCGTCACGGCTTCAGCACCAAGACACCGGGACCGTTCGGACGGGGCCTTGGGCTGGCCCTGGTCCGCCAGGCCGTGCAGCGACTGGGCGGTACCATGACAATCACCAGCCCGGCCGGGGCGCTGTTCCGCGTCACGCTGCCGGTCACAACACTGCCGGTAATAAAAGAGGGACAGCCATGAGCGACATCAGGGTGCTCGTCGTCGAAGACGAGCCCATCGCTGCCGCGGCGCACGCCGCCTACATTGAAAGGCTGGAAGGTTTCACCCTGGCGGGTTCCGCGCCGGACGGGCAGTCCGCCCTGCGGCTGCTCACGGACTTCGCGGCGGCGGGCAACCCGGTGGAGCTGGTGCTGCTGGACATGAACCTCCCGGACCTGCACGGGCTGGACATCGCACGCAGGATGCGGGCTGCCGGACTCTTCGCGGACATCATCGCCATCACCGCCGTGCGGGAACTGAACATCGTCCGCAGCGCGGTGGCCACCGGCGTGGTCCAGTACCTGATCAAGCCGTTCACCTACGCAACGTTCGCCGACAAACTCGCCAGCTACCGGCTGTTCCGGGAGCAGCTGGCTTCGCCGCTGCCCGGCGTGGCGGGGGCCCGGGCGTCCCAAAGCGATGTGGACCAGGCCTTCGCCAGCCTGCGCGCCCCGTCCGAAGTGTCGCTGCCCAAGGGCCTGGCCGTGTCCACGCTGGAATCCGTCCAGGTCTACATCAAAGAGCAGGACGGGGCGGTCTCGGCAAGCGAGGTCATGGAGGCGCTCGGCATGTCCCGGGTCACCGCCCGGCGCTACCTCGAATACCTCGCCGACGCCGGAACGGTTTCCCGCGCAGCACGCTACGGCGCCCCCGGCCGGCCGGAGAACGAATACCGCTGGAACCGGCCACGGCCATAACCAGCGCCTACGCGGTCACTCCGGATTGGCAGGCCGCAGGGTTTCGAGCAGCCGGTCGATCACGCCGGCGTCCTCGATCGTGGAGGGCACCACGTAGTCTTCTCCGTCGGCGATTTGGCGCATGGTCTTGCGCAGGATCTTTCCGGAACGGGTCTTGGGCAGGGCGTCCACCACGGTGACGTGCTTGAAGTCGGCCACGGCGCCTATGTCGCGCCGGACCAGAGCGATCAGGTCCTTGGCCAGAACGTCCTCGGCAACGTCCACACCGGATTTGAGGACCACGTAGCCGCTGGGCCGCTGGCCCTTGAGCGGGTCGGCGAGGCCAATCACCGCGCATTCGGCGACCGCCGGGTGCTGGCCGATCACTTGTTCCATGGAGCCGGTGGAGAGCCGGTGTCCGGCGACGTTGATGATGTCGTCGGTTCGGCCCATGACAAAGACATAGCCGTCCTCGTCCCGGTAGCCGGAGTCGCCGGTGGCGTAGTAGCCCTCGAACGCCTGCAGGTAGGAGGAGATGTAGCGTTCGTCGTTGCGCCAAAGGGTGGTCAGGGTGCCAGGCGGCAGCGGCAGGCCCAGGACGATATTCCCTTCAGTGCCGGCCTCGACGTCCCCGCCCGCGCCGTCGACGATGTTGAGCCGGAAGCCGGGCATCGGGACGCTCGGCGAGCCGGCCTTGATCGGCAGCCCGTCGAGACCGCGGGCGTTGGCGCAGATGGCCCAGCCCGTCTCCGTCTGCCACCAGTGATCGACCACCGGTACGCCGAGGACCCGGGAGGCCCAGTGGAAGGTGTCGGTATCCAGCCGCTCGCCGGCCGCGAACAGGGTCCGCAGGCTGGAAAGGTCGTACTTGCCCAGAAGCTGGCCCTCAGGGTCGGCCTTCCGGATGGCACGCAACGCGGTGGGCGCGGTGAACAGCACGTTGACCCTGTGGTCCTGGATCACCCGCCAGAACGCGCCGGCGTCGGGGGTCCCCACGGGTTTTCCTTCGTACAGCACCGTGGTGGCGCCGGCCAGCAGCGGCCCGTACACAATGTAGGAGTGACCCACCACCCAGCCGACGTCCGAGGCGGTCCACATGACGTCCCCGGGGCCGACGTCGTAAATGTTTTCCATGGTCCATTTCAGGGCCACGGCATGGCCGCCGTTGTCCCGCACCACGCCCTTCGGCGCCCCGGTGGTGCCCGAGGTGTAGAGGATGTACAGCGGATCCGTGGCCGTGACATCCACCGGCGGGGCCGGCTCGGCGGAGGCCATCTCGGCGTCCCAGTCGAGCCACCCGGGCTGTTCGGCCGCCATGGAGGCCACAGTGGAGCCGAAGCCTTCCCTGGCCTTGACCAGCACTGGGGTGTCCGGGGCGCCGGCGATGCCGAGAGCCTCGGCGACGGCGGGCAGGTATTCAATCCGGCGCGACGGCTCAATGCCACCGGACGCCGTGACCACCGCGGCGGGGGCGGCGTCGCGGATGCGGGCGGCGAGCTCCTTGGGCGCGAACCCGCCGAACACGACCGAGTGCACGGCGCCGAGCCGTGCGGTGGCCAGCATCGCGATCACGGCCTCGGGGATCATCGGCATGTAAATCACCACGCGGTCGCCCTTGCTCACGCCGCTGCGGCGCAGGACACCGGCGAACCGGGCCACGAGGTCCGTCAGTTCCGCATACGTGTAGCTCTGCCGGATGCCCAACATCGCGGAGTCGTAGACCAGGGCGTCCTGCGCACCCCTGCCCCGGGCCACGTGCCGGTCGAGCGCGTTGTAGGACGTGTTCAGGACACCGTCCGGAAACCAGTCGTAGAGCGGCGCCCGGCTGGGATCGAGGGCTTGACGCGGTGGCGTCCGCCAGGAGATTCCGCCCGCGGCCTCCAGCCAGAACTCTGCGGGATGATCCAGGCTCCGTTCGTAGGCGGCCCGGTAGCTGTTGGTGACCATGACTTACATCCTGTCCACGACATTGTGATGCAGCCCATGGTAAACCGGTGCGGACCGGCGATACAAGGGTTTCTGTATACACAGCTCCGCTATTTCCCCGCCGCAGGTGCCGTTTGCTAGGCAAGGCGGTCCCCTGTGTATACACTGTTGATGTTCCACCGTTACGGAGCCACCACTGAAGGAGGCAAGGATGCGCGCCAGCGACAAGGCCTACGCGGCCCTGCGCGACGACATCATCGAATGGCGCCTCCTGCCCGGAACCGTGCTCGCGGAGGTGGAACAGTCGGAGCGCCTCGGCATCTCCCGCACCCCGCTGCGGGAGGCTTTGAGTCGGCTCACGGCCGAAGGCCTGACGACGACGGCGGGCGGCCGCGGCGTCGTCGTGACCGACATTTCCCTGGACGACATCGATGAACTGTTCGAACTGCGCGAGACCCTCGAAGGCAGGGCAGCCGCCCTGGCCGCCGAGCGCGGCGACCCCGCAACCTTCGAACAGCTCCGGCGCGAGCTGCTCCAGGCCCCGGAACTGATCGGCGGGCAGGATCCGGCCCTGCACGACTACTACGGGCTGGTCGGACGGCTGGACGCGGCCATTGACGCCGCAATCTCCAACGCCTACCTCGTCCAGGCCATGCGCAGCCTCCGCGTCCACCTCGTGCGCGTTCGGCGACTGGCAGCCGACGACGCCGCACGGCTCACCGCCGCCGCCGCCGAGCACGCCGCAATCGCCGAGGCGATCGCGGCCGGCAACCCCCGGCTGGCCGAGGCCGCCACCACGCTCCACCTGCACCGCAGCCTTTCGCACGTCAAAGCCACCCATACACCTCAGCAAAAGGAGCACCATGGTTAAGGAACACCACGTCCGCGTTTACAAGAGCGAGGAAAACCTGGGCCGCGAGGACCAGCTCGCCTACAAGATCGCCAAGGTCGCCGCGGATCCCGTGGATGTCACCGATGAGGTTACCGACATGGTGATCAACCGGATCATCGACAACGCCTCGGTGGCGATCGCATCGCTGAACCGTGCCCCGATCGTCGCGGCCCGGGCCCAGGCCCTCACCCACGGCCCCAGCAGCGGCGGCAAGGGCGCCAAAGTTTTCGGCATTGAGGAACGTGTCTCCCCCGAATGGGCCGCCTGGGCCAACGGCGTCGCGGTCCGCGAACTCGATTACCACGACACCTTCCTGGCCGCGGACTACTCACACCCGGGCGACAACATCCCCCCGATCCTGGCCGTCGCCCAGCACGTCGGTTCCAGCGGCCAGGACCTGATCCGCGGCATCGCCACCGGCTACGAGATCCAGGTCAACCTGGTCAAGGCCATCTGCCTGCACAAGCACAAGATTGACCACGTCGCGCACCTCGGCCCCTCCGCCGCCGCCGGCATCGGCACCCTGCTGGGACTCGACGTCGAGACCATCTTCCAGTCCGTGGGCCAGGGGCTGCACACCACCACCGCCACCCGGCAGTCCCGCAAGGGCGAAATCTCCACCTGGAAGGCCCACGCCCCCGCGTTCGCCGGCAAGATGGCCGTCGAATCCGCGGACCGTGCGATGCGCGGCCAGACCTCCCCGGTGCCGATCTATGAAGGCGAAGACGGCGTGATCGCCTGGATGCTGGACGGACCGGACGCCTCCTACACCGTGCCGCTGCCCGAAGCCGGCGAAGCCAAGCGGGCCATCATGGACACGTACACCAAGGAGCACTCGGCCGAATACCAGGCTCAGGCGTGGATCGACCTCGCCCGCAAGCTCAACGGCGAGCACCCCGAGGTCACGGACCCGGCCAACGTCGATTCCGTGCTGATCAAAACCAGCCACCACACCCACTATGTGATCGGCTCCGGCGCCAACGACCCGCAGAAGTACGACCCCACGGCCAGCCGCGAGACGCTGGACCACTCGATCCCGTACATTTTCACCGTCGCCCTGCAGGACGGCACCTGGCACCATGTGGACTCCTACGCACCGGAACGCGCCGCCCGCCCCGACACCGTGGAACTCTGGCACAAGGTCACCACGGTCGAGGACCCGGAATGGACCCGGCGCTACCACTCCCTGGACATCGCCGAGAAGGCCTTCGGCGGCACCGTGGAAATCACGCTCAAGGACGGCACCGTCATCACCGATGACATTGCGGTCGCCGACGCCCACCCGCTGGGCGCCCGTCCGTTCGCGCGGGAGCAGTACGTCAACAAGTTCCGCACCCTCGCCGCCGGCCTCGTGGACGACGAGGAGATCGAGCGCTTCCTCGCCGCTGCCGCGCGGCTCCCGGAGCTCGCCGCCGGCGAGCTGGACCAGCTGAACATCCGGGCGGCCGACGGCGTGATCGACCTCGCCGCCGCCCCGAAGGGACTCTTCTAATGTTGTACTCAAAGGTCACGCCGGAGCAGAAGCGGATCCGGTTCCGCGAACTCCTCGCGTCCGGCACCATCGCCCAGTTCCCCGGCGCGTTCAACCCGCTCTCGGCGCGGCTGATCGAGGAGAAGGGCTTCGCCGGGGTCTACATTTCCGGTGCCGTCCTCGCCAACGATCTTGGCCTGCCGGACATCGGCCTGACCACCCTCACCGAGGTCGCCACCCGCGCCGGGCAGATCGCCCGGATGACGGACCTGCCGGCAATCGTCGACGCCGACACCGGCTTCGGCGAGCCCATGAACGTGGCCCGTTCGGTCCAGGAGCTCGAGAACGCCGGCCTGGCCGGCTGCCACATCGAGGACCAGTTCAACCCGAAGCGCTGCGGCCACCTGGACGGCAAGAACGTGGTGGACCTCGACACCGCCACCAAGCGGATCCGGGCCGCGGCCGACGCCCGGCGTGACCCGAACTTCCTGATCATGGCCCGGACCGACATCCGCGCCACCGACGGGCTGCAGGCCACGCAGGATCGGGCCCGGGCCCTGGTCGAGGCCGGTGCGGACGCGATTTTCCCGGAGGCGATGAAGGACCTGAGCGAGTTCCAGGCCATCCGCGACGCCGTCGACGTCCCGATCCTGGCCAACATGACCGAATTCGGCCAGAGCGCCCTGTTCACCGTGGAGGAACTGGCCGGCGTCGGGGTCAACATGGTCATCTATCCGGTGACGCTGCTCCGTAGTGCCATGGGTGCTGCGGAGCGTACTCTGGAATCGATTAAGGCCGACGGAACCCAAGAGGCACAGGTTGGGAGCATGCTGACCCGTGCGCGTTTGTACGATCTTGTTGACTATGAGGCTTACAACCGTTTTGACACCGGGGTGTTCAATTTCCAGATCCCCGGTAAGTAAGCCCACACGGAACCACCGGCTCGTGCCGGTACAGGAGTCAGAGACAAAGGAGTTTCAGCATGGCTGAACAGGACATCAAAAAGGGCCTCGTCGGCGTCGTGGTGGACTACACCGCGGTCTCGAAGGTCAACCCGGACACCAATTCGCTGCTGTACCGCGGCTATCCCGTCCAGGAGCTGGCCGCCAGGTGCAGCTTCGAGGAAGTCGCCTACCTTTTGTGGAACGGCGAGCTGCCCACCACGGACCAGCTGGCGGAGTTCACCGCCAGGGAACGTGCCGGGCGTGCCCTGGATCCGGTGATCAAGCAGGTGATCGACGCCTTGCCCATCACGTCGCACCCGATGGATGTCTGCCGGACGGCAACCTCGGTCATGGGCGCACGGCACCCGCTCGCCGAGGATTCCTCGCGCGAAGCCAACCTGGCCAAGGCCATCGATCTGTTCGCCGCGATGCCGGCCGTCGTGGCCTACGACCAGCGCCGCCGACGCGGGCAGGACCTCGTGGAGCCCCGCGAAGACCTGGGCTACGACGCCAACTTCCTCTGGATGACCTTCGGGGAGGAGTCCGTCCCCGAGGTAGTCGACGCGTTCAACGTCTCCATGATCCTGTACGCCGAGCACTCGTTCAACGCCTCCACCTTCACGGCCCGGGTCATCACGTCCACGCTCTCGGACCTGCACTCGGCCGTGACCGGCGCCATCGGCGCCCTCAAAGGGTCCCTGCACGGCGGTGCCAACGAGGCCGTCATGCACACCTTTGACGAGATCGGGATCCGGCCGGAGGAGTCCCTGGAGGACGCTCACGTCCGGGCGAAGGCCTGGATGGAAGACGCCCTGGCCCACAAGAAGAAGGTCATGGGCTTCGGCCACCGCGTCTACAAGCACGGCGATTCCCGGGTGCCCACCATGAAGGCGGCGCTGGACAAGATGATCGCCCATTATGGCCGGCCGGAGCTGCTGGGCCTCTACAACGGGCTCGAGACGGCAATGGACGAGGCGAAGGGGATTAAGCCGAACCTGGACTATCCGACCGGGCCCACCTACCACCTCATGGGCTTCGACACCGATACCTTCACTCCCCTGTTCGTCGCCAGCCGCATCACCGGCTGGACGGCGCACATCATGGAGCAGCTGGACTCGAACTCCCTGATCCGTCCGCTGAGCGAGTACAACGGCGTCGAGGAACGGCACCTGGCCTAGTAGGGCCTCCTGCGAAACGCACGACGACGGGCAGCAAGCGCGGGCCGGCCACCTTTGAAAGGTGGCCGGCCCGCGCTTTCTGTTCTCTGGGCGTAGCCTGCTAGCCCGCGTTGATCTTCAGCGAGGTAATCATGCGCTTCGCATTCAGGTACTCCGGGGTCTGCATGTAGGCCCGCGCTGCGTCCAACGAGGGGAACGTCTTGGCTCCCTTGCGCATGGGGTCGTCCTCTTTGCTCCCAACGTTGACCTGGAAAGCGTCGGCGAAGGAGAACAGCGGCCACTCGGGCGGGCCGGTGACTACGTTGTAGAACATGCAGGTGGTGCCGTTCTGCCCGGCCGGAGTATCGGTTAGTCCGAAGGACGCTGTGACACGGTCCGATTCCTGGAGTGCCCGGAAGGCAAACCTCGGCGTGACAGAGCCCTTCGCGGGCTGGTGCGGAAGATCCACTTCGACCGAATCAAGCACTGTGTAGGGAACGTCGCCCTGGCACGCGCCGCCGAGTCCACCGGACGGGCCGACGTGCAGGGACGCCACCACCACGGCGGCCTCGTTCGCAACGTCAACAGCGATCCCCTCGTAACCAGGAGCACCGGCTGCTGCCTCGGAGACACGCCAGGCGGCCGGGTAGTCGAAACTGACCTTCGAATCGGCGCTGGTGAAGGTCCGCCAGGCCCCGGCAGAAGGTGCCGGGGTTGCCGGATCGGACGTTGCGGACGACGACGGCGACACGGACGGCGACACGGACGCCGACGTCGCAACGATCGGCGACGGCGTCGCCGTGAGGGCGTCGGACGCTGTCGGTGCAATCACTGCGGCCGTCGAGGCTACCGCGGGGGTCCTGTCAACGGAGCCCATGTTTCCGGCCACGGCAACGCCACCGGCGACGGCCGCCACGGCGAGGGCAACGACGGCGGCCGCCCACGGCCAGCGCCGGCGTGCCCCGGTGTCCTTGGACGGCTCGTCGTCCCAAGGATCCCCGCCCGGAAGGTCGCTATTGTTTGAGTCCATGCCTTGCCCCCAAAATGGCCCGTATGCCGCTCGCAGGTGTGCGATGGAAGTGCGTGGATCGCCGCGGCGCGATGTTCGAACCCTAGGCTACCGGCCAGGCCGCGGCATTCCCGGCAACACGATTTCGAGTCGCGGAAATCTGCGGCGCGGAAGCCCTGCTCACCTCCGCGTGGAGGGATACCGGACCGACGCAACGGTCTCGTTGTCCTCGTTGAGGACCACGACGACGTCGATCGTTCCGCCTGCCAGCGCCGGGGGCAGCCAGTGCGCCGCATCCTGCCACATCCGCTCCAGCGGCAACGACGCGGAGTCGAACCACTCGGGCGTGATTTCCGGGCTCTCGGTGGGTTCGCCGTCCCACCGCCGGGTGGTGAAGAGCCGGCACGACATGTTCCACTCGGGCCGGGCGGGAAAGATGAACTCGACGACGCCGGCGTGGGCCAGGTCCTCTTGGAGCACCGCGATGCCGGCTTCTTCCCAGACCTCGCGGACCACGGCCTCGGCGTCGCTCTCCCCCGGCTCCACGTGGCCGCCGATGCCCACGATCTTGCCGATGCCGAAACCGGTTCTTTTCAGGCCCAGCAGGACCTCGGTTCCGGTCTCCGCGTCACGGAGCGGGAAGCAGAGAGTGACTGGCGTGAGCTTCATGTGCTCAACCCTATAGCGGCCGCAGGCTACCGATGCTATCCGGCTGCCGGGCCATCGCCTACAAGCTGTGGCCGCAGGTCGACTGGAATCCCCTTGTCCGCGAATTCCTTGTCCATGGCCTGCTGCGGCGTGAGTCGCTGGCCATTTTGCGAGACATCATTGTTCAGCGCGTGGAACTTCCAACTGAATACGCTGGACCATTCCTGCCGGAAGTCGCAGAGGAAACGCCCGTTCTGCAGTTTGCCAATCTGATACCACGCATTGCCACCGTCGAGCTGGAGCGCCCTTACACGGGCCAGCAAGCAGGAACCGGCACGCGGTGTCGGAACCGGCGGACTTTGTCCTAGCCCAGGGCGCGCGGGTGCGCGCACCTGCCAGCGTCGGGGGCAGCCAGTACGCCGCCTCCTGCCACATCCGCTCCAGCGGCAACGACGCGGAGTCGAACCACTCGGGCGTGCCGGTCACCTTCAGGTGCCCGGCACGCCGTCGTTCGGCCTGCCGGAGTTGCGCTAGCCCGCGTTGATTTTCAGCGAGGTGATCATGCGCTTCGCGTTCACGTAGTCGGGGGTCTGCATATAAGCCCTCGCCGCTTCCATGGAAGGGAACGTCTTGATACCCCCGCGGCTTGCGTTCTGTCCGGTATCCCCGGCGTTGACTTGGAAGGCGTCGGCAAAGGAGTACAGGGGCGCCTCGGCCGGTCCGCTGACCACGTTGTAGAACATGCAGGACTTCCCGTCCTGCCCGGCGGCACTGCTCGTGATGCCGTAGGAGGCGGTGACGCGGCCCGGTTCCTGCAACGCCCGGAAGGTGAATCGGGGCGTGACGGTGTCTGCCGCTGAGGTGTTGTACGGTAACGCGAGCACCACCGAATCGAGAACCGTGTAGGGAACGGGTGATCGAAGGCATGCCCCGCCAATTCCGCCGCCCGGCCCGTCGTAGTGCAGGGATGCCACCCTCAAGCCGGCGGCATCCGATACATCGACGTCGACGTCCGGTGACCCGGAAGCGCCCGTCAACGCCGCAACGCTCCACTGGGCCGGGTAGTCGAAGGTGACTTTTCCGCCGGCGCTCGTGAAAGTCCGCCAATCTTCTGCGGCCGCCACGGGCGTTGTCGGAGTCTGGGCCGCTGTTGCTGTCGGCGTCGGGGTCGGGGTCGGGGTCGGGGTCGGGGTCGCCGACGGCGACACGCTCGCCGAGGCCGTCGCCGTCGCCGTCGCCGTCGGAGCCACAACACCCGCCGGTGCGGGGGCGGTGGTCAGTGAACCCACGTTGGTGGCCACGAGGACTCCGGCGGTGACGGCCGCTGCTGCGAGGGTCAGCACGCCGGCCAGCCTGGCGCGCCGCAGCTTCCAGTCAGCGAGGGAGTCGACGTTGCGCGGCAAGCTATCGCTAAACTCCGCGGGCTCGGCGAACATCCGCCGCAGGGCTGCCTCGCCGTCGGGCACGGACGGATCGCTGTGGACCGGATCCGTCGCGGAAATCATGTTCTTGATCGGATCCATCTCAGGCACCCATCTTCTGTGTCATCGTTTCAGCATTGACCGGCATTTGCTTCCGAAAGGCGGCCCGGGCCCGGTGCAGCCGGACCTTGGCGGCGGACTCGCTGCACCGCAGCACCCCCGAGATTTCCGCGATACTCAATTCATCCCAGTAGGCGAGTTGGAGAATATCCCGGTCCTTCTCCCGCAATCTCGCCAGGGCGTCCTGGACCGCCACGTTGTCCGGGCCATCGCCCAACCGCACCTCCGCAACGGAACGCAGCTTGTCCTGCAGCGCCTCCTGCCGATCGCGGCTCCGGTACGCGTTCCCGACCAGGTTGCGGGCCACCGTCAGCAGCCACGCGGTGTCCGTCCGCGGCGCGTCGCCCCACTTCTGCCACACCACCCGGAAAACATCCGCCGCGAGTTCCTCCGCCACCTCGGCCGATTCCACCCGCCGCCGCACAAACTTGTAGACCCGTGGATAGCTGTCCTTATGAATGGCGATAAACGCCAGTTCGCGCTCAGAAAGCACGCATCCCCCAAATATAAGTAGTGTCCAAACTGCTGGATAACTGTTTAGTTTCCGGCCGACGCCCCGGGGTTACACGTCCCGCAAAGAATGCCCCGCGGAGGCCACGGTCTCGTTGTCGTCGTTCAGAGTCATGACGGCCTCCACAGTGCCCTCCCCCAGGGCCAGCGGCAGCCAGTGTCCGGCATCTTGCCACATGCGCTCCAGCGGCAGGGAAGTGATCTGGAACCATTCCGGGATGATTTCCTGGCTTTCGACCGGGTCGCCGGTCCAGCGCCGCGCGGTGAACAGGCTTGTGGACATGTTCCATTCCGGCCGGGCCGGAAAGACGAATTCAATCCGTCCGGCAACGCGGAGATCGTGCTCCCCGACGACGATTCCGGCTTCCTCGAAGACTTCGCGGCAGGCTGCCTCCGCGTCGGACTCCCCCGGCTCCACGTGGCCGCCGAGCGCCAACGATCTTTCCGACGCCGAACCCGGTTTTCTTCGTGCCGAGCAGGACCTGTGTCTCGGCGGCTCCGTCGCGGAGCAGGAAGCACAGAGTCACAGCTGTCGAGTTCATGGATCCACCCTAGCGCCCGGCTCCCCGGGGCCCGGCGGTGCACCGCCGCAGGTCGTCCGAGTGGGCGCTTAGCCCAGGGCGCGCGGGTGCGCGGCGGCGTAGATCTCCCGCAGCGTATCGGCCGTCACCTGGGTGTAGACCTGCGTGGTGGTTACCGAGGCGTGTCCCAGCAGTTCCTGGACCACTCGGACATCGGCACCGCCCTCAAGCAGGTGGGTGGCGAAGGAGTGCCGCAGGGTGTGCGGTGAAACGTCTTTGGTGATGTTGGCCCTGTCCGCCGCCGTTTTCAAAATGGTCCAGGCGCTTTGCCGGCTGATCCTGCCGCCGCGGGCGTTGAGGAACAAGGCAGGGGTGCCCTTGCCCTTGGCGGCCAGCAGGGGCCGGCCGCGGACGAGGTAGGCGTCGAGGGCGCGTGCCCCGTAGGATCCGAGCGGGACGAGGCGTTCCTTGGAGCCCTTGCCGAACAGCCTCACGATCGCCGGCCCGTCGCCTTCGCCGGCTTGTTCGGGCGTCTGCAGGGAGATGTCGTCGACGTCCAGGCCCACGGCTTCGCTGATGCGGGCACCGGTGGAATAGAGGAACTCGAGCAGCGCGCGGTCGCGCAAACCGGTGGCCGTATCCGTACCGGCCGCCTCGAGGATCCGGGTGACCTCGTCGACGCTGATGGCCTTGGGCAGCCGTTTGCCGGGCATGGGCGGGTGAACGTCGCTGGCGGGGTCGGTGGGCGTGACGCCTTCGAGTGCCCAGAACTTGTGGAGTCCGCGCACGGCCACTACGGTCCGGGCCGCCGAGCGGATTCCCAGGGCGGAGCCGCCGTCGGACCCGTCGGAGAGCGCCTGGACGAAGCCGGTGACGTCGTGCCGGGTGATCTCGGCGGGGCGTTCCCGGCCTGTGTGCGCGAGGTGCCTGGCGTAGCGGGCCAGGTCCCGCCGGTAGGCGGAGAGAGTGTTGGCCGCGAGCCCCCGTTCCACCCCCATGTGCTGCAAGTAGTCAGTTATTGCGCGGTCTATCGCTGTGAGTGGCCGGGTGGGCGGGCGTTCGGGAACGGCTGCCTCCGCCGGCGCGGGGGCCGGCGGTTGCGCAGGGGCCGGGGGCTCGGCAATCAGCGCATCGGTCATCGGCGCTGGCTGGGATGGGCGGGCCAGGGCGCGTCGGCCGGGCGGAGGCTTTCGAAGTTGTCGGCGCGGGCGGCGGCAGCGGCCAGCACTCCGACGACGGCTGACGGGTTGTGCAGGCGGCCGTCAAGCACCGCCCGCACGGCCTCGTCCAGCGGGGTCCAGTGCAGTTCGATTTCGGCTTCTTCGTCGGTGCGCACGTGCCGCTCGTGTCCCGGCACCTCGCTCAGGCCGCGAGCCAGGTAGATGCGGATGGCTTCGCTGGAGGATCCCGGGGAGTTGAAGAAGTCCGCCAGCACGTTCCAGCGGTCCGCTAGGAGGTCCGCTTCCTCCGCCAGTTCGCGGGCGGCGCCGATGACGAAGTCCTCCCCTTCGACGTCCAGCAGCCCTGCGGGGATCTCCCAGAGGTCCATGCCGACGGGGTGCCGGTACTGCCGGAGCAGCAGCACGTCGCCGGCGTCGTTCATGGGGAGAATGGCCACGGCGCCGGGATGGTCGATGTAGTCCCGGACCAGGGTGTCGCCGTCGTCGTTGAGCTGGAAACTGTCGCTGACGACGTCCCAGATCCGGCCTTCGTAAACCTTCCGGGAAGACAAAAGACGGCGCGGGCTCGGCTCATCCGAAACCTGCCGTGCAGCATTGGGGGTCTCAGACATACCGGGCATCGCGCCGTCCTTTGATTCAGTTGGAAATTACTTGGACACTGCTGCCGACGAGGGCTTGGGTGCAGCAGCCGGGGCATCGGCCTTTGCGCTGGCGCTGGTACTTGCAGTGGGCCCGGCGTCGGCGGCCCGCTGGTGCCCAAGGGCAGCCTCGATCAGTCCCGCGAACAGCGGGTGCGGGCGCGTGGGCCGCGAGCTGAGCTCGGGGTGCGCCTGCGTGGCCACGTAGTACGGGTGGACTTCGCGGGGAAGTTCCACGAACTCGACCAGCTTGCCATCGGGCGACGTTCCAGAGAACGACAGGCCCTTGGCGGCAATCTGATCGCGGTACTTGTTGTTGACCTCGTAGCGGTGGCGGTGCCGTTCGCTGACCTTCGTGGCGCCGTAGGTCTCCGCGACGACGGAGCCTGCGTCCAGCTTGGCTTCGTACAGGCCCAGGCGCATGGTGCCGCCGAGGTCGCCCTTGCCCTCAACAAATTCGAGCTGCTCCTCCATCGTGGCGATGACGGGGTACTTGGAGTCCGGCTCGAATTCGGACGAGGACGCGCCTTCCAGACCGACCACGTTGCGGGCGTACTCGATCACCATGCACTGCAGGCCCAGGCACAGGCCCAGGACCGGGAGCTTGGTTTCGCGGGCGTACTTCAGGGCGCCGAGTTTGCCTTCGAGGCCGCGGATGCCGAAGCCGCCCGGAACGCAGATGGCGTCGACGCCGGCCAGGGACTGCACGGCGCCCTCGCGGGTTTCGCATTCGTCCGAGGGGACCCAGCGGATCTTGACCTTGGTGTCGTTGGCGAAGCCACCGGCACGCAGGGCCTCCGTGACGGACAGGTACGCGTCCGGCAGGTCGATGTACTTACCCACGAGCGCGATCTCAACTTCGTGCTTCGGGTTGTGGACGGCGTCAAGCAGCTTGTCCCAGCTGGTCCAGTCCACATCCTTGAACGGCAGGTCCAGGGCGCGGACGATGTACGAATCCAGGCCCTGGGAGTGCAGGGTCTTCGGGATGTCGTAGATGCTCGGTGCGTCCGGGCAGCCGATCACGGCGTCGATGTCGACGTCGCACATGCGGCCGATCTTGTCGCGCATCGGCTGCGGGACGTCGCGGTCCGAACGGATCACGATTGCCTCCGGCTGGATGCCGATGGAGCGCAACGCGGCAACGGAGTGCTGCGTCGGCTTGGTCTTCAGCTCCTGCGACGGGCCGATGTACGGCACCAGGGATACGTGGAGGAAGAAGACATTTCCGCGGCCGATGTCCTGGCGGACTTGGCGGGCGGATTCCAGGAACGGCTGGGACTCGATGTCGCCCACCGTGCCGCCGATTTCGGTGATGATGACATCCGGGGCGTTCTTGCCTTCGGAAGGAAGCCGCATGCGCCGCTTGATCTCATCGGTGATGTGCGGAATGACCTGGACGGTGTCGCCAAGGTATTCGCCCCGGCGTTCCTTGGCGATGACGGTCGAGTAGACCTGGCCGGTTGTGACGTTGGCCGATCCTTCGAGGTTTTCATCGAGGAAGCGCTCATAGTGGCCGATGTCCAGGTCCGTTTCGGCGCCGTCGTCAGTGACGAAGACTTCGCCGTGCTGGAAGGGGTTCATCGTGCCCGGATCCACGTTCAGATAAGGATCGAGCTTTTGCATTGTTACAGACAGACCGCGTGCCCGCAGGAGGTGGCCGAGGCTCGAAGCCGTCAGTCCCTTACCGAGCGAGGACGCTACACCACCGGTGACGAAGATGTGTTTGGTCGTCTTGGACGAGCCCGGAAACCGGGAATTTACACGAGAGTTTGATCGCTGCACCACGGGGTTTGAGCTTATCATCAATTCGGCCTTCCACGGGCTCCTTGGCGGGATCCCGATGTAATTGTTGTCCTGGCAGCGGTCCCTGCGGGAATCCTTGCGGAGGTCCCTGCCGGCCCGCTCAGGTTTGCGGCAGGAGTTTGGCGTCTTCCAGCAGCTCCTGGGCATGGGCCTGGGCTGATTCCGAGTCCTCCTGGCCGGCCAGCATGCGGGCCAGCTCGCGGACGCGTTCGGCCTCGTCCAGCAGCTGCACGTCGCTCGAGGTGAATCCCGTGGCGGTGGCCCCGTCAGCGCCCCGTACGGAGGTCTTGGTGACCCTGATGTGCTGGTTCGCGAAGGCGGCCACCTGCGGCAGGTGGGTCACCACGAGGACCTGGACGTGCTGGGCCAGCATCGCCAGCCGGCGCCCGATCTCGACGGCGGCACGGCCGCCCACGCCGGCGTCCACCTCGTCGAAGACGAACGTCGGGACGGGATCGACGGCGGCCAGCACCACCTCGATGGCGAGCATGACTCGGGAGAGTTCGCCGCCCGAGGCGCCCTTGCCCAGCGGCCGGGCCGGCGCGCCGGAGTGCGGCTGCAACAGGAACGAGATCTCATCGGCCCCAAACGGTCCCAGCTGGCCTGCTGACTCCACGTTGATGACCAGGGTGGCATCGGCCATGGCCAGCGCGGTCAGCTCTGCACTGACCCGTGCGGAGAGGTCCTTGGCGGCCTTCGTGCGAGCCTTGCTGATCGTGGCGGCCATCTTCCGCAGCTCGGCTTCGGCCCGGGCCACCTCGGCGTCCAGCGATTCGATCCGGGTGGAGTCGTCCTGCAGTTCCTCGTGCCGGGCCCGGGCGGCCTCGGCCCAGACCAGGACTTCGTCGATGCTCGGCGCGTACTTGCGGACGAGCTTGGCCAGCGCGGCCCGGCGGTCCTCGATCTCGGCGAGCCGTTCCGGGCCCTCCGTGTCAAGGGCGGCCTGGTAG
This sequence comes from Arthrobacter sp. ok362, assembly GCF_900102785.1. Taxonomy (GTDB): domain Bacteria; phylum Actinomycetota; class Actinomycetes; order Actinomycetales; family Micrococcaceae; genus Arthrobacter. The sequence continues at coordinate 113,930 of NZ_FNGC01000015.1, forward strand.
CTGGCGAGCTCCGCGGCGATGTCGTTGAGCAGGAAGCCGACCTCGGCCAGGCGCGCCGCGGCTGACCCGAGCTCCTCATCGTGTTCGGCAACGTGCTCCAAGGTGCGCTTGGCCGCGTCCACCAGAGTGGTGGCGTCGGCTTCTTCGCCGAAGTCCTCGGCGATGAGCGCCTGGTGGGCGGTGCTGGCCGCGATCCGCAGTTCCTCAACGTTGGCCAGTTTCACGGCCTCTGCCTTCAGGGCATCGTCCTCCCCCGGCTGCGGGTCCACGGAGTCGATCTCGGCCAGGGCAACCTGCAGGGACTCGGCCTCGCGGAGGCGTTCACGGGCGGCACTGCGCAAGGAGTCCAGCTCCCCCTGGCTGGCATGCCAGTGGGCATAGAGGTCCTGGTAGGCGGCAAGCCTGCCCGCAAGGCTCTCGCCTGCGAATTTGTCCAGGGCGCCGCGTTGGGCCACCGGGCTCTTGAGCCGAATCTGGTCCGACTGCCCGTGCACCACCACGAGGGTTTCGCCAATTTCGGCCAGCACCCCGACCGGCGCGGCGCGTCCGCCCAGGTACGCACGGCTGCGGCCGTCGGCACCCACGCTGCGGGCAAGCAGCAGTTCCACACCGCCGTCGAACTCCTCAACCTCCGCGCCGGCCTCGCGGGACCGCGCGACGGCGGCGTGCCCGGCGTCGAGCTTCAGCACGGCCTCCGCCGAGGCGCTCTTCGCACCGCTGCGGACGGCGCCGGCGTCGGACCTGGCACCGAGGAGCAGGCCGACGGCGGTGACCACCATGGTCTTGCCGGCACCGGTTTCACCGGTCACCACGCTGAGGCCCGGGCCCAGCGGCAGGATGGCGTCGGTGATGACGCCGAGGTCGCGGATACGCAGTTCTTCAAGCATGGTTCACTTCTCGGTTGAGGGATCTGGCGAGGGATCGGGTGCGTCACCGGGGTCCGTGTGGCGCGGCGAGGGCAGCGGCGGCATGGGACGGGGCGTGCGGATTATCGGGATGGGTCCGGTGTGGATCGCCCCGGCCTGCGGCATGGGCCCGCGCCAGCCCTGGATTGGAAGCTGGAATTTGCGCACCAACCTGCCGGAGAAAGGGGTCCGGTGCGTCCTGGCCAGCCGCACGGGCGTCGCGGAGCGGGTCACTTCGATGCGCGCGCCGGGCGGCAGATCCACCGAGCGGCGGCCGTCGCACCAGAGGACGCCCGGGGCGTCGGTCCGGTTCAGGATCTCCACCGCGAGCCTGGACCGGGGCGAGACCACGAGCGGCTTCGCGAAGAGGGCATGGGCACTGATCGGCACGATCAGGAGAGCCTCGACCTCGGGCCACACCACAGGACCGCCGGCGGAAAACGCGTAGGCCGTGGAGCCTGTGGGCGTGGCCAGGACCACACCATCGCAACCAAATGAAGTCAGGGGGCGTTCGTCGACTTCCGTGACCACCTCCAGCATCCGTTCCCGGTTGCCTTTCTCGATCGCGGCCTCGTTAAGGGCCCACGTGTGCCAGATCTTCTGCCCGCGGACCCAGACCTGGACGTCGATCGTCATGCGCTCCTCCACCGTGTAGTCACGGCTGGCGATCCACTCGACGGTCTGGGCGAGGTCGGCCCGCTCACTCTCGGCCAGGAACCCCACGTGGCCGAGGTTCACTCCGAGCAGCGGCACGTCGACTTCGCGGACGAGCTCGGCAGCGCGGAGGATGGTGCCGTCCCCGCCCAGCACCATGACGAGTTCTACCTCGGGCAGCTTCACGTGGTCGTGAAGGACCTCGACGGGGTGGTCGAGCCGGCCGAAGAAGCGGACCATGTCCCCGAGCTCGTTCTCCTGCAGCACGGGGACCAGCCCGGATTCATGCAGCAGGGCGCAGGCTTCCCAGGCAGCCTTGAGGGACTCCTCGCGCCCTGTGTGGGCCAGGATGAGGACACGCCTGCTCATCGGGTTCCGCCTTCTGGTGGTACTAGTGGTTCGGCCAGATTGTTCCGAGCAACGCAGCAACGGCTGCGTCCCGCTCCTCGATCTTAGGCGGGACTTCCGACATCGCGCGTTTAATCCACAGGAAGTATTCGACATTGCCGTCCTGGCCCGGCAGCGGGCTTTGGGCGAGGCCGAACAAGACCAGGCCCGAGTCCACGGCGGCGGCAGCCACCTTGCCCACTGCGAGCCGGCGTTCCCGTTCCGAGGTGACCACGCCGGTCCGGCCCAGCCGGTCCTTGCCGATCTCGAATTGTGGTTTGACCATGAGGACGAGGTCGCCGCCGGGCTCGGTGCAGGCCGCCAGTGGCGCCACCACAAGTGTCAGCGAGATGAAGGACAGGTCCGCCACCGTCAACGCGGCCGGTCCGCCGATTTCCCCGGGCGTCATGTACCGGACATTCAGGCCTTCGTGCACGGCAACGCGGGAGTCATTCCGGATTTCCGGCACCAGTTGGCCATGCCCAACGTCCACGGCCACCACGTGGGCGGCGCCGCGCCGAAGCAGCACATCCGTGAACCCGCCGGTTGAGGCGCCGGCGTCGAGGCACCGTTTGCCCGCGACGTCGACGGCGGGAAAGGCATCAAGCGCGCCGGCCAGCTTGTGCCCGGCGCGGCTGACGTAGCCGTCCTCGGCGGAGGCCGTGACGTCCAGCGTGGCGTCATCCGGGATTTGCAGTGACGCCTTGGCGAGGATCTCGCCGCCGGAGCTCACCTTGCCCTCGGAAATCAGCCGGGCGGCATGCGTCCGGGACCTGGCGAGCCCCCGGCTGACGAGTGCCTGGTCCAGCCGACTCACGATCCCCCGTCCCCCGCAGCACGGATACGGCGCGCCACGCCGGCGGGGTCGGCCACGTCTTCGTTCAGGGCCTCCAGCAGGGCATCATGCATGCCGGCATAGACTTCGCCGTGCTCGGACACGGGCGTTTGCCGCACGGCCGCGAGGCGGTCCAGCACAGCGCTGACGGCCGGGTCCTGAACTCGTGCCTGCTGTTCTTGTACCGCGCGCCCGGACTGTTCCGCCGGGAGCTGGTGCGAGGGCAGGTCAGGCCAGGCGACGTCGGCCGCGAGGTCCGGCGCCGCCGCCTCAGCCGGCTGCTGGTTTGGGGCCTGGTTTAGCGCAGGGATTGGCTCGGTCATGTCTTCAGCCTAGTGATCGAGCCACTCAAGGGCCGGAGCCAGCGCGCTGTTGGTCTCGGGGTTCGCGGCCCACCAGGCCGAGCAGGCGGCACGCCATGAATCGAGGTCGGCGGGATCGCCGCTGATGTGGACGGACTGCCCCCGCACGATCGCGGAGGCCGTGCCGCTGCGGAACCGCCCGGCGTCGTGCTCCACGGCAGGGTACGGCGCGTACAGGCCGGTCAGGTCACTAATGAGGAAATCGGGGCGCTCCATGGACTTTGCGGCCAGGATCGATTCCCTGGTGTCCACGCCGGTCAGCACGGCCACCGTGGCGAAGCCGGCGTTGTTGCCGCCCAGGATGTCGGTGTCCAGGCGGTCACCGACGACGAGCGGCCGGTCCGCGGCCAGCCGCTTGGCGGCGGTGTGGAACAGCGGCGCCTCGGGTTTGCCCGCCACGATCGGGCTCTTGCCGGTCGCGGCCGCCACGGCCGCCACGAGCGTCCCGTTACCGGGGGCAATTCCGCGCGCCTGGGGAATGGACCAGTCCGTGTTGGTCGCCACCCAGAGGGCGCCGCCGGCGACGACGTATGACGCCTCGGCGAGGTCCTTCCACCCGAGGTCCGGGCTAAAGCCCTGTACGACGGCGACGGGGGCATCCTCCGCGCCGCGGACGGGAACCAGGCCGACCAGCTCAATTTCCTGAGCCAGCGCGGCACTGCCCGTGATCAGCACGTGTGCCCCCGCCGGCAGCAGCGACGCCAGCAGCGCTGCCGCCGCCTGCGAGGAACTCACCACTTGGTGGTCTTCGGCGGGTGCCCCGAGATCGCGCAGGTGTTGCGCTACCTGCGCCGGAGAACGGGATGCGTTGTTGGTGACGTAGCCCAGCCCGACGCCGACACCAGCTAGCCGGCGCAGCGACTCGACGGCCCCCGGGATGGCATGGGCGCCGGCATAGACGACGCCGTCGAGGTCGGAGAGCAAGGCATCAAAGGTGGAGATCAGGGCGGTACCCGTCATGCGATTAGTCCTCCACACGTTCACGCTGAGCAGGCTCTGAGTCCTCGACGAGTTCCTGATCCGCTTCAGCGTTCGGTTCCCCGTCAGCTTCATCGTCAGCTTCACCGTCGGCGTCATCGAGCACGTCGGCTTCCACCGAATCCTGGTCGGACTCGGCGTCGTCGGACTCGAAGTAGTCAGCTTCGGCGTCGTCGGCGCTGTCGTCGATCGCCTTCAGGCCGAACGCTGCGGCTGTGGTGCCGGCGGCTTCTGCCGCGGCAGCAGCACCGGCGGCACGCGGGGCGCGCTCTTCGGCTCCGGCGTGCGCGTCGGCGTTCTCCTGCGCACGGAGGCGGCGCTGCCGGTCCTCCTCGCGGGCCTCTTCTTCCTCGTCCCAGCCGAGATCGATGATGTCGGGTTCCTCCTCGGCCCCGAGGCCCAGCGCGTTTTCGGCCACGATGGCCTGCCGTTGCCATTTGGCGGCCTCGGCAGCGCGGCCTGCTGCCGTCAGCGCGTCAGCGTAGGCACGGAACAACCGGGGGCTGTAGGAAAAGGCGCGGTTGATGTCCAGCTGCGGGATTTCCAGCTCGGACACCGCGGCTTCGAGCTGCCCGAGGTCGGTGCGCGCCCCTGCGGCCACGATGGCCAGTTCCACCTTGCCGGGGGCGTCGAGATCCTTGGCTTCGTCGGACCGGGCCATGTCCAGGGCACGGTCCGGGCGGCCAAGGCCCCGCTCGCAGTCGGCCATGACCGGCAGGTGCATGTTGGAGCCGCTGATGCGGCGATAGGTGCGGAATTCCCGGAGGGCTTCACCATAGTGGCCGGCTCCATAGGCCGTCAGGCCGACAGCTTCGCGGACGGATGCAAGGCGTCCGCCGCGGCGGCTGGCTGCCAGGGCGTGCTGGAAGGCAAGCTCAGGTTCTTCATCCAGAAGCCGTCCCGCCATGACGAGGTGGCGAGCCACCCATTCCGCGCTGGTGCCTTCGAGGGTTTTAATCTGGTGCTGGGTGGCGCGGTCAAGTTCCTTGCCCGTGACGTCCTCGTCGATCTGGGGTGAACGCTCCCGGTCCGGACGGTTGGCGCTGCGGAGATCGCGGGCATTGGGCACGCGTGCCGGACGGTCTTCCGGGCGGTCCCGCCCGTACTGGCGCGGGCCCGAGTCGCCACGGTCGAAGCTCCGTGCCGGCCGGTCCTCACGGTTGCCGAACGGCTTGCGGTTCTCGCCACCGCTGTACGGCTTGCGATCACGGTCGCCACCACCGAAGCTGCGCTGACCCCCACCTTCACGCGGAGCACGATCACCATACGGCTTACGGTCGCCGCCGGAATACGGCTTGCGATCACGGTCGCCACCACCAAAGCCACGCTGACCGCCACCTTCACGCGGAGCACGATCACCATACGGCTTACGCTCGCCGCCGGAATACGGCTTGCGATCACGGTCGCCACCACCGAAGCTGCGCTGACCGCCACCTTCACGCGGAGCACGGTCACCATACGGCTTACGGTCACGATCGCCACCGCCGCCATACGGCTTACGGTCACCATAGGTCGGGCGGCTATCGCCACCGAAGCTGCGCTGGCCTCCACCTTCACGCGGGGCACGATCACCATAGGGCTTACGCTCACCGCCGACATACGGCTTGCGCTCGCCGCCACCAAAGCCACGCTGACCCCCGCCCTCACGCGGGGCACGATCACCATACGGCTTACGGTCACCATAGGAGGGGCGGCCATCGCCACCGAAGCTGCGCTGACCCCCACCTTCACGCGGGGCACGATCACCATAGGGTTTACGCTCACCGCCGGCGCCACCGCCGCTGTACGGCTTACGCTCGCCACCGCCGAAGCCACGCTGATCCCCGCCCTCACGCGGAGCGCGATCACCATAAGGCTTACGGTCACGGTCTTCCCTGGAACGGAACCCACGGGGATCGCCGCCGGAGTTGCTTGTGCCGCGGAAAGGGGCTCCACCGGAACTGCGTCCGCCAGAGTTGTCGCGGGCCTTGCCACCGCGGTTGCCATCATTGTGCTCAGCCATGCTGGGATCCTCCTGTTGCGAGCTGACCACTGGCGCAATCGCAGCCGCTCTGTTCCGTGTTTCGTTTCCTACGCAACCCGAAATCAAGCGCTTCGAAGTCCGTACATCTCCCCCAATTCTAGGCGAGCAACCCGCCCCGGGCTAACGGCAGCCTTCAATGGGGCCCGTCGGTGGCCAGACTCACAACGCCCCAGCGGCCGGGGCGCGCGGGGCCGTTCAGGAACCAGGCGGTTTCCTTCAGGAGGCATGCTCCGGGCGGCCGGTCCAAAGAGTTGACGATCACGGATCAGTGCCCGTATCGTAGTTATTAGACGTCTGACGACTTACGCAGACGGTGATGGCTTCAGGGGGAGGCCGCTGGGATACAAAGGAGTATTTCGTGGGATATGTAATCGGATGTGATCTCGGGTCGCAAAGCGCGAAGGCTGTGCTCATGTCACCGGGCGGCGACATCGTCGCAACGGCAAACACTGGCTACGCAATGCAGCATCCGCACAGCGGCTGGGCAGAGCAGGATCCGGCGCACTACCGGGACGGCATCGCTTCAAGCGTCCGCGCCGTGCTGGCCCAGACGGGAGTCAATCCGGCCGAAGTGTCGCACATTGGGCTATCGAGCCAGGTGGACGGAGTGGTTCCGATTGACGGGAGCATGCGCCCGCTGCGGCCGGCAATTATTTGGCTTGACCGGCGCGCGACCGACCAGGTGGCCCGGCTCGGCAACGCCATCGATCCGGATCGCCTGTTCGCCCGAACAGGACTGAACCTGGACGCCTCGCACACGGGGCCCAAGCTCATGTGGCTGGCCGACAATGAGCCTGGCGTCTACCGTCAGGCCGCGTCGCTGCCTTCGGTTGGAGGCTACGCGGTCGCGTGGATGACCGGCCGTTCCATTCAGGACCACGCCAACTCCTCATCCTCCCTGCTCTACGACGTCGTGGCCCGCGACTGGAGCGATGAACTCATCGATGCGGCCGGGCTCGACCGGGCAAAGCTCCCCGAGATCGGCCGGGCCACTGACGTGGCCGGCACGTTGACCGCAGAAGCCGCCGAAGCGCTCGGTCTGACCACCAACTGCGCGGTCGTGGTCAGCACAGGCGATGACCACGCCGCATGCCTGGGCGCGGGGGGCGTCCGCCCCGGCGTGGTTGTCGACATCTTGGGCACGGCCGAGCCGGTGGGCGTCTCGAGCAACTTTCCCGTCTTCGATGAGACGAAACTCGTCGAAACGCATGCCCACGCGGTCGACGGCACCTACCTGATCGAAAATCCCGGCTTCGTGTCGGGCGGCAACACGCTGTGGTTTGCCAAAAACGTGCTTGGCATCAGCCAGCAGGAGTTCTTTGACCGCGCAGCGCAATCACAGCCGGGGGCCCGCGGGGTCCGCTTCATCCCGGCACTGACCGGATCAATGGCGCCGCGGTGGAATGACTCCCTGCGCGGCACGTTCTCCGGGCTGTCCATGAATCACGACTCCGCCGACATGGCCCGCGCGATCATCGAGGCGAACTGCTTCGCGTTCCGGGACATCTACGACCGGATCGACGCAATGGGCCTGGCCCAGTCGGTCCGGGTCGTCGGCGGCGGAGCCCGCAGCGCGCTGTGGCTTTCGGCGAAGGCAACTCTCTGCGGGACCTCGATCGCCAAGGTGCTGACCGAAGAGACCAGCGCAACGGGTGGGGCACTACTCGCCGCCGTTGCCGCAGGCACCTTCCCCAGCCTCGAATCGGCAGTCGACTCGGTGGTGGAGCTTGATCCCGTCACTATCGATCCCGAACCAGCCCACGCCGAGGCTCTTGAATCGGCTTACCAGGAATACCGCTCACTTTTCGACGCAGTTGAATCAATCCCCCAGAAGGAATCATCACACCATGACGCTCTCGTCTGACCTCGACCGCTACCTCTCGCACCCCCTGGTCGGCCTCGACCAGGTGGTCATCGGCCCGGATGTACTGGACTCCGTCCGGGACATCGTCGCCTCGCTGCCGGCATACAACACCATCGCGCTCCTCACCGACGAGGACGAATACACCACCGGCTCCGGCGCTTACCTCAAGCCCGCCGTCACCGGCCTCCTGGAAACCCTCGGCACGGTCAAAACCGTGGCCCTTCCCGGCCACGTCCACGCCGACGAAGGCACCGTCAGCGCCGCCACCGCCGGCTGCGGGGGTGCGGATGTTGTCGTCACCATCGGCTCCGGCACGTTGTGCGACATCGGCAAGGTCGTGGCCGGGAACCGGCCCCACGTCGTCGTACAGAGCGCCGCCTCGGTCAACGGTTTCGCAGACGACCAGTCCGTACTGCTCATCAACGGCGTGAAGCGCACCGCCCACTCCGGCTGGCCGAGCGCCCTCGTCGTGGACAGCGCCGTCCTCGAAGGCGCGCCGGCGGCGCTGAACCGTTCCGGCCTCGGCGACATGATCTCCATGTTCACCGCCCCCGCGGACTGGTACCTGTCCTCGCTGGTCGACATGGACCGCGGCTTCTCCGCCGAGGCCGCGACCATGACCCGCCGCCACGGCACCGAACTCCTGGACCTGGCCGAAGGCGTCGGAGCCTCCGACCCGGAATCCCTGGCCACGCTCGCCAAGTTCGTGACCCTCTCCGGCATCTCAATGGGCGTCGCGGGACAAACCTCCCCGTCCTCCGGCATGGAACACGTCGTGAGCCACCTGCTGGACATGGCCAACAGCGCCCGGGGGAAGGACACCGCCCACCACGGAGCCCAGGTCGGCGTCGCGACCGTCGTCGTCGCCATTCTGTGGCGGAAGATGAACGAGCGGCTCCGTGCCGGAAGTATCGGCACCCTCCGGCTCCCCGATTCAGCGGACGCGGAGCGCACGGTGCGGGAGGCCTTCGACTGGATGGATGAGGCCGGCGCCACGAGCAACGAGTGCTGGTCCGACTACTCCAAAAAGCTCGAACACCTGCGCGCCGTCGACGCCGGAACGAAAATCCGCGAGGCCGTCGAATCCTGGCGGGCACACGCCGAGGTACTCTCGGGCTTGCTGGGAGAACCGGAAGCCATCGTCGCGGCGCTTCGCGCCGCCGGCGCGCCCACCCGGTTCTCCGAGCTGGAAAACGCCAGCAAAGAGGACGACGTTATCTGGGCGCTCACCAACTGCCACCTCATGCGCAACCGCTTCAACATCGCCGACCTCGCCTACCTGACAGGCGCATGGACCGCGACCGATGTTCTGGCAGCGCTGTCCGAGGCAGAACGGATCGGCGCAGGCCTCTAACGTCACTGGCCCGACACCACTGGCCTGTGCCGCAATCCTGGCCCATCGAGGCATCCCAGGATTGCGGCACCGGCAACCGGGCCGCGACCCTACCGATGCGCCCCGGCAGCCGCCGGCCCGGATCCCTACGATCCGCCGACCCGGATCCCTACGATCCGCCAGCCGGCTCCCACGTGACTTCACCGACTTCACTGGCCCCACCATGAGCACAACCAGTCCTAGAAACCCGTAAAAACCTTTCCTTGTCAGACGTCTAACGACTTGGTATGCTTGATGTACCGGGCCGCGAAGGTCCCTTCCGGAGAGTTTCCCCGCCGATGACGTCAGGGAAATGCCAGGCCCGCCGCCCGTGCGGCGGCCGGCGGCCGTTCGTAACACCCCGATGCCGGAGCGCTGATGTTTCAGCCCGGCACCCAGCCACGGTTTATCCCGCGGCTTCCTCGTCAGATATCAAACGGTCCACGTCCTGTGGTGCCGATGATCGATACAACCCGCAAAGGAGCAGGTCAGTGTCACAAACAGCTACAACTTCCCCCGTGCAGGCGGAGGGCAAGAAAAAACTCCACAAAGTTGCAGGCCCCCTACTGCTGTGGGGCATCGGCGTCGGCGCCGTCATCTCCGGCGACTACTACGGGTGGAATGCGGGCCTGGGGCTCACCGGCTACTGGGGTTACCTGATCGCGATTGCGATCATGGGCCTGCTCTACGCCGGCCTCTCAACGGTCATCGGCGAACTGTCCGCAGCAGTACCGCACGCCGGCGGAGCCTACGCCTACGTCCGCACAGCCCTCGGCCGGGTCTGGGGATACCTCGCCGGGGTGAGCGTGCTTCTGGAGTTCGTATTTGCCCCGGTTGCGGTCGCGCTGACCGTCGGCGCGTACGTGCAGGTCCTTTTCCCCGACGTGCCGATCCTGGTCAGCGCCGCGGTGCTCTACATCGGCTCCACCGTGGTCCACCTCCTGGGCGCCGGAAACTCCATGAAGATCGAGTTCGTATTCACCGCCGTTGCAGTCATCGGCCTCATCGTCTTCATGGTCATCGGGGCTCCGAAGATGTCGCTGGATAACCTGAACGCCTACTCCGGCGGGGCCATCCTGCCCAACGGCATTGGCGGCCTCTGGGCCACCCTCCCGCTGGCAGCCTGGTTCTTCTTCGCCATCGAGAGCCTGCCCATGGCGGCCGAAGAGACCAAGAACCCCGCCAAGGACATCCCCAAAGCCCTGGTCATGGCCTTCCTCACCCTGGCAGTTGTGGGCATCGGTACTCTCACTGTCGCCGCCGGCGTCGGCGGGTCCGACTTCCCCGGCGCCGCTGCCCCGCTGACCGTGGCCCTGTCCAACGTCGTGGGATCCCAGACCTGGATCGTTCCGGTGATCGCCAGCTTCAGCCTCGCGGCCCTGGTCGCCTCGTTCCACGCGATCGTGATTGCCTACTCCCGCCAGACCTTCGCACTCTCCCGGGCCGGCTACCTGCCGGCATGGTTGTCCAAGCTCAACAAGCACCACGCCCCGATCGGGTCGCTCGTCGTCCCCGGTGTCGTCGGCTTCGTCTTCGTCGTCCTCGGCGCCACCATCCTCCCGGACGCCATCCCGGTCCTGGTGACCCTCTCGGTGCTCGTCGCAGCCGTGTCCTACATGCTGATGATGGCCGCAGCCCTGGTGCTGCGGAAGAAGCGCCCCGAGCTGCACCGGCCCTACAAGGCCCGCGGCGGACGCGTCACGATGTGGATCGCCCTGATCCTGGCCGGCGTCCTCATCCCCGCCGCCCTGGTCAGCTTCCCGCTCGCATTCGTCATCGCCGCAATCACGGTGGCCGCGTTCATGGCCTACTACTTCGCCGTCGGCCGCAAGCGGGTCGGCAACTACACCGCCGAAGAAGAACTGGCACTGACAGACCACGCCCTGACCGAAGAAGCCTGACCCAACAGGCCTCAGCCACCCGGGCCGCCCGGCGGGGGCCGCTGCAACCACAGCAGCCCCCGCCCGGCAGCCGCACCGCCATACCGCACAAAAAATTCAGCAAGATCGCATCTACAACTCGAGTCGCTAGACGTCTGACGTTAGATTTGCAATAGAGGCTCTACAAGAGCCGAAAGGAGGGCAATGATGCCCGTTGAACTACTGGCCAAAGAAGAAGCGGCCCGGACCGGGACAACCCCGCTGTACCGGGGCTACGCCTTCGACCTGGACGGCACCCTGTATCTCGGTGATGACCTCATCGAAGGCGCGGACACCGTCGTGGCAGCGCTGCGGGGCTCCGGCGCCCGGGTGGTGTTTGTGACCAACAAACCCCTCGAGACCGCCGAGGCCTACGCGGCGAAGCTGACCAAGCTGGGCATTCCGGCGGTTCCGGCAGACGTGATCTCCGCGCTTGACGCCCTGACCCTGTACCTGGCCGACCGGCATCCCGGGGCCCGGGTCCTGGCCGTGGGCGAGCCGGTCCTGATCGAATCGCTGCGCGGCGCCGGGTTCATCCTGACCGAAAACCCGGCGGAGACCGACGTCGTGGTGGTGTCCTTCGACCGGACCTTCGACTACGACAAACTGACCCGGGCGTACCAGGCGGTCAACGCCGGTGCCGTCATCGTCGCCACGAACCCCGATCCCTACTGCCCCACCCCGGACGGCGGCCTCCCCGATTGCGCAGCCATGCTCGCAGCCATCGAGGCCTGCACCGGCGGCCGCGCCGAGGCGATTGTCGGCAAGCCGAGCGTCCACATGGCGAACGCCTTCCTGGACCGGCTCGGCGTCCCCGCCAGCGAGGCCGTAATGGTCGGTGACCGGCTGCTGACCGACGTCGCCATGGGCCTGAACGCCGGCATGGCCTCAGCCCTCGTGATGTCCGGGGCGACGACGAATGACCATCTCGCCGCTTCAACGATCCACCCAACCCACGTCCTCGACGACGTCCGCGGGCTCATCGCAGCCTGACCGTGCCGGGGCACCAGATGCCCAGCAAGCCCAACCTCTCAACACCCAACCCCAAATACGTTCCACCCACCACCAAGAAAGAACAAAAACAATGTCTGAATTCATCTTCATGCTCACCCACAACGACCGCACCGTCGACAACGCCCTCGAGGTCCTCGAGCAGGTCAAGGACACCGGGCTGCGCCACATCGGCTTCAAGGACGTCGGCGCCACCCCGGAGAAGGCCCGCGAGCTCACCGCCGCCGCGCACGCCGCGGGCCTCGTGGTTTACCTGGAGATCGTCTCGGTGGACAAGGCCGACGAGATGGCCTCCATCGACGCCGCCATCGCCGCCGGCGTCGACTGGATCGTGGGCGGCAAGTTCGCCGCCGAGGCCGTCGAAAAGCTCGCAGGCACCGGCATCAAGTTCGCCCCCTTCCCGGGCCGCGTCGCCGGGCATCCCAGCGAGCTGCTGGGCTCCATCGATGAGATCACCGCGCACGCCGCCGAACTCACCAAAATGGACGGCGTAGACGGCGTGGACCTGCTCGCCTACCGCCACGGCTCCGTTGACCCGCTGGAACTCACCGCCGCCGTCGCGAAGGTCGTCGACGGACCGACTATCGCCGCCGGCTCGGTCGTCACCGAGGCCCAGATCCGCGGGCTCGCCGAAGCCGGCGTCTGGGGCTTCACCATCGGCGCGGCCATCTTCGACGGTAAGCTGCCCGGTGAGAAGGAGTTCGTGTCCCAGGTCCGCACCGCGCTGGCCTTCGCGCACGACGGCGCCCGGATCTAACTCCGCCGCCAGTACACTGGAATCATCGTCACAGGGAGGACACCATGGCAGGTCGCCGGCCAAATCTTGCAGAACAGGTTCGAGATGAACTCACCGAGCTCATCAGCAACGGCACGTATGTGGTCGGCGACCGGCTCCCCAACGAAGATGAAATGTCCGAGAAGTTCGCCGTCAGCCGGGCCACCGTCCGCGAAGGCTACCGGGCCCTGATCGACGCCGGCTACCTCTCCCGCCTCCACGGCAAGGGAACCTACGTCACCCGGGTCCCGCAGCGCCACGCCCTGGACCTGAACGTCAGCTACACCGCGATGATCCAGGCCGCCGGGTTCACCCCCAGCATCCAGATCGTCTCACAAAGCGTGCAGCCCGCCGACGACAGCGACCGGGCCCGGCTCCGCCTCGACCGCGGAGCCGCGGTCGTCGTCGTCGAACGGGTCCGGTTCGCCGATGACCGCCCCGTCGTCTACAGCGTGGACCGGGTGCCGCTGGCCCTCGTGCCCGAAGCAATCCGGGGCAACCTGGGCCCGTCGCTGTTCGACCTGCTCGAAAACCTCAACCACGGTGTCAGAAACGGACGGGCCAAACTCCTCCCCGTCCTCGCCGGCCCCCCGGAGGCCGCGCAACTGCAGGTCAAAGACGGCGTCCCGCTGCTCTACTTCGACGAGGTCGACTACGACGAGAACGGCACACCGGTGCTGGCCTCCTTCGAATGGCACACCAGCGATGTCTTCGAGATGTGGCTCAACCGGCGGGCTCAACCGCCGGCCCAACGCACCGAGACCGCCCAGGCCCTCGCCGAGTCTCGGTCCTAAATCGCTTGGAGAAACGGCCGGGCGCGCTCAAGAGCGTGCCCGGCCGACTCATTTAAGACGATATTGACCGTCCGGACCCCATCGTCCTAAGTCCCCGTTCCAGCCCAGCCGTCTCGTCGCTCCCCCAACGCCCCAGGCGGATTAGGTCGCTAATGGACACGCAGGAGCTCTGTGCGGATGAGCCCGACGAGCGCCTCACGTGGATGGCCGCCGAGTTTCCAGGATACTCTCACGGCTTGTGCGCAGTTCCGGGGTTAGCGGCGAACCCCGTATCCAGCCTGTGCGATATCGGCAGCGGCCTGGTGTGTGGCCGGCGGCTGGAGCGGGTGTGGCCTGGCCGGCGGGTGGCCGTGGTTCTCTTCCCCGACTGACTGGCAGCAGGGGCCGTTTTGAAGGCTCAAAACGGCCCCTGCTGCCAGTCAGTTCGTGTTCGTCGTTAAATGCGGGAGGACCCCCAACGTGGTTGGGGGTCCTCGACCTGAATGGTTGTCCGGCGGTGACCTACTCTCCCACACCCTCCCGGGTGCAGTACCATCGGCGCTGTGGGTCTTAGCTTCCGGGTTCGGGATGGGACCGGGCGTTTCCCCCACGCTATGACCGCCGTAACCCTGTGTCCGCACCCGCCGGCGCCCTGGGGCGTGGGGGTGGGAAATCTGTGGTTACAACATGTGTGGTGTTGTTATGTTGTTGTGGTGTGTTCCTCAAGCAACGGGTTTGTTGTCTGGGAACCACATAGTGGACGCAAGCAGTCTTGTTTCTTTGTACCACCCC
>NZ_FNGC01000005.1 GCF_900102785.1 Arthrobacter sp. ok362
GCGGTGCAGTCCGGCTCCTCGATCATGCCCGGCAAGATCAACCCGGTCATCCCGGAAGTGGTCAGCCAGGTGGCCTACGAGGTGATCGGCAACGACGTCACCATCACCATGGCAGCAGAGGCCGGCCAGCTCCAGCTCAACGCCTTCGAACCGATCATCGTCCACAGCCTCCACAAGAGCATCTCCCACCTGGAAGCCGCCTGCCGCACCCTCACGGCCCGCTGCGTCCGGGGCATCACCGCGAACACCGAACGGCTCCGGCTCACGGTGGAACAGTCAATCGGCCTCGTCACCGCCCTCAACCCCCAGCTGGGCTACGCCACGGCCACGGCCATCGCGCAGGAAGCCCTGGCCACCGGCAAGGGGGTCGCGGAGCTCGTGCTCGAACACGGGCTGCTCACTGCTGAGCAGCTCACCGAGCTCCTCAGCCCGCAGCGCCTGGCCAACCTGAGCAAGTAGCGCACCTCCGAACCCCGAAGGACCCCCATGACTCATCCCGAAACTGCCCGCGCCCCAAAACAGCCGGCCCCACAACAAGAGGCCGTCTCCGACCACACCATTCCGGCGCATGCCCATGCCTCCGGAGCCGCCCTCCACGCCGAGGACCAGGGCTACCACAAGGGCCTGAAACCCCGGCAGGTCCAGATGATCGCGATCGGCGGCGCCATCGGCACCGGCCTGTTCATGGGCGCCGGCGGCCGGCTCGCGACCGCCGGACCGGCCCTGATCATCAGCTATGCCGTCTGCGGGTTCTTCGCCTTCATGATCCTGCGCGCCCTCGGCGAACTCGTGATGCACCGGCCGTCGTCGGGCTCCTTCGTTTCCTACGCCCGCGAATTCTTCGGTGAAAAAGCCGCGTTCGTCACCGGCTGGCTGTACTGGTTGAACTGGGCCATGACGGCGATCGTGGACATCACCGCCGTCGCGCTGTACATGAACTTCTTCAAAAAGTACTGGGCGCCCATCGCGGACGTGCCGCAGTGGACGTGGGCCTTGGCGGCCCTGATCCTGGTCCTTGGCCTGAACCTCATCAGCGTCAAGGTGTTCGGCGAGCTTGAATTCTGGTTCGCGCTCATCAAGGTCGTGGCGCTCGTGTCCTTCCTGCTCGTAGGCGTCTACTTCGTCATCTTCGGCACGCCCGTTGCCGGCCAGGAGGTCGGCTTCAGCCTGATCGCGGACAACGGCGGCATGTTCCCCAACGGCCTGTTGCCGGCGATCGTGGTGATGCAGGGCGTCGTGTTCGCCTACGCCTCGATCGAACTGATCGGCACCGCCGCCGGCGAGACCGAAAACCCGGAGAAGATCATGCCGCGGGCCATCAACACGGTGATCGTGCGCATCGCGGTGTTCTACGTCGGCTCGCTCGTGCTGCTTTCCCTGCTGCTGCCCTACAGCTCCTACAAGGCCGGCGAAAGCCCGTTCGTGACCTTCTTCGGCTCCATCGGGGTGGACGGCGTGGACGCCATCATGAACCTCGTGGTTCTTACCGCGGCGCTGTCCTCGCTGAACGCCGGCCTCTACTCCACCGGCCGGATCATGCGTTCGATGTCCGTTTCAGGTTCTGCGCCGAAGTTCGCCGCCCGGATGAACAAGTCCGGTGTCCCCTACGGCGGCATCACCCTCACTGCCGGCGTGGCTGTCCTGGGCGTGATCCTGAACGCCGTGGTCCCGGCCGAGGCCTTCGAGATCGTCCTGAACGTCGCATCACTGGGCATCATCAGCACCTGGGCCATGATCGTGCTGTGCCAGATGCAGCTTGCCCGGCTCGCAGCCCGCGGGGAAGTCCTCCGGCCCGCGTTCCGCATGCCCGGCGCACCCGTCACGGGCTGGATCACCCTGGCCTTCCTCCTGGCGGTGCTGGTCCTCATGGCATTCGACTCGCCCGTAGGAACGTGGACAATCGCCTCCCTCGTGGTTATCGTCCCGCTCCTGATGCTCGGCTGGCGCCTCTGCAAGCACCGCATCCTGGAAATCGCCGCCGTCCGCGACGGGTTCACCGGCCCGTATCCGCTTGTCGCCACCCCTCCCGCAGGGAGGAACACAGCGAGCGCCGGCGGCGATTCGGAGTGACACCCCGGCATTCCGCCTCCGCGTAACCGAACGCCGCGCAGCCTCCCGGCCCGGATGGTTCGCATATGCTCAGCAGAGACGCCCATACTGGCGCCCACCGGCTCAGCGACGAACCATCCGGGAGAGACTTCATGACCAATTGGCGGATCAGGGACTTCCATTCGGCGGACCTCGACGGCATCCTGCATCTCTGGGAATCCCTCAAAGAATCGAACGTGGAGCCCGTCTACGCGCTCTCCGAGGTCCTGGCCTCGTGCGAAAAGGACCACGCCGTCGTCGCGGTCCAGGGTGAGCAGGTGGTGGGCGCCGCCGTCGGACGGGCCGCCCATGACCAGGGCTGGATCGTTTTCCTGGCCACGTTGCCCGAGTTCCGGGGCCGCGGGATCGGCACCTCGCTGCTGGCCGCGGTCGAGAACCGGATGGCCCCGCACGGGCTCAACAAGCTCTCGGCCCTGATGCCCGAATCCGAAACCCGGGTGGAGGCGTTCCTGGGCCGCGGCTTCGCGCTGAAGAAAAACCTGCGCTACTTCGAACGGAAAATCCCGGTCCAGCGCCAGGAGCTGGAACCGCTCAGCCTGCTTGGCGGCCGGATCCTGGCCCGTGACCTGTGGGAGAACGTGGCCGGCATGCGCCGCGAAAAGGAACTCCTGGAACGCCGGCTGGTCCTTCCGCTCGCCGAGGCCGATCTCGCCGACGAATACGGCGTGGTGCCACCGCGGGCCGTGGTCCTCTTTGGGCCGCCCGGTACCGGCAAGACGACGTTTGCCAAGGCAATCGCGTCCCGGCTCGAATGGCCGTTCGTGGAGGTCTTCCCCTCCCGGCTGGCCGCCGATCCGCAGGGACTGGCCGGGGCGCTGCGCGAGACGTTCCTGGAAATCGCCGAACTGGAGCACGCGGTGGTCTTCATCGACGAGGTCGAGGAGATCGCCGCGCAGCGCTCGGGCGAACCGCCCTCTCCCCTGCAGGGCGTCACCAACGAGCTCCTCAAAATCATCCCCGCCTTCCGCGAACAGCCCGGCCGGCTCCTGGTCTGCGCCACCAACTTCATCCGCGCCCTCGACTCGGCGTTCCTGCGCCACGGCCGGTTCGATTACGTCATCCCGATCGGCCTGCCGGACCGCCAGGCCCGGGAGGCCATGTGGCAGCGCTTCATCCCCGTTGCCGTGGTGGACGACGTCGACGTCGAGCTCCTGGTGGACCGGACCGAGGGCTTCTCCCCCGCGGACATCGAGTACGCGGCCCGCAGCGCCTCCCAGCGGGCGCTGGAAAAGGCGGTGTACGACGACGGCGGCGCGGCGTCCGGGGGCTACCCCGCCTCCCGCGCGGCTGTCCGGAAGGGCCCCTCGACCCAGGACTATCTCGATGCCGTCCGGGATACCCGGACGACGGTCAGCGACGAGGTGCACCAGGACTTCCTCGAGGACATCGACGCCCTGGGCCGGGTGTAGGCGAAGCGTGAACCTGTTTCTGACCATTGTGAGCGGCCTGGCCTGGACTGTGGTGTACGTCGATGCCATCCGGATCGGCTTCAGGGACAGGAGCTACGCGATCCCAGCCGCCGCGCTCGGGCTCAACTTCGCGTGGGAGGCCATCTACGCCGCCCGCTCCATCGCGACGGGAGTTACGGCGCAGGGGTTCTTCAACATTGCGTGGGGACTGGCCGACGTCGTAATCGTGTACACCTTCCTAAAGTTCGGCCGCTCCGAGCTGCCGGCCTGGGTGACGCGGCGGCTGTTCATCGGCTGGGCGGTCCTGCTGGGCGTCACGTCCTTCGCCGTCCAACTGCTGTTCGTCGCCGAATTCGGCTGGGATGACGCGGCCCGCTACGCGGCCTTCCTGCAGAACCTGCTGATGTCCGGACTGTTCATCGCGATGTTCGTTGCCCGCGGCGGGCCCCGGGGCCAGACCCTGCTGATCGCCGTGGCGAAATGGATCGGCACCCTCGCGCCCACCCTCGCCTTCGGCTGGTCCGGCCACTCGCCGCTGATCCTGGGCGTAGGGATTCTCTGCAGCGTCTTTGATCTGGTGTACATCGGGCTGCTGTGGCGGTCCCGGCCCCGTCGGCAGATGACTCCGATCGGTCCCCGCGGGCGCGGGGGGCTGGAGGCCGCCACCGGAAGCCGGGAGCCCTAGAGGGTGAGGACGTAGGCACGCATGCTTAGTCCCGGGCGGACTCGGTTTCGCCGGCGGGAATCTCGCCCGGCGCTGCGGCCGTGACTCCTGCGGGGTCGTCGTCGTAGGAGAGGAACTCGTAGTCGGTGTCGTCCGCCTCGTCGAGCCTGTCGTCCAGTTCCTTCAGCAGCCACGGATTGATCCGGGCCAGGATTTTCCGGGTTTCCTCGACAGGGACGGCGGCGTAGAGCACCGGCCGGGCGTCGTCGTAGCGGGTGACCGGGGGCTTGTCCGGCCACTTCTCGGCCAGCGCCTTGACGCGTTCGGGCAGCGAATTGTGCGCGTTGTCGGCAATCTTCACGAGCGTTGCATCGTGGTCCTCGGCGATGTACCGGATTCCGGCCTGGTAGTCGTCCGGGTTCTCATGCAGGCGCTTCGTGACCCGTTCGATGATGTCCACTGCGCGCTCGGAGACACCCATGTCCAACAGTGCCTGCCGTGTCATCGGGGTGTCCTCGGCAATGTCGTGGAGGTACCCGGCGATCCGGATGTCGTCGTCGAAGTCCGCCAGGGCATCCCCGACGGCGAGCACATGCTCCCGGTAGGGCCGCTTGAGCTTGTCCTTCTGCCGGTTGTGGGCCACCTCGGCCAGGACCTTGGCTGTCTCGACGGTGAAGCGGGGCTGGGGTTGTGCGGGCTCGGTCATGAACCCAGCCTACGCGCCGCGGCTGTCCGTTCGGGCCCGGATGCCGGTTCCCGGATGTGCTCCCGGCATGCCGGGCCACACCCAGGGTTCGCGCGGCAGGGCGGCCGGGTCGAAGACGGCAAGTGCATGTTCCAGTCGGCCGGGCGGGAGGCCGACGGATGCCAGCAGCGTGTCCCGGACCTGGTCCGCGGTCACGCCGGCCAGGGCCAGGTCGGCAAGCGTAACGGCGCCGTCGCGCTTGGCCAGCCGGGCGCCGTCGGCGTTCAGTACCAGCGGCACATGCGCGTATTCCGGTACAGGCATATTCAGGAGGGACGCCAAATATGCCTGCCGCGGCGTGGACGGCAGCAGATCGTCGCCGCGGACCACCTGGTCGATGCCCTGAGCGGCATCGTCCACCACCACGGCCAGGTTGTACGCGGTCACCCCGTCGTTGCGCCGGAGCACGAAGTCGTCGACCACCCCCGTGTAGTTGCCGTGAAGCACGTCCCGCACCGTCGCCTCCGCCACGGTGGAACGGAGCCGGACAGCAGGCGGCCGGGCGGCCCGTTTGGCCTCGCGCTCGGCGCCGGTGAGGTTCCGACACGTCCCCGGGTAGGCGCCCAGCGGAGCGTGCGGCGCGGACGGGGCCTCCTGGATTTCCCGGCGGGTACAAAAGCACTCGTAGGTCAGGCCGGCCGCCGTCAGCTGCGCGATCGCCTCGGCATACAGGTGCTCACGGTCCGTCTGGCGCACGACGCCGCCGTCCCAGCTCACGCCGATCGCCCCAAGGTCGCGGAGCTGCTCAGCCTCGGCGCCTGCCCGGGCACGGTCCAGGTCCTCCACCCGCATCAGGAACCGCCGCCCCGCGGACCGGGCGAAGAGCCACGCCAGGATGGCCGTCCGGAGGTTGCCCACGTGCAGTTCGCCGGAGGGACTGGGGGCGAAACGGCCAGCTGAGGTCATGGGATAAGCCTATGCGGAGCAGCACAAGAGCCCCTCAGCTACCGATGACTTCGGGAAATCCGACGTCGGTGGCTCAGGGGCTCTTGCCGCGTTGTGGCGCGTTGTGCGGAGTGACGATGCGTGAACAAGAGTCAATCAGCGGCGGGTTCCTTGCGGGAGCCTCATCGGGGGTCCGGGTGATGTGCCGGGGTGTCCGTAGCCTTCGGGATCGTGGCGGTGGCCCCGTTCCCTTTGTTGTCATCATTTGAGCAGAGGCCCTACAGTTGGTGCAACGGACCGGCGCTGAAGTAGCCAATCTGATCAACTACAGCCGCGACAGTGAACAGGAAGTGGTCATTTTGCAGGAGCTCGACGCGACGGACCGGCGGATCCTCGGCGCGCTGGACGAAGATCCCCGCGTGCCCGTCATGGTGCTGGCGCAAAAGCTGGGCCTGGCCCGCGGAACGGTCCAGTCCCGCCTGGAGCGGATGGCGGCGTCAGGCGCTCTCCGTCCGAACAGCAGCCGGGTTCTGCCGTCCGCCCTGGGCCGAGGCGTGGCGGCCGCCGTGAGCGCGGAACTGGATCAGAGCCACCTCAACGAGGCGATCGCTGCCCTGCGCAATATCCCGGAAGTCCTCGAATGCCACGCCCCGGCCGGCGACACCGATCTCCTGATCCGGGTGGTGGCCAAAAGCCCCGACGATCTCTACCGCGTGTCCGAGGAAATCCGGCTGTGCCCCGGAATCATCCGAACCTCAACGAGCATGTTCCTGCGCGAGGTCATTCCCTACCGGACCACGGGACTGCTCGGCGCCTGAACTCTTCGTCGTGCCCGGCGCCCCCGGCCTTCCAGTCTTGGCTTAGACCGGCGGTCCGGCGTTGGCTTTCAGGTTCTTCATGACCAGCGTTGACGTCAGGCGTTCGACGCCGGGCAGCGAGGTCAGTTCGCTGTCATAGAAACGCTGGTAGGACGGAAGGTCCTCCGAGATGACCTTGAGCAGATAGTCCGGTGAACCGAAGAGCCGCTGGGCCTCCACGATGTTGGGATTGTCGGCCACCCGGTTCTCGAAAATCTCCATCGTGGAACGGTCCACCTGCCGCAGAGTCACGAACACGATCGCCTCGAAACCGAGCCCCACGGCAGCTGGATCAATGTCCGCCCGGTAGCCCCGGATGATCCCGGCGGCCTCCAGATCACGCAGCCGGCGATGGCACGGAGCCACGGTCAGCCCGACCTTGGCCGCCAGGGCCGTGGCAGTCATTCGGCCATTCGATTGGAGGTAGCGCAAAATACTTCTGTCAATATTGTCGATCACGCAATTATCTTACCCAAAACCTGCGATTCTTCAGTAAATAAGCGAGCACTTTCGGGCCGAATTTGCCTAGAGTTTTCCTTGTACCCGCCACGAGGTGCCGCACCCCTTGGAGCCCGCCATGAACCCCCAGCTTTTCCTCGCCTTCCTGGTTGTCGCCGTCGCACTGGCATGCACCCCCGGCGTCGACTGGGCCTATTCGATCGCGGCCGGGCTCAGGCAGCGCAGCTTCGCGCCCGCCGTCGCTGGGCTCTGCGGCGGCTACGCCCTCCACACGGCGCTCCTGGTGCTGGGACTGGCGGCACTGCTGGCCGGGATGCCCGGCGTGCTCGGCTGGCTGACGGCCGCGGGCGCCCTCTACCTGCTCTGGCTGGGCTTCAGCACCCTACGGTCCTGGCGCGGAGCCAGCTTCAGCACCAGCAATGCTGCCCCCGCTGCGGCCGCGCCCGCGAGCCAGTTCCGGATCTTCCTCCAGGGCATCGGCATCAGCGGGATCAATCCCAAGGGCCTACTGTTCTTCGTGGCCCTGGTGCCGCAGTTCGTCAGCCCCGACGCCGCGTTGCCGGTTCCGGTCCAGTCGGGACTGCTCGGGCTTACCTTCGTCCTGCTCGTGGGCGTCATCTACAGCTGCGTGGCACTCCTGGCGCGTAAACTGCTGCAGGCCAGGCCGGGCGCAGCGCGTCAGGTGACGCTGGCCAGCGGGATCATCATGCTGATCCTGGGCGCCTTGCTGCTCGCCGAACAGATCGCGCCCGCCATCAGCGCGGCCATGAACCGCGGGTGAGGGCGGGCATCCCGACTACTTGCGCTGCATGTACCACTCAGTGAAGGACGACGCGCGGCCGTCCGCGGTCAACTGGATGACCCACAGGTTGTCATAGCTTCGGCTGTTGCCCCGGTAGGTCGTCAGGCCCTGCACAAAGGCCCGGCCGCCGTCGACCCCCAGTATCTTCCACTCAAACGTCCAGTCATCCGGTTCATCGCGCCCGGCAAGCCAGTGCTCGACGATATCGTCCCGGCCCCGCCACGGTTCGGCTTCCTGGGGGCTGGTGGCATAGATGGCGTCCTCCGTAAACAGCGCCCGGATGTCCTCCGGATCGTTGGTCGTCCACGCCGTGATGTAGTGCTGCATCCAGCGCTCCACCGCATCTCTCATGCCTCGTTTGTACTCCGCGCCAAAGGGGCCCGCAAGAGTAGTCGATACGTGGATTTGGCCGCGATCGAGCGCGGAAGACTGTCAGTCGTCGTCAGCGCGCCCGTATTCGCGGTCCCAGAGTTCGTGCATTTCCGCGTCCTTGCGGATGGCCTTCACGGCCTCCAGCTGTGCCGGTTTGTGGCGCTGCCATTCCCTGGCTCCTAGGGTCTTGCGGCCCGCGTCCAGGAGGAGCAAGGCAGTGTCCGTCAGCGCGTCACTGCGGAGGGTGAAGTCTGTCTTCCTGCGCCGCTGGACTTCCTGCAGGGCTGAACGCGAGGCGGTGTAGGCTCCGAGCCTGCGCAGGGATCGGGCACGCACCAGCAACAGCGCGGCGGCCAGATCGTCCGCGTTCAGCAGCCCCTCGGTCTCCGTCACTACGTCAACGTCGCGTCCCAGCTCGGCCTCAAGCGAACAGCGGGCCAAGGCCAGCGGCAGCGACGGCGGCAGGCCGGCAAGCGCCGCAAGCGCCGCCTCCGTCTGGCCGGTCTCCCGCAGGGAATGGGACAGGGCCAGGAACACGGCCTCCTCGCTGAAGAGCACCGGAACCTCGATCCGCTCCGCCACCTCCACCCTCGTGACGACGCCGGCCAGGTACACGGCCGCGTAGCGGTTGGCGTCCTGGTCGTTGCGCAGCCTCAGGCCGTGCTGCAGGAGCTCGGACGCACGCAGATGCCCGCCGTGGGCATAGGCCAGCAGCCCGGCCATGAGGTAGCAGACTCCAGCCCAGCCGGGGTAGGCGCGGGCCAGGGCGATCAGGGGGTCCGGATCGGTGCTGCCGAAGACGGCGGCGTGCACGGCTTTCATTCTCTTGGCGGACGCCCGGCCTCCCACCCTGCCCAGGCGGGGCACCCCGCCCTCGGCGGCCAGCGTCCCGGGGGCCCGGCCTGCCATGAGCCCGGTCACCACGGAGCCCACGTTGCCAGCCAGGCCGCGGACGGGTGTCCGGACCACAGCCTTGCGGAACGGCGTCAGGTCCCGGGTGTCCGTGTACGGCCTGCGTTGGTCGTCCGGAATTGGGCCGTCGGGAATCCGGCCAATGGGAATGTGGCCGTCGGGAATGCGGGGGGCGGATTCGCCAGGTCCGGCGCTCATGCCCCCATGGTAGTAGGCTCCGGCAGGCCCTGCTAGGCGGCCGAGGCCACCCAGAGGCCGATGACCCAGGTGCTCGCGGCGAGGCAAGCGAGGCCAAATTCCACGATCATGCCAAAGCCCGTGGCCTTCAGGGCGGCCCAACTCGAGGCCACCGCCGTGCCGAAAACGCGCGTGCGCTGCAGCTCGCTGAGCAAGAGCCCGGCGGCGAAGCCCACGAAGAGCCCCACCACGGGGATGATGAACATGCCGGCCACGCCCAGCACCAGGCCCACCACCACGGAACGGCTCGGGATGCTGTGCTCTTTGAGCTTCCGGCCGGTCAGGACGGCGCTGGCGGCCATGCCGGCCAGGACGAACACCAGTCCAACCCCAAAGACCACCCAGCCGGTAGTCCCGGCGCCGCCCCACAGTGCCCAGGCAAGCAGGCTCGCTCCGATCAGGATGCCGCCGGGCAGGACAGGAACGATGGTCCCCGCCACGCCCACCAGGATGGCGAGGCCGCAGAGGACAGTCACCAGAGTCTCGGGGTTCATGGGCCCAGTCTAGGCCGGGATCGGCCCCTACCGTGCCCGCCAACGGCGGCGCTCCCCGAAGGCAGCGCCGCCGTCACTGTGTGGGCCGCAGTGCTCTACTCGGCTTCCACCGCCGCGGCGACGGCAGCGGAGACGGCGGGGGCCACGCGCGGATCCAGCGGGCTGGGCACGATGTAGTCCGCGGAGAGATCGTCCTCGGCCAGTTCTGCGATGGCCCGGGCCGCGGCGAGTTTCATGGCCGGTGTGATCCGGCGGGCGCCGGCGTCGAGGGCGCCGCGGAAGATGCCGGGGAACGCCAGAACGTTGTTGATCTGGTTCGGGAAGTCGCTGCGCCCTGTGGCGACCACGGCCGCGTACTTGCTCGCGACCTCCGGCAGGACTTCCGGGTCCGGGTTGGACAGGGCGAACACGATCGAGCTGTGGTTCATCAGCTTCAAGTGCTCCTCGTCCAGCTTGGCGGAGGAGACACCGACGAACACGTCGGCGCCGAGCAGCGCCTCTCCCGGGCCGCCGGTCACACCGCGCGGGTTGCTGCGCGCGGTGAGCTGGGCCTTCTTGCTTGCCGGATCGGCCGCGATGTCGGCGCGGTCCTTGCTGATCGTGCCGCGGGAGTCCAGGAGGACAACGTCGCCGATTCCCGCCGTCAGCAGGATTTCGGCGACGGCGATCCCGGCCGCCCCCGCCCCGGAGACCACCACGCGCAGGCTATCGAGCGTCCGGCCGGTCACCTTGGCGGCATTGGTCAGGGCGGCGAGGACCACGACGGCGGTGCCGTGCTGGTCATCGTGCATGACCGGGCAGTCCAGCGCCTCGATGACTTTCTCCTCGAGTTCGAAGCATCGGGGCGCGGCGATGTCCTCAAGGTTGACGGCGCCGAAGCTCGGGCGGAGCCGGACAAGCGTCTCGACGATTTCGTCAACGTCGGTGGTGTTGAGGACCAGCGGGATGGAGTCGAGTTCTCCGAAGGCCTTGAAGAGCGCAGACTTGCCCTCCATCACGGGCAGCGAGGCGCTGGCGCCGATGTTGCCCAGGCCCAGCACGGCCGTGCCGTCGCTGACCACCACCACGAGGCGCTGGGCCCACGTGAGCGTCTTGGCGAGCTCCGGGTTGGCGTGGATGGCGCGGCTGACCTGGGCGACACCGGGCGTGTAGGCGATGGAGAGGTCGCGCTTGCTGGCCAGCGGGACGGTGCTGGAAATCGAAAGCTTGCCGCCCTCGTGGGATGCGAAGATTTCCTCGTCGCTGAGCACGGCTACTGCCTCAGCCGGGGAGGTGGAATCGGCGGGAATGATCGTTTCAGTGGACACGTCGTTGTCTCCTGGGACTCACCGTGGGCGCACGGCTCATGGAAGCTCAAGCAGGGATGCTCAAGTTGGTCTGGCGGGGGCGGCGGCGACCAGAGGTGGCGGTCGCCGGTGGATCCCCGATTTGCTGGCGTCAGCCGTATCCGGTCCAGCAATGGTAAACAAGGGATCCCGCCGGTTGCGCCGGTCGGGAGCGGCGATGTGCCCTGGTGAAACGTTTCCCCATGTCTTTAAGTGACCCGGATCACGCGTAGGAAGGTGGTTTCCGGATCTTTGGTCTAGACCGGTTACGCGGCCTGCGGGGTTCGCTGCAGGAGCGAGCAGGCCTTCTTCAGGTCCTCCTCCGCTTCGAAGAGGGACAGCCGGCGGCATCGGACGGCCTGGACCAGTCCCGTAACCGTCAGCAGCAGGACCCGGGCGACGGCGGCGTCGTCGCACGCGGCCGTCACCGCCTTCTCGGCCGTCGCATCGATCTCGCGCAGCAGCCTGGTGGTGTCGGTGTCCTTGGCGTAAACGGCCCGGTTGAGGCTTTGCTCCACGGCGGGCTGCATGAGGCGCATGTGAAAGATCTCCATCACCACGCCCACGAGGGCCTGGGCCGGAGCCTTCCCCGCCTCGGGCGTGCTCCCCGCGAGCAGTTCGGCCAGTTGCTTGCGGTACAGGGCCAAGACCAACTGGGTGGCCGAGGGGAAATAGCGGTACAGGGTCCCCAGCGGCACATCCGCCTTGGCCGCCACCTCGGAAAGGACCACGGAGTCCAGGCCCTTGCGGGCAAACGCCGCGGCAACGTCAAGGATCCGCACGTAACGGAGTCTTTGTCGGGGCAGGGTGGGGGGAGGGGCCATCGGTGGAAGATCTGAGTGAAAATCAGGCATCAGCAGCGTTCCGGGGGTCGTTTTTCTCGGCAGCCGGGCGCGATCCCGCCCACCGCGCTGCCGCGGCAATTGCGGTCCACTATACGCCACGAACCCGGGCCTCCCGCCAGTCAAACGGGGGCACGGGAAACCCCGCCACGGGACGGGTGCGGCTCAGTCCACGCCCTTGATCTTCACCACGAACACGGCGCCGAGAAGCCCGATCACGGCGGCCGCCACATACAGCGAAACGTACCCTCCCCAGAGCGTTACGAACGGAAAGGCAATGAGCGGGGCGAGCACTTGCGGCAGGGAGTTGGCGATGTTGATGACGCCCAGATCCTTGCCCCGGTTCAGGGCCGTGGGCAGCACCTGGGTGATGAGCGCGAAGTCCACCGCCAGATAGCAGCCGAAGCCGATGCCCAGCACCGACGCGCCGATCAGCGCGCCCGGCCAGGTGGGCGCGAACGCAAGAATGAGGGAGGCCGCGGCGATCACTGCGGAAGAGATGATGACCAGCGGCTTCCGGCGGCCCATCCGGTCGCTCAGCCGGCCGCCGATCACGCTGGTGATGATCACCATGACCGCATACAGGCCCGTGAGGATCAGGACACCAAATTCGGGCTCGATGCCTTGGGTTTCGCGGACCCGGACGGCGTCGTGGAGGAAGAACAGCAGGTAGAGGGTGACCATGTGGTTGCCGATGTTCACCAGGAGCCGCGTCAGCCAGGCCCAGGCAAAATCCGGGTGGCGGGCCGGGGAAATCCAAAAGCCCCGCACAAAGCCGGCCAGGCTGAACGACGGACGGGCTTGCGCGGGCAGCGGAACGTCGTCGTTCTTGAAGTAATAGAGCACGACGCCGGCCAGCAGCGCCACCGCGCACACCAGGTAACCGACGGCGAAGTTTCCCGTGACGGCGGCGGCGATCACCGCGCCGAGGAGGATCCCGACCGTCTGGCCCATGGCGGCCAGTCCGCCCACCGTGCCGCGCTGCGGGACCGGCACGCGGTCCGGGATGGCGGCGGTGATGGCGGCGTAGGCGCCGTTGCAGCCGGCCTGCACGAGGCACCAGAGCAGCGTCATGACGGCGACGTTCGGCGCCCCGGCGAGCGCGATCAGGGCTGCGGCGCCAAGGACCGCGCCGAACAGCACCCACGGCACGCGGCGGCCCAGCCGGGAGGTGGTGCGGTCGCTGAAGGCGCCGAACAGGGGGTTGGCCACGAGGGACACGGCCGCCCCTGCCCCGGTCACGAGGGCGAGGATGGCCTCCTTGTCCCCTTCGCTGAACGCCGCCGCCTGTTGTCCGAGCAGCACTTGGATCGGGCCGAAGAACGCCGCATTGATGCCGAGGTTGACCAGGACCACGCCCGCGGTCCAGACCGGACGGACTCGGCGCTCAGGCTCGGCGAGCGCCGCCGACGGCGGAGCAGCGCTCGGTAGGTCGGACAAGCTCATGTGGTTCCCCCCGGAACTGGCGACTCAAGCTGATGATCTGTGTGAGGCCAGACTATCGTGGGCATCAAGATCCGCCGTCTACTTTTCAGCACGTCTACTTTCCAGCAAGGGAGAACCAGTGGCCGCATCCAGCATCAACACCGCCGACCTTTACGATGACCGCGGCGAGGAGCTCAGCTCCTTGGCCGTGCAGTTCCAGTCCCTCGGCGGACAGTCGCACTTCAGCGGGCCGGTCCGGACCATTCGGTGCTTCGAGGACAACGCGCTGGTTAAGTCCGTGCTGGCCACTCCCGGCAACGGCTCCGTGCTGGTGGTCGACGGCGCCGGTTCCCTCCGCACGGCGCTGATGGGGGACATGATCGCGGCGAGCGCCGTCGCGAACGGCTGGGCCGGCGTCGTAATCAATGGCGCCATCCGGGACCGGCTCGCTATCGCGGGGCTGCCGCTGGGGGTCAAGGCGCTGGGCAGCAACCCGCGCAAGAGCGCCAAGGAAGGCGCCGGGGCCATCGACGTGCCGCTGGAGATCGACGGCGTGGCCATCCGCCCCGGTGCGATGATCTGGTGCGATCCGGACGGGGTCCTGGTGGAACGCTGAGGACTTTCTTCTCCCCGCGGTAGTGACGGGAACAATTGAGCCAGTAACATAGTTACTGAAAGCAACTATCAGCTTGATCCCCACACTTCACCTTGGAGCAGTCATGTCCAAAACCACCTCCGTGCGCGCCGCAGGAGAGGTCCTGACCCACCGTCAGACCATCACCGTCATGGTGGGACTCATGCTCGGCATGTTCCTGTCTTCGCTGGACCAGACGATCGTGTCCACCTCGATCTACACGATCGCCAACGACCTCGACGGTCTTTCACTGCAGGCCTGGGCCACCACCGCATACCTCATCACCTCTACGGTGAGCACGCCGCTCTACGGCAAGCTCAGCGACATCTTTGGTCGCCGCCCGCTGTACCTCATCGCCATCCTGATCTTCCTCGCCGGCTCGCTCTACGCCGGCTCGGTCCACTCCATGACCGAGCTCGCCATTGCCCGCGGCATCCAGGGTATGGGCGCCGGCGGCCTCCTGGCCCTCGCCCTGACCATCATCGGCGACATCGTGGCGCTCAAGGACCGCGCCAAGTACCAGGGCTACTTCATGTCGGTCTTCGGCATCTCCTCGGTCCTGGGCCCGGTGATTGGCGGCGCCTTCGCAGGCACCGAAACCATCCTCGGAATCGACGGCTGGCGCTGGGTCTTCCTCATCAACCTGCCGATCGGCCTCGCCGCCCTCGCAGTGGTGTTCATGTACCTGCACCTCCCGGCCAAGCATGTGAAACAGAAGATCGACTACTGGGGCGCGGCCGCCATCACGCTGGCGATCGTTCCGCTCCTTCTCGTCGCCGAACAGGGACGCAGCTGGGGCTGGAGCTCCGCCAACTCCTACCTCTGCTACGGACTGGGCGTTGTCGGCATCATCGCGTTCCTGCTGGCCGAACGGCATGCCGCCGACTACGCGCTGATCCCGCTCCGGCTGTTCCAGAACATCACGTTCGGCCTGTCCTCGCTGCTGAACTTCATCATCGGCATCGGCATGTTCGGCGCCATCGCGATGCTTCCCATGTACCTGCAGCTGGTCAAGGGTCTGACACCCACCGAGGCCGGCCTCATGATGATCACCTTCACGGTGGGCATCCTCACCGGCTCCATCACGGCCGGCCGGACCATCTCCGCGTCGGGCACGTACCGGATCTTCCCGATCCTCGGCACGGCAGTGCTGACCGTTGCCGCCGTCGTGATGGGCCTTTCCCTCGGAGTCGACACGCCGCTGTGGGTACCTGGCGCCATCGCCGTGTTCTTCGGCCTGGGCCTGGGCTTCTGCATGCAGCCCCTGACGCTGGCCATGCAGGTTTCCGTTCCGTCGAAGGACATGGGCGTGGGCACCTCCTCCGCCGCGTTCTTCCGCTCCATGGGCGGCGCGGTGGGCACGGCCGTGTTCATCTCGATGCTCTTCAGCCTCGCCGCGGACAAGATCGCCACGGGCATGAAGGACGCCGCGCAGAATGCGGACTACCTCAAGGTGCTCAAGGACCCGGCCGTGGCTGCCGATCCTGCCAACGCCAAGCTCTACGAGTTCTTCAAAAACGGTGCCAGCAACGATTCACTGAACGACACCAGCTGGCTGCATACCGCCAACTCGACGCTGACCCGCCCCATCACCGAGGGCTTCGCGCAGTCGATCGACGCCGTCATGCTCACCGCCGCCGTGCTCACCGGCATCGCCTTCCTGATCACCTTCGCCCTGCCGAACAAGAAACTCACGGACCCGAAGGCGGCCGCCAGGGAAGTCGCCTCGGCCGCAGCCCACTAGGCACGTTTCGACGGCTGGTTAACGTCACGGCAGGCAGTCTCTTGGACTGCCTGCCGTTCGCCGTCTGCCGCCCGGGCAAAGTGTATGTTTCGTCTCACTTTCCGGGGGTTGTGACAGGCGGCACGCCGGCTCGGGTGTAAGACTGGGTAGCTGCGGCGAAGGCCGTGGACCGCGAACTGCCAAGGGAGCCGTATGACCATCACCCAGGACCAGACCGCCGCCAAGATCCCTAAACGGGTCATTTGGCTGGCCGTGGCGGGCGCCGTCGGCGGCTTCCTCTTCGGCTTTGACTCCTCGGTCGTCAACGGCGCCGTCGACGCGATCAAGGACGAATTCGCGCTCAGCGAGGCCGTGACCGGCTTCGCCGTCGCCGTGGCCCTCCTCGGCTGCGCGGCAGGCGCCTACCTGGCCGGGAAGGTCGCCGACCGCTACGGCCGGATCCCGGCCATGAAGCTGGGCGCGCTGCTGTTCCTCATCAGCGCCATCGGCACCGGGTTCGCGTTCGGCGTCTGGGACCTGATCTTCTGGCGCCTGGTGGGCGGGCTCGGCATCGGCCTGGCATCCGTGATCGCTCCGGCCTACATTTCCGAGATCTCCCCCCGCCACGTCCGTGGCCGCCTGGCCTCGCTGCAGCAGCTGGCGATCACCACTGGCATCTTCGCCGCCCTCCTCTCCGACGCCCTGTTCGCGACTTCGGCCGGCGGAGCGGACCAGACCCTCTGGTTCGGTTTGGAGGCGTGGCGCTGGATGTTCATGGCTGCCGCCGTCCCCGCGGTCGTCTACGGCTGGATCGCCTACACCCTGCCCGAATCGCCGCGGTTCCTGGTGTTCCAGGGCAAGAACGAGGAGGCCCTCAAGGTCTTCAAGTCGATCGCCCCGAACGAGGACTCGGACCGGCACCTGCGCGACATCAAGAAGGCGATCGACGAGGACAAGCTCGCCGGCCAGAAGGGATCCCTGCGCGGCAAGGCCCTGGGCCTGCAGCCGGTGGTCTGGATCGGCATCATCCTTTCGGTGCTGCAGCAGTTCGTCGGCATCAACGTGATCTTCTACTACTCCACCAGCCTGTGGAAGGCCGTGGGCTTCCAGGAAAAGGATTCGCTCACCATCTCCGTGGCCACCGCCATCACCAACATCCTGGTGACGCTCGTGGCGATCGCCCTGGTGGACCGGATCGGGCGCCGTCCCATCATGCTGGCCGGCTCCATCGGCATGGCCCTTTCGCTCGGCACCATGGCCCTGGCCTTCAGCTCGGCCACCGGGTCCGGGGACGCGATCTCGCTGCCCGGCGCGTGGGGTCCGGCCGCGCTGGTCGCCGCCAACGTCTTCGTCATTAGCTTCGGCGCCTCCTGGGGCCCGCTGGTGTGGGTGCTGCTGGGCGAGATCTTCCCGTCCCGCATCCGCGCCCGCGCCCTGGGCCTGGCCGCGGCCGCGCAGTGGATCGCCAACTTCGCCATCACCCTGAGCTTCCCCGTCATGGCCGCGGCCTCTTTGCCGTTGACGTACGCCATGTACGCGCTGTTCGCGGCGGCGTCGTTCTTCTTCGTCATGTTCAAGGTGCCGGAGACCAACGGCATGTCCCTGGAACAGGCCGAAACCCTGTTCGTGCCGAAGGGTTCCGCAAAGGAGTCTGCGAAGGAGTCCGCCAAGGCCTGAGCCGGCGCCGTGTGAGATCGGCGCTGCACTCTGCGACGTGACTGAGAACGCCCATGCTTCCCCGGAAGCATGGGCGTTCTCTGTCACTTCGGCGGCTTCTGGACGAAGCCAGGCGTCGCTAGACCACGTGCGGCTCGTGCGCTGCCAGGTAGCGACGTCCGCCGAAGACCACGGCAATCGCGGCCACCATGGCCAATGCGCCGGCGAAGAACGGCACCTGCGGGCCGAAGTGCTCGCCCAGCTGCGCGGCGGCAAAGGGTGCCAGGGCGCCGCCCATCCAGCGCACGAAGTTGTAGCCGGCGGAAGCCACCGGCCGCGGCGAATCGGAAACGCCCATGGCCAGCTCCGTGTAGATGGTGTTGTTGACGCCCAGGAGCGCCCCGGAAATCACCACGAGGACGACGACGGCGGGAACCGAGTGCCCGGCGGCCAGGCCCAGTCCCACAAGGTCCAGCATCAGCAGGACCAAGGTGCCGATGAGGACCTGGACTGCTCCGAAGCGGTTCTGCAGCACGGGGGCGGCAAACACCGAGAAGACAGCGACCGCGACGCCCCAGCCGAAGAACACACCGCCGATCCCGTAGGCGTCCATGCCGAGGATGAAGGGCGTGAAGGCGAGTACGGTGAAGAAGCCGTAGTTGTAGAACAGGCCGCTGGCCGCCGTCGTCCGGAGCCCCCTGTGCCCCAGGGCAAGCAGCGGATCCCGGAGCCGGACTTTCCGCTCGGGCAGCGGGGTCTTGGGCAGCAGGGCAATGAGCGCGATGAAGGCGGAGGCCATCAGTACGGCCGTGCCGAAGAACGGTGCGCGCCACTGCCAGCCGCCCAGCACTGCACCCAGGAGCGGGCCGAGGGAAATTCCCAGGCCGAGGGCGGCCTCGTACAGGATGATCGCCGTGCCGGCACCGCCGCTTGCGACGCCGACAATCACGGCCAGCGCCGTGGCCACGAACAGGGCGTTGCCCAATCCCCAGCCGGCCCGGAAGCCGATGAGCTCAGCCACGCTGCCCGAGGTGCCGGACAGTGAGGCGAACACGACGATCACCGCCAGTCCGATCAGCAGCGTCCGCTTCCCGCCGATCCGGGAGGAGACGTAGCCCGTGATCAGCATGGCGACGGCGGTCACCAGGAAATAGCTCGTAAAAAGCAGCGACACCTGGCTCGGGGAGGCGTCCAGGTTCTTGGCGATCGCCGGCAGGATGGGGTCCACCAGCCCGATGCCCATGAAGGCGAATACTGCCGCCAGGGCCGTCGCCCACACCGCCTTGGGCTGTTTGAGTAGTGAGGCCTTCTCGGCTTCGAGGGTAACTTCGGCTGCCGGCAGGGTGTCGGCGGGGTGGCCGTGCATGGGGCACTCCTAAATGATGGGAATTTCGGTTAGATGTCAGGCCTGGAGCGTCGCGTTGATCCTGCCCATGACCGGCAGGGCAGCGGCGAGGGCGGCGCGGTCATCGTCCGAGAGGGACGAGAGGATGCCGGCCAGTACGGCGTTGCGGCGCTCATTGGCAGATGCGACGGCGGCGGTGCCGGCCTCCGTGAGGGTCACCCGGACGGCGCGGGAGTCGTTGGGGTCCGGTTCCCGGCGGGCGAGGCCGGCACGCTCGAGCTTGATGATCTGCTCGGTGGCGCTCGGCACTTTGACGCCGAGGTTCCGGGCGATTTCGCCCACCCGCACTCCGCTGGCGGAGGAAGCACTGCCACCCGAGCCGGGTGCGGCGTCCATCAGCATCTTGAGCATGCTGAGCTGGGCGGCGCTGAGCTCGCCGTCGGCGTCCAGACGGCGAACGAGGTAGATGCTGTGGCGCAGGGCCTCGCGGAAGTCCTGGGCGAGGGCGAGAAGGCCGGGGGCCGGTTCACTGGCGTTCATAGTTAGGTAGCCTAACAGTTAGGCTACCTAATGGTCAAGGAAACCGAGTTGCCCTTTCATTCTTGGTCGCTAAAACCGGCCAGGAGCCATAAGTGATAGCGCATCGGAAAGCGCGCCGACGCCGGAACCCAGGCGGGTTCCGGCGTCGGCATTTCAGTGCTCGGCGTGGCAGGAGGGCTAGACGACAGCCTTGGCTTCCTCGATAAGGGACGAGACCGCGGCAAAGAGCGGGTGGTCCGCCGCCAGGCCGGTGACCGTCTCCGTGGCCTCGTCCGGCGTGGACGCGGAGAGAATTTTCGCCAGCTCCACGGCCTCGGCGTCGGCCGGATCCTTGAAGCGCAGGGCCGCGGCGATCGCCCCGAGCAGCGCCTCGGGGACAATTCCGCGTTCGGCCAGCTCGGCAGCGGGGCCGATGAAGCGTTCGTGCCGGCTGAGTTTGCGCAGCGGGGCACGGCCCACCCGGTTGACGGTGTCCGGCAGGTGCGGGTTGGAGAAGCGGCCCAGGATCTTCTCCACGTACGCTTCCTGATCCCCGCGGTTGAAGCCGTGCTTGGCCACCAGCAGCTCCTTGGTCTCATCCAGGACGGCGCGCACGTCGGCCGCGACGTCCTGATCGGCCATGGCCTCGGAAATCTTGCCCAGGCCGGCCTCGAAACCGAAGTAGGCCGCCGCCGCATGGCCCGTGTTGACGGTGAACAGCTTCCGTTCGATGTACGGCTCCAGATCGTCCACGAAGGTCGCGCCCGGGATCGCCGGTTCCTTCCCGGCGAACGGCGTGCGGTCGATCACCCACTCATAGAACGTCTCCACCGTGACGTCCAAGCCCTGCCCGGCCTCCTGGTTGGGCACAATCCGGTCCACCGCCGTGTTGGCA
The DNA here is from genome assembly GCF_900102785.1 of Arthrobacter sp. ok362. Classification (GTDB taxonomy): domain Bacteria; phylum Actinomycetota; class Actinomycetes; order Actinomycetales; family Micrococcaceae; genus Arthrobacter. Next base: position 20,310 of record NZ_FNGC01000005.1, read on the forward strand.
AACACGGCGGCATTGTCCAGGGACCCGGCGGCCGGATCCCACTGGGCAGCGACTTCGGACTTCAGGATGTTGGTTGCGTTGATCGCGTTCTCACATGCCATCACCTGCAGCGGCGCCAGCCCGGGGGCGCGGGCGGCGATCCCCTTGGCGATCACAGGCGCCACAAACTTCAGGATGTGTGGCCCGACGGCGGTGGTGACGATGTCCGCCGTCGCGATTTCCGCGACGACGGCGGTTTCCTGGGTGCCGGAGTTCAGCGCACGGAAGTTCTCGACGGTACGGACGGCGGGGTTCTCTCCCACTTCGTGGACCTGGTAGCTGTCCGTGGCGGCCAGCTCGGTGATGAGGGCGTCCGCGACGTCGGCGAACACCACCTCATACCCCGCCTCGTGCAGCAGCAGGCCCACGAATCCGCGCCCGATGTTTCCGGCTCCGAAATGAACAGCCTTCACTAGGAGTTCACCTTTCCGAACAGGGCCAGCACTTCGTCAACCGTGGTGGCCGCCTCAAGCTGGGCCACCTGGGCCTTGTTGGTGAAGACCTTGGCGATCGAGGACAGGATGTGCAGGTGTTCGTTGTTGACACCGGCCACGCCGACCACGAACTTCACTTCCTTACCGTTCCAGTCGATGCCGTTCGGGTAGCGGATTACCGACACCGCGGACTTCATGATGTGGTCCTTCGCGGCGTTGGTGCCGTGCGGAATCGCAAGGAAGCTGCCCATGTAGGTGGAGACGGATTCCTCGCGTTCGTGCATGGCGTCAACGTAGCCGGAGTCGACGGCGCCGCGGTCCAGCAGCAGCTGCCCGGCCTCGTCGATCGCGGCGTCCCGCGTTGTGGCGGTGCCGTTGAGGACGACGCTTTCGGCCACCAGGATACCCGCAGGACCCGTATCGGCGCCCGTCTCAGCGTCCGGCTCGGCCTCCGCGGGGGCCTCTGTGGTGGCGGCCGCGGCAGTGGCCGCTCCCGCGTCCGTCGTGTCTGCTTCCGTGTTGCTGGCCTCGACCAGTTCCACGATCTCGTCGTACCGCGGGCTGTTCATGAAGTTGTCCACCGAGACATGCACGGCGCTGGCGGTCGCGGGCTTGGCCCGTTCGGTCAGGTCCTGGTGGGTGATGACGACGTCGTACGTGTCGGTGAGGTTGGCGATGGCGGAGTTGGTGACCTTGACGTCCGGGAATCCGGCAGCCTTGATCTTGTTGCGGAGCACCGAGGCGCCCATCGCGCTGGAGCCCATGCCGGCGTCGCAGGCAAAGACGATGTTCTTGATCGGGGTGGCGAGGACGGCGACGCCGCTGGCACCCACGCCCTCACCGATCAGGGCCGCGGAAACCGAGCTCTTCTTGCCCTTCAGGGCCTCCATCCGGTGAGTGGCCTGGTCGAGGTCGTCTTCGGCGGGCGCCTTGCTGGCTTTCAGGACCACCGAGGCGATCAGGAAGGACACCGTGGTGGCAAACAGGACGGAGAGCGTCACGCCGACGTAGCTGTCGCGTGCTGTTGAGGCGTAGACCGCGATGATGCTGCCCGGGGCTGCCGGGGACCGGAGTCCGGCGCCGGTGACGACGAGCGTGAAGATGCCGGTCATGCCGCCGCCGATTGCGGCGAAGATCGTCATCGGCTTCATCAGGACGTACGGGAAGTAGATCTCATGGATACCGCCGACGAACTGGATCACCGCTGCGCCCGGCGCGGATGCCTTGGCCAGACCCTTGCCGAAGAATGAAAAGGCGAGGAGGATGCCGAAGCCCGGACCGGGGTTGGCTTCGAGCAGGAACAGGATGGACTTGCCCTGCTCAAGCGCCTGTTGCGTGCCCAGCGGGGTGAGGATGCCGTGGTTGACGGCATTGTTAAGGAACAGGACCTTTGCGGGCTCGATGAAGATGCTCGTGAAGGGCAGCAGGCCGTTGGTGACCAGGAATTCCACCACGGCGCTGGCGCCATTGCTGAAGGCCTTCACGATGGGGCCGACCACCAGCATGCCGACGACCGCCATGGCGGCGGCAAGGATGCCTGCCGAGAAGTTGTCGATCAGCATTTCGAAGCCGGGCTTGACGCGCCCTTCCCAGATCTTGTCCGCCTTCATCATGAGCCACCCCGTGAGCGGCCCCAGGATCATGGCGCCGATGAACATGGGGATGTCCGTACCGACGATCACACCCATGGTGGCCACCGCACCCACCACGCCGCCGCGCACGCCGTAGACCATCCGGCCGCCCGTGTAACCGATCAGCAGCGGGAGCATATACGTGATCATGGGCCCGACAAGCTTGCCGAGCTCCGCGTTGGGGAAGAAGCCCGCCGGGATGAAGAGCGCCGTGATGAAGCCCCACGCGATGAAGGCGCCGATGTTGGGCATGATCATTCCGGACAGGAACGTCCCGAATTTCTGCACGTGGACGCGCATGCTGGTGCGCGGTTTCGCAACTGTCTCTGTTGCCATGTGAGTTCCTAACCGTCATTCCCGCTGCTTTGCAGGATGGTCCGATAATTTCGCCGAGCTAGCTGGTGGAGCTGTTGGAGATCCGGTGGAGCCATTCGAGGAAGAGCTTGAGTTCCGAGCTGGAGAGCTGGTCCGAGTGGGACGCCTGGAGTGCTGCGTTCAATGCGATGGCCGCCACAACCACTGAGGATTTTCCGCTGTCGACAGAACCGTTGTCCCGGGCCTGTTCGGTGGAAACCGCAAAGATCATGGCGTCGCGGGTCATGGCGGAGAGCTCGAGGTTCCGCTCCGGCACCTTTTCCGCGATCAGCATGAGGGTCACGCCCACGTTGGCCGCCAGGATGGACCTGGCCGCCTCCTTGGGCGGGACGTTGAGCTGGCCGGAGACGGCCGCCTTGTTGAGCATCTCCTCCATGAGGGCCTCGGCATCGGCGACGATCGCCGGACGGCTCTCAGGGCGGATATTGCCAAACATGACGAGGTACAGTTCCGGCTGTTTCAGCCCAAACTGTACATGGTTGTCCCACATCCTCCGGATGTCCTCCAGCGGTTGGCCAGAGGGCGCGAAGTCACGTTCGCCCGCGACATATTCGTCAAAACCTGCTGCGACGACGGCGTCGAACAGCCCTTCCTTGTCACCAAAGTGGTGGTAGAGGGTCGGTGCCGTGACACCGGCCAGCTGTGTGACCTGGCGGGTCGAGACCGCGGATCCGCCCGAGTTGGCCAGCAGCTCGGCGGCCGCGCGCAGCAGCCGGGCCTTGGGTGGTAGCTGGCCATCGATACTCATAACCGCTACCCTAGCACCTATAGCAACGCTATATGAACTGCATCACATACAATTTTTGCAGGTGCCGTAACCCGCCCGTTGACGTAGCCGTCAGCCGCAGGCACAAATGATCAGCAGGGTCAGCGGCGGCACCTGGTTTACCGGCTTAGTGGCCACTGGCCTACGACAGAGAATGAGGACCTTCAGTGCAGAACTTCCCAGGAGTAGGCGTTAGCCCCGGCCGCATCATCGGCACCATCCGGCAGATGCCCAAACCGATCAGCGAACCGCCCACCGGAGAGCAGCTTCCCTCCGGCGTCACGGCGGAGGAGGCGACGGCGGCACTGAAGGCCGCGGCGAAATCCGTCCACGAGGAACTCAAGGCCCGTTCCGAGACCGTCACCGGCGACGGCAAGGCCGTCCTCGAGGCCACGGCCCTCATGGCCACCGACACGATGCTGCTCAAATCCGCCGCCAAACTGATCGGCCGCGGCACGTCCGGTCAGCGGGCGATCTGGGAAGCCGGCGCCTCCGTCTCGGAAATGCTGCACAACCTCGGCGGTTACATGGCCGAGCGCGCCACGGACGTCCTGGATGTCCGGTCCCGGATCGTGGCGGAACTGCGCGGAGTTCCCGCGCCGGGCATTCCCGTGTCCTCCACCCCGTTCATCCTCATCGCCGAGGACCTGGCCCCGGCCGATACCGCCACCTTGGATCCGGAGAAGGTCCTGGCCCTCGTCACCGCCGGCGGCGGCCCGCAGTCGCACACCGCGATCATCGCCCGGTCGCTGGGCCTGCCGGCCGTGGTCGCCGCCGTCGGGGTCGACGAGCTCGCCGACGGCACCGAGGTGTACGTGGACGGTGCGGCGGGCCTCATCACCGCGAACCCGGATGAGTCCCAGCGCGCGGCAGCAGCCCACTGGGCCGCCACGGCGTCGCTGCTGTCCGCCTTTGACGGGACGGGCACGACGTCGGACGGCCACCTCGTTCCGCTCCTCTCCAACGTCGGCGGCGCCAAGGACGCCGTGGCCGCGGCCGGCCTGAACGCCCAGGGTGTAGGGCTGTTCCGGACCGAGTTCTGTTTCCTGGAGCGGGACACCGAACCGACCGTGGAGGAACAGGCCGCCGCCTACAAGGGCGTCTTCGACGCCTTCCCGGGCAAGAAAGTAGTGCTCCGTACGCTCGACGCCGGCGCGGACAAGCCGCTGCCGTTCCTGACGGACGCCACCGAGCCCAACCCCGCCCTGGGCGTCCGCGGCTACCGGACCGATTTCACTACGCCGGGGGTCCTGGAGCGCCAGCTGCAGGCGATCGCCCTGGCCGAGAAGGCATCCGAGGCCGACGTCTGGGTGATGGCCCCGATGATTTCCACCGCGGAGGAGGCGGCCCGTTTTGCCGCGCTGTGCGCCACGGCAGGGATCAAGACTCCGGGCGTCATGGTGGAGGTCCCGTCGGCTGCCCTGACGGCAGAGGCCATCCTCCGCGAAGTCGGCTTCGCAAGCCTGGGCACCAACGACCTCACCCAGTACGCCATGGCCGCCGACCGCCAGCTCGGCCCGCTGGCCGCCCTGAATACCCCGTGGCAGCCGGCCGTACTGCGGCTCGTGGGCCTGACGGTGGAAGGTTCGGCGGCCGAGGGGCACAACAAGCCGGTGGGCGTGTGTGGCGAGGCTGCCGCGGACCCGGCCCTCGCAGTCGTCCTCACGGGGCTGGGCGTCACCACGCTGTCCATGACGGCGCGTTCCATCGCGGCCGTGGCCGCCGTGCTGAAGACTGTCACCCTGGCCGAAGCGCAGGAGCTGGCCAAGCTGGCCTTGTCCGCACCGAGCGCAACTGAGGCCCGGGCATGGGTCCGGGCAAAACTGCCGGTCCTGGAGGACCTTGGGCTGTAACCGCGGGTCCGTCGGTGGGCCCGCGGACCGGCCCACCGACGGACCCTCGCGCTGCGATGCTGCCGCTAGGATGCACACATGGCACTGATAGCTCCCCGGGTGACGGCCGGCCTCCCGGCCGAGGATGCGCAGAAACTCCGGTACGCCCTTGACGGCAGCCACGACATCACCGTGTTCGTCGACGGCACCGTCCACCGGCTGCCGCCCGCGGCGCGGGACGCCGTCGTCGATTTGCTGGGCCGCTTCAGCCGCGGCGAGGCCGTTACGGTCAGCAGCGTCGAGGAGATGCTCACGACGTCCCGGGCCGCAGAGCTTGCGGGGATCTCGCACACGTACCTGCGGAACATGACCGACCGCGGCGAGATCCCGGTCGAATACCGCGGAACGCACCGACGGATCCGGCTGGCGGACATCATGGCGTGGCTCGAAACGCAGAAGTAGCATAGTGCGGGCGCCAGTTCGCCGGCCGGCCAGGATGACGAGGGCGCCGGTGTTCAATGAACAGATGCTTAATGAAGAGATGCTTCATGAAGCAGTGATAAGGATCAAGCAACGATCCCGCTCGCGCGCGGAAACACTGATATCGCGCGGGTTACGCTTGAATTGTGGGTAAATTCAGAGGGTGGCACATCATGGCAGGCATCGCCGCCATGCTGCTCGCTGGCATCCTCGGAACCGCGATGGGCCTGAACATCACCGCCACTTATTTGGCCAGCGGCGTCGCGTTCGTTGCAGTCTCACTCTGGGTGGACAGCCGGATTACCCGCCGACGGAGCGCCGTCCGCCATCCCGGTCCCGACGCCGGCCAGGACGCGAACGTGGCCCTCGACGCCGACTCCTCCAAGCGCGAGGGCTAGGCCGCGGGCTCAAATCAGGCTCAAATCAGGGTTAGATCCGCGGCCGGCCGGCCCAGCGCCGTGCTTTGAGCGCAGCATGTAGTTCCAACCGCACCATTCCCTTCAACGGATCCACGCCCAGCAGCTGGCGGATCCGGCCGAGCCGGTTGTAGATGCTGCTCCGGTGCAGGTGCAGCTTGGCCGCGACTTCCTGGACCGAGCCGTCGTTGTCGTAGAACAGCTCCAGGACGGGCAGCAGCTCGTGGTTGCGGTCATGGTCCTCGAGGATGCGGAAATACACGGATCCCGCGTCTGCCCAGGCCCCCGCGCCGCCGCCGGCCGAGGCCAGGAGCTGGTAGACGCCGGTAGCCCGGCAGTCGACGAGCTCGCCCAGCTGCGGATCCACTGCCGCGGCCTGGGCCGCCTGCCGTGACTGCCGGTAGGCCTCGGCGAGCTCCCGCGGCTTGGCAAATCCCTCGCTCGTGCCCAGGATGATCCGCCGGACGGTGCGCCCGGAGCGTTTGGCGAGTTCCAGTTGGTAGTGGACCAGCACCTGGGCGTGGTCCGCGCGTCCCGTGGATTCCTTGAAGAGCACCACCGCGTGGGTCTCCGTCCCGGCGCTGAACAGGGCGGCGTCCACCCCGATGGTCGCCTGCAGCGCCGCGGAGCGGTGAATGAGTGTGTCGGCGATGGGGTCCGAGCCCCCGGCCCAGCCATCGGCGTCCAGGACGGTCACCAACTGCCAGGGCCCCTTGCCCTGGACCTCTTTCCAGCCCGCCACGGCCGCCGCCGCGTTGGCCTCGCCGGCGCAGGCGGCCAGGAACTCCTGTTCGCGGCGGCGGCGGAACTCGGTTTCGGCCGTGTTGGAATCCAGCAGCAGGGAGGACAGCTGCTCCAGCTCCGGTGCCACGTCCTGCAGTTGGGCGAGGACGGTCGCGGCGCTTGGTTCCTCGGCGTCGAGCTGGACCCAGAGGTACCCCACCCGGAAGCCGCGCACCAGCAGCGGCACGCACACACGGCCCAGCATGCCGAGATCTTCGTTGGCCGGCACGACGACCGGCCGGACCGCCGTCGCAATCCCGTGGGAGAGCTGCCAGGCGATGACGTCCACGGGGACTCGCTTGCTGAGCAGGAAGTTCACCCGGACGCGGTCCGCATGGGATTGGTTGGAGCTGTAGGCGAGGAGCAAACCGTCGAGGTCCTCGAGGGAGAGGCCGCGGCCCAGCCGCTGCGCCACCTGCTCCACGAGCTGCTCCACGTCCTGCTGCTGCATCCTGCCAGACTACTGCCCGGGCCCGCCGCACTGCGAATGCATTCGTGACGGACACCAGCCGACACCTGACGCCCGGCGCCTCGACAAATGTCTATACCCGGATTTGAAAAATCCCGGAATTACGCGGGCGACGGCCAAGGCGCGGCAGGGGCACCTGTCGCGTGCCTCACAGCGGGATTTATTCTGGAAGTACGAATCCCCCGCTCATCCAGGCCCATGAAGCCAACATCCACTGGAGCTATAAATGATCATCGGTGTACCCAAAGAGATCAAGAACAACGAATTCCGCGTCGCCATCACCGCTGCTGGCGTCCACGAGTTCCGCACCCACGGCCACTCCGTCCTCGTCGAGCGCGGCGCGGGCCTGGGCTCGGGCATCACGGACGAGGAATATGCGATCGCCGGCGCCGAGATCGTGGCCGACGCCGATGACGTGTGGGCACGCGCCGACATGGTCATGAAGGTCAAGGAACCGGTCAAGGCCGAATACCACCGCTTCCGCAAGGGCCTGATCCTCTTCACTTACCTGCACCTGGCCGCCGAGCCGGAACTGACCCAGGAACTGGTCAACTCCGGCGTCACCGCCATCGCCTACGAGACCGTCCAGGAAGGCCGGACCCTGCCGCTGCTGGCGCCGATGTCCGAGGTTGCCGGACGCCTGTCCGTCCAGGTGGGCGCCACATCGCTGATGGCTCCGGCCGGCGGCAAGGGTGTGCTGCTCGGCGGCGTCCCCGGTGTCCGCCCGGCCAAGGTGGTTGTCCTGGGCGCCGGTGTTGCCGGCACCAACGCCGCCGCGATGGCGCTCGGCCTGGGTGCCGACGTCACCATCCTGGACATCAACATCAACCGCCTGCGCGAACTGGATGCCCAGTACCAGGGCCGGCTGAAGACGGTTGCCTCCAACGCCTACGAGATCGAGAAGTCCGTCGTTGACGCCGACCTCGTCATCGGGTCGGTCCTGATCCCCGGCGCCAAGGCCCCTAAGCTCGTCACCAACGAGCTCGTGTCCCGGATGAAGCCCGGCTCCGTGCTGGTGGACATCGCCGTGGACCAGGGCGGCTGCTTCGAGGACACCCACCCCACCACGCACCAGGAACCGACGTACAAGGTCCACAACACGATCTTCTACTGCGTCGCCAACATGCCCGGCGCCGTCCCGAACACCTCCACGTACGCGCTGACCAACGTCACCCTTCGCTACGCCGTCTCACTGGCGAACCTGGGCGTCAAGGCTGCGTTCGAGCGCGACGCCGCCCTGGCCGCCGGCCTGAACATCGCCGGCGGCAAGGTTGCGCACCGCTCGGTCTCCGAGGCGCACAACCTGCCCCTCGTCGCCGACTGGCACGAACTGGTCTCCGCGTAACCAGCTGGTTTCCGCGTAGCCAACACTTCATCGGCTGCTCCGTAACCGCCCTTTTGGACCCCCAGAACGGCAGTTACGGAGCAGTCGATTGTTGTTTAAGGCCGGCTCAGGCCAGGGACCGGGCCTGCTCGATCAGCTGCAGCACCTGAAGCGGGCCCGCGGGGTCGACGGGGACGGGCAGCGCAGAGGCGGCACCGCCGTCGGCGATCTTTGCGGCCAGGATCCGGTAGAACTCCGGGTAGGCGCCGCGCTCGGTGGGCAGCCGGTCCAGATGCCCGTCGCGTCCCAGCAGCCCGGCCCAGTCCGGGTCCTCCACGCCGTAGTCGGCGTCCAGCGGGCCGCCGCCGGCCACGATGTAGGGCTCCTGCGGGTCCACGCCGTGCTTGGTGAAGCCGCCCCCGCTGCCCAGGATCCGGTAGCGCGGACCCTGCTGGGCGCACAGCATGTTCATCCAAAGGTGGCTGGTTACCCCGGAGCCGTGCCGCAGGGCCACGAAGACGTCGTCGTCAGCTTTCTCGCCCGGCCGCCGGACCTGCAGTTCCGCGTGCGTCACCGTCGCCGGCCCGAAGAGCTGCAGTGCCTGGTCCAGCAGGTGGGTGCCGAGATCAAACAGCACCCCGCCGCCGTCGTCGGCCGTCGCGGCCGCCTTCCACGCCTTGGCGACCTCGGGCGACCACCGCTCAAAGCGGGACTCAAACCGGGCCACCGCGCCGAGGGCACCCGCGTCTACGAGGGCTTTCACCGTAAGGAAGTCACCGTCCCAGCGCCGGTTCTGGAACACCGTGAGCACCCGGCCCAGCCGCGCGGCCAGGTCGATGAGATCCTGCCCCTCGGCGCTGCGCACGGCGAACGGCTTGTCGACGACGACGTCGAGCCCGGCTTCCAGCGCCGCCTTCGCCAGCGGATAGTGGGTGGCGGGCGGCGTGCCGAGCACCAGCAGGTCCAGCTCACCGGCGAACTCCAAGATAGCGGCCGGGGTATCAACGATCCGGGCCGCCGGGTAGCTGCGCGCGGCGGCAGACTGCCGGCCGGCGTCGGAAGTGGAGATGGCATCCAGCGAATAGGCGGGGTTTGCGGCGATGAACGGGGCGTGGAAGACGCTGCCCGAGAGGCCGAAACCGGCGACGGCGGTGCGGATCGGCCGGGCTGAATCGTTGCTCATGGTGCCTAGGCTACCGCCCGCCCTGGTAGTTGGACCCGTCGGGTTGGTTGAGCGGGTGGCCGGTTAAGCGAACGAGGCCGGCACCCCCGGATGCGTCCGGGGGCGCCGGCCTCGGCCGTGCTGCTTGTTATTGCTTGGTGCTTCTCAGCTGGCTGGTGCTAGCTCTTCTGCCAGCCGACGACGCTCCAGTCCGGGGTCTGGAACAGGCTGGCGCCGTAGTTGGCCAGGCCGGTGCGGGCGAAGTAGATCTGCGGGCCGTTCATGATGACGCCCATGGAGAAGTACTTTTCCATGTGCTTCTTCTCGACGTCCATGGCGGCCTTGTTGCGCTGGGCGTCGTCCTGGATGGACGCGAGGTCCTTGATGGCCTTGTCCAGCTCGGCATCGCCGAGTTTGTTCTCGTTGGTCGTGGACTCGTAGAACTGCTTCACGGCGGAGGTGGCGTCGGCGCCCACCGTGTAGCCGCTGATGGTGAGCTGGAAGTCACGGCTGCCAACCACCTTGCCGAAGTCGGCGTCGCCGCGCTGGTCGATGCCAACTTCCATGCCGGCCGCCTGGAGCTGCTTCTGCAGCGTCTGCACGGTGGCCAGTGCGGTGGGGTCGTCGCCGAAGTTGGTGATCTTGAACGACGCCGGGACGCCGTCCTTTTCCATGATGCCCTTGGCGTTGGCCTTGTAGCCGGCCTCGGTCAGGACCTTTTTGGCCGCGGCGGCGCCGGTTTCCTTGACCGGGTAGTTGTCCTGGTAGTACTTCGAGAACGGCATCAGCATCATCGAGCCCGAGCTGTTCTCGTCCCAGTTCAGGCCGCCGAAGCGGACGGCGCGGATGGCGGGACGGTCAACGGCGGTGAAGATGGCCTTGCGGACGGCGACGTCGGTGAGCGGCGCCTTCAGTGCGTTGAGGTTCAGGCCGCCGGCGAAGAGGCGCTGGCCGCGGCGGACCTCGGAGTTCTTGGAGCCTTCAAGCTGCTTGTACTTGGTCAGCGTGCGGCCGTCGGCCATGTCGACCTCGCCGTTCTTGAAGGCGGCGATCTCGGCGCTTGCCTCGAGCTGGCGGAAGATCACCTTGTCCAGGACCGGCTTGTCTCCCCACCATTTGTCATTGGGAACAAGGGAGACAGTCTTCGCGGCAGAGTCGTATTTGTCGACCTTGAACGGGCCGGCCATCCACTCCGGGTGCATTTCGCCGGAGAAGCCGGTGTTGAACAGTTCCGGGGTGTTGACGGCCTGCGGGATGAATCCCCCGAACATATCGCTGAGCGGGTACACCGGTTGCGTGGTGGTCACAACGACTTCCTTGTCGCTGCTTCCGGCCTTGACGGAGTCGATGAACTCGTAGGCGCCGGAGCTGACGATGTCGATGTCCTTGTTTTTGCCGTTGAGCATCTTCCACGTGTTTTCGAACGTGGCGGCGTTGATCGGAGTGCCGTCGTTGTAGGCGGCCTTCGGGTTGATCTTGATGGTGATGGTCTGCTTGCCGTTTTTGACTTCGCTCTTGAAGTCTTCGCAGAAGTTCTTGTTGAGGTTGGCGGTGCCGTCGAAATCCAGCTTCCAGCAGCCGACGTAGCCGGCTTCGTCGATCGGGTAGTGCAGTTCGGTGTTGTCCGCTGAGTTGCCCGCGTTGGAGAAGCCGTTGAAATCCGGTCCGATGTTGCCCAGGGGCAGCGTCACGGTGCCGCCCTGCTTCAAGTCGCCGGCCTTCTTGGCGTTGACGCTGACGAGCTTGCTGAGGTCGCCGGAGGCATCCTGTGCCTTGGCGCTCTCGGCGGTGGTGGAGGCGCCACCGCTGCCGCAGGCAGTCAGCGCAAGCGCCGCCACGACGGCGGTGAGGGCGCCGATCTTGGTGCGATTTTTCATGAGATCCCCTTCATTTTTTTCGTGCGAGTGTGATGCATGGGTGGTCTGGCGGATTCGTGCTCCGGATGTTGCTTACCGGGTGGGTCAGTGGTTTTCGTGGACAACCACCATGTCCGCGTCCAGTTCGCCGTCCGGGTAGAAGCAGGCGAACTGCTGGTCGGTGGCGGCCGGTTCCAGGACGGGCTCGAGGGTCAGGCACTTCTCCTGCTTGGCCGGCGGCAGGGCCGCAAACACGGGACAGCGGGTGGCGAAGTTGCAGCCTGCCGGCGCCTCCAACGGCGAGGGCAGGTCGCCCTGGAGGATGATCCGTTCGCGGGTGCGCTCCAGCTCCGGATCCGGTACCGGGATCGCGGAGAGCAGGGCCCGGGTATAGGGGTGGCGGGGGTTGTCGAAGACGGCGTCGACGTCTCCGATCTCCACGATCTTGCCCAGATACATGACGGCAACGCGGTTGGAGATGTGCCGGACCACGGAGAGGTCATGCGCCACCATGAGGTAGCTCAGGCCGAGTTCGGCCCGGAGCTTGTCCAGGAGGTTGATGACGCCGGCCTGCACTGACACGTCGAGGGCGGAGACGGGTTCGTCCAGGACAACCAGCCGGGGGTTCACGGCGAGGGCGCGGGCAATGCCGATGCGCTGGCGCTGGCCGCCGGAGAACTGGTTGGGGAAACGGTTGACGTGGTCCGCCTGCAGGCCCACCAGCTCCATGAGCTCCATGATCCGCTTCCGGATGGCCGGCCTGGACATGCCCAGGTTTTCCATCGGCTCGGCCAGGACCTCGTAGACGGTGAAGCGCGGATCCAGCGCCCCGGTGGGATCCTGGAACACCATCTGCAGTTCCCTGCGCATGGCACCCTTGGCCTTGGCGTCGGCGGCGTGCTTGTTGCTCAGCCCGCCGATCACCACTTCGCCGTCCTGGTCCTTGTGGAATTCCATGATTTCCAGCAGGGTGGTGGTTTTTCCGCAGCCGGACTCCCCCACGATCGAGAAGCACTCGCCCTCGCGGATATCGAAGCTCAGCCCGTCCACGGCCTTCACCGTGCCGATCCTGCGCTTGAGCAGGGCGCCCTTCATTAGGGGAAAGTGCTTCTTGACGTCCCGCAGTTCCAGGACAGTCTTGCGCTCGTGCCGCGGAAGCCGGTCAAAGCGGGATACGGGCACGGCCGGAGCGGCGAAAACGGCGTGGGCGTCGACGTCGGCGAGTGCTTCGCTCTTGATGCACGCGGCACGGTGTTCCGTGCCGGGAACCACCGTCCGCAGGTCCGGTTCGCCGTCGAGGCACGCCTCGCTGGCCAGCGGGCAACGCGGCGCGAAGGAGCAGCCAGTGGGCGGGTTGGTGAGGTTCGGGGGGATGCCCTCGATCGGGACCAGCGAGGTCTTTTCCGCGACGTCCACACGCGGTACCGCTCCGAGCAGGCCCATGGTGTAGGGCATCCGCGGGCTGTAGTAAATGTCGTCGACGCTGCCGGTTTCCACCGGCCGGCCGGCGTACATGACCATGATGTCGTCGGCCATGCCGGCGACCACGCCGAGGTCGTGCGTGATCATGACGACGGCGGCGCCGGTCTCCTCCTGCGCGGCGTGGAGCACCTCGAGGACCTGCGCCTGGATGGTGACGTCCAGCGCCGTCGTCGGCTCATCGGCGATCAGTACCCGCGGGTCGTTGGCAATCGCGATGGCGATCATGACGCGCTGGCGCATGCCGCCGGAGAACTCGTGCGGGAACGCCTTGAGCCGGTCCTTGGGGCTGGGGATGCCGACCAGGCCCAGGAGTTCGACGGCGCGGGCTTCCTTGGCCTGCTTGCTCATGGTCGGGTTGTGGACGGTCAGGGCCTCGACGATCTGGGTGCCGACCGTGTACACGGGGGTCAGGGAGGACAGCGGATCCTGGAACACCATGGCGAGGTCGTTGCCGCGGTAGTTGCACATGGCCTTGTCGCTGAGTCCCAGCAGTTCCTTGCCCTTGAGCCGGACGGAACCGCTGATTTCCGCCGTCGGTGGCAGCAGGCCCATGATCGCCATGGACGTGACCGATTTGCCGGAGCCGGACTCGCCCACGATGCCCAGCGTCTTGCCGGGCAGCACGTCGAAGTCGATGCCGCGCACCGCATGCACCACGCCGTTTTCCGTGTTGAACCGGACATTGAGGTCCCGGACGGAGAGGACCGCGTCGGTAGGAGCGTGCAGCCCGGCGACGCGGAGGCGCTCGGCGGTGCTCTGGGCGGTGTCCCGTGCGGTGGTATTGCTGGTCATTTGTTCTTCTTCTGTGTCTTGCCCGTGAGTGTCTTGCCAGTACGGGCGTTGCTCCGCTTGGCGCGGCCAACGGAGCTGGAGCTGGGGTCGAACGCGTCGCGGAGGCCATCGTTCATCATGGCCAGCGAGCCGGTCAGCAGGAACATCACGATCAGGGGAGCCCAGAACATCCACGGAAAGGTGGAGACCTGGGAGGTGGACTGGCCGATCAGCACGCCCAGGCTCACGTCCGGGACCTTGATGCCGATGCCGATGAAGGAAAACGCGACCTCGGCGAGGATGGCGCCGGTGACCCCGCGGGTGACTTCCAGGACCAGCAGGGAGCCGATGTTCGGCACGAGGTGCCGCCAGACGATCCGGCGCGGCGGGATGCCCATGTACTGGGCGGCTTTGACGAAGTCACGCTGCATGAGTGACAGCGACAGGGACCTGATCAGGCGTGCGGTGCCCATCCAGCTGAAGACAAGCAGCACGATGATGAGCAGCAGCCAGCTCGGGACGGCGTTCTTCAGGCCGTTGGCGCCGCCGCTTGTGGCCACCGCAACCACCAGCAGGGCCGGCATCATGATCAGGGCTTCGAGGATGAACAGCATGACCTTGTCCACTTTGCGGCCGAAGTACGCCATGGTGCAGCCGTAGACAGCGGCGATCAGCACGGAGACGAGGCCGACGACGACGCCGATCAGGATGGAGACCCTGGTGCCCTCGACGGTCAGGGCGTAGAGGTCGATCCCGGCCTGGGAGGTGCCCAGCAGATGCTCCGCGGAAGGCGGCACGCCGATGTTGAAAGGGTCGATGGTCTCCTTGTCCCAGCTGCTGAAGAAGCCGCCGATAAAGGACAGGAGGGTCAAGGACAGGAAGATGACCAGGCCAGCGACGGCAGTCCGGTTGCGCAGGAAGCGCCGCAGGATGATCCGCGACTTGCCGATCACGACGTCGTCGCTTTCGATCTTTCCTTCGTCGAGAACGGCGGCCGGGTCAATTGTGTTGAGGTTGGTCATGATTACTGCACCCGCACTCTCGGGTCGACGAGCGTGGTGGCGAAGTCAGCGAGGATCGCCCCGACCGCGAAGATGACGGAGCCGTAGGCGAGGGTAGCGGTGGCCGCGTTGACGTCCTGCAGGGCGATCGAGTCGATGGACCAGGACCCGACGCCGTGCCAGGCGAAGATCTTCTCAGCGAAGAAGCCGCCGGCGAAGATGGCCGGGATGGTGAACGCAATGCTCTGCGCCACGGGGATGAAGGACACCCGCAGGGCGTGGCGGCTGATGGCCTGGTTGCGCGTCAGGCCCTTGGCCCGTGCCGTCCTTACGAAGTCGGCGTTGACGTTGTCCAACAGGTACTGGCGCTGGGCGATCTGGTACGCGCCCCAGCCCACAATCGTGATGGCGAAAGTGGGCACGGCGTAATGGGCGAGCATGTCGACGACCTGGGCCCAGCCGTCGCCGTCGAGCCCCGGAGTGGAGATGCCGGTGACGAAGAAGACCCGCTCCCCGACCGATTCGTTGATGTTGATGGCGCCGAGCTGCACCAGGAAGTAGGCGATCGGGGCGGGAACGATGTACATGAGGTAGCTGTACGAGGTGATGACCCTGTCCGAGGCCTTGTACTGGCGGGCGGCGGTGTAGACGCCGAGGGCGACGCCGATCACCAGGGTCAGGATGATCGAAGCCAGGAAGAGCCGGGTTGAGATCCAGACCCGGTCGCCGAACTCGGCGTTGATGAAGGCACCGTTGGGGCTCCGCCCCCAGTCCCAGCGGGTGAGGATGGCCGTGAGCCAGTCGACGTAGCGCTCCCACGGGTTGAGCGTCGGATCCAGCCCCTTGAGCCGGAAGGAGTTGACCACCTGCTCTGGGGTGGGCCGCGGGATCCGCTCCTGCTCAAGCAGCGCCGGCTGCAGTGTGCTCACCGCCAGGAGGTAGCCGGCACTGGTGGTCAGGAAGATCATGAAGACATACGTGATGGCACGTTTGGCGAGGTATCGAAGCATGGAGCGGCTAGTTCTGGATCGCCATTGCCTGAGCGGATCCGGGCGCCAAGGCGGCGGCTGGACGAGCCGGTCCGCCTGCCGGGGTGACAAGAATATTCACAACTTCGATCCTTCCGTCGTCCCCCATACGGAAGCGGGTTCCGCCGCCGGTCCGGGATCATAGGCCAGCTGGTTTCCGGCCGCCCGCAGGCCTTACGGCTGAGTCCTGGTGGACTATGCTGCGGGTCACATTCCAGAGGAAGCTATCACATATACCGGGCCGCGCCGCGCTCCCGGCGGCCGCGACACGGCGGGTCCACTACAGATCGTTATGAATAACTCCGTGGAATGGATTTTGCCCGCGGAACCGGCAACGCCGCGCTACGGTCCGCCCACGACGCGCGTGACAAGTTCCCGCCAGGTTTCCGCGAGCCGCTCGGGCGCAATCCCGTGCACGCCGACGGAATGGAGCAGCAGTTCCGGCTCCAGCGCCGCCCCCAGGGCCGACGCCATGAGCCACGGGTCCGCCGTCACGCCGGCTTCGCGCAACAGCATCTCAAGGTGGCGCTGCCAGAGGACGGCCGGCGGTACATCGAACCTGTTGTAGGCCGAGGCATCGGCGGCCCGGGCCAGTTCCCCGAACTCCAGGGTCCAGGCAATGCGGGCGGAACCCACGGCGATCAATCGCTCCAGGGGCGGCGCGCCGGGACCCACCGGGGGCGGACCGAACATGAACCGGCCCTGGAATTCGGCCTCGGCATCACTAAGGAGGGCCATCATCAGCCCGGCACGGCTGCCGAACCGCCGGAAGATCGTCCCTTTGCCGACTCCGGCGCGCTGCGCCAGCCGGTCCATGGTGAGAGCGTCGACGCTGGATTCCTCGACGATTTCCCGGGCGGCGCAAAGGAGCAGTTCCCTGTTGCGCGCCGCGTCACGGCGCCCGGATTCTGCGGCAGGCGCGGCGGGACGCCCTCCCCCGGACTGGGCACCGGGACGGATCGGGATGAGGCTCACACCGCTGAGTCTAGCGCCTCGGAATATAACCGGACCGCAGTCCGTTTAGCATGGGTGAAGGCCCCCAAAGCCCCACGATCCGCCAGCCGCCGGAACCATCCTGCGGCGTGATGCACAGGAGTACACATGTCCAAGAAGACCATCCTCACCCTCGTCGGCAGCCTTCGCGCCGGCTCCACCAACCTGCAGCTGGCCGAGGCCATTGCGCTTAACGCCCCGGAACAGGTGGACGTGGTCATTCACGAGAGCCTGGGCAACATCCCGTTCTACAACGAGGACATTGACGTCGAAGGCCAGGTGCCCGCGGCCGCCGCCGCCCTGCGTGCCGCCGCCAACGACGCCGACACCATCCTGCTGGTTACGCCGGAACACAACGGCACCGTCCCGGCGTCGCTGAAGAACGCCATTGACTGGCTGTCCCGCCCGTTCGGCGCCGGCGCCCTGTCCGGCAAGCCCACCGCGGTTGTCGGAACCGCCTTTGGCCAGTTCGGCGGCGTTTGGGCCCAGGACGAGGCCCGCAAGGCCGTCGGCATCGCCGGCGCCCAGGTCCTCGAGAACGTCAAGCTGGCAGTCCCCGGCTCGATGGTCCGCTTCGCCGAGGTCCACCCCAAGGACGACGCCGAAGTTGTCGAGCAGATCAAGGGCGTGTTCGACGCGCTGGCCGAGGCCCCCGCCGCGGAAGCGGCCTAGGCCCTCCGCACTCCGCTCCACAACACCCCGCGAGGCCCCCGGCAGCATGCAACTGCCGGGGGCCTCGCGGGTTCCGGATTACGTGCGGTGTGCGCCGGCGCCTAGCTGAAACCAAGCGCTCGAAAACAATCGTTTCCTCCCGTGCAACATGGGTAGTATCCTAGGGACTGTGACCCACGAAACACTTGATGCCGCCGCAGCAGTACTTCCGGCCGAGGCCATTGACGCAATCGAACGTGCGGCTACGTCCGCCCACCGCCACGAGATCCTGTTCTCGGAGCGCGCAGCAAATATCAAGCAGTCCGCAGTCCGGGACGTCTTCGACATCTCGATGCGTCCCGGCCTCGTTTCCCTCGCCGGTGGAAGCCCCTACCTGCAGTCCCTGCCGCTGGAACGCCTTGGCCAGACCGCGGCGAAGCTCATCGCCGACCAGGGGATGACCGCCCTGCAGTACGGCAGCGGCCAGGGCACCGAGGAACTCCGCGCCCAGATCTGCGAGGTTATGGCAGCGGAAGGGATCCTCGACGCCGACCCCGCCAACATCGTGATTACGGCCGGTTCGCAGTCCGCGCAGGATGTGGCCACCAAGGTCTTCTGCAACCCAGGAGACGTGGTCCTCGTGGAAGATCCCACCTATGTGGGCGCCCTCAACACGTTCGAGGCCTACGAGGTGGAGGTCGAAGCCGTGCCGATGGACGGCGACGGCATCGTCCCGGACCTGCTGGAGGCGAAAATCGCCGCCCTCCAGACCGCCGGCAGAAACATCAAGTTCCTCTACACCATCCCCAGCTTCAACAACCCGTCCGGGATCACCCTTTCCGCAGAACGCCGGCAAGCGGTGGTGGATATATGCCGACGCGCGAATATCTTGGTGCTGGAGGACAACCCCTACGGACTGCTCCGCTTCGACGGCAAGCCGCTCACTCCCTTGCGGGCAGCCAACCCGGACGACGTCATCTACATGGGCTCCTTTTCCAAGATCTTCGCCCCGGGGCTGCGGATCGGCTGGGCCCTCGTTCCGGCCCACCTGCAACGCCGGTATTACCTGGCATCAGAGGCCGTCACGTTGTGCCCGCCGACCCTGAACCAGATGCTGGTATCGGCCTATCTGCGCGATTACGACTGGCGCGGCCAGATCGAGACGTACCGCGGGCTGTACAAGGAACGCTGCGAGGCAATGCTCGCCGCTCTGGCCGAATACATGCCGGACGGACTGAGCTGGACCCAACCCGACGGCGGCTTCTTCGTGTGGGTTACGCTGCCCGAAGGCGTGGACACCTACCCGCTGCTAAAGAAGGCCATCGACGCCGGCGTCGTCTTCATCCCGGGAGCGGCCTTCACACCGTCGGACGACCCGTCGAACAAGATCCGGCTGGCGTTCAGCGCGGTGCCGCCCGAATCGATCCGTGAGGGCGTGCGGCGGCTCGCGCCGGTCCTGCGGGACGCGTTGGCCGCACTGTAGCGTGAACACGGCAGGGTTCGCTGGGGCTCGTTAAACAGCACTAGTCGTTAAGCCGCAGGGCCCATCGAACAGGCACATTGAACAGCATTACTCGTTGAAAGAGGAGCAGTCCATGACCGGAATTATCGTTGTCGGCGTCGACGGCAGTGAAACTGCCCTGCGGGCGGCGCACACCGCGCGCGACCTCGCAGTTTCCATGGGGGCGACACTTCATGTGGTCAGCGCCTTTGACAGCGACAGGACCCAGGTCTTCGGCAGCGGCAGTGACGAGTGGATCATTTCCGACGCCGGCAACGCGGAGAAGGTCGCGCGGACGGTGGCGGACGGCCTGCGCCGCCCGGACACCACCGTCACCCATGCCGCCGCCCGGGGCAAGCCCGCCGAGGCCCTGATCCGGGAAGCCGAACGGACCGGCGCCCGGATGATCGTGGTCGGCAACCGCCGCATGAGCGGGATCGGCCGGGTCTTGGGGAGCGTTGCGAACAGCGTGGCCCACAACGCCCCCTGCGACGTCTACATCGCCAAGACCGACGCCGACTAAGGCGCTACCGCTTCTCTGGCACAGCGGCTGGCTCTGCGGACTGGAGCATCCGGCGCAGGATTTTCCCTGAGGCGGACTTCGGCACGGCCTCGATGAATTCGACCCGGCGGATCTTCTTGAACGGCGCCACCTTGGCCGCCACGAAGTCCATGACGCCCGCCATATCCAGGGCATCGCCGTCCGCGCCGGGCTGGCGGACCACGAACGCCTTGGGCACTTCCTGGCCGTCGGCGTCGAGGGATCCGATCACCGCTGAGTCCGCGATGCCGGGGTGCGTGAGAAGCAGCGCCTCCAGCTCCGCCGGGGCGATCTGGTAGCCGTTGTACTTGATCAGTTCCTTGAGCCGGTCCACGATCGTCACAACCCCGTCCGCCCGCACCGTGGCGATGTCCCCGGTGCGCAAGAAGCCGTCCGCGTCCAGGGTGTCTGCGGTTTCCTGTGGCCGGTTGAGATAGCCGAGCATCACGTTTGGCCCGCGGCACAACAGGTGCCCCGGCGCGCTGGTTCCTTTTGCGGGAACGGGGATGTCCTCCCCCGTGGCCGGGTCCACGAGGCGGCACTGCATGTTCGGCACCGTGTAGCCCACAGAGCTGACGGGGACGCCGCGGCCGTCGCGCGGGATGAGGTGCGATACCGGGCTCATCTCGGTCATGCCATAGCCCTGCAGAACCCGGCAGCCGAGCCGTTCGGCCAGGCGGGTGCCGAGCTCACCGTCCAGCGGCGCCGCGCCGGAGAGGGTGGTGTGCACCGAGCCGAGGTCGTACTCGGCCACCAGCGGGTGCTTGGACAGCGCCACAGCCACGGGAGGTGCGATGAACAGGTAGCTGCACCGGTGCTCCTGGATGATCCGCAGGAACTCGGGCAGATCGAACCTGGGCATCGTGACGAGCCTGGCCCGCTGGCGCAGGGCGAGGTTCAGCAGCACGGTCAGCCCGTAGATGTGGAAAAAAGGGAGCAGCGCCAGGAGCCGGTCCTCGGGTCCGACGCCGAGCAGCCCCCTGGACTGTTCCACGTTGGCGATCAGATTTCGATGGCTGAGCATGACACCCTTCGGCCGGCCCGTGGTGCCGGACGAATAAGGCAACACGGCCACATGCGTGGCCGGATCGAACGAGACGCGGGGCGCCGGCGCGCCCATGGCGAGCAAGTCACCCAGCGAGGGGTGGCCGTCGGCGCCGTCGAGCACCACGAGCCGCGACGCCGGGATCCCGGTCCTTAGGGCGGCCTCCCGGGCGGCCGGCAGCAGCGCCGAGACGGTGAAGAGCCAGCCGGCGCCGGCGTCGGTGAGCTGGTTGGCGATCTCGTCCGCCGTGTACAGCGAGTTGATGGTAGTGACCGTGGCGCCTGCCCGGAGCAGACCGTGGAAGACGGCCGCAAAGGCGGGAACGTTGGGGCACAGGATGGCTGCCACCCCGTGGACGCCGAGACCTTGGGCGGCCACGGCACCGGCGAGGGCATCGATCTGCCCACGGAGCTCCCGGTAAGTGGTTTCCGCACCGCTGGCGCCGTCGACGACGGCGACCCGGTCCAGGTCCTCCTCTGCCAGAGCGCCGAAGAGGTAGTCGTAAATGCCGAGATTGGGAACATCGACGTCGGGGTACGGGCTTGAAAACACGCAACATCTCCTTTGATCCGCGTCCGCCCGGGCTGTCGGCGGCTGGTGTCACTCTAATGCCGGGGCGCATCTCCGGGGCGCGACGGCGCGGACTTGACCGTGTATCGAACTTGATCAGGATCACCCCCTCCCGTGGGCAGCCTCACCGTCCAGTGAGCCTCCCGGAAGGGACCGGCTCGATAAAATGGGAAGTGCCCTGCGATGGTGCGGACAGCCGAGAACCCACCTACCCAAGGGAACCCCATGATCACTCTTCAGCGCCGCCAGCTGGTTGGCCACGACATCCTGCTGGCCCGGCACGGCAACCACATCAGCGCCATGCGCGTGGACCGCAGTGCCGGCCGTGTTGTTGCGTTCCTGGACGACGGATCAACAGACAGCGCCCCCAACTTGATTGCCCCGGGCCTGCGTATGCCCGACACCTTGCGCAGCGTGCTCCGTGAGGACTGGAAGTTCCTCACCGGGATCAGCGCGTGCAGCGTGGTGCTCGCGGGCCTGATGTTTGCCGCCTCGGCCGCCGTCGCAGGCATGAGCGGCGATCCCGCGCTGATTCAGATGCTGACGGCGTACTCGGGAAACTGAGCCGCCCGGGCAGACCGGCCTGATACTGACGTAACCCCGCCGCTGAATGCCTCAGCGGCGGGGTTCTTTGTTTGCCTCTTGGCCGCGGCCCGGGTCGAACGCTCCGTCCCAGTTGCCGGCCCGCGGGACGTCGCGGCGGCCGGGGAACCCGCGGTATCCCGCGGGTGCAGGGCTGCGGGAACCGAAGTAACTGGGCAGGAGCGCAGCGGGCTGCGGTCCGCGGGCCGGGTCAGTCCAGCAGCAGTGCCGGCTCTTCCAGGATGGCGGCGACGTCGGCCATGAAACGGGCCGAAAGGTCACCGTCCACCACCCTGTGGTCGAAGGAGCCGCCGAGGGTGGTGATCCAGCGCGGAATGACTTCGCCGTCCAGGACCCAGGGCTTTTGCTTGATAGTGCCGAACGCCACGATCGCGACCTCGCCCGGGTTGATGATCGGCGTGCCGGTGTCGATCCCGAGGGCGCCGATGTTGGTCACGGTGAGCGTGCCGCCTCGCATCTGTGCGGGCTGGGTCTTGCCTGCCCGCGCCGTGGTGGCGAGCTCGTTCAGGGCCAGGGCCAACTGCTTGAGCGAGAGGTCCTGGGCGTTCTTGATGTTCGGCACCATCAGTCCGCGGGGGGTGGCGGCCGCGATGCCCAAGTTCATGAAGTGCTTGACGTGGATCTCCGCGGAATCGCTGCCGTCCGGGTTGTCCACCCACGTCGCGTTGACACTCGGGTTTCGCGCCGCGGCCCAAATGACCGCCTTGGCCAGGATCAGCAGCGGGGAGACCTTGATGCCTTCGAAGTCGCGCGAGGCCTTCAGGCGCTTGACGAATTCCATGGTGCGGCTGGCGTCGACGTCGACAAAGATGCTGACGTGCGGCGCCGCGAACGCCGATTCGACCATGGCTTTCGCGGTGGCCTTGCGGACCCCCTTGACCGGGATCCGCTCGATCCGCTGGTCCTGCGGGCGGCCGGACTTGCCCCAGAACGAGTCAGCCTTGTCCACCTCGGCGTCACGCTGGGCCTG
Organism: Arthrobacter sp. ok362; assembly: GCF_900102785.1. Taxonomy (GTDB): domain Bacteria; phylum Actinomycetota; class Actinomycetes; order Actinomycetales; family Micrococcaceae; genus Arthrobacter. The sequence goes on from NZ_FNGC01000005.1 coordinate 43,033, forward strand.
GTAGCTCACCAGGTCCTCGCGGGTCACCTCACCGCGGGCGCCGGTGGGCACAACGTCGGCCAGGTTGATCCCGAGGTCCCGGGCGATCTTGCGGACCGGCGGCTTGGCCAGCACCTTGCCGACCAGGCCGCTGATGGCACCGCCCAACGTGGGGCGCGGGTCAACGGTGTCGGCCGGCCCGGCGGTTTCGGCAGCCGGGCGGCCGGCGGCGTCCGGGCTGATCCGGATGTCGTGGGCCTCGACCGGTTCGAACACCGGGGCGGCAGCGCCGGGGCCGGCCGCGGCTGCCGGGGTTTCGTTGCCAGCGGCCGAGGTGGCGGCGGGGGCGGAAATCCTCCGGCGGCGCTTGACGGCGTCGGCCTTGGGACCGGAGCCCACAAGCGGGCCGCCCGCCGGGCGCCCGGCTGCTTCGCCGGCGTCGGACGTGTCAGCCTGCAGCGTGCCGTACATGGGCGCCGCGGCGGCCGGCTCCGGGGCGGGGGATGCCGGGGCGGCAGGTGCCGGCGTGGCCGGCCCCGGGGCGGCGACGGCGTCACTCACGCTGATGATCGGCGTGCCGACATCCACCGTGACTCCCTCGGGAACCAGCAGCTCCGTGACGGTCCCCGCGAAGGGCGAGGGCAGTTCCACCAGGGACTTGGCCGTCTCGATCTCGCACAGGACGTCGTTGATGGCCACGGTGTCGCCGGGCTTGACCTTCCAGGCGACGATTTCTGCCTCCGTCAGCCCCTCGCCGACGTCGGGAAGGTTGAACTTGTTGAGCGTCATGGGTCCTCGTCAGTACGCCAGGGCGCGGTCCAGCGCCTCAAGGATGCGGTCGATGTCCGGCAGGTAGTCTTCTTCGACCTTGGCCACGGGATAGGGCATGTGGAATCCCCCGACGCGGATGACAGGAGCCTCCAGCGAATGGAACGCCCGTTCGCTGATCCGGGCGGCAATTTCGCCGCCGATCCCGCCGAAGGTGGGGGCCTCGTGGGCCACGATCAGCCGGCCGGTCTTCTGGACCGATGCCGTGACGGTGTCGAAATCGATCGGCGAGATGGAGCGGAGGTCGATCACCTCGACGCTGTGGCCGTCCTCGGCGGCGGCCTCCGCCGCTGCCAGGGCCACGGGCACCAGCGGCCCGTAGACGACGACGGTAGCGTCGGTTCCCTCGCGGAGCACGTGCGCCTTGAAAGGGTCCGCGGACGCGCCGGGGGTCTCGGTGTCGACCTCGCCCTTGAGCCAGTAGCGGCGTTTGGGCTCGAAAACGATGACGGGATCCTGGCAGTCGACGGCCTGCTGGATCATCCAGTAGGCATCGTGCGGATTGGACGGCGTGATGATGCGCAGTCCGGCCGTGTGGGCGAACAGCGCCTCCGGCGATTCGGAGTGGTGCTCGATCGAGCCGATGCCGCCGCCGTACGGGATGCGGATGACGACGGGAACGGTCAGGTTGCCGTTGCTGCGGGAGTGCATCTTGGCCAGCTGGGTGGTGATCTGGTTGAACCCAGGGAACACGAAGCCGTCGAACTGGATCTCGCAGACCGGCTGGTAGCCGCGCAGGGAGAGGCCGATCGCGGTGCCGATGATGCCGGATTCGGCCAGCGGGGTATCCACAACACGGTCGGCGCCGAACTCTGCGATCAGACCGTCGGTGACCCGGTAGACGCCGCCGAGGGCCCCGATGTCCTCGCCCATCAGCAGCGAGCGGGGGTTCTTGTTCAACGTGGCCCGCAGCCCCTCGTTGATGGCTTTCGCAATGGTCATGGTGGTCATTACTGGGCCGCCCTGTCTGTCTGCTCAGCCTGTGCCGGATCTGATGTTGCCTGTGCGGTTTCGGCGTCGGCGAACCCTGCGCTGTATTCCTCGAACCAGGCCAGTTCCTCGGCCACCAGCGGATGGGCCTCCACATAAGTGTTGGCGAAGGCAGTCCGGATGTCCGGGGTTTCGAGGTCGTAGGTGGTTTTGCGGACATAGGCTGCGAGCTCGTCGCCGTCGGCCTTGACCTGCTCGAAGAAGGTGTCGTCCGCGAGGCCCTCGGCCCGGAGATACTTCTCCAGCCGCGCCAGCGGGTCCTTGGCCCGCCACAGGCCCTCTTCGGCGGATCCACGGTACTTGGTGGGGTCGTCGGCCGTGGTGTGCGCCCCGACCCGGTAGGTGAACGCCTCGATCAGCACCGGACCGTTGCCTTCGCGGGCCTGCTCCAACGCCCACTCGGTGACGGCGTGGACGGCGATCACGTCGTTGCCGTCCACCCGGATGCCGGGGAAACCGTAGCCCTTGGCGCGGTTGGCGAGCGGGATGCGGGTCTGCACGGAGCTCGGCACGGAGATCGCCCAGTGGTTGTTCTGGCAGAAGAAGACCACGGGCGCCTGGTAGGACGAGGCGAACACCATGGATTCATGGACGTCCCCTTCGGAGCTGGCGCCGTCGCCGAAGTACACCATGACGGCAGCGTTGGGCTCCACGGCCTGTCCCGCTTCCGCGCTGGCGGCGTTGGCGGCCGCCAGCTTCTGGTCCCGCTGGATGCCCATGGCGTAACCGACGGCGTGCGGAGTCTGAGCGGCCAGGACCAGCGTGTAGAGGTGGAAGTTCGTGTCCTTCGGGTTCCAGCCGCCGTTGGAGACGCCGCGGAACTGACGCAGCAGCTCGGCCAGGTCCACGTTCCGCGTCAGGGCCACGCCGTGCTCGCGGTAGGTCGGGAAGATGTAGTCCTGCGGCTGGCTGGCCCGGCCGGAGCCGATCTGGGCGGCTTCCTGGCCCGTGAGCGGGACCCACAGGGCCAGCTGGCCCTGCCGCTGCAGTGCGGTGGCTTCCACGTCGAAGCGGCGGATCTTGGCCATGTCCGCGTAGAAGCCGCGCAGCGTGTCCGGATCCAGCTTCTCGGCGTACTTTGAGAAAACCGGGTCCGAGCCCAGAGTGCCGTCAGGGCCCAGCAACTGCACCATCGGCTCGGCTGGGGCGCCCAGTTGGGCCTCGGCCTCCGCCTCGAGCTGGTCATCCATCTCGGTTCCGTCGAACTCGGTAGAGGGCAGATGTGTGGCGCCCATACCGTCTCCTTGCTTGCCGCATCCGAATGCGCCGCAATCGCTGGGATATATGCCGGATACGGAATACATTCCGCGTCCGGCATATATTTTGGCTTACTGGTCCTTACTGTATCCGCACGGGGCGGACTGAACGTGCCGTGTTAAGCGCTAGGAACGCCGTGGCGGTTTTGTATAGATCGCACAGAGCTCCAGGAACCGGGTGTTGGCTTCCGGTTCGCCGATGCTGACTCGGACGCCCTCGTTGCCGAAGGCGCGCACGGACAATGCCCGCTCGGCCGCCAGGGCGGCGAATTCCGCGCTGTTTGCGCCCAGATTGAGCCAGACAAAGTTACCTTGGGCCTCCGGAACGAACCATCCGAGCTCCTGCAGTCCGGCCGTGACTCGGTCCCGTTCGTCCACCAGGCTTTGTACCCTTTCTACAACGTCAGCAAAGTGCTCGATCGACGTCACGGCAGCCGTTTCCGCGATTTGGGACACCGCGAAGGGTGTGGCGGCGACCCGCAGGTGCTGCGTGAGGTCGGGCCGGGAGACGCTGTAGCCCACGCGGAGTCCGGCGAGGCCGTGCGCTTTCGAGAACGTCCGCAGGACGACGACGTTGGGGTACTTGCGGTACATGGCGATGCCGTCCACAGCCTCGCCGGCGCGCACGAATTCCTGGTAGGCCTCGTCGATGACCACTACGACGTCGGCCGGAACGGCCTTGATGAAGCGCTCCGTTTCCTCGGTGGTCAGGATGGGCCCGGTCGGGTTGTTGGGTGTGCACAGCAGGATCATCCGGGTCCGCGCGGTCACTGCGGCAGCCATGGCGTCCAGGTCATGCCGCCCGTCGGCCGTCAGCGGGATCCGGACGCTCTCGGCGCCGGCCAGTCCGACGCAGATCGGGTAGGCCTCGAACGAGCGCCAGGCGTAGATGACTTCGTCGGCCTTGCCGTCGTCGTTCTGGCCGGCGAAGGTGGTCAGCAGCTGGTTCAGTGCGCCCAGGCTGCCGGCACCAGTGACGATGTCCTCGGCGGGAACATCCAGGAAGCGGGCGAGCGATTCGCGCAGCTTGCTGCTGAGCGGATCGGGGTAGCGGTTGAAGTCGGTCTGCGCCGCGATGGCCTGCTGCACTGCAGGGATCGGGGGCAACGGGTTTTCGTTGGAGGACAGCTTGTAGCTGACCAGGCCTTCCACGGGGACGGGCGGCTTTCCGGCCGCGTAGCGGGGGAGGAGGTCTACCACCGGACGGGGCCTGATGCCCCCGGCCGGGTTCTCTGATGAAGTCATGCCAACTAGCCTACTTCGGGTCGCTGCCGCTGTTGGGGGATGGCCGCTGCCGCAAGGGGGAATATGGTCCCTGCCGCTGTCCGCGGGCGTATGACAGCATGGGGCCATGCGCTCATTCATCGTACGAGTCATCATCAACGGGCTGGCCCTGGCAATCGCCTGCTGGATCCTCACCGGGCTGGATATTTCCACCCAGAGTGACGGCACCATCAGCATCGTCCTGGGCTACCTGTTCATCGGTCTGATCTTCGGCCTGGTCAATGCGTTCGTCAAGCCGATCGTCAGCCTTCTGTCGCTGCCGATCACCATCCTCACCCTGGGCTTGTTCACGGTGGTCATCAACGCGGCGATGCTCTGCCTGACGTCCTGGATCAGCAGCTACACCACTGTGCACTTCACCATCGACTCGTTCTTCTGGACCGCGGTGTTCGCCGCCATCATCATCAGCCTGGTGTCCCTCGTGGCGAGCTTCCTTCCCGCCCTCGACCGCTAGAAGCTCCCGGGCCGTGCCGCGGTCCAGGAGCCGCGGGCGGTCCCGGCGCTGCTGGCGTTCCCCGCGGTGCCGGCCGGTCCTCGCGCCGGAGCGAGAACCGGGTCACCGTCGCGGCCCCACCGGTTCCCACCACTGCGGCCAGCGCAGCTGTGGAGTCCTGCAGCGTGTTGTCCCGGCTCGCCGAGACGAGCGCGGCACCCTCCGCGTAATTCTCCAGCCGGTGCCCCGGACCCAGGCCAAAGTCCTGCAGCGGCGCCACGGCCAGCGGGTTGGTGAGGGTCACGGTCACCCGGTCCCTGGTGTCCGGGTTGGCCAGTCCGTCCGCTCCCGGCACCCAGTCCTGCTCGTGTTCCAGGTGCAGGCTGCGGATCCCCGGTCCCGGGCTGATACCGCCAACCGGCGAGCCCGCGGTCAGCACGAATTTCAGATCGTACTCGGCCAGGACAGCCCGGTCCTTGCTGAGGTTCATCGCGTGGATCCCGCCCTGGCTGTAGCCAACAGCCACGAGCTGATCGCCGGCCTCGGCTCCGGCCTGCTGCAAAGCCTGCCGGATAGCGCCTGCCGTCCATGCCGAGTCGTAGCCCAGTGCTTCGGCGATTCCGGCGGGGTCAAAGGGGTTGGTGCCTTCCGGCAGGCCGCCCTGTTGGGTTCCGGGGATGATCACCACCCACGCGGGCCGGGTCCCGCCGTCGACCTCGATGACCTCGATCCGGCCACCTTGCTCCCCCACTGCTCCGGCCCGCCGCAACAGCCCCGCCGGTGAGAGGTCGACGTCGGCCGAAAACGTCTCCCGGCCCACGATGCTGACAGGCCGGGGCTTGAGGAACGCGAGTCCCGGCGCGTCCGCGGCGTCCCGGACCAGGCGGCGGATGTCAGTGGGCCCGCTCAGGGCTCCGGCGACGGCGGCCAGGGGCCCGGGCAGGCCAAGCAGCACGGCGAGATTCCGGGGCGCCATGGCGATCCAGTCTTCAACGATGCCGCGCACCCCCGGCAGGGCGAAGGGCTCCGGCGCTGCGCCGTACTCGGAGCGGTGAAGCCCCATCCGCAGCAGCAGGGCATTCCGGGCTTCGGCATATTCGTACTCGCGGTGGCTGGCGCGGACGTCGTCGCCGATGCGCTGAAGTTGTGACCGAACGCGGCCGATGTCCCGGCCGGCCTCCCCCACGGCGATGATGGCGTCGCTGCCGCTGGTGTAGGAATCGAACTGATAGGGGAAGAGTGCGCGCCGGGCGGCGTCGGCCTCCACTTCAACCGATTGCAACTGCCGGACCACTCCGTCCAGCGCGGCAGCACCGGCCAGCAACTCCTCAAACTGGAAGCTCACCCCGCCGATTCCGCCCCGGATTCGCAGGCTGCCGTCGGCCGGCGGCGCCGAAACCCCGGGGGTGCCGCCGGAGCCTGCCGGAGTCACCTCCGCCATCAGGGGCCCATCCGGTCCGCGGGCCGCGCCACGTTCCGGGCGTGCCGGAGCACCACGGCAACAGCATCGAGCAGGGAGTCCCGGCTTCGGCGCAGCGCGGCCGCGTGCAGGGACAATGCCAACCGGTAAGCGCGGCCGGCCGGTGACTGCCACGTCTGCAGCTCAAGTCGGGCGAGGGCGGAGAGCACCGCATCCGCCTCATCGGCGCACCTCGCAACGCGCCCAGCGAGCTGCTGGACTTCATAACTGCGCGAAGCGCACTCGAGGGCATCGGCGGCCGTCACGCCAAAAACAGCCACGCTGGCTGCCGCTCCGGGCGCCATCCCACTGCCCTGCGACATCCAACTACTCTGCGCCATCCCACTGCCCTGCGACATCCAACTACTCTGCGACATCCAACTACTCATGAACCGACGCTAACGGGCAGCCAGGACCGACCAAAGAGCGCCGCCGGGCTATGTGGACAACGCCCCGGACGCCGTCCCGTACGGGCCGGGCAAAGTCACACGGCGATGTCATAAGGACAGGTGCGCTTAAGGCCCGGTGGCACTTCGTGAAAGAATCGGCACATGCCTGAAACTGCCGCCACAGCTGATACCCGCACGCCGTCCGGACGCCTGGCCCTCGCCGCGTCCGACCACCAGATCGCGCTCGGTCCGCTGGATGGCCGCTACCAGTCCGCCGTCGCGCCGCTGGTGGACTACCTTTCCGAAGCGGCCCTAAACCGCGACCGCGTGGCGGTGGAGGTTGAGTGGCTGATCCACCTCACCGGCAACAGCGTCCTGCCCGGGGCCGGCCCGCTCACTGCGGAACAGCAGCAGCAACTGCGCGCGATTGTCACGGAGTTCGACGCCGGTTCCGTCACCGAACTGGCCGAGATCGAGGCGGTGACCGTGCACGACGTCAAGGCTGTCGAGTATTACATCGGCCGCCGCCTGCCCGGCATCGGGATCGACAACCTGACCGCCATGGTGCACTTCGGCTGCACGTCCGAAGACATCAACAACCTCTCCTACGCCCTGGGCGTCAAGGGGGCCGTGGAGGACGTGTGGCTGCCCGCGGCCCGCGCCCTCGTTGCCCAGATCAGCGCCATGGCCGAGGACAACCGCGCGGTGCCGATGCTCTCCCGCACCCACGGCCAGCCGGCCACGCCCACCACGCTGGGCAAGGAACTGGCCGTCATTGCGCACCGGCTCAACCGGCAGCTGGACCGGATTGCCCGGACCGAATACCTCGGCAAGATCAACGGCGCCACCGGCACCTACGCCGCCCACGTTGCCTCCGTCCCGGGCGCCGACTGGGAGCACGTCTCCAAGGGCTTCGTCGAAGGCCTCGGCCTGACCTGGAACCCGCTCACCACCCAAATCGAAAGCCACGACTGGCAAGCCGAACTGTATGCCGACGTCGCGCGTTTCAACCGCATCCTGCACAACGTCTGCACCGACATCTGGAGCTACATCTCGATCGGCTACTTCGTCCAGATCCCGGTGGCAGGCGCCACCGGCTCCTCGACCATGCCGCACAAGGTGAACCCGATCCGTTTCGAGAACGCCGAGGCCAACCTCGAGATCTCCTCCGGCCTGCTGGACGTGCTGGGCTCCACCCTGGTCACCTCCCGCTGGCAGCGCGACCTCACCGACTCCTCCTCGCAGCGCAACATCGGCGTGGCGTTCGGCCACTCGCTGCTCGCCATCTCGAACGTCGCCAAGGGCCTGGACCGGCTCAAGGTTGCCGAGGACGTGCTGGCCGCTGACCTGGACACAAACTGGGAAGTCCTCGGCGAGGCCATCCAGATGGTCATGCGCGCCGAGGCCATCGCCGGCGTCGAAGGCATGGAGAACCCGTACGAGCGGCTCAAGGACCTGACCCGCGGACAGCGCGTGGACGCCGCCCGGATGCAGGAATTCGTGCAGGGCCTCGGCCTCTCCCCCGACGCCGAAGCCCGGCTGCTGGCCCTGACCCCGGGCAAGTACACGGGCATCGCGGACCAGCTGGTGGACCACCTCAAATGAGGCTCCTGCTCATCCGGCACGGCCAGACGCCCGGGAACGTCCTCGGCCAGCTGGACACCGCCCACCCTGGGCCCGGGCTGACCGAGCTCGGGGAGCGGCAGGCTGAGGCCTTGTCCCGCGCCCTGGCGAACGAGCGGATCCATGCCCTCTACGCTTCCACCCTGATCCGGACGCAGATCACGGCCGGACCCCTCGCCCGGGTGCATGGGCTGGAAACCGAGGTGCTGCAGGGCATTCACGAGATCGAAGCCGGGGCACTGGAGAAGCTGACGGACCACGAATCGCACAAGCGGTATATGGGCACCATTTTTTCCTGGGCGGACGGCGACCTGGACCGCCGGATGCCCGCCGGTCCCAGCGGCCGGGATTTCTTCGAGCGCTACGACGCCGCGATGGCCAATGTAGCGGCACGGGTCAACGGAGCGGGAAGCACAGGGTCCGTAGCCGTGGTCAGCCACGGCGCAGCCATCCGGGTATGGGCCGGCCTGCGGGCGGGCAACATCGGACCGGACTTTGCCATCAGGCACGTGCTGGACAATACCGGAATCGTTGCGCTGGAGGGCGATCCTGACAGCGGCTGGGAGCTCATCCACTGGGACGACAGCCCAGTGGGCGGCCTGGCGCTGGCGGACCCGACGGCGGAGGATCCCACCGGCCGTCCGGCGTAGTAGGCGGTCCGACCCCGGCGCGGCGTACCCTGATTGCCGGGACTGGACTGCCCACCGGAACGCGGCGATGATGAAAACAGGCGTGGGTGCAGGATGGTCGGCCGCGACATGCGGTTGATCCGCGCAATGGAGGCGCAGGGTCATGTCAGGCAAATCGGTACACCCGGGGCATGCGCCCGGCGGCGTCTTCCCCGGCATCGATGAACAGTTCCTCGCGGCGTACTACGAGCACACTGCGCCCGAGGACCTGCAAGGCTACAGTCCCGAAAATTTGGAGCAGAGGGCCAGGCGACATGCTGCGCTGGCGGACAGCCGCCGGGCAGGCTACGCGGCCGTCGACGTCCTGAACGAAAGGGATGCCAGCGTCCTCCTGGTGGTTGCCGACGCCATTCCGCACCTGCTCCATTCGCTCACTGCGGAGCTGGCCCGCCAAAACGAGTCAATCCGATTACTGGTGCATCCCAATTTTCTGGTCCGGCGGGATCCGTCGACGGACCGGTTGCTGGAAGTACGGCATGGGTTATCGCAGTCCGGGCCGGCGGGCCGAATCGCCGGCATCCCGGGCGCCGCGGCGACCGGCACCGCCCAGGACCCGCCGGGCTGGAGATCCGAAACCTGGGTGGCGGCGGAGATAGGCCGACTGCCGGGGTCGCATGCCATCGCGGAGCTCACCGACAGCGTGCGGCGTGTCCTGGCGGACGTCCAGTTGGTCGCTGATGACAGCTCCGCCATCCACGCCAGCCTCGCCCGCGCCATCAACTCCCTGGACCGGCTGCCCGCCGGCATGGTTCCAACTCCGGAGCAGCTCGGTGAGCTCTTGGGCTGGCTGGACCGCGGCAATTTCATGTTCCTGGGATACAGCGAATATGAATACTCGACGGAGGGCCCGGATGTTGTGTCGTTGCGGCCCGGCGCGGGGCTGGGCCTACTCAGGGACGGGCGGCCGGAGGCCCGCCAGCCCGTCACGGGGCTGCCCCATCCGCAGGTCCTCACCATCTCCATTTCGGATCTGAGATCGTCCGTCCCCCGCCCGGCTTACCTGGATGAAATCCTCATCGGGACCTTTGGCAGCGCCGGGACGGCCACGGGAGAAGTCAGGTTTGTTGGCCTCTTCACCCCGGGCGCCACGGGCCGGTCCGTGCGGCGCATCCCGGTCATCCGGGACAAGGTACGCGCCGTCCAGGAGCGCTTCGGCTTCACCGGGGCCTCCCACCCTGGCAAGCAGCTTCTGACCGTCCTCGAGTCCTTCCCCTTGGACGAGCTGTTCCACCGGGACCTCGATGAACTTTCCGGGCTTGCCCGTGAGATCCTGCTCCTGCAGGCCCACCATCAGACACGGGTATTCCTGCACGCTGACAGTTACGGGCGCTTCATGACCGCCTTGGTGTTCCTCCCCCGGCACAGGTACAGCACGGCCATCCGTCTTCGGATTGAACACGAGCTTAAACAGGCTTTCAGGTCCTCCTCGCTCGAGTTCGAAGTCAGGCTTAGTGAATCCCCGATGGCCCGCGTGTTCTTCCGGATATTGCTGCCAGCCGGCGGGATGCCCGACGTCGATCCCGCTGCAGTGGAGCGGAGCATTATCAGCGCGACGCGAACCTGGGCCGAGGGCCTGGACGAAGCGCTCCGTGACGGGTTGCCGTCCGCGGAGGCCACCCGGTTGTCGGCCCTGTGGTCGGCCGCCTTCCCGGCCAGCTACCGGGCTGATTTCGAAGTCGAGGACGCGGTTGAGGACATCAGACGGTTTGAGGAGTTCGATCTCGACGGCATGGGCGGGCGGCCGCTGAACGATCCGCAGCTTTCCGTATATGTCCGCGCCGATGCCTCCCCGACGCTGGCCGAAGACGCACGGATCCGGCTTTACCTAACCAAGGCCCATAGCCTGACGCGGATCCTGCCGTTTTTCCACAACCTCGGGTTGGAGGTGCTGAATCAACGGCCCTTCGATGTGATGCGCGGGAGCGACGGGCCTCTGTTCCTTTATGACCTTGGTGTCCGGTACCCAGCCGGCGTGGATCCGGGCCGGACCAGCGGGCTGCTGGGGGATGCCTTCGGAGCAGCAATGCGTGGGGACTCGGAATCGGACCGCTTTGACGGCCTCGTACTCCGGGAGGGCATCGAATGGCGCCAGGCGGCCATCCTGCGCAGCTATGCCAAGTACCTGCAGCAATTGGGCACAACGACCTCCTACGGCTTTATGGCCGACACCCTGCTGGTCAATGTCAGGGCAACCCACGCGCTCCTGGCACTGTTCCGGGCCAAGTTCGATCCCGAGTTGGAGGCGCCAAGCCGGTTCGGGGACACCGAGGCGGCCCGAAGGGATCTGCTGGACGCGATCGACGACATTCCCGTCCTCGACGCCGACCGACTGCTGCGCACCTTCATGAACCTGGTGGAATCCACGCTCCGCACAAACTACTTCCAGGGGAGGCCCCACCTGAGCTTCAAGCTGAAGCCTTCCGCCATCTCGGGTGCGCCGTTTCCCCGTCCAAAATACGAAATCTGGGTGTACTCGCCCCGCGTGGAAGGCGTCCACCTGCGCTTCGGGGCACTGGCCAGGGGCGGGCTGCGCTGGTCCGACAGAAGCGAGGATTTCCGTACCGAGGTCCTTGGCCTGGTCAAGGCGCAGAACGTGAAGAACTCGGTGATCGTGCCCACCGGCGCCAAGGGCGGTTTTTATCCCAAGCAGTTGCCGGACCCCTCCTTGTACCGCGACGCCTGGCTGACGGAGGGCCTGGAGTGCTACCGGATCTTCGTCCGCGGGCTGCTGGACGTAACCGACAACCTGGTCACCACCGCGCACGGCGAAACAGTGGTGCCTCCGGCGCGCGTGGTGCGGCACGACGACGACGACTATTACCTCGTGGTGGCGGCGGACAAGGGAACGGCGTCATTTTCCGACGCCGCGAATGCGGTGGCCGAGGAGTACGACTTCTGGCTGGGCGATGCCTTCGCGTCCGGCGGGACCGTGGGCTATGACCATAAGCAGATGGGCATCACGGCCCGCGGGGCCTGGGAATCGGTGAAACACCATTTCCGCGAACTCGGCATGGACTGCCAGGAAGAGGACTTCACCGTTACCGGCATCGGCGATATGGGCGGCGACGTCTTTGGGAACGGGATGCTCCTCTCCCGTCACATCCGACTGGTGGCGGCTTTCGATCACCGGCACATCTTCCTCGACCCGGCGCCGGATGCGGGGGCTTCGTTCGAGGAACGGCGGCGGCTCTTTGCCCTCCCCCGCTCATCCTGGGCGGAATACGATCCAGCGCTGATCAGCGAGGGCGGTGGTGTCCACTCCCGCCGGGCCAAGTCCATCAGCATTACTGAACAGGTCAGGAGCTCTCTCGGCCTGGACCCGGGTACCGTGTCGCTGCCACCCCACGCACTGCTTCAGGCCATCCTCCGGGCGCCCGTGGACCTTCTGTACAACGGCGGCATCGGAACTTACGTCAAGGCCTCGTCGGAGGGCAACGCGGACGTTAGCGACAAGGCGAACGACCCCGTCCGGGTCAACGGCAATGAGGTGCGGGCGAAGATCGTCGCCGAGGGCGGGAACCTGGGAATCACGCAGCTCGGCCGGATTGAGGCCGCCCTGTCCGGCGTCCTGCTGAATACCGATGCAATCGACAACTCAGCGGGCGTGGACTGCTCGGATCATGAGGTGAACATCAAGATCTTCGTGGACCGGATGATCGCGGCGGGAAAGATGGCGTCGCCGGAACGCACCGGCTTCCTGCATTCCATCACGGACGAGGTGGCCCGTCTTGTCCTAGCCAACAACGCGGACCAGAATGTCCTGCTCTTCAACGACCGGCAACTGGTGCGGGAGTGGAGCCCGGGCTTCGAACGGACCATGGATTGGCTCGAGAACGCCACCGACCTTGACCGCAGGCTGGAGGGCCTGCCAAGCAACGAACAACTCCGGGAACGGCTGCGGTCAGGTGAGGGCCTGACCGCGCCGGAACTGTCGGTGCTGGCCGCCTACGCCAAGATCGAACTGGCAGGGGAGCTCAACTCCAGCGACCTTGCCGACGACCCGTGGTTCCGGCGCGTCCTCCGCGGCTATTTCCCGCGCCAGCTGTCCGAACGCTTTGAAGCAGAGTTGGAGGCCCATCCGCTGCGCCGCCAGATCGTTTGCACAGTCGTGGCCAACGACATGGTCAACCTTGGCGGAATCACGTTCGCTTTCCGCGCCATCGAGGAAACCACTGCGACGGCCGCCGGTGTAGCCAGGGCCTTTGTGGTGGCGCGGGAAGCCTACGACCTGCCGTGGATCGTCAACCGGCTGGCCGCACTGCCCGCCGGATATCCCAACGAACACGTCGCCGAAGCGACCCTGCACATGCGCAGGGTCCTCGACCGGGCAACGCGGTGGTACGTGACTCACGACCATCGCGACCAGCCGGTGGACACGGCCTTGGGCAGGATCCAGCCCACAATGGAACTGCTGCGGACCCGCACAGTGGACTACCTCCGCGGCTCGGACCTGGACCGCGTGCAAGAGACGCTCGGGCACTGGGACGCCGTCGGGATGCCCCGTGAGCTGGGCCTGCGCGCCTCGGACCTGTTGGAGAGTTTCGGGCTGCTGGACATCTCCGTAATCTCCGAACAGGTGCGCGAACCGATCGCGACCATCGCCGACGTGTACTACGCGGTGTTCCAGCGAATCGGCGCCGCGAACCTGCTGCTCAGCATCACCGACCTGCCGCGGCAGAGCCGCTGGGACGCCCTCGCGCGGGCCGCCCTGCGCGATGATGTGTATTCCGCCGTGGCGGACATGACTGTCTCGGTGATGGAGACCACCCAGGGCCATAGTGCCGCAGACGCCGGCACGTCCGATGCCGTGGAGCGCATCGTGGTGTGGGAACGCGGCCACCAGGAGCAGCTGGTACGTATCAAGGACACCTTCGCGGAAGTCACCAAACCGGGCCAGGTGGATATCGCCTCGATCTCTGTGGCGTTGAAGCTCCTGAGGACAATGGTGCGCCGATAGACTGTGGCCTTCGCCAGGTCCACCCGGAAGTCGAGTTGGAAGCCGCAACTGCACTGCCATCCATCCATCCATCCACAGTTCTCCCGACGCTTACCGGCATGAAACACACCCGAAACGGCTGGTGCCTAGCCTTAGGTTGCATAGCACTTCGGCGAATCGAGGCAGTGATGCAGACCAACCCGCGGCTCAACATCCGTCAGGTCACTTGGGCGAACCCCGTCGGCGCGGACCTGAGGGCCGCCCAACAGGCAGAACTCGAGGCGCGCTTCGGCCGGCCCGACCACGAACCCGGGCCGCCGCCGTCGGAAGCGGACACGGCAGTGTTCCTGGTGGCGCACGACAAGGCCTCGGGCCAGCCGGTCGGCTGCGGCGGCCTTCGCATGCTGGACGCCCTGACCGCCGAAATCAAGCGCCTCTATGTGCTGCCCTACACCCGCGGCTCCGGGGTAGCGAGCTCCATCCTCGCGGCGCTGGAAGCCCACGCCCACGCATTGGGGGTCACCACCCTGACGGCGGAGGCCGGCTCGGTGCAGACCGACGGCCGGCAGTTCTACGAGAATTCGGGTTTTGTGCCCGTGCCGAACTTCGGGCCGTATGTCGGCGTGGTGCACTCGTACTGCTACGCGAAGCCGATCGATTCGCACAGCGCCGCGCACACCGCGATGGCCTGAGGGCGGGCGGCAACGCAGACCGGCGCCGGCGGCGGAAGTGGAACTGCCAGCACCGCCGGTGCCCGTGCCGTGCCGTGCCGTGCCGTGCCACAACGCTGCGTCACACAGCGCCGCCCGTCACGTAGTCGGCTAACCTCGCACTATGGAATCGGCCGACATCACCTTCCGCACCCGCAAATGGGTGCGCCCCGAGGACCTCAACGCCAACGGCACCTTGTTCGGCGGGAGCCTGCTGAAGTGGATCGACGAGGAGGCGGCCATTTACGCCATCCTGCAGTTGGGCAATGGCCGGGCGGTCACCAAGTACATCTCCGAAATCAACTTCGTCAGCTCAGCCGTCCAGGGCGACCTGATCGAAATGGGCCTGACCGCGACCCGCTTCGGCCGGACGTCGCTGACCATGCGCGCCGAAGTCCGGAACATGATCACGCGCCGAAGCATCCTCACCATTGATGAGATTGTCTTCGTGAACCTGAGCCCGTCCGGGAAGCCCGAACCGCACGGCTACACCGAAATCACCTATGACCGGGACCGGATTCCGACTCATCACCTGACCGAGACCCTGGAGCAGGACTAGGCCGCGCCTGTCACGTCGGCGCCTGGCACGCCGCCGTCGGACGGTGCCGTTCGGTCAGGTCCAGAAATCGTCTGCCTTGGCCGTGTCCTCGAAGTACTCCCGCCCTTCGGCGATCTTTCCGTCGCGGACCACAAACGTGATGACGGTAGCCAGGTCAATTGTCTTGCCGTTGCCTTGGGCCTGGGTCTGCTGGATCCCCACGGTGTACTTTTCACCGCCGACGACGTCTTGGAGGTTCGCTTGGAAGGAACCCTGGGAACGGGCGCCGAGCTCGCCGAAATAGCTCATGATTGCGTCCCGGCCCTGCTTGGTCCCGGACAGCACGCCGCTTCCGGCTGCGTACCAGACTGCGTCCTCCGCGAACAGGTCGCTGAGCGTCGCCATATCCCCTGAGTTGAAGGCCGCGTACCCCTGCCGGACCAGTTCAACATTCTCTGCGGTTCCCATGATCAGTCACGCCTCCGTCATCCTTGTCGGATCATGCTGGGACGGTTCAAGGGTAGTCCTGGCCCCGGTGCCTGTCGATGGAAATATCCACTGCCGCCGGTGCCCGGCCGGCCCCCGCGGGTGTGCCTAGCGGGCTCCCGGCCAGCCGGTGTAGGCCTCCGCGAGGTAGGCGCGGCCGTGGCGGGAGGACACCACGGAATGAAGCTCGCCGAGCTGGCGGGCGCGGGAGAAGTCGTCGGCGTCGGCGTGGGTGTGCAGCATGGAGGTCATCCAGTAGGAGAACTGCTGGGCCTTCCACACCCGGTTCAGGGCGCGGTCGCTGTAGGCGTCCAGAAGCACGGTGGAGCCGGTGGAGTAGAAGCTGTCGAAGCCCTCGAAGAGGACCTTGACGTCGTTCAGCGCCAGGTTCAGGCCCTTGGCCCCGGTGGGCGGCACGGTGTGCGCCGCGTCTCCGGCGAGGAACAGGTTGCCGTGCCGCATGGGGGCGTGGACAAAGCTGCGGAATTTCAGGACCGTCTTGTCGATCACCGGCCCTTCCTTGACCTCGAAGCCGTTGCCGTTGACGCGGCTGCGGAAGGCGTCCCAGATGCGGCCCTCATCCCAGTTGTTGACGTCCTCGTTGGGGTCGCACTGGAAGTACATCCGCTGGACCGTCTCAGTGCGCTGGCTGATCAGGGCGAAGCCGTTCTCCGAGTTGGCATAGATCAGCTCGTCGGAGCTGCGCGGCGCCTCGGCCAGAATGCCGAACCAGGCGAAGGGGTACTGGTGGAAGTACCATTTGCGCTGCGCCTCGGGAATCTGGACGCGGCAGTGGCTGCGCGAACCGTCCGCGCCGGCGATGAAGTCGGCCTGAAGTTCGTACTCGACGCCGTCCGCATCCGTAAACCAGACCTTGGGCTTGGCTTCGATGTCATGGATGGTGGTGTCCGTGACGCTGTACCGGACGTCCCCGCCGTCGGCCAACCGGCGTGCGGAGAGGTCCAGGAACACGTCCGTCTGCGGGTAGAGCCAGACCGATTCCCCGACGAGGTCCTGGAAGTCGATCCGGTGGCTTTCGCCGTTGAAGCGCAGTTCGATTCCGTCATGGCGGTCGCCGTCGCGCAGCACGCGGTCGGAGACGCCGCTGTCGACGAGCATGTTGACCGAGCCGTGCTCCAGGATGCCGGCGCGGACCGTCTCTGAGATCTCCTGGTGGCTGCGGAGCTCCAGGACGGTGGATTCGATGCCTGCCTTGGCCAGCAGGTGGGACAGCATGAGCCCGGCCGGGCCGGCACCCATGATGGCTACCTGGGTGGTGATGACTTTTCGCTGTGCCATGTGCGTCTCGCTTCGTTGCGGGGCCCGGGCGCTCAGAGCCGGGGCCGTTTTCGTCTTCTGGCTAACAGTGTGCTCGGCGGGGCGTGATGCGCGTTACATGAATTCCGCTGAATGGAATGAGGGGCTCTCGCGGGGCTCGCCAAGCCGCCGCCCGATCCCGCGGGCTGCGGTCTGGAGGGCGGGAACGAGCGCCTGCAGGCGCACTTCGCGAAGGGGAACGACGACGCCGAGGGCCGCCACGGCGCGTTTCCTGCGGTCCAGCACGGGCACGGCGATCCCCCACGTGTCCGGGTCTACGACGCCGGCCAGCTGCGCATACCCCTGGTGGGCAGCTTCGCCAAGGAGCGCACGGAGGTCCTGGGGGGCCAGCCGTCCGGTCGGATCGCTGAATCCTTCGAGGTACTCGGCCTGGACGTTGCGGGGCTGGTTGGCCATGAGCACCAGCCCGGCGGAGGATACGTGCACGGGCATCCGGCCGGCCACCTGCGCACGGTTGGCGACCGAGCCGCGGCGGGACATCCGCTCCACAAAAAGCGCTTCCCGGCCTTCCAGCACGGCGAGGTTCACGTTTTGGTTGAGCACCTGCTGGATGTCCTCCATGAACGGCAGGGCGGCCTGGCGGAGTTCAAGCGTGGGGGAACTGCGGTTGGCCAG
This sequence comes from Arthrobacter sp. ok362, assembly GCF_900102785.1. Taxonomy (GTDB): domain Bacteria; phylum Actinomycetota; class Actinomycetes; order Actinomycetales; family Micrococcaceae; genus Arthrobacter. The sequence continues at coordinate 60,586 of NZ_FNGC01000005.1, forward strand.
CTCCCAGAGCCGCAGGCCCAGGCTGACGGACCCGCCGGGACCGACCACAAGCAGGCCGTGCCCGGCCAGCTGCCGGACGAGCCTGTGCGCGGTGGTCAGCGGGAGTTCCGCCCTCGCGGCCAGCTCCGAGAGCTGCAGAGCCGTGACACCCTCCGGGAAGGCGGCAATCAGCCGCAGGATCCGGTCCACCACCGAATCGCCGGAGTTCGAATTGGCCACGACGCTCCTTCCATTGAATGGTTTTAAGTGTCCCACGCAACACGGTCGGGTGATAGAACTCTCACAATAGAAGAGGCTGGCCAACACTGGCCGGGCACACGGAATCACGTAAAGAATATCGCTGAGGTAGCAATGTCAATGTCGTCATTGGGTAACAAATCACGGTGGCCCGTGTGGCTCTGCTGGCTGGCCATGGTGCTGGACGGCTTTGATCTGGTGGTCCTCGGCACGGTCATTCCGACCCTAATCAAGTCGCAGGAACTTGGCTTCGACGCAGTCGGAGCGACATTCGCGGCGACCATCTCCCTGGTGGGCGTGGGGCTCGGCGCACTCTTCATCGCCCCGCTCTCGGACCGCCTGGGCCGGCGGAACCTGCTGGTGGCCTGCGTGAGCTGGTTCTCCATCTTTACGATCGCCGTCGTCTTCGCGCCCAACGTGGCCTGGTTCAGCACATTCCGGCTGCTTGCCGGCCTCGGCCTCGGCGCCTGCCTGCCCGCCGCGCTGGCCTACATGAACGACTACGCCCCTGCCGGCACGGCCGGAAAGTCCACCACCCGGACCATGACCGGATACCACGTCGGCGCCGTGGCCACGGCGTTCCTGGCCCTCATGGTGATTCCGAGCTGGCGGACCATGTTCGTGGTGGGCGGCCTGGCCGGCCTTGCCCTGGCCCCTCTCCTGTGGTTTAAGCTTCCGGAAACCCTCCCGCCGGTCCTCCACATCCCCGCAGCCGCCAAGTCCCCGGCGGCCGCCTCACCGGCCGGCGCCCCGGTCCGCGCGGAAGCCGCGGCTGTGGCCGCACCGGCGGAAGAACGCGCCAGCTTCCGGGATCTGGGCCGCAAGCCCTACCCGCTGATCGCAGCCGGCGTGGCCGTGGCGTCCTTCATGGGGCTGCTGCTGGTCTACGGCCTGAACACCTGGCTGCCGCAGCTCATGGCCTCCGCCGGCTACAGCCTGAACGCCGGCCTCGCCCTGCTCCTGGTCCTGAACGTGGGCGCTGTTGTGGGCCTCCTGATCGCCGGGGTTCTGGCGGACCGGCACGGCACCAAGAGGATCGTCCTGCTCTGGTTTGGCCTCTCCGCCGTGTTCCTCGCCGCGCTCAGCATCCAGATCCAGAACGAAGTCGTGCTCTATGCCGCCGTCTTTGTCACCGGCGTGTTCGTCTTCAGCTCCCAGGTCCTGGTCTACGCCTGGGTCAGCCAGCTCTTCCCGGTCCGGCTCCGCGGCACCGCCCTGGGCTTCGCCGCCGGCGTAGGCCGGCTGGGAGCCATTTTGGGCCCGGCCGTCACCGGCGCGCTGGTCGCCGCCGGCATTGCCTACCCGTGGGGCTTCTACGTTTTCGCCGCCGCCGCAGTCCTGGCGGTCCTCGCCCTCGCCTTCGTCCCGCAGACCGTCGCGGCAGTGTCCCGCACCGGCGCCAGCGTCGGGCGCTCCTAGGAGAAGCGCCCGGGGGTCCTCGTCCCGCGGCAGCCCCTGAGGCGGCGCCACGCGCCGGGCGCCAGCACGACGGCGATGCCGACGGCGGCGCCGATGATGGTCTCCACGATCCTGTCGCGGAGCAGGATGCCGGGCGGCACGGGTGCCACGAGGAGCGTGGACGTCAGCGCCAGCGGCGTGACGAAAACCTGCGCCAGCATGTACTGCCGGGCGATGAACATCTCGGCGCCGAACTGGCACGCGGCAATCACCAGCACCGTCTGCCAGGGCGTCGGCTGCAGGAGCAGGATTCCGGCGAGCAGCACCAGCCCCAAAGCGGTGCCCGCGATGCGTTGCAGGCCGCGGCTGACGCGGTGCCGGGTGGTGTGACCCACGAGCGGAACGACGGCGGCCACCATCGCCCAGTAACTGTGGCCAACTCCAAGCCACTCCCCGGCCAGGGTACCCAGCGTTCCTGCCACCCCTGCCGCCACGAGGTAGCCCGCGCTTTCGTGCCACGCGGTGCGCTTCTCCTCCGGCGTGAGGGCCGCGGGCCTAGGATTCACCCACGGGGTCCGGTGGCTCCGGGCCACCCGCGAGGACTGGCCGATCACCAGGGAGAGAGCGACCGTGAGCACCGCGACGAGCATGCACTGCCACAGCGGCGGCTGGTTGGGGATTGACGCGATGGCCGCGAACGCAAAGATATGGAACAGCGAGCCCGCGGGACGCAGGCGCCACCACGCGACAACCAGGGAGCAGCCCCACGCGATCACCGTGGTGGCCACCACCAGGACCCAGGCAGCGCCTGCCGCGGAAAGCCCGGCAAGAGCGTCCACACGCTCAGTGAGGGCGGCCAGGAACATCACCAGCAGCATCAGCCCACCGGCCCGCACCTGGAGGGTCAATCGCCTGGCGTGCGGCTCATTCCGGCCGTAAATCCCGGTGAAGGCGCCGAAGGAAGCGAAGATGGCCAGATCCAGGCGGTCCAGCAGCACCAGCGTGATCAGCGGAACAAAGACCCCCACGGCGCAGCGCAGGGCGACCTGGTGGTCCTTGTTGCCCGGGGCGATGGTGAACATCTCGGAGAACAGCTTCACGGGCTTGTCTTCACGGGTCGGGGGGCCTTTCGCAGCGGTCGGAGTGGTACGACGGCGTCACTGGCATCCACGCTGGATGTTACTCCGGAACCCCGCAGCTGCAGCATCGAGTCCCGTTGATCGGGATCTGCCGGACGCCCGCGAAGTGGTAGCGTCTATCGGTTGAGTCAAGCCAGCAACGTACACCGGAGGTTCCCCATGCTCAAAGGATTCAAGGATTTCATCCTGCGTGGCAACGTGATCGAACTGTCCATCGCCGTCGTGGTCGGCACCGCCTTCACCGCCCTGGTCAGCGCTTTCACCACAAACATCGTCAACCCGATCCTCGCTGCTGCCGGCGGCGTCGAGACCCAGGGCCTGGGCTTCCACATCTGGCCGGGCAACGACAAGACCTTCGTCAACATCGGCGCCGTTGTGACGGCCTTCCTGACCTTCCTCATTACCGCCGCGGTGGTGTACTTCATCTTCGTGGCCCCCATGAACCGGATCAACCGAATGGTCAAGCACCGGCTCAGCGCAGCCGAGCCCGCGGAAGAGCCGATCCCGGCCGACACCGCGCTGCTGGCCGAGATCCGCGACCTTCTCGTCAACCTGGCCGGTCCGGTGTCCGACGGCGGCCGCGCCGGCGTCGCGGAGCATCCGGCCGGGAACACGCCGTCGGCCGTCCCTGCCGGAGTCACAAGCCGCCAAGCTTAAGACTCTGGGACTTCTTGTTCCTCGGGCGGGGTAAAGATGGACTCAATGGGTTGACCGAAGAGCCGGGCGATACGGAAGGCCAGTGGCAAAGCGGGGTCGTAGCGGCCTGTTTCCAGCGCGTTTACGGTCTGCCGTGAGACGCCGAGCCGGTCAGCGAGTGCACCCTGGGTCCAGCCGCGGCCCTCCCGCAGTGACTTGAGCTGGTTTTTCATCGTCTTCCAACGACCGCGCCGGAGATAATCCACCCGAGCATGCCTGCGCCGTAGATGATCCACCCGACTCCAGAAATGCTGAGCCCGGCGATCTCCAGGAAGGCCAGGGTCACGGAAGCAATCATGGCGACGGCAAACCCTCCCCCGAGCGCCTGCAGCAGGAGCAGCCGCTGGTAGTCGTCAATCCGCCGCACATGGCGCAGCACGGCGCGCACGATCCACAACGCCGGAATCACCGGCAGGACCGCCCAGAGGAATCGCCACGGACTATCGCCGTCGAGGCCCCCCCACACCAGCACGCCGACGAGCACCACCGCGTAAGCGAGTATGCCAGGCCAAAATTCACGTTGATACGCGCGGGATTTCTCGCGATCGCCCTCGCTACGATCCTTGCTGTCAAGTTTGTTTGTCATGGCTCTATCTTGGAGTCATGCGCCAGCCCTGTCAAGGACGCTTGTCATTGATATTTGGCCGGCTCTATGGCGGGCAGGAGGTCCGGAGTACTTTGATGTAGACGCCCCCGCCACGCGAGCCTGGATGCCGAGGAGGAACACCATGCCGGATGTTCACTGGAACCACGAGCTGGTGGATCAATTGGACTGGCATTTTGCCAATCAGGCCCGCCCGAGGCTGGATGGGTTGACTGACGACGAGTATTTTTGGGAGCCGGTTCCGGGCTGGAGTCTCCGACACAGGGACGCCTCAACGGCCCCGACCGCGCCGGGTACGGGTGATTTCACCATTGATTTCAGCTACCCGGAGCCCGTTCCGGCTCCGGTGACGACCATTGCCTGGCGCCTGTGCCACATTCTGGTCGGCGTGCTGGGCGCGCGCACGGCATCGCACTTTGACGGTCCTGCAGTGGATTACCAGAACTTCGCCTACCCAGGCACTGCGGCCCTGGCACTGGCCCAACTGGACGAGTATTACGCCCGGTGGATCCAGGGCGTGAAGAGCCTTGACGAGGCGGGTTTGGGGGCACCCTGCGGCGCGGCCGAAGGTCCGTTCGCCGATGCACCCATGGCAGCACTGGTCCTGCACATCAACCGCGAGACGATCCATCACCTGGCCGAGGTCGCCCTGCTCCGCGACCTCTACGCGCACCGTCACTTGCTGCAACGCGGCTCGGAGGGTGAACCAGGCCTGTAGCGAGTCCTCTCCTGCACTGTCCTGGTCCAAGTGCCGGTCCGAAACCGTCACCCGGCGGCAACCCGGCCGAAACAGCTGGCCGGAATCATGGGAGTATGACGCGCAAAGCCCAGCCCCCCGCCACCTCCGAGTTGCGCTGCGAAGTGTGCGGCCAGATGCCCGAACCGACCAAGGCGCGGCTGACCCTCGCCAATGTCGCCGTGATGCTTCCGATCGAATTGCTGGTGCACGCGGCTGTAGTGGAAACCCACTTGCCTTACGTTGCAAAGGTCCTGGTTCTGACCATGACCGCGACCATCCTGGTGATCTGGGTGGCCGAACCCTCGGCAGCCCGGATGCTCAGGGGCTGGCTGCATGCCCCGGCCCTGCGCCACCGCAAACGGCTCGTCGCCGCGCCTGCCCTGTGGCGGGCGCGGACCGTCCTGAAAGACAAGCCCGGGTCGCTGCAGAAACTGACGCAGGCCCTGGCCGGGCTGAACACGAACATCCTCAGCATTCATGTTCACCCCGTGGCCGGCGGCGTGCTGGACGAGCTCGTGCTCTCGGCACCGGGCGAAGTCCGCGAAACCGAGTTGCTCCGGGCGCTGCGGGCGGGCGGCGGAGCGGATCCGCACGTCTGGGCGACCACCGCCCTGGCCATGGCCGACGGGCAAACCGGCGCACTGAGCCTGGCCGCCCGGATCGCCGCCAGTCCGGAGGAGCTGCCGCTGGCAGTGGCGGAACTGCTGCGGGCGCGGATCGAGCCGGCGGCGGATGCGGACACTGCGACGGCGGAACGCGACCTCGCAGGGAACGGCACCCCACGGGAGGGCACAGGCAGCACCTTCCTGAGGATCCCGACCGCTTGGCACGGCCCGATCACCTTTTCCCGGTCTGGCGAACCGTTCACTCCGGCGGAGTCCGCGCGCGCCCACCGCCTGGCCGAACTTGCGGAGATCCTAGCGCACAGGTCGGGCTCGCCGGTTGCCGGCGGCAGATCCCCCGAAGCGGAGTCCGCCTAGACGGCGGCCATTCTGATCTTGAGCGCGTCCGGATCCAGGGTCACGGCCAGGTGCTTCCCGGTGCCGAGATGATCGCCGTCCAGTTGAAACTCCTGCTCGCGCTCCAGGGTGATTTCGGCAGTTCTTCCTTGGAAGTAATCCACGGACTCGGTCTCGTTCTTGTTCCGGCCGAAAATGCCGGCAATCACGCCGAGCCAGCCGAGCCGCCCACGGGGGGACAGGATCAACAGGTCAAGCACGCCGTCGTCCACTTCCGCCTCAGGGAAGATCTCGATGCCGCCCATGATTTTGCCGCAGTTTCCGACCATGACGCTGCGGATCCGCCGCCGCACGGGGTGCTGGCCGTCAATGCTGATCCTGGCCTTCACCGGCTTGCCGGGGAGTTTGCGGATGCCCGCCTCAACGTAGGCAAGCCAGCCCATCCGGTCTTTGAGCACATCCACGGTGTCGGCCATGATGGCGGCGTCATACCCGAGTCCGGCCATCACCAGGAACACCTGCTCGTCATCCGACCCGTCAAGGGTCGCCTTGACGACGTCGACGGATCTGTCGCTGCCGCTGAGGACGTCGTAGCTGGCGGCCACGGGGTCGGTGATGTCGACGCCGAGGTTGCGGGCCAGCAGGTTGCCGGTGCCCAGGGGCACCAGGCCCATCGGCGTTCCGGTGCCCGCGAGGACCTCCGCCACGCAGCGGACTGTTCCGTCGCCGCCCGCCGCGATCACGACGTCGACCCCGGCGTCCAGTGCCTCCCGGGCCTGGCCAAGCCCGGTGTCCTCCTTGGTGGTCTCCAGCCACAGCGGCTCGGCCCAGCCCTGGGTCTCGCACAGGCGGAAGAAGGAGGCACGGAAGCTCTCGCCGGGAGACTTCATGGGGTTGATAACCACGGCGGCGCGCCTGGACGCTGCGTTGTCCTGGGTGTTCGGGGTTCCCGGAGTCGCGGTGTTGTTCTCTGTCATGGCGTCCTTAGGGGCAATTGGGCGAAATAGTACCCGAACTGAAATCCTAGCCGCAGTGCCCGCGTAACCTCCGCAGGGCCGGCGCGAATCGTGGACGTGCGCTCCGCCACCTCACTAGACTGGGCTTCGTGATGTTCCGGGGGCTGCACTCCGGACGCCGAAAGCGGGGGCAGATGACTGAACCAGAGAATTATTCAGCAACAGCTGAATCATCCAGCATGGATCCCCACGACTGGGGCCGGGCGATGGCACTGGCGCTCACGCGACTGGCCGAGCAGATCGAGCCCGAAGGCAGCGACGACATCCATGCCCTGGTGGTGGGCCGGGACCTGCACCTGAAAATCAGTGACGAGCCCGGGGGCGTCACGATCACGGTTTCCACAGAGCCCATCCGAGACCCCGCTCCCTGACGGTCCTTTTCCCAGACGTCCCGTCAGAGACGTGGTTCACCGTCCCGAGGTCAGGTCCTCGGAGATAACTTCCGCTGTGGCCACCGTCGCCTCACGCACGGCCTTGAGATAGGCAGCGGGGTCGGCCTGAGCGGACACCGTCTGGGCCTGCAGCGAGACGTTGATGGCCGCCACCACCTTGGGCCCGTCATGGACCGGCGCCGCAATGGACATCAGTCCCAGCTCCAGCTCCTGGTCCAGCAGGCACCAGCCCTGGGTGCGGACCGTATCCAGCTCCGCCAGAAGGGCAGCCCGCGTTCCGATGGCTCCCGGAGTGAGCGGCCGGATCTCGGCGGCCGCGAGGTAGTCTTCCAGCTTCGCCGGCGGCAGGGCCGCGAGCAGCACCCTGCCCATGGACGTCGCGTAGGCGGGGAAACGGGTGCCCACCGTAATGCCGACCGTCATGATCCGCCGGGTGGACACCCGGGCGATGTAGGCGATGTCGGTGCCCTCGAGCACCGCGGCCGACGTCGACTCCCCCAGTTCGAGCGAGAGCTCCTCCAAATGCGGTTGGGCCAGCTGCGGCAGGGACAGCCCGGACAGGTAGGCGTAGCCGAGCTGCAGCACTTTGGCGGTCAGGGCGAAGATCTTGCCGTCCGAACGGACATAGCCCAACTCCGCGAGCGTGTGCAGGAACCGCCGGGCCGTGGCCCGGGTCAGCTCGGTCCGGGCCGCCACCTCGGTCAGCGTCATCTTGGGGTGATCCGTGTCGAACGCACGGATCACGGCGAGCCCGCGCGCCAGCGACTGCACGTACTGGTCGCTGGCCGCAGGCGCGCCGCCGCTCTTGGCTGGCTCAATCATTTCTCGCCTTTCGGTCCCGCATCACTTTAGCCGTGCGCAGGTCATCCGGCCGCAGGCCCTTCAGCTCGGGTCCGCCGCCCGGAGCGGCACCGGGACCATGGCCTGGAGTTCCTCGAGCGTGCAGCCGAAGGTCTCGCGGACCTGAACGCCGTCGAGTCCGGTCAGGAAGACGGCCTTGTCAGTGTAGATGCGGGTCACGCAGCCGATCCCGGTCAGCGGGTAGGTGCAGGCCTCCACGAGCTTGGACACGCCGTCGCGGGTCAGGAGCGTCATCATGACGAAGACGTCCTTGGCGCCCGTGGCGAGGTCCATGGCGCCCCCGACGGCGGGAATCGCGTCCGGCGCCCCGGTGTGCCAGTTGGCGAGGTCCCCCCTGGCCGAGACCTGGAAGGCGCCCAGCACGCAGATGTCCAAGTGCCCGCCGCGCATGATCGCGAAGGAGTCCGCGTGGTGGAAGTAGGACGCCCCGGGAAGCTCCGTCACGGGGATCTTGCCGGCATTGATGAGGTCGCCGTCGATCTGGTCCCCGGCAGCTTCCGGGCCCATGCCGAGCATGCCGTTCTCGGTGTGGAGCGTGATGTTCTGCTCCGGCTCGAGGTAGTTGGAGACCAGCGTGGGCTGGCCGATGCCGAGGTTCACGAAGGACCCGGGCTGGATGTCGCGGGCCACAAGGCGGGCGAGGTCGTCACGGCCCAGCGGCTTGTCGGATGCCTGGATGCCGGCCTGGCTGTTGGACTGGATGCTCATCTCAGGCCACGCTTTCTGTCTTGCCTGCGGCTGCGGCCACACGGACGATGCTGTTGACGTAGATGCCGGGGGTCACGATGACTTCCGGGTCCAGGCCGCCTGTGGGTACGATCTCGGACACCTGGACGATGGTGTGTTTCGCGGCGGCGGCCATGATGGGACCGAAGTTCCGTGCGGTCTTGCGGTAGACGAGATTGCCCCTGCCGTCCGCCGTGAGGGCCTTGATCAGGGCGACGTCGGCGTGGATGGGAGTCTCGAAGACCTGGCCGCGGCCGTCGAGGATGCGGGTTTCCTTGCCCTCGGCGAGCATGGTGCCGTAGCCGGTGGGCGTGAAGAAGCCGCCGATCCCAGCTCCCGCGGCGCGGATCCGCTCCGCGAGGTTCCCCTGCGGGACGAGTTCGAGTTCGATCTCGCCGGCCCGGAACTTGGCGTCAAAGTGCCAGGAGTCGGACTGCCGCGGGAAGGAGCAGATCATCTTCTTCACCCGGCCTTCCTTGATGAGCAGGGCCAGGCCCTGATCGCCCTGGCCGGCGTTGTTGTTCACCACGGTCAGGTCAGTGGCGCCGCAGTCCAGCAGCGCGTCGATCAGTTCGAACGGCTGCCCGGCGTTGCCGAAGCCGCCGATCATCACGGTGGAGCCGTTCTTGATGCCGGCGACGGCCTCCCCGACGGTGTCAATGAAATTCAGCATCTCCCTTAACCCTTCACGCCAGAAGTTACGTTTTCGAGCACGACGGCCAGGCCCTGGCCGACGCCGATGCAGATCGCGGCGACGCCCCAGCGCTGCCCGGAGGCCTGCAGGCTGCGGGCCAGGGTGCCGAGGATGCGCCCGCCGGAGGCCCCGAGCGGGTGGCCCATGGCGATCGCGCCGCCGTGCCGGTTCACAATTGACGGGTCGATGCCCCAGGCGTGGATGCAGGCCAGGGACTGCGCGGCGAACGCCTCGTTGAGTTCGACGGCGCCCACCTGGTCCCAGCCGATGCCGGCCTTCGCGAGGGCCTTGTTCGCGGCCTCGACGGGGGCGTAGCCGAAGTACTGCGGGTCGTTGGCGTGCGCTCCGCGCCCGGCGATGCGGGCCAGCGGGTCCAGGCCGAGGATCCCGGCGGCGGCCTCACTGCCCAGCCACGCCGCGGAGGCACCGTCGGAGAGCGGGGAGGCGTTGCCGGCGGTGACGGTACCGTTCTCGGCGCGGAACACTGTCTTGAGGCCGGCGAGCTTTTCGGCTGAGGAACCGGCCCGAATGCCCTCGTCGCGGACCAGGTCCGTGCCCGGGACCGGGACCACGAGGTTGTCGTAGAAGCCCTCGTCCCAGGCCGCGGCGGCCAGGTTGTGCGAACCGGCCGAGAATTCGTCCTGCTGTTCGCGGGTCACGCCGTACTTCTCGCGCAGCCGTTCGGTGGCCTCGCCCAGCGAGATGGTCCACTCCTTCGGCATGGCCTGGTTCACCAGGCGCCAGCCCAGCGTGGTGGAGGCCAGGGTCAGGTCCCCGGCCGGGTAGGGCTTCTCGGTCTTGGGCAGCACCCAGGGCGCGCGCGACATCGACTCGGCACCGCCGACCAGCATGAGCTCGGCGTCGCCGGTGTTGATCTGCCGGGAGGCGATGATCGCCGCGTCCAGGGAGGACCCGCACAGCCGGTTGACCGTGGTGCCGGGGACCGAGACCGGCAGCCCGGCCAGCAGGGTGCCCATGCGGGCGACGTTGCGGTTTTCCTCGCCGGCGCCGTTGGCGTTGCCGAAGACCACCTCGTCGATCCGTTCGACGTCGAGGGCCGGGGAGCGCTTGACGATCTCACCGATCACGTGCGCGGCGAGATCGTCCGGCCGGACCCCGGCGAGCCCGGAGCCGAACTTCCCGAACGGGGTCCTGACGGCGTCGTACACAAAGGCCTGGTTCATGGGTTCTTGTCCATTTCTGCCTCGTCCATGGAATGGAACACTTGCTGGGCGGTCTTGAAGGCGGTGTTGGCGGAGGGGACGCCGCAGTAGATGGCGGTCTGGAGCAGGATTTCCTTGATCTCGTCCCTGCTCAGGCCGTTGGTGATGGCGGCGCGGATGTGCATGGCCAGTTCTTCCCAGTGCCCGTGGGCCACCATGGCGGTAAGGGTGACGGCTGATCGCATCTGGCGGCTGATCCCGGGCCGGGTCCAGATGCCGCCCCAGGCGATCCGGGTGATCATGTCCTGGAAGTCCTCGGTGAAGGAATCCTTGTTGGCATTGGCGCGGTCCACGTGCGCGGCGCCCAGAACCTCGCGGCGGACTTTCATGCCGCCGTCGTAGATTTCCTGGCTGGTCGCGCCGGGCTGGACAACACCATTGCGTTCGGGCCCATTGCGTTCCGGCCCGGTCATGCGCCCGCTCCCTGGGTTTCGGTCCAGGTGATGAGGCCCTTCAGCAGCCCGGCGATGTGGCCCGGCGCCTCGAACGGCGCCAGGTGTGCCACGCCCTCCAGGCTGACGGCCGTGGCAGTGCCGCCGCCGGAGGTGATGCCCGCGGCGACTTCCTCGGCCATGGACGGCGGGGCGACGGCGTCGAGGGCGCCGGCAACAACCTGGGTGGGGACGCGGATGGTGCCAAGCTGGTCCCTCACGTCGAAGCTGGCCAGGGCCTCGCAGCAGAAGGCGTAGCTGAGGCGGTCGGCGTCCCGGAGGGTGTGCAGGAGCCGGCTGCTGAGCTCGGGCTGGCTCTCCATGAATCCCGGGGCGAACCAGCGCTGCGCCGAGCCCTGGATCATCACGGGGGTTCCCTGTGTGCGCACGGTTTCGGCGCGCTCCAGCCAGCCCTCGGGAGTGCCGATCTTCGCGCCGGAACACTGCACGGAGAGGCTCTTGAGCCGGTCGCCGTGCTTGATGCCAAGCTGCAGGCCGGTGGCCCCGCCGAGGGACACCCCGGCGTAGTGGAACCGCGCACCCGGGGCGATCGAATCGACCAGGCCGATCACGGCGTCCGCGAGGTCGGCGACCGTGAAGGTCTCCTGGGCCGCCGGCGAGACGCCGTGCCCAGGCAGGTCCCAGGCGACGACGTCGACGTCGTCGCCCAGCAGCGCGCCGGTCTGGCTCCAGACCAGGGAGGATGTTCCGAGCGAGGGTCCGACGATGAGGAGGGGCTTCTCGCCCAGCGCGCGCTGGGGCGAAAGCAGGACTGCTTTGACGGTGGGTCTAACCACGGGAGGCTCCATTCTGGAGTTGGTGGGCGGCGCCGGCCGGGCCGGCGGCGTATTCCGGGTAGGCCGCGAGGATGCGGCGGGAGATGTCGACGGCCTGGCCGAGGTAGTTGGCCGGGTGCAAAAGCTCCTCAAGCCGGGCGTCGGTGAGCAGTTCTTCGGGGACAGCCGCGCGAAGGAGTGCCCGGTAGATCCCCGCCTGCTCCGCGGCCGGGGCCTGGAGTGTCTTGTCCACAACGGCCTGCAACTGCTGTTTCCCGGTCCGGCCCAATCCCGTCTCGGCGCTGCGCAGGTCCAAAAGTGGCGCGACGGCAAAGTTGACGGCTTCTGAGAGCAGCAGCGGGCCGGCGAGGTTCAGGTTGCGGCGCATCGCTGCCGGGAAGACCTCCAGGCCTTCGGCCAATTCGCGCAGCTGCGCCGCGGCGCCGAGGGCCAGACGCAGCAGCTGGCGCAGAGCCGCCCATTCGCTGTGCCAGGCGCCGTCGGGGCGTTCGTCGTTGAAATTGGCGGCCGCGAGGTGCAGCTGTGCGGCCAGGGCGGGGGCCTGCAGGGCGGCGCTGCGGATCAGCACGGAGAGCACCGGGTTCTGCTTTTGCGGCATGGCGGAAGACACGCCCCGCCCCGCGGCGCGCGGTTCCGCGAGCTCGGCCACTTCCGGCCGGCTCAGGAACAGGACGTCCGCGGCCATCTTGCCGGCCGCGTCCGTCACGGCCGCCAGCGCGTCGCCGAGCGCGGTCACGGCCAGCCGGTTGGTGTGCCACGGGGCGGGAACGGTGGCGAGACCCAGGCGGGCGGCAAGCCGGTCCGCGAGGTCCAAGGGAGTCAACACAGTCCCTTCGGTCAGCACCGTCCCGGCGGCAAGGGTCCCGGCGGCGCCGCCGGTCTGTACCGGCAGTTCGAGGGCCTCGAGCCGGCTGGCCGCGGCGGCAAGTCCGTTGAACCACTGCGCGGCCCGCAGCCCGAAGCTGTAGGGCAGCGAGTGCTGGGTCAGGCTGCGGGCAACACAAAGCGTGTGCCCATGGGCTTCGGCAAGGCTGGCGAGAGCGGTCGTTGCCGCCTTGAGCTCGGCGAGCAGCTCGCGCACTGCCCCGGCGGCCAGCACCATCAGGGCCGAGTCGAGCACGTCCTGGCTGGTCAGCGACGTGTGCACGGCCTGTACCGCGCCAAGTCCGGCAGCGTCCAGGTTCCTGACCTGTTCCCGGAGGTCGGCGAGCAGCGGAATGACGGGGTTGCCGCCGCCCTGGGCGCGGACGGCGATGCCCGCGACGTCGTACCGCTGCACGTCCGCGGCGGCGGCCACCACCGCGGCGGACCCGGCCGGGGCGAGGCCCGCCTCGTCCAGGACCGCCGCCCAGGCAGCCTCCACCTTGAGGATGGCGGCGAGCACGGCACGGTCCCCCGCCAACGCTGCCACCAGCGGGGACGCCGACACGGGGCTGAGCAGGCCAAAATCACCGGGCAGGCCGGCGTCGCCGTCGGTTTCGAAGGAAGTCACGTCGAGGGACCCTCGGCGTCGCTGAAATCCAGGAACACGGTCTCGCCCTCGCCCTGCAGGCGGATGTCCCAGCTCAGGCCGCCGTCGGGATCCCGGCGCGCGATCAGGGACCGGCGCCGGTCCGGGTCCAGCGAGCTGAGCAGCCGGTCCCGGGCCAAGGCAGCCTCGTCCTCCGGGAGGTAGACCCTGGTGAAGAGGCGGTTCATGAGGCCGCGAGCGAACACGGCCACCGCGATGAACGGCGCAGCCCCGGCTTCGGTGGGGCCGGGGTTCACGGTGGTGAACGTGAACGTGCCGGTGTTCCCCACGGCTGTGCGGCCGAAGCCCGTGAAGGTGTAGCCGTCACGGACCAGGGAGCCCGTGTGGTGCGGGACGTTGCCGTCCGCGTCCGCCTGCCAGATTTCCAGGATCGCGTCCGGGATCGGGTGGCCCGCACCGTCATACACGGTGCCCTGGAGCCGGACGGATCCCGGGGAACCGGGGGCCAGGAGCTCGCGGTCCTTGGCGTAGGGCAGGGCGTAGCCGAAGAACGGTCCGACTGTCTGCGCCGGTGTCGGCGCCAGTTGGGTGGGCTTATTCATGGCGCTCCTATTCATGATCATCGCCTTCCGCTCCGAGGGCCTCGTTTTCGGTCCAGGTCCGCTTGGACCCGGTCAGGACGATGTCCCAGTTGTAGGCCATGGCCCATTCAGGTTTCGTCTGCTCATGGTTGTAGGTGGCCACGAGCCGGTCGCGGGCGTCCTGGTCCACGATCGACTGGTAGATCGGGTCCAGCGGGAACAGCTGGTCTCCCGGGAAGTACATCTGGGTGATGATCCGCTGGGTGAATTCCGAGCCGAACAAGGAGAAATGGATGTGAGCCGGCCGCCAGGCGTTGAGGTGGTTCTTCCACGGGTACGCGCCGGGTTTGATGGTGGTGAAGCGGTAGGTGCCGTCCGGGCCCGTGATACAGCGGCCGACGCCGGTGAAGTTGGGGTCGATGGGCGCCGGGTGCTGATCGCGCTTGTGGATATAGCGGCCGGCGGAGTTGGCCTGCCAGATTTCGACGAGCTGTCCGGCGACGGGGCGTCCGTCGCCGTCGAGCACGCGGCCGGAGACCACGATGCGTTCGCCCAGCGGCTCGCCGTTGTGCGCGATGGTGAGGTCCGACTCGAGCGCGTGGACGTCCATGTGCCCGAACGCCGGAGAGTACAGTTCAATGGTTTCCGGGTCCGCGTGGTGCAGACTCTTCGTGGGGTGGCGCAGGACGCTGCTGCGGTACGGCGCGTAGTCCAGCCGCGGCTGGATCTCGGCCGGGGCACCGCCTTTGAGGGCCCGCGCGTAGGCCTCGCCGATCGCCTTCATTTCGGCGCTGAGTTCCGCCTGCGACTCCGCGGCGGCATCGAGCGGCGCGTACGTCTTTGGTGCGGCCTCCGTGGTCTCGTTGGCCAAGTCCTCGGTGATCGTGTCAGCGTTGAATATCTCAAGGTTGATTTCTTCAGGCACAGCAGCCTCCTTTCGATGGTGTGGTTGTTGTTCGGATGGGGATCAGGGACGACGGGCCAGCTGGTGCAGGTGGTCGTACTGGACGGCGTGCCGCACGGGCGCGTTCGGAGCGCCGTAGCCGTCGTAGGCGCCGCGGCGTTCCACCATTTCGAAAAACACGCTGCCCACCGTGGCCGTGTAGAAATGCAGGAATTCGCCGTCGGCATCACGGTCATAGAGCAAGTTGAGGTCGCGGAGCGTGGCTAGGAACTCCGGCTCCAGCGCGAACCGGGCATCGAGATCCTCGTAGTAGTTCGCCGGGATCTGCAGGAAGTCCAGGCCGCGGTCCCGTGCAGCCCGCGCCGTCGCCACCAGGTCCTCCACCGCGAACGCGATGTGTTCCTGGTAACCGGAGCGGGGGCCGGCAGCTGCGCCCGGCGTGGTCCCTTCCTGCTGGATCAGCGGGGCCAGGTTCAGCACCAGGCGGACGCCCCGGTCCTGCGTAAGCATCACCTGGGACCGGACCAGCCCGGTGGGGCTGGCCACCTCGGCGAACGGCTGCGGTTCCAATGCGAGGGCGCTGGCGTAGAAGAGCACGGCCTCGTCGAAGTGCTGCCACGGCTGCGCGAGGTTGACGTGGTCGATCACGGCGCCCGGGTTCCCGGCCCGGTCCGCCGCCGGGAGGTCCAGGCCGTCGCCGAATTCCCGGGTCCACGCGGCGGTGCCGTCCGGGTTTCCCTGGCACAGGAAGATCTCGGTGGAGTCCGGCGCGGCGAAGCCTTGGAAAATCTCCTCGTTGGCCTGGCTCTTGCGCGGCACGGCCGGGGCCTTGAGCTGCTGGGCGCGGGCGGCGGCGATCACCGGGGAGTCGACGTCGAAGCCAACGGCGGAAATTGCAGCGGAAATGGCGGGCGCGGCGGCTGGCGCCTGCTGGCCCGTGGTACCACCGGCGGACGCGGCGGTCGCTGCTGTGCCGAAGGCGGCCGGTTCCTCGTTGATGATCACGCGGGCCTGGCCCATGGTCCACAATTGCACGTCCTTGGTCCGGTGGCGCCCGTTGAACGCAAACCCCAGCTGGCCGAGCAGGGTTTCCAGGCCGGCGGTGTCCCCTGCGCGGACCTCGGCGAAGTTGAAGCCGGCGGGTTCCGCCACCCGGGGAAGCGTGGCAAGCTCCATGGGGTAGCGGCG
The DNA here is from genome assembly GCF_900102785.1 of Arthrobacter sp. ok362. Lineage (GTDB taxonomy): Bacteria > Actinomycetota > Actinomycetes > Actinomycetales > Micrococcaceae > Arthrobacter. The sequence goes on from NZ_FNGC01000005.1 coordinate 76,642, forward strand.
CCGGGCCGGGGCGCCGGCCGCCTTGCCTGCGGCAGAGGCCGGATTTGCCTCAAGCCACGCGGCGCTCTGCTCTTCGAGCCAGATCAGCGACCGCATGGCGTCCACAGCTGTGCGTTCGATGTCGGACTGGCGGAAAACGTCGTTGAACACCTCCAGCGACACCGGCCCGGTGTAGCCGGCGCGGACCACGTGGCCCATGAACTTGGCGAGCTCGAACTGGCCCTCGCCCGGAAACACCCGGTAGTGCCTGCTCCAGGACAGCACGTCCATGGACAGCTTGGGGGCATCGGCCACCTGCACGAAGAAGATCTTCTCGGGGTTGAAGGCCTCGATCGGCGCGGTGTCCCAGTCCCGGGAAAGGATGTGGAAGGAGTCCAGGCAGGTGCCCAGGTTGGGGTGGTCCACCGCGTCAACCAGCCGGTGGGCGTGCTCGTAGTCGTTGACGTACTTGCCCCAGGCCAGGGCCTCATAGGCAACCTTGACGCCGTGTTCACCCGCGAGGTCCGCGAGCCGGGAGAGCTGGGCGGCCCGGAGCTCGTCATCGTCGATCGTGGCCGTGCCAACGTTGGAGCAGAGCAGCATGGTGTCCACGCCCAGCCGGGACATGAGCCGGAACTTGGCATCCGCGCGGCGCAGGTTGGCGGCGAGCAAGTCCTCGGGAACGCTGTCGAAGTCGCGGAACGGCTGGTAGAGGTCCAGGTTGAGGCCGAGGTCGGCGGCGAGTTTCCGGACGTCCTCCGGGCTCAGCGGGGACGTCACGAGGTCCTGTTCAAAGATCTCGATCCCGTCGAAGCCGGCCACGGCGCAGGCCTGCATTTTTTCCCGCAGGGTGCCGGCGAGGCAGACGGTGGCGATTCCGGTGCGCATCAGGCGGCCACTTCTTCCGCGGCCACAAGTTCCAGGAAGTGGGAGCGCATGCGGTCGGCGTCGGCCTGGCGCCCGGTGAAGATCCGGAAGGCGTCCGCCGCCTGGCCCACGGCCATCCGGCCGCCGTCGAGCACGTCGCAGCCCTTGGCGCGCGCCTCGCGGACAAGCTCGGTTTCGATTGGCCGGTACACGATGTCGGCCACCCAGTGCCGGGACTCCACGAGGGACATGTCCAGCGGAACGCCCGGGTGGGCGGCCATGCCCACGGGGGTGCAGTGCACCAGACCGTCGGCCCGCGGCATGAGCTGCGGGAGCTCCGCCGTCGTCCGGGCACTGACGGTCCGGTCCGGGAAGAATCCGGCGAGTTCGGCCGCCCGGGCGGCGCAGCGCGCCGCGTCGGTGTCCACGAGGTCCAGCTCGCGGACCCCCGCGGTGAGCAAGGCGTAGGCGACGGCGGAACCGGCGCCGCCGGCACCCAGCTGCACCACGCGGTCCAGGGTGGCGCCGGGGAGCCCGGAGGCCAGCGCCGCCGCGAAGCCGGAAAAGTCGGTGTTGTAGCCGATGAAGCGGCCCTCGCGGATGATCACGGTGTTGACGGCGCCGAGGCGCCGGGCGTCGGCGGAGACCTCGTCGAGGTAGTCGAGCACGAGCTGCTTGCAGGGATGCGTGATGTTCAATCCGTTGAACCCGAGGCTCCGGGCGCCGGCGAGCAGCTCCCCCACGGCCTGGCCCGGCAGGCCCAGTTCGGTGAGGTCGATGGGGCGGTAGAGGTATCGGAGGCCCTGCACGTCGCCTTCGCGTTCGTGCATGTAGGGCGTGAGGGAGGGCATCACGCCGTCTCCCACGAGGCCTACGAGGAAGGACTCTGCTCGATTGCTCATCCGGTTAGCTCCTTTGACAACTGCACTCGGCGGGCGGTGACGCTTGCGGCGTCCGCGGCGGACCGGGTGATGGGGATTACATTACAGGCTTTGTTCACATGTTGCACTATTGTTCGAATGACGAACATATTATGGCGACGGCGGCGCCGGCGGGCTTCCGCCAGCGTTGCCGTCACCGCTGGGGCAGCCTGGCCGACAGCTCCGCGGCCGCCGCCTGGAGCAACGGCACGAGGGCCACCAGGGACTCCATGCTCAGGCGGAACACCGGGACCGCCGTGGCCAGCGAGGCGAAGGCGTGCCCCTGGGCGCTGAGGACCGGGACGGCGACGGCGCGCATGCCGAGCTCGTTTTCCTCGTCCATGGTGGCGAAGCCCTGGCGCCGGACCTGCTCGATTTCCGCCCGGAAAGCGTCGCGGTCCGTGATGGAGAGCGCCGTCAGCGGTTCCAGGGGCAGCTCTTCGACGAGCTGGGCGCGGGTAGCGTCGTCGGCGAACGCCACCAGCGCCTTGCCCACCGAGGTGGTGTGCAGTGCGCCAAGATGCCCGGGGTCGCTCGTGACCCGGAAGGTCTGCGGGCCGTCCACCTTGTTCACCGTCAGGTGGTGGATGCCATCCCGGACGGAGAGGATGGTCGCCTCGCCCGTTTCCTCGGTGACTCGCCGCAGGATGGGCAGGGCCGTACCCGCGAAGCCGTGGTGGTTTGAGACGCGCTGGCCGAGCTGGAAGACCCGCAAGCCCAGGTGGTAGCGGCGGCCGTCGGGCTCGTAGTCCACGAAGCCGTCCCGCGTCAGGGAGCCAAGCAGGCGGTAGGTGGTGCTGAACGGCAGCTCGGCCCGGCGAGAGATTTCCGCGGCACTGGCGCCGCGCGGCTCATCCCCCAGGAGGACCAGCAGGCCCAGGGCCTTGCCCACCATGTCCGTCCGCGAGTCCTCCCGGGCGGCCTTGGCAGGCTTCGAGGGAGCTTCTGCCGGGCGGCCGGAAGCGGCGGGGACATCTGTGTCTTGATTCACACTCATGCATTCATGTTCCCACATAGTGAGAGCTATTTCTAGATGGTGATTATTTTTCTTGACAAGTGACTGCGCTCACAGTCATGCTTGCTACATCGCACAAGTAGCTTCCACCATGTGGCTACTCGTCCGGGTCTTTCCACGGACTTCCGGTTGCACCACACTTGAACAAACGGCAGCCGAGACCTTCCTGATCCATCCGCGACAACGTCGTCACACCAAAGGAACACCATGAGCCACACTGTCCCGTCCACGACGCCGGGTATAACCACAGGAGGGACGCCGAAGAAGGCGGCCCTTGCCAGCTTCCTGGGCAGCGCCGTCGAATACTACGACTTCTTCATCTTCGGCTCCGCAGCGGCGCTGATCTTCCCGCACGTCTTCTTCCCGGACGCGGACACCAACGCGGCCATCATGTCGTTCGCGACTTTCGGTTTCGCCTACGTGGCCCGTCCGGTCGGCGCCGTCATCCTCGGCCACTTCGGCGACAGGGTGGGCCGTCGGAAGGTCCTCATGTTCACGCTGCTGCTGATGGGTGCCTCCACGTTCGTTATCGGCTGCCTTCCGGACTTCAAGACGGTCGGCTGGTGGGCTCCGGCACTGCTGGTGCTGGCACGGCTCTGCCAGGGCCTGTCCGCAGCCGGCGAGCAGGCGGGTGCGTCCTCGATGACGCTTGAGCATGCCCCCGATGGCCGCCGCTCCTTCTTCACTTCCTGGACCCTGACCGGCACGCAGGGCGGCCAGATCCTCGCGGCCCTCGTCTTCATCCCCGTCCTGGCCCTGCCTGACGAGATCAAGTACACCATCGGCTGGCGCATCCCGTTCTGGCTCAGCGCCGTGGTTGTGCTCGTCGCGTTCTTCATCCGCCGTACCCTGCACGAGCCGCCGGCATTCGAGGAAGCCCGGAAGACTGCCCAGATCTCCAAGCTCCCGGTTGCCGACCTCCTCAAGAGCCACTGGCGCGATGTCCTCCGCGTCATCGCCTGCGCGTTCATCGCCGCAGTGTCCACCGTATTCGGCACCCTGGCCATCAGCTACGCCAAGAACGTCGCCGGCGTGGACGGCACCACCACCCTCTGGCTCGTGGTGGGCGCCAACTTCCTGGCCCTGGGCACCCAGCCGCTGTTCGGCATGCTCGCGGACCGGATCGGCCGCAAGCCCGTCTTCATCTACGGCGCACTCTCCAGCGCGGTCCTGACCCCGGTGTTCCTGCTGAGCCTCGAATCTGGCAGCGTCCCGCTGATGTTCCTGGCAGCCATCGCCTTCTTCTCCTTTGGCTACGCGGCAGCAAACGCGGTCTGGCCCTCCTTCTACGCCGAGATGTTCAGCACCAACGTCCGCTTCTCCGGCCTCGCAATCGGCACCCAGCTGGGCTTCCTGATGGCCGGGTTCGCCCCTGCGATCGTCGCGGCCATGGGCGGCATCCAGGCCGGCGGTTGGGTCCAGATCTCCGTCTTCACGGCCGTCATCTGCGCAATCGCCACCATCGCGGCACTGACGGCCAAGGAAACCTTCCGCGTCCCCACCCGGGAGCTCGGCGTTAAGTAACCCCGCCAAGTAACCCCGCCGCGACACTCCCGCCCGGTTGCCCGGGCCGCATCACCGAAAAGCCCGGCGTGTTCACGCGACACGCCGGGCTTCCTGCGTGTCCCGCGCCTGTACGGAAAAGCGACCGGGCAGGAGCGTCGGTCAGTCCTTGCCGGCGCCCAGCACCGCGGCGAGATCGAACTTCACTGGTTCCTCCAGCTGGTCATAGGTGCACGAGCGCGGATCCCGGTCCGGACGCCAGCGCACGAACTGGGTGGTATGGCGGAACCGTTCGCCCTCCATGTGGTCGTACTTCACTTCCACCACGCGCTCGGGCCGGAGCGGGGTGAAGGACAGGTCCTTGCCGCCGCTCCACCGGCTTCCCTCGGCCTTCCGCGGCGTCCGCGCCCCCTCCTCCTGCCGGGCCCAAGCCCAGGGGTGGTCCTCGAAACCGGTGACCAGCTCCTGCAGCTCGGCAAACAGCTCCGTGCGCCGTGCCATCGGGAAGGCGCCCACGACGCCGACATTCGCCAGCACCCCGGCGGCGTCGTAGAGTCCCAGGAGCAGCGAGCCGATCCGGTCGGGACCGGAGGTGTGCACGCGGTATCCGGCGAGCACGCAGTCCGCCGTCCGTTCGTGCTTGACCTTGACCATCGCACGCTTGTCCGGCTGGTAAGTACCCTCCAGCGTCTTGGCCACGATGCCGTCAAGTCCGGCGCCCTCAAACTGCCGGAACCAGCGCTGCGCCGTGTCGCGGTCGGAAGTCGCGGCCGTCAGGTGGACCGGGACCGCGCTGGCTGCGAGTGCGCGTTCGAGCTCCCGCCGGCGCTCGGCGAAGGGTTTGCCCGTGAGGTCCTCGTCGCCCAGCGCCAGCAGGTCGAACGCCACGAAACGCGCCGGGGTCTGTTCCGCGAGCAGCTTCACCCGGCTGGCGGCCGGATGGATGCGCTGCTGGAGCGCTTCGAAGTCGAGCCGGTCCCCGGAGGCCGCCACCAGGATGATCTCGCCGTCCACCACGCAGCGTTCCGGCAGCTCCGTCTTCAGCGCCTCGACGAGCTCGGGGAAGTAGCGCGTCATCGGCTTACCGTTCCGGCTGCCGATCTCCACCTCGTCGCCGTCGCGGAAGATGATGGAGCGGAATCCGTCCCACTTCGGTTCAAAGAGCCAGCCCTTTCCGGGGTCCTGCACCGGCAGGGCTGGGAGTGCTTTGGCCAGCATGGGCGCAATGGGAGGCATCAACGGCAGTCGCATAGCGCCCATTCTTGCGCCGCGGGCACGGCACCGCCAGCCCCGAGGCAGGGTTTCCTCAACGAGGGGTTCCTCGACACGGCCCCGCCCCCACGGTAGACATGGGTGATGGCTACCATCGGGTTCCACGCCTCGCATGAACAGATCAGTCCCGGCCATCTCCTGAAGGACGTGCAATTGGCGGAGCAGGCCGGCTTCGATGCCGCCATGTGCTCGGACCATATTGAACCGTGGTCCGTCCGGCAGGGCCACTCCGGGTTTGCCTGGTCCTGGCTCGGGGCCGCGCTGGCCACCACCGGGCTGCGCTTCGGGGTGGTGACGGCGCCTGGGCAGCGTTACCACCCGGCGATCATCGCGCACGCCTCAGCCACCCTGGCGGACATGTTTCCCGGCCGCTTCTGGATGGCCCCGGGCAGCGGCGAGTACATGAACGAGCACGTCACGGGCGAGGCCTGGCCGCCGAAGGAGACGCGGCAACGCCGGCTGGAGGAGTGCGTTGACATCATCCGCCGGCTCCACGCCGGCGACGTGGTCACGCACCACGGGCTCGTCACCGTGGAGCAAGCCCGGATCTGGGACGTTCCAGAGACCAAACCCCCGCTCATTGCCCCGGCCGTGAGCGTGAAAACAGCGCGCAGGGCGGCGGCCTGGGCGGACGGACTCGTCACCGCGAACCAGCCGCCCGAAAAGCTGAAGGACATGCTGAGGGCCTACCGGGACGCCGGTGGCCGCGGGAACGCTGCCCTCCAGGTCCACCTGTCCTGGGCGCCGACAGAGGCCGAGGCCGTCGCGATCGCCGTCGACCAGTGGCGCACCAACGTCTTTGCGCCGCCGATTCCCTGGGACCTGCCCACGGCGGCCCATTTCGACAGCGTCGGCGCCGGTGTCCAGGAGGACCAGGTGCGGGCGGCCGTCAACGTCTCCGCAGATGCCGGGCAGCACGCCCAATGGCTCGCCTCCTACCTGGACCTCGGATTCGATGAGCTGTACCTGCACTTCGTCGGCCAGGAGCAGGCGCCGTTTATTGACGCCTTCGCCGAACACGTCCTCCCCCAGCTCCGCCCCGCTGGACAAGCCCTGACCGGAACGGACGGTGCGCTGTGAGAATCGCCGAAACCTCTGACCTCTGGTGGAAAAACGCGGTGATCTACTGCCTGGACCCGGAGACATTCTTCGACGGCGACGGTGACGGCACCGGAGACTTCGGCGGGCTGATCCAGCGCGTGGACTATCTTGCCGCGCTCGGAATCACCTGCATCTGGCTCATGCCCTTCTACCCCTCCCCGGACCGGGACGACGGCTACGATGTCACCGACATGTACGGCGTGGACCCCCGGCTCGGGAGCCTGGGGGATCTGGTGGAATTCATCCGCACCGCCAACGACCGCGGCATCCGGGTGATCGCGGACTTTGTCATCAACCACACCTCCGACCGGCACCCGTGGTTCGTCCAGGCCCGGAAGTCCGTGGACAACCCCTACCGCGACTACTACGTCTGGCGAAAGGACACGCCGCCGGACACCTCGGACCAGGTGGTGTTCCCAGGCGAGGAAACGTCCATCTGGAACCAGGATAAGGCCACCGGTGAGTGGTACCTGCACATGTTCGCCAAACACCAGCCGGACTTGAACGTGATGAATGCCAAGGTGCGGGACGAGATCGCGAAGTCGATGGGATTCTGGCTGCAGCTGGGCCTGGACGGCTTCCGGCTGGACGCGGTGCCCTTCTTCCTGGAGTTGCTCGGCGAACCCAAGGACGAGGCCGCGAAAATCGACCCGCACCAGTACCTGAGCGCCCTGCGCAGCTTCCTCGACCGGCGCCACGGCAGTGCCGTGCTGCTGGGCGAGGTCAACCTCCCCTACAAAGAACAGCTGAAGTACTTCGGCGGCCCGCCCGGCAACGAGCTGAACATGCAGTTTGATTTCCTCTCGATGCAGAACATGTACCTGTCGCTGGCCCGGCAGGACGCCCGGCCGCTCGCCCGGACGCTCAGCAGCCGCCCGAAGATCAATCCTGACAACCAATGGGCCATGTTCGTCCGGAACCACGACGAACTTACGCTGGACAAACTCAGTGATGCCGAACGCGAGGAGGTCTTCGCAGCCTTCGGCCCTGATCCCGACATGCAGATGTACGGCCGCGGACTGCGGCGGCGGCTGCCCACCATGCTCGGCGGCGACCCGGCCAGGATCCGCATGGTCTACTCCCTGATGTTCTCGCTGCCGGGCACCCCGGTGCTCTTCTACGGCGAAGAGATCGGGATGGGCGAAGACCTGCGGGCGAAAGGCCGCTCGGCCGTCCGCTCCCCCATGCAGTGGGACGACGCCGGGAACGGCGGCTTCTCCACCGCCCCGCCCGGGGACCTCGTGGCCCAGCCCGTGGACGGACCCTTCGGGCCAGCGCATATCAACGCCGCGGCCGCGAAACGGGATCCCGACTCGCTGTGGAACTTCATCGCGACGCTGATCCAGCGCTACCGGGAATGTCCCGAGCTCGGCTGGGGCAGGTTCGAACTCATCAAGCACGCCTCGCCGGCGATACTGCTGCACCGCTGCACGTGGGACGGCTCCACGGTGATTATCGCTCACAACTTCGGCGCCGAACCGGCGTCTGTCACGGCCGCGGCGGCAGCGCCGGAGGAGGAGGGCGAGGAAGGCGGGCCAGATGGTCCGGACGGGAAGGGCGGTGCGGGGCGTTCGTACGCCGGGGCCGTGCTCCGGGACCTGCTCGGCGGCGAGGACATCCCGCTTTCCGACGACGGCGCTTTCGAACTCCCGCTGGACCGCTACGGGTACCGGTGGTTCCGGGTCCAGCACCCGGGGGAACGCCGACTCCCCTGAGGGCGTCCGCCGAATGTGCGGCCGCGGCATGAAGGGAACCGGTAACCGCGGCGCCGTCGAAAACTAACCGGCCCCTTACCGTGCTGAAACGCGGACGCAACATTGGCGCAGGACACTGGAAGTGCCGGCAAGAGCAGGCACCCACTCCAGTCCGGGAGGCCCCGCCATGTTGAAGGAAGCGAAAACCCATGTCACCCGTATCCGCGCCCTCGACCAGTTGCACCGCGGCGATGAGATCGAGGCGCGCCTGCGCGTGGGCCCGAACTACGACGACGTCGTGGTCCGCCGCGGCAGCGTCCAGGAAACGGCCCCCGGAATCGGCGTCGTCTGGATCATGGACCGCCAAACCGGCATGCGCAAAGCCATCGATGCGGACGAATGCACGCTCTGGCGGGTCGCCTGACGCGTCAGCCGCCGGCCACTGACTGGATGATGAGGACCTCCTGGCCCGGTGCCACGGCAGTCACCAGGCCCTGCAGCCGCCGGATTTCATTCCCGTTGACGTATATATTCACGTAACGGCGAACGGCTCCCGTCTCGTCCCGCAACCGCCGCGACAACGCCGGATAGTCCCCGGTCACCGCGTTCAGCAGCCACTCCACCGTCACCGATGCCTCCGCGGGCGCAGTCAGGATGGACTGCCCGCCGGCCAGCGGTTGGAGGACGCTCGGCAGGACCACACTGATCGCCGAGTCCGCCGGCATGGCGCCGCCGCTGATCATGGCGCTGTTCATGGGATTTGTCATCCCTTCACGGCCGCGCCGGGAGCAGGGCCGCGGAAACCACCGCTGCCCGCACGCACAGCACATCCGGCAGGTGCGAGGCCACTTCGGTGAAGTGTTCCCCCTCGTCAGCGCTGGCGTAGACACTGCCGCCCCGCGTCCCGAAGTAGACGCCCGCGGGCTCCGCGCCATCGACGCTGGCGGCATCGCGCAGCACGGCGTTGTACTCGGCGTCCGGGAGCCCGGCGTCGAGCCGTTTCCAGCTGGCGCCGGCGTCATCCGTCCGGTGCACGGCCAGCTTCCCGTCCGGCGGAATTCGTTCGCCGTCAGCCTTCAGGGGGATCACCCAGGCCGTACCGGCCCGGCGCGGATGCGTCAGCATCACAAAACCGAAGTCCGCGGGCAGCCCCTCGGCGATCGACTCCCACGATTCGGCGTCGTCGTCGCTGCGGTACACGCCGTGGTGGTTTTGGGCGTACAGGCGGCCGTCGACGGCGGCGTCGGCCGCGATCTTGTGGACACACTGGCCGAATTCCGGGTTGGGATCCGGCATGAAGTAGGCGGAAATCCCCTTGTTGCGGGGCTCCCAGGAGGTGCCGCCGTCGAGCGAGCGGTAGACCCCTCCCGTGCTCATGGCGACGTGGACTTTCTCGCCCGTGGGGTCAACGACGATCGAGTGCGCCGCGGCGCCGCCATAGCCGGCGCCCCATTCGCTGCGGTGCGGATGGTCCCAGAGGCCGCGGTTGAGTTCGAAGTGCTCACCGCCGTCGGTCGATTTCCAGACGGAGATCGGTTCGCAGCCCGCCCACACGACGCCCGGGCGGGAGTCGGCGTCGGGGTGGATCTGCCAGATCCGTTCCAAGGCGGCGTCGGTGCCGTCGGGGAACGTGATGGCGCCGTTTTCGGGTTCGTTCCAGGTTTCGCCCAGGTCATCGGAGTGGAAAACCGTGGGACCCCAGTGCTCGGAGCGGACGCCCACCATGATCCGGGTCCTGCCATCCCGGGTATCGATCCCGATGCTGGGCACCTCACTCATCAGAAAATGCGGTCCTGACAGGGACCAGTCCCTTCGGTCCGGGCTGGTCGCCAGCCAAAGGCCCTTCTTGGTCCCGATCGCCAGGACATAACTCTCTGCATTTGCCATGCGTCCCATGCAACCATCCCCGCCGGAAGGCCGCAATGGTTTTCTACCGGCGCCGCCGGTATGCGCTACCGCGCCGGCGGCATCCGTATCAGTCGACGAACTCCGACTGCGTCTCGATGAAGTCCCAGTCCGTAGCCGTCAATACTGCGGCGCCGCCGGCGGACGATTCAGCGGAACGGGGGCCGCCGGCGGCGGCGATCCCCTGCTGCACGGCCTCGGGCAGTTCGATGGTCCGGAGGTTTTCCCGAAGCCATTCCTTGCTCGCCAAATCCAGATCCAACCACCACATGTAGATCTCCACGGTGGCCACCTCCTCCTGTGTTCTTCAACCGTAGGCCCCGTCCGCGGGCTGTTCAAGGGACTCCGCGGCAATCGGCGTCAGCACCGCCCGAGCTGCGGGAAGGGGAAGTAAGCCCCTGTTCAGGGCGGCACCGCGGCGCCAGAATGAAGTATGTCTGACGACTCCGCCAACGGCCCGGCGCCCCTCGTGGTGGGCGTGGTTCCGGGACAGCATCCCGAGGTGCTGCGGGTGGCGGCATCCCTTGCGAAGACCTTAGCCGCGCCCATGATCTGCGCCTACGTGGATGAGGCAAGCTACCTCGTGGAGTGGGATCCGACGCGGTCCGCGCACCGCCTGTCGCTGCATCCGGACGCGGACGACGCCCGGATCCGCGCGACCACCCAGGAGTTGCGTTCGATCATGGAGGCACGCTGCGCAAGCCTGGGGATCGACTGCACGCTGCGCACCCTGGCCGGGGACCCGGCCCGGGCGATCGGCAGGCTGGCCGCGGACGCCAACGCGTGCATGATCGTGGTGGGGACCCCCGAACGCGGCATCGGCCACCGCATTACCGCGGCGCTCAACGGCTCCGTGGCGGCGTGGCTGAGCCATCATCAGGAGCGTCCGATCCTGATCGTTCCGGCGGTCGCTCCGGCGGGTAGAAAATAAAGCGAAAGTACTTATTCGGAGCGCTGGTGTTATCCCACTACCGCCGAGTAAGCTCGATGTGTAGGCCGGACGAACCGCCTACCCCATAGCTGCTCCGGAGTGCGTATCCCCCAATAACGCACTCCGGAGCTCTTTAATTTGCACAACGTTCCAGATTCAGCGCCAGCCCGCACCGCCACCCCGCACGGAGGCTTGAAAGATACCCCTAGGGGGTATAGGTTGAGTGCATGAGCGAGTCAGAACTTCCCGGCACGGCGAGCCTGGACCCCGCGAGCTTGGACACGGCGCCCCTCGAGCAGCACGGCTACACCGCCAACAAGGATGCCTACCTTCGCCGGCTCAAGCGGATCGAAGGGCAGGTCCGCGGCATCGCCCGAATGGTTGACGAGGACAAATACTGCATCGACATCCTCACCCAGGTCGCCGCCGTCACCAAGGCCCTGCATGCCGTGAGCCTGGGGCTCGTCGAGGAACACATCGGGCACTGCGTGGTCGGCGCCGCCGCCGAGCCGGATCCGGAGCTTCGGGCCGAGGCCATCGATTTCAAAGTCAAGGAAGCCACCGATGCCATCGGACGCCTCCTGCGCTAGGACCTGCACCACCCACCACACCACCGGGCCGGGGAACCACCACCTGCCCAGCGACAAGGAGCACGCCATGGCCACCGTTTCCACCACCGTCAACGTTTCCGGCATGACCTGCGGCCACTGCGTGTCCTCCGTCAGTGAAGAACTTGAGGCGCTCTCCGGCGTCGAAAAGGTCGACGTCGATCTCAAGGCCGGGGGCATCTCCACCGTCACGATCACCTCCAACGAAACACTCTCGTCCTCCGAGATCGGCGAGGCAGTCGCGGAGGCCGGCTACCTCGTGGTCGCCAGCGAAGCCTAAGTGACGTTCGCGGCGGGCGCAGACGCCGGCCAACGGCAGACGCCGTCGGACGGCACCAAGCTAATCGACCGGGAAAAGAAGGGCGCAGTGAGCAGCGAGCAGTTGTTGGACCAGGCCGAAAGCCGCGTCATTGACCTCGATATCGAGGGCATGACCTGCGCCTCCTGCGTCAATCGGCTCGAGCGCAGGCTCGGAAAGCTCGACGGCGTCGAGGCCAGCGTCAACTTGCCCCTCGAGTCGGCCCGTGTCAGCGTCCCGGCGGACATTACCGACGACCAAATCACCGCCACGGTCGCGGCCGCTGGCTATAAGGCCACGATCCGGTCCCCCAGGTACCCGGGCACACCGGTTGAGCCTGCAGAACTCCCGGCCAGCACCGGGGTTCCGGCCGGCTCGGCCGCGCCCTCGCTCCGCCCGCGGCTCGTCGCGGCAGCCGCCCTCACCGTGCCGGTGTTCGCGATCTCGATGATCCCGGCGCTGCAGTTCCCGAACTGGGGGTGGGCGGCCGCTGTCCTGGCGTTGCCGGTGGTCACTTGGGCGGCGTGGCCTTTTCACCGTGCCGCGGCCGCCAACGCCCGGCACCTGGCCTCGACCATGGACACCCTGGTGTCAATCGGCGTGATTGCAGCCTATGCGTTCTCGGCCGGCCAACTCCTTGCCGACCCGCGCATGACCGAACACCCGGCAGCCGAGGGCATGGGCTCCGGCGGCCTGTATTTCGAGGTCGCATCCGTGGTCACCACGTTCCTGCTGCTCGGCCGCTATCTGGAGGCCAATGCCAAACGCAAGGCAGGCGACGCCCTCAGGGCCCTGCTGGACTTGGGGGCAAAAGACGCGACGGTCCTGCGCGACGGCACCGAGCACAAGATTCCGGCCGATCAGCTGGCCGTCGGAGACGTGATCGTGGTCCGCCCCGGCGAGAAGATCGCCACCGACGGCGTGGTCTTCGACGGCTCCTCGGCCGTGGACGCCTCCCTCGTGACCGGCGAATCCGTGCCGGTGGAAGTCGGCCCGGACAGCCAGGTCACCGGGGCCACCATCAACACCTCCGGCCGGCTCCTGGTCCGCGCCACCCGCGTCGGATCCGAAACCACCCTGGCCCAGATGGGCCGCCTCGTCTCTGCGGCGCAGACCGGGAAAGCCCCGATCGCCCGACTCGCAGACCGCATCAGCGCCGTCTTCGTACCGGTCGTCCTGGCCATCGCCACCCTCACCTTCGGGGCCTGGCTGATGGCGGCCGGACCGGCCGTGAGTCCCGAGGAAGTCCGGGCCGCCTTCACCGCCGCCGTGGCCGTGCTGGTCATCGCCTGCCCCTGCGCCCTGGGGCTGGCCACGCCGGTGGGCCTGCTCACGGGAACCGGCCGCGGCGCCCAGCTCGGCATCCTGATCAAGGGGCCGCAGGTCCTCGAGGACACCCGGACGGTGGACACGATCCTGCTGGACAAGACCGGGACCGTCACCACCGGCCGGCTTGCCGTGGACGGCATCCAGGGCTTCGGACCGTACAGTGAAGCCGAGGTCCTGCGCCTCGCGGGGGCCGTGGAAAACGCCTCCGAGCACCCCATCGCCCGGGCCATCGCCACTGCGGCATTGGCCGCGGAGCGCTTGAACAGCGACGGCGCCGGCCACCCCGCCGTCGCCGGCTTCCGTTCCGCGCCCGGCGGCGGCGTTCAGGGCACCGTGGACGGCCGGCTCGTAGCCGCGGGGCGCACCGGCTGGCTGCTGGAGCTCGGCATCGCCCCGGCACCGGCACAGCGGGAGGCGCTGGCCGCTGCCGAAGACGCGGGCGCCACGGCCATCTGGGTTGCCGTTGACGGCGAAACCGCCGGCATCATCCGCCTGCGGGACACCGTCAAGCCCGGCTCCGCAGCCGCGGTCACCCGGCTCCGGGAACTTGGGCTCCGGCCGATCCTGCTGACCGGTGACAACACCGCCGTGGCCGCGCAGGTGGCGGCCGCCGTCGGGATCAGCCCGGACGACGTCTTCGCGGGTGTGCTCCCGGAGGGCAAGGTCGGGGCCGTGCGGAAGCTGCAAGCGGCGGGCGCCATTGTGGCGGTGGCCGGGGACGGGGTCAACGACGCCGCGGCGCTGGCGCAGGCGGACCTGGGCATCGCGATGGGCTCCGGCACCGACGTCGCAATCGAGGCTGCCGATCTAACGGTGATGGGCAACGACCTCGGGCAGGTGGCGCAGGCGATCGAGCTCTCCCGCCGGACGCTCGGCACCATCAAGACCAACCTATTCTGGGCGTTCTTCTACAACGCCGTGGGCATTCCGGTGGCAGCCCTGGGCCTGCTCAACCCGATGATTGCCGGCGCCGCGATGGCCGCCAGCTCGGTGCTGGTGGTGGCCAACTCGCTTCGGCTGCGCAGCTTCGGCAGCTAAGCCGGCATTCGCCCGGGCGCCGCTGCCTCAGGCGGGCGCCGCTGGCTCAGGCCGCGCCGTAGCGGACGGCAGCCCGGGCTTTGGCCTTAGCGGCTTCCTCCCCGCGGTCCTTTGCCGGGGCGTGGGTCACCAGGGAGTCGAGCAGGTGCTGCGTCGCGTGGGCAATCTCATGCACAGCCTGGTTGAAGGCCTCTTCGTTGGCCTTGGAAGGCTTGGTGCTCCCACTGATCTTGCGCACGTATTGCAGCGCCGCAGCCTCCACCTCGGCGGTGGTCGCGTGGGGCTCAAAATTGTGGAGGGTCCGGATGTTTCGGCACATATCTCCATGCTAAATGCCTTCGGGCCAGGGAACGAGGGCCCTGGCCCGAATGCTGGCACCCGGCAGGCGGGCCTGCGAGGGCTGAGGTGGGTGGCGGCTTACGGCACGGGCTCGCAGTCGTTCGCGTGATCCAGCGCTGCCGCGCCGGTGCCGGCCGGGGCGCGGAGCTCGTCCAGCCGGACCAGCACCACGCCCCCGACGATCAGCAGCCCGCCCAGGAGCTGGATGGATCCGGGCAGTTCGCCGAGCAGCAGCCACGCCCAGATGACGGCGAACAGCACCTCGGTGAGCGAGACAAAGGACGCGACTTTCGAGCCCAGCGCCCGCGCGGCGACAATTCCGGACACGTACGCCACCACCGTGGCCAGGACCACGAGGCCGCCCAGGGCCACCCACCACGGGGTCACCCAGGGTCCGAGGCGGGTGTCGGCGGTGCTGAAGGCCATCGGCAGCAGCCCGGTTGCCGCGGTCAGCCACATGACGATCGCGCCCACCATGAGCCCGCCGGAGGCCAGGACGATGGGCGGGAGGGTGTCGTTTTCCTTGGCCGTGATGAAGAAGTAGATGGCGAGGCAGACGGCGGCCGCGATCCCCCACAGCACGCCGATGAGGTCGACCTTCACGGCTCCCGTGAGGTCCAGGACCAGGACCAGCCCGCCGAGGGACAGGAGCGTGCCGGCAATGGTCAGTGGCCGCGGCCGTTTCCGGCTGACGGCCCACAGCCAGAGCACGATCAGGACCGGCGCGAGGTACTCCAGCAGCAGGGCGACGCCGACCGACAGCCGGGACACGGCGTTGAAGTAAAACAGCTGGCAGGCGGCGACGCCGATGAATCCGAACAACACGACGGTCAGCCAATTGTCCCGGAGCTGGTGCCACCGCCCGCGCAGGGCGAAAATGGCGGGGACGGCCAGAATCAGGGCCGCGCCCGTGAGCCGGGCCGTGACGGCCGCGCCGGGTGTCCACCCCGTTTCCAGGAGCGCCTTGGCGAATGACCCGGAGAGCCCGAACACCGCGGACGAAAACAGGGCGACCCCCAGGCCCGAGGCCATGAAGCCCGATGCCGCGCCGGCCCGCTGGGCCCCCTGCGCTGCTCCTTGGCTCGCGCCCCGCGTGGCGCTGCCCGGTTCGGAGGCGGGCCGGTGGGCGGCAAGGTCTCGTACCGGGGCGGCGGCGGGGCGGTGGGGGGCAGACACGGCAATCTCCTGTCAGGAGTAAAGTAGGGTTATGGTCATGACATTACGCCCGGACGAGGTAAGGAGTCAAGATGGTTTTTGCCCCTGACACGGAAGTTGCCCTGCGCTCTGTGGTCAACCTCATCAACACCTCCGCCAACGGCGAGGAGCATTTGGCCACCGCGAAAGATCTGGACGACTTCCTGGACGCCGAGGGCTTCACCGGTTCCCGGATCCGGGACGAGGCCGAGCTGGCAAGCGTGCGGCACCTGCGCAGCGAGCTCGCCGAGCTCTGGCTGGCGGACGAGGCCACTGCCGCGGAGACCGTGAACCGGCTGCTCCGGGAGGCCCGGGCGCTGCCCCAGCTGGTCAAGCACGATCCTTGGGACTGGCACCTGCACGCCACCACCCCGGAGGCCCCGCTGGCCGACCGGATGAGTACGGAGGCGGCCATGGCGATCGTTGACGTGATCCGCAGTAAGGAAACGGACCGTCTGCTGGTCTGCGCCGCGGACGACTGCGACGCCGTCGTGCTGGATCTGAGCCGCAACCGCTCGAAGCGCTACTGCGACACGGGAAACTGCGCCAACCGCGCGCACGTGGCCGCGTACCGGGCCCGGAAAGCCGCGTCCTGACGGCGACGGCCCGGGCTGTGGCCCTCGCTGCTAAGCCTGCGGCGGTAGGCCTGCGGTGTTAGGCCTGCGGGCCGCCGTCACGGGAATCGCCGGGGCCGGCCTCGGGGCGGGGCTGCGCTGACGGGCCGCCGTGGCCGGAGGACGGGCGCTTGGAACTGAGGTTGACGCCGGAGCCCTTGCCCAGGTCCGCGGGGTTGTCCTTGTGGCTCATCGCGAGCATGGCGGCCACCACCAGGATCACAATGAAGGCGATCCCGGCGCCGGTCAGCGCGAGGTCGAACCGGGGTGAGCGGGCGCTGCCGCCCGAGGCGAAGATCAGGACGCCGAAGAACACCACCACGGCCCAGAACGCCGAGAACATGAGCGGTCCCTTGACCGAGGTCCGCAGGCTGCGGGGCGCTCCGGGTTTCTGCTGTGCCAAGGTGTTTTCCTCCTGCAGCCCGCGCGGGGAAGCGTGGCTGTCTTGTTACCGCAATTGTTCTACGCCGGGTAGAACCTGTCCGTACTAGTTTACGGCCTCCACGGAATCGCCCGGAGCATCATGCCGCAGGGTCAGGCCGGACAGCATCCACAGGACGCCGCCGATGATGGCCCCGCCGCCCGCAACACCGAGGAGCGCGTGCGCGCCGAGGCCGATGAAGAACGGCAGCGCGATTGCAGTGCCCAGCCCGATCACGCCGGAGGCGATCCAGTCGCGGGCCAGCACGGACCGTCCGCGGGCGAGGACGCCCGCGACCAGCTCCGCGGCGCCGGCCACGCCCAGGCCCACGGCCGCGATCGTTCCGAAGACGAGTGGGGCCGGGATCAGGGCTACGGCCGCGCCGGCTCCGGCCAGGGCTGCTCCGCCGGCGGAGAGGATCCTGCCGGCGCCTTCCCGGGGGCGGAGCCCGGTCTTGGGCACGGTCCAGAGCATCGCCACACCGGTGGCCAGCAGATAGAGGCCGCCGGCCCAGCCCATGCCGGCCTCGGACGGCGCGGCCCAGAACACGGTGACCGCACCAAACACGAGCGCAACGGCCGCCCTGACGAGCACGGGCTTCCAGAGGTCGGCCGCGGCGCGGATGGCAGGGGTCGCGTCAGGCGCTGCGGGAAGAGTCACCCGTCCAGTTTAGTGCGAACTCAGCGGGCGCCGAGGACCATCCACTTCTCCGTCCGGGCCCGGAGGCCGAGCGTCAGCGCGCGCGCCGCCATGTAGCCCAGGGAGAAGGCGGCCCACAGCCAGAGCAATCCCGCCCCGGCACTGGCGCCGGAATACCCCACGGCCAGCAGCAGCGGTAAGTAGGCCGCGAGATTGACGACGCCGGCGATCGCCAGATAGCGGGCGTCGCCCGCGCCGATCAGGACGCCGTCGAGGACGAAGACGTAACCGGCCAGCGGCTGCCCGGCGGCGAGCACCCAAAGGGCGAGCGTCAGCGCCCCCCGGACTTCGGCGTCGGACGTGAAGAGGGCGCCTGCCCACGGCGCCGCCGCAGCCAGGACGATCCCGGTCAGGACGCCGAAGCCGAGCCCCCACCGCGTCATGGTGCGCGTCAGCGCGCGTGCCGTCACCGGCCGGCCCGCGCCGAGTTCCTTGCCGATCAGGGCCTGGGCCGCGATCGCAAGGGCGTCCAGCGCGAAGGCGAAGAACGTGAAGATAGTCATGGCCAGCTGGTGTGCGGCGAGATTGACGGGACCTTGGGCGGTGGCCACAACCACCGTGGCGAGAATCGCGATTCGAAGGCTGAGCGTGCGCAGCATCAGCCAGGAGCCCACCCTGGTCAGGGCCCGGATGCCGCGCCAGTGCGGCCATAGGGGCACCCCGTTGTTGCGGGCGTTGCGCCCGACGATCAGCACATAGACGCCCGCCATGGCCCACTGTGCGATGCTCGTGCCCACGGCCGAGCCGGTCACGGACCAGCCCAGTCCGTAGACGAGGACCAGGTTCAGCGCGATGTTCAACGTGAAACCGGCGGCGGCGACGAATAGCGGGGTCCGGGTGTCCTGGAGTCCGCGCAGCACTCCGGTGCCCGCGAAGATGAGCAGCATCGCCACGAGGCCGGGCATGGACCCGCGCAGGTAGTCCACGGCAAACCCACGCACCTCACCGCGGGCGCCCATCACTTCGAGGAGCGGCCCGGCGGCCAGGAACCCGGCTACCGCCAGGACGAGTCCCAGCAGGAGCGCCAGCCAGACGCCGTCGCGTCCTGCGGCGAGGGCTTTCGCAAGCTGGCCGTTGCCAATTGCCCGCGCCACTGCCGGCGTCGTGGAGTATGCGAGGAACACCATGAGTCCCACTGCCGTGTGAAGGACCGCCGATGCCAGCCCCACGCCGGCCAG
This sequence comes from Arthrobacter sp. ok362, assembly GCF_900102785.1. Taxonomy (GTDB): domain Bacteria; phylum Actinomycetota; class Actinomycetes; order Actinomycetales; family Micrococcaceae; genus Arthrobacter. The sequence goes on from NZ_FNGC01000005.1 coordinate 95,547, forward strand.
CTCGGCCACGCCGAGATGGCCCACGATTGCCGAATCCGCGAGCAGGAACAGCGGCTCGGCGATCAGCGCGCCGAAGGCCGGCACGGCCAGGCGCAGGATCTCCCGCCGGTGCCCTGTAGACGGCGGCAGGGTCGTGGACAGCGGAGGGGAAGGATGCACGGCTTAACCCTAGCCGGGCCCATGAATCGACACCGCACGTCTTTTAGTTGACATTTCAACTAATTTTCGGGAAGACTTGATCTTGAACGCAATCGAAGTCGCGGCGGCAAACAGCCACGACGCCTCCTATTTACGAAACGGTATTTCCCATGAACCAGCCCGCACTGACCACCTCCGCCCGAACCGTCCTGCGCGTCATCGCGGGCTTCTTGTTCGCTGCCCACGGCTGGCAGAAGTTCTACGAGTTCACCATCCCCGGCACCCAGGCCGCCTTCACCCAGATGGGCGTTCCGGCGGCACAAGTCGCTGCCCCGGTGATCGCGACCCTCGAACTGGTCGGCGGTATCGCCCTGATCCTGGGCGTCCTGACCCGCGTGTTCGCCGTTCTCCTCGCCGTGGACATGCTCGGCGCCCTGTTCCTCGTCCACGCCTCCGCTGGAGTGTTCGCCGCTACCGGCGGCTACGAACTCGTCCTGATCCTTGCTGCCGCCGCCCTGGCCGTGGCCCTGGTCGGGGCGGGCAAAGTCTCCGTGGACAAGGTGCTCTTCAGCGGCGCCAACTCGAAGCTCCGCGTCCTGGCCTAAGGCATTCACGGCATACAGCGCGCGACGGCGGGCGGTCACCTCCTGGTGGCCGCCCGCCGTCGCATGTCATCGGGTTATGGCGTCCCGGACAGCGATTGTGTCGCAGGCCCGCGGCTCCTGCCGGGCCTTTCAGTAAACTCGCAGCATGAGCGAGAACGCGCCCAATTCCGTGACCCTGCGCTTCCTCGCGGCCCCCACCGATGTCGGCCACAGCGGCTCGGTCGACGCCGGCACCGTGCTCGAGTGGGTGGACAAGGCGGCCTATGCCGCCGCCGTCGGCTGGGCAAAGTCCTACTGCGTGACGGCCTACGTGGGGAACATCCACTTCGCGGACCCGGTCAACAGCGGCGACATGGTGGAGGTCGAGGCCACGATCGTCTACACCGGGCGGTCCTCGATGCATATCCGCACCGTGGTGTCCTCAAGCGATCCCAAGGGCGGACCGGCCACCATGCGCAGCCAGTGCATCGTGATCTTTGTGGCCGTGGGCGCGGACGGCAAGCCCATCCCGGTGCCGCAGTTTGAACCCGTGACGCCGGAAGAAATCGATCAGCGGGACGACGCGCTGGCCCGGATCAAGGTCCGCGAGGACATCGTCCACGCCATGAGCGGACAGGAATACACCGACGCCGGCACGGCAGAGCGCGTGGTGCTGCGGTTCATGGCGGCGCCCACGGACGTGAACTGGGGCGGCAAGGTCCACGGCGGCATCGTCATGAAGTGGATCGACGAGGCCGCCTACGTCTGCGCCTCCCGCTACTGCGGGAAGGACACCGTGGCGGTCTTCTCCGGCGGTGTGCGGTTCTACCGGCCGCTGCTGATCGGCCACGTCGTGGAGGTGGAGGCCCGGCTGGTCTACACGGGCACGAAGGGCATGCACATTGCCGTCCATGTCCGGTCCGGAGATCCCAAGGGGCGCGAGCTGAACCTCACCACCTATTGCCTGACGGTCATGGTCGCCCGCGACGAGGCCGGCACCTCAGTCCCGATTCCGCAGTGGGTCCCGGTCTCCGGCGAAGACGTCCGGCTCCACGCCCATGCTCGCGAACTGCTGGAAATCCGCGGCCGGGCGCCGGGCAACCGGCTGCCCAACCACCTGCTTGCGGCAGGCGAAATCTAGGGCCGGCTAGAAGCCGCCGCCACCGCCGGCGTCGGCCGCCATGTTGGCAAACCGCGAGTAGTGGCCCTGGAAGGCCACCACAATGTCCTTTGTGGGACCGTTACGGTGCTTGGCGATCAGGATGTCCGCCTCGCCGGCGCGCGGGGACTCCTTGTCATAGACGTCTTCGCGGTGCAGCAGGATCACCATGTCGGCATCCTGCTCGATGGAGCCGGATTCGCGCAGGTCCGAGACCATGGGGCGCTTGTCCTGGCGCTGCTCGGAGCCACGGTTCAGCTGCGACAGAGCGATCACGGGCACCTGGAGTTCCTTGGCCAGGAGCTTCAGGGCGCGGGAGAACTCGGAGACTTCCTGCTGGCGGGATTCCACCTTCTTGCCAGAGCTCATGAGCTGCAGGTAGTCCAGGATCACCAGCTTGAGGTCGTGCTGCTGCTTCAGGCGCCGGCATTTGGCACGGATTTCCATCAGCGACATATTGGGGCTGTCATCGATGAACAGCGGGGCATCGTTCATGCGGCCCATGGTGGTGGCGATCTTGGACCACTGCTCGTCTTTAATGGTGCCCTTGCGGAGGTCCTGGAGACCGATGGTGGCCTCGGCGGACAGCAGGCGCATGGCGATCTCGTTGCGGCCCATTTCGAGCGAAAACATGACGGTCGCGAGGTTGTTCTTGATGGCGGCCGAGCGGGCGAAGTCCAGCGCGAACGTGGACTTGCCGACGGCGGGGCGGGCGGCGATGACGATCATCTGGCCCGGATGCAGGCCGTGGGTCAGTTCATCGAGCTCATAGAAGCCGGTGGGGACGCCCACCATGCCCTCGCCGCGGTGGCCCGAGGCCTCGATCTCGTCAACGGTGGATTCCATGACGTCCTTGAGGACCACATAGTCCTCGGCGGTCCGGCGTTCGGCGACGGCGTAGACCTCGGCCTGGGCCTGGTTGACCAGGTCTTCGACCTCGCCGTCCTGTCCGTAGCCGAGCTGGACAATCTTGGTGCCGGCATTGACAAGGCGGCGCAGGACCGCGCGTTCGCCCACGATTTCGGCGTAGTAGCCGGCGTTGGCGGCCGTGGGGACGGTCTGGATGAGTTCGTGCAGGTAGGCGGGTCCGCCGATCCTGTTGATTTCGCCGCGCTTGGTCAGCTCGTCCGAGACCGTCACGGCGTCCGCGGGCTCGCCCCGGCCGTAGAGGTCGATGATTGCCTCGTAGATGGTTTCGTGGGCCGGACGGTAGAAGTCCTGGCCACGAAGGATCTCGACGACGTCGGCGATGGCGTCCTTGGACAGCATCATGCCGCCCAGGACTGACTGCTCCGCGGGGATGTCCTGCGGGGGCTTGCGGCTGCCCTCGCCTCCCCGCGTACCCTCGACTGAGTCCAGATGCGTAACTGACAAAACTGCCGTCCTTCATTGTGTGCCGTGGCGGATGTCCGTTCGCCGCGGCGCGTAAGCCCAGTGCCTTAATGCCCTGTGCCTTAGAATCCTGCGTCTTAATGCCCAGTGCCTGAGTGCCCAGTGCCCTGTTGCTCAACCGCCGTGTGGCCCAGCCGCCGTGTGGCCCACCTGCAGTGATGCCCAGCGGCAGTGATGCCCAGCGGAAATACCCGGCACATGCCGGCCGCTCAATTTTTATCAGTGAGCTCCGACAGTTCTCGCCGGTCCGGCGCACCGCTGTTATCCACAGCGTTGGTGCGGCCGCATGCCACCGGGATCCGGGGGCGGGGTCCTGGTTGGCACCACCCGGCGACCGCAGGTTTTCCGCTTCCCAGGCCCGATATCCTGCAACGTTATCCGCCGATCGGGCAGGCACCAACCCGGCCTCCCCGCTCCCCTGTGGATAAGCTGTGCACTAGTGCCTGGTGCTTGTGCACAGTCTGTGGGTATACCTGTGGATAGAAAAAAAGTTAAGCCCGTAATCCGCACTTGACCTGCGGAAACATTGGATTCATCTTGTGGACACAAAACATTTTCCGCCAACCTTCATCCACAGCCTGCACCTTGCGGCTGGGGAATACATTGTGGCGCCGGAGGCCACATTCGCCGCCCAATGTGCACATTTTGTGACCGGACTCATGCCCCCGGGCCGAATTGACGCCGGCCGCGGCGCACTGTAGGAGAGGTGCGGAACATGCTGTGGATAAACCGCAATCTGGCATAAGCTCTAAACATGGGCGATGTACTGGTAGTCATGTTGCCTGCCCTCATACTGACGGCGGTGCTGTGGGCGGCGACCACGGCCCTGAAGCCGCGGAATTTCGGCATCTCCGAGGCCGAGCGCTATCAGCGAGAACTGGCGGTAAAGTCCCAGGCCCACTACGCGGCGCAGGTCCAGGCTGCAGAGGCCGCCCGTGCCCGGATCGAAGCGACCACGCGCCCCAGCCAGAACTCACAGCAGCAGTCGCAACAGGCCGACCACGCCCGCTCCGCCCTGCTGACCCGGGGCGGCTCCGCCCCCGCAGGGGCCCGCCGCGGCCACGAGGACGCGCTGCTCGCCGTCGGACACCTAAGCCCCCAGCTCCTCTTGGAACTGCAGTCGCTGGCCCGCGGCGGTCACAAGCTCAAGGCCATGCGGCTGCTGCGGGAGTCGACCCACTCGGACTTCAAGACCGCCAAGAATTACGTAGATCGGCTGTAGCGCATGGACTCCCTGCTCATTCCCGTACTGATCCTGGTACTCGTGGCTGCCAGCGTACTGCTGGCCATCCGGGCCTGGAACCACCGCAGCGAACACCCCCGTCCGGCTGCTGCGCCACAGCCAAGCCCCGACTCCGCGGAGCTGGCGCGCGCGGCGGCCGCAAGGCTCACCCAGGAGCAGCACCGGCGGCTGTACGCCCTGATCGCGCAGGGGCAGGCGATGGCCGCCATCAAGGTGTACCTCGAGGCCACAGGCGAGGGCCTCCGCGCGTCCCGCGACGCCGTCGCGGCACTGGCGGCGCACCCCCAGCCGTTCCGCGCCCCGGAGGCCGCGCCGGAAGCCGTTCCGGACGAGGACGACGTGCCACAGCGGTTCGCATACCGCTACCGCGCGATCGCCAGCAAGGGCGATGTCACGCGCGAGGTGAGCAGCAACATGCTCAATGATGAGATCTACGGGAGGATCCGCACCCTGGCCAAGAGCGGCGACACTGAGGCCGCAGCAACAGCCCTGACCCGCCACTCGGATATTTCCATGAAGCAGGCCAGGGAATTCATCGCACTGCTCGGCGACTGAGCAACCAAAGTCCGTGGCCCTGTGCGCTTCTCTACCGCTGGCCGGTGATCCCGGCGAGCAGCTGCTCAAACGGCAGCGACTCCAGCGCGGCCGGCTTCTGCCGCGGGCCTGAGTCCTGCAGCAGGCCGACAAACTCCCCCGCCGCCCGGTCAACGCGCACCGAGAGCGGCGAGCCGCCGTCGTCGTCGTTGTTTCCCCAGTCCTGCGGTCCGGCGAAGACCGCGGTGGGGGCGATCCGGGTGCGCAGGTAGGTGAAGAGCGGCCGCATCGCGAAGTCCAGCACCATCTGGTGCCGGTCCGTGCCGGCGGTGGCCCCGAGCAGAACGGCCTTGCCTTCCAGCGTCTTGGGATCGAGCACGTCGATGAAGGACTTGAAAAGCCCGCTGTAGGAGGCGCTGAACACGGGGCTGACGGCGATCACGCCGTCAGAGGCCACGACGCCGGCGATCACTTCGGCCAGCCGCGGAGCCGCATAGCCGGTCACGAAGTTGTTGGCGATGTCCACGGCGAGATCCCGCAGCTCCACGACCTCGATGTCCACGGCGTAGCCGGCCGCGGCAAGCTGCCGTTCGGCCGAGGCCGCCAGCTGGTCCGCCAGCAGGCGGCTCGACGAGGGAACGCCGAGTCCGGCGGAGATAACGGTGATACGGCGGGTTTCCACGGAGCGCTCCTAAGTTGAATCCTGGTCAGCAATGCAGTTACATGCGTTTGCATCTACCTCTAGAAGCGGCGGGTGCGTGGATTTATTCCCGGCACACGTCTTGCCTGACAGGGCTGCCGCGCTCTGCCAGACTGCCCTCATGGCTGAAAACAAAACGCAGGCAACCGGCGCGTCGGTGGAGGAGTTCCTGGCCGCCGTCGAGCATCCGGTCCGGCGCGGCGACGGGTTCCGTCTGCTGGCGCTGATGTCCGGAATCACGGGGGAGCCGGCGCAAATGTGGGGTCCGACGATTGTGGGGTTCGGCCGCTACCACTACAAGTACGCGAGCGGCAGGGAGGGTGATGCTGCGGCGGTCGGATTCTCCCCCAGGAAATCCAGCCTGTCGCTCTATGGCCTGACCTACGGGCCGGAGGCTGCCGAACTGCTCGGCAGGCTGGGCAAGCACAAGGTCGGTGCCGGCTGCCTGTACGTCAACAAGCTCGACGACATCGACGAGGCCGTGCTGGCGGAACTGATCCGGCTCGGCTACCGGCATGTCACCATGGTGCTTCACCACGGCTAAGTGCAGCCGGCAGGGTTGTTGGCCGGGTTAAAGCAGAAGGCCCCCGCCTTCGGTCCCTCAGAGGGGTCCGAAGACGGGGGCCTTCCAGCAGTTCAGGACTGCAGCCGGTGAGGGCTACTTGCCTGCGACTACGTCGAGTTCGATCACAGCGGAAACGTCGTCGTGCAGACGGACGTTTGCCTGGTAGGAACCGGTCGACTTGATGTGTGCCGGCAGTTCAACCTTGCGCTTGTCGATGCGGCCCAGGCCAGCGGCCTCAACAGCGTCGGCGACGTCGCCCTGCTTGACGGTGCCGAACAGGCGACCGGTAGCGCCAGCCTTGACGATCAGCTTGACCGGCTTGGCGGAGAGTGCAGCAGCCTGCTTCTGAGCATCTTCCAGGGAAGCGTGCTCGCGGGCAACGCGAGCAGCCTTGATGGACTCAACCTGCTTCTCGCCACCCTTGGACCAGGTCAGGGCGAAGTTGCGGGGCAGCAGGTAGTTACGTGCGTAACCGTCCTTGACCTCGACAACATCGCCAGCAGCACCGAGACCGGTTACTTCGTGGGTCAGAATGAGCTTTGCCATGTTAGTTAATCCCTTCCTTAGCCGCGGCCAGCGCCGGAGTAAGGCAGCAGAGCAACTTCGCGGGCGTTCTTGATTGCCTGGGCGATCTTGCGCTGTTCCTGCACCGTGACGCCAGTGACGCGACGGGCGCGGATCTTTCCGCGGTCGGAGATGAACTTGCGCAGCAATGCTACGTCCTTGTAGTCGATGACAGTGATGTCAGCGGCCTTCAAGGGGTTGGACTTTGGTTTGGGCTTACGGAGTTCAGCCTTAGCCATCGTGGAGCTCCTATTCGATGGAGCCCGTGGATATTGATCCACGGGATGGTGGTGATCCGGCGCGGTCTGCACCCGGCCGCCTTGCGGCGTCCAGGCGGTTTTCGTTGCCGGACCTTAGATGTTGTTTAGAAGGGAGGTTCGGAATCCGGGCCGTTGCCCCAGCCGCCGCCCGCATTGCTGACCCCGGGCGTGGCCCACGGGTCTTCCTGCGCGGCGGGCTGGTTGCCGCCCCATGTTCCACCGGTGTTGCCGCCCTGGTTTCCACCCTGGCCGCCACCGAAGCCACCGCCGCTGTTGCCGCCGCCGAAGCCACCCTGTCCACCCTGACCGCCGGAGCGCTGGGTGCGGTTGACCTTGGCATTGGCGTAGCGCAGGCTCGGGCCGATTTCATCGACCTCGAGCTCGATAACGGTGCGCTTCTCGCCTTCTTTTGTTTCGTAGGAACGGCTCTTCAGGCGGCCGGAGACGATCACGCGCATGCCCTTGGTGAGGGATTCGGCGACGTTTTCGGCTGCTTCGCGCCAGACCGACGCGCGGAGGAACAGGGTTTCCCCGTCCTTCCACTCATTGGACTGCCGGTCGAAGGTGCGGGGAGTAGAAGCGATGGTGAAATTCGCTACGGCCGAACCGGACGGTGTGAACCTGAGTTCGGGGTCATTGGTGAGGTTACCGATAACCGTGATAGTGGTTTCGCCTGCCATCTACTGCCTCCTTGTGCGTTCCTGCGGGGATGAAGATTGAAGGTTGGCTGCTGAATTACTCAGCAACAACTTTCTGCTCTTCGGGGCGGGTGATCTTGGTGCGCATGATGGTCTCGTTGAGACTCAGCTGGCGGTCAAGTTCTTTGGCGGTAGCCGGCTCAGAGGTGAAGTTCACCACGGCGTAGATACCTTCGGACTTCTTCTGGATTTCGTAAGCCAGGCGACGACGGCCCCAGATGTCAACCTTTTCGATGGTTCCACCATCGTTGGTGATGACGTTCAGGAACTTCTGAAGCGACGGCTCAACGGCACGCTCTTCGACCTCGGGGTCGATGATTACCATCAATTCGTAAGGACGCATATGTGAACCCACCTCCTTTGGGCTAAGCGGTTACGGCATTTCCGTAACAGGAGGTTCATTTGCGGTGTCATGCAGTGCCCGGCCGCCGGAACGGAGGCAGGGCGCAGCACAGACTTCAATATCCTAGTGCATGGGGGTTGGTTTCGGCGATTCCTGATGGGGCCACGCTAGCCCCGGGCGCCCGGCGGCGGGAACCGGGCACGACCCTCATGTGGAAAACCGCCGCACACCCGGGATCGGGGAGCAGGCACAGGGTCTGTGCCATGATCTGAAAATGGATTCCGACACTGACACCACCGCCCTGCCGCCGCCGGTCCGCCGCAGCCGGCTCCGCTTTGCCGTCATGGTGCTGGTGGGGTTGCTGGCCGCCGGGGCGACCGGCCTGTCGGGTCACTGGGTGGAGGCTCCGGCCGTCGGCTGGGGTTGCGCCGCGGCCTGCTACATCGTTTGGGTCTGGCTGGTCGTGGGCCGCTTGGACCCCGCCGAAACGCGCGACCACGCCACGGCCGAGGACCCATCCCGCAGTGCAACCGACCTGCTGATTCTGGCGGCGAATGCGGCGAGCCTCGTGGCGGTGGTCGCCGTCGTCATCGATTCACACAGCAGCGACAGCGCCGCCCGACTCGGCGGCGGAATGCTGGCGCTGGCCTCGGTGGCTCTGTCCTGGCTGCTGGTCCAGACCTTGTTCACCCTGCGGTATGCGGAGCTCTATTACAGCACCGAGACCCGTGCGGGAGCGGCGGTTGGCGGGATCAACTTCAATCAGACCGGACCCCCGCAGTACACGGATTTCGCCTATCTGGCCACGAGCCTCGGCATGACATACCAGGTCTCGGACACCGCGCTGGAGAACCATAGTGTGCGTGCCGAGGCGCTCAAGCACAGCCTGTTGTCGTATGTTTTCGGGACCATCATCCTGGCCGCCACACTCAACCTCGTGGTCGGGCTGACCGCCTAGCACCGACTAGGGCTGGGCGTGGCGCCGGGGAAGCTACGTCGCCGTCCGGAAAAACGTCCGGGTCACCGTGGCAAGCCGGTGCGGGTCCTCGACTCCGCAGAGTTCGCGCGCCGAGTGCATCGACAGCAGGGGCACGCCGACGTCGACCGTCCGGATTCCGAGCCGGGTGGCGGTCAGCGGGCCGATCGTCGAGCCGCACGGCATCACGTTGTTGGAGACGAATTCCTGGTACGGAATCCCGGCGTCGGTGCACAGCCGCGCCCAGAGTGCGGCCCCGGCGGCGTCGGTCGCGTAGCGCTGGTTGGCGTTGATTTTCAGCAGGGGGCCGCCGTTGAGGACCGGCCGGTTGGCGGGATCGTGCCGCTCCGGATAGTTCGGGTGCACGGCATGGCCCGCATCCGCCGAGACGCAGAACGACGCCGCGAAGGCCTGCCGCCGCTGGCTTGCCGAGGCTCCGAGCCCGTCGGAGACCCGCACGAGGACGTCCTCGAGGATCGGCCCGCACGCGCCGGAGCGGGAGGCTGAGCCGATTTCCTCGTGGTCGAAGGCGGCCACCACGGCGATCGGCGCACTGTTCGGCAGTGGCGTGGCGGCGTGGGCGATCAGTGCCGTGAGCCCGGCGTGCGTCGCGGAGAGGTTGTCGAGCCGGCCGGAGGCGAAAAATTCGCCCCGCGCACCGAAGACCGCCGGGGCCTGGGTGTCCGCAATGACGACGTCGTACCCGCCGATCTGCGCCGGATCCACCGCGGCATCGGTAACCCTGTCCGCGAGGAGCCCGAGCAGGTCCTCGCCGGCGGGATCGCCCAGGCCATAGACCGGATTCATGTGTTGCTGCTTGTCCAGGGCCAGGCCTTCGTTTACGGCCCGGTCCAGGTGGATGGCGAGCTGCGGGAAGCGCAGCAGCGGGCCTGTGGCTGTGAGGTGCTGTGTGCCGTCGCGCATGACGAGCCGGCCGGCGAGCTGGAGTTCGCGGTCCAGCCAGGAGTTCAGGAGGGGCCCGCCGTAGACCTCGACGCCGGCCTGCAGCCAGCCGAACTTGCCGGTGGTGGGCTTCGGCTTGAGTTTGAAGGACGGCGAATCCGTGTGGGCGCCGAGGATGTTGAAGCCCGTGGTCGGTCCGGCACCCGGTGGCACCACCCAGGCGATGAGGGCGCCGTCGCGGATCACGTAGAACTTGCCGGCAGTCGCGGCCTCGGCCTCGGGCCAGGGCTGCAGCTCGTCCAGGCCCGTGAAGCCCGCCGCGTCCAGCCGGCGCGCGGCTTCGTGGACGGCGTGGAAGCTCGACGGCGACGCGCTCACATACGCGCCGAGGTCGTGGATGTGCTCTTCGGCAGTGCTCGGTGTTGGCATGGCTCCGAGTCTAGCCCGGCACGCCCGGAGCCCCGGGTTGGTTCGGCGCCGGGCGCCAGGGGACTATGCGAATGGACATGTCCCGCGGTGCGCACGAACATGCCCATCCCTCGGTCTAAGCAATGGACATGTTGGCGCTATGTCCACTCTTGGGCGTTCGGGGAGGGCATGTCCGGAGTTCAATCCTCGAAAGGTGCTCTCCGGCTGCAGCGACGACGTGGACATGTCCCCGTTGCTCCGGACATGCCCACGTATCCGCACACGGGAATGGGCATGTCCCCCGATCCCCAGGGACATGCCCAGCCCCCGGGCCAAAGGATGGACATAATGCCGCTATGTCCACTCGTGGGCGCCGGGGGAGGGCATGTCCGGTGGTGTGGGGGGCCGGAGACCGGGTGACCTGCGCCCGGCGTACCCGTGACCCGAACCTGGGCCGGCCCTGAACCGCCCCGGACCTACGACACCGGGCGCGCGCCCATCACGGCGTCCTCGGCAGGAGCGGCGGCAGGAGCCTTGGCGTCAACCACCGCGGCGTCCTCGGCAGGAGCCCCGGCGGCCCCGGCAAGAGCATCTGCTGCGGGAACCGTGGCCTTGGAGCCGTTGCTGCGGTAGCGGAAGACGCCGATCCCCACCACGACGGCGGCGAGAGCCAGCGAGAGCAGGAGCGATTCCCGCGTGGATTCCAGGATCACCATCCCGATCAGCAGGGCCACAATGCTGACGATGGACACCCAGGTCAGGTACGGGAACAGCCACATTTTCAGCTGGAGGTCCTTGGCGGCGGCGCCCATTCGGCGGCGCAGGATCAGCTGGGAGGAGGCGATCACGAGCCACACGAACAGCGCGATGGCACCGGAGGTGTTGACCAGGAAGAGGAAGACCGTGTCCGGGGCGATGTAGTTCAGGCCAACGGTGATGAAGCCGACCACCGTGGAGGCCAGCACCGCGGCCGCGGGCACGCCGTGCTTGGAAATTCGCGTCCATGACTTGGGGGCGTCGCCGCGGCGGGACAGCGAGAACAGCATGCGGCTGGCCGTGTAGAGGCCCGAGTTCAGGCAGGAGAGCACCGAGGTCAGCACCACAATGTCCATGATGGTTCCGGCGCCGGGGATGCCGAACAGCTCGATGACCGCAACGTAGGGGCTCTTGGCGACGGAGGCGGAGTTCCAGGGCAGCAGGGTGACCACAATGGCGATGGAGCCGATGTAGAAGACGAGGATGCGCCAGACGGTGGACTTCACGGCCTTCTTGACGGCGTCGACCGGGTTTTCGGACTCGCCGGCGGCGATGGTGGCGATTTCCGCCCCGAAGAAGGAGAACACGACCACGAGGATGCCGGCCAGGACGGCGCCGGGACCGTTGGGCATGAACCCGCCGTTGCCGATCAGGTTGTCCAGACCGGGCGCCGGAACGCCGGGGACGAGGCCGAGGATCGCGGCAGCGCCGAAGAGCAGGAAGAGCACGATTGCCGCCACCTTGATGGAAGCGAACCAGAACTCGAACTCGCCGTACGACTTCACCGACCCGAGGTTGGTCAGCGTCAGCAGCACCATGAGGGCAAGAGCCCACACCCACTGGTCAATGCCGGGGACCCAGCGGTGCATGATCGCGGCCCCGGCCGTGGCCTCGATGCCGAGGACAATGATCCAGAACCATGCGTAGAGCCAGCCGATGCTGAACCCGGCCCAGCGGCCCAGGGCCTTGTCGGCGTAGGTGGAGAATGAGCCGGTTTCCGGGTTGGCCGCGGCCATCTCCCCCAGCATCCGCATGACGAGGATGACGACGAGTCCCGCCGCGGCGTAGGCAACCAGAATGCCCGGGCCGGCCTGCTGGATCGCCGCACCCGAACCGACAAACAGTCCGGCACCGATCACGCCGGCGATGGCAATCATGGACAGATGCCTGGGTTTCAGGGATTTTGAGAGCTGCTGGTCAGCGTGCATGGAAGCGCCGTCCTTCGTGGGGGTTCAGGCCCGCTCTTTGCCGGCACGGAATCGAATCCATGCTGTGCGGCGGACCACAATGTCGTTTCACACTAGACCGCGCGGCATGAGCTCCGTCTTGTGCAGTCCCACAAATGACGCCCGACAGGACCGGGCCATCTCCCAACAGGAGAGCCTTAGAGGCAACCAAAGTTGCCCCCTAGGCAATTCGGCAATGTGTGTGAAACCACTGCTTCAGGTACTACCCGCCCGTAGCAGACTCTCCCGGCCGGCGGGCCGCTCCCGTCAGTAGTCCGTGTTGCTCGGCACCACGAGGCCGGTCTCGTACGCGTATACGACGGCCTGGACCCGGTCGCGGAGATGGAGCTTGGTCAGGATCCGGCGCACGTGTGTCTTGACTGTGGCCTCGGACAGGAAGTACCTGTGCGCGATTTCGGCGTTGGAGAGCCCCTCCGCCATCGCCCCGAGCATCTCGTTTTCGCGGGGGGTTAGGTCCTCCAGCAACGGATCCCTCGCCGGGCGTGCCGGGCTGCCGGCCGGCTGGCCGCCGCCGTCCGCCCCGGCGCGCTGTCCGCCGTCGCCGCCGTCCATTGCGGCAGGATCCATGCCGGCTCCGGCGCCGCGGACATAGGTCTCCAGCAGCCGCTGGGTAACGCGCGGGGCCACGACGGCGTCGCCGCTGGCCACCACCCGCACCGCGCTGATCAGTTCCGCCGGCGCCACGTCCTTGAGCAGAAAGGCCGAGGCCCCGGCCCGCAGCCCGGCAAAGGCGTATTCATCGAGGTCAAAGGTGGTCAGGATGATGATCTTGGCGTCCGAACCCGAGGCCGCGATGGCCCGGGTGGCCTCGATCCCGTCCAGCATCGGCATCCGCACATCCATCAGGACGACGTCGGGCGCGAGTTCCCGGACGTGGCGGACCGCTTCGGCACCATTGGACGCCTCGCCCACGATGCACAAATCGTCTTCACCTTCCAGGATGAGCCGGAAGCCCATCCGAAGCAGCGGCTGGTCATCCACCAGCAGGACGCGTACCGGTCCGTTGTCGAGCATTGTTCCCCCCTGTATCCGTGGCATTCTCGCCATTGCAGTTCAGTTCCGCGTGCACGCGCCAGCCGCGCTCACCCGTGCGCCCGGCGTGCACGGTGCCTGCGTAGATCCTGGCCCGCTCCCGCATCCCGGCGATTCCGTGCCCGGTCCCGACGGTGTCCAGTGAGTCGGCCTGCGCGGCGGCCCCGGCACTGCCGGAATCAACTTTGCCCCTGCCGTCGTCGACCACTTCAATGCTGACGCGCGAACCGTTGCGGACAATGCTGACGTCCACGCGGCTGAGCGCACGGCCATAGCGCAGCACATTGGTCAGCGACTCCTGCACAATCCTGTAGACGGTCAGCTGGAACGCCGCATCGCCGGGCAGGGACGGGCCGGTGTGCGTGTAGTGCAGCGGCAGTCCCGCGGTGCGGAAGCCCTCGAGCAGTGTGGCCAGGCTGCCTCCGGACACCAGCGGCTCGCGCGGGGCGTGTCCCGTGGCGGCGTCCTCGCGCAGCACGCCAAGGACGCGGCGCATGTCGGCCAGCGCGGTGCGTCCCGTCCGGGAAAGTTCGGCCATGACGCCGGCGGCGCGGGCCGGATCCTTTTTGACCACGACGGCGGCGCCGTCCGACAGGCTGATCATGACCGTCAGTGAGTGCGCCACGACGTCGTGCATTTCGCGCGCGATCCGGTTCCGTTCCGTGACGGAGCCCAGCTGCTGGGCGCGGGCGGCCCAGGCGGCGATCTCGTGTTCGTGCTCGCGCCGCTGCCGCACGGAGATCCCGATCCCCGTCGCGATCACGTTGGAGAGCGTGATGCCGATGCCGGCCGCGATGCTCGTGAGCAGCTGGAAATTCTCCGGCGTGCGGACCGCCATGTCCGGGAGCCGCCCGTCCAGAGGCCCCACGGCCAGCAGGAAGTACAGGAGCAGAAGCGGGGCTGTGGTCAGGGCCAAAGCGGCGAGGGCGAACCGCCGCGTGCGGACGACCGCGACGGCGTACAGCGAAAACCAGAGCCCTGCGGAGACATTGGATCCCCAAGGATGCAGGAAGGTGACGGCCAGTTCCAGTGCCCCCACGGCCACCGCCACCTGCACCGGATAGGCCCGTCGGAAGAGCAGGACGGGCGCGGCCGCCGCGAGCAGTACCGCCACCGGCCAGTCGCCGTGCATGATCGACTCGACCGCCGTCGGCGTGACCAGGACCAGGTAGCAGAGCACCACCAGGACATCCATGACCCGCGGATTGGCCAGCAGGTAGCGCCGGAGCCGGCCGCGGCGACGGGCGGTGAGTTCGGCGAGGGACGCATCGGCCGGACCGGCCGACGCGTCCCTCACAGGTACTGCATCGATCATGCTCTGAGCCTAGACGCTGGGCTTGCGGGCCCGGGCTAGACGTCCCGCTTCTTGAGCAGGATGGCGGCCAGGAGCACCGGGACCACAACCCAGGCGCCCAGCACAAGGCCGGCCTGCCAGGCTTCCAGGGTGTCCGGGACGTGCTCCACGGCGGTCAGGGGATCCACGGTGTTGCCGGGCAGGTACTTGCGGGCCTCCACGAAGAAGTCGCCCGGAATCAGCTGGAACGCGATGGGCGCCACGAAGAACAGGCCAACCAGGCTCATGATGCCGCCTGCCGAGTTGCGGATCAGCGTACCCAGCGCCATGCCGATCGCCGCGACCGCTGCCACGTAGAGGCTGTTGACAACGAGCAGTTTGACGGACTGCGAGCTGCCCAGGTCCAGGCCGAGGCCGTAGTTATCCAGGATGGGCACCGACACGAACCCGGCCACCACGGTGGAGGCGGCGGTGATGACGAAGGAGGTCAGCACCACCACCACGAGCTTGGCCGCGAACGCAGGGATGCGTTTGGGCACCGCCGCGAACGTGGACCGGGCCATGCCCGTGGTGAACTCCGAGCTCATCAGCAGCACTCCGAGGGAGCCCAGGATCAGCTGGGCAAACGCGATGCCGGAAGTAGGTACGCCGACGGCGAGGTCACCGCCCTGCGCCGCGAACCTGGCGCCCGCCTCCGGGTCCTGGGCCGCGGCTTCGGAGAACTGTCCCGTCCCCCAGGCCGAAAGCGCCCCGAACCCCACCATGACCACCACGGTGGAGCCGAGCAGGATCAGCGTGGAGAGCAGGGTGCGGAACTTGATGAATTCGGAGTTTAGGACCCGCGGGAAGCTGGGGCCGGGGCCGGAACTGCTGCCGCTTCCGGAGAGCTGCGCACGGGTATCGGCGCCGCGGGGCGATGGCGTGGATTCAACGGTTGTGGAGCTCATGGCTTAGTTGCCTCCGGCTTCGACGGGAACGGCGCCCGTGGTGATCAGCGAGTGGTATTCGACCTCATCCTTGGTCAGTTCCATGTAGGCCTCCTCGAGGCTGGCCTGCAGCGGGGTGAGTTCGTAGATCATGACGTGGTTCTCCAGCGCTGCGGTGGCGATCTGCCGCGGCTCCAGGCCTGAGACTTCGAGGAGCTCGCGCTCCTGGACCTCCACCGAGACGCCGGTTCCGGCCAGCAGCTGCATGAGCCGGTCCGGCTGGTCTGTGCGGACCCGGGTGCGGCCCTGGCCCTTGCCGGTGATGATTTCCTGGATCGGGGCGTCTGCAATGATCTTCCCGCGGCCGATCACGATCAGGTGGTCCGCCGTGACGGCCATTTCGCTCATGAGGTGGCTGGAGAGGAAGACCGTGCGCCCCTCGGAGGCCAGATACTTCACCAGGTTGCGGACCCACACCACTCCTTCCGGGTCGAGACCGTTGACGGGCTCGTCCAGGATGACGGTCTGCGGGTTGCCGAGGAGTGCGGCGGCGATGCCCAGCCGCTGGCCCATGCCCAGTGAGAAGCCGCCGACCTTCTTCCTGGCCACCTCGGCCAGCCCGGTCATCTCAATGACTTCGTGGACCCGTTTCTTGGGGATGCTGTGGGTCGCGGCCATGGCCAGCAGGTGGTTGTAGGCGGAGCGGCTCGTGTGGACGGCCTTGGCGTCGAGCAGTGCGCCGACGTCGCGCAGCGGGGCGGTGTGCCCGGTCAGCGGCGACCCGTTGACGGTCACTGAGCCCGACGTCGGCCGGTCCAGCCCCATGATCATGCGCATGGTGGTGGATTTTCCGGCCCCGTTCGGACCCAGGAAGCCGGTCACCCGGCCGGCCTCGACGGTGAAGTTGACGCCGGCGACGGCGGTCTTGTCGCCGTAAACCTTGGTCAGGCCTCGTGCTTCGATCATGGAAGCGTTCCTTTGCGTAGCGGGAGATGGTCCGGGGCACCGCAGTCACGGGCCCGTCTGCACACCACGCTACCGAGGCCGTGGGCGTATTTCGCCGGTCTCAGGGATGATTCAGGGGCGAATCAGGGTAGTCCGGGAGGATGACACTCCTGCCCGCCGCGGATCTGGGGGCGGGCGGGCTTAGCCGAGCGGCGAGTAATAGGTCAGGGCGTCGCGGCGGACCGTGAACTCCACGCTCCGCACCCCGGGCATGACCTCTCCGTCGACGGCGAGGACCATGGGCCCGTCGCCGGGTTCCACCGTGATCCGGTCCGTTTCGCTCAGATGGGTGATCCCGGACGTGCCCACGGTGCCCGTGAGCACGGCCCAGAGCAGCCGCAGCCGGGCGAACGGCTCATCGGCAGTGATCATCCGCAGGTCCAGGACCCCGTCCGCCAGCACGGGGCGCACCAGCGGTGCGTGGTCGCGGGGGTAGTAGCGGCCGCGGCCGATGTACAGGATCCACAGCCGATGCCGCACGCCGTTGACGATCAGGGTGGTGGGGGTGCCGGCCGCGAAGGTCCGGAACATGGCCACCACTCCGGCCAGGGGTTTGCCCAGTGCTGGCTGGAGCTGTTCGCGCCGGCGGACCAGGTTCGGGTAGAGACCGATGCTGGCCGTGTTGAGCATTATCAGTTCGAGGTGCTCCGGACTGTCGGGGAGCCCACGTTCGACGCTCACGTGGCCGACGTCGGCCACTGCGGCCTCGCCGTGGGAGGCCGCCTGGACCGCCGCCACCAGGGTGGGCGTCCCGGCGTCGCGGGCGAAGTGGTTGAGCGTTCCGCCGGGGAGCACCAGCAGCGGGAGGGAACGTTCGACGGCGGCGGCCGCCGCGGCGCCCACGGTTCCGTCACCGCCCCAGACGCCCAGGGCCGCGATGCCCGGCTGTGTTGCGACCCGGGCGATGCCTGCGTCGACGGCCCCGTCGTGCCCGATTTTCTTTATATACGCTTTGGGGAATGTTTTTTGCAGGGCGTCAACTGTCTCGTCGGCATAGGACCCGCCGAGGGTGTTGACCGCGATGCCGAGCCCCTGACCCTCCGGGAGTTCCGCGGCCCGGACGACGCCGCGGCGGGTTTCCGGGAACGGCGGCCGGACGGGCCACCACTTCCGCGTCACCATGGCCGCGCCGGCGCCGATCGCGGAACCGAACAGCACATCCGAGGGCCAGTGGGCCCCGGTGTGGACCCGGGAGTAGGCCACCCCGGCTGCGACGGGGGCCAGCGCAGCACCCAGCGCCGGGCGGACCATGCCGACTCCGAGCGCGAAGGCCACCGCGGAGGCCGAATGGCCCGACGGCATCGACGAACTCGTCGGTTGCGGGTTGACGAAGCGGAAGGCCGGAAGGTGTTCGGGCAGGGGGCGCGTCCGGGGCAGCAGGGTCTTGAACACGAGGTTCGTGACCGCCGATGCCACGCCCTGCGCGATGAGCCCATGTACCGCTGCCCGGCGCGTCTTTCCGGACACCAGGGCCATGGCCCCGGCAACGCCGAACCAGAGTTTGCCTTTGTTGGCGGCAGCGGACAGGCGGCGGAAGAACTCGTCATGGCCTCCGCCCGGCAGATTGGAGACGCGGCGCACGAGTTTGCGGTCGAATTTCGACAGGCGGCCGGGGGCCTTCCTCAGCATGGATCGCATTTGACCACCATACTGCCGGATACGCCCAGCCGAAGGCCGGTCTCGGCGGGGCACCTACCTCGAGGGCAAGGGCTTCGCGGCTCCGGCGAGCACAAGGGCCACCAGAATAGGAATCCCGATCGCCAGCAGGGCGGTCCTGATACCGGTGGCATCGCCCAGGTAGCCCAGCAGCGGCGGCCCGGCGAGGAAGGCAATGTAGCCCAGCGTGGACACGACGGCCACCCGGGCGGCGGCCTTCCTGGGGTCATCCGCCGCGGCGGACATCCCGATCGGAAATGCCAGAGCGGCGCCCACGCCCCAGAGCACGGCACCGGCAGCGGCCAGCCAGATGGTTCCTGCGAACACGAAGAGGCAGAGGCCCGCGGCTGCTGCGGCCATGCTGGCACGGAGCACGCCCACGCGGCCATAGACGTCGATCGCGCGGCCGCCGAAAAAGCGCATGGCGGTCATTGCCAGCACAAAAGCGGCGAACAGCAGCGCGCCCGTGGATTGTTCAGCGCCCAGGCCGTCAACCGCAGCCTTGGCAATCCAGTCGTTGCCGGCGCCTTCAGTCAGGGTGGCGCCGAGAACCACCACGCCGATCAGCAGCGTGCGGCCATCCCGCCAGGCCAAACCGCCCTTGCCTTGGTCCGTGTCCCCGGCGGCGGGCGC
This sequence comes from Arthrobacter sp. ok362, assembly GCF_900102785.1. Taxonomy (GTDB): domain Bacteria; phylum Actinomycetota; class Actinomycetes; order Actinomycetales; family Micrococcaceae; genus Arthrobacter. Next base: position 114,563 of record NZ_FNGC01000005.1, read on the forward strand.
CTCGGCGGGCAGATGGGGCAGGAAATACCGCGGGGCCACCGTGGTCAGGACGGCGACGACGGCGGCTATGACCAGAAGGTGCGCCGGGAGCCCGACCCCCAGGGTGGACAGTCCGGCGCCGATGAGGGCGCCGACGAACGCGCCGCCGCTGAAGGCCGCGTGGAACTGCGGCATGATGGTCCGGCCGAGCCGGTGTTCGACGTCGGCACCTTCGATGTTCTGCGAAACGTCCCAGAGCCCGACGCCGATCCCGAAGAAGAATAGGGCAATCGCAGTCCCCGGGACGGAGGCCGCCATCAGGGACAGCGCGACGCCGACGCCGGCCGCCGCGGCCACCAGGCCGGCACCCCGGACGGTGTTGGCGGTGCCGATCCGGCCGACGACGAACCCGGCCGTGGGCAGGGCGATCAGCGAGCCGACCGCCAGGCACAGCAGCAAGGTTCCCATCTGGCCCGCGGTGATGTGCAGGATCTCCGTCACCGCCGGGATGCGGGCTGCCCAACTGGCGAAGACTAATCCGTTGATCCCGAAGACAAGGAAAGTCGCCCCCGCGGCAGCCTTCAGTTGCGGGACGGTTGCGGTACTGGTCATACGATCACTGCTTCCACCGAGTGTTGTGCGAGTTGGCCAAGTTCTTCACGGCTGAACTGCCGGTCGGTCACGATGGCATCCACGGCGTCCAAGGATGCGACGAGGGCGACGGCGCTGGCGTTCCATTTGGATCGGGCACAGGCGACGATCACCCGGGCCGCGGATTCCAGGCCGGCGCGCTTGACTGCGGCGTCGTCGAGGTCGTGAGCCAACAGCCCGTCCCTGAGGTTCACGGCGCAGGGCGTGACCACGGCGGCGTCGAAGCGCAGCGAGCGGATGTTGGCTTCCGTCATGGGCCCGCGGAAGGACAGTTCACCGGGGACGAGGCTGCCGCCCGGCATCAGGAGTTCGGGGCGGCGCCCGGCAGGCACATCGTCCAGGGACAGCGCGGTGACGGCCCGCAACGACATTGGCATGATCGTCATCTCGCGTTGGCGCAACTGGCGGGCGATCTCCGTGGCGGTGGTGCCGCTGTCCAGCCAGAGGTGTCCCCGGTCCTGGAGCAGGGCGGCCACACCGGCGGCGATCCGCACCTTGGCGGTGTGGTCCTCCAGCTCGCGCTGTCCGTATTGCGGGTTTTCACCGCCGAAAACCAGGCTCTTGGCTCCGCCGTGGACCCTCCGCAGCACACCGTGCAGGGCCAGGGTGTCGAGATCCCGCCGGATGGTGGCACCGGAGGCGCCGCAGGCGGCCATCAGGTCGTCCACCGTCACCTGGTCCCGGTTGCGAAGCAGTCTTCCGATCAGCCGGTGCCGCTCATCAGTGTTCATGCTCAAATGCTAACGGCTTGTGATCATTTAATCATTTGTTGCGCGGCTCTTACAGCCAAGCGCGCTCACTCAGCGCCCCTGTATTCCAGCGGAACCGGCGCTGCATGAGCCCGTGTCGGCTTAGCGGGCGCGTTGGACGCGCTTTTCGTCCCAGACCGGTTCGGCCGACTCGTAGACCCTGCCGTCGGAGCCGAAGACCAGGAAGCGGTCAAAAGTGCGGGCGAACCAGCGGTCATGGGTGACTGCCAGGACGGTGCCTTCGAAGTGGTCGATCGCCCGTTCCAGGGCCTCGGCCGAGTGCAGGTCCAGGTTGTCGGTGGGCTCGTCGAGCAGCAGCAGCGTCGCGCCGGAGAGCTGCAGCAGCAGGATCTGGAACCGGGCCTGCTGGCCGCCGGAGAGGGATTCGTACTTCTGCTCGGACTGCGCCGCCAGCCCGTAGCCGTCCAGCGCACCGGCGGCGGCTTCGCGGCCCATCCCGGAGCGGTGCTCGTCGCCGCGGTGCAGGATTTCGAGCAGCGTCTTACCCAGCAGGTCGGGCCGGACGTGGGTCTGGGCGAAAAAGCCGGGCCGGATCCGCGCGCCGAGTTTCACGGTGCCCTCATGGGGCACCTCCGCGATCTCGACGTCGGACACCGGCAGGTGCTCCCGCTCCGGATCCGTGCCGCCGGTGGCGAGCAGGCGCAGGAAGTGGCTCTTGCCCGAACCGTTGGAACCAAGGACGCCCACCCGGTCGCCAAACCAGATCTCGGTGGAGAACGGCTTCATCAGGCCCGTCAGTTCCAACTTCTCCGCCACGACCGCGCGCTTGGCGGTGCGACCGCCCTTGAGCCGCATCTGCACGTTCTGCTCGATCGGCAGCGCCTCGGGCGGACCGGCCTCGAGGAACTTCGCGAGCCTGGTCTGCGCGGCGTGGTAGCGGTTGGCCATGTCGGAACGGAACGCGGCCTTGTTCTTGTACATGTTGACGAGTTCCTTGAGCTTTACGTGCTCCTCGTCCCAGCGCTTGCGCAACTCCTCGAAGCGCGCGTTCCGGTCGGCCCGGGCATCCACGTAGGAGCCGAAGCCGCCGCCGTGGATCCAGGCGCCGGCGCCGTTGATGCCCGGTTCCAGCGTGACGATGCGGCCGGCGGCGTTGTTGAGCAGTTCGCGGTCGTGGCTGATGAAGAATACGGTCTTCTTCGACTCGTTCAGCTTGGCCTCGAGCCAGCGCTTGCCCGGGACGTCGAGGTAGTTATCCGGCTCGTCCAGCAGCAGCAGTTCGTCGGGGCCGGCGAAGAGGGCCTCGAGGACCAGCCGCTTCTGTTCGCCGCCGGAGAGGCTCGACGCCGGGCGGTGCTGCGCCCGGTCGAACGGCAGGCCCAGGGCGGCCATGCAGACCTCGTCCCAGACCGTTTCGACGTCGTAGCCGCCGGCGTCTCCCCAGTCCACGATGGCCTGCGCATAGGCCATCTGGGTGGGCTCGTCGTCGTGCTCCAGCATGGCGAGTTCAGCCTCGTTGACGGTGCGCGCGGCGGCGGCCAGCGCGGGCGGGGCCGCGGAGACCAGGAGGTCGCGGACCGTGGAGTCATCCCGGACCTGGCCCACGAACTGGCGCATGATCCCCATGTTGCCGGAGCGGCCGATCACGCCTTCATCTGCAACGAGGTCGCCGGAAATGATCCGGAACAGCGTCGTCTTGCCGGTGCCGTTGGGCCCGATCAGCGCCGTCTTGGTGCCGTCCGGGACCTTGAACGTCACCCCGTTGAGCAGCTGGGTGCCGTCGGAGAGGAAGTAGTCGATGCCGGAAACGTCAATATGAGCCACGCGTTCAATCTTCCCACGGGCTCCCCGGCCGGCGGCGCCGGCTCAGCCGGCCCGGGTGAGGAACTCCTTGAGCAGCGGCCCGGACGTGGTGGCTCCAAGGCCGCCGTCCTCGACGAAGACGGCGACCGCCAGGTCCCCGTGTGTCGCCACGATCCAGGCGTGGGTCTTGGGCGGGGTGTCGTCGCCGAACTCGGCCGTGCCGGTCTTTGCCCCGACAGGCGCGCCGGGGACGGAGGCCAGGAACCCCGCGTGCCCGCTGGTCACGACGGCGCGCATCATGTCCTTCAGCGACGCCGCCTCGGCTGCCGTGACCGGCGTCCCGGCGGCCTTGGCCGGTGCAGGGGCGGCCGACGCCGCCGCATCACCGGACGGCGGGACCGGCGCCGAGCCGGTAGTCTCAGTGCCGGGTTTTTCAGCGCCGGCGGCCGGGTCGGCGACGCCCTCGTTCGGGTTCAAGACGAGACGGGCCGCGACCGGGGCACCCTTGGCGACCGAACCGGCCATGATGGCGGCGGCCAGCGGGGACAACAGCACCTTGCCCTGGCCGATCATGGAGGCGGCGTGTTCGGTGCCGGCGGCCTCGCCCGGGACCGAGCCGAGGAAGGCGGCTGCCCCCAATGCGGATGCTTCGACGGCGACACCGAGGGAGGTGGCGGCTGATTCGAGCTGCGCCTGGCTGACGCCGTCGCGCGCATTGATGAAGGCCGTGTTGCAGGAGTGGGCAAAGGCATCACGCAGCGTCACGGACCCAAGGGAGGACTCAGGGTAACCCTCGGCGTTCTTGAAGGTGCGGCCGTCCACCGTGAGGGTTGGCGGGCAATCGACCTTCGAATCGGGGGTCATGCCGTTACGGAACATGGCCAGGGAATCGACCATCTTGAAGATCGATCCGGGAGCGTACTGGCCCAGCATGGCGGTGTCGTAGCCGTTGCTGCCCGGTCCCGAGGCTGCCGCGAGGACGGCACCGCTGGAGGGCCGGAGTGCCACGATGGCCGATGCCGGGCCGACGTCGGCCAGGATATCCTCGGCCAGTTGCTGCAGCTTCGGATCCAAAGTGGTCTTCAGGGGCGCCCCGGCCTTCATCTCGGTCCGGAACAGCACCCTGCGCGGGTCAGCCGCCTTGATCTCCTCGGCAGTGAGGCCGGCTTTCTGGGCCCTGATCGCAATCCCGGCGCTTCCGCGCAGCTGGGCGTCATACTGCTGCTGGAGGCCGCCCGTGCCGGTGGTGTCGCCGGGCTTAAGGGCGCCGCCGGACTTCTCGATCTGCTCGGCGTTCGCCTCGGCGGCCGTCCCCAGCAGGGCCCGCGCGAACGTGCGGGTGGGCGCCAGGGGGAGAGAGTCGGGGATGGCCCGTCCGCCGGGAATCGCCGAAATCTGCGCGTCCGTAATGGTCCGGTTGCCGTCCTCGCGCAGCGTGATAGCGGGGACGAAGGCCTCGGGACCGGCCGCAGCGACCTGCTTGGCGTAGGCCGCCGGATCGACGCCCACCAGCTGGGCCAGCTTGGTGGCCGAGTCTGCTGCGTCGGCACCTCCGAGGGCAGGCTTGTCGACGCCGACATTGACCACTGGCCGGTAGGTGACCAGGGGGACGTCACCTGCACCCAGGATGGCGGCACGCTGCGGGGTTTCCGTGGACCGGGTGACGATCTCGCCGTCAGCGAGGTCTGGCACCAGCATGGCCGGTTTCCACACGGTGAGCCACTTGTCGCCTGACTTCTTCAGCTGCGCGGAAACGGTGTATTTCCATTCCTCTGCGCCGACTTTCCAGGTGTAGTTGAGCGGAACGGTGGCCGTGTCCGCGTCGAATTTCAGCTCTCCGGCCTGCACGGCGGGTTTGTCCGGGTCAAGTCCCTTGAAGATTTCCTTGAGCTGGTCGTTGGCGGCGCCGGAGTCCTTCCCGTCAAAGCCGACGGATCCGACGTCGAGCGCGGACACCGCGGTGGCGAGCTGCTTGGCAGCGTCGGCGGCACCGGCCCGGCCGTCGCCGCAGGCTACCAGCGAGGCGCCAAGAACAAGACCCACAAGGGCCAGTGAAAGTTTTGATGAGTTCCCCATGGCGCTATTATGCCCCGGACCACGGACAACTCCCCTGTCACACCGCCTAGGGCCGCCGGATGATCCTGCGCTGCGCGGCCACGGCGATCGCGGCAGTGCGGTTGTCGACGCCGAGCTTGCCGTAGATGTGCACCAGGTGGGTCTTGACCGTGGCCTCGGAAATGAACAGCTGCTTCGCGATCGCCCGGTTTCCCATCCCGGTGGCCAGCAGTTCGAGCAGCTGGATCTCGCGGGCGGACAGGGCCGGCTCCGGATTCCTGATTCGGCCCATCAGCCTGGCGGCGACCTCGGGTGCCAGCGCCGTCCCGCCGGCCGCGGCGGAGAGCACCGCCTGGCGGATCTGCTCCGGCGGGGCGTCCTTGAGCATATAGCCGCTGGCGCCGGCCTCGACGGCGGCGAGGATGTCGGCGTCAGAGTCATAGGTGGTGAGGATGAGCACCGGGGGCGCCGGCTGCCCGGCCTCTCCGGCTTTGATCCGGCCGGTGGCGGTGACGCCGTCCATGCCCGCGCCCATCTGGAGGTCCATGAGCACCACGTCCGCGGGCTCGCCCAGGGTATGGAGCTTGGCCAGTCCGGTGAGGGCGGCGTTGCCGTCGGCGGCCTCGGCCACCACGGTGATGCCCTGCAGATCACCCAGCATCGCCCGCAGCCCGGCCCGGACCACCGGGTGGTCGTCCACCAGGAACACCCGGATGTTATTCATGGCCGGTCCCCGCTGGCTTGCGCCGACGCGGCGTTGGAACCGGGCGCGGTACCGGGCGCGGTACCGGGCGCTTCGCCCAGTGGCAGCCGGATGGCCACGACGGTTCCCTCACCCGGGGCAGACTCGATGTCCAGCTGGCCGTGGAGGGCGGCCACGCGTTCCCGCAGCGACGTCAGCCCATAGCCGGAACCATCGGGACGGGCCGGCAAGGCCGCGGGGTCGAACCCGGTGCCGTCGTCGTAGATGTCCATGGCCACTTCCGGGCCCAGGAAGGACAGGGTGACGACGGCGGTGCTCGCCTGCGCATGGACCCGGACGTTGGCCAGGCTGGCCTGTGCGGCCCGGAGCAGGGCGCTCTGGTGGGCGCCGGGGAGTTCCACGGGCACACCTTCGACGTCGAGGCGGCAGCGCAGCCCGGTACCCCGCGCGGCGGTCTCCACTTCGGTCTTTTCACACAGCCGGAGGAGGCCGGCCACGAGGGAGCCGTCCTCGAGATCGGGGGACTGGAGGGCCCGGACGAAGTTGCGGGCCTCTGCAAGATTGGCGGCGGCCGTGTCCCGGACAATGCGGAGCCTTTCCCGTGCGACGGCGGGTTCGCCGTCGTCCAGGGCCTTCTCTGCTGCGCGCCCCATCAGCACAATGCTGGACAGGCCCTGGGCGAGGGTGTCATGGATTTCGCGGGCCAGCCGGGTGCGCTCGGCCAGGGTACCGGCATCGTGCTGGGTTCGCGCGAGTTCAGCACGGGTGCGACGGAGTTCCTCGGCCGCCAGCCGCTGGTTTTCCGCCTCCAGGAACAGCGCCCGGTAGGCCAGCCCCGTGACCACAGCGAAGGCTGCGCCGAACGCGGGCCCGAGCACCATGGGCAGCTGCGGCGCCAAGCTGGCCGGATCCGCACTGGCCTGCTCCGACGGTGCAATACCGCCGTTGTGGAACCAGAGCGCCCCAACGACAAAAAGGGTGCTGAGTGCGATTGCCGGCAGCGCCAGCCGGCGCCGGAGCACGTGCAACTGCAGGAAGAACAGCGGGAAGGCCAGCCAGACGAAGTCGGCGCTGGTCCAGATCAGCAGCAGCCACAGGACGCTGACGCCGCCCAGCCACCAGGCCGAGTAGGGCCGCGGATCGAACCGGGTCCGGTGGGCTGCGTGCCGTTTCTCCAGGACGGTGCCTACGAGGTAGAAGGCGGCGAGCAGCAGTGCCAGCAGCAGGGTGGCCCAGCCCTGGCCCGCGATTCCGCCAGCCAGGAGCCGGACCAGCGCCACCAGGAGCAGTACCGCGAAGCCGACGTGAAGGCTCACGCGAAGGACGCGCAGAATGACGGCCGCCCCGGTGGACTCCGCGCCCGCATGCGGAGCGCCGCCATGCGGCGTGCCCTCGTGCCGTGTGCCGTGGACCGTGTTGCCGGCGTTGCCGGCGTTGCCCTCCATGCTTCCAGCGTAGTGCCGGCAGGGCAGGGCTCCTGCGGAAAACGGCCCGCCACCGGCGGAATCAACCTTTTGGTTGACCGCCGGGCCATCCGCGCAGTGCCGGCGATCCAACCGTGCGGCCGATGCCTCCGAACCGGGCGGCGGGAAGGCTTAAAGCAACGTCACAAACTTCACGAAAAAGGACAACCATGTATCTCGCCATCCGCGATATCCGCTTTGCCAAGGGCCGGTTCGCCCTGATGGGCGCGGTCGTCGCGCTCATCACGCTCCTGCTCGTCATGCTTTCCGGGCTCACCGCCGGACTGGGAAACCAGTCGACGTCGGCCCTCGCTGCCCTCCCGGCCGACCAGCTGGTCTTCGGCGCCCCGGCCGGGAGCGCACCCAAGGCCTCGTTCACGGAATCCGAAGTCACGCGCGCCCAGCAGGCGCAGTGGTCGGCACGCGATGGCGTCGCCCGGGCCGATGCCTTAGGGATCAGCCAGAGCCGCTTCCAGGCGCTGGGCGCCGGAGGCGTACCGGCACGCACGGCAAGCGTGGCCGTCTTCGGCACTGAGCCCGGCACGCCTCTGGCTCCCGCCCCGCTGACAGAGGGAACCATCGCCGTCGGAGCGGGACTGGCGAAGGACCTCGAGCTCAGCATCGGCAGCCGCGCCTCGGTGGGCGGCAGGGACCTCGTGGTGGCGGCCGTCGTTCCGGAGCAGTGGTATTCACACGCCGGAGTCGTGTGGACCACGTTGGCTGATTGGCAGAAGCTGGCACATATCCAAGACGCGGGCGCCGCGACGGTGCTGGCCGTGAAGTTTGACTCCGACACCGGGTCCGGGACGGATACCGGTGCCGCCAACAAAGCCGCGGGAACCGTCAGCACCACCGTCGACGGATCCTTCCAGGCCCTGGAATCCTACAAGAGCGAGAACGGCTCGCTGCTGCTCATGCAGGCGTTCCTGTACGGCATCTCGGCCCTCGTGATTGTCGCCTTCCTGACGGTCTGGACAATCCAGCGCACCCGCGACATCGCCGTGCTGAAGGCACTCGGCGGGTCCGCCCGTTACATCCTCCGGGACGCCATGGCGCAGGCCGCTCTGGTTCTGCTGGCCGGCGCCGCGGCGGGTGGGCTGGCCGGAGTGGCCGGCGGGATCCTCGCATCCCAGGCGGCGCCGTTCCTCCTCACGCCCTGGACAACGCTGCTGCCCATCGCCGGAATTGTGCTCCTGGGTCTGGCCGGGGCAGCCCTGGCGGTCCGCAACGTGGCCCGCGTCGATCCGCTCATCGCCCTCGGCGGCAACTGACCGGCCCCCGGGCCCGGTTCCGTACATTCTTTGAAAGGCATATCTCGTGAATTCCGCACTGAACATTTCCGCACTGAACAAGTCCGCCCTTAACCTTGTCAACGTCACCCTGGAGTACCCGGACGGAGACGGCACCCTCAAGGCCCTGGACGACGTGAACCTCAAGGTTCGCGCAGGGGAGTTTGTGTCCCTGATCGGCCCCTCGGGGTCCGGAAAGTCGTCCCTGCTGGCCGTCGCCGCCACCCTCGTCCGGCCCTCCGCCGGCTTGGTGGTGATCGATGGCCAGGACGCCGGCGGACTGCCCGACGCCGGGCGCACCGCACTGCGCCGGGACAAGATCGGCATCATCTTCCAGCAGCCCAACCTCCTGCCCTCGCTCACGGCGATGGAGCAGCTGGTGATCACCCAGCGCCTGCGCGGGGGGGCCGCCCGGGCGGCCGGGGAACGCGCCGCAGGCCTGCTGGACCTCGTGGGTCTCGGGCACGCCCTCGCGAAGCGGCCCCACCAGCTCTCCGGCGGGCAGCGCCAGCGCGTCAACATTGCCCGGGCACTCATGGGAAATCCTGCAGTGCTGCTCGTGGACGAGCCGACGGCGGCCCTTGACCACCACCGCAGCGAGGCGATCGTCCGGTTGCTGCGGCAGGTCACGGACGAGTTCAGCGTGGCGACCGTCATGGTCACCCACGACACCGATTTCGTCCCGATCACGGATGCCGTGGCGAGCATGCGCGACGGACGGCTGTCCGCCACTGCGGCGACGGCGGCGACGCCGGTGGCGGCGGACACGCGGTCGGGGGCCCCGGGATTGGGTTAGGGGACCCGGTAGCCGAGGTCCGGGACGCCGAGCCCGAACATGTCCTTGAGGGCATACCTGGCGGCGAGGAAGCCGGGCATCCCGGTGACGCCGGGACCCGGCGGGGTGGACGACGAGCACAAATACACGCCGGGCAGCGGCGTCCGCCATGGAACCGGGCTCAGCACCGGCCGCCGCAGGACGCCCCAAAGGTCCATGCGGCCGGCGCCGAAGTCCCCGCCGACGTAGTTCTCGTCGTACGCCGCCAGCCCTGCGGCCGTCGTCACCTTGAACTCGACCACCAGGTCCCGGAAGCCGGGCGCGAAGCGCTCCAGTTGCGCCATGACCGCGTCGCTCATATCCACCGTGGAGCCGGCCGGAACATGGCAGTAGGTCCACAGGATGTGCCGGCCGGCCGGGGCGCGGCCGGCATCGAAACGCGAGGGCTGGGAGAGCAGCACGTAGGGCCGGTCCGGATGCCGTCCGGAGGCAACCAGGCGCTCCGCTTCGGCGGTTTCTGCCCTGGTGCCGCCCACGTGCACTGTTCCGGCATCGGCAAGGGCCTCCGCCGCCCACGGCACCGGTCCGGAGAGGATGAAGTCGACCTTGCAGGCCGCGTTGCCGAAGCGGAAGGACTCCAGGGCGCTCCGGTAGCGTGCCGGGAGCCTGCCCTCCGCCAGGTGCAGCAGCGCGGGGGCCGCCACATCCAGCAGGGTCACCCGGGCCGGCGGCAGCTCCGCGAGTGAAGTGATCTGCCTCCCGGTCTCGATTACCCCGCCATGGGCTTCGATGTCGGCGGTCAACGCCTGGGCAATCGCGGCGGATCCGCCGCGCGGAACAGGCCAGCCGCCGGCATGCCCCAGGGCGCCCAGCATAAGGCCGGCGCCGGCGGCGGCGACCGAGGGCAGCGGCGCCACGGCGTGTGCGGCGACGCCGCTGAGCAGTGCGGGAGCCAGGTCCTGACTGAACCTCGCATTCCACAGCGGCGAGCCTTGTTCGAGCGCCCGGAGGCCGAATGCGGCGGCAGCCACGGGATCTCCGGGAATCCGCAGCAGCTGGTTCAGGGTCAGGTCTGCGACTCCCTCCACCCGCCGCACAAGAGGCTCCATGAGCCGGCGGTACGCGGCGCCGTCGGGCCCGAGTTCCGCAACAGTACGCTTCAGGGAACGGTAGGCAAGCGCCGCACGGCCGCCGTCGAGCGGGGATCCGTACGAGAGTTCCGGCACCTCCAGGGGCACCCGCCGGGCCAGCTCAAACCGGCGGAAGAAGGGTGAGGCCAGAACCATGGGGTGCACGGCCGAACAGACGTCGTGGAAGTGGCCCGGTTCCATCAGTTCGGCGGTACGGAGTCCGCCGCCGGGGGTGGCGGCCGCCTCGAACACGTGGACTTTGAGTCCGGCCCGCGCCATGGTCACCGCCGCGGCCAGCCCGTTGGGGCCGGAACCGACGACGGCGACGTCAGTCATGTGCTGCGGCCTTCCGCCACGGCACTCTTCCGCCACGGCACCAGGGACGCCGCGGGCCGGCGGAGATTTATCCGCAGCCAGTCCGGGGCACCGTCGAAGGGTCCGCCATGCGGATCATCGATCCGGTGGCCGCGGATCACGTCGGAGGACGGATCCCAGATGTCCCAGGCGACGCGGGCCATCAGGTAGGCGGTGGCGAGCATGTGGGCAACCACCGCCAGGACGTAATAGGGCATATCGATGTTGTGCTGGGTCGAACCGCCGCTGGTGGCCTGTCCGAGGTACATCCAGATGGCGGCCCAGTGCAGTGCTTCGATGGTCTGCCAGATGAGGAAGTCACGCCAGCGGGGCCGGGCGAGGGCGATCAGGGGGATCAGCCACAGCACGAACTGCGGCGAGTACACCTTGTTGGTCAGGATGAATGCGGCGACGATCAGGAATGCCAACTGCGCGATCCTCGGCCGCCGGGGTGCTGTCAGCGCGAGGACCCCAATCAGGATGCAGGCCAGGAGGAACAGGTCCATTGCGAGGGAGTTGATGGCTTCGGCCTGAAGCGGGTTCCAGCCCAGCCGGTCGGCCACCAGGTTGTAGGCGAACCAGGGGGAGCTGTAGCCCGCCGGCCGCTCCTGCGTGAACTGATAGAAGTACTTCCAGCCGTCCGGATTTGCCGCGGCCACCGGGAGGTTGACCGCCAGCCAGGCCGCGGTTGCGGCACCGGCAGTGATCAGGAGCGCCCGGATGCGCCCGCTCCGGAGCGCCAGCAGCAGAACGGCACCGAGGATCAATAGGGGGTAGAGCTTGGTGGCCGTGCCCAGGCCGATGAAAATTCCGGCGAGGACAAGCTTGTTTCGCGAAAAGAAGTACATGCCAAGAGCCAGCAGGCCCACGGCCCACATGTCCCAGTTAATGACGCCGGCAAGGATGATGCCGGGAGCGAGTGCAACCATCGCCGCGTCCCAGGACCGCCGCCGGTTCGTCCGCGCCGTGGCCAGCACGGTGATGACCCAGACGGCGGCGATCAGGGTGGCGTTGACGTCGAAGTAGCCAAGGACGCGGGGGTCCCCGGTGCCGGCGCCGGGCACCAGAAGCGCCGTGGCGCCCGCGATGAACCCCATCAGCACGGGGTACTCAAAGAGACTTCCCTGGGTGATGAAGGGGAAGGCGCCGTCGCCGAGGCCGCGGTTGCGGAACAGCTCCGGAAAGTCCGAGTAGCACGTGGCGTAGAACTGTCCGGGTGTTTCCCAGCCGTTGGTGCGGCAGAAGTTCTTCAGCAGAATCCCGGCCAGGGCGGCGAGGACTGTAAGAATCACCAGGACACGCTCCACCGTGAAGAATCCTGGCGAAACGATCCCGGGCGCCGAGCGGTGGCCCAAAGGACCGCCTACCAGTTCCGTGAAGTTTCGGAGAAAAGGGTCGCTGCGGCTCGGGATGACCAATCGGACCCGTTTGCGCTCCGGCGGCTTTGTCTCCTGCATGACCTTGAGCTTACCGGGGGCCGCTGCCCGGTGCCGCGCTGCGGCGTTCCTGGCACGTCGGATCGCCGGCCACGCCGTAACGGGGGAGATGGAGGGGCTTAAAAGGGGGAGCCCGTGCGTCGCCGCACGGGCTCCCCGGGGATCGGTTCCGATTTCAGTCATCAGGTTCTCCTTCGCTGCGGACAGTCCTGCCAGTAACAGGCTTCGTCCCCGCACGGGATTGGTCCATGCACCAGTGGCGACAGTGTCCGGTAGTCAGCAGATCAGGGGTTCAGCGAATCAGGCCGGCCTGATGCATGGCGAGGAAGGTGTCGTCTCGCCTTTGGTCCAGGAGTTGGCCGTTGAAGCGGGTTGACTCCCTGTGTGCCAGCTTTCGGAACAGGACCCTATAGAGCTTGTTCATCATGGTTCTTACCTCCCCTCGGGGGCTTGATCGGTGCGTCTTGGCGGCGGATACGGCGGTGCGGTGGGTTGAAGCGGTGGTTGCGGTAGCCACAGGGACCTTTCGTTGGTGGGGGATGCTGCCCGGCCGAAGGCAAACAAGGGGGCAAACAGGAGGCATTAGAAATGGCCGGATGAAACGGACGGGCGTATTTTTGGGCGCGACAAATAGAGCCGTGGTGTGTTGAATTCGAATAGCCGATTCCAGGCGCAACAATTAGTCGCAAAATCCCTGGGCTTTTACTAAGCCGGAATTCCGGAAACGGAGAAGTTATTCGATGGAGAATGGCCCCTGGACGCGGTAACGCCGAGACCCCAACAAGAAGCTCGGTTCCGAACTATGGGGAGGCTGCGCAACCGCGTGGTTCCGCCTGTTCAGGCTGCCGTCACTAGGCGTTCCGTTGAGGAAGCCAGCTGCCGCCGGCCCCAGGCTGTATTACCTGTATTACCTGGGACGGGAAAGCGGTCAGGAAACAGTCAGTCCGACATTTGGGCGCGGCACAGCGAACGAGGCCGGGGTGGCGGTGGCGGTGAACATCCATCCGCTAGTCAAAGTAATCATCATTTTCCCAACCTCCTTTTCTGTCCTGCCGTGGCTCCGGCTGACTGACCGGGCGACGCGCGCCGTGACCCCGGCAAGTCGCTCTGGGGTCAGAAATAAAAATACACCACGAATGCGGCAGTTGCCTACCGAATTCATAAACTTTCTTTGACTTTTGTTTTAAAAACCGGTTTTAGAGTCCCCAGCGCACGATTGCCGGGGTCTTCTTGTCCCATCCCAGCGTGCAGACTTTGGCAGTCCCCAACACGAAATGCCGGCCCTCGCGGGGGTCGAGTCCGAGCCACCGGGCGGTCAGGATGCGGGAGAAATGTCCGTGCGCGACGATCAGCACATTGTCCAGGCCCGATTCCAGAACCCGGGCCACGATCTTGTCCGCCCGGGCGGCGACGTCGTCGAGCGCTTCACCGTTGGGCACGCCGTGCGTCCAGATCAGGTATTCGGGGTTGTCCTTGCGGATGAGGTCTGAGCTGATGCCCTCATAGTCGCCGTAGTCCCATTCCACCGCCAGCGGCTCCAGTTGGGCGTCGGGGTAGCCGGCGAGCTCGGCGGTCCGGCGGGCGCGGCGCAGGGGCGAGGTCAGCACGAGGTCGAAGTCGACAGTTTCGAGCACCCTGCGCGCCTCCACCGCCTGCTGCTCACCCTCCACGGTGAGGGGCATGTCGGTGAGCCCGGTGTACTGCCCGCTCTTGGACCACTCTGTTTCGCCGTGCCGCAGGATCCACAGTTGGGGGCGGGGGCCGTTGGATGGTGCAGTCACTTAGGACTCCTCAGTAGTGGAAAGTTCGGCGCCGGCGGGCGCCGCCTCGGGCTGGGCCGCCCACCAGTCCCGCAAGCGGGATTCGGCGACGGCGGGATCGAGCGGACCGTGCTCCATGCGTTCTTCGAGCAGGAATTTGTAGGCGCGGCCCACCACGGGACCCGGCCTGAGACCGAGCAGGGCCATGATCTGGCCACCGTCAAGGTCCGGGCGGACGGCGTCGAGGGATTCCTGTTCGCGCAGCGCCGCAATCCTGGCCTCGAGGTCATCGTAGGCGAAGGACAGCCGGTCCGCCTTGCGCTGGTTCCGGGTGGTGACGTCGGAGCGGGTGAGTCGGTGCAGACGCTCCAGGAGGGGCCCGGCGTCGGTGATGTAGCGGCGGACCGCGGAATCGCTCCAGCCGGCCTCACCGTAACCGTAGAAGCGCATGTGGAGCTCCACGAGCCTGGCCACGGCCTTGATGGTGTCGTTGTCGAAGCGGAGCGCCTTCATGCGCTTGGCCGTCAGCTTGGCACCCACCATGTCGTGGTGGCGGAAGCTCACCGCACCGCCGGGTTCAAAACGGCGCGTGGCCGGCTTGCCGACGTCATGCATCAACGCCGCGAACCGCAGCACAAAGTCCGGGCCGGGAACCGGGCCGTCCGCCTTCGATTCCAGGGCGGCGGCCTGTTCCAGGACCTGGAGCGAGTGCTGGTAGACGTCCTTGTGGCGGTGATGTTCATCGGATTCGAGTCGCAGGGCCGAGACTTCAGGCAGCACCAGGTCCGCGAGTCCGGTATCGACCAGCAGGTCCACGCCGGCCCGCGGCTGCGCGGCGCAGATGAGCTTTATCAGTTCATCGCGCACACGTTCGGCCGAGATGATGCTGATCCGTTCCGCCATGCGGACCATCGCCTCGCGGACTTCGGTGTGCACCGACACCCCCAGTTGGGCCGCGAACCTCGCCGCGCGCATCATGCGCAGGGGGTCGTCGGAGAAGGACGTTTCCGGCGGTCCCGGTGTGTTGAGGATCGAGGCGTGCAGGTCGCGGACGCCGCCGAAAGGATCGACGAGCTCCAGCATGGGAAGCCGCAATGCCATGGCGTTGATGGTGAAGTCCCGCCGCAACAGGTCATCCACGAGGGATGTTCCGAAGGCCACTAGCGGCTTGCGGGACTCCGGATCGTAGGCGTCGGCCCGGTACGTGGTGATTTCGATCTGGAAGTCGTCCTTGCGCATCCCGATGGTGCCGAAGGCGCGCCCGATCTCCCAGTAGTTGTCCGCCCATTTCTTGATCAGGGCGACGGTCTGGTCCGGAGTGGCGTCGGTGGTGAAGTCGAGGTCGGGCGAGATCCGGCCAAGAAACAGGTCACGGACGGGCCCGCCCACGAGGGACAGCTCGTGGCCGGCGTCGACGAAGCGCTGCCCGAGCTCCAGAACCACCGGATCCACCTGGAAAGAAACGGTGTGGGAGTCAGTCTTGTGATGTGCGTGCGCCATAGTTACTTAAGCTTGTCAGAAAACCGCGCCAGCACCACACCGGAACCCTCGAGGATCCGGCCGGTTCGTCACGATTGCCGACGAACCGACGCGGGCCGACTTTCCCGGCCGTCCACTTTCCGGCCATGTTTAGGTCATCAACTGCGGGCAAGAGTAGTTAGAGTGGACCTCATGGCCCATCCCGTACCGAGCGCTCCCGGCAGGAGGACAAACGCACCGTTGCCGTCGGCAATAGGTGCCAATGTCGCGCCTGTCCAGCACACGGGCCACGCTTCCCTGCCCACCGTGGAGGAAATCTCCGCCGGGGGCGTCGTGGTGGACATGTCCGACGCCGACCTGCGGGTAGCGATCATCGCGCGTCTCAACCGCGGCGGCCGTCTCGAGTGGTGCCTGCCGAAAGGGCACCCGGAAGGCAAGGAAAGCAACGAGGAAGCTGCCGTCCGCGAGATCGCGGAGGAAACCGGGATCGAAGGCAAGATTCTGGCACCGCTGGGAAGCATCGACTACTGGTTCACCGTTAGCGGCCACCGCGTCCATAAGACCGTGCACCACTACCTGTTGAGGGCCACGGGCGGGGAACTCACCATCGAAAACGATCCGGACAAGGAAGCCGTTGACGTTGCGTGGGTTCCCATCCAGGAGCTGGCCCGCAAACTGTCCTTCCCGAATGAGCGCCGCATCGCGGACCTGGCCAAGGAAGTCCTCCCGGAAGTCCGCTGAAGGCCGCAGGTGCGGCCGGTCACGGCCACCGATAGCGACTAATGCCCCAAGCGGGTGAGACGATGAAGACGATGTCATCTGCCAAACCCGCCCCCGTCCCCTCCGGCCCCGCCGATTCCAAAGCTGTCCAGTCCGGAGAAGCCCGTTCCAGCGCCATCATGGCGGCCGGAACGCTCATTTCACGTTTCCTGGGCTTCGCCAAGACGTGGATGCTGGCGGCCGCCTTGGGACTAGGCTCCTCCGTCAATGACACCTTCATCAATGCCAACAACCTCCCTAACCTGATCTTCCTGCTGGTCGCGGGCGGGGTGTTCAATGCTGTTCTGGTGCCGCAGATCATCAAGGCCAGCAAGGCGCCGGACAAGGGTGCGGATTACATCAGCCGACTGCTGACGCTAGCGGTCCTGGTGCTGCTAGTGCTCACGCTGCTGGTCACGGTGCTGGCGCCTATGGTCATTCAACTGACCACCCAGGGCTACTCGCCGCAACAGAAGGCCCTCGCGGTGTCGTTCGCGTTCTGGTGCCTTCCGCAGATTTTCTTCTACGGCCTGTACGCCCTGTTGACCCAGGTCCTGAACGCCCACGGAGCCTTCGGGCCCGCGATGTGGGCGCCGATCGTCAACAACATCGTGGCAATCGCCGGGCTGGGGATGTTCATCGCCATCATGGGCGCCAACGAGGCCAATCCCCACACGATCGATAACTGGGGGTCCTTCCAGACCATCCTCGTGGCCGGGTTCTCCACGATCGGCGTCGTTACCCAGACCGCCGTCCTGCTCATTCCTGTGTTCAGGCTCCGGCTGGGGCTGCGGCCGCGCTTCGGCTGGCGCGGGGTCGGGCTGGGCCACGCCGCGAAGCTGAGTATCTGGACCCTGGCGACGGCCGCCGTGGGGCAGTTGGCCTTCCTTTACGTCATGCGCATCGCCACGATTCCGGGCGCGGAACGGGCCCGCCTCCAACAAGCGGGGGATCCCGCGGCGGCCGGCATTCCGGGCAACGCCGTGCTGGAGGTGGCCAGCCAGCTGTACCTGCTGCCACACTCCATCATTGCCCTGTCCCTGGCCACCGTGCTGTTCAACCGGATGACCCGGGCGTCGCAGGACGGAGACCGGGCCGCGCTGCGCAGCGCGCTCTCCCACGGGCTGCGGACCATGGCCGTGGCCACCGTCTTCGGCGCGCTGGCGCTCTTCGCGCTGGCCGGGCCGCTGGGCATGTTCTTCTCCGGCAACGTGCGCCTGGACGGCGTCATGCTGGCCCAGACCCTCACCATCCTGGCCCTCAGCACCCCCTTCATGAGCGCCAACTTCATGATGTCGCGGGTGTTTTACGCCAATGAGGACGCCCGGACGCCGTTCTTCATCCAGCTGGTCCTGGCGCTGGTCAACGTGGCGGCCGCGTTCGCAATCCAGTTCCTGCCGTTCGATCAGATCATCTTCGCCATCGCCATCCTCTACACCGGCGGCAACATCCTCTCCGTGGTCGTCAGCGCGGTCTTCCTGCGCCGGCTCCTGGGCCACCTCGACGGGCCTCGCATTGCCAGCTCCTACATCCGGATGGGCTACGCGGCCCTGGGTTCCGCCCTGGCCGGAGCCGTGGCCCTGTGGATGCTGGGCAGCTACAACCCGGACGGCTACGCCTGGAGCGACCGGATCGCCGCTCTGGTGACGATCGTCGTCGTCGGTCCCGTCATGCTGGCCGCCTACTTCCTGCTACTGAAGCTCTTCCGGGTGACTGAGCTGCAGGACCTCCTGCAGCCGCTGCTGGGGCGGCTCCGGCGCCGGGCCGCCGAGCCGGGCACCGAGCCAGGCACTGAACCACAGGCCGATGGCGCACCGGGGGTGCGAAGGGCACCGGAGCGGGCCACCACCTCGGTGGATACAGGCCTGATTCCGCGAATTTCCGGCGGATTCGACGCCGAGTCGTTCCGCGTCGGCCCCGACATCCGGGAAGTGGACCCGTTCCCGTACGGGCGTCCGCCCGGTCCGGAAGGCGGATACCTGCCGGCCGAGGACCTCCCCAGCACCGCACAGGGCGGTTTGGGCCGGGGCGATGCTCCTTTGCCGGGCCGCCGGACCTACCAGGGCCCGGCCGGTCACAACC
The DNA here is from genome assembly GCF_900102785.1 of Arthrobacter sp. ok362. GTDB lineage: Bacteria > Actinomycetota > Actinomycetes > Actinomycetales > Micrococcaceae > Arthrobacter. The sequence goes on from NZ_FNGC01000005.1 coordinate 132,991, forward strand.
CCTATTTCCCGTTTGGCCGGAAAAAGAAAAAATGAGCCCGGCTCCGTTTCGAACCGCCGTGCTCACGCGGCCCGGACAGAGCATCGGCTAGGATCGAAGACTAACAAGGGAAGTTGCGGACCAGCGGTCAACCGGCTTACCGGAGGGCACACGGTCGCTCTCGGAGTGACCACGTCGGCAGGTCCCGGATAGTCTAGGAGGAGCCCGTGTCCCACCCGATCGATGTCGGATCAGTACTCGGTGGCCGCTACAAGGTCACAGCCACCGTACTGACCTCACATGACCAGGATCTGGTGCTGGACGGTGTGGACCAGGTGCTTAACCGTCCCGTGAGCATCCTCGTCGCCGGCCCGGGCAACGCCGATCAGGTGGCCCAAAGTGCCCGTGAAGTGGCCACGGGCGAACGTCCCGGCAGCGTGCAGATCCTTGACCTTGGCGTCAGCGATTCCACCACGTATCTGATCACCAACCACACCTCGGCGGCGGACCTCCTGGATCTTGTGGTGTCATCCAACCCGCCGTACGTCGAACCTTTCTTCACGGACACCTTGGGCAGCGAAATCTTTGGGCAGGCCCGCTCCCACGAACCCGAAACCTACGACGGACTCTACGACGACGAGGAAGTCGACGCCGGGTACATCAACTACGGGCAAACCCAGACCGCAGCCGGACAACCGCCGGTTTCCCCCGCGGCTCCCCCCGCCGGAGTACCGTCCCGGCCCGCGTCGGCGCCCGCCGCCGCGAATGGTGCGGCAGCGGCAGCGGCCGCCGGAGCGGCAGCAGCGGCCGCTAGGGCCAGCAAAGCCCCCACAACCGCACCACAAGAGACCGCGGCACATACGACGGCGCCGCAGCCCGTCCAGGGCGGCACGGCATCCCGCCAGGCCGGCTCGGCAGCGCAGCAGCCGGCAACCGCCGCTGCACCTAAAGTTTCCTTGTGGTCCGACGACGACCACACCGGCGACGACACCGGCAACAACCAGCATGGTGCCGAGCACCACGGCGGCGCAGCCGCGGCCGCCGGCCTGGCCGGAGCCGGTTTCGACACGGCGGATCGGGCTCCGGGCACCTTCCCCGCCTCCGCGCGTGCCGCCGTCGATGAGGATGAGGACGAGTACGAAGACGGAGACGAGCCCAGCCGCGAACCCCGCTCCATGCGCTGGCTGGTGGGCGGGCTCCTGGCTGCCGTGCTGGTGGTGGGCCTCATCTTCGCGGTCACCAACCTTGGCAGTCTCTTCAAGAGCAGCCCGCAGACCACCGCCGCAGCCTCCGCGGCGTCCAGCGCGCCGGAACAGTCCACCGCGCAACCGACGTCGACCGCCAGCGTGGCGCCGGCCGCCGGGCCGCCCGTCATCGAGGGCGTGACGCGACTCGGCAACTTCGATTTCGCCGGAAATTATGACTCAGACCTCGTCAAGACGTTTGACGGGAACGGCGCGAGCTTCTGGTCCGACATGGAATTCGCCACCGAAGACTGGGGCGGACTTGCCTCCGAGGTCCCGTTGGTCGTCAAGCTGAAGGACCCCTCCAAGATCTCCTCCGTCACCCTGAGCCAACTCGGCGCCTCCGGCGGCAGCATCAGCGTCTTCACCAATGACAGCCCGTCCCTGGACGGCGCGAAGCAGATTGGCAGTAACAGCTTTACGTCTCCGGACCTGACGATGCCGCTGGCTGAACCGGTTACGGCGCAATACGTGATCGTGTCCATCAAGACGCTTCCCAAGCTGGCCGCTCCCAAGACCCGATACGGGTACGGCCTGCGCTTGGCCGAGATCAAGGTTCAGTAGCGGCCCTGTTCAGTAGCGGACCCTGTTCAGTAGCGGACACTGTTCAGTGGCGGCCCGTGTGCGGTCGCGCCCCTGTAATCCGGGGCTGTGTCCGGGTCCGGCCGCGGCAAACCGGTACCCTGAGTAGTGGTGTTGCTCCGTAAGGCCCATTTCGGCCGGAATATTCAATGCCCGGTAATAGTTGTGCCATGTGGCCGGCCATAGAGGCGGGCGCATCGACAAAGGAAGAGGTTCACCGCTCAGTGAGCAACGCAGAAAACACTGCCTCCGAAGTGCGTGATGTCATCATCGTCGGCTCCGGCCCGGCGGGCTACACCGCAGCGGTGTACACGGCGCGCGCAAACCTGAAGCCGCTGCTCCTGGCAGGCTCGGTCACGGCCGGCGGTGAACTGATGAACACCACGGACGTGGAGAACTACCCGGGGTTCCCCGACGGCATCATGGGCCCGGACCTCATGGAGAACTTCGAGAAGCAGGCGGCGCGCTTCGGCACGGAAATCCAGTTCGAGGACGTTACCGAGCTGGATCTCGACGGCGACGTCAAGACCGTCACCATCGGCACAGGGGAGACCTTCAAGGCCCGCGCGATCATTCTTTCCACCGGCTCGGCCTACCGTGAGCTTGGACTGCCGAACGAGAAGCGGCTTTCGGGCCACGGGGTCAGCTGGTGTGCAACCTGCGACGGTTTCTTCTTCAAGGATCAGGACATCGCGGTAATCGGCGGCGGCGATTCCGCCATGGAAGAGGCCCTGTTCCTCACCAAGTTCGCCAAGTCCGTCACCGTTGTGCACCGCCGCGACACCCTCCGCGCTTCAAAGATCATGGCCGACCGCGCCTTGGCCCACGAGAAGATCAACTTTGTGTGGAACACCGGCGTGGAGGACGTTTCGGGGCAGGACAAAGTCACCGGATTGCGGTTGAAGAACCTGGTGGATGGCGCGGAAACGGAACTTGCCGTGACCGGAGTGTTTGTTGCAATCGGCAATGATCCCCGCACTGATTTGGTCAAGGGCAAGCTCGAACTGACCGCAGAGGGAACCATCGCGGTCGACGGCCGCACGTCAAAGACCAGCGTCCAGGGTGTTTTCGCCGCCGGCGACGTGATCGATCCCACGTACCGCCAGGCGATCACCGCGTCCGGTTCCGGTTGCGTGGCGGCCCTCGACGTCGAGCACTACCTCGCAGATTTCCACGCCTAAACGGCGCGCAGCAATCAACGGAAGAGAGACAAAGGTTATGAGCAACGCAAAAGACGTAACTGACGCCAGCTTCAGCTCTGATGTACTGGCCTCCGAGAAGCCGGTCATCGTCGATTTCTGGGCCGAATGGTGCGGCCCCTGCCGCAAGCTGGGACCGATTCTTGACGAGATTTCGGTCGAATACAGCGAGAAGGTTGATGTGGTCAAGGTAAACGTTGACGACAACCCGGCCATCGCAGCCGAGTACGGCATCACCTCCATCCCGGCTGTTTACCTGTTCCAGGGCGGCGAGGTCAAGAGCACCGTTATCGGTGCCCGGCCCAAGCAGTTCTTTGAGAAGGAATTCGCGGACGTCCTGTCCTAGGCTGACCGAAAATGGCCCCCGCTTCTGGCGGGGGCCATTTTTTTGTGCCCCACGCCACTGAAGGCAATGGGGCTGCTCGGGTCGGCTGTCCGGCTCGCGCCAAGTCCTTTCTGGACGAATAGAGCAAGTCTCAAGGGTTGCCTATCGATGCAATATTCTGTCCGTGGGACGTTACAGCCGATATCTCAGAACCCTGTCGTTGGGGGATGCGTCTACCCGTTGTGCAGGAGTCCTGGACTGCTCGCATCACCCTGTCTGGTCGCGAGGTCGGGTCGCCGGTCGTCGAGTTTCACGTGAAATTCGTGTTTCACGTGAAACATGGGGATCGGGGGACTCGTGCGCGATTGCGCATATCCCGAGGAACACAGGGTCGGGGAGCGGCTGGGTTGTACGAGCGTGCGCGCTCCAGTGACAATAGCACGGTCGCGCCGGACGGTTTCACGTGAAACGGTGAATCCAGGTGCGGGGGCCAGGCCACCCTGATGGAGGCGGGGATGGTACTGGCAGGGCCCGAGGCAATAGTGGGCAACGTGCCGAAGTCGACATCGCGGATGGCTTTCTCGGCATCATCATGAGTTACGACTGCAGGTCGCGCGGCGATTGGCTGATCACGCCCTACATACCAACGTAGCCATTCTCTGTCGGTGCCGAGGCTATACCGCCACTGCGGGAATGCACGGTTTTCTGCACTGGCCCCTCGCTGTAGTCCAGGTTCCACGCCAGGTGAGCATGCGATCCGGAAGGATTCCAGACCAAGTGAGCGGGCGATCTCGGAGGCATTCACCCACCGAGTGTCGGGATTTCCGGAGTAGCCGACGAAATCCCCGCCTTTATCCAGGCCCGTGAACGATTCTTGTTCCTTGTTGCCGCCAACCAACCACGCGCCCTCGTTGCAAGCCCGGTACAGCAAATGTTTCACGTGAAACATGGCACGACGCTCAAGCCGGGATTGGTCGACCAGGCCCCCGCAACGATGTTTCACGTGAAACCGGGACTAACACCCGGCACTGACGACGACTCGACAGTAGAAATGACAGTTCACTATTAGATATCTCTTCAGTTGCGACCGCTGACATCCCCTTCCCATTCACTGAGGAGGCGCAAACGGGGACCCCGTCTGTTCCCTTCCTGCGCCCGTGGTCTTCCTTCCGTTGCGCCCCTGAGCACCATCTGCAGCAATGCATACAAATTGCTCAACACCAGTGAATGTCGCAGAGAAAGAGCCATTCTACTCATCTCCATAGCAATTTTGCCCACCTGCGGCCTCGATCCCCACTATTCGTCATCTCAATTCCCGCGTAGATCACGACGGGATAAGAGCCAGCTGCAGCATTCTCGGGTTTCACGTGAAACATACCAAGGGACTTGGAAGCACCGGAAGAGCCGCAGCCACCAAAGCCTCTCTGGTACCTAATGGGGGATAAGCGCCCGTTCCAGGTTCCGTCAGCCGCGCCATCACCGGGTAGGTGTGAAGAAGTCAATGGGCGGGCGGCGCGTGAATAGAGCGCTCAACCGGCAGGCTAACGTCATAGGGCGACGACCGGTACCACTTCATCGGTTCCCCATACGGCCTCCCACAGGCAAACGTCCGAGACTGCATGAGGCTGCTCGGCGCGGGACGCTGTGGACCACCCCGAATCGCTAAGCGACGCTGCCGCCTGTGACGCGTCGGGGAAATATCGACAGTAAGTTGAATGCACAGCCATCTCTGGACAGCTCATGTTGTCTGATTTAAGGGCACGCCAAGCACCAGCGATCGAACTCGGGGCTACTGCGGCAGCAGCCATAGCAAGGAACTCTTCCGTTTAACTCCTTGGATGACGCATGGCGGGCCGCTTATGGCAGATCGGAAGCCGGATCACAGTTCCCTTGCCACCGCGCGTTCGCCGGCCCCACGCGAGCCTGGCGACGACAGTTCCCGCCGCGACAGATCCACACCGGCTCCCGCGCATGGTGGGGCCCCGCGACAGATCCACACCGGCTCCCGCGCATGGTGGGGCCCCGCGACAGATCCACACCGGCTCCAGCGCTTGGTGGGCCCCCGCGATAGATCCACAACCGGCTCCGCCATGGTTGGCACCCGGAAGCTGGCCAAACAAAGCCAGCCAGTTCTCTAGGCCCCACCTTGCCCCAGTCGCTGATCTGCTCGTCTTGGCACGTCCAGCCAGGGCCAGGTTCGGACGTCGTCCCGATCGTGCCCTCCTCGTCCATCGCCTGCTAAGCCGGACTGCTGACCTCCGGCTCAGTTCAGTTTCTAGCTAGCTCAAGCCCCATGACGGCGCTCTAGCTAGCCGGGCCATCGGGGGCCCCTTGTCTGCGGAAGGAGGCACTCGTTCTGCGGTGGTTTTGTGTACGCCGATTATCCGGGGTTGTTCGTTGCTGGGAAAGAGGGAAGTGCGCTCACCCCTCATCCCCACGTTCGTGTCCATGCTTTCCCCGTCGAACTGCTGTAGGTGTCTGCGTCCCGGCGACAGCTCCATCCATGACCGGCTGTTGCGGACCGACCGAGTGCACTCATACCGCCGCCCTCCAGGCGAGATCCTCGATCGCTCCGTGCCCATGAGCAAATACCGCCCAGGAGCAAATCACCGCTGCCTTGATAACACCGTCTTGTGAACCCCATGCTCCAGTTATGCGCCAACGAGGATGCATCTCGGATGTCATCCGGGTCGCAAATTCGAGGTCAAGGAGGCCCGCAAATTCATGCGCACCCAGCGCGTCTAGGAACTGCAGGAACCGTCACCTCAAAGATATCCACCACGTTCTCCACAGAAGTTATTCACACAGTTATCCACAGGGCATGAGAGATTGTTCACACCCACACCCTGAAGACCGACTAAGCGTCGTTGGGTCTTCCGGCACTGACCGATAGGCAGGCTGTCCACGGTGCCTTGGTATTGCCGCGAGAAATCCACCCAGGCCCTTGGTGACCCGGCCAAGAAAAGAGCCAAGTACATAGAAAAATTAACCCTAGGACGTCGATTTAATACATCTTCACCAGTGCTTCCGGCCTCGTCCTTCCAGTCAACGATTATGTTTCACGTGAAACAGATCATGAGCCCCAACCGAAACATCGACGTGTGCGCCACCACCCCCGCTGACGTCCACTTCAGCCCGCCCCACGGAGCTTCCGTCCGAAACTAATCCACAAAGTTATCCACAGCGATATCCACCGCAGTATCCACCGCTCTATCCACCGTGGGCTGGCAAGGGCAGAAGCCTTGGACGGCACGGAGAGCCTCGCCTCGTGACGCCGCTCAGCCGCCGTACCGCAGCCCCTGGAGCACCGTGCCCACCAGCTCTCACGAGTCCGATGATGTTGGCCCGGACCGCTTCACCACGAACGACTCGACCATTCACCGACATGCAGCACCTGCCAAGGCGGAGCGAACAGCGCATGCCCAGGAGGGGGACCGGGGGAGCCGACCGGTTCTTCATCCGTGCTCCCAGCTTCGGCAATCCGCCATTGGTCACATCTCCGTGTCATGCTGCGCGGTACGCCAGTCTCGGACTGGGTGTACCGCGCCGGCACGTTTGTTGACACGCGGGACCTGAAAACGAGGAGGACCGCCGAGCTAGGTGGAAGTGCGTGGCTGCCGGCCGCCCTGCCCATATCGCGGCGGAGCTGGGCATGCCCCGGCAGACCGCGCACCGGTCGTTCAGGAGGTTCCGGGCCGAGGGGGCGGCAGGGCTGCCGGACCGCTCGTGCCAGCCCAGGTCGACACCCACACGCGCGAGTGCCAAACGTGAACGGGCAGTCGTGGACGCCCGCAGGTCCTCCCGGTTCGGTCCGCCGCGGGTCGCGGCGCTCACCGGGGTCCCGGCACGGACAGTGTGACGGATCCTGCAGCGGCACGGGTCCCGCGGCTCGCGGAGTGCCATCCGCTGACCGTGGCTCCGATCCTCACTGTCCGGACCACCGCGAACCGGTACGAGCGCGCGGCCCGGGGAACTCATCCATCTGGACCTGAAGAAGCTGGGGCACACCCCGACGGCGGCGGCTGGCGGCCAACCGCATCTTGCCATTCGGGTCAGATCGGCTCTGCTGCAGGCACGACCGACCCATAATCTGAATCGAAACGGCACTGAGTGTCCTCCACCCACGATTCACCGGCATTCCGCATTGGGAGCCCCGCGCATCACTGATCCTGGTGGAAGTGCCCCCGAGACTTCCTTGGAGCGGGAGTGACTGGCGTCCGGTGGCGCTTTCATCGTCGCTGCGCTCCCGCAGAACGCACAGTGGCAAGCTGGGGCACCCGGTGGCGCTTCATTGTCGCTGCACTCCCGCAGAACACGTAGTGGCAAGCTGGTGGGCACGGCGCAGTCGACGAGTTCGATGGGGAAGCCCCGATACCGGCGTGGCGCTGTACTGCCGTGCTGCTGTGTCGGGGCACGCTGACATGAACGAACTGACATCCATAGCCAGAACCGCAACTGGCGGAGGCCCAGGGATGGCGCGGCAGGCAGACGATTATGGTACGGCCGGCGAGCCGGCCGGGGGGATCTACAGGGCTCGCAGCTCCGTATTACCAGGCAGCCCCGTTCGACTCCGATGAGGGGCGCTCCGCCGCATCCCTTGCGAGGTTAGATTTTCCGGCTGCGTCGGCAACACATAGACTTCCATCCCGAGGCCCACGTTAGGGTCCTCAGGCTGACAACGACGCCCGGATCAACGGCCAAAGCTCGCCGGTCCGGCGCAATTAGACGGTGTCGCTCAACCCTGGGACCGCAGCAACCCGTTGGCGGTGGACCGAGCGCGTTGAGGGCAAAGGGCCACGCCATACCCGGCCCGGGCACCCACCGACCGGGCACCTTGTGACAGCCTCATTGACTGGGTCACAAGCGGGACATTCGAATCCCCGCGGTTGCCTTCAAGCGTGCGCCGCAACGACCCCACGTCGGAAGCATGCGGCGGGTTTGCAGGGTCCTAGAGCCGGCCGCGCTAAGCGGGCAGTTCCAGCAGCCGGGACGCGTGACCACCGGTGGGCAACAAACAGGAACGGGCACGTTTTCTTGAGAGGCTCAACCTTCGTGGCGCGGCCCCTGGGTACCTGGTCGATCATCTCGAATCGGTCGACCTCCCTGCCCAGCGCACCGCCGGTTCACAGCTGCAGTGCGGTCGCTCAGCCGCATCGCAGTCGCCCAGTCGGAGTTCGCGGTCGGAGTGCGCAGGACGGAGTGCGCGGTCGGCGAGCCGAGCCCCGGGCGGACGCTGACCGTCGGGGCGGCCGGGGTCAGCCGTCGAACGGATGCTTGCGCGCGGATCCGCTCTCGTCCTGCGGCCTCGCCCGGCCTACGGGGAAGAGATGAGTGCCTTGGTCTGAATTCGCCGGTCCTGTTTCACGTGAAACAGTGATCGACTGCTCGTGAGCAGATCCTAAATAAGCAACGGAAGAGGACGATGACGACCGCCCCGGGGCGACACGATTGTGGAGTCGCGGACTCTGCAGCGCCATTCCCGCCCGCACGTGGTCCGTCCAGCGACTCCGCAGTCCCAGGAAGGCCCGGCCCCGTAGGCACCGGCAGGAAGAGTGGACCCTGCACAGGGCATTTCCGAGGACCGCTGCGCTGAGAACTATGAGTTCACTATTCCGGGCAGTAGGGGTGAGTGCCTCGCTGCCTGCGATGAACACGCGCTCAAAGCTCAGCCGCAGAGTACTTCCACGCGTCCGTCCCGCGAAGTGAAGCCCCAAAATGGGCGGTCCTCCAAAGCGAAAATAGTGGGCGTCCGCGCCGGGGAAATCGTTGGGCACTGCAAAACCGGAGATAACGAGAAAGGAGGGTCTGTTTCACGTGAAACAGACCCTCCCGGAAATACTCAGCGATCTAGGACCTAGCTGGGCGCCCCAGGCGTCAGTACGTCCATGATGCGGTTCAGGTCCTCGACGCTGGCGAACTCAATGCTGACACGACCCTTACGGGCGCCGAGCGAGATCTTGACGTTGGTATCAAGGCGGTCAGACAGCGAGGACGCCAGGTAGTCCAGCCGTTCGTGGCGGGCTCCTGGGCGCGGGATGTTGTTCTTGGCCGGCGAGGCGGGGCTCTGGTAAAGGGTGACGGCTTCTTCGGTCGCCCGGACCGACATACCTTCCGACACAATCTTCTGCGCCAGCCGTTCCATGGCCGCGGCGTCCGGGAGTGCCAGCAGCGCGCGGGCGTGACCTGCCGAGATAACATTTGCGGCAACGCGCCGCTGAACCAGCGGGGGAAGCTTCAGCAGCCGCAGTGTGTTGGACACCTGGGGCCGCGAACGTCCGATCCGGTCCGCCAGCTGCTCGTGGGTAGTTCCGAAGTCCTCGAGGAGCTGCTGGTAGGCAGCAGCCTCTTCGAGCGGATTCAGCTGGCTGCGGTGCAGGTTCTCCAGCAGCGCATCGCGAAGGAGGTCGTCATCGGTGGTATCACGGACAATCGCGGGGATCGTTTCCAGACCCGCGGCCTGTACTGCACGCCACCGCCGCTCACCCATGACGAGCTCGTAGGGTTCGCCACCTTCTTCGGTTGACGTACGGACCACAATTGGCTGAAGGACCCCGATTTCCCGCACGGAGTGCACCAGCTCCGCCATGTCGTCTTCGTCGAAGACCGAGCGCGGCTGTTTGCGGTTGGGATGGATATCAGTGACTGGAATTTCGGCAAACCGGACACCGGGCACCTCAACGAGTTCTACAGAGCGATCGTCGTCTTGCTCCGACGTCGACTCGAACGGCAACTGTTCGCCGGCGTCGGGTTCGGACGCCTTGGCAGCACCAGGCGATGATTTCGGCACAGCCGTTTTCCGGGCGGGAGTCTTCTTGGACCCTGCATCGGCACCGCCGGCAGCTACGTCGGTTTTGGAAACAGCGCTGCCGGCTTCAGCGGCATCAAGAGTGACGTCAGAAAGATCATCGGCCTTGGCGCGGTCGGACTCCGGTGCCGTGGCCTGTCCGGCGTCGACGTCAAGGAGCGCCTCCGCGTCGGAAGTCTTTTTTCGGGCTTCAGGAAAGAAGAGGTCCACGGGCCGGGATGGGGCAGCGCCGTTTCCGGAGGCGTTAGCCGCGGCGGAACTTGGAATGAGTGCGCCAAGTCCACGGCCGAGGCCGCGTCGCTTATCGCTCATGGATAAATCCCTCCAGTGGAAGAGCCGGGATTCACCTGGCTCTGGCTAGTGCAATTCTTGAAAAGATTCTAACGTTCCGCGATTTCCGCTGCGGCTTCCAGATAGGACAGGGCGCCGCTGGAAGAAGGATCATACGTCATGACAGTTTGCTGGTAGCTCGGTGCCTCGGAAATACGCACCGACCTCGGCACCACGGCACCGAGCACCTGCTTCGGGAAGTGCTCCCGAACCTCGGCTGCCACCTGGGCAGCGAGGTTGGTCCGGCCGTCATACATTGTCAGCAGAATCGTGGAAACAACCAGATCGGCGTTCAAGTGCTTCTGGATCATCTCGATGTTCTTCAGGAGCTGGCTGAGTCCCTCGAGGGCGTAGTACTCGCACTGGATCGGGATGAGGACTTCACCGGCCGCACAGAAGGCATTGACCGTCAGCAGCCCGAGGCTCGGCGGGCAGTCAATGAAGATGTAGTCCAGCCGCTCCTCGCCATTCTTGGCGCGCTCCTTGGAGTACACATCGATTGCGCGGCGCAGCCGCTGCTCGCGGGCCACCAGGCTGACGAGTTCGATTTCGGCGCCGGCAAGGTGGATGGTGGCGGGCGCACAGATCAGGTTGTCGATGTCGGGGCACGGGGCCACGACGTCCTTCAGCGGGACATCGTTGATCAGCACATCGTAAATGCTGTCGACGTCTGCGTGGTGCTCGATTCCCAGAGCTGTGGAGGCGTTGCCCTGCGGATCGATGTCGATCACGAGCACGTTCAGGCCCGCGGCGGCAAGCGCGGCGGCGATGTTGACGGTCGTCGTCGTCTTGCCGACGCCGCCCTTCTGGTTGGAGACGGTGAACACCCGGGTTTTTTCCGGTTTGGGCAGTTGGCGGCCGAGCAACCGTTCGCGGCGCTTGTTTTCATGCGCGAGTTCCCGGGCGATGGGGCTGGAATCGTCGATGGAGTCCAGCACATTTCCGGAGTGTGGAAGAGAGGTTTCACGTGAAACACCGGCCATGCCGGTCGACTTTGCAACCGAAGCCGTGTGATTTCCGGAGTAGTCAAAAGCTACTGCAGGAGCCGTAAACGCCCGTGCGGACCCCAAGGACACAAACGGCGGGATCCGTTGTGTGGAGGCTTCGCTACTGCTCACTATGACACGCTCACTCTCATTCGGCTTTGACTGCCGGTTACTAGCCTAACCTCTTCCCCTCAGACTCCCCGGGCACCGGGGCCGGTGCTAGGTAATCTTTTGAGGCTTGTTCACTACGATTCGCACAACGGTGGTGGGTTCCTCGAGCAGGTCCTCACCCACCACCACCACGGACGTCTTAGTGCCGCCCAGCTTGCGGATAATCTTGGCGGCCTTTTCGATTTCCTCGCCGGCGCTGCGTCCCTTGATGGCAACGACTTCACCCTTGCCGGCCAGGAGCGGAATGGTCAGTCCGGCGAGATTGGACAGCGCGGACACGGCGCGGGCCGTCACGACGTCGGCGTTCACGAGTCCCACCGCGAGTTCCGCGCGCGTGCGCATGATCGTGACGTTCTCGAGGCCCAGGTCATCCACCACCTCCTGGAGCCAGATGACGCGGCGCTCCAGCGGTTCGATCAGGGTCAGTTCCAGGTCCGGCCGGGCGATGGCCAGGCACAGTCCGGGCAGGCCGGCACCGCTGCCGACGTCGGCGACATGGCTTCCGTGGGCAATTTGGTTCTCGATCACGGCGCAGTTAAGCACGTGCCGGCTCCACAGCCGGGGTACTTCGCGGGGGCCGATCAGGCCCCGTTCTGTCCCGGACGTCGCCAGGTGCTCGACGTAGCGGGTCGCCAGTTCCAGGCGGTCACCAAAGATGGACTCTGCTGCCTTGAGTTCGGGGGCGGTAATTTCAACCATCAAGCTAGTCAACGGTTCAGTCTGCGGAGACAACGATGTGCCGGTCGGCGCCTTCGCCTTCGGACTCGCTGACGAGCCCCAAATCGGCGACGGCGTCGTGCACGATCTTGCGTTCGTAGGCGCTCATCGGAGCCAAGGCAACGGCCTCGCCGGAATCCTTGACTGCGGCGGCGGCGTCTTCAGCAATCTTCTGCAGGTCGCCGGCACGCTCCGCACGGTACCCGTTGATATCCAAGACCAGGCGGGACCGGTTCTCCGTCGAGGACAGCACGGCGAGCCGTGTCAGTTCCTGGAGCGCCTCAAGGACTTCGCCGTCACGGCCCACAAGGCTTTCCAGCCCGGCCGATTCTTCCTCGGCAACGATCGAGATATACGTGCGACCGTTGCGGACCTCGATGTCGATGTCGCCATCGATGTCCGCGATGTCCAGCAGCTCCTCGAGGTAATCCGCAGCGACGTCGCCTTCTTCTTCGAGGCGGCTTGCGGAAACACTCTTGCCGGTGCCGGCCTCTGCGTCCTGGGATGCGTCCTCAGACGAGTCCTGGGCCGCGTCCTGGTCGTCGTCCCGGTCTTCGTCAAACTCAGCGGAAATAGCGTGTTCGGTGCTCTCGGCAGACATTACTTCCTCTTCCTGTTCTTACGTTGCGGCTGGACGCGCTGGGACTTGCCCTCCACGGCGGCGGCAGTTGCGGACGCCTCGGCTGCCTCGGCGTCGACCTTCTTGCCGCCCAGGAGAGGCAGTGCGGGCAGGCCCCTGGCGGCCCGGCGCTCGGCGAGGGCCTTGGCGGCCGGGGAACCGGGCGTAGGCATCCGGCGGATCACGAAGAACTGCTGTCCCATGGTCCAGAGGTTGGTGGTGGTCCAGTAGATCAGGACGCCGATGGGGAAGTTGATGCCGCCCACGCCGAAGACCACCGGCAGGATGTACAGCATCATTTTCTGCTGGCGCATGAACGGGCTCGCGAGGGCCTCTTCGGACATGTTCTTGGCCATGATCTGCTTCTGCGTGATGAACTGCGAGGCCGTCATGGCCAGGATCATCACGATGGAGAGGATCCACACGGCCGTTTGATTGCCGCCGCCGCCGTGAAGCAGGGAGGCCGAGAGCGGGGCGCCGAAAATGGTGGACTCGTCGAATTGCTTGACCTGTTCGGCGCTCATGGCGCCGATGCCTTGGCCGCTGAGCTTGGCGGAGCTGATGCCGGAGAGCACCTGGAAGAGGGCGAAGAAGAAGGGCATCTGGATCAGCATGGGCAGGCAGGCTGAGAACGGGTTGGTGCCGTGCTTCTTGTACAGGGCCATCTGTTCCTGCGCCATGGCCTGGCGGGACAGCTGGTCGGTCTTGCCCTTGTACTTATTCTGCATCTTCTTCAGATCCGGCTGCAGCAACTGCATGCCGCGCTGGGCCTTGATCTGCTTGACGAAGACGGGAATCAGGGCAGCGCGGATAACCAGCACGAGCCCGATGATCGACAGGGTCCATGTCCAGCCATTGGCCGCCGGCATGCCGATGGCGCTGAGGCCGTCATGGAAGCCCACCATGATGGCTGAGACCAGCCATTTGAAAGGCGCCAAGATTGTTGCAAACAAGTCCATACGATATCCCTATTCGTCAGGCCGCAGAGCGGCCTTCTCCATCAGTCTGAGCAGCCAGGTACTTGTCCGGATTGTTCAGCACAACAATTGTGGGGGTGCGGTCTGCGGGCCACTCGCATTTGCCGGCGGGGACATGGTCCACACCGCCGGCATTCCATGGGTGGCAGCGCAACAGGCGCTTGGCAGCCAGCCAGCTTCCTTTCACGGCACCGTGTACCGTGATCGCCTCAAGGGCATAGGCCGAACAGCTGGGGAAGAATCGGCACACCTGGCCGTACAGCGGCGAGACCACCTTGCGGTAGGCCATCAGCAGCAGGATGAGGATGTTGCGGGGCAGGTTCCAGACGGCAGCCGCCAACCGGCTCAGTGCCGATCCGGGCGCCGCAATGAACAGGCGGGGGACGACGGCGGCAGTTGAGTTACGCACGCGGGGTCCCTTCCTGTGTTGTCTCATAAGAACCTGGTGAAGCAGCCTCTGGAAGGCGGTTGCCCAGCCGTTTCATGGTCGTTTCCAAAGCGGCGTCATAGTCGGCGAGCAGCTGGTCCCAGCTGGCCCCCGCCGCGGCGGGCAGTGCCCGGACCACGATGGCGAACCCGCTGCCGTATTTCTGCAACGACAATGCGCCGGCTTCTCTCAGTCTCCTCTTAACGAGGTTCCTGACAACAGCGTTCCCGACACTCTTGGAAACGATGAATCCGATCCGGCTTGGTTCATCGGCAGCGAGAGCTGCCGCATATAACACTACGTTCCGGCGTCCATTGCGGACACCGGAACGTACAGTTGTTGAAAAATCGGTTGATGTCCGCAGACGGTTCCTGGTGGCTAGCACCGTTCAACTCGCACAGGGATATGGACCGACGAGTCAGTTATTAGGCCGACAGTTCGGTGCGGCCCTTGCCACGACGGGCTGCCAGGATGGCACGGCCGGCACGGGTACGCATACGAAGGCGGAAGCCGTGCTTCTTGGCTCGACGGCGGTTATTCGGCTGAAAAGTCCGCTTGCTCACGTTAGTTACTCCAGTGGATCAAAGGTGCGCCCACCCGATCAAGGGGAAGAACTGGCCGACGCTAAGTTTTGTATGTGCCACAGCTCCGACTCACACGACGCGGGGCGTCGGGGAGGTTCAAATGAAAGCGAAAAGCGGACACAAAGGACTTCACAACGTTAGGCCAAATCAGACATGAGAGTCAAACCGGCAGGGGGTCCGCAAGCTTTCCCCAGCTGTGGCTAACCCGCCCGCCAGCCTGTGGATGAGCCCGGTCACAGGCCCCTTTTGAGAACCACAACGGTGTAATTATCCACAGGACTGAACCCAGCTATCTTCTGGCGTTTTCATCCCCTACAGTGTCTCAGTAACCCCTTATCCACGGACTGTGCATAACCCTGTGGATTGAGCCGGGCCGGTGTACCGCTCCGGACCGCGTGGATGCACGTAATGCAGGCCAGCAAGTTTGAGGAACTGATTGATGACAGTAGACGAAGCCAACCAAGCCAACACTGTCGGAAGTTCCTGGCGGCGGGTTGTGAGCCTTCTGGAGAACGACCACCGAGTGTCGCCCCGGCAGCGCGGCTTCGTCATCCTGGCCCAGGCCCAGGGCCTGATCGGTTCCACCCTTCTGGTGGCCGTCCCCAACGAGCTCACCCGCGAAGTGCTGCAGACCCAGGTCAAAGAAGCCCTCGACGACGCCCTCCGCAGCGTGTTTTCCGACGAAATCCGCTGCGCGATCGACGTCGACACGGATCTGGTGCCCCTGCACACAGAACCCGAACCCGCTGTCGAACTTTCCCTGGCCGCTGACCCGACCGTGGAGTTGAAGCCGCAGCCGATGCTGCCGAGCACCTCGCACGAATTCGGCCGCCTCAACCCGAAGTACGTCTTCGACACGTTCGTGATCGGTTCTTCCAACCGGTTCGCCCACGCAGCCGCCGTGGCTGTGGCGGAGGCGCCGGCGAAGGCCTACAACCCGCTGTTCATCTACGGCGACTCCGGACTCGGCAAAACCCACCTGCTTCACGCGATCGGCCACTATGCGCGCCGGCTCTACAGCGGGATCCGGGTCCGCTACGTCAATTCCGAGGAATTCACCAACGACTTCATCAACTCCATCCGCGACGATGAAGGCACCAGCTTCAAGACCACGTACCGCAACGTGGACGTGCTGCTGATCGACGACATCCAGTTCCTGGCCGGCAAGGACAGAACCCTGGAGGAGTTCTTCCACACGTTCAACGCCCTGCACAACAACAACAAGCAGGTGGTCATAACCTCGGACCAGCCGCCGAAGCTGCTCGCCGGCTTCGAAGACCGCATGAAGTCGCGCTTCGAGTGGGGCCTGCTGACCGACATCCAGCCGCCCGAACTGGAGACCCGCATCGCGATCCTCCGGAAGAAGGCGCTCAGCGAAGGCCTCTCCGCTCCGGATGATGCCCTCGAATACATCGCCTCGAAGATTTCCAGCAACATCCGCGAGCTTGAGGGTGCCCTCATCCGCGTCACGGCCTTCGCCAGCCTGAACCGGCAGCCGGTAGATGTGGCCCTGGCCGAGATGGTGCTCAAGGATCTCATCACCGACGACGGTGCCCAGGAAATCACCTCGGCCCAGATCCTCACGCAGACGGCCGACTACTTCAAGCTCAGCATGGAAGAACTCTGCAGCAAGTCGCGCACCCGCACGCTGGTGACCGCACGGCAGATCGCGATGTACCTGTGCCGGGAGCTCACGGACATGTCCCTGCCCAAGATCGGGCAGGAGCTGGGCGGCCGGGACCACACCACCGTGATCCATGCCGACCGCAAGATCCGCGAACTCATGGCCGAGCGTCGGGTCATCTACAACCAGGTGACCGAGCTGACCAACCGGATCAAGCAGCAGCAGCGTAATTCCTGAGCCCTCCGTCGGCGCACTCTTACCTTATTAACAGGGCCCTGTGGACAACCCTGTGGATACTTAAGGGGACAACCGCGGTTAATGGGCTTAAAACCCTTAAGGCGCCTGTGGATCGGCGAATCGACCAAAAAACTTGTCCCCATCCACACCCTGTTTAAAACCTGCTCCGCCCACAGTCCATGAACAGGGCTTAACCGCGGATTCGCACGGCAGGATCGAGTTATCCACAGTTTCCACAGCAGTTATTAACACTACTAATCCCAAGAAAATGAAATTCCCTCAAACAACAATCTCCTTCCCACCTCCGAGCAGTGCCCCGGCCCGTTCCGGCCCGGCACAGAAGACCGGGCCGGCGAACAACACTGATGTAACCCGGGGATGGGAGAAACGCTCACCTTGGGGCTAAGCTGTCAGCAGTGCGTCCGTCCCGGACATCTTTTGTGGTTCCCTACCGGGCCATGAGGCCCGGGGAGGGCGGACGATTCCCTTGTTAGCGGAGTTCGGCATCCCTGCCGAGGTCCGCGGCAGCTTGAGCAGTCTTAGCGATTTTCAGCACTAACAGCAGCAATGAAAGGCGGCACCCTTCCGTGAAGTTCAGAGTCGAACGGGACGTCCTGGCAGAAGCCGTGACATGGACCGCCCGGTCGTTGTCTCCGCGGCCGCCCGTTCCCGTACTTTCAGGCCTTCTCCTGAAAGCTGAAGCCGGTACCGTCAGCCTCTCGAGCTTCGATTACGAGACCTCCGCAAGGCTCGAAATCCCTGCTGACATCAGCACCGAAGGCACCATCCTGGTATCGGGCCGCCTTCTCGCGGACATCTGCCGCAGCCTGCCGTCCGCACCCGTCGAGGTCGAAACCGACGGCAACAAGGTGACACTCACATGCCGCCGGAGCAGCTTCCACTTGGCCACGATGCCCGAGGCCGAATATCCGCCGCTGCCGGCCCTGCCGACCATCAGCGGCACCGTTCCCGGCGATTCCTTCGCCCAGGCGGTATCCCAGGTGATCATCGCGGCCAGCAAGGACGACACCCTGCCGATCCTGACCGGCGTGCGGATGGAAATCGAGGACGACCTCATCACCCTCCTGGCCACCGACCGCTACCGCCTGGCCATGCGGGAAGTCCCCTGGAAGCCGGTGACCCCCGGCATCTCCACGAGCGCTCTGGTCAAGGCCAAGACCCTCAACGAAGTGGCAAAAACACTGGGCAGCAGCGGTGACATCAACATCGCCCTCGCCGACGACGACAGCCGGCTGATCGGCTTCGAGAGCGGCGGCAGGACCACCACCTCGCTCCTGGTGGACGGCGACTACCCGAAGATCCGTTCGCTTTTCCCGGACTCCACCCCCATCCACGCCACCGTGCAGACCCAGGAGCTGGTGGAAGCCGTCCGCCGCGTCTCGCTCGTGGCCGAACGCAACACCCCTGTCCGGCTCGCCTTCACCCAGGGCCAGCTGCACCTGGACGCCGGCACCGGCGAGGACGCCCAGGCCTCCGAAGAGCTCGAAGCCCAGTTGTCCGGTGAGGACATCACCGTGGCCTTCAACCCGCACTACCTGATCGAGGGCCTGAGCGTCATCGAAACCAAGTTCGTGCGCTTCTCCTTCACCACCGCACCCAAGCCGGCCATGATTACAGCCCAGCAGGACGCCGAGGGCGAGGACCAGGGCGACTACCGCTACCTCGTCATGCCCGTCCGGCTGCCCAACTAGCCCGCACTGCTGCTCCGGACCTCCGGAGCAGCAGCAGCAGCTGTTGGCCGGCACGGCCGTCCCCAACGAAGCACCCAGCGCAGAAAAGAGTTCATCCCGTGCACATCGGACTAGTCGGCCTTGGAAAAATGGGCTTCAACATGCGCGAACGACTGCGCAACGGCGGGATCGAGGTCACCGGTTTTGACCGCAACCCCGACGTTGCCGACGTCGCTACCCTGGACGAACTCATCGCCGCCCTCCCGGCGCCGCGCGTGATCTGGGTCATGGTGCCCTCGGGCGACATCACCGACGCCGTGATCACCGAACTCGGCACCAAGCTCGACGCCGGTGACCTCGTGATCGACGGCGGCAACTCCCGGTTCACGGAAGACCAGAAGCACGGTGCCGCGCTGGCCGAAAAGGGAATCCACTTTGCAGACTGCGGCGTGTCCGGCGGGGTCTGGGGCCTCCAGAACGGCTACGGCCTCATGGCGGGCGGCGATGCCGCGGATATCGAACGCGCCCTCCCCGTCTTCGACGCCCTCCGTCCCGCGGGCGACCGGGCCGACAGCTTCGTGCACGTCGGCGGTGTCGGTGCCGGCCACTACGCCAAGATGGTCCACAACGGGATCGAATACGGCCTGATGCAGGCCTACGCCGAGGGATACGAACTCCTGGCCGCGAAGGAAATCGTCGCCGATCTTCCAGGGACTTTCCGAGCCTGGCAAAAAGGGACGGTCGTGCGCTCTTGGCTCCTGGACCTCATGGTCAAGGCCCTTGACGAGGACCCCGGACTGGAATCCATCTCCGACTACGTCGAGGATTCGGGCGAAGGCCGCTGGACCGTCGAGGAGGCTATTGCCAACGCCGTGCCGGCACCGGCGATCACGGCTGCGCTGTTCGCCAGGTTCTCCTCCCGCGAGGACAACTCGCCGGCCATGAAGATGGTGTCCGCGCTGCGCCACCAGTTCGGCGGCCATGCGACCCGGCCGGCCAATTAATCCTGCCTGTAAAGTCCTGAATCCCGCGTGTACCTAGAAAAACTCTCGCTCACAGATTTCCGCAGCTATGCCCAGGTCGATCTAGCCCTTGAGCCCGGAGTCACCGTCCTGGTGGGCTCCAACGGCATCGGCAAGACCAACCTGATGGAAGCGATCGGGTATCTGGCCACGCTCAACTCGCACCGGGTGAGCACGGACGCGCCGCTGCTGCGCTTTGGTGCCGAGCGGGCGATGATCCGGGCAAAGCTGGTCCGTGGCGAGCAATCGACCGTGCTGGAACTGGAAATCAACGCGGCGCGGGCCAATCGCGGACGCATCAACCGGAGCAATCCGGTCCGCGCCAGGGACCTGCTTGGCATCTGTCAGACTGTGCTCTTCGCTCCGGAAGACCTGGCGCTGGTCAAGGGCGATCCGTCCAGCCGCCGCCGGTTCCTGGACGAGCTTCTGGTCAGCCTCATGCCGCGCCACGCCGCGACCAGGAGTGACTACGACCGGGTCCTTAAGCAGCGCAACGCACTGCTTAAGTCGGCCCGGGCCGGGAAGTTCAGCGCCGGGCACGAGGCAACACTGGATGTCTGGGACCAGCACATGGCCAGGGCCGGGGCCGAACTGCTGCACGCGCGCCTCGAGCTGGTGGACCGCCTGCAACCGCACCTGAAGAACGCCTACGCGCAGCTGACCGACGGCTCCAAGGAGGCCGCTGCGGTGTACCGTTCCACGCTGCAGGACATCCTGGACGACGACGGCGCTGGGGCCAGTTCTGGAGCCAGAGCTGCGGACGGCGCCGCCGCAGTGACCGATGCCGATGCGGCTGCCGCACCGGCGGAGGACCTGCGCCTGCTCTCCGTCGAGCAGCTCACCGACCGCTACATCCAGGCCTTTGTCGCCGCCCGCCGCAAGGAACTGGAACGGGGCATCTCACTGGTCGGGCCGCATCGCGATGAGCTTGAGCTCGTGCTTGGATCGGCCCCGGCCAAGGGCTACGCCTCGCACGGAGAAACCTGGTCCATGTGCCTGTCTCTGCGCCTGGCCTCCTACTACGTCATGCTCGACGATGCCCGTACTGGCGGCTCGCCCCCGATCCTGATCCTGGACGACGTTTTTGCCGAACTTGATGTCCAGCGGCGGCGTAAACTGGCGGCAATAGTATCCGGCGCCGAGCAGGTGCTTGTCACTGCCGCCGTCGAGGACGATATCCCGGCGGAACTGACCGGACGGCGGGTGAAGGTCATCCCGGGAGGAATCGATGAGCAGGATAATCGATGAATAAGGATACCGACGGCGGCCTGCAGCCGGGCCGGGATCCCGACGACATCGATGCCGCCCAGGCAGCACTGAACCGGATGCGCGACGCCGCAGCGGCCCGGGGTGAAATCCGGCGGGCGCTCCCGCGTTCCGGTGCCGGCGCCCAGAAACCCGCCCGCGCCGCGCGGGGAACCCGCGGGTTCTCCCAATTCCATGGCACCGGCCGGGACCCGCTGGGTCTGGGAAAGGTCGTGGGACGCCTCGTGGCCGAACGAGGCTGGAGCTCGCCGGTGGCCGTCGGCTCCGTCATGGCTCAGTGGGCGGTGCTGGTGGGCCCGGAGATCTCGGCGCACTGCACTCCGGAGAGTTTTACGGACACCACCTTGCATGTTCGCACCGATTCCACGGCATGGGCGACCCAGCTGCGCCTGCTGAGCAGCAGCCTGCTGGAAAAATTCCGCACCGAGCTTGGCGACGGCGTGGTCACCAGCATCCAAGTGCTCGGACCCGCCGCCCCGAGCTGGCGCAAGGGCCTCCGGACGGTCAACGGCCGCGGGCCCCGCGACACGTACGGATAGCCGCGCGGCCCCAACCGCGCACCGGATGTGAAGCACTTCTTGCAAAAACTCTTGAAAAATCCGCAAGTGGCGTGTAGGGCGCTCGAACGCCCCGGAGTCGTATAGGCACCCTAGGGACGGACCCCGAAAGCCTTGCAGGGGGAGCCAGCGGCCTCTCAGCGGCACTTTCCCGCCCGTTTGGCGCCCTGGAATGCGGGTTTGGGTCCAATAACACGATAGAATCGGTGTAGATAACTGGGCGCCGGTGAAGCGTTGACTGAGTCCGTTTCCGACGCAATTTTAGCGTGCGGCGGACGGACCCAAGTCAGCGGAACACCCGGCGTCGTCAGTGACGTGCCTGTTGGCAGGAGCCTTTTCCACGGAAGAGGCAAGGGCCGGCCTTCAACGAACATAGAGGAGTCGAAAGCGCCTGTGGCTAACGACAATGCAGAGATCCCGGCAGTGGAAGACGTAGCGGAAGCGGTAGTGCAAGTCGCGGCAGCGGCGTCGTCGTCGGGGACCGCGACATCGCGCGAATACGGCGCCAGCGACATCACCGTACTTGAAGGTCTGGAAGCGGTCCGGAAACGTCCCGGCATGTACATCGGTTCCACCGGTCCCCGCGGCCTGCACCACCTCGTTTACGAGGTGGTGGACAACTCGGTTGATGAGGCACTGGCCGGCTACTGCACCCACATCGAAATCGTGCTGCAGGCCGACGGCGGCGTCAAAGTTGTGGACGACGGCCGCGGCATCCCGGTCGACATGCACCCGACCGAGCACAAACCCACGGTGGAGGTCGTCATGACTATCCTGCACGCCGGCGGCAAATTCGGCGGGGGTGGCTACGCGGTCTCCGGCGGCCTGCACGGCGTCGGCATCTCGGTGGTCAACGCGCTTTCCAGCAGGGTCAACACCGAAGTCCGCCGCCAGGGCCACGTCTGGCGGATGTCCTTCGCCGACGGCGGCAAACCGCAGGGCGGCCTGGTCCAGGGCGAGGAAACCTCCGAGACCGGAACCACGCAAACGTTCTACCCGGACGCCGGCATCTTCGAGACCACGGTGTTCGACTTCGAGACGCTGCGCGCACGCTTCCAGCAGATGGCGTTTCTGAACAAGGGACTGCGCATCACTCTGACCGACGAGCGCCGCGTCCCGGAGGAGCCGTCCGACGACGCCGACCTGGACCTGGACGCCGTCCACACCGAAGGCGAAGTCCCCGCGGAATTCCACACCGTGGTCTACCAGTACGACGACGGCCTGCTGGACTACGTCAAGCACCTGAACTCCGGCAAGAAGGTTGATGTGGTCCACGAGGACGTCATCGCCTTCGAGACCGAGGACACGGAACGGCACATTGCCCTGGAAATGGCGATGCAGTGGACCAACGCGTATTCCGAGAGCGTCCACACCTACGCCAATACCATCAACACGCACGAGGGCGGCACCCACGAAGAGGGCTTCCGCGCCGCGATGACCTCCCTCATCAACCGCTATGCGCGGGAGAAGAACATCATCAAGGAAAAGGAAGACAACCTCACCGGAGACGACATCCGCGAGGGCCTGACGGCAGTCATTTCCGTGAAGCTTTCCGAGCCGCAGTTCGAAGGCCAGACCAAGACCAAGCTCGGCAACTCCGAGGTCAAGGGCTTTGTCCAGCGTGTTGTCACCGACGGCTTGGGCGACTGGCTCGAGCGCAACCCCGGCCCCGCCCGGGACGTCATCCGCAAAGCCATTTCCGCAGCCCAGGCACGCATGGCGGCACGGAAGGCCCGCGACAACGCCCGCCGCAAAAGCCCGCTGGAGTCCTTCGGAATGCCCGGCAAGCTGTCGGACTGCTCTTCGAAGAACCCGGAGAACTGCGAGGTCTACATCGTGGAGGGTGACTCGGCCGGTGGTTCCGCCAAGCGCGGCCGCAACCCGGAGACTCAGGCCATCCTGCCGCTCCGCGGCAAGATCCTCAACGTGGAACGGGCCCGCCTGGACAAGGCGCTCGGCAATACCGAGGTCCAGTCCATGATCACGGCCTTCGGCACTGGCATTGGCGAGGACTTCGACCTCGCCAAGCTGCGCTACCACAAGATCGTG
This sequence comes from Arthrobacter sp. ok362, assembly GCF_900102785.1. Lineage (GTDB taxonomy): Bacteria > Actinomycetota > Actinomycetes > Actinomycetales > Micrococcaceae > Arthrobacter. The sequence goes on from NZ_FNGC01000005.1 coordinate 156,382, forward strand.
CTCATGGCCGATGCCGACGTCGACGGCCAGCACATCACCACGCTGCTGATGACCCTGCTGTTCCGCTACATGCGCCCGCTGATCGAGAATGGCTACGTCTACCTCGCCCAGCCGCCGCTGTACCGGATCAAGTGGTCCAATGCCCCGCACGACTACGTCTACAGCGACCGGGAACGCGACGCGAAGCTGCTCTCCGGCCAGGCTGCGGGCCGCCGTATTCCCAAGGACAACGGCATCCAGCGCTACAAGGGCCTGGGCGAGATGGACTACACGGAACTCTGGGACACCACCATGGACCCGGACCACCGCACCCTCCTGCAGGTCACCATGGACGACGCCTTGGCGGCGGACCAGACCTTCTCCGTCCTGATGGGCGAGGACGTTGAATCGCGCCGAAACTTCATTCAGCAGAACGCCAAGGACGTTCGGTTCCTGGACATCTAGCGGCTTCCGAGCCCTGAATATGCCCGGACTGATATATACCTGAAACGGAAAATATAGACTATGAGTGACGAAACACCCGAGGTGCCGGCCGGCTCCGAGCCCGTCCTTGAAGGCGCCATCCTCGACGGCGACGTACTGACCGACCGCGTCGAGCAAGTGGACCTGCAGACCGAAATGCAGCGCTCCTACCTCGACTACGCCATGGCCGTGATCGTGGGCCGCGCGCTGCCCGATGTCCGCGACGGCCTCAAGCCCGTCCACCGCCGCGTGCTCTACGCGATGTTCGACGGCGGCTACCGCCCGGACCGCTCCTTCAACAAATGCGCCCGTGTGGTGGGCGAGGTCATGGGCCAGTACCACCCGCACGGCGACACCGCGATCTACGATGCCCTGGTCCGCCTGATCCAGGACTGGACCATGCGCTACCCGCTGGCGCTCGGCCAGGGCAACTTCGGCTCGCCCGGCAACGACGGCGCCGCGGCCCCGCGGTACACCGAAACCAAGATGGCCCCGCTCGCCATGGAAATGGTCCGGGACATCGACGAGGAAACCGTCGACTTCCAGGACAACTACGACGGCAAGAACCAGGAACCCACCATCCTGCCGGCGCGGTTCCCGAACCTGTTGGTCAATGGTTCCTCGGGCATCGCCGTCGGCATGGCAACCAACATCCCGCCGCACAACCTCCGCGAGGTCGCCGACGGTGTGCAGTGGTACTTGGCCAACCCGACAGCCAGCCGCGAAGAGCTGCTCGAAGAGCTGATCCAGCGCATCAAGGGACCGGACTTCCCGACCGGCGCCACGATCCTGGGCCACAAGGGCATCGAGGACGCCTACCGCACCGGCCGCGGCTCCATCACCATGCGCGCCGTGGTCAACGTCGAGGAACTCCAGGGCCGCACCTGCCTGGTGGTCACCGAACTGCCGTACCAAGCCAACCCGGACAACCTGGCCATCAAGATCGCCGAACTCGTCAAGGACGGCAAGATCTCCGGCATCGCAGACCTCCGCGACGAGACCTCGGGCCGCACCGGCCAGCGCCTCGTCATTGTGCTCAAGCGCGACGCCGTAGCCAAGGTGGTACTGAACAACCTCTACAAGCACACCCAGCTGCAGGACAACTTCGCCGCCAACATGCTCGCCATCGTTGACGGGGTACCGCGCACACTCAGCCTCGACGCGTTCATCCGCCACTGGGTTACCCACCAGATGGACGTCATCGCCCGACGCACGCGCTACCGCCTGCGCAAGGCCGAGGAGGAAGCACACATCCTCCGCGCCCTGCTCAAGGCCCTCGACATGCTCGACGAGGTCATCGCCCTCATCCGCGCCTCCAACACCACCCAGGCCGCGCGCGACGGGCTGATGCAACTGCTCGACATCGACGAGCTGCAGGCCACGGCCATCCTGGACATGCAGCTGCGCCGGCTCGCGGCCCTGGAGCGCCAGAAGATCCAGGACAAGCATGCCGAACTCGAGACCCTGATCGCCGAGTACAACGCGATCCTGGCCTCCGAAGAGCGCCAGCGCGAGATCATCAGCACCGAACTGGCCGAAATCGTGGCCAAACACGGCGACGACCGCCGCACCAAGGTGCTCATGGGCTTCGACGGCGACATGTCGATGGAGGACCTGATCCCCGAAGAGGAAATGGTGGTCACCATTACCCGCGGCGGCTACGTTAAGCGCACCCGCAGCGACAACTACCGCTCCCAGCAGCGCGGCGGCAAGGGCATCAAGGGCGCCCAGCTGCGCGGGGACGACGTCGTGGAGCACTTCTTCGTCACCACCACGCACCACTGGCTGCTCTTCTTCACCAACCTCGGACGCGTCTACCGGGCCAAGGCCTACGAGCTCGCCGAGGCCGGACGCGACGCCAAGGGCCAGCACGTGGCCAATCTGCTGGCCTTCCAGCCGGATGAGCACATTGCCCAGGTGCTGGACCTTCGGGACTACCAGCACGCCCCGTACCTGGTGCTCGCCACCAAGCGCGGGCTGGTCAAGAAGACCCGGCTGGAGGACTACGACACCAACCGGTCCGCCGGCGTGATCGCCATCAACCTGCGCGACGGTGACGAGCTCGTCTCGGCCCAGCTGGTCTCCGAAACCGACGACCTCATGCTGGTCTCCCGCAAGGGACAGTCAGTCCGCTTCACCGCGACAGATGATGCGCTGCGCCCGATGGGCCGTGCCACCTCCGGCGTGACCGGCATGAAGTTCCGGGAGGACGACGAACTCCTCGCGGCCGACGTCGTCAAGGACGGCTCATACGTCTTTATCGTCACCGAAGGCGGCTTCGCCAAGCGGACCGCAGTGGAGGAATACCGGCTGCAGGGCCGCGGTGGGCTCGGCATCAAGGTCGGCAAGTACCAGGAGGAGCGCGGGCACCTTGTCGGCGCCCTCATTGTCCAGGAAGAGGATGAAGTCCTGGTGGTCATGGAGGGCGGCAAGGTGGTCCGCTCCTCGGTCACCGGTGTGCCCGCAAAGGGCCGCGACACCATGGGCGTGATCTTTGCCAAGCCGGACAAGAACGACCGCATCATCGCTGTTGCACGCAACAGCGAACGCGGGCTGGAAAGCGACGAGTCTGCCGAAGGCGAAGATACAGGCGACTATGCCGGCGAAGATGCACGTGACGACGCCGAAAATCGGGCTTCCGCGCCGGATGACGTAACGTTGGCTGAAAATGGCGGACTGCATGAAAAGTCCGCAGCGGCAGAATCAGTACCGGCCCCGGAGTCAGATGAGTCATCAGGCAATGCCGAGCTGGACGAAGACAACACCGGAGGTAACGAGTGAGTAATTCCGACTCATATCCCAATCCCAGCAGCGGCGTGCCGGGCGGTGTGCGGCAACCCGCCGCCGCACCGCGCGTAGGTGGCGCTCCCTCGCGTCCGCAGCAGCGCCCCGGCGTGTCCGGCGCAGCCGCCGGAACGGGACAGCGTCCCCCCGCGCCCGGCCAGCGCCCGACGGTCCCCGGACAGCGCCCCGCCGTCCCGGGCCAGCGCCCCGCCCAGTCCGGCGGGCAGGGCACAGCCGGGCTGATCAAGCCGGCTCCCAAGGCCAAGGTGCGCCGCGCCAGGCTGCTGGTCAGCAAGGTGGACCCCTGGTCCGTGCTGAAGATGGCCTTCCTGCTCTCCGTGGCGCTGGGAATCGTCACGGTCGTGGCGGCGATCGTGCTCTGGACCGTTTTGGACCTGACCGGAATCTTTGACCAGGTGGACAGCCTGCTCGGGACTCTCGCCGGCTCCGAAGGCGGCGGCTTTGAATTGAAGAAGGTGGCGTCCCTGGGGCAGGTGGCCTCGTTCGCGACCATCATCGCCGTGATCAACGTGGTGCTGCTGACGGCCCTGTCGATGCTTTCGGCGGTGCTGTACAACATTGCGGCGACGCTCGTGGGCGGTATTGGCGTGACCCTCACGGACGACTAATTCCCGTGCCTTTCCGCGGAATGCCGCGGGAAAAAGCCTCGATTTGAGATCGGGCCGGGATGTGCTGTACAGTCATATCTCGGCCCGATGAGGCATCGGGGCGTATAGCTCAGGCGGTTAGAGCGCTTCGCTGATAACGAAGAGGTCCCAGGTTCAAGTCCTGGTACGCCCACGGAACCAGTACTGGTTCTGGCAGAGGTTAGTGAAGGTTCGTCGATGACTGAACCGGAACGGAGTGCATGTGAAGAAGTTGCTGGTTATCGCAGCCACGGTCGCAGGCGTTCTCCTCTACAGGAAAGTGCAGGAATCCGAAGCCCGGAAGGTGATCTGGAGCAATTCAACCGATACGGTTGACTAGCCCGGAAGCTGGGGATGGAAGCTGGAAATCAGCTCTCCGGACCTAGGGTATGATTGTCGGGTTGCTTCTTATGGGGGCATGGCGCAATTGGTAGCGCACCTGCTTTGCAAGCAGGGGGTTCGGGGTTCGAGTCCCCGTGCCTCCACCATAGGAATAGCCCCGGACCGCGGAAGCGCGGTCCGGGGCTTTTTTCATGCCCTCCCTCAATCACTCCTTCGGCTTGGCGTAATCCGCCATTCCTTGCCAGTCGATGAACACATACGGCTCGTCGCCGAGTACCCAGGCATCATGCCCCGGCGGGATGACGCCGAAGTCGCCGGGCCCGAATTCGAGTTCTTCGCCGTCATCCATGACGACTTTGATGCGGCCGGAAATCGTGTAGCCGGTGTGGCTGGCCATGCAGCTGTCAGTTTTGGCGATCGGCTTGACGTGATCTGACCATTTCCAGCCTGGGAGGAAGGTGGCCCGTCCAACCGGGCCGGAGTCCAGGTTGACGAGGTCCACCCGGCCCATGCCCTCGGCAACAGGACGTGATTCTTCGGGATCGTCCAGGCTCTTGCGGATCATTGACGCCATGATGGTCTCCTTCTTCGATGATGGCGAAATCGGGATGTGAGACCGCGACTTAAGATTGGCACTGCGGTATGTGCCGGTCAAGACATAGCGGCTGTGACGGCCACCGAGGTCCGTCCCATTAGTGTTGGAACGTGAACTTCTTGCTTGCAGCCGTAGGGGTGCTCGGTGTGGCCTCGTCCGGACCGCTCATTGCCGCCACGCTGGGCGCCACGTCGGTCAGTGCCCTCGCCATCGCTTTCTGGCGCAACGCCATTGGAGCAGTCGTGATGGCCGGTCCGGTTGTGGTCCGCAGCCCCCGTCAGTTCGCAAGGGTGACCGGAGCGGAGTTCCGCTGGTCGCTGGCCGCTGCCGTGGCCCTGGCGTTGCACTTCGCCTGCTTTATCACCTCCCTGCAGCTGACCTCGGTCGCGGCGGCGACGGCGCTGGTGTGCCTTCAGTCAGGCTGGATCGCGATCTTCCAACTCTTCCGGGGGGTCCGGCTCCGCTGGCCGGTGCTGGTAGGGCTGGGGCTCGCCTTCGGCGGCGTCGTGACGATTACCGGTTTTGATATGGGTACCTCGCCCGAGGCGCTCGTAGGCGATCTCCTGGCCGTGGCCGGCGGCGCCCTCGCGGGCATCTACACGCTCGCCGGAGGCAAGGCGCGGCAGAGCATGGGCACCGGCGTCTACACGACCCTGTGCTACGGCATGTGCGCTGCAATTGTGGCGGGAATGGCGCTGTTGGCCGGGCAGCCGCTGGCAGGGTTCGAAGCCACCGGCTGGCTGGGGATCCTCGCCATTACCGTGTGCGCACAGCTGGTGGGGCACACGGCGTTCAACTATCTGCTGGCGACCATGAGCCCGCTGGTGGTGTCCATGATCATCCTGCTGGAAATCCCGGGAGCGGCGCTCTTGGCTGCGGCGTTCCTAGGCGAGACGCTTCCGGTCGGGACCTATGCCGGACTGGTGATGATCCTCGTGGGGCTCGCCGTCGTGGTCCTTGGGCAGCGCGGCTCACGGTCCGTCCGGGGCACAGCAGAGGGGCGCGCTGCGGAGGGCCCCGGAACAGAGCGGCTGGCGGAACTCGGCACCGACTAGACGCCGGCTAGGCCGCGCTCAGCGGCCCCCTAATTACCGCGTCTATTTACCGCGCTAGTCGGAAGTGCTTGTTGGCCGTGCTTGTTGGGCGCGCCTACTGGCCGCCGCGGCGGGCCGGCTGGGCCACGTTGACAGTGTGAATGGCGCGGAGCAATTTCGCCGGGAAATAGACCGAGAAGAAGACCACCATGGGTGCCTTCAGCGCCATCTTCTTGACGTTGTGGGCCTTGTAGGTGCGGTCGAAGCGCGTCACGTAGTAGCGGTAATCCCGCGGCGAGTCCTCAAGCCGCCGGGCCGACATACCCGAAATCATCTGCGCCCAGTACTGGATCCGGAGCTCGTGGTCGGCCAGGTGCAGCGAAAGGTCGATGTCCTCGTGCATCTCGTCCCGCTCGTCCCGGCAGGCTTCTGTTCGGATGGTTTCCCAGGCCGAGCGGCGCAGTGCCATGTTGGACCCGAAGAGGAAGTGATACTGGTGCTTAGCAAGCCTGAGCATCAGCTGACGCATTCTGTCGTCTGCCTTGAGCCCAAACCGGCGCAGGGGCATGTCGTAATAGACCACCGGACCGGTCGCAGCGTGCACAGACTCGTCAGCGAAGGCTTCCTGCACCTGCTCCACCCAGTCCGGTTCCAGCACGGAATCGGCGTCGATCCGCCCGAGGATGTCGCCCGTGGCGTGGTCCAGACCGAAATTGCGTGTGGGGATGAGCCCCTGATCGCGGTCCTGGCTGAGCAGGATGATGGGACTCTCCGGGTACTCCAGCTGCATCTGCCGCACGATCTCCGCCGTGCGGTCCTTGGACAGGTTGTCCACCACAATGATTTCGTGCGCAGGGACCGACTGATAAACCGCGGCGATCAGACACTGCCGGATGACGCTTTCCTCGTTGTACGCCGGGATCACAATAGATACAGTCGGCGGCGGAGCAATGAGCAAGGCATCCTGGGGTGATCTATGGGGTGACATCAACACAAATTTAGCATCTAGCCTGGCATTTGAAGGGGGACCGCGACGCGCCTCCGTCACGCCGTGTGAAAGCTGGCGGGTGAAACAAAAGGAGGGATCCCGCCGTAGCGGAATCCCTCCCTGGGAGAGTGCAGGACACCTGCCGGCAGCCGGACTGCCTCTGGCAGAGCCTCGACCCAGCCGGCCTGTGCCAGCCGGAGCTACTGGCCCGGCTTGTTTGCCCCGTTGTTCAGGTTGGACGCGATGTTGCGGACGGCCGTCTTGGCATCGGTGGCCACCTTTGCGGAAGTCTTCGCGGTGTCGTCGGCAACGTCTTTGGCCGCTTCCTTCACCTTGTCCGCCGCGTCCGCTGCGGGCCCGGATGCCTCGGTGGAAGCCTCGGCCGCAGAGTCCGCTGCCGCAACAGTCGCGGAGCCGGCCTTGTCGGCGGCGTCCTTCAGCGTTTCGCCGGCAGGGGTGGCCGCGGGAGCAGGCTTTACCGGCGTCGGTACCTTCCAGGGGTCCTCCACCGGCTTGGATGCCTTCCAGGCGGCGACACCGGCGGCAACTGCGGCAGCGATGATGCCGAAGATCAACAGGCCGCGGTGTTTGGGTTTCTGCTGCTTGGCAAGCTTGGCGCTAGCCGTCTTGCTGACATCGCTGGCGGCCGCCTTGATGTTCTTTCGTGCAGTCTTTGCGTGTCCCTTGGCAGTCTGGGCCTGCGCCTGGACACCATGGACCACACCAGAATCAATAAGCATCTGTGCGACGGCGTCCACGTGGGCCGGAGCGTTTTCCAGCGTGCGGTGGACGGCCACGGAAGCCTGCCCAATCTGGTCGGAAAGCCTGGGAAGGTACTCGACAACCACCCGGTCGCGTGCGTTGGCGATGACAGGTGCTGCCCTGTCCACAGCCTCGTGCAGGCGCGGCGTCGCGCTTTCCGCGGCGTCGTTAATCTTCGGCGCAAGCTGGGCCAGGCCATCCTGAAGGCGGGGGGTGACGGTGGCAACGCCACCGGCCAGATTGTAAGCCGCCGACTTGAGCCCCTCCTGGATTTTGGGAGAGGCGGTGTCCAGCCCGTGCTGCAGCCGGGGAACAGCCCAGTTCACGGCCGCCTCAACCCGCGGGGCCGCCCAATCCTTGGCGCTGTCTACTCCGGTGCTGACTGACTGCTCCAGGTCACGGGCAATACGATCCGTTTTCTTCACAACTACCTCCCGATTAATGTGACGGTTCTGTTGTTAGCCTACGTGTCTAGGAACGCACCGGCTATTCTTCAGACCGATTTCCAGTGGATTTCACCCAGCGCGGAACTGACTGTGCGGCCCTATGTGGGCGGGGCCGTCATGGAAGAATGGGCGCTATGACTGCCAACGCAACCGCAAAAGCCACTATCCACACGAGCCTCGGCGACATCGTCGTCAACCTCTATGGCAACCACGCGCCGAAGACCGTCGACAACTTCGTCGGGCTGGCCACCGGTGAGAAGGCCTGGACCCACCCGGAAACGGGCGAGGACAAGACCGGCACGCCGCTCTACAACGGCACCATCTTCCACCGCATCATCAAGGACTTCATGATCCAGGCGGGCGATCCCCTGGGTCGCGGCACCGGTGGACCGGGCTACAAGTTCGACGATGAAATCCATCCGGAACTGACTTTCAACGAGCCATACAAGCTGGCCATGGCCAACGCCGGTGTCCAGATGGGGCGCGGCACCAACGGTTCGCAGTTCTTCATCACCACCATCCCCACCGACTGGCTGCAGGGCAAGCACAGCATCTTTGGTGAGGTCGCCGATGCGGACTCCAAAAAGGTCGTCGACGCGATCGAAGGCGTCCGCACCGGCATGGGCGACCGCCCCGTCGAGGATGTCACCATCAACAGCATTGACATCGAAAAGCTCTAACCCCACACCATGAGCTACGGAGTTCCGGCGGCAGAGCCGTCCGCAGAGGTCCCGGTATGCCCCAGGCACCCGGACCGGCCCGCCTATGTGCGCTGCCAGCGGTGCGGGCGCCCTGCGTGCCCCGACTGCCAGCGGGCGGCCGCCGTCGGATTCCAATGCGTTGACTGTGTCAACGAAACCAAACGCACGACCCCGACAGTCCGGACCGTCTACGGCGGCGCCGTGACCGTCGGCAAACCCGTGGTCACTTTCGTGATCATCGGGCTGTGCGCCCTTGTCTACGCACTGCAGTGGATAGTTCCCAACGATGGGATCTACCAGCAACTGGCCTACGCTCCCGCCCTGACTGACGTGGAACCGTGGCGGCTGCTCACCTCGGCGTTCCTGCACTCGCAGGGATTCCTGCTCCACATCGTCCTGAACATGTACACGTTGTGGATTTTCGGCCAGATCCTTGAGCCACTGCTTGGCCACGCCCGCTTCCTGGCCATCTACCTGCTCTCGGCCGTCGGCGGATCCGTCGGCTTCCTCCTGCTGACCCCGGTATATCCCGTGAACGGCCCCGTGGGACTCGTGGGTGCCTCCGGCGCCATTTTCGGGCTGTTCGGCGCGCTGCTGGTGGTCCAGCGTCAACGCGGCGGCGAAGTCCGCCAACTCCTGGTCCTGATCGCCATCAACGGCGTCATCGGCTTCATGGTGCCCCAGATCGCGTGGCAGGCCCATCTCGGCGGCCTCGTAACCGGCGCCCTGAGCGCCGCTGTCATTGCCTACACCCCCCGCGGTCCCCGGCAGTCCCTGGTGCAGGCCATCGGCCTCGCCGCGGTCCTTGCCCTGGTGATCGTCGTGTCCGTCGTCCGGATGGCCAGCGCCGGCTAATCCAGCGCCGGCTAATTGCGACTGCGTCCCGCGGCGGCGCCCCTAGTATGCCTCTCCCTGCTTTGCTGTGCACCCCAGCGGCAGCCCCTGCTGGTTAACCCTTGTGGCGACGCTGCCGTGCACCTCTCTTCCAGTCCGGATCCGTCCGGGGGCACTTCGACACGAAGAAACCGCTTCTAGCCGACATATCGCGGTGACCGGCCCTCGAAGTCGCCCCGGACGGCGCCCCCACTCAGCTTGCCGGCAGGATCCCGGGCATCCGGCTGCACCCCGCAGAAAGCCAGACCGGAACCGGCATGGAGTACTGCGCGCGGAAGTTTTCCACATGGGTTATCCACATTGTTAATAACTTACAAGCGTGTAGTTCACAGCGGCGACCTGGATCTGACCGCCCGAGCTGGCGATTTTCCAGCGTTCAGGGGATGCGGCCGGCCTGATCTCCACACCTGTGGATAACTTCTGTGGGTTGTCCTGTTAGTAAGTGGACAACTTTGATCATTGAGTCCGTTACTTCCGCCGGCCGGAACCACGCGCTTCAGGGTCGTGCGGCCCCTAACGAACTGTCTCTGCCGCACTCTTCATCGTGCTGCCTTATCGCGCTGCTAAATCGCGCGGCGGTGTCGCTGCTGCCAAGGGTCAGGAGCCCCACAGCCGCCAGGAGCGGAACTGCGCACCTGCGACAGCCGGGGGTGTTTCAACAGGGTTATTCACAGAGTTAATAACTTGTCGGTCTGAGTATCCACGCGAATTCGCCCGCTTCATGGCGCCACCGCGGGGTTTGAGCCTCCTCCGTCCCGCCGGTTATCCCCAGCTGTGGATAAGTTGTGGGTAGAGGACTGTTACTAAGTGGATAACTTTTTCGGAGTGCGGACCCGGACCGGCAGATCCGTTCAGGCGCGTTCGAGTACCAACGTCCACGTCCGCCAGGCGCCAAATTGGGGCTTGGAGCCGGGCGCGGCACTTATCCACAAGCAATCCACACTGTTAATAACTTACAGCTGTGTAATTCACCTGCGGCGGGTCCGTCGCCGTCTTCTGTCCGCCCGGCACTGGGCCGTGACGCGAGCCGCGGCGGGCAGATATGCGGAAACTTATAAACAATGTGGATAAGTTTCCCCAGACTTGTGCACAGCTGTGGATAAACGGCATCCTCCGCTGCGCGGCACACGGCTGAGCACTGCGTGAGCTCCGCACGCGGTCGGCAGAGGTGCGGCCAGGTCAGGGGACTACACCGGCCCGCAGTGTTAGTGCGGCCAAACGCCCGACGTTCCGCGCCGGTGGCTGTCCAGCAGATGGGTGTCCACCATTCCGATAGCCTCCATGAGCGCGAACATCGTGGTGGGCCCGACGAAGGCGAAGCCCTTCTTGCGCAGCGCCTTCGAGAGCGCGATGGACTCGGCCGAGGTGGTGGGGACCTGGTCGTGGGAGCTGGGCCGGGGTGTGGCCACCGGCTGGAAGCCCCACACGAAGTCAACCAGGCCGCCGTCGTCCCTCAACGCCAGAGTAGCCCGGGCATTGGTGATGGTTGCCTGGATCTTCAGCCGGTTACGGACGATCCCGGCATCGAGCATGAGCCGCTCAACGTCGGCGTCCGTGAAGAGGGCCACGAGTTCCGGGTCGAAGTCCTTGAATGCCGCGCGGAAGGCCGGCCGCTTGCGCAGAATCGTCGCCCAGGACAGGCCCGCCTGGAACCCCTCGAGGCTGATTCGTTCGTAGAGGCCGTGCTCATCCCGGACGGGCATGCCCCACTCGGTGTCGTAGTACTCGCGCAGCATGGGATCAACAGATGCCCACACCGGCCGCGCCAGTCCGTCGTCGCCAATGGTTGCGCCGTTTAATGCCGGGGTCATCTGGATTCCTTCGCTGGGGCCGGGGATTAGTGCCGGGGGATTAACGACGACGGCCGGCACACTGTGTGTACCGGCCCGTCAGGGATTTGCGCCGCGGGGCCCTGGTTCAGGAACGCCAGCGCGTGGTCATCAGGAACCCGATGATCGCGATTCCGAATCCAGCGACGATGTTCCACGAGGCCCAAGACTGAACCGGGAAGGCGCCCTCGGTGATGTAGAACGTGATGATCCACAGCAGGCCAATGATCATCAGGCCAAACATGACGGGCTTGAACCAGACCGGATTGGGCTTGTAGGCCTCCGCAGCAGAAGTCTGCGGGGCCACACGGGCAGTCCTTTTACGCGGCTTCGACTCGGGCACTGATCCTCCTTGGCGGCTGGAACAAGAGCGGCAACGTGGCTTGATATCCTGCGGGAAGTGAGCCCCGCCGGCCAACGCGCTCTTGGTCAAGTTTGAATTCGTTTATCGGAGCCAATTCTAGCTGTAGTTCCGGCCAGACCGTGGACCCCGCAATCGCCCAGGAGGAGAACCCACAGTGATGCAGTTGGAGCAGGGATCCGGCCCGACGGCCCGCAGCCGCCGCGATCTGCTCCTGCGCAGCGTCCAGATCGCGGGCGAGCTGCTCATGAGCGCGGGCGCCATTCTCCTGCTCTTTGTCGTGTGGCAGCTGTGGTGGACGAATGTGGCCTCCGATGCCCGGCAGCGCGACGTCGTGAAGGACTTTGCCCGTGGGGCGGGAACAGCCGCTCCCGCAGTGCCCAGTCTGCCGGCGGCAAGCGGAGCGGCCGGCGGGGCGGCAGACAACAACGGCCCGGCGGCGGTTGCCGCCAAGCCGGTCGTTGCCCCCGAACCCGCCGAGGGCGCGACAATCGGCATTCTGTATGTTCCCCGGTTCGGTGCCGGGTACACGCGCCCCATCGTTCAGGGAACCACGCCGGCGGTGTTGGACACTCTGGGCATCGGGCACTATCGGGGCACGGCAATGCCAGGGGCCGCGGGAAACTTCGCCGTGGCCGGCCACCGGCAGACTCACGGTGCAGTCCTGGACCATATCGACGCCTTGGTGCCCGGGGACCGGATCTATGTCCAGACCCGCGAGGGCTACTATGTCTACGTGTTCCGGAACAGCCAGACAGTCCTCCCCTCCCGGACCGATGTACTGTTGCCGGTGCCGACGCAGCCGGGCGCCGCGCCGACGGAGAGCTACCTGACCATGACGAGCTGCAACCCGCGGTTTGGGTCCCAGGAACGCTTTGTGGCCTACGCCGTGCTGGAGCGGTGGCAACCTGTTTCCGCCGGGCCGCCGGCTGAAATTGCCCAGGCGGCCCGCGCGGCCAGGGAAGGCTGACGGATGTATGGCTGGCTTTTCCGCCACCTTCCCGGTCCCTTGTGGCTCAGGATTGCGACTGCGCTGGTGCTGGCGGCCGGAGCACTGGTATTGATGGTTCAGTTCCTTTTTCCCTGGCTGGCGCAATTCACCCAGTTAACAGATTCAACGATTGGTTCAGCAAAGCACCCATGAGTACAACCAAGATCCTGGTCGTAGACAACTACGACAGCTTTGTCTACACCCTGGTCGGCTATCTCCAGGAGCTCGGTGCCGAGACCACCGTGGTCCGCAACGACGACGTCACGCTCGCCGAGGCGATCGAAATGGCCGAGGCACGGGACGGTGTTCTCATCTCTCCCGGGCCGGGGAACCCCGCCGGGGCCGGCGTCTGCATTGAGCTGATCAAATGGTGCGGCAGCCGGGACAAGCCCATGCTGGGTGTGTGCCTGGGCCACCAGGCGCTGGCGGAGGCCTACGGCGGGACGGTGACGCACGCTCCCGAACTGATGCACGGCAAGACCTCCCTCGTCGAACATCACGGAACCAGCGTGTTTGCCGGGCTGCCCTCCCCGCTCACGGCCACCCGCTACCATTCGCTGGCGGCTGTCCGAGAGAGCATCCCGGAGGTCCTGGAGATCACCGCGGAAACGGGCACCGGCGTTGTGATGGGCCTGCAGCACCGCACCGCCCCGCTCTGCGGTGTCCAGTTCCACCCGGAATCTGTCCTGACCGAAGGCGGCTACCAAATGCTGGGCAACTGGCTCGAGTCACTCGGCATGGCCGGCGCCGCTGAACGGGCAGCGGACCTGAGCCCGCTCATCAAGCACTGACCCGGCGGTCACTGACGCGCCGGCCCTGACCCGGCCTGCCCGCGCCGGCGCGGCTGTCGCCGGCACTTCGGCGCAGCCCCGACCGGATTAGGGGAACAGTCCGTCCAGGACCGCGCCCTCCTTGGACGTGGTCTTGGTGGGCGTCGGCGTCGGAGTCGGCGTCGGTGTCGGCGAGGGAGGTGGCGCTGGTGCCTTCGCCACGGTCACGGTGATGGTCTTACCCTGTTCCACGAGAGAATCCGCGGCGTCGGCCTGGCCCGTCACCTTCCCCGGAGCCACCTGGGAATTCTCGACTTCGGTGGCTTTAAGTTTCAGGCCCTGCGCCGTCAGTTTCGCCTCCGCCTCCGCCCGCGGCAGTCCGATCAGCTGCGGCACAGCCACCTTCCCGGTGGAGACGACGATTTCGACGGCGTCCGCGACGGCCACGATCTGGCCCGGGGCCGGCTTGGTGGTGATGACAATGCCGACCGGGACCGTGGGGTTGTTGGACATCTTGGTGGTGAGGGAACCGGTCAGTCCCGTCTGGTGCAGGAGATCGCGGGCCGCCGCCTCCGTCCGGCCGGGCAGGTCGGTGGGGATGGTGATCGCGCTGGGGCCTTCCGAAATGTTGAGGATGATGTCCGAGTTGGCGTCCATGGAACTTCCCGACGCCGGCACGGTGCCAATGGCGGTGCCCTTGGGGATGCTCTCGTGCTGGAGCCGTTGGAGCTGTGGCTTGAAGCCGGCGTTGTACAGCCGTTGCAGGGCCTCTGATTCCGTCAGGGACGTCACCGTGGGAACCAGGACCTTGGTTGCCTGCGGCGGGGCCTGATTCATGAGGCTGTACAGCCACAGGCCGCCCCCGGCCAGTACCAGCAGCGTGAGGACCATCAGTGTCGCGATCCAGGTGCGGCGGCGCGACTTCTGGCGCGGCGTGTGCTCGCGTTCGACCGGCAGCGCCAGGGGCAGGTTGCCGGTGTCCGCCGTGCCATAGAGTTCGGTGCCCGCGGGCTGCAGCAACTGCTCGTCGTCGGACGTATCTTCGGCGGGCCGCAGCCGGCCGCCGGGGGAATCGTCGAGGAACTTGGCCCCTGTCAGCGAGAACGCTGCAGTGGGCGCCAGGGGGTCAGGCCGGGGAACGGCGTTGGTGGGGTCGGTGGGGGCCTCACTGGCGGTCGGTGCTGTCACCGGAACGCCGCTGCGTGCGGCCCGCAGGGCGCGGCGGAAGGCGGACGCGTCCTGGAAACGGTCCGCGCGGTTCTTTTGCAAGGCCTTCATCAGCACGCTGTCCAGCGCCGCGGAGACGTCCGGGTTGAGGCTGCTGGCGGGCTCGGGGATCTCCCGAACGTGCTGGTAGGCCACAGAGACGGGGCTGTCGCCGATGAACGGCGGCCGGTCGGTCAGCATCTCATAGAGAAGGCATCCTGCGGAGTAGAGATCGCTCCGCGCATCGACGGTTTCGCCCCGTGCCTGTTCGGGGGACAGGTACTGGGCAGTGCCCACGACGGCCTGGGTCTGCGTCATGGTGGCCGACGAGTCCGCCATGGCGCGGGCGATCCCGAAGTCCATGACCTTGACGCTGTTCGAATCCGCGCAAAACATCACGTTGGCCGGCTTGATGTCGCGGTGCACGATTCCGGCCTTGTGACTGTAATCGAGGGCGGACAGCACGCCGAGGGTGAAGTCGATTGCCTGATCGATGGTGACGTCCTTGGCCCGCACCATGTCGCGGATCGTCTTGCCGGAAACGAATTCCATCACGATGTAGGGCACCCGGACGCTGTCGTCGTGGTCACCGGGGACCGCGTGGTCCCCGGTGTCGAAGACAGCCACAATCGAAGGGTGATTGAGTGCCGCGACAGCCTGGGCCTCGCGCTTGAACCGTGCCTGGAACTGGGGATCCCTGGCCAGGTCAGGGCGAAGCAGCTTGACGGCCACAGTACGTCCCAGCCGGGTATCGACGCCGCGGAAAACGTCCGCCATGCCGCCACGGCCGATCAGCTCACCCAGCTCATAGCGCCCGCTGAGGACGCGCTGCGTGTTCGCCGGGCGTTCCTCCCTGTGCGACGGAGTGCGGGATGTATTGCTCATGATTGTTTAGGGTCCGGACTTAGTAGGTGAAGGTGTTGTGTCGGTGGCATTGGCTTCGGCGAGGTGGTAGGTCACGACGCTGCCGGCGGTCACCTTGGACCCGGAAGGAGGCTGCGAGCTCACGAAAGTGCCCGGCTCTTCCTTCTTATTCGTGGGACTGACGTCGGCTCCCTTGGCCCACCGCAGCCCGGCGCCCTGGATGGCCTGCTGGACCTCAGCCTCGCTTGCGCCCGACTTGATGGACGGGACGGAAACCATTTCCGGTCCCTTGGAGTAGCTGACGGTGATGGTGTCCCCGGGCTGGACCGCACCGGAGGGATCAATATTCGTGACGGTGCCCGGCGTCGCGTCGTTGACAACCTCGGCGCCGGTGACTTGCAACCCCTTGCCAATCAGCTCGTTGCGGACGTCGTTGTACGGCCGTCCCAGGTAGGCATCCGGGATCAGGTTAATGGCTGCCGGAGTGGACTCCGTGGGCGTCGCCGAACTGGGAGTGGGGCTTGGAGTCTCGGAGGGGGACGCGGAGGACGCCGAGGGGGTGGCGCTGCTCGGCTTCGCGGCACTGGATATGGCACTGGACGTGGCCGGCGCCTGCGAGGGAAAGAGATTGCCGGCCTGGCTCAGGACCACACCGACCAAGACGAACACCACCAGGAGGATCAGCGCAATCAGCGGCCACGTCCACGGGCTGCGTCCGCGGCGCTTCGGCTCTTCCTCCGGTTCGTCGTAGTCTTCCTCCTCCTCCTCCTCTTCCGGCACCCAGCTCCGCTCGGCCGCGAGGGCATCGGCGCGGTTGAGCGCGTTGCGGGCCCCGTAGCCGCTAGCGGCGGCAGCACCGGCAGCCAGGCCGGCCGCCGCGCCGGCACCGGCGGCGCTAACGACGGGCAGCGCGGAAGTTGCGGACGTCGACTTGTCCTGCGCGGCGCTGGAGCCAATGACGCTGGTGGCCGCTGTGGGGACGTCTACGGGGGCCGTGATGGGTCCGGTGGCTGCCTCGAAAAGCAGCATGCCCGGCACAGCTGCGTGTGCGGCGTCGATATCACCGTTGCGGATGGCCTCGGCTGCCTCGGACAGCTTGATGGCGTCAGCCGGGCGGTTCTTCGGATCCTTTGCCAGCATTGACATCAGCAGGGCGCGGACCGGCCTGGGCAGCGTGTCCGGCAGCGGCGGGGGCGCGTCGTTGACCTGGGCCAGCGCGATGGCGATCTGGGATTCCCCGGAGAACGGACGGTGTCCAGTGAGGCACTCGTAGCCGATCACGCCAAGGGAGTAGATGTCCGAGGCTCCGGTGGCAGTCTGCCCCGTGGCCTGTTCCGGTGCCAGGTACTGGGCGGTGCCCATCACCTGGCCGGTCTGGGTCAGCGGAACCTGGTCGGCCAGGCGCGCGATGCCGAAGTCGGTGACCTTGACGCGGCCGTCCGGGGTGATGAGCAGGTTCCCCGGCTTGACGTCGCGGTGCACGAGTCCCTGCGCGTGGGCAACAGCCAGGGCACGCGCCGTCTGCGCGATCATCGAAAGGGTGCGGTCCGGCGAAAGCACCTGTTCGTGCTCGATGATGCTGCTCAGCGGCTGACCCGGAACCAGTTCCATGACCAGGTAGGCCGAACCCTCTTCCTCGCCGTAATCGAAGACGTTGGCGATACCCACGTGGTTCAGGAGGGCGGTATGGCGTGCCTCGGCGCGGAAGCGCTGCAGAAATCCGGGGTCACCCGTGTATTCCTCCTTGAGCACCTTGATGGCGACAATGCGGCCAAGGATCAGATCTTTGGCTTTCCAGACTTCTCCCATACCGCCGATCGCAATGCGCGTGGTCAGCTGGAATCTGCCGCCGAGGGTGATTCCCGAAGTTGGCCTCACTTATTCAACACCGCCTCAAAAATCTTCTTCGCGTTCGGACTGGTTAGGTTTGCGCCAGTGGTGATGTCTACGCCTTCCATGACGATGGTGACAGCCACTTGCGGGTCATTTGCCGGGGCAAACCCGGTAAACCATGAGTTGTTCAGGCCGTTGCCGAGTTCCGCGGTGCCGGTCTTGCCGGCCACCGGGACACCGGGCACGGCCGCCCGGCTGGCGATGCCGTCGTCGACGACGCTGACCATCCACTCGTTGATCTGCCGCGCGATCTCCGGGGTGGTGGCGGTGCGCAGGGCCTGTGGTTTCGGTTCGCTGATCGCCCGCAGGTCAGGTGCGCGTACGGCCTTGATCAGGTTCGGCTGCATCTGCACGCCGTCGTTGGCGATCGCCGCCGTCATCGTGTTGATCTGGAGCGGGGTGGCCCGGACATCGCGCTGGCCGATCGAGGACTGCGCCAGCCCGGCGTCGTCCAGCGGATCGCTCGGGAAGAAGCTCGGGGCACTGTCCAGCTTCAACTGGTCGCCGAAGTCCTGCCCGAAGCCGAACTTCCCCGCCTGGTCCCCGATGGCCTTCTGCCCCAGGTCCAGGGCGATGCTGGCGAACGGCGTGTTGCAGGACTGCTGCAGGGAAAACGCGAACGACGCCGTGGTGCGGGTATAGCAGTTGCCGCCCGCGTAGTTGGGCAGCTTGTAATCGATGCCAGGGAATGACATCTCCGCCGGGTTGGGCAGGACGCTGTCCTTGTTGTACTTGCCCGAATTCAGCGCCGCCGCCGTGTCAATGAGTTTGAATACCGATCCTGGCGCCAGCAGGGCGCCCGTGGGCCCGCTGACGTTCTGGTTCAGGTTGATCCCGGGGACCTTGTTCAGTTCGGTGTAATTGGCCTGTTCGGCAACCGGGTCCTGGGTGGCAATCAGGTTGGGGTCATAGGACGGTTTGGAGACCATGGCCAGGATCGCGCCGGTCTTCGGGTTGGTGACCACGATCGATCCGCGCTGGCCGTCCGGGATGAGGTCGTAGGCCAGCTTCTGGATCTTGGGGTCCAGGGTCAGCTCCACGGACGCGCCCTTGGGCTGGTTGCCGAGGAACAACTGGCCCACCCGGTCCAGGAACTGCTGGTCCGAGCTGCCTGCCAGCTCATCGTTCATCGACTTCTCGAGTCCGGTGAGGCCGTAGTTCTTGGAGAAGTATCCGGTGATGCCCGCATAGAGCTCCGGCTGGGAGTAGGTCCGCTGGAATTTGCAGCTCTCCGTGGCGGGCACGGACTCAGCCACCGGGGTACCGCCGACAATGATCGCGCCGCGGTCGTTGCAGTAATTCTGCAAGATGGCGCGCCTGTTCCAGGCGTTGGCTTTGAGCTCGTCGGCGCCAACCACCTGCACATAGCTGAGCGCGCCGAAGACCAGCACGAACATCGCGATGGCGGCAATCCATGAATTGCGGATGGCCTGGTTCACAGCTGTTTCACCGCCTCGGTGGGTGCGTCGGGACTGGTTCGGGGATCCGGTGCCGGTTTGGAGGGCAGCATGGGGAAGTTCTTGCGGAGGCCCGGTTCCTGGCCGGGCGGCAGCGGCGTGGTATCCACCGGACCGCGCGCGGTGTGCGAAATCATGAGCAGCAAGCCGACAATGATCCAGTTCGCCAGGAGCGAAGACCCGCCGGCGGCGAGGAACGGCGTCGTGAGTCCGGTCAGCGGGATGAGGCGCGTGACGCCGCCGATCACCACAAAGCACTGCAGCGCGATCGCGAAGGAGAGCCCGGTGGCGAGCAGCTTGCCGAACGCGTCGCGGGTGCCGAGTGCGGCGCGGAAGCCCCGCGTGAACAGCAACAGGTACATCAGGACGATCGCGAAGACGCCGATCAGCCCGAGCTCCTCACCGAATGAGGCGATGATCATGTCACTGTTGGCAAACGGGACGAGGTTGGGCCGGCCCTGGCCGAGCCCGGTGCCGACCAGGCCGCCGTTGGCCATGCCAAACAGGCCTTCGACGATTTGGAGACTGCCGCCGAACTGCCGCCCGTACACCTCATCGGTGAAGGCGTTGAGCCAGCCGTCGATCCGCAGCGCGACGTGCGAGAAGACGCGGGCTGCCACGAAGCCGCCCACCACAATCAGGACCAGACCGATGATCACCCAGCTGATGCGGCTCGTGGCGACGTAGATCATCACCAGGAACAGGCCGAAGAACAGGATCGAGGAGCCGAGGTCGCGCTGGAAGACCAGCACGCCGATGCTCACGAGCCAGGCGGTGATCATGGGGCCCATGTCCTTGAACCGCGGGAACTGCACCGGGCCGATCTTCCGGCCAGCCAGCAGGATCAGGTCCCGGTTCGAGGACAGGTACCCGGCAAAGAAGATGGCGAGCGTGATTTTGGCGATTTCACCCGGCTGGAAGGTCATGGAACCGATCTTGATCCAGACGCTGGCACCGAGGACTTCTCCGGCGGAGATGCCGGGAACCAGCGGCAGGATCAGGAGCACGGCGCTGACGGCCAGCGAAATATAGGTGAAGCGTCGCAGGATCCGGTGGTCCTTGAGGAACCAAATGACCGCAATCGCGACCCCCATGGCAACCAGCGTCCAACGCAGCTGGTTATTGCCGGTGTCCTCGCCCACCCGGTCCAGCCGGTGGATCATGGCCAGGCCCAGCCCGTTGAGAGCCACCACGAGCGGAAGTATTACTGGGTCGGCATATTTTGCGCGGATCCGCAGGACCAGGTGGAACGCCAGGGCGGCCGCTGCCAGAAGGCTGGACTGGAACCAGAAGTCGGTATCGAACGCTTTTTGCCGGTCCACGCCCACGAGGGCTTGGGCGCCAATCCCGACAGCGAGGGCAAGGACCAGGAGGACCAGCTCCACGTTACGTCGTGGCCTGGGCACGGGGTCGATGGGTGTCATTTGGCCACCTCGCAAGTCGTAGTCGGGGTGGCGGATGGCGACGGCTTGGCCGTTCCAGCGGAGGCCGTGGCACTTGGTTTGGCCGTCCCTGCGGAGGCCGTGGCACTTGGTTTGGCCGCCCCTGCGGAGGCCGTGGCACTTGGTTTGGCCGTTGCGCCGGGGGAGGGAGTGGCGCCGGCGGCCGTCGCTGCGGGGGACGGGGTGAGGCATTCATCGGCCGGGGCGGTGGTGCCGGTGCGTTCCAGATTTTTGACGATCCGCTGCGCGTCGTAGAGATCGCGGGCGGGCACTGTCTGGCGCACTCGCTGCTGCGAAAATTCCGGAAGGTCGGACATCTTGATATCGGTCACCGCTTCGAGGGTGGAAAGTTGGATGGGCCCCAGACGCTGGGAGACGCCGTTGAAGATGGCCACGTGCTGATCGTGCTCGCCGATGTAGTAGCGCGTCTGCGTCCAGGCGTAGCCAAGCCACAGTCCGACGGCAAGTAGCGCGACGATCGCGGCGGCAATGGACACTGTGAGCCACCGGCGCGGCCGTCCGGCGGCCCTGAAGTCGACGGCGTCCTCCCGGTCCTGTTCCGACTTGTGCGTGAGGACCGTGGCCGCGCGCCGGGCCACGGTGCGTCCGGCGATAGAGGGAATGGACCCCGATTCCGCTGCCGCGGCGGCGGCCCCGACGAGTTCGTGGGGGCGCATGGAGAGTTCTTCACGCAGGACTTCAGCCGAGAGGTGTTCGCCCAGATGCGGGTCGGTGGTGATCTCTGGTTCCTTGCCCTCGGCATCCATCTGCGCGGCAGCGGCCGGCGTGCCGTCGGCCGGGGCCCCAGGAGCAGGGTCGGCCGTCGGCGGGACCGATGCACCCCCGGCCGCGGCCCGGGCAGCGGACCCGGCGTCGCTACCGGAGTCGTTCTTCTTCCCGGACTCGCCGGCGGACTTCTCGGCACCAAACAGAGGTCCGGCTGCCGCAGCGGGCGTCGAGGTCCCGGCGGCCGGCGCGGGCACGACGTCGACGGCGGCGGTCCGGACGTCATCGCGAGTCGGCTCGGCGATGTCGAGCACCACCACCGTCACGTTGTCCGGGGCGCCGGCCTCCAGCGTCAGTTCAATCAGCAGTTCGGCGCATTCGTCCAGGTCCTTCGTCTCCCGAACCGTGCGCTCCACGACGTGTCCGGCCACGTAGTTCAGGCCGTCCGAGCACAGCAGCCAGCGTTCCCCGGCCTGGACAGCCAAGGTGTCGAGATCCAGCTCCGGGCTGGCATCGACGTCCCCCAGCACGCGCATGAGGACGTTTTTGTGCGGATGCGTCTCAGCCTCTTCCGGGCGCAGGCGGCCTTCGTCAATCAGCCGCTGGACAAAGGTGTGGTCGATGCTGACCTGTTCGAACTCGCCGTCGCGCAGACGGTAGGCCCGTGAGTCGCCAATGTGGGCGAAGTGAAGCTTGCCCTCGGCTAGGAGGAGGGCCGTCACCGTGGTGCCCATCCCGGCGAGCTTGGGATTGATGTGGACCAGCTCGGACAGCAGGGAGTTGGCCGTCTGGATTTCGTCGGCGAGGACAGTGCCGGCGTCGCCGTCGTAGTCGTCATGATCCAGGTGGATCATGTCCAGGACGGTCGCGGCGGAGGCGACATCACCGCCTGCATGGCCACCCATGCCGTCGGCAACGACGGCGAGGTGCCGGCCCACGTAGGCGGAGTCGTCATTTTTGGCGCGTATGCGGCCGACATCTGAACGCGCGGCGTAACGCATGATGAGCGGCCGCTTCGGGGCTGTTGTTTTACCTTCGACCCTGTCTGCGGGGCGATCCGGGGCAGACATGGCTACGGCCTCAATTCAATGACCGTCTTGCCGATTCTCACGGGGACGCCCAGCTCCACCGGGAGGGCCCGGGTCAGCTGCTGGTCTGCCAGATAGGTGCCATTGGTGGAGCCGAGGTCCTCGATGAACCAGCGGCTGCCCTGCGGGAACAGGCGGGCGTGGCGGCCCGAGGCGTAGTCGTCCTCCAGGACGAGAGTGGCTTCCTGCGCCCGACCAAGGAGGATTGGGCTCGCCGCGAGGGGGATGGTGGTGCCCTTGAGCGGTCCCTCCGTCACGATCAGCTGGCGGGCCTGCTGTTTGACGGGGGCGGGCGGGGGCTCGGCGAGGGCCGGGTTCTTGCGCACTTGGCGTGCCGTTGGGGCCCCGGCCGCCGCTTTGCGACCGATCATCAGGTCGCGCCGCATGGCAGAGACAATGCTGAAGATCAACACCCACAGGAGGATAAGAAACCCGAAACGCAGGGCCGTGATGGTCAGTTCGCTCATGCGCGACCGCCTGGGTTGGCGGGCAGTAGGCGGAAGATGATTTTGGTCCGTCCCATCATGATCGTGGCGCCGTCAGCAAGTTCGGAACTGCCCACGATCTTTTGGCCGTTGACGTAGCTGCCGTTCGTGGAGCCGAGATCGATCGCCTGGGCCGCACCAGGCCCAGTCCGGATTTCCAGGTGGCGGCGCGAAACGCCGGTGTCGTCAATGAGGATGTCTGCTTCCGACGACCGTCCGAGGACGATCGACGGCGCGTTCAGCGAGTAGCGCTGACCGTCGATGTCCAGTACGGGTTGAAGCTGTGCCGGCTGGCGTGTCGGGGCCGCCGGTAGGTTGCCGTGAACTCCCTGCTGCGCAGGGGCGGACGGGGCGGAGGTTTTCTCGGTCCGCGAGATGATGTCGAAATCCCCGGCGCGGTGCTCTTCGTCGCGGCGGAAACTGATCCGGACCGGTCCTTGGAGGGTGTAGCCCTGGCTGCGGACATGGTTGATGACGACGTCGCATAGTTCTTCCGCGAGCGGCGTGCCCCATTCCTGGGCGCGCTGGAAGTCGTCGTCACTAAGGAGGACGTCAAAAACGTTAGGGGCCAAGGTGCGTCCCGCGGCAATCGTGATTGCCTTGTTGTCCACCTCGGTGCGGAGCCGGCTCGCGATCTCGACAGGCTCAACCTGGGCGCGAGAACCGGTGGAGAAGACTCCGCGGACGGCCTTTTCGATGCCGCGCTCGACTTTGTCCAGCAATCCCATGGTCCTTCTCCTTTCCTGTTGGCTGCAGCGCAGCGTTCGTTCCGGAACTCGGTTTCCAACTTTTTGCGAGCCCACTGTCAGCGGACACTCCTACATCAGATACTACTGGGCGTGTCTGGGAATGGCCTCAACGGACGCAGCCGGGCCGACGTCGAAATGAGCGCCAACTGCGCCCTGACGTGCGAGGACACCGCCGCGGCGGCCACCCGGGCAGGGCCCGGCGTGACGTTCGGCGACCGGACCCGCGTGGCGGGGAACACGCCGGGAGCGGGACCTGTCCGGCTCGATTGGTGTTTTCCCGCAGTTGTCCGTTATGCTTGATCTCGCTGCTTTTACGAGGTTGGCGGTCCGGGAAACCGGCCCTATCCGAGTGGAAGAAGTTGCGCGCGAGTGGCGGAACGGCAGACGCGCTGGCTTCAGGTGCCAGTGTCCGAAAGGGCGTGGGGGTTCAAATCCCCCCTCGCGCACGCATTCAATGAACCCCGGTCTTCGGACCGGGGTTCTTTGTTTAACCCCCTGCTGATGGGATCCGGGATCCGTGGCCCACGCGTCAGCAGGCCCGGCCTCTGGGAATCGATGGTCCCAGACGGAAGTCGGTCTCCGACAAACCCTTTGTCCTGCGGCCATTGGCGCTGCAAGAGGGGAGATCTCCAAAATCGCCCAAAAATGCAGCGAATTCCCGGAACGGACTGAACCTTGGGGGCCCTCCGCGGGGACTCCCCGGGAATTTGCGTAACCCATCGATTTAGAGAACGTTGACTTGCGCTCATGTTGCCCATTTTGTTGCGGGATACCATTTACGGCCCGACAGACCCGGAAAAAATAGGTCATGCGTAACTTGACCTTACAACAGGGTATTCTTCTCAACTGACTCAGCACGAAAATAGAATATTGGGGGATTAATGATTGAACAACAGCATCCGGAACTCAGACCGGCTGGGCCAACTAACGACAAGCCGACCGTCGCCGCTAACGGCGCATCCGGTGACGGAGATCGATCGGCGTCCGCGACTGTATTGACGTCAATGTCGACCATCTTGAAAGACTTTGACTATAAATCCTTGGTTCCCGGAGCTCTGGTCGGACTCGTCTCTTACCTGGCGATGGTCGTTCTCGCGGTAGTCACTCTCGTCCTGGCGTTGGTCGGCGTGAGCGCCAGCAATGGGGGCAGCGCAGAGATTCCCTCCAGTTCGATGTTCCCCAGCGGTACAGCGCCGTCACTCTGGTCAGTGGTGGTGCAGCTGGCAGTCCAGTTGGTCGTTATGAGCCAGCTCGGCGTCCTCGGTACCAGCGTAGACGCGACCATTCCTCTGCTGGGAAACGTGCACGGATCAGCAAACCTTTTTGCCGTCCCGCTCCTTCTGACAGCCCTGTCGGTCGTAATTCTCTTTCTTGGGGGCCGAATTGCCGCCAGAAGAACAACCGCTGAGGTCGGGGATGGATTATGGCGTGGATCGTTAGCAGCGGGTCTGGTTTTCAGCTTGTTAGTCAATGTCGGAGGCGGAATATTTAGCATTGCGCTGCCTCCGTCAGTAGTGAAGATTTCTCCGGTATGCGCTGTAACTTTTGGTTCGGTCGTGACTGCTGTAGTCCTCGGAATGTTCGCGACCCTGGCCGGTCGATTGTCGATGCGGCGTCGAGCCCAGGCCAAAACTGGGGTGAGGGCTGGGGCCCGCGCCGCTATTGAGGCAGTCGCAGTACACTACGGAATCTTCCTCGGCGTTGCGATCCCTTTTGCGGTCGTGGCCATGGGGATCAAGCTCGGCTGGCAGGCAACGCTGTCAGCACCACTGTGGGCGCCAACTGCAGGTTTGTTCCTGCTCGGGCTTGGTCATCTAAGTGCCCTAAACCGAACCTGGAGCGTCGGTTCGTCGATGTCTTCATCCGCGAATTCTTCCGGATCGGACATCGGATTCGGTTTCGGCAGCGGGCTGACGCAGTTCGGCGTCCCTGGCTGGATCGGTTGGCTGCTGCTGCTCTTGGCCCTCATCGCCATGGTTGCGACGTCTGTGTTTTGGTACTTGCGCCGCGGACCGCTCGCCGCGAAAAAGGCGTCGGACTGGGCGGTACTTCCTGCCGCGTTTCTGATTGCGGGGGCGCTGTCGACGTGGATCAGCACCGCCTCTGCCGCTTTTGAGGCCGGATCATTCGCATCCGGTGCCGGCACTGTGTCGCTGGCAGGATGGACGGCATTTGCCCTGATGGTCTGGGGTGCCGCGACGGAGGCGTCAGCTCGCTATTTGGCGCCTCATCTGAGCCGATACATACCCATGCGCCTGGTCCACAGGGTCGTCCACAACCAGGAGGAAAACCCCACGCCCGCAGCATCAGCCGATGCCCAGGATCCTTCCTCGGCCACTCGTCCGGTCGGCAAATCTGCGGGGGAGCCAGTTTTTGCAGCCCACCCCGCCCTGTTGCCGCGGGAGCCAATGGGTGCCGGGCGGAGGCGGGCACTCGCCTTGGTGTTCAGCGGAATAGGTCTGGTGGTGCTCCTGATTGTGGGAGGAGCCATCACGATCAATGTGCTCAAGGCCGGAAATGGACCAGCCAAACCCGTGGAAGCCTATCTCCAGGCACTGAAAAACGGTGACGCAACCACGGCGATGGCTTTGTCCGACCCTGGGCTTGCCAACGATCAGAGAGTGCTGCTGACCGACCAGGTGTATTCCAAAGCGAACAAGCGCGTTGACAGCTTCGAGATTGTTTCGTCAAAGGTCTCCGATGACACAGCGGTCGTCGTTGCGGAACTGCACCAAGACGGCCGAAAGACACAGACGAGTTTCAGCCTCCGCAAAGCGAATCCGGAACTACTGGATGATCACTGGAAGATGGAATCGGCGCCAATAGGGAGTGTGTCGGTTTCCACGAACAGCCCCGTGAACACGGTTCTCGTAAATGGGCAGGAAATCAACATCGGTTCCCGCTCGGCTGGCCTAAACCTGCCGGCGCTGCCGGGAGAATACGTTGTGGAACTACCGTCGTCCCAGAAGTACTTGACCGCAGCGAAGTCAACCGTTCTGGTTCCGTTGGACCTCCAAACCACGCCCACACTCTCCCTCGAAGTCGAAGCCTCCGAGGCGCTCAAAGCGGAAGCCATGGCGCAGGTCGATGCCCACCTCGCCGAATGCCTTAAGTCGACTGAGGGGCAGCCCACTGACTGCCCGTTCAGCATGTATAGCTCATCCAGTCACGCCAGGAACTTCCACTGGTCCATGCCCTCAAAACCGTCGTTCAGCCTGACGAGGGACCCGTACAGTGGCTCCGACTTTGCCCTACGTCTCAGCACGATTACGTCCGGCAAAGCGACCGTTAGCTATGAAGAGGACAACTCCTATGGCTTCGGTTCTCCAGAGTGGAAGCCGGCAACAGACACAATGTCCTTCTCCCTGGATGCCACGGTCACACTGGAGAACGGCGAAGTGAAGATCGTATACAGCAGGTACTAGTTGCACTGACGATGGTGGGACCACACAACAAGCCGCGGTAAAAGGGGTTCAAATCCCCCCTCGCGCACGCAATCGAAAGAACCCCGGTCTTCGGACCGGGGTTCTTTGTTTAACCCCATGCCTTATCTCAGGTTTAGCCCGGAGGGCCGGGCGCCCGGCCGGCAAGACTGCCGGCCCGGCGACCGCTAGGCCGCCCGCAGCGCCCCGAGTCCGGCGAGGAGTGCCTCGAGTCCCAGGCTGAAGGCGACGTCGGCCGGTTTTTCATGGCTGCCCTCGGCCAGGCGCTGGACGGCCGAGGTGAAATGCGGCGTCGAGGCGGCCATGGTCCCGGAATCAAATATGTCCGCCGGCGCCGTGACGTCGTACGCGGAGCCAAAGATGAAGGATTCGAACGCCACTATGGCCGGGACGATCCGCTCCTGCGGGAAGCCTGCGCGGAGGAAGCCCGCGCTGACGGCCTCATACATAGCCAGCGTCTTGGGGGCATCGGCCACGGGCAGCACGGCGATGACGGGGATCAGCGGTGTGTGCTTGGAAAACACATCGCGGTAGCTCCACGCCCAGTCACGCACGGCCTGCTCCCAAGGCCCGGCCTCGAAGGCCGCGACGTCCACGAATGAGGTCAAGTGGTCCTGGACCAGGACCAGCACGTCCCGCTTGGAGGAGACGTGGTTGTACAGCGCCGAGGGTGCCACATTGAGGGTTCGCGCCAGGGCCGCCATCGTGAAGCCGTCATAGCCGCTCTTGCCGATCAGTTGCAGGGCTGCCGTAGTGATGCCGTTCTGGTCCAGCACAGCCGCGGCGGGTCGGCCCACCCGGCGGCGCGGCTCGGCGACGGGGCCGTGCGGATCGGCGGGGGCGCTGGTTGCTGCCGTCATTCGGCGCCTTTCTTCTTAGCTCGGCTGGCGGTTTCGGAGATGTCTCCATTCTGCCCCTACTTTACGGGCGAAATTCACTCGGCATTGGGTCTTCCCTGAAGCGGAAGCAAGGTCTATCATTTTAAATGAACGGCATTCATTTAGTGGTCAGCATCACTCTAGCGGCCACGGAGAGGACATCATGCTGGAACTTGACCGCGACGTCGTCATCGTAGGGGCGGGCCCTTCCGGGCTGACCGCCGCCCGCGAGCTGAAGAAGGCCGGACTGAGTGTCGCAGTGCTCGAGGCACGGGACCGCGTGGGCGGCCGGACCTGGACCGACACGGTCGACGGCGCCATGCTCGAAATCGGCGGACAGTGGGTTTCACCGGACCAGACGGCGCTGCTGGCGCTAATCGATGATCTTGGACTGCAGACCTACTCCCGCTACCGCGATGGCGAATCCGTCTACATCGGCGCGGACGGCAAGCGCACCTTGTACACCGGCGAGAGCTTCCCCGTCAGCGGAACCACCGCCGCCGAAATGGACAAGCTCACTGCCCTGCTGGACTCCCTCGCCGCGGAGATCGGCGCCGAGGAGCCGTGGGCACACCCCAAGGCCCGCGAGCTGGACACCATTTCCTTCCACCACTGGCTCCGGCAGAACTCAACGGACGAGGAAGCCTGCAACAATATCGGCCTCTTCATCGCCGGCGGCATGCTGACCAAGCCCGCCCACGCCTTCTCCGCCCTGCAGGCCGTCCTGATGGCAGCCTCCGCCGGGTCCTTCAGCAACCTCACCGATGAGGACTTCATCCTGGACAAGCGGGTTGTCGGCGGGATGCAGCAGGTTTCACTGCTGCAGGCCGCGGAACTGGGGGAGGACGTCGTCCTCGACAGCCCGGTCCGCACCATCAACTGGACCGAGGACGCGAGCGGGGGACACCGCGTCACCGCAGTCTCTAAACGGGCCACCGTGAACGCCCGCTTCGTCATCATGGCCGTGCCGCCGAACCTCTACTCCCGGGTGTCCTTCAACCCGCCGTTGCCCCGCCGCCAGCACCAGATGCACCAGCACCAGTCGCTCGGCCTGGTCATCAAGGTCCACGCCGTCTACAGCACGCCGTTCTGGCGCGAGGACGGCCTCTCCGGAACCGCCTTCGGCGCCGGCGCCCTTGTGCAGGAGGTCTACGACAACACCAACCACGAGGACCCGCGTGGCACGCTGGTGGGCTTCGTCTCGGATGAAAAAGCCGACGCCATGTTCGAGCTCAGCACCGAGGACCGCCGCCGCGCCATCCTCGAATCCATCGCCTCCTTCCTCGGCCCGAAGGCCCTCGAGCCTGAGGTTTACTACGAGTCCGACTGGGGTTCCGAGGAATGGACCCGTGGTGCTTACGCCGCCAGCTATGACCTCGGCGGGCTGCACCGTTATGGCAAGGACCAGCTGAAGCCGGTCGGCCCCATCTACTGGTCCTGCTCGGATCTCGCGGCGGAGGGCTACCAGCACGTCGATGGTGCCGTACGGATGGGCCAGACCACGGCGGCCAGGATCGTCACCGCGGCCGACCGCACCTCCGTCACCTCCTAGAAACACCCCAACAGTTCGGTTCAGTTAAGAGAGGAACGGCCAGATGCGTTACGTAGTGGGGTACTCAGCCAATGCCAGAGGCCACGATGCCGTAAATCTGGCCGTTTCCCTGGCGCTGGGGCGCGGAGCGAGCCTGGATCTTGTGCTGGCGGTTCCCGAAGTGCAGCAGTCCGGGCACGCCCTCGCACCGAAGGTTGGCTTTGAAAATCTGCTCAATGAGCAGGCCCAGGAGTGGCTGGACCAGGCACTGGCACTGGTTCCGTCCGGTGTACCGGCCCAGACCCATCTCCGCAGCGGTGAGTCGGACGCGCACGCTCTGATCGAGGCTGCCGAGGAGTTCGGAGCGGATCTGCTCATCATCGGCGCGACCAGCAACGGGATCTTCAAGCGGTTCTCGATCGGGCCGGTGGCCAGCGCTCTGCTCCACGCCTCGACCGTCCCGGTAGCGCTGGCGCCGCACGGCTACCACCGCCAGGAGGCCCTGACGCGGATCAGTTGCGGACTCGGAAGCCGGGCGGGCGCCGAGAAGCTGCTCGATTTGGCAATCGGCATGGCCGCGAACCGGGACCTGCCACTGCGCGTGGTGTCACTGCTGGAACTCGACGGCGGCGACGCGGCCGATGCAGCCGGCGGCGCCGATGCGGCCCGGGAGTACGCGGCGAAGCACCTTGCCGCGGCCCTGCCGGGCGGCGATCAGGAAGCCGGGGAGGAACCGAAGACGGAAGTGGTCGTCGGACACGGACGGAGCATCGAGGAAGCGGTGGACCGGCTGGACTGGGAAGACGGCGAGGTCCTGCTGATCGGATCGAGCAGGCTTGCCAAGGGCCGGTCCATCTTCCTCGGCAGCACGGCCAACCGCATTCTGCGCGCCCTGCCGGTGCCGATGATTGTGGTCCCGAGCGACTATGAACTCAAGCAACCCAACCAGCCGGCGTCGAACGACATTCCCGGAGAGGCACAAAAATGAGCACCGAACGCGCGATGCCACAGGCATCGCACCCCGGACAACACACCGAACAGCACCACGGGCTGAGCGAGAAGGGCCTGAAAGCCGGATCGGTGGGGCTGATTGGCGCCGTCGTTATTGGCATTTCATGCATCGCGCCGGCCTACACCCTCACGGCGGCCCTGGGCCCCACGGTCTCCGAGGTCGGCGTGCACCTGCCGGCGATTTTCCTGGTGGGCTTCGTTCCCATGCTGCTGGTGGCGCTCGGCTACCGCGAGCTGAACAACGCGATGCCCGATGCCGGAACCTCCTTCACCTGGGCCTCGCGGGCGTTCGGCCCGTGGCTCGGCTGGATGGGCGGCTGGGGCCTGATTGCCGCGACCATCATTGTGCTCTCGAACCTGGCCGCCGTCGCGGTGGACTTCTTCTACCTCATGCTGGCGCAGATTTTCGGCAATCCTGAGCTCGCCGACCTCACTACGAACCTGCCGCTGAATATCGCCACGACGCTGGTGTTCATCGCCCTCGCGTGCTGGATCTCCTACCGCGGCATGGAAACCACCAAGTCAGTCCAGTATGTGCTCGTGGGATTCCAGCTGCTGGTGCTCGGCTGGTTCTCCGTGGCTGCGTTCAGCCACGTCGCCAACGGCACCGCCTTTGACGCCACCGCCATCCAAGCGGACTGGTTCAACCCGTTCGCGGTCGAATCGTTCTCCGCCTTCGCCGCCGGCGTTTCCCTGTCCATCTTTATCTACTGGGGCTGGGACGTCACGCTGACCATGAACGAGGAGACCAAGAACCCGGAGAAGACCCCGGGCCGTGCCGCCACCGTTACGGTGCTGGTCATCGTCATCATCTACATGACCGTCGCCCTGGCCACTCTTTCCTACGCCGGCATCGGCGACACCGGTCTCGGTGTCGGAAACCCGGAGAACCAGGGCAGCATCTTCGCCGTCCTGGCCGGCCCGGTGATGGGTCCCTTCGCGATCCTGATGTCCCTGGCCATCCTCAGCAGCTCGGCCGCGTCCCTGCAGTCCACCTTCGTCTCGCCGGCGCGCACCCTGCTGTCCATGGGCCACTACAAGGCCCTGCCGCAGAAGTTCAGCCGGATCAGCCCCACGCACAAGTCGCCAAGCTACGCCACGATTGCCTCGGCTGTGGCTGCCGCGGCGTTCTACGTCATTACCCGCACCACGTCGGAAAACGCACTGTGGGACACCATCACGGCGCTGGGCATGATGATCTGCTTCTACTACGGCATCACCGCCCTGGCCTGTGTCTGGTTCTTCCGCGCCGAGGCTTTCAGCGGCGCGAAGGCGTTCTTCTTTAAGTTCCTCGCACCCCTCCTGGGCGGCGTCATGCTGCTGGTCATGTTCTTCAAGACGGCCTACGATTCCATGGATCCCGCCTACGGTTCCGGCTCCTCGATCGGCGGTCTTGGCTTGGTCTTCATCCTCGGCATGGGCGTCATCCTGCTGGGCGTGGTGCTCATGCTGGTAATGGCCAAGCTCCGCCCGGAGTTCTTCAGGGGCAAGGTCCTGTCCCGCGGGCACTGAGTGCGCGGCCAGCTCACAGCGTTCGGACGTCGGCGCAGCACGTCGTCACGTTATCGTTGGTCCAACACATCTCATTAGGAGGGCGCATGCCGTACGTTGTTGACTTCGAGAACGTTTCCACTGTCGGCCTGGAATCGTCTCCGGTCGCCGAGGCACTCGCTGGGTTACGCGCCAACGAGGGCCGCTACTACCGCAACAAGTACGACCACATCTTCACCGTTAGCCCTGCAAGCGAGGTTCCCGAGGTGGTCGACCGGGTGAGTCGTATCCTCAGGGACGAGCGCGACATCGTCATCGGCTCCCGCCCGCTCGAAGCAACCGCCTTCGAAGTCGACGGTTTGCGGATGGATTACGTGTTCTACGAGTCCGGGCTGTCGATCAACGTCATGTACAGCATCGAGGACGGCGGGAAGCGAGCGGTCGGATTCAAACTGACCGACGGCATGGAGGTTCCAGAGGAACTGGCATCACGTTTCAAGTTCGCCCGCCAGAAATCAAAGCTGGCAGGCGTTATCCGCGGCTCCTACTTCGTGATCAAGGGCGAGTACTGATCAACTGATTTGGTGACGCCAACAGGGAGTCCGCCCTAATCGATGATTTTCAGGCCGGTGCCCCAGTTGAAGTTGGGATACGCGGGGTTGGCCTGCAGCGCCATCACCAGCAGCTGGAAGCCCTCCAGTTCGCGGGCGTGGCGTAGCCCGCCCACTTGGAGCGGACGCAGCCCGGCGGCCGCGGCGAAGGCCGCGACCTCGTTGCGGGCCTCTTCGGAGTCCGAGGCGATGAACACATCCACCGGCATGCCGCCGGCCGATCCGGAGCCCAGCGGGCCGGCGAAGGTGGTGTTGAAGGCTTTCACCACGCGTGCGCCCGGCAGCAGAGCGGCTATTTCCTCGGCGGCCGACGTCCCCGGGGCAACAACCAGCGAATCGAAGGTCTCGGTGTCGATCGGATTGCTGATCTCCACCACGGTTTTGCCGCTGAGCGTATCGCCGAAGTGCGTGGCAACTTCCTTGGCCGGGCCGAAGTAAAGCGCCAGGACGACGATGTCGCCGCCGGGAACCTCGCTCAGGCCGCCGGAGGTAGCGTTGCCGCCAAGTTCACCCGCGAGCTTGGCGGCATTCTCCGGCGTCCGGTCCAGAACCTGAACGGAGCGGGCGGCGGCGACGGCCCGGGTGCCGATCGCCCGAGCCATGTTGCCGCTGCCGATGATCGTGATGTCAGTCATGGTGTTTCCTTCCGAAGTTGCCTGGAACTGCGGGATCAGCAGTTCCCGGAGTCAGTTGCGGGCGTGGTCCGGGCCGGGCAGCCCCGTCGGGTTGACGCCGGCCGCGCGTTCGGCGACAGCCAGGGCGCGTTCCAGCTGTTCCACTGCAGGAGCGTAGGCGGCGTCCGTGCTGCCGCGCTCCGTATGACCACCGAGGCGCTCGGCAGTCCTGATGGCCCGGATCAGGGCCGCAGTTTCCGGCTGCCGGGGGTCGCTCATCGCGGGATAGTCAATCGAGAACCCCGGATCCAGTTCGTACCGCTGCCACCGGGCGAGGGCGCTCCGGTGCCGTGCGGCCGCCGCCTCGTTCTTGTGCTGGGTCTCCCGGCTGGCCCGGCGGGCATCCTGCCTGGCCAGCAGCCGGGGTGCCGCAGCCAGTGCCGCGAGGGCCGCCCCTGCGGCCAGCATCCCGAGCACCAGGCCGGCCCAGGGCCACGTCGAGGAGGCAAGGACCATGACGGGCACAACGACGGCGAGTCCGGCGAAAACGTCCCAAAATGCGCCGTCTGCACCTTCTGAGAGTCCGTCTTTATCTGCTAGATGCTTGCGGGCCAAGTAGACCGAGGCGAACGCCGCCCCGGTAACCAGGACGGCGAGGGCGAGGAACTGCCAGGCCGCGAGGGCACCGGATAGTGAAAGCGTCATTGCACACCTCCCCGGAACGGTCCCGGGCGGGCGCTGTTCCGCTAGTTCCATTGGAATCCCTGGCGGCGGGGTCGTCAATGCCCTGCCGGCCGGGGCGATGTCCGCCGCCAACACCGGGAGCCAAGGCCTGACCCGAAGGCCGCGTCGCGGTTCCGCCACGCTTTCTCCCGGCGTAGCCTTGGGGCCATGCGACTGAAAATGTGCAGTATCCACGTCAAGGATCCAGCCTCGGCCCATGAGTTCTACACCGGCATCCTGGGCTTTGAAACCCTGATGGCCATGCCGGAGCACAACCTGTTCATCGTCAAGGATCCGGACGGTGCCGGGGGCGCCGGCCTGCTGCTGGAGCCCAGTGACAACCCGATCGGAGCGGCCTACATGAACGGCCTGCACGACGCCGGAATTCCAGCCATCGTGTTTGGCGTGCCCGACGTCCGCGCCGAATATGCCCGGCTCGCGGCCAAGGGCGTGATGTTCCAGGCAGAGCCGTCCGAGGGGCCTGCCGGGACCACCGTGGTGATGGATGACGGCTGCGGGAACTTCGTGCAGCTGCACCAGGACTAGTTACCGGACCAACCGCACCCAGGGCAGGGCCTAGCGGTTCACCTTGTCCTTGTCCGGGTGCTCATCGCCGATATGACCGGGCGCGTTGGCGGCCAGGACCCGCGCGACGAAGGAGGCATACTCCTCCATGTAGTGGCGCAGCAGCCCGGCCGTGGCTTCGTCCGTGACCTCGCCGTCCTCGCCGTAGACTTCCGGGACGAAGCGGATGTACGCCTCGGGCGCATTCAGCTGCGGAGCGTCGAGGAAGCTCAGCACGCTGCGGAACGAGGACTGCATCACGGCCGTGCCGATGCCGCCAGGGGAGGCGCCGATGATCCCAGTGGGCTTGCGGGCGAAGGAGTTGGAGCCCCACGGCCGGGATCCCCAGTCGATGGCGTTCTTGAGCGCTCCGGGGATGGACCGGTTGTACTCGGGCGAGACGAACAAGATGCCGTCGGAAGCGGCGACGGCATCCTTGAGGGCCTGCCCTTCGGGAGGGTAGGCGGCATCAAAATCCGGGCTGTACAACGGCAGGTCCTTGATGGGGACCTCCGTGAACTCCAGCTCCGCGGGTGCAAGCCGGATCAAGGCCTTGGACAGCGTGCGGTTGATGGAATTGCTCGAGAGACTCCCGACAAAATATCCGATCTTGAAGGCCATGGCCTGTTCCTTCCCGATGCTCCGCCGGAGGCTGGTGAATTGGGATACGGAGGGGGATCGGGCCGGCGGTCCCGACTCATTCCGCGAGCATAGTCCCGCGGCCGCGGGATGAGAATAGGGGCCAGCGTTTAGGACGTCTCGGGACCTAAGGCTCTATCGTTCCTGTTCCGACGGTCAAGACTTGAGGTGAGAGACCGCGTCCCTCCAAGGTGCTCGAGCAACTGCTGGGGGCGACTGAGCGTCTTCGGCCGCCCCGAGGATGATATCTGAAGCATCCGGTCGTTGCCACGGGCCTCTAGCTCCGGGGCTTCGCCGCCGAACCGGCGGCAGAGCATCGCGGCACCGGGCGTCGACGCCGAATTGCAGCAACGGCCGCCGATCGTAGCGTGGCTCGTCCGCCGCAACTTCCGAGGAGAGCAATGCCCCGACTCCACCCGCCGCCGCCACTGCGCCAACACCCAGTCGTGACCAGGTTCCTGGAGAAGCGCGCCGAGCGACTGAACTTCGCGGTGAGTCGTTCGAGCAGATCCGACACCGGTTGGGTTGGGGCGTTCGTCGCCGGTATGGTGCTCGCCTTGGTGGGCATTGCGGTCATCCGCGGTATCCGCGTCCTGCGACGGTCGGAACCTCCGGGCCGCGCCGTTCCGCCGGCGGGCCATGCCGCCTTGATCGTGAACCCCCGCAGCGGCGGCGGTAAGGCCGATCGCCTTGGCGTGGTCAATGAATGCCGGGTCCGCGGCATTGAGGTGCTCATCCTGGAACCGGGACAGGACCTGACCGGGCTGGCCGAGGCCGCGGTGGCCCGCGGCGCCGATGTGCTCGGCATGGCTGGCGGGGACGGCTCGCTTGGGCTGGTCGCGGACGTGGCCGCCCGGCACGGTGTGCCCATGGTCGTGGTGCCCGCTGGCACCCGCAACCACTTAGCCGTGGACCTCGGCCTCGACCGCGGCAATGTTATCGGTGCGCTCGACGCGTTCGGAGCGGCGGTGGAACGCCGCATCGACCTCGGGCAGGTGAACGGCCGGGTGTTCGTCAACAACGTCTCGCTCGGGCTGTACGCGCAGATCGTCCGCTCCCCGGAGTACCGAAATGCCAAGGTGGACACCACCCTGAGCATGCTGCCGAGCATGCTCGGGCCCGGGAGCCGACCTTTCGACCTGCGCTTCAACGATCCGGCGGGGGAGCGGTACACCCGCGCGCACGTCGTCCAGGTCTCGAACAACCCGTATGGTTGCACGCCCGCCACCCTCGCCAACCGGCCGCGACTCGACGGCGGCCACCTCGGGGTGATCGCCGTCAAGCTCCCGGACGATCCGGCGGAAGCACGGCGCCAGCTGGCCCAGGCCAGCGGGCACCCGGAGGCCTTTCCCGGCTCCGTCGCCTGGGAGCCCTCGAGGTTTGAGGTGGATTCGGGTGGGCCGATCGACGTCGGCATGGACGGGGAGGCGATCCGCATGGCGGCCCCACTGCGGTTCACCATTCGGCCGGGAGCGCTGCGGATCCGCCTTCCCCGAGAGACCCGGCTCTCACCGGCGGCCCGTCCGCTCCCGGCCCGCTCGGCTCTGCGGGACTTGCTGCGCAGCGCGCTCGACCGTTGGTTGGAACTCCGGCCACCGCGGCCGCGTACCACCCCGCATCACCCGCCCGGGTGAAACGGCATCCCTACCGCGAAACTGGTATCCGAGTCCGACGCCGGAACTGCCCCTCTAATCTGCGCGCTAACCGCCATTTTCCGCTACCAGTCACATACCTCTAACGGCCCGCGGAAGAGTAGCAGGCCAAGTAGCGTTGCGAAAAACGTGCCAGCTGACTCTGCGAATCAGGGCCGGAAGGAAGCGTGTGGTGCTATTCAGCCTAGGCGCGGGCTTTTTTGGCGTCCTTCTTGGCGGCCTCGTCCTTGACCCGCTGGGCCTCGGCGCGGACGGCGGCATGAGTGGCGCGCTCGGCGACCAGCCATGCCGGGGGAGCCTGGAGCAGCGCGGTGATTTCCGCCGTCGTCAGCGCTTCCTCAACACCACCGCGGGACAGGCCGCTGATGGAAACGTTGAGTTTCTGCGCCACCACGGGCCGCGGGTGCGGGCCGTTACGGCGCAGTTCCGCGAGCCACTCCGGCGGGTTGGCTTGGAGCTCGGCGAAATCAGCGCGGGTGATGGCCGAATCCTGGAACTCCTGGGGTGTAGCCGGCAGGTAGATGCCAAGCTTCTTGGCAACGGTGGCCGGCTTCATGGACTGGGAGTTTGCAGAGGTCATAGTTCAAGGGTATCGGGCGGGATGCCCGCAGGGCACCAAACCCGCACCAAAACAGCACCAAACCAGCACCAAACCAATAAGGTGCCGCCACCGGGGCGGACCCCGGCGCCACCCCGGGCGGTACTGTGAACATGTGTCCGCAGCAGAAGAAGCACCCCAGACCCCCGACGAAACCGCCGTCGCCCCGGCCGAAGAAGTTGGGCGAGAGCTGCGCTTCGCGTACGTCGCCGGTGTGACACCCGGAAAATGGATCCGGCGCTGGGAGGAGCGGATGCCGGGCGTGCCGTTGCACTCCTTCATGTCCGACGACGGCGCGCAGCTGTCCGTGCTCCGCGACGGTTCCGCTGACCTGAGCTTTGTCCGGCTCCCGGTCGAACGCGAGGGTCTCAGTGTGATCCCGCTCTACGAGGAACAGCCAGTGGTGGTGGCACCCAAGGGGCATGAGATCTCTTTGTTCGAGGAAGTGGACCTGGCGGACCTGTCTGCCGAGACTTTTCTCGACGCACACGAGCTCGGCGGCGCCGCGATGGCCCTGCAGGTGGTGGCGTCCGGTGCAGGGCTGGTGATCCTGCCGATGTCCGTGGCCCGGCATTTCAACGTCAAGGACACCGTGGCGCGGAAACTCACGGGTGCGCCCGGCACGGAGATCGCCCTGGCCTGGCCCAGCGACGCCACGGACGAGGTCATCGAGGAATTCATCGGGATTGTCCGCGGACGCACCGCGGCGAGCTCCCGCCAGCCCTCGGCGCAGCAGGAGAAACCCAAACGCGAGCCCAAGCCGGACAGGCGCGGCACCGGAGCCGCCAAGAAGCCCAAGGTGGCGCAGCGTTATGCGCCGAACCCGGACAAGGGCCGCGGCAAGGGATCCCGGAAAAAGGGGAAACGTTAGGCGTAGCCGTGTGAGCGCGGCCGCGCATAGGCTCGGTTAGTGGACATCGTCGAGTTTTTGACCGCACGGATAAAAGAAGACGAAGCTGCCGCCCTGAAGCTGCTCGGCGACCCCACCCTTGCCGTGTCCGGCGAGTGGTATGAACGCCGCCTGCTCCGCGAGTGCGAGGCCAAGCGCCAGCTCATCGGCATCATTGAATCCGCCCGCCAGTCCGTGCTGGCCACCTTGGTCAGCCAGGACTATGGCGACGCCGGATGGGTGCCGGACGTCATTGAATGGACCACCCTGTCCCTGAACACCCTGGCCCTGCCGTACGCCGACCACCCTGAATACCAGGCCGACTGGCGGCCCCCGGGTAGGGACAACGGGTAGGGACAACGGGTAGGGCCACCCGGTAGCGGTCAACGCGGAAGCCGTCCACGTGCGCCGGAAACCTGCAGGAAACCTCTGCGGCCTACTCTGGTCACACCGCGGCATCCGCGGTCGAGGCGCTCATCGACTCCGACAGCGGGCCGCCCACCAGGAACAGGACCTTCCCCGTGGACCTGGTCCTCCGGGCGTCCCGCTGCTGCGTGCCGGTGCCCGCTGCGCCCGCCGTCCCGGTGGTGGCTGGGAAGTAGCGCGGGATACCGCAAACGAGAGCGACCCGGGTTGGCCCCCAAGAGGTCAGCCCGGGTCGCTGGTTTATTGCGCGGGTATTCGCTGGGCTGCCAGCGGGCCGCCGACGGCGCCGGCCCACCCGAATGGCGGGAAGCGGAAGCAGGTGCAAGCCTGGACCGGGCATCCGACGCGCAGAGTTTTCCTCGCCACGCGAATTTCCTACCGATACGGGAATGCCGGTGGCGGCAACAATTTCGCGCGTCGCGGGGCGTGCGC
Source organism: Arthrobacter sp. ok362 (assembly GCF_900102785.1). Taxonomy (GTDB): domain Bacteria; phylum Actinomycetota; class Actinomycetes; order Actinomycetales; family Micrococcaceae; genus Arthrobacter. The sequence goes on from NZ_FNGC01000005.1 coordinate 195,400, forward strand.
CCGGGCGGAATGCGGCTCAGTCCCCGTGGACGGCGGCCTGGCGCTCCTCGGAACGGTCCAGGTAAGCCAGCAGCAGCTCGCCGGCGCGGTCCAGGTCCCCGGCTTCGAGGGCGTTGCAGATTTCCTCGTTGTCCGGCAGGTAGCCCCGGTAGAAGTGCGCGTCCACGGTGGCCTTGTGGAAGAACAGCCGCATCTCGGCCAGGACCTGGGCCATGATGGTGTCCAGCCGCCGGCTGCCTGCCAGGGCCACGATCGCGCGATGGAAATGCTGGTTGGCGTTGCCTAGGCCCTCTTCGTCGTTGGCGGCGGCCGCGGCTTTGCCCTCTTCCACGGCCGCGCGGACCGCCGCCACGCGCTTGGCGCTGCCGCCGCCGCGGATTGCGCTCACTTCGATGGCGCGGCGCACGGTGTAGACATCGCGGATATCGCCGGGGCCAAGGCTGGCCACAAACACGCCCCGGTTCGGGTGTCGGACCACGAGGCGCTCGGCCGCAAGTTCGGCGAAGGCCTCGCGGACCGTGTTGCGGGAAACGCCCAGATCTTCGGCGATTGTCGATTCCGTGAGCCGGGCTCCCGGCAGGAGCAGGCCCTCCGCCAGTTGCAGGCGCAGTTCGGCCGCCACGCGGTCCGCCACGGAGGGAACGGCCACCCGCAGCCGCGCCGCGGCCGCGCCCAGGGCGGAGCCGGCAGCTGCGTCGGAAGTCGTCATAGTGCCGAATCTACACGATTGTCCAAATATTGAATCGTCGGATTGTTGAACAATCGGCCGAAGTGATGCATCCTAGTAGGGGGCTATCATGAGACGAGGATCACAAATGGCAACCATTGACCTGAACAGCGACGTCGGCGAGTCTTTCGGACGCTGGACCCTGGGCGACGACTCGGCGATGTTCCGCTCGGTCACCAGCGCCAATGTGGCTTGCGGATTCCACGCGGGCGACCCCAGCGTCATCCGACGGACCTGCCGCGAGGCGGTTGCCGCGGGCGTCGTGATCGGCGCCCACGTCGGCTACCGCGACCTGGCCGGGTTCGGCCGCCGCTTCCTGGACATCGATCCGACCGAGCTGGCGGACGACGTCGTCTACCAAATCGGCGCGCTGCAGGCGCTGGCCGCCGCCGAGGGCGGCACGGTCCGGTACGTAAAGCCGCACGGCGGACTCTACAACGCGATCGTCGCGCACACGGGCCAGGCGAAGGCCGTCGTCGACGCCGTGAAGTCCGTTGACCCGAACCTGCCGATCCTGGGCCTGCCGGGCTCGGAAGTGCTGCGCCTCGCCGAGGCCGCCGGCCTCCGCGCGGTCACCGAAGCTTTCGCCGACCGCGCCTACAACCCGGATGGCACCCTCGTATCCCGTACGCTCCCCGGAGCCGTGTTGGAGGACCCCGCTCTCGTCACTGAGCATGTCCTCCGGATGGCCACCGATTCCGCCGTCCGCACCATCGATGGCTCCATCCTGAAGATCCATGCAGAGAGCATCTGTGTGCACGGCGACTCCCCGGGAGCCGTCACCATGGCCGCTGCAGTGCGTGAGGCGCTCAACGCCGCCGGGATCGACACCGCCGCGTTCGTCTAAGGCACCTGCCTTCGCCCCGGCCGAACCTCACAGCGTTCCGCCGGACCCACCCGTATTTACCGCTGACTCCGCCCAAACAACAGGCAGCACCCGCACACCTGGAGGAAAACCATGACCACACCGCAGCAGGCCACCCCGGCCGCCCGCAAGCGGAAGATGCCGCCCGGCGCCCTCAAGGCCTACGTCGCGAGCCTTACGGGCACGTCGCTGGAATACTATGACTTCGCGATCTACTCCGTGGCGTCGGCCCTGGTGTTCCCCAAGGTCTTCTTCCCCGGAAACGACGAATACGTCGGGCTGCTGCTGTCCTTCTCGACCTTTGCAGTGGGCTACCTCGCTCGTCCCATCGGCGGCGTGATCTTCGGCCGGCTCGGTGACAAGATCGGCCGCAAGCACGTCCTCGTGACCACCCTGCTGCTGATCGGCCTCGCGACCGTGCTGATCGGCGCGCTTCCGGGCTACGCCACCATCGGCCTGGCCGCTCCAACCATCTTGGTGCTGCTGCGCCTGGCACAGGGCATCGGGGTCGGCGGCGAATGGGGCGGTGCCGTCCTGCTCTCGAGCGAATTCGGTGACGCCAAGCGGCGCGGCTTCTGGTCCTCCGCCGCGCAGATCGGTCCACCTGCCGGCAACCTGATGGCCAACGGCGTCCTGGCCGTGCTCGCCGCGACGCTGAGTGACGAGGCCTTCCTCTCCTGGGGCTGGCGTGTGGCCTTCCTCGCCTCGGCCTTGTTGGTGGGCTTCGGCCTGCTGATCCGGCTGAAGCTGGAGGAAACCCCCGTTTTCAAGGCCATCCAGGCCCACGGCGAACAGCCCAAGGCCCCCATCAAGGATGTCTTTACCAAGGAACCGCGCGCTCTCGTGTCGGCCGCCCTGTGCCGCGTCGGCCCGGATGTGCTGTACTCCCTGCTCACCGTCTTCATGGCCGTCTATGCCACCAAGGAGCTGGGCATGACCACGAGCAACGTCCTCAGCGCCATCCTGATCGGCTCGGCCTTTCAGCTGGTCCTGATCCCCGCGGCCGGGGCCCTCACGGACCGAGTCAACCGCCGTCTCGTTTACGGCATCGCCGCCGTCGGAACCGCAGCGTACATCCCCCTGTTCTTCCTCATGATCCAAGGCAAGTCGGTTCTCATGCTGACCATCGGCATCGTGATCGGACTGGCGTTCCACGCCTTCATGTACGGCCCGCAGGCCGCCTTCATCACCGAGCAGTTCCCGGCCCGGCTGCGCTACGCCGGCAGCTCGCTGGCTTACACCCTGGCCGGTGTGGTCGGCGGCGCCATCGCACCGTTGGTCTTCACCGCCCTCTTCGCCGCCAGCGGCAACTGGTTCCTGATCGCCGGCTACCTCGCGGTCGCCTCGGTCGTGACGGTGATCGGGCTCGCCATCGGACGCAACCCGCAGACCGACGAAGAAGAGCGGCTCCTCCAGGATGCCCGAGCCTGAGCGGCGCGGATCCTGTCCACCGGCACCGGCACAATGAGTGAGGCACCTCGTGATTGAGACAGCAGGGGAACCCCCGAAGGTAGGGAACGCAACAGTTCACAAGGTCCGCTCCGTGCGGGCCGTGGGAACGCGCGCGGTCCTGGCCGAGCTCTCCGGCACCCAGGACGTGCTTGCCCTGCAGGCACTGCTGCTGGAGAAGCCGCTGCCGGGCCAGCAGGACGTCCTGGCCGCGGCCGAGACCGTCCTGGTCAAGGCCGATTCCCCGGCCTCGGCCCGGCGCATCGCCGCCCGGCTGCTGCACCTCGACCTCACCGCGCCCGTCCGGCTCGACGGCGGGCTGGTGGTCATCGACACCGTGTACGACGGCGAGGACCTCGCCGAGGTCGGCCGGCTCACCGGACTGGGAACGGAGGGCGTGATTTCCGCCCATTCCGGCCAGGTCTGGACTGTGGCCTTCGCCGGCTTCGCCCCCGGCTTCGGCTACATGGTGGGGGAGAACCAGCAGCTGGAGGTGCCCCGGCGCAGCTCGCCGCGCACCGCCGTGCCCGCAGGTTCCGTGGCGCTGGCCGGCAACTATTCGGCCGTGTACCCGCGCCGCTCCCCGGGCGGCTGGCAGCTGATCGGGCGCACCAACGCCCGGATGTGGGACCTGAACCGGGACCAGCCCGCCCTGGCCGCCCCCGGCCACCGGGTGCAGTTCCGGCCCGTCCGGGATGCGGTCACGCTCGCCCCTGAGCCGGCCGGCACCGCGCCGGAACCGGCTGCCGCGGACGTCGCTTCCGGACTCCGGATCGTTGCGCCGGGCCTGCAGAGCCTTGTCGAGGACCTCGGTCGGCACGGCCATTCCGGCCTCGGCGTGTCCGCCGCCGGTGCGCTGGACCGGGCCTCGCTGCGCCGGGCCAACCGCCTTGTCGGGAACGCGCCGTCGGCCGCGGCCATCGAGACCGTCGCCGGCGGCCTCAAGGTCCAGGCCGTGGCGGACCAGGTCCTCGCGGTCACCGGCGCGCCGTCGGCACTGAGTATCGAGTCGGCGCCGGACAGCGCCGGCGAAACGTGGCACCGCACGGTGCCGATGGCCGCCCCGTTCGCGCTGCTCGACGGCGAAACCCTCAGCCTTGGCGCGCCGCGGAGCGGCTTCCGCAGCTATCTCGCGGTCCGCGGCGGGGTGGTTGCAGCCCTGGTGCTGGGTAGCCGCTCCACGGACACCATGTCCGGGATCGGCCCGGCGCCCCTGACCGCCGGGCAGGTGCTGGCCGCAGGCGGGGAGGCCGAATCCGGCGTCGTCGGGGCCCCCGAACTGCAGCCGGACTACCCGGGCACCGGGGTGACCGTCCTCGACGTCGTCCCCGGCCCCCGCGCCGACTGGTTCGATCAGGCGGCGCTGGACTCTTTCACCGCCCAGGACTGGTCCGTGCTGCCGCAGTCCAACCGGGTCGGCATGCGGCTGGACGGGACCGCGCTGCAGCGCAGCCGCCAGGGCGAACTGCCCAGCGAGGGCACCGTGGCGGGCGCCCTGCAGGTCCCGCCGGAGGGCCTGCCCGTGCTCTTCCTGGCCGACCATCCCATCACCGGCGGCTACCCGGTGATCGCCGTGGTGGTCGACTCCCAGCTGGACCTCGCCGCGCAGGTACCCATCGGCGGCAAGATCCGCTTCCGCTGGGCCGAATCTGCCACCACCGAACACGGCAACGAAGCCGCCACCACCGAAGAAGAAGCGAGTAACTGATGCGCAAGGTCCTGATCGCCAACCGTGGAGAAATCGCGGTCCGCATAGCCCGGGCCTGCGATGACGCGCAGCTGGCGTCCGTCGCCGTCTACGCCGATATCGACGCCGACGCCCTGCACGTCTCCGCCGCAGATGTTGCCTTCAGCCTGGACGGCAACTCGCCCGCGGACACGTACCTGAACATCCCCAAGCTCCTCGCCGTGGCGGCCGAGTCCGGAGCGGACGCCGTCCACCCCGGCTACGGCTTCCTCTCCGAGAACGCCGACTTTGCCCAGGCGGTCCTGGACGCCGGACTGACCTGGATCGGTCCGACGCCGGACGCGATCCGGCTGCTCGGCAACAAGATCACGGCCCGCGAGGCGGCCGTGCGGGCCGGCGCACCCTTGGTGGCCGGCAGCGACGGTCCCGTCGACACGGCTGCCGAGGCCCGGACCTTCGCCGAACAGCACGGCCTGCCGATCGCCATCAAGGCCGCTTTTGGCGGCGGCGGCCGCGGCATGAAGGTGGTCCGGGCCATCGACGAGGTCGAGGAAGCCTTCGACTCCGCCGTCCGTGAAGCAGTGTCCGCCTTCGGACGCGGCGAGTGCTTCGTGGAGCGCTACCTGGACCGCCCGCGCCACGTCGAGGCGCAGGTCCTGGCGGACTCGCACGGCAACGTCGTGGTCGTCGGAACCCGCGACTGCTCACTGCAGCGCCGGCACCAGAAGCTCCTGGAGGAGGCACCCGCACCGTTCCTCAGCCAAGAGCAGACCAAACTGATTTACGACGCCGCCAAGGCTGTCTGCCGGGAAGCCGGCTACTCCGGCGCCGGCACGGTGGAATTCCTGGTCGCCGCGGACGGCACCGTGGCATTCCTCGAGGTCAACACCCGACTCCAGGTGGAGCACCCCATCACCGAGGAAACCACGGGGATCGACCTCGTCCAGGAACAGTTCCGGATCGCAGCGGGGGAGCCGCTGCGCCTGGCAGAGGATCCGGCCCCGCGCGGACACGCCTTCGAATTCCGGCTCAACGCCGAGGACGTGGGCCGCGGCTTCCTGCCCTCACCCGGCACCATCGGCGAGTTCGCCGGCCCCACCGGCCCGGGCATCCGCCTCGACACCGGCGTCCGCTCCGGCTCCTTCGTCGCGCCGCAGTTCGATTCCCTGCTCGCGAAGCTGATCGTCACTGGCGCGGACCGCCAGCAGGCCCTGCGCCGCGCCCGCCGTGCCCTCGCCGAAATGCGCATCACCGGGGTCGCCACCGTGCTGCCGTTCCACCGGGCCGTGCTGGAGTCCCCGGACTTCACGTCCGAGGACGGGCTGGGCATCCACACCCGCTGGATCGAAACCGATTTCGCGGACAGTGCCTCGATCTCTGCCGATCCCGATTACAGCACCGCGGCGCCCGGCGGCGAACGCCGCACCATCACCGTCGACGTGGACGGCCGGCGCCTCGCCGTCGGCCTTCCGGCCGACTTGCTGGACGGTTGGACGCGCTCTGGCAGTCCGCTGCCCGCCGGGCTGTCCCTGGAAGCAGCGTCCGACGGCGGCGCTGCCGCCCCTGCCGACGCCGGGGAGCTGCGCGCCGACATGGCCGGGACCGTGGTGAAGTGGCTCGTTGAACCCGGCGCCGAGGTCTCGGCAGGGGACCCGGTTGTGGTCCTTGAAGCCATGAAGATGGAAACCCAGGTCTCCGCGCACCGGGACGGCACTGTCACTGACGTCCGCACCGGAGCCGGTGGAGTGGTCGCGGCCGGGGCAGTGTTGGCGCTGATCGGCTAGGTTCCCGAAAGTCCGGCTGGGCCGTCTCGCCGGTTTCACTGTCTCGATTTCGCCGGTGGATGACCGGCGCTGGTGTTCGGATCAATTCCCTGGGGATAGTCGCGCGGGGATGGCGTCGCCAAGGCTCAATTGTCCAGACAACGACTGGCAATTGAGTGGCGGCCAGAACGTCGATTCCCAGACCGAACATCGACAACCGATCATGTGCCGCCCTGCCGCTGGCAATCGAGTCAATAGCGTCAAGTTAGGGTCTGAGAGTTTCCCGCGCCATTGTCAGAAAAGATGCATCCGAACCCTATTCTGATACCCTTTCGGCCCCCTGCCTGACGTCAGGTTGGGGTGTACGGCAAGCTGGCTCTACCTCCGCGATCCCCTACTCCCGATCCGAGTGCCCAGGGGTTCCCAGGCCTGCGCGTGAAGCTCTAGCAACAGGTTTGGTACGTCTCATGTGCCTGTCGTGGCTTCCGCAATCCGGCGTGCGGCCTGAACCACCACATCGCCATAGTCCTTTCCGGGGGAAGTGGAGACCCGGGCCAGGGGCATGGCGAGGCAGACCGCGGCAATGATCGCCCCGTCGGCCCAGACGGGAGCACTGATCGAGCCCAGTCCGGGAGTGCGAACCCCAACAGATTCGATCCAGCCCGTCGCCGCCAATTCAGCCATAACCTCGTCGTCACCTGCGAGTAGACGGCCGCTGGACCCAAACGGCAAGGGCAGCCTTGACCCGGGAGGCAGTGTGGCCCGGAGCTCGTGCCGGCTGTCGACGCTGAGCAGGCAGAGGCGGTCATCACCCCGACGGACCCACAGCTGCGCTGACTCACCGGTACGGTCGCGCAGGTCATGAAGGACAGGCAAGCTGGCGTTTTCCAGCGCCGACCGGACGAACCGGTCACCCAGACGGAAGGCGCCGGAGTCGGCACGGCGAAGGAAGCCGTATTCGGCCAGTTGCAGCGCCAGGCGGTGCGCCGTGGACAGCGATAGGCCGGTGCGGCGGGACAGCTCACTGGCTGAAACGGCAGACCGGCCTACGGAATCGAGGATGGCGGCTGCACGTTCCAGAGTGCGGTTGCCGCCGTTTTTCTCAGGAGTGGGCATAGGGTCAGCCTACGTGTCCTCTATCCCTTCGCGGCCACGGACTCCACCATCCATTCGGCCACCACTTTCTGGGAGATCGCTACGTCCAGGACGAAGACGCCTTCGTCATGGGTGGCGAGCCAATTCTGAAGGTGCTGCAGGTCTGCCATGGTGCGAACCTTTGCGCCGGAGGTGCCGAGGGCGCGGCCGACGGCGGCGAAGTCTACTTCGTCAATCAGCATCGCGTGATCGTGCAGCCCCTTGACGGCGTATTGGTGCAGCTCTGCACCGTACGCCGAATCGTTGAGCACCACCACCACGCCTCTGCGGGTGGCCCGGATGAAGGTTTCGAAGTCGGCGAGGCCCATCAAGCCGCCGCCATCACCGCTGACTAGCACGGTGGTGCGCTCGGGGCGGGCAACAGAGGCACCGGCGGCGGACCCGAACCCGAGGCCGATTGACTGGAATCCACTGCCCACGAGGATCATGCCATGAGGGTCGGGGACGGACAGGTACATGGGTGCCCAGCCGATGAAGTGTCCGCCGTCCATCACCACGGAGCGTTCCGATGGCAGGATTGCGTTCAGGGCGGCTACGACTGCCCGGGGATTCAGCCGGCCGTCCGGGCCGAACTCCTCGGGGTTCTCGCTGGGGAGGGACGAGCGGAACGCGGGGCTTGCTACTTCGGGGGCACTGTCCCGCCAAGTTGTTGTCGTGGCAGTGGCCACGCGGTCCAGCAGGCCCTCGACGAAGGGGCGGATGTCCGCCCGGATGTACTCCGCGGACGGGATGTTGCCTGGGTCCGGTTCGTTATCGATCCGGACGATCTTCGTTTCCGCGGGGAACAGGGTGCCATAGCGGGTTTGGAACAGGTTCTGGCTGGCTCCCACGACCAGGACCATGTCTGCCTGGCGGGCGATGTCGAGGCGGTGAAGTCGGGTGAAGCCGCCTGCTATGCCCAGGTCCCAGGAGCTGTTGAATGCGTTGGCTGCCATGAGAGAGGTCATGAAGAGGGCGCCCAGGCGGTCGCCGAGATGGAGAAGGGGAGCTACTGCGTCGGCCAGGAGCATGCCCCGTCCGCCCAGGATCAGCGGCCGCTTTGCGGCGGTGAGAAGTCGGGCCACCAGGTCGAGGTCGCCAGGATTGGCGGGCCACGCCCGTTTGGTGGGCATAGGTTCAAGGGGCAGGGGATCGGATGGCGGGGCCGTGGCAAGGTCGTAAGGGATGGCCAGCACCACGGGCTGGACGGTCTGCAGGGCGAGGTCGAAGGCGCGGTGGGTGATGGCCTCTGCGTTGCCCGGGCCGGCGACGAGGGTGACGACACCGGCAGCTTCTGCCGCTTTGGCCTGGTCGACGTCGAAGGGCCGGGGACCGGTGGAGGGCGCGTCCCCCACCACCAGGACCAGCGGGATCCGGGCTATCCGCGCCTCGGCGAGGGTGGTGTAGGCGTTAGTAAAGCCGGCGCCGTAGGTTGTAGTCGCTGCTGCGATGTTTCCGGTGGCCCGATAGTAGGCGTCAGCCATGGCAACTGTGGCTGACTCGTGGCGTGCGGAGGTGAAGGGGCAGCCGCGGCGCGTCAGGCGGCTGATGAGGTGGACGTTGCCGTTGCCCATGAGGCCGAACAGGTGCGCCGCGCGCTGCGCAACGACGTCGGCGACAGCGGCCGCGACATGTCCCTCGTCCGGGAGTCGTGGCCGGTCCGCGAGTATGGCTTCAGTGCTGGTGCTGGTCATGGTTGTCCTTTCATTGGTATGGCACACAGCGGTGCCCGGCTGCTTGAGCCGGGCACCGCCGTCGAAGATCCTGCTGTTAGGCGAGGAATGGGACGATCAGCGACGTCACGAACAGGACGAGTGCTCCGCCCAGGCGGTTGGTGAGGGCGGCGAAGGGCATGAGGTGCATGCGGTTGGCGGCGCTCAGGACTGAGACGTCGCCGCTGCCGCCGGTGTCTGCCATGACCAGGCCTGGTGTGATGGATGCTTCGACGAAGTTGAACTTCACCAGCCAGCCAAGGACGCCGGAGGTCAGGGTGGCGATGACCACGGTGCATACGGTGAGCAGGATGAACAGCGGGTTGCTCAATGAAGCGAGGACATCGGTGATGTTGATGTAGGTCAGGCTGACGCCCACCAGGAGTGCCGGGACCAGGATGGCGCCGATCAGGTCGCCCCAGTCCGCTGTGGAGTCCTCAACATCCTGCGGGAGCAGGCCGAAGATCTTGACGGCAGCTGCTGCGATGATGGCCCACGCGTAGGGGTGCAGTCCGGGGGCGAAGGCGCCCATCAGGTTCCCGAAGACGAACAGGCTGCCGGCGATGAGCAGGCCTTTGCCCAGGGCGATGAACGAGGAGGCGTCGCGCTTGGGCGGCAGGGTTAGCTCGTCGGAGCGGCCCTTGATGCGCAGCAGCTGGCCGTGGCCGTTGAAGCCGACGAAGAGTTGCTTTTTGCGTTTGCCGAGGCCGTTGTAGATGCCGGCGATGAGGATGCACACGACGTTGGCCATGACGACGGCGGACATCAGGTCCCCCATGAAGTTGGCGGAATCGCCGCCGGTTGCCGAGGCGTACATTTTGGACATCGGCAGGGCTCCAACGCCCAGGCCGCCTGCCATAATGGGCGCGGCGACAAAGAGGATGCCTTGGATGAACCCGAAGCCCGTTGCGGCGGCGATGAGCCCGACCAGGACGAACGTGGCGATCAGGCAGCCCACAACGGGGACCGCGAAGCGCGGGCCGGCCTTGAGCAGGAGGGCGCGGGGCATGCCGAGGATGGATCCGGCGATGATGCCGACGACGAAGAAGTCCAGGAAGCCGTGGCCGTCGATGAAGTTCTGGACCACGGTGACCAGGTTTTCGGGCATGAGGCCGAGGTAAGCCAGCGTGGCGGGAGCGAAGGTGCACAGGATGGTCGGCAGCCCGAAGTCGCGGACCACCGGGAAGAGGTTGCCGATCCAGATGAAGAGCCCGCCGAGGAGGATGGTGGTGGCAAAGCCGACCACCATCGTGTCCGGGAGGTTGCCCGTAATTGCGGCGGTGAGGACCAAAGCGGCGAGGACGAGATAGAGCGGGGCGGGGATACTGGCGATTTTAAACCCGAGCCTGCCGGGGTAATGGGTGCCGGGACGGGTTCCCACAGTCTTGGTGACGGGGTGTTCGATACCACCGGTGGGGCCGGGGCTTGTCTCGCTCATGGCGTCATCCGTTTGTTCTTTAGTGGTCTCCGTGGTGCGTGGGTTTGTTGACATCATCGTCTCCAGAATGGTGGGAAGGAACTGTTCGGTGTGGAGGGTTTATTGAAGTGTTTTGAGGTTGAGCAGGGTTTAGCCGGTCGGGAGTTAGGGTGCCGGGTCCAGCAGCGCTGCGGGGGAGTGCGCCAGCACGTCGCGAGCCAGACGGACTGCGTCTGCCAGGCGGTTCTCATCGATGCCTGTCTCGTGGCCGGCGTCGTGCAGGTATTTGACGAGTTCCTCGGTGGCGATGTTGCCGTGGGCGCCGGGAGCAAACGGGCAGCCGCCGTAGCCGCCCAGGGCGGCGTCAAAGCGGACGACGCCGGCACTTGCCGCCGCGCCCGCCGTCGCCAGCGCCTGGTGGTGGGCGTTGTGCAGGTGGAGGTAGTAGGTCAGGTCTGGTTCGGCGTCGCGGACGTAGTCCAGGCTGGCCAGCACCTGCGCGGTGGGTGTGGTGCCCAGGGTGTCGGCCAGGCCGACGTCTTTGATTCCCATGTCTCTGAAGGCACGGACCACGCGAAGCAGGTACTTGGGGTCGATGCTGCCCTCGAAGGGGCAGGTGAATGCTGTGGAAATGCCCGCGAAGAAATGGGTTTGCGGGTACCGGGCAACGGTTGCGCCGATGTTGGCGAGGGCGTCCTCGACGGCTTGTCCGGCGTTGGCGTTGCTGTGCGCCTGGCTGGCCGAGGTGACTACCTGGATGTCCTGGGCGCCGGCCCCGACGGCACGTTCGATGCCCTTTCCGTTGAGGGCAAGGCTGGTATAGGTCACGCCCTCGACTGCCGGGAGCGAAGAGACTACGTCAGCGGCGTCGGCCATTTGCGGAACCCGCCGGGGATTTACGAAGGAGGCGGCCTCGAGGCGCCTGATTCCAGCTGCGATGAGGGCTTGGGCGATTTCCAGCTTGTGGGCTGTGGAGACGATGACCGGTTCATCCTGCAGGCCGTCACGCAGGAAGACGTCGGTGATCTGCACCTTCACCTAGCGCACCTCCTGCAGTCCGAGTTCGGCGATTTGGTCGTCGTCCATGCCCGCTAGGTCCCGGAGAACCTCATGGGTGTGTTGGCCCAGCTCGGGGCCGATCCACTTGACCTGGCCCTGGTGACCCGGGATTTTGGGCACGACGCCCGGGAAGCGGATCAACTCAGGTTCGTCCTCGATGACCACCTCGTGGGTCTGGATCATGTCGCGGGCCAGGTAGTGCTTGTCAACGGCGATGCTGGGCGCGTCATAGACGGGGCCAGCCGGGACGCCGGCGTGGTCCAGCTTGTCCAGCACCTCCGTCAGCGGCATGCTTCCGGTCCAGGCGGAGATGGCGCCGTTAAGCTCTTCCTCGCGGGCGCCGCGGGCCTCAGTGCCGAGGAGGGTTTCGTCCTCGGCGAGGTCGTCGCGGCCGATGGCCCGCATGAGCCGTTCAAAAACGGAGTTCGAGTTTCCCCCGATGACCACCTCGAGGTTGTCCTGGCACAGGTACGAGCCGGTAGGAACGACACCGGGCAGGGCGCCGCCGGTACGCTTGCGGATCATGCCGTAGGCGTCATAGTCCGGGACGAGGGATTCGAGGAGGCTGAAAACGCCTTCGTAAAGCGCGACATCGACCACTTTGGAGGTGCCCGTGTCCAGTCCACGGGCTTTCTGCAGCATAAGCATCAGGGCACCGATCACCCCGTAAAGGCCGGCGACGGTGTCACCCATGCTTGCTGCCGCCCGGCCCGCGGGACGGTCCGGCTCGCCGGTGACGTAGCGGAGTCCGGCGAAGGACTCGGCAGAGCTGCCGAAGCCGGCGCGGTTCTTATACGGGCCGGTCTGGCCGTAGCCGGAGATGCGGACCATTACGAGGTCGGGGTTGAGTGCCTGCAGTACTTCCGGGCCCAGGCCCCACCTTTCCAGCGTGCCGGGACGGAAGTTTTCGATCACGACGTCGCACTGCGCGGCGATCTTCTTGACCGCCTCGAGGCCGCAATCGGAGCGGAGGTCAAGGGCCACGGACTTCTTATTGCGGCCGATGGTGCGGAACAGCATGGACGTCGTGCCGCGGGTCTTGCGCCAGTCGCGAAGCTCATCGCCGCCGTCAGGCTTTTCAATCTTGATGACCTCCGCGCCGAAATCGGCAAAGAGGCGGGCCGCAAACGGCCCTGCGATAAAGCTGCCAAGTTCCAGCACGCGGATGCCCTGGAGCGGGAGGGAGTTCCCCTCAAAGTGAAGTTCCTGCGTCATGTTTTCCTGCCTGCGTCATTGAGTGCAAAGTCACCCCAATTCCCACTGAGTGGGAGAAGCTTGCCATATGGCGGATCGACGATAGCAGCGCAATGTGATGTGCGCAACAGGTCGGGGGTGGGTTCTCAGAAAGAAGGAGGAGTCGCGGCGGTGGTCGCGGCGGCGGCGGTCACCAGGCGCGGTGGGCTCCACGTGCTGCGTCAGCTGCTCCGAAGTTCATCTTGTGAGCTAGGTCATCTTCTGCTAGCGTCTTCCCACTTAGCAAACAATCTTTCCCATTGCGTGGGATTTGCTCGAGGGAACGCATCCGCGAAAGCGATGCTTACGCCCCCGGAGCGGACACCCTGCGCGGAAGCGCTCGTAATCAGCAAGGCAGGAAAACCATGACTCACTATGACATCGCTGTCATCCCCGGGGACGGAATCGGACCTGAAGTCGTCGAAGCGGCTCTGTCCGTATTGAATGAATGCGAAGCGCGCTATGGGCTGAAGCTTAATTACACGTTCTACGACTTCAGCGCAGACCTTTACCGCCGTACAGGAAGAAAAATCACCGCTGCCGATATGGATGAAATCGGCCAGAAGGACGCTGTGCTGTTCGGCGCGATGGGGCTCCCGGACGTGCGCGGACCGGAGGGTCTGGAACTGGGCGCCCAGGTTGAAATGCGGGCCCACTACGGACTTTTCTCAAGCCTTCGGCCGGTCCGGCTTTTTGAGGGAGTCGAGAGCCCTGTTAAGGCGAAGGACATCGACATGCTCGTGATCCGTGAAACCTCTGAAGGAATGTTTGCCGGACTGGCGGATCATCATGAGCCCAGTGACGAGAGTGCCAGTGACCGTATGACGATCACCCGCGCCACGTGCGAGAAGCTGTTTGACGTCGCATTTTCACAGGCGCGGGCACGCCGCAAGAGGGGCACGCCGGGGCATGTGACGTTGCTGCACAAGTCGAACGCATTGCGCAGCAACGTTTTGATGGAGAAGGTTTTCGACGAAGTCGCCGCCAAAAGCCCCGATGTCGGAAGTGCAAAATACTACATCGATGCGGGATCCATGTACATGGTGACTGATCCGGAACGCTACGACGTCGTCGTTTCAGAGAACATTTTCGGCGACATCGTGTCGGAGATCGCCGCCGGCCTCGTCGGAGGTCTCGGCGTCGCGCCTTCTGCGGACGTCAGCCTTACACACGGCGTGTTCCAGCCGTCGCACGGGAGTGCCCCGGATATCGCGGGCCAGGGGGTTGCAAACCCGGCCGCGATGATCCTGTCTGCCGCGATGATGCTGGAATGGCTGGGCGAACGCCGCGGCGACGACCTCTGCACCCAAATAGCACAGAACATTCAAATCGCCGTCGAGTCAGCGCTGGCAACAGGACCCTTGGCACGCGACTTAGGGGGACCAGCCGGAACCCAGGAAGTGCTGGACACCGTCGTAAAAGCCTTGCCGGCCTAGCTGATAGGTAGGCGGCCCCGTCGGCCCGCCGTGGCCATGACCGACTGACACCCCTCGCAGACACTCGTGTTCTGCTCACTCAGATTGTCAGGTCGCAGTCGACAGACATTGACTCAAGAAAGATGCCACCAATGACATACAAGGTTCTGTTCGTAAACCCACTGAACGATTACGTCGACCGTATTCTGGAATCGACGCCAGAGGGCTTCAACGTGAAAGTAATGCCGCTATCGGCGGATGTGTCGGAAATCTGCCGTGAAGTCGCGGACGCAGATTTCCTGATCTCCGGCGTCGACGTTCCCGAAGAGGTATTCCGGGCCGCCAAGAACGTGCAGTTTATCCAATACATGAGCTCCGGCTACGGCCAGCTTCCAGTCAGCATCCTGGACGAACTGGGTGTTCCGGTGGCCCAGATGAAGACCCATTCCATCTCTGTCGCGGAGCATGCTCTGACGTTGATGCTGACGGTGCTGCGGCGGATTCCAGCCTCCACGCAGTTGCTACGAGAAGGAAAATGGCGCCAGGACCTGGACGAGACGTCCTATTCAGAGCTGTACAACAAAACAGTCGGCATTGTCGGGCTGGGGAATATCGGCCGCTGGGTCGGCAAGATCGTCCACCACGGTTTCGGCGCCAATGTGATCTTCTACGACAATGCCGAGATCCCGCTGACCGTGTCGGAATTGGTCCCCGCCCGCGGCGTCCCGCTGGAGGAGCTGATGGCGGTGTCCGACGTCGTTTGCCTGAGTCTTCCCCTCGACGAGCAAACAAACAAGCTGATCGGACGGGACGAACTTGCCCTGATGAAGCGAAGCGGCATTCTCGTCAATGTTGGTCGCGGTGAAGTTGTGGATGAGGACGCGCTCATTGAAAGTTTGCGGCAGGGGCGCATCGCAGGAGCCGGACTTGATGTCTTCGACAAGGAGCCGCTGGATACCGGCAGTGAGCTGCTGAATATGGAACAGGTAGTCTGCACGCCCCACATGGCAGGCGTGGGCTGGGAAAACGTCCAACGCCGGATCGCGACCGTGTGGCAAAACTTCGACGCGGTCCTCCGTGGCGATCTTCCAAGCGGAGTTGTCACGGCGACGAAGCGCGCGGCCAGCGTCTCGGCCGCTTAGAGTCCGTCCGGGCGGAGCCGCCGATCTTCATCAGCAGCAACGTAGCCGTGTTTGCTCCGTCAGTACTTCAAGCACCGGCTTGCGGCCAGCCCCGCCCAGCCTCGTTCAGGTTGAGGAAAGGTACGCTATCGGCTCATTACACAGTCGAGGGGGGAGCGAGGTGTAGGTGATCCGCGCACGAAACCCGGAACGCAGGAGTCGTTGAAGGACCCAAGCCGGTCCCTGAACTCCATCGGCGCGAGGCCGAGCTGCATGTTCAGTTCAACGTCGCCTTCGAAACCGTTCATCGTCAAGCAGGCCGCGCCAGCCGTCCCCAGGGTCAAGCGCGTACAGGTCCTCGATGACTTCCACTTGGTCCAGCAGGCACCGGACCGCCAACTCCTGGGCCACGCGGGAGGGACCGGTCCAACCGTGGATCAGCGCACCGGCCATGTCGGCGGCAATGACCAGAAACTGCTGGGCAAACCGGGCTTCGTAATTCTCGGCGTGTCTGGGCGGCAGCCCGGACAGCACGAAGCTGCCGGCAATGTCCTGCCGGGTGATGTGGGCGAGGCTTCGCAGCTCGGCGACGTCCTGGAAGAGCTGCAATCAGGACAGCAGATGCCTCCCAGCGCGCACCGGCCAGCAGCCCTGCCTGGAACAGGCACTCGTCCCGCTGCCCGGGGGCGACAACTCCACGCGTTCTACGTCTCCAGGTCATCCCGTTCATAGCGCTGGGGTCTTCAGGACGCAGCTTGTACCCCCGACTGCTCAATACTGATGCCGGTCAGCTCGTTTCCCGGGTGCCGGCAGCACTAGCCAGGACCTTTTAGCGCAGCGAACGCCCGCCTCGGGTTACCCGGGCGGGCGTTTCTGTCTTCCGCGGCGAGGCTACAGCAGGCTCGTGCCGATGTCCTTGCCGATCCGGCGAAGCAGCGCGGCGGAAAGCTCGGGGTCTTTGGACGAGTTCTGATCGGTGTACTCGGCCAAGGTGTAGACCCGGGTGAGGTCCATTTCGGACCACCGTTCCTGGGGCAGGAGGGAGCGGCCGGCGACGGCGATGATTGGACGGGATCCGGATCGCCGGGCCACGGCCGCGGGCAACTTCCCGGCAAGGGTTTGTTCGTCGATGCTGCCTTCGCCGGTGATGACGACGTCGCAGGTGTCCTTGCGGGCATTGAAGTCCAGCAGGTCCAGGAAATAGTCGGCGCCCGAGACCTGCTTTGCCCCCAGCAGCAGGCACGCGTAGCCGATTCCTCCGGCGCTGCCGGCGCCCGCGTGTCCAGCCAACCGGGCCGCATCGGTGATGCCCGCCGCCGTCAGCCTGGCGACGACATGTTTGAGGCCCTTGTCGAGGGCCGCGATCTCCGCCGGTCCGGCGCCCTTTTGCGGACCGAAGACCGCCGGTGCGCCCTGGGCGCCGAGCAGCGGGTTGTGAACATCGCTGGCGACAATGAGCTCCGTGTCGGCCAGTTCGGGAAATGTGGTCCGTTCGATGGTGTGGATCTGTGCCAGCGCCCCGCCGCTGCCGTAGAGCTGCCGGCCGTCGGCGTCGCGGAAGCTGAACCCGAGGGCGGTGAGCATGCCCATGCCGCCGTCGGTGCTGGCGCTGCCGCCCAGGGCAAGGACGATCCTGGCCGGTTTCAGGCTGAGCGCGAACAGAATCGCCTCGCCGAAGCCGCGGCTGGAGGCATCCAGCGGCTCCATTGTTCCGCCCGGCAGGAGTCCGAGGCCGCAGGTGTTGGCCACCTCGACGACGGCGGTGGCGCCGTCGAACGCGATGCTGGCCTGGACGGGCCGGCCGGTGGGTCCTGCGACGGTGTAGCTGCGCCGGGTGAAGCCGGAGGCGACGGCGGCGTCCACGCTGCCGTCACCTCCGTCCGCCAGCGGAAGCAGTTCGCAGTGGATCGTCCCGGCCCCGCCGGTGACACCAGATGCGGAGCGGAGTCCTGATGCCAGGGCATCGGCCACTTCGCCGGCCGTGAGGCTGCCTTTGAACTTGTCGGGTGCGATCAGGGCTCGAACGCTTTTCGGGGCGGGTGCTGTGAACATGTCAGATGGTTTTCGAGTAGGCGGAACGGCGGTCGTCGCTGGATGGCTGGTCAACGTCGGCCGGTTCTGGGCGCTGGGGACTGATTTCCCTGGGCGTGTGACGGTCGTAGTCGGTCAGGTCAGCAGCGATGTCCGTGAACTCGTCGAGTGGTGTCGGATCCTCGCTGGGCAGGGGCTCAACCACTTCGCCGTTGAAGACGCGGCGGACACGGTCCGCGTCCAGCGTCCGGTCCCACCAGGCGATGAACAGGGTGGCGACGGCGTTGCCGGTGAAGTTCACCAAGGCCCGGCATTCGGACATGAACTTGTCGATGCCGAAGATGAGCATGATGCCGGCAGCCGGGATGGTTCCGATGGTGGCCAGGGTGGCCGTCAGGGCGATGAAGCCGCCGCCGGCGACGCCGGCCGCGCCCTTGGACGTGAGCAGCATGACCGCGATCAGGCC
Source organism: Arthrobacter sp. ok362 (assembly GCF_900102785.1). Taxonomy (GTDB): domain Bacteria; phylum Actinomycetota; class Actinomycetes; order Actinomycetales; family Micrococcaceae; genus Arthrobacter. The sequence goes on from NZ_FNGC01000005.1 coordinate 213,479, forward strand.
CAACTGCTGGCCGATGGTCAGCTCGGTGTTCGTGGCCTGGGCGATGTACACGGCGGCCAGCGAAAGGTAGATGGCGGCGCCGTCGAGGTTGAAGCTGTATCCGGTGGGGACCACGAGTCCGACGGTTTCCTTCTTGACCCCTGCATGCTCAAGCTTGCGCATCAGGCCCGGCAACGCCGGTTCGGCGGTGGAGGTGCCGAGGATGAGCAGGTATTCCTCCCTGAGGTGGCGGATCATCTTGAAGATGTTCAGCTTCAAAAAGGCCATGACGGATCCGAGGACCACGACGACGAACAGGATCGAGGTGGCGTAGAAGAGCACGATCAGCCCGCCCATGCTGGAGAGGGAGGAGACGCCGTACTTGCCGACGGCGAAGGCCATCGCGCCGAAGGCACCCAGCGGGGCGGCCTTCATGATGAAGCCTAGGATCTTGAACATGACCCCGGTGAGGCGTTGGACCCCGTCCAGGACCGGCGCGCCGACTTTGCCCATGGCGTTCAGGGCGATGCCGAAGATCACGGCGATGAAGATGATCTGGAGGATGTCGCCCTCCACGAAGGGCGCGGCGATGCTGGTCGGAATGATGTGGGTGAGGAACTGCCACCATTCCTGGTGGGCGCCGGCGTCGATGAGCTTGGCCGCGGAGTCCGTGGTCTTGATGGCGCTGGCATCGGCGTTGACGCCGTCGCCGAGGCGGAAGATGTTGATGGCGACTAGGCCGAAGAGCAGGGCGAAAATCGTGCCGATCTGGAAGTACGTCAGGGCCTTCAAGCCGGTCATGCCGACCTTCTTTAGGTCCGCGACGCTGGCGATGCCGCCGACGATGGTCAGGAACACGATCGGACCGATCAGCATTCTCATGGCGTTGACGAACGTGGTGCCGATCGGTTCCAGGGCGACGGCGGCGGTGGGCGCAAGCCAGCCCACGAGAATGCCGAGGACTATGCCGGTCAATACCCAGAAGTACAACTGCCTGTACCAGCGTGTCTTGGGGGCCGCTGTTTTCGCTGCCGCGGCGGTGCCCGTGGTGGTGATTGGTGCCATGATTCCTACCTCATTGTGGAATGTGAATGCCAGTGGTGTTTGAAGAATGAAGAGCTGGGTCGGGCGGGCGGCGGCGACGGTGCGCGGCGCCGCCCGCCCCGAACGTGGCCTGGCTAGACGGCGGCCAGGGTGTGGGTGAGGGCCTTGATGATGGCGTCGGTGACGTCATCGGTGTTGGTCTCGCCGCCGACGTCGCGCGTCAGGTGGCCGGCGGCCGTGGTCTGCTCGATGGCGGCCTCGATGCGGCGGGCTTCCTCGTGCAGGCCGAAGTGGTCCAGCATTAGGGCGGCGCTGGCAATCGCGCCGATCGGGTTGCTGATGCCTTTGCCGGCGATGTCCGGCGCGGAGCCGTGGACCGGTTCGAACATGGACGGGAAGCGGCGTTCAGGGTTCAGGTTCGCGCTGGCCGCCAGGCCGAGGCTTCCGGCCAGGGCCGAGCCGAGGTCCGAGAGGATGTCCGCGTTCAGGTTCGAGGCGACGACGACGGAGAGGTCTTCGGGGTGCAGGATGAACTTGGCGCTCATGGCGTCGACCAAGACGCTTTCGGTGGCCACGTCCGGGTAGTCCACGGCGACACGGTTGAAGACTTCGTCCCAGAGGACCATGCCGTACTGCTGGGCGTTGGACTTGGTGACGGAGGAGACCTTCTTCACCATGCGGGTCCGGGCGAGGTCGAAGGCGAAGCGCATGATCCGCTCGCAGCCCTTTTCGGTGAACAGTGCGGTCTGCAGGGCCACCTCGTTGCCCGGGCCGCGGCCGCTGAGGTTGCGGCCGCCGAGGCCGGCGTATTCGCCCTCGCTGTTTTCGCGGACCACGATCCAGTCGAGTTCGGTGTTGTCGGCCTTGCGCAGCGGGGACTCGATGCCCGGAAGGAACTTCACCGGGCGGATGTTGGCCCACTGGTCGAAGTTCTGGGTGATGTTCAGGCGCAGGCCCCAGAGGCTGATGTGGTCCGGGACATTTTCCCAGCCGACGGCACCGAAGTATATGGCGTCGAAGTCCTTCAGGGTTTCCAGGCCCTTGGGGTCCATCATCTGGCCGGTCTTTTCGTAGTAGCCGCAGCCCCACGGGAACTCGGTCCAGTCAAAGGCGAACTTCCCGGCGGAGTTCTCCGCCAGGGCGTCCAGGACGCGGCGGCCGGCGGAGACAACTTCCTTGCCGACGCCGTCGGCGGGAATTGAAGCGATGCTGAATTTCTGGGTGGCGCTCATGTGCCTACCTCCTCGTTGAGTGTGTTAGCAGCGTCACACTGCTTGTCCTCTTCAAGTAGACGGCCCGGCACCAGCCGCCGTCCAAGACCAAGATTCGATGCGCTAAATAGGCTCAACCTATTGGTCGCCGGCGTGGGGCCCTTAGGCGGCCGCCACATGCAGCTCTGCGACGGCCAAGAAGGCTTTGGCGGCGGGCGTCAGGTCGTCCTTCCGGCTCAGGATGGCGACGTCGAGATGGGACACGGGTTCGATCAGCAGGGTCCGCAATCCTGACTTGTGCGCCAGCGGCGCCCAGGATGAGGGCATCACGGCGTGGCCCACCCCGGCCAGGACCAGCGGCAGGATCGAGGTCCGGTGCGCGACCTCCACCACGATTTCAGTGTTGACGCCACGGGCCAGCGCATCGTCGACCAGCCAGCGCATCAGGGACCCGCGCTGGCTTGCGATCAGCCGGTGACCGCCCAGATCCTCACGCTGAATGGCCGTCCCCGGACCGTACGTGTCCGCCTGCGGGTTGACGATGAGGATCAACGGCTGGCGCTCAAGCTCCAGGACCTGGACGCCCAGGACTCGGATGGGGTTTGGGGATCCGGCCAGGCCGATCTCGGTGCTGCCGCTGCGGACGGACTCAACTACCTCCTCGGGCGTGAACGCCGCACTGACGTTGAGCCGCACCGACGGATGCGCCCGGGTGTACTCGGCGATCATGGACGTCAGCGGCTCAATGCCGGGGGAGGGCATAGTGATAATGTCCAACCGCCCGCTCCGCACGCCCCGCAGCGCCTGCACCGCGGACTGCGCGGCATCCAGGTCCCGCATGACGAGTCTGGCCGGCCCGACGAGTTCCTTGCCCGCTTCGCTGAGCACCGCGCGGCGGCCGATGCGGTGAAAGAGCGGCACCCCAAGGTCCTTCTCCAGGCCCGCGATTGTCTGGGAGAGGGACGGCTGGGCGATGAGCAGGTGCTCTGCGGCGCGGTTGAAACCGTCGTGGTCAACGACGGCCAGAAAATACTTCAGCTTCCGTGTGTCCACGCCAGCTCCTTCACGGTCCGGTCCTGGGGCTCGCGGTGCCCTGGAATACACGCCCGAGGGTGGCATCGCGTGAGGACCGTAAGCATAGATAGCCTACGCCTATCAGGACAGGGCGGGCAGCCTGCCCGGCATTGCTGACGGTCTGGTCGGGCTGTTCCTGCGGGCCTAGAATCGGGCTGGGCGCAAGGAGCCAAGGCACCGGCCGGAAACGCCCGCGGGAGAATCAAGTCCCTGTTCCACCGGTGCCAGTAGGGGGAGGACCGCCATGGAGACCACCGGAAAACTTGAAACGGAACAAAAGTACGACGCCGAGACCTCCTCAACGCTTCCGGACCTGCCGGGAATCCAGGGTGTGGACCACGTCGCGGAGCCCGTGACGGATCACCTTGAGGCTGTGTACTTCGACACCCCGGCCCTGACCCTCGCCGCACGGCGCCTGACCCTGCGGCGGCGCACGGGCGGAGCGGACGCCGGGTGGCACCTCAAGCTTCCCGCCGGAACGGACCAGCGGGAGGAAATCCATGCACCGCTGGGCCAGCCGGAGACCGTTCCTGAAGAACTGTCAGATCGTCTGCAAGTATTCACACGGGGCGACGAACTGGTGCCCGTCGCCCGGCTGAGTACGCGGCGCACCACCTACCGGCTCTACGGGCCTGAGGGTGAGCACCTGGCCGACTTCGCCGACGACCTCGTCCATGCCGAGGCCCTGCAGCCGCCAGGGCCGGCCCTCGACTGGCGTGAATGGGAGCTCGAACTCGTCCACGGAACCCGGGAGTTCCTCGACGCTACCGCCGAAACCCTGACGTCCACGGGAGCAGGCCACTCCGCCTATCCGTCCAAACTGGCCCGAACTTTTGGGGATGCCTGGCCGGCCGAACTCAGTCCCCGGACCGGAAAACCCCGGAAGAAACTCCGGAAGAAGGGGCCGGCAGCCGACGTCGTGACGGCCTATCTGGACGCACGGATCGAGGACTACATCGCCCATGATCCGGGCGTGCGGCTGGGGACACCGGATTCCGTCCACAAGATGCGGTCAGCGACCCGCCGGGCGCGCTCCGCCCTGGCCACCTATCGCAAACTCTTCAACCGCGCAGCGGTCCGGGAACTCCAGGCTGAACTGAAGTGGCTGGGCCAGATCCTGGGTCCGGCCCGCGACGCCGAAGTCATGCTGGAGCGGCTTCGCCAGCACCTGGTGGAACTCCCCGAAGAACAGAGGTCCGGCTCTTTGAACCAGATGATCGAACTGGAGCTGGTCGCAGCCCACAACGCAGGTTACAGAAACGTCCTCCAGACGCTCCAGACCGACCGCTATTTCCGTCTCCTTGGCTCCCTTGAGGACTTCCGGGACCACCCGCCTGCCAAGCCTCGCGCCTTCCGCCCCGCGCGCAAAGTGACGGGAAAGCTGGTGAACAAGGCAGCAAAACGGGTGGAGCGTTCCCGGAAGGCCGTCAAACGCTCCGCCGGCCGGACCGCCGGCGACACGGCGCTGCACGAGGTCCGAAAAGACGCCAAACGCCTGCGCCACGCGGGCGAATCGGTCATGGAGATCCACGGCAAACGCGCCGTCAAGCTCACTAAATCCGCTGGACGGCTCCAGAGCGTACTCGGCGACCATCAAGACAGCGTCATGGCGACCGCCCTGCTGCGGAGACTGGCGGCCATCCCGGACCTGCCCGTCGACGCTGATCTCGGCTTGCAAAGTTTGCTGGAGATGGAAGAACGCATTGCCCGGAAGACGGAGAAGAAAGCCCGCAAGGCAGGGAAAAAGCTTCGCGGCCTGCGGCTCCGCTCCTGATCCGGGAACGCGGAGGCCACCTGTCGTTTTACTGGTCGGACAGCGAGCGGGCAATCGCGGCAACTGTGCCGCCGTGGCGTTGCCGGGGCCTGCGTGTCAGGATCAGTCATGACCGACCGTCTGATGCTGCTCGATACCGCGTCGCTGTACTTTCGCGCGTTCTACGGCGTGCCCGACACGATCCGCCGCGCCGACGGCACCCCGGTGAACGCCGTCCGCGGGCTGCTCGACATGATCGCGCGGCTCACCACCGACTACGACGCGACGCATCTCGTTGCGTGCTGGGACGACGATTGGCGTCCGCAGTGGCGGGTGGACCTCATCCCGAGCTACAAGTCGCATCGAGTCGCCGAGGTGGTGGCCGGCGCCCCTGATGTGGAAGTCGTGCCGGACGCGCTCGAGGCGCAGATTCCGATGATCCGCCGGGTGCTCGAGCTCGCCGGCATCGCCGTCGTTGGGGCTGCCGAACACGAGGCCGACGACGTCATCGGCACCTACGCCAGCCACGCCGAGCTTCCGGTCGACGTGGTGACGGGCGACCGTGATCTCTTCCAGGTCGTCGACGACGCCCGTCAGGTGCGGGTGATCTACACCGCGCGCGGGATGAAGAACCTCGAAGTGCTGACCGACGCCGTCGTCGTCGGCAAGTACCGCGTGCTGCCCGGGCAGTATGCCGACTACGCGACCCTGCGCGGTGACAGCTCTGACGGGCTGCCGGGCGTCGCCGGCATCGGCGAGAAAACCGCCGCGTCGCTGCTCGGGGAGTACGGCACGCTCGACGGGCTGCTCGCGGCTGCCGCGGACGCAGGGAGCGGGCTATCCACTGCCGTGCGGTCGAAGCTCGCCGCGGCGGCGGACTACCTCACGGTCGCGCCCGCCGTCGTGAAGATCGTGCGGGACCTGGAGCTGCCGACGCTCGAGGCGGCGGGCGCGCAACTGCACCCGGTCCTCGGCGGTTCGTGGGCCGACCTTGAGCGTCTCGCCACAGAGTGGAACCTCGGCGGCTCCGTCGGGCGGCTCCGCGAGGCATTCGACCTGCGTCGGTAGGAAGAGCCCGTGGATTGTGTGGACAAAAGGCCGGGGCGGAGGTGCGATCCGGACCGCACCTCCGCCCTCCGGCTGCCTGTTTTCAGTGTTTCTTGAAGGCGTCCTTGACTTTTTCGCCGGCCTGCTTCAGGTCTGCTTTGACTTGGTGGCTCTTGCCTTCGGCCTTCAGCTTTTCGTCGCCGGTGGCTTTGCCAGCCGTCTCTTTGCCTTTGCCGTGGAGTTTCTCGGCGGCATTGTGGATCTTGTCACCCAGGCCCATGATGATCCTCCTTATTTGGTCGCCCCCGGGACGTGAATGCCATGGAGGCCACAATTAATTGTAGGGACAGAAGTGCCGAAAGTGGGGGGCGATAGTCCATCACCATTTGCGGTGGTCCGGGCCGCCGTGGTGTTCCCGGGGTCATTTCCGGGAGGGCCATCGGCAGGGGTCAGCGCCCGAAGCGGGGGCTGCCGTAAGCGGCGGTGTTAGTCGGCGAGGATGCGGTAGAGCGCGCGGCGGGTGTCATCGATTACTTCCATTGCGGCATTGCGTTGTTCCTCGGATGCCGAGAAGCGGAACTGGTGGATGACTCCCATGAGCTTGCCCACGCTCTGGTGAAACGCCGGCCCGGATCCCTGAGGATCGGTGTTCCACGCGTTCCCCAACTCCTCGGCGTGATCGGCCACATAAGCCTTGCCCGCCTCGGTGAGCGTGAACTCAGTGCGCCGGCCGTCACCCACGGGCGCGATCAGCTCCTCATCAACGAGCTGCTGGAGCGTCGGGTAGACGGACCCCGGGCTCGGACGCCAGGCCCCCGACGTCTTATCGGCAATTGTCTTGATCAGCCCGTAGCCGTTGGACGGTGATTCGGCCAAGAGGGACAGAATCGCCGAACGAACATCGCCCCTGTTGGCCCGCCGTGAACCGCCGGGACCAAAGCCGGGACCGAATCCTGGCCCGAATCCCGGACCGAAACCTGGCCCAAACCCGCGGCCCGGCCCGAAACCGCCGTGTCCGTGGGGTCCGCGCCGGCTCCTGCCGCGACCGAAGCGTCCCGGCGTGGGTGCGCCGTCCGTGAATTTGTCCTCGTGAATGCCTTTCATAACGGCATCGCCCTTCCATGTCAGTTGAATCTTCCTGATGGTCACCGATCAATCGGCGATAATTAACGATATATCGGTGAGTATCGCAGGTCAATGGTCGGTTCAACTGGATATTCGATGACTCCGGCAGGTTGCCAAGCGCCGGCGGACACGTCACTGAGACAGCAGGTCATCGAGCAGCCGTTGCACTTGCTCCGGCCGCTCGAGGTTCGCGAAGTGGCCGCAACGCGGGATCGTCACCTTCTGGACGTGCGGGACGATGCTGGCCAGCCGGACCAGGTCGGACGCAGGCGTGAACACATCGCGGTCCCCGCGGATCGCCAGGACGGGGGAGCGGATGCCGCGCCACTGGCCAAAATCGTAGTGCGCCGCAGCCCGGGCTGCCGCTGAGAAGCTGGCCGGCCGGGCGTCGTCGCCGAGCCCGCGGAGCACCCCGGCGGGGATGGTTGCGGGTTCTGCGAAGAATGGCGACATCAGCGGTCGCATCACACGGGTGGTCCCGATTGCGCGGACCAGTGCCGACCCTGCCGGACCCAGGGCCGCCATGGAGCGCATGGCCAGCAGCATGCCAACAAATGCCGGAAACCTGAGCAGGCTGCGAAGCGGCTTGCGGGCCGCCCCGGACACGCCGAATGTGGTAGCCGAAATGGTGGCCACGCTGGCGGTGCGCTCCGGCTGCGCCGCGGCAATGTGCAACGCCACGAAGCCTCCCATTGAGTGGCCAACCAGGTTCCACCGCCGGTAGCCGAGTGAGTTCAGCACCTCGGTGACAGCCCGTGCCATTGCCTCAATGCTGAATTGTTCCAGTCGGGCACCCGTGGTCGATTCACCCCAGCCCGGAAGATCAATCAGCACCCGATCATGGGCCGACGCCGCGGGAAGCAGCGCCCGGAAAGTAGTCCAGGATCCCGCGGCGCCATGAAGGTAGACATCCGCTGTGCCGGACGCGGTACGCCTGCCCCCGGTACCCCGCTGGACCCGTACCGTGCAGGGACCCAGCTCCGTGGGAACTAGCTCCCGCCGCAGCGCGGCCGTTCCCGTGGCGGCGGGTTCCTGCTGAACACTCATGGTCACCTTCTGTCCATGGTCTTTGAAAGTCATGGTCTCTGAAAGTGATTCGGAGCAGCAGGGGTGGAGGACCGGAGGCCGCCGTTATCCGTGGCTCGGGGGACGAGCTGGTTCGGCCGGCCCTGCCTGGGCGAACGTGGGCACGGTCGTCACGGATCCCACGTTCGGGAGTGCCTGGCGGGTGGCGTGGTCGAGTTCGTCGTGGATAGTGGCAAGCTCCCCTAAAAGGGTGATCGCGGTCAGTGGGATGGAAACCTCGACGTGAAGCCGGTGGCCGGACCAGCGCAGCCGGGACGTTGCGCCCTCGGGGGCGTGGGCGGTGACAACTGCTGCCAGGCGGTCCGTGAGGTTCGGGTCGACGCCGTCCATGAGCCGGCGCCCAATGTCGCGAATGGTTCCCCACAGCAGCACGGCGATTGCTGCGGAGATGAGCAGGCCCACGATCGGGTCCGCGAGGGGGAACCCGAGCCATATGCCGATGACTCCTGCGACGACGGCCAGTGAGGTGAAGCCGTCCGTGCGGGCGTGAATGCCATCGGCGACGAGCGCGGCGGAGCCGATCCGTCGTCCCACGCGGATCCTGTAGATCGCGACGAGTTCGTTGCCGGCAAAGCCCACAAGCCCGGCGGCGAGCACCCAGCCCAGGTTCTGGACCGGCTGGGGTTCAAAGAAACGGCGGATGGATTCGACGGCGGCCACGACGGCCGAGAGTGCGATCATCGCCACGATGAATAGCCCTGCGAGGTCCTCGGCACGGCCGAATCCGTAAGTGTACGTCCGGGTCGCGCGGCGGCGTCCGAGCAGGAAGGCGATCCACAGCGGCACGGCGGTCAGGGCATCGGAAAAATTGTGGACCGTGTCCGCCAGCAACGCCACGGAGCCGCTGATGAGGACGATGACCAGCTGGAACAGTGACGTGGCCCCCAGCCCGAGCAGGGAGACCTTGACAGCGCGAATGCCCTGGGAGCTTGTCTCCATGGCTGAGTCGATCGAGTCTGCCGCATCATGGGAGTGGGGCACGAAGAGCTCTTGCAGCCACCCCTTGAACCCGGTCGCGTGAACATGCCCGTGCGGGCCGTGGTGATGGTGATGGTCGTCGTCGTGAGCTTGAAGGTCGCCCTTGTCTGCGCCGCGGTCAGAGTGACCGTGCGCGTGCGGGTGGATGTCGTGGCCGGGATGCATCGGCTGGTTCATGCGCCGGTCTCCCTCTTGAGGCTGTGCGGAGCTGTGGTGTGATGCGGAGCTGTGCCGAGGGTGTGTTCGGCCTGGTGAATGGCGTCGGCCACGAGCTGCCAGGCGTGCCCATCCTGCAGGCGGTAGTAAACCTTGGTGCCTTCCTGGCGGGTGGCGACCATGCGCGCCAGCCGCATCTTGGCCAGATGCTGGGAAACTGCAGCCGCAGATTTCCCGGCCTTTTCAGCAAGCACGTTGACGGGCAGTTCGCCGTGGCGTAGGGCCAGGATCAGCCTGACCCGGGTGGCATCGGCCAGCATGGCAAAAACCTCCACCGCCAGTTCGACGTACTGGCTGTCCGCGGTGAGGGTGCAATCATCGCTATCTGCATTCATACGCAGATACTTGCATATAGCGGCGCCTCTCTCAAGACGGCGGCCAATCGTTGCTCCTCGTGGGAGCTCTCGCGTTCGAGCCGGCGGGAGAGTGCAGTGATGGTCTTGTCCAGCTTCCGGCTCATCCTGCGCCTGTCGTAGACGCGGGCGGCGGCCCGGGAACCCCAGTAGTTCACCACATCAAAGGGGCCGGTGCCCGCGTTCAGGACGGCAGCGAAAGCCCTGCCGACCGGGCGGGGGAGCCGACTGGCGACGTGGACCAGGGGAAGCAGGGCGCGGACCACCATGTAGCCGAAGACCATGTGGAAGAGCAGCTCCTCGTTGGTCCAGCGCCTGCCCTTACTCCTGCGGTCGAGATCTGCGGGCGTTGCGCCCTGCAGCAAGGCACTGAGGTCGCGGCGGTCGCGGCTGTACCCGGCCAGGATCTCTTCCCTCATCGGCTCCACGATGTGCGCTCCGGCGTCTTTGGTCCTCAGCCCGGCGCCGCAGATGGCCTCGCGGATCCTGGTGGCAGCGGGTGAGGTACGGTCAGTTTCCGGTGAGCTCCGCGTACAGCTTCTCGACGCGCGCCCGGATGTCGTCCCGGACCAGGTTCATGCGTTCTATGCCTTCGATGCCGCGTTCGGAGGGCTCGTCCGTATCCCAGAACTCGAGCCGCTTGCCCTCGCGAGGCTCGACTTTAGCTTCGTTGCCCAGGACGATAACGACGTCGGCCGCGTCCAGGACTTCGTAGGTGACGGGTTTGGGGTGTTCGCCGGTGATGTCGATGCCGAGCTCTGCCAGGGAGTCCACGGACTGGGGGTTCAGCGATTCGGCGGGCTTGGTCCCGGCGGAGTGCACCGTGACGGTTCCATTGGCGAGCTGGTTCATGAGTCCGGCGGCGAGCTGGGATTTTCCGCCGTTCTTGCTGCAGACGAACAGGACGCTGGGTGTTTTCGTGGTTTCGGTCATGCGTTCGATTCTTCCTTATCGGAGCTGGGGCTGCTGAGCAGTGATGCTGCCAGTTTTTCTTGGCTGGAGCGGCCGTGGGACAGCCCGGTGGGGAATCCGATGAGGACCGGCTCAGCAGCCGCGCAGCACGAGGACTCGGACGCGACGGCAACTGCGGCCGGAACATCGCAGCTGGTGCCGGCGTCGGTTGAGCAGACACCGGTTTCGGGGAGTTCGAGCTGGACGGTGTCCGCGGCCTCGCGGTCACCGGCCAGGGCGGCGGCGACGGAGCGGACCTGTTCGTAGCCGGTGGCCAGCAGAAACGTCGGCGCTCTGCCGTAGGACTTCATGCCGACAATGTAGAAGTCCTTTTCCGGGTGCGCCAGCAGCGCTGCCCCGTGCGGGGGGACCGTGCCGCACGAGTGGAATTCAGGGTCGATCAGCGGACCTAGCTCCACGGGAGCTTCGACGGCCGGGTCCAGGTTCAACCGGAGTTCGCGGAGGATGTTCAGGTCCGGGCGGAAACCGGTGCACGGCACAACGACGTCGGCCTCCAGCGTCCGCCCGTCAACCGAAGCTACGGTGACGGCGCCGCCGGTTGACGCGAGGGAAGCGATGCCGAAGCCGGTATGCAGCTCGATGGTTCCGGCCTCGACCAGGCGGCGGAGCCGTGCGCCGAGCTGGCCGCGGGCAGGCAGGTCGTCCAGATCCCCGCCGCCGTAGACTTTCGCGGCAGAGGCGCCGCGGATGGCCCAGAGGATCCGGGTGTCAGGTTCGTCCTTGGCGAGGTCGGCGAGGTTGATCAGGGTGTTGGCGGCGGAGTGGCCGGCGCCGACGACCAGGACACGGCGGGCGGCGAAAGCTCCACGGTCACTGCCGGTGACGTCGGGCAGCGGGGAGGAAATCCTGGAGGCGACGGCGGGTTCGCCGACGGCGGCCAGCCCGGAGGTGCCCAGCGGGTTGCGGTTGGACCACGTGCCCGAGGCGTCTATGACACCGGCGGTCGGGTAATCGCGGATGTCGCCGCCGTCGTGCTCGACGCGGACCACGAACGGTATGGTGTCGCGGCCGCGCGTGTGGGTCTTGTCCAGGCCCTGGCGAGTGATTGCGAGCACGCGGGCGCCGGTCTGCAGGCGCGAGGCGATCTCGGGAAGGGCGGCCAACGGTGTCAGGTACTGGTCGATGAGTTCCCCGCCGTAGGGCACGGCTGTGGGGCGGGGTGCTTCCCAGCCGGAGGCTTCGAGCAGGCGGACGGCGGCGTCGTCGATGTTGAACCGCCACGGGGAGAAGAGCCGGATGTGGCGCCACTGTTCGATCGCGGCTCCCGCGGAAGGCCCCGCTTCGAGGATCAGCGGTTCCAGGCCGCGTTCGAGCAGGTGGGCCGCGGCGGCCAGGCCCACGGGGCCGGCGCCGATCACTGCAACGGGAAGGTTTTTCGTTGAATCCATGTTTGTCCTCTTTCTCATCAGTGAGCGGGTTCGGGCGGGCCCGCCCGAAGGGGACCGGCGGACAGGGGGGGTCAGCAGCAGTCCTGATCCTCGTCGCAGCAACCGCCGCCGCAGCATCCGGTGTTCATTCAGCTCACCCCCTCTCCGTCCTTTGTCAGGCGTGCGGTGCCCGTTACTGGGCGGCCGGGGTGAGGGACGCGATCAGGCCCTCGATGCGGGCCCTGATCTCGTCGCGGATCGGGCGGACGGACTCGACGCCCTGGCCGGCCGGGTCTTCGAGTTCCCAGTCCTCGTAGCGCTTGCCCGGGAAGACCGGGCAGGTGTCGCCGCAGCCCATGGTGATCACTACGTCGGATTCCTTCACGGCCTCGGTGGTGAGGATCTTCGGGATTTCAGTGGACATGTCGATGCCGAGTTCTGCCATGGCCTCAACGGCTGCAGGGTTGACCTTGTCCGCGGGCTGGGAACCGGCGGAGCGGACCTCGATCCGGCCCTCGCCGAGGGTGGTGAGGAAGGCTGCGGCCATCTGGGAGCGGCCGGCGTTGTGGACGCAAACGAACAGGACTGACGGCTTCTTGGCGGTTTCGGTGGTCATGGTGATGTTCTCCTGCGGGTGTAAGTGGTCAGAGGGAGGCAGGGGCGGCTGGTTCGAAGAACCGCTTCCGCGCCCACAGCGCGGCGTAGACGAGGGCAACGAGCGCGGGGACCTCGATGAGGGGGCCGACGACGCCGGCCAGCGCCTGGCCGGAGGTCACGCCGAAGGTGCCGATCGCCACAGCGATGGCGAGTTCGAAGTTGTTTCCTGCGGCGGTGAACGCAAGCGTGGTGGTTTTGGCGTAGCCGAGGTCCAGCCGCTTTCCGATCAGCATGCCAGCACCGAAGACCACGAGGAAGTAGACCAGCAGGGGCAAGGCGATGCGGGCGACATCCAGAGGGCGTGAGGTGATGGTGCCGCCCTGGAGGGCGAACAGCAGCGTGATGGTGAATAGCAGGCCGTACAGCGCCCACGGCCCCAGTTTCGGCAGGAACGTGTTCTCGTACCAGTCCCTGCCCTTGGCACGTTCACCCATGGTGCGGGTGAGGAAGCCGGCGAGCAGCGGTAGCCCTAGGAAGACCAGCACGGACGCAGTGATGGCCCAGACGGAGAAGTCCGCGCTGGTGGTGGGCAGGCCCAGCCAGGAGGGCAGGAACTGGAGGTAGAACCAGCCCAGGGCGCCGAACGCGACAACCTGGAACACCGAGTTGATGGCCACCAGCACTGCGGCCGACTCCCGGTCGCCGCAGGCAAGCTCGTTCCAGATCATCACCATGGCGATGCAGCGGGCCAGCCCCACGATGATCAGGCCCGTGCGGTACTCGGGAAGGTCGGCGAGGAAAATCCAGGCGAGGGCGAACATGAAGGCCGGTGCCAGCACCCAGTTGATCACCAGGGAGGCGAACATCAGTTTGCGGTCGGCAATGACGCGGTGCGTGTGGTCGTAGCGGACCTTGGCCAGCACCGGGTACATCATCACCAGCAGACCGATGGCGATGGGCAGGGACACTTCGCCGATCTTGACCGCTTCCAGGGCAGTGTTCAGGCCGGGGATCACGTTGCCCAGAGCCAGGCCCAGCAACATGGCAGCCACGATCCAGGCCGGCAGGAACCGGTCCAGGGTGGAGAGTTTGCCGATGACGGCAGCCTTCCCGGGGTGGTGCGGCAGTGATTGGGTCTGGACGCTCACGGTGCTCCTGTGCTGCTCAGCAAGATTGATGAATGTCGATATGTGCAGTATCACCATCTATATCGATCAATGTCAATCTATGTGCATAATGGGTTCATGAATTCTCTGCAAACTCTCGAACCCGTGGTCGAAGCCTCGTGCTGCGTGCCGTCGGCGAAGCCGGCGATGAGCGCCGAGGTTGCCCAGCAGAGGGCTCTGATCTTCAAAGCGCTGGCCGACCCCAACCGGCTCCGGCTGCTTTCCATCGTCAAGGCCGGCGAGTCCGGAGAGGCATGCGTCTGCGACCTCACCGAGCCCCTGGACCTCGGCCAGCCCACCGTCTCCCACCACCTCAAGATCCTGGTCGAGGCCGGGCTGCTGCGCCGTGAAAAGCGCGGCACTTGGGCCTACTACTCCCTGGTGCCCGGGGCGCTCGAGCAGGCTGCCGGGCTCCTGGCAACCCTGTGACGGCAAAGGAAACATCCGCGCCCGTGGTTCGTCCCATGCGCGAGGACGACTGGCCGGCCGTCCAGGGGATTTACCGCGAAGGAATCGCCACCGGACACGCCACCTTTGAAGCGGAGGTGCCGGACTGGGAGCGCTTCACCAGCTCCAGGCTGCCCGGCCATCGTCTGGTTGCCGAGGCGCCCGATGGCGCGATCCTTGGCTGGGCGGCTGTCTCCGCCGTGTCCGCGCGGCCCGTGTATGCCGGCGTGGTCGAACACTCCGTCTACGTCGCCGCGGAAGCCCGCGGCAGGGGAGTGGGGGCCGCCCTGCTGCGGGCCCTGGCGGCATCGACCGAGCAATGCGGGATCTGGACCATCCAGGCCAGTGTCTTCCCTGAAAACGAAGCAAGCCTGAAGCTCCACCTCGCGAACGGATTCGCAGTCGTCGGCCGGCGGAACCGCATCGCCCGCATGGGCTACGGCCCCACCGCGGGGCAATGGCGGGATACGGTGCTGATCGAGCGGCGCTCCCCGGTTCTCTAGAACGCCAGGCAGCGAAGGCCCGAACCCGGCGGTGGTGAATCCGCAGAGCAGCTAGGCGTCTCCTGCCATCCTGTCAGCGCGGTTCGTCCGGGCAAACTATTCCGGGCCGGGCCGCCGGGGTGACCCGGCCCCGCCAAACCGCTGGACGGATGCGCTTTGCTGGGCCAGCCGGCGCATGGCCAGGAGCACCGGTTCCATCAGGAGTGTCCCGAGGACCACGTGCTGCATGGCGGCCTCGGCCGAATCCGTGGGAACACTTTCGACGTCGGCCTCCGCGATGTCCTGCATTGCCGCGGCGTAGCGGTCCAAGAGCGCCGCCGGCGCCTCGAATCCAGCCTCCGAGAGCCCGTGCAGGGCCTCCACCAGGGCAGCCTGGGTATCGCGGTCGCACGCCGCTGCGCCCCAGCCCCAGCGGTCCAGGAGCTTTTGTGCCGCGGAGAGGTCGACGTCGTCCGCTGCGGTCCGGGTGACCGCGTGGTGCGCGATTCCGAGGAGATCGTGGCCGGACTCTGGCGGGTTTTCCAGGCCAAGCAGTACCTCGCGGGTGGCGCTGACGCTGAGCCCGGCGGTGCCAATGAGTGCCCGGATGAGCTTCAGCCGCCTCACATGCGAGTCGTCGTAGCGAGCCTGGGTCGCGGAAGTCAGCACGCCGTCGTGAAGCAAATTCTCGCGAAGGTAGTACTTGATGGTGGCCACCGGAATCTCCGTGGCCGCGGCCAGCTGTGAGATGCGCAAATTTTCTCCTTGACTTAGATAGTGACACTCGCCAATATTGGGGAGTAACGGTATCTAGTTAGGAGAAAAGTATGGCACGCATCAATGCTGGCCGCTTCACGCACCGCCATTCCGGTGATTTGGTGGTCTTCCTCATTGGCATGCGCATCAACAGTCCCTGGCGCCCGGATCTGTGGCTCCCGGTCTTCTTTGCGATGCCCAGGATGCTGACCGAACTCTTCCGGGAGCCGGGTTCCGGCCTTCGTGGTTTTCGGTTTGCCCTCGGGGCCGGCGGGCCGGTCATCGTGCAGTACTGGGATTCGCTGGACAAGCTGTATGCCTACGCGAGTGCGCCCGATTCCGAGCACAGGCCGGCCTGGGCTGCCTTCAACCGCCGGGCAAGAAAGGCCCCCAAAGCCGTCGGCATCTGGCATGAGACATTCGAGGTGAGCCGGGCCGAGAGCATGTATGTCTCGATGCCTACCGAAGGTCTCGCGCAAGCCACCGAGCTTGTGCCCGTCGGGCCCGGAAGCCATCACGCGAAGGACCGGCTGTCCAAGCCCCGCTGATGCCGTCGCCGGCTTCCTAGCGCAGGAGCATGTTTTTCTGTCGCGGCTTGACGATCGAGTTCTGTCCGCAGTTGGAGCAGGTGATGTTGTAGGCCCTGGAGGTCGTGAAGACGGGGAGGAAAAACAGGGTGAATTTGGTGGCGCGTTCTTGCAGTCGATGCTGGACGAATTGGTGGCAGTACTGGCACGTTGCCATCCGTCCGGGAAGGCCACGCAGCACGGTCTTGAGGCCGAGGAGGAGAAACATGGCGGATCCTTTCAAAAGAATTTCCGGATCAGGGTTTGGTCGAGGCTCCCGGTAGCGGGAGGCGGGCTGCGAGGCCCGAAACCAGGATGGTGATTCCTTCATCCAGTTCGGCCATCCCGTCGTAGTCGGCGAGGACGGGGGCGAGGGCGCGGAGGCGGGGGAACTCTTTCGGCGGCAAGCGGTGCAGGCCCAGGCGGAGAAGGGCCTCGTTTTCGTCGGGGTCGACGACGAATTCCTGCAGCTCGTTGAGGATGTGCCCGTAGAGGTATCCGTAGTACGCGCGGTAGACGTGCAGGGCGTCCTCAGGTGCGAACCCGGCGTCGATCAGCAGGGACAGGATCTGCTCCAGCGGCCGCAGCGTCCCCAGCGGCCGCAGGCCAAGGGGTGTTGACAGGGGGCGGGTCACGAGGAGGGGTACCACGTTGGGGTGCCGGAGTGCCAGGAGCCGCAGGTCGTGGGCAATACGCCGGAGCTGCGCCTGCCAGTCGGGGTCATCGGGAATGATGTCCAGTTCATCCAGGACGAGTTCTGAGACTCCATCCAGCAGTGCCGCCCGGTTGGCGGCGTAGCGGTACAGGCTCATGGGATCCCGCCCGAGTTCCTGCCCGAGCCTGCGCATGGTGAGGGCGTCGAGTCCTTCGGCGTCCACCAGCGCCAGCGCCGCGGACAGAACAAGCTCCCGGCTGAGCCGAGTCTTGCCGGGAGTCGCTGGGGGCGCCGAATGATCTTCGGGCGACATGGTGTTCCGTTCGGGTCGGTGCGGAAAAGCCGCATTTCCAAGGCAATAAAAAGGTTGCTTATTATGTAGTCTACGCCTAGAGTCTACGTTGTAGAGAAGTTGTTTTGAGTGGTTCCGCGGCACATGGATTTCCAGCCCAACAACGCTTTATCCCCGGATCCGCGGTGACGGAGCAGTCCGGAATCATGCTTCAGCGCCCCGTGCGGCCTTGACGCTTAGCTGCTGTAGCCACATGGCGGCACAAAATGCACCGCAAGGAAACGAGCCACTCATGGCAATTTCTCAATACGACCAATTCCTGCAGGAATCCACCACCAAAGACCCCGGATCCGACCACGCCCTTGGCGGGGACTGCCTCTACGGCCTGTACACCAGCTGGTGCTTCCTGAAGCAGATCACGCCCCGCCCCGAAGATGCCTTCTGGGCGGCCATGAAAGAGAAGCAGATCCATCCCAAACGCACCGGCCTCCGCATGAAAGGACCGGCCGCAGCGGACTACATCCTGGCCAGCTACCCGGGCCTGGTCTGACCCGGATGACAGTCACGTCGAGCACGTACCTGCCCCGGGATGCCGACCAGCCCCGAGGGCGCCGGCCATGGTGCGCCACATGCGACACCGACCGGCACCTCCTCCTGGACTCGGTCACCACGATGAATCCGCAGCAGGAGACCCTCGCGGCCGCCATCAGCTGCACCACTTGCGGGGGCTCGCACGTGGTGGCTACGACCGCGGCCTTCCTCGCAGCCATCCCGGGGCGGAGCGGGAACAGCGGCGGCGCCGCGCCTAGGGAGGACGTCTACCGCCACTGCCAGGAGCCGATGTCCGCGGTGGACCCAGAGCGCCGCAGCGCGCAACGGCCGGTTTCCACTCACGCCGGGACCCCGGATTTTCTGGGCGACTATCTCCGGACACGTGTTCTGCGGTGCCGGTGCGGGTTTCAGATGGAAATCCCCCGTCCCATGACAGGCAGTATCCTCCCGGGTCTGTATCCAACAAAGTATTAGGGACGCATCGTGACCAATCACAGCACACCCACCACCGGGCACCCCGCGGCCCACAATCAACAACCCGGACTTATGGACATGGATCTGTCCCCGCAGGGGCTTGCGGATGCCCCGGCGAACGAAGTCGACCCCGACAGCCTCGTCTACACCGGCAACAGCTAAACGGCTGAGCTGTTGCCCGTAGCGGCGGGGATGCGGACGGCCCTGCCGCTGACCACTATTCCGCCGGCAGCGGGAATGTCCACTGTGAGGAGGCTCGGGCGGCCGACGTGCCGTCCCTGGTGGATCAAGACCCTCGACGGGGGCTCGACCAGGCCCAGGATGCGCAGGTAAGCGCCGACCGCCGCCGCGGCGGCCCCTGTTGCGGGGTCCTCCGTGATGGCTCCCACAGGGAACAGATTCCGGGCTTCGAATTCGCCATCTGCCATGCGGTACAGGACGGCTACCGTTGCGGCCCAGCCCTGTGCGTCCATGAGCTGGCGCACCGCCTCCGGATCGAAGCCAAAGGAGTCGAAAAGGTTGCGGACGGCGAAGACCAGCACCGGATGCCAGTTCCCCGAATACGCGATTCGCGGCGGATAGGCCGGATCGAGATCGGCCAGCCCGACGCCGAGCAAGCCCAGGAGGTCGGCCAGGACGTTGTCGTCGAATGCGGCCAGCTTTGGTTCAACGGCGGTGAACGATGCGGTGATGTCGGCGCCGTCGCCCGCTGTTTCGATGAGGACGGGGCCGACCGGGGTGTCGAAGGTGAAGGATCCTGCCCCGTCGCGTGCGCTCAGGGCAACGGCCAGCGCAATGGTCGCATGGCCGCAGAATGGCACCTCGGCGATCGGCGAGAAGTATCGGACCCGGCTCCGGCGCGGGTCCCCGTCGACGCCCGGCTCCGTCACGAAGGCCGTTTCGGCGTACCCGACGGCGGCCGCCACCGCCAGCATCCCGGCATCGTCCAGATGGCTGGCATCCAGCACCAGTCCGGCGGGATTACCGCCGTTTGGCGTCCTGGAAAAGGCTGCATAACGGAGGACCTCGGGGGTGTTTTCCATACCCCGATCCTCCCACGGCCAGCCGCCGCGGCCGCGGTGATCCACTAGTGCTCACGGTTGGTTTCGGCCGGCTGCAGCCGAGCGCGCGTTCCCCCCTTTTCCGGGGTGAGTTTCTGTGCCCCTGACGTTTCGTTTGAGACCTGCCAGGTGGTGCCTCGGCCGAGGGCTCTGGTCCCCGTCGACGCTCGGCCCCTTTTGGGCGCAATGGCGGACGACGACAGAGCGGCAAACGGGTAAACAGCCAGCGAATTGGAAAATAAAGCATATTTTTTTTGAAACATTTGACTCAAGATTTGAGTCATGGCACGCGCCCGGAGATGTTGTGCAAGCGCTTACATGCCGCGGGTTCGGGGCCTCTTTCGTGCCGGAAATGTGGTTTTGAATCCTCGCCAGCACTGTCTACGGTGATGTACGTCCAGGAAGTCAGCACCCTCCTGGGCCACCAGGCGGGACCCTACCGAGGTCCCGTCCCCTCGACACAATGGCGTCCTCGATGACGCCTGCGGTGTCATCGGGGTTGCCGGAGTTTCGGGGAATGAGGGCACACGCCCGTCTTCCACGAATGGTCTCACTCCGCGAGAAGAGCAATAATGCACGAGCACCCCAATACACCCCGGAAGCTGCGGTGGCGTTCTGTCGCCGCGGCACTGGCAGCGGCCGTTGCGGCCTCCGTCTTCCTTTCCGTCCCGTCGGCGCAGGCAAACGCGCCCTCGGATCCGCCGAGCGGCGGGCAGATGCCGGCTCCGACGCCCGGCTTCCCCCTACCCACTAAGCACACCCAGCAGCCGTTCGATCCAGCCGCGGCCTTCACCTCCAAGTGGACGCGTGCGGATGCCAAGCAGATCATGGCCCAAAGCAGCACAACCGTGTCCCCGGGCCAGAATTCCATGAACCCGAACGTCACCATGCCGGAAATCCCCGAGGACTTCCCGGCCATGAACGACGACGTGTGGGTTTGGGACACCTGGTCCCTGACCGACGAGAACGCGAACCAGATCAGCTACAAGGGCTGGGACGTCATCTTCTCACTCGTTGCCGACCGCCACGCCGGCTACGGCTTCGACCAGCGGCACTGGAACGCCCGGATCGGCTATTTCTTCCGCAAGACCAACGCCGACCCGGCCAAGGACAAGTGGAACTATGGTGGACACCTGTTCCTGGACAACACGTCCATCGGCAACACCGAATGGTCCGGTTCCACCCGTCTGATGCAGGGGAACCACGTCAACGTCTTCTACACGGCAACCACGTTCTACGACGTTGCCGAGCGCAACGCCGGCGGCGGCGGAATCGCCCCGGATGCCGTAATTGCCAAGGCGCTGGGCAACATCCACGCTGACAAGAACGGCGTGAGCTTCGACGGCTTCGAACACACCAAGCTCCTTGCGCCGGACGGCGTCATGTACCAGAACAAGGCCCAGAACCCCGGATTCGCCTTCCGTGACCCGTACACGTTCGAAGACCCGGCGCACCCGGGCAAGACCTTCATGGTCTTCGAAGGCAATACCGGCGGCAAACGGGGCGACTACAAGTGCACGGACGAGGACCTTGGCTACCAGCCCGGCGATCCCCACGCCGAATCCACGAACACCGTGAACGCCACGACCGGTTCGTGGTTCCAGACCGCCAACGTAGGCCTGGCCGTGGCGGACAACAAGGACCTGACAAAGTGGCACTTCCTGCCGCCGATCCTCTCCGCCAACTGCGTCAACGACCAGACCGAGCGTCCGCAGATTTTCATCCAGAACGAGGGCGGCAAGAACAAGTACTACCTGTTCACCATCAGTCACCAGTTCACGTACGCGGATGGAATGCGCGGCCCTGATGGCGTCTACGGCTTTGTCGGCGACGGTGTCCGTTCCGACTACCAGCCCATGAACAACAGTGGCCTGACTCTGGCATCCCCCACGGACCTGAACATGCCAGCCAATGCACCCGAAGGGCCGGATCCCCGCCAGAACGGCCGCCAGTTCCAGGCTTACTCGCACTACGTGCAGCCGGGCGGACTGGTGCAGTCCTTCATCGACAACGTAAACGGTGTCCGCGGCGGTTCACTCTCGCCCACCGTGAAGATCAACTTCCGCAACGGAGTTTCGGCAGTTGACCGCACCTTCGGCCAGAACGGTCTGGGCCCGTTCGGGTACCTGCCCACGAACGTCAACGTCGGCGGTACCGGGCTCTACAAGTAGTGCAGTAGGCACTCATGAGGCGGAAGCGTCCGGAATTCCGGGCGCTTCCGCCTCCGCACATACAGGCCATAGCTGGGGCGGGATGGCTTCCACCAGAACCAGGAATGAATTATGAAAAACCTCGAACGCCCGCTGAGGCTGAAAAATTGAACCCATTTCGACGCCGGGAACTGCCACCGTGGCGGCCTGCAGTTTCGCTTGCCAGACGGATCGGCCGACAGGTCGTAGAGGGGGTCTCTTCCAGAACGCCGGGCCACCGGACGATCTGGATTGTGTTGGCAGCAGCTGCTGCGGCTGTTCTGATCGCGGTGGCGCTGATTCCTGCGGCGGGATCCCGGCCGGGCGCCCAGAGCCAGGCCGAGCAGGCGCATTCGGCTTTCGACCGGCCCGAGGGGGCATCCGAGTTCCGGCCGAGCTATCACATCACGCCCCGGACGAACTGGATGAATGATCCGCAGCGCCCGATTCTGCTGGACGGTGTGTGGCACTACTACTACCTCTACAACGCCGGGTACCCGAAGGAGAACGGCACCGAGTGGTACCACCTGACAAGCACAGACCTGGTGCACTGGAAGGACGAGGGGGTGGCGATCGCCAAGTACAAGAACGGGCTGGGCGACATCGAGACCGGAAGCGCCGTGGTGGACAAAGACAACTCGGCCGGCTTTGGCCAAGGAGCCGTGATCGCGGTCATGACGCAGCAGGATCAGGGAATCCAGCGGCAATCCCTGTTCTATTCCACCGACAACGGGTACTCCTTCACCGCGTATGCGCAGAACCCGGTCATGGAAAACCCCGGCGAACCGAACTGGCGGGATCCCAAGATCATCCGCGATGAAGCCCACGGCCAATGGGTGATGGCCCTGGCCGAAGGCGACAAAATCGGCATGTATACGTCGCCGGACCTGAAGAAGTGGCGCTACGCTTCGGGCGTCGAACGCCCCGGTCTGGGCGCCCTCGAATGCCCGGACCTCTTCCAGTTGGATCTCGACGGTGAGCCATCCAAACGGACCTGGGTCCTTGCCGCAAGCGCCAATGGGAGCGACGAGGGATTCACTACGGGCGTTGCCTACTGGACTGGCGAGTGGGACGGAACCCGGTTCACCCCGTCCGGCGCGCCGCATCAGTGGCTCGACGCCGGCTCCGACTTCTACGCCGCCGTGACGTGGGATGATCCGAGACTCACCGAAAGCCAGCGGATGTCCTCCCGGCACGCTATCGGGTGGATGAACAACTGGGCGTACGCCCGGCAGCTGCCCACCGAGGACTGGCACGGCGGCACCGACTCCATTGTGCGCGACATACGACTAGAAACTATCGCGGGAAAGCCGACGCTTGTGTCGAACCCCTCCGCCGCCATGAAGTCCATTGAAGGCCCGGTGGCAACAACTGGGGAACGTCGATTGACACGGGATGGCGCAGGACAGTTGCCGCCTCCGGAGGGCGGGGCGTACCGGCTCGATGTGACTCTTGAGCGAACGGCGGACGACGACGGATCCGAAGCGAGGATCGAGCTCGGAAGCGACGGGGGAACGTTCGCGACGGTCGGATATGACTTTGCCGACGAATCGGCATTCATTGCCCGCGAGGCTGATGCTGCCGCCACCGGCAAGGCCGAAATCAGTCCGGACTATCGGGCATCGCGACGCGCAGTCAGCCCAGCGCGTGACGGGAAAGTGGAGCTATCGATTTTCGTCGACTATTGCTCGGTGGAGGTTTTCATCAACGGCGGGGAAAAGACCATGACGTCACTCGTTTTCCCCACCGCGGGGACGCCGAGCATCAGAGCCGTCACGGCCGGGGGCACGCTGACGCTAAAGTCCTTCAGCTCCAGGCGGTTGGCCTCCACGCACTGACCAGTGACTTGCGGCCCTGTCCACGGTGCACCGCACGACGGGGAAAAGAATCTCTTAGCGGAGATAGTCCGGGGCCGCTTCCAGACCGAAGTACTTCTCAAGGGTCATCCCGGTGCTTTGGATATCCCCGGCGATGGGCCGTCCCACATAGCGCAGATGCCATGGCTCGTAGGTGTAGCCGGTAGTGGCCTCGGCCCCGGCCGGATATCGGATGATGAATCCGTACTCCCAGCCGTGCTCAGCCGCCCACCGCCCCGCCGGGGTATTTGCGAAGCAGGCTTGCAGGGCGCAGATTCCGCTGGCATTGCCAATGTCCATCGCCAGGCCGGTCTGGTGTTCGCTGTAGCCGGGCCTGGCGGCAAGGGTATCCGCCGTCGCCTGTCCGTACTGGCGCACGTAGCTGTCATAGAGGCTGGCCTGCTCGCTGAACGAACGGTAGCCGCTGATCGGCATGATGTTCACGCCGCCTGCCTTGGCGGCTTTGGCAAACTGCTTGTAGGCGTCCGCGGCCTGCGTCCGCAACCGTTCCCCCTGGACTCTGACCAGTTGCCCCGGCACATACCCGACCGGGTTCAGTTGCCGATGCTTGTTGACCACCACCTGCAGACTGGAGGCAGAATTGAAGTCGTAACCCACTGCGGCCACTGCCGTCACCGACGGTGCGATCATGCCGAGCGAAAGCACAAGCCCCGCCACAGCACCTGTCATCCTGCTGATTCCTTTAAGCACGATGGCCCCCAAGAATTGTCCGGAACAGATTCGGGAACTCTACCGGTCGGCTGGGGCCATAGTCGAGGGGGCGCGTTGGCGGCCGCGACGGCCAGTGGGCAATCCATCAAGTTCCGCGGAGTGCGGAGTCTTAGTTTTGGTGTTCGCGGCTTTGCCTCATGGAGATCACTTCCCACATCTGGTCACCCATCGGGGTACACCTGACAACCTCGGATCCCTGGAAGCCAAGCGACTCGTAGAGGCTTCGGGCTGCGGTGTTGTGCGCGATCACGCCCAGAGTCAATTCGGTTACGGTCGTCGTCCCGTAGGCTGTGGCCTTCAACAGCTCCATCAGCTTCCGCCCCAATCCTTCGCCCCGGCGGCCGGGATCAACGATGACGGAGCCGAGCCGACATGCCCGTGCCTCATCGTCGAGCAGCAGGGTGCCGTGCCCGACAATCGCTCCGGTGGTTTCATCGATTCCAGTCCAGTACTGGCGGTTCGCATTGGTCAGGTACCTCTCCAGCTGGAACCGGTTTAGTGGCCACGAGAACGTAGGCCCTGTCCACAGCACCATGGCCTCCTCGTCGGGAATCCAGCTCAGGAAAACGTCCAGATCGGCGACTGACGTGGGCCTTAGCAACATTCCTGCATTCTATGAGCTTTGACTTCGTGCAGAAGAACCCGCAGACCGTGCAGAAGGTCATGTCAACGCCTTCGTCGGTGCGCTCCGCTTCATCAACAGCCACACAGCCGCCGAGATCGCGGCCAAGATGCCCAAGGAATACGCCAACGCCGGTCAGGCCCTGTATGAGAAATCCATCAACGACACCAAAACCATGTTCAACAAAGACGGCATGATGAACGCCGACGGCGCCAAGAACGTCCTGAGCATCCCTGGATAAATACTTCACTAACGTCAAGGGCAAGGCCTCGACCATCGACCTGGCAAAGACCTACACCACCGAGTTCGCAAGCAAGGTCCCCGCATCGTAGGCTGAGGCAGCTATATAGGTGACCACGTGCGCCGCTGTCGCCAACGACGGGGGCGCACGTGTGAGCGGCACGACCGAGACGGCCGGTGCGTTCAAGCCGAGCTGCAGACCGGTGATGGCGGCAGCGCCGATGACCTGCAGCGGCATAAGTGGCATAGATCCTTAGCCCAGCAGGGAGACGGCGTGGGCGATCACGAGCGCCAGGAGAACGAATCCACTGGCGGCTTCGAGTCCCATCATCATTTTGGCTCGGGGTGACAGAGGCATGGTGTCGGTGGGACTGAAGGCCATGGAGTTGGAAAGGGAGAAATAGGTGTAGTCGACGAAGGAGGCCACCCAGCCGCTCTTGACTGAGGACCGCGTCGCAACTTCCGTGACGGCGTCGTGGTCTTCGTCCTGGGGAAACCGGAAGTCAGCGGCCGGGAGGTTGTCCCGGTGGGTATTCCGCCGTGCGACCGGTCCACCGCGGTCCAGCTCCCAGAAGACCAGGGCGAAAGCGATGACGTTTGTTACCCAGATCTGCAGTGCTGCCAGAAGGAGTGTGCGCCCGTCGCCGCTGCTGGAGTCGGTCAGCAGAATGATGAGTTGCACCAGGGCGACGCCATTGGCTGCGACGAGGAGGAGTGCCTGGCCCGTGGCTAATCGTTTGGACCAGCGTGTCTCCTTGTGCAGGCGGCGGGGGTTAAGGATCAGTAGGGGAATCAGCATCACGAGTCCGATTCCCACCACTGTGTAGCGGATGGCCGGCAGGAAGGCGCTGGGAAGGGCGGCATAGAGGCCCAGCGCGATGAGCAGCCCGATTACGGCCGGCCAGCGGTGTTCAGCGCTGTCCTTCGGGTTCGCAATATCAGACATCCATCGAGTCTAGGTAAAGCTGCGGTGCATCCGGGCCTGGGCGCGCAGTGAGGCCGTGAGCATGCAGATGGCCGTCCGTCTTCGGGGAACCTCAAGGACGAAAACCACCACATCACCCGGTCCTTCGTCTGCTGTCGGAACTTCGAAGTGATCGAAATATTCGGCAGCCAGCTCCTCACTTAGTGTGACGCCATGGAGCTAGCACTTGACCGCTAGCACTTGACCTCAGCCCTGAGGTCGCGGACCGCGGCCTCGACATTGGAGGCCTCGTCCCGGAGGGAATCAGCTGCCTGAGTCAACGTGGCGTTGTTAGGCACCGCGGCGACTGCGGCATTGAACTTGGCTTCGGCGGCCTTAACGGCCTCCGCCCGTTGTTGGGCGAGGTTCTCGCTTGCCTTGGCCAGCTCTTCATAGGTCTTGGATACTTCGTCTTGGGCCGCGCGGACCTGCTCGATCGTGGCGTCCGGCTTCAGCGTGGCCTTGAAATTTGCCAGGGCCGCGGCATGGGCATCGGCAGCAGCGCAGACCTGCGACACGCTCGCGGGCGGGCTCGAGATGGCCGCGGTGGGGCTCGAAGTGGCCGCCGGCGGGTTGGCGGGGCTGCATCCGGTGAGCAGAGCGACGGCGGCCCCGAGCGCGATGGATCCCACGAGGATTGCGTGCGGTCTCGACATTGGAAGCTCCTCTCCCAGCTGGGCTGTTGCCTCCGAGCACCGGGGGCCATATTCATCCTCCGCCTGGCCGCGGGCGAGGTCCTCATCCGCCGGGGGTGAAATGGATGGGGATGCCCGGCCAGCCGGCACGGGTCAAATGGCTCTAGTGGGGCCGGGCGAACGCGCGTAGAAATGGTTGTGCCACGGCGGACGGGTCCTCCGCGACTGGTGTTGAAGCCGGGGCGGGCGGTCCAGGGAAGGACGTTGGAACTTCCCTGGGCCGCCGCGGGGCTGACGGGGTTCTGCAATCACCGGAACAGCTCACCGGAATGGGCGGGGACCAACGGTAATTCGGCGGGACCTTCGGCTCTGACAGATGGATGGCGCGGCGGTGTCCGCCCGGACGTATGCTGTTTTCATCGGTTCAGCAGTGCGTGCTTTGATCTCGAGCGTGGAACATGACCCAAGGAACTGCAAGGGACGGCCGGCAGGATCGTCACGCCTCCTTCTGGGAGCTGCACTTCAACGACCCGGATGTCGGTGCCTTCCTCAGCGAGGCCATGAGCGAGTTTGTCGACGACATCAGTGGTCCCGGCCGTGGGATCAGCTGGGCGATCACCCTGCTCGGATCCGCGGAGGCCCTCACCCTGACCGCGGGCAGCGCACCGGCGCGGGCCGCCGATGAGGCGCAGCGCTCCTTCGACGACGGGCCGGCCCGCACGGCGGTTCGCAGCGGTGAATTTGTGTTCGTGGGCGACACTTCCCTGGAGCGCCGCTGGCCCGGGTATGCCAGCGCAGCCGCAGCCTACGGAGTCCGGTCCCTCGTGTCTGTTCCGCTGATCCCACAATCGGTATTCCATGCCGCGGTGAACCTGTATGCGCCGTGGCCGCACGTCTTCACCAGCGCAGACATCACTGCAGCGGCACGGCTGGCCCGCCACCTGTCCCGTGCACTGCGTTTGGTCCAGGAGCTGGCGCTGAGGTCCGGAAGCAGCGCCGATCTCTCCTCGGCGCAACTCTCCCGGGCGCTGGCTGGCCTGGCGTTGCGGACGCTGGTGCGGGAGTATGGGCTTAGTGAAGAGGGAGCCCTTGACTATCTTCGGAGCGTCGCGGGCGGAGCCACGCGGGAATCCGGCGGCGGCACGGTCCATGTCCTCGTGCCCGATTCCGTTCAGGTCCAGAAAGAACCCCAGCCCAGTCCCTATGCCGCGGCACCGCACGGCGGGGACACGCCTCCCGTCCGTCGACGGCGGCGCAGGACGGGGACCCCGGCCTAGGCGGACACCGGCACTCGGCCTGCCGCCCCGCCCAGCCGCGCTCCGCCCGGGCAGCGGTTAGGCAGCGCTGGCGTCTTCTTTCCCGTGGGCGTGGTCCGGGCGGAGGATCTTCAGCGCGCGGGCCCAGGCGATTACTTGGTCAAGCAGCGTCTGCAGAGTCGTCTCCGCGGCCGCCGTCGGGATGAAGGTGCGGTAATTGACGAACTCCGTGGCCAATGGCAGCGCAACCTGGGCCCGGACGTCTGCCATCTGCAGTTCTGCCGCCACACCCCTCAGGTGTTCGACGGCGCGGATGCCGCCGCTGCTTCCGTAGCTGACGAACCCGGCCGCCTTGTTGTTCCACTCCTTGTACAGGTAGTCCAGCGCGTTTTTAAGCGCCCCGGGGATCGAGTGGTTGTACTCGCCGGTGACGAAGATGTAGCCGTCGAATCCGTCAACAGCCTCGGACCAGGCCTTGGTGTAGGGCTGGCTGTACCGGCCGAGGGAGGGCGGCAGCGGCTCGTCGAGAAGGGGGAGCCGGAAGTCGGCGACGTCGAGGACGTCAAAGGTGGCATCGCCGCGTTCTGATGCCCGGGAACTTACCCAGTCGGCGACGGCCTTTCCGAGGCGTCCGGGCCGAGTGCTCCCGAGCACGATAGCGATGCGGATCATGGCGGGCTCCTTTCCGGAAATTTTTTTGCCCACTATTAGAACAACAAACCGGACTGCTCGAAACTTCCGCAACCGCCACCGGTGCCACCGGATCCGGGGGCTAAAGCGCGACGCGCCGGCGTTCGGGCAGGATCCGTCCGCCGCGCAGGACGGTCACGAGTTCGAAGCCCGGGTCAACGGCGATGACGTCGGCGCGCATTCCGGCCCGGAGGCCGCCGATCTCGGTTTCCAGGCCCAGGACACGGGCCGGGACCAGGGTCGCCGCCATGACGGCATGGGCAGGGCTCACGCCCGCCGCGATGGTGGTGCGGACAACCTCCAGCAGGGTCGCCGTGCCCCCGGCAAGGGCGCCGTTACTGCTCAGGGTGGCCACGCCGTCGTGCACCACAACATCCGAACTGCCGAGTTCGTAGTCGCCGTCGGGCAGCCCGGTTGCCGCCATGGAGTCCGTCACCAGCGCGATGCCCTCGGCTCCGACCAGGTCAAACACCATCCGGACCGTCTCCGGGTCGAGGTGGACGCCGTCGCCGACGAGTTCGACAACAACCGTGCCGGCCGCCGCCAGACGCAGGCACGCGGCGACTGGTCCGGGACTGCGGTGGTGCAGGGGAGGCATGCCGTTGAACAGATGGGTTACCGTGGGCCGGGCCTGCGGCCCGAAGGCCCCGCCGGGCGCGGCCCTGCCGATGAGGTCCGCGGCGTCCGCCAGCGAGGCGGCCGCCAGGTGGGCATCGGCATCGGTGTGGCCCAGCGAGGGGGTGACGCCGTGGTCCGTGAGCATCCGGAGCAGTTCACTGGCGCCGGGCAGTTCGGGGGCGTAGGTCATGGTCCGCAGGGCCCCGCCGGCGGCCGCCAGCAGGTGCCGGAGCAGTTCAGGATCGGGGTCCCGGAGCCAGCGGGGATTCTGCGCGCCGCAGCGGGCGGAGGAGAGGAAGGGCCCTTCGGAATGGACGCCTGCGATCAGTCCCTCGGCCGCCAGGATCTTGAGTACGCCGAGCGACCGCACCAACTCGTCGCCCGGGGCCGTGACCAGGCTGGCCAGCAGGGTGGTGGTCCCGTTGCAGTGCAGGAAGTCCACCGCCTCCCGGCAGGCCCGGTCATCCCCGGTTGGGAATCCGCCGCCCGCGGCGCCATGGCAGTGGAGGTCAACAAGCCCGGGAAGCAGTGAACTGCCGTGCGGAAGCGGGATCTCCTCCGCCCCCGGGAACTGCCCGGCGTCAAAGCCGCCGCTGGGTCCCGCGTAGGCGATCCGGCCGTCTTTCACCGCCACCACGGAGTTCGGGGTGACGGCACCGTCGCTTAGGAGGGCGCCCCGCAGGAGGTAGGCGGGGCCGGCAGCGGCCTCGCGGTCCTCGAGGGTAAGGATCATGGTGCCTGGTTTCTGTGTGGCCGGGCGTTAGGGACAGGTACAGCTAGTTGAAGACTAGCTTGGCGGGTGCCGTACCTAGCGCAGAACGACTGTCCTGTTGCCCTGGAGGATGACGCGTCCCTCGCAGTGCCAGCGGACGGCGTTGGAGAGCGCCTTGCACTCCGTGTCGCGTCCAGCGGCCACGAGGTCGTCCGGCCCGAAGGTGTGATCCACTTCCACCACCTGCTGGGCGATGATCGGCCCCTCGTCCAGCTCCGCGTTGACATAGTGGGCTGTGGCGCCGACCGTCTTCACGCCCCGGGCGTGCGCTTGGTGATAGGGCTTCGCGCCCTTGAAGCTGGGCAGGAAGGAGTGATGAATGTTGATGGCGCGGCCATCCAGCTGGCGGGTGAGGTTGTCACTGAGGACCTGCATGTAACGGGCCAGGACCACCAGTTCCACCTCCAGCCGGTCAATCAGTTCCAGGAGCCGCTGTTCGGCCGCAGGCTTGGTGTCCGGGGTGACCGGCACGTGGAAGAAGGGGATGCCGTGCCATTCGACGGTCCGCCGGTGATCGGGATGGTTCGAGACGACGCCGACGATCTCGATGGGCAGTTCACCGGTGCGTGCCCGGTACAGCAGATCGTTGAGGCAGTGCTCGAATTTCGAGACCATGATCAGGACCCGCCGTTTGCTGCCGTGCCGCCGCAGCTCCCAGCGCATGCCGAATTTTTCGGCGACCGGAACGAAGGCTTCCCGGAGCGTGTCCAGGGTTGTTTGGTCCCCGGCCGAGGCGAAGTGGAGCCGCATGAAGAAGTGGCCGTCCAGCTGTGAGTCGAACTGTTTGCTTTCCAGGATGTCGCAGCCCTGGTCCAGCAGGAAGCCGGACACGGCGTGGACGATCCCGCGCGTTTCCGGGCAGTCCAGGGTCAGGACGTGCTCCACGGTTTCGGTGGTCTGGTTCTCGGTCATGGTCAGCACTCCACAACGTTCACGGCGAGGCCCCCGCGGGAGGTTTCCTTGTACTTGGTTTTCATGTCAGCTCCTGTTTCACGCATGGTCTTGATGGCCTTGTCCAGCGAGACTTTGTGGCTGCCGTCCCCGTGCAGGCACAGGCGGGCGGCGTTGATGGCTTTGACGCTGGCAATGGCGTTGCGTTCGATGCAGGGGATCTGCACCAGCCCGCCGACGGGGTCGCAGGTCAGGCCGAGGTTGTGTTCGATTCCGACTTCGGCGGCGTTTTCCACCTGTTCCGGGGTGCCGCCCAATACTTCGCTGAGTCCCGCCGCCGCCATGGAGCAGGCCGATCCGACTTCGCCCTGGCAGCCCACTTCTGCCCCGGAGATGGAGGCATTGATCTTGAAGAGGATCCCGACGGCGGCCGCTGCCAGCAGGAAGCGGACGACGCCGTCGTCGTTGGCTCCGGGGACGAACTTGACGTAATAGTGCAGCACGGCTGGCACGATGCCTGCAGCGCCGTTGGTGGGAGCGGTGACAATCCGTCCCCCTGCGGCGTTTTCCTCGTTGACGGCCAGCGCGAAGAGGTTCACCCATTCCATGGCAAGCAGCGGGTCAGCTGGCACTTGGTCGAGCGACGGGTTCCGGGCATCCGCCTCGGCGCTGACGGCGGATGCTGCCAGCGTCCGAAACAACGACGGGGCACGCCGTTTGACGTTCAGCCCGCCGGGCAGGATGCCTTCGGCAGCACAGCCGTTGTCCACGCACTGGCGCATGACCGCCCACAGTGCCAAGAGCTTCTCCCGGAGTTCGGCTTCGCTGCGCCAGACGAGTTCGTTGGCCAGCATGACGTCGGAGATCGACATATTCTCGCGGTCGCATATTTCCAGGAGCTCGTTGGCCGTGGTGAAGGGGTAGGGCAGCACCGTGTCGTCTGCCACCACGTGGTCAGCGCCTTGGGCATTGCCGTCGACGACGAAGCCGCCGCCGATCGAGTAGTAGCTGCGCTCCCGGAGCACTGTTCCGGTGTGGTCCAGTGCCCGGAAGGTCATGCCGTTGGGATGGGCCGGCAGAGACTTACGGCGGTGCAGGACCACGTCCTCGTCCCAGTTGAAGTCGACCCGGTGGTGGCCGGCGAGCCGCAGTTCGGCATCCAGGGCAGCGGCTGCCACCTGGTCATCGGCGGTGCCCGTGTCCACATTCTCGGGGTCCTGGCCCTGAAGGCCCAGGACCACGGCCTTGTCCGAACCGTGGCCCCGGCCGGTGGCGCCGAGGGAACCGAACAGCTCCGCCTGCACCCTGGCGGTTGAGCTCAGCTGCCCGTCGCTTTTTAGCCCGTCCGCGAACCGTTTGGCCGCCCGCATCGGGCCGACCGTGTGGGACGAGGACGGCCCGATGCCAACCGAAAACAGGTCCAGGACGCTGAGCGCCATCAGGGGACCTCGGTGGACGCATATTCGCGCATGGCATCGAGGAGCCAGCGGCCCAGGAACTCCGCAAAGGATGCCCGCGGGAAGATCCGGTAGGTCTCTTCCGCGGTCTTCCACAGAATGGCCGGGATGCCGCCGATTTCCGTGGACAGCGCCGTCCCGGGTTTGAAGACGCGGGGGTGCAGGTCCAGGGCGCAGCCCTTCTCCAAAACGGCACTGGCCCGGGGGCCGGTGAGTTCGAGCGTGGTGCGGTTGGCGGAGAGATCCACCACCTGGCCTTGGCCGTCCGCCAGTGCCGCAATGAGCGCCCGCGGGAGCTCCCCGCCCAGGCTTTCGTGGGATTCCGCGGGGGCCACGAGCAGGAATTCTGCCGGGCCCAGCCACAGCACCGCGGTGTCGCCGCTGCTGAGGACTTCCCCCGAAGCCGAGGGCAGGCCTCCGGTCACGGCGCCCAGCCGCTCCCCGGCCTCGCCGGCAGGATCGACCCGGAGCCCCGCCATGGTCAGAAACGGCACCTCGCGCAGCTCCACGGTGCCCGCGACGGAGCCCGCTTCAAAAGCTGTCCTCAGGAGCGACGCCGGACTCTTCCTGAGGGTCTGGATCTTCTTGGAATTTTCGAGTGCTGCAGTGTCAGCCATCTTTGCGGGTCCCTTCAGAGTCAAAAAGCACGGTTTCTGCGACGACTACGTCCACCAGTTGGTCGCCGGCGGCGGCCACCAGGGTTTCGCCAATGCGGTTGCGGCCGTTCTTGATCAGGGCCAGGGCAAACGACCTGCCCAGCGCCGCACTGTGGTAGCTCGAGGTCACGAACCCCTGCATGGGCACGGGGCCGTAGGCGGGGTTGACGGTGATGCCCTGCTCCACCAGCTGGGTGCCTTCGGGGAGCCGAATGCTGCCGTCCACGGGGAGGACGCTGACCAGGTGTTTCCGGTCGGTGCGGCCGGCGTCCTTGCGGGCGTAGGAGCGTTTGCCGATGAAGTCCTTGACCTTGGACACGACCCATTCCATGCCGGCGTCCTGCGGGGTCACGGTCCCGTCGGTGTCCTGGCCGACGATCGGGTAGCCCTTCTCCGCACGCAGCACGTGCATGGTTTCGGTGCCGTACGGCGTGATGTTGAACTCCGCGCCGGCCGCCTCCACTGCTTCCCAGGTGCTCAGCCCGTACCAGGACGGGACGTTGATTTCGTAGGCCAGTTCACCGGAGAACGAGATCCGGCAGATCCGGGCCCGGACACCGGAAGCCAGGGTGGTCTCGCGGAACGTCATGAACGGGAAGGCTTCGGGGTCCAAGCCCCCGTCGGCTGCCAGTTCCGGAGCCAGTTTGGCCACGACAGCGCGGGATTTCGGTCCGACGACGGCGATGGTGGTCCACTGCTCGGTGACGGAGGTGCAGTGCACGTCCAATTCGGGCCATTCGGTCTGCAGCCATTCCTCCAGCCAGTCCAGCACCTTGGCGGCGCCGCCGGTGGTGGTGGTCATGAAGAACCGGTCCTCGTCCAGGCGGAGCGTGACGCCGTCGTCGAAGATCATCCCGTCCGGGGTGCACATGACGCCGTAGCGGGCCGAGCCTGGTGCCAGTTTCTTGAACGCGTTGGTGTAGATGCGGTTCAGGAACTCGCCGGCGTCCTTGCCCCGGATCTCGATCTTGCCCAGCGTGGTGGCGTCCATGAAGCCCACGGATTCCCGGACGGCGGCACATTCGCGAAGGACTGCGGTGTCCATGTCCTCCCCGTCCTGCGGGTAGTACCAGGGCCGCTTCCACTGGCCGACGTCTTCGAAGAGGGCTCCGCGGGCAACGTGCCACGGGTGGATCGAGGTGAGACGGGCAGGGTCGAAAAGTTCTCCGCGCTGACGTCCGGCCAGCGCAGCGAACGCCACGGGGGTGAAAGGGGCACGGTACGCGGTGGTCCCGATTTCCCCAATGCTGGGTGTGCCATCGGCAGACTCCCCGCCGCCGTGCTTGAGGGCCGCGGCGATCACGCCGATCGCGTTGACCCCGGAGGTCTTGCCCTGATCGTTCGCGGTGCTGATCGAGGTATAGCGCTTGACGTGTTCCACCGAGCGCATGCCGGCCCCGGTGGAACGCAGGACGTCGGCCACGGACTGGTCGCGCTGGAAGTCGACGAAGTGGTGGTGCCAGTCCTCCGGGCCGCCCTGTTCCCCGGGGACCAGCCAGAGCTGGCGGGTCGGGGCGGAGGCGTGCGGCGGCGTCGGCGTTACCGGCTTTGCACCGGAATCCGGACCGGAGTCGAAGCCCGCGGCGAGGACCGCCGCGGCCCCGGCGGAGACGCCTTCGGCCACGCAGTCGCCGAGGGCGAAACTGCCGCGGCCGGAGCCGGCCACCTGCTGGTTGGGAACCACGCTGTTGGGGACGAAGGCGGCGAGGTCTTCGTCCCAGCGGAGCCTGCCCTGGCGCTGGGAGTGCAGGTGTACCACCGGTGACCAGCCGCCTGAGACGGCCAGCAGGTCGCAGGCGAGTTGTTCGATTCCCGACGTGAGTTCGCCGGCGTCGTTGATGCTCCGGACGGTGACGCCGAGGACGCGTTCCTGGCCCGTGGTGTTGGCGACGGCGCTGCCGATCAGCACCCGCGTGCCGGCCGCGGCGGCTGCCGTGGCCGTTTCGCTCAATTGCGCGCGGGCGTCCACGACGGCTTCGACGGCGATGCCGGCGGCGCGGAGGTCGGCGGCCAGGGCGTAGGCGCTGTCGTTGGTGGTGCTGATGACCACCCGGGAACCGGCGGCCACGGCGTAGCGGTTCAGGTAGGTGCGCACCGCGGAGGCGAGCATGATGCCGGGGCGGTCGTTGTTTTCGAAGACCAGCGGGCGCTCGTGGGCGCCCGGGGCCAGGATGACCTGGGCGGCGCGGATGTGCCAGATCCGCTGGCGGGACACGCCGGGCGCGGCCGGGGTCAGGAGGTGGTCCGTCCGGTTCTGGGCCGCGATGACGTAGTTGGAGTCGTAGGAGCCGAAGGCGGTGGTGCGGTTCAGCACCGTGCACTCGGCCGCGGAGATCAGTTCGGCCTCAACATTGGCCACCCAGTCCAGGGCGGGCTGTCCTTCGATGCTCTCCGCGAGGGCAGGATCGGTGGAGCCGGACAACAGCGTGCCGCCGAGCTCGGGCTGGTCGTCAATGAGGATCACCCTGGCACCGGCGCGGACGGCTTCCCGCGCTGCGGCCAGGCCTGCGGGTCCGCCGCCGACCACGAGGACGTCGGTGTGGACGTATTTCTTGTCGTATTCGGCGCGGTCCTCGGCCGGGTCCAGCTTGCCCAGTCCGCTGAGGAATTCGGCGCTGAGGCCGTCCACGAGGGACACCGTGGTGGCGGGGAGCATGGATTCGGCCACGTGGCCCGGGAACCGGGGGGCGACCTTGACGAGGGCGTTGGATTCCTCCACCCCGGCGGACATGATGCCGCGGGGCCGGTCCTCGTAGAGGGAGTTCCCGGCCCTCAGCCGGCCGTTCGCCAGCAGCGCGGAGGCGAGGGTGTCGCCGGGGTGGCCCGTGTACTCACAGCCATCCAGGGTGAAGCGCCAGGTGACGCTGCGGTCGATGCGGCCGCCGGTGCTAAGGCGCGCGGGCTGCGGCTGAGCGCTCATTTGATTGCTCCTTCCGGGGAAACGGGGCTGGTGACGGTGGGGGCTGTGGGTCCGGTGGCGGGCCGGAGCTGGCCCATCTGGTAGATGGCCTGGATGTCGTAGGTGACGGTGTCGCGGAGCATGTTGAACCATTGCCGGCAGCCCGTGCTGTGCAGCCAGCGTTCGGCGAAGGCGCCCTTGGTGTTGTCGCGGTAGAACAGGTACTCGGCCCATTCGCGGTCCGTAAGCTCTGCCGGGTTTTCGGGGTAGGCCACGTGGGCCTGGCCGCCGTAGTGGAATTCGGTCTCGTCGCGGGGACCGCAGTTGGGGCAGGAAATCAGGAGCATGTCCGTACCTCTTTCTAGTGGGCCACGGCGGCGGCGCCGTGTTCATCGATCAGGGCGCCGGTTTCGAAGCGCTCGAGTGCAAAGGGCTTGTTGAGTTTGTGCGGTGTGCCGGTGGCGATCGTGTGCGCGAACGTCAGCCCGGCAGCCGGTGTGCCCTTGAATCCGCCGGTTCCCCACCCGCAGTTGACGAACATGTTCTCTACCGGGGTGGTGCCCACGATCGGGGAGGCGTCCAAGGTGGTGTCCACGATTCCGCCCCACGTCCGGAGCACGTGGGCCCTGGCGAAGATCGGGAAGAGTTCGACGGCGGCGGCCATCTGGTGCTCGATCACGTGGAATGATCCGCGCTGGCCGTAGCCGTTGTATGAATCCACGCCGGCGCCCATGACCAGTTCGCCCTTGTGCGCCTGGGAGACATAGACGTGGACGTGGTTGGACATGACCACGGTGGGGTGGACGGGCTCGTGGAGCTCGGACACCAGTGCCTGGAGGGGGTGGGACTGGATGGGAAGGCGGAAGCCGGCCATTTCCGCCAGCACCGAACTGTGTCCTGCCGCGCAGAGGCCGACCTTTTCGGTGTGGATGGTGCCGCGGGTGGTCTTGACCCCCACCACCTTGTTCCCGTCCTTCAGGAAGCCGGTGACTTCGCAGTTCTGGATGATGTCCACGCCCAGCTCATCGCATTTGCGGGCGAACGCCCACGCGACGTGGTCGTGCTTGGCGATGCCGGCGCGCGGCTGGTAGGTGGCACCCATGACCGGGTAGCGGATGTTGTCGTTGATATTCAGGATGGGGCAGAGTTCCTTGACCTGCTGCGGGTCCAGCCACTCGGCGTCGACGCCGTTGAGTTTGTTGGCTCCGACGCGGCGGACGCTTTCGCGGACGTCGCCCAGGGTGTGGGCCAGGTTCATGACCCCGCGCTGGCTGAACAGGAAGTCGTATTCGAGTTCTTCCGGCAGGATCTCCCACAGCTTCAAGGCGTGCTCGTAGATCGCCGCGCTCTCGTCCCAGAGGTAGTTGGAGCGGATGATGGTGGTGTTCCGGGCCATGTTGCCGCCGGCGAGCCAGCCTTTTTCCAGGATGGCGATGTTGGTCATCCCGTGGTTCTTGGCCAGGTAATACGCCGTCGCCAGTCCATGTCCGCCGCCGCCCACAATCACGGCGTCGTAGGAGGACTTGGGGTCCGGATTGCGCCAGAGGAAGTCCGGGTGTTCCGGCAGGTGTTCGGTGGTCATTGTGCTGCTCCAATCAGTTCTGCCTCAAGCCCGGTTGCCGCTGTGCTGGTGCCGAGATGCGGGTAAAGGGGGAATTGGTCTGCGAGGGCGCTGACGCGTCCGCGCAGTTCAGCGGCGGTTTGGTCGCTGAGTTCGTTCCCTGGTGCCTGTGAGATGAGGGCGGAGGCGATGATGTCCGCCACTTCGGTGAACTCCGCGGCACCGAAGCCGCGCATGGCCAGGGCGGGCGTGCCGATCCGCAGTCCGGAGGAGACCATGGGCGGGCGGGGATCGAACGGGACTGCGTTGCGGTTGACGGTGATGCCGATCCGGTGGAGCCTGTCTTCGGCCTGCTGCCCGTCCAGTTCCGAGTCCCGCAGGTCCACCAGGACCAGGTGCACGTCGGTGCCGCCGTTGACCACGGAGATCCCGGCCGCCGCGACGTCGTCCTTCAGGAGCCGGGACGCGAGAATCCTGGCGCCTTCGAGTGTGCGGTCCTGGCGTTCCTTGAACTCGGGGGACGCCGCGATCTTGAAGGCCACGGCCTTGGCCGCGATCACGTGTTCCAGCGGGCCGCCTTGCTGGCCGGGAAACACGGCGCTATTGATCTTGCGCGCGTACTCCGCCTTGCCCAGGATCACGCCGCCGCGCGGGCCGCCGAGGGTCTTGTGTGTGGTGGTGGTGACGACGTCGGCGTAGGGGACCGGGTTCGGATGAAGCCCTGCGGCGACCAGGCCGGCAAAGTGCGCCATGTCGACCATGAGGTAGGCGCCCACGAGGTCGGCGATGCGCCGGAACTCGGCGAAGTCCAGCTGCCGGGAGTAGGCGGACCATCCGGCCACGATCATCTTGGGCCGGTGCTCAAGGGCCAACGCCTCGACCTCGGCCATGTCCACCAGGTGGTTGTGCTCGCTCACGTGGTACGGGACCACGTTGTAGAGCTTGCCGGAGAAATTGATCCGCATCCCGTGGGTGAGGTGGCCGCCGTGGGCCAGGGCCAGTCCCATGATGGTGTCGCCCGGTTCCAGGAGGGCGAACATGGCGGCGGCGTTGGCCTGAGCGCCGGAGTGGGGCTGCACGTTGGCGTACTCGGCGCCGAACAGGGCCTTGACCCGGTCGATGGCGAGCTGTTCGATCACATCGACGTGCTCGCAGCCGCCGTAGTAGCGCTTGCCCGGGTAGCCCTCGGCGTACTTGTTGGTCAGCACCGAACCCTGTGCCTCCATGACCCCGACGGGGGCGAAGTTCTCGGACGCAATCATTTCAAGGGTGGACTGCTGGCGCTTCAGTTCCCTCGCCACGGCCTGTTCGACCTCGGGATCGACTACGGAAAGTCGCTCGTTCAACTGCTCAACCACGGTTGCTCCTTTGAAATACCACTATTGCTATGACTGATATATCAGTGTGAGGTCAATGGTATGATTGAGATCACACCAGAGTCAATAGCTTGAAGCCAAGTGAAACCGGGCTTCCGGTTGAATTCCAGAAACGTTGAAATCCAGAAACGGAGCCGAGCTGTGAATGCACTCACCGTCCTGCCGCCCGCAGAGGACGAAGCACTCTCCCAGGCGGAGGCCGCGTACAGGCAGTTGCGCGACAAGCTGATCATGCTCGAGATCCGGCCGGGCGAGCCCATCAATGACGGACAGCTGGCCGCCGAGCTCGGTTTCGGACGCACTCCCGTGCGCGAGGCGATCAAGCGGCTGGAAGTCGACCATCTGGTGGTCTCCTATCCGCGGCGGGGTACCTTTGCCACCACTGTGGACTTCACGGAGCTGGCCGACGTCTCGGAAATCCGGGAACTGCTGGAACCGCTGGCGGCGCGCCGGGCGGCAACGCGGGCCAACGCTGCCATGCGCCGGGAACTGCTGGATGTCGCCAAGACCATTGCGGAACTGGCCCCTAGCCCCGCAGAGTCCCGGGAGCTGATGCGCTACGACCTGACGGTGCACCGTCTGATCTACCGGGCCGCGGCCAACCCGCACTTGGAGGACACGCTGATCCGCTACGACAACTTGGCCACGCGCATCTGGTGCCTGGTCCTGGACAAGGTCCCCTCGGTCAGCGGCCACATCACCGAGCACGTGGAGCTGCTCAAGGCGGTGGCCGAGGGCGACGCGGACAGGGCCGGCGAGCTCGCCCTGCACCACGTCACCAGCTTCGAGGAGACCATCCGCAAGGTGCTCTAGCCGCCGTCGCTCCTGTTGCCGGCCGCCGGTGAGCTGCCGCACGGCCCCGTCCGCGACGTCGCCTTCCGCCGATATCGCCGGAAACGTGCGAGCCCGCTGTAAGCTTCCGGCGAACTGGCACGCTTCCGGCGATTTTGGCGGCCGGAGTCACCTCCCGCCGTCGTCCCTGTTACCGGCCGCGGTTCTGCATGACGTGCTTGGTCCTGGAGTAGTGCGACGCGCCTCGTGCCCGACGATGCGGAAAATACTCATCGACACCCGAATTCCCTCTCTGTCAGCCTGTCGTGAGACAGGTTGTCTTAGCGACAGGCAGACGGGGCGGGCATGACGATTTCGCGCGTCGCTGAACGGAATGCGCGCCGCGTTGTCCACACCGGGTGGCGGCGAACCTCTTGGTCAACGTCCGCGACGACGGTCCCGGCGAACTGTCCGCGGCGGCACCGACCACGGTCCGCCTCGCCCGGCGCGTCGAAGCCCTTGACGGCATCATGTCGGTGGATGTGATGCCTGGCTGGGGTGCCGACGTCGCCGTCTCACTCCCCTCGATCCGCCGGCCCGCCGCCTGGCCGACGTCTCCGACTGGAAGCTCGGCGGGCGCGAACTCGAGGTGCTCCGTGATCAATGGCTTCCCCCGGGTGCTCCATGCGCCTTGATTAAACCACTTAACGCAATATCGGCTGCGTCACACATCCCGGCATAGGATCGAAAGTGTGGAACTAACCGAGAGGACGCTATAGGCGCCCTTGTGGCGGGTAAGCAAGCCGCAGAAACTACTTGAGAGTATGGATCATGGCTTCGAACAATAACCCCGAATCCGACGTCGATACGGAGGGCGGCCAGCACGGAGGCGTCCAGTCAGTGGACCGGGCCCTGGCGGTCCTGGAAATCCTGGCCCGTGACGGCCATGCCGGCGTGAGCGATATCGCCGAGGAGATGGGTATCCACAAGTCCACCGTCTCCCGGCTGCTGGGTTCGCTGGTAAGCAGGGAGATGGTCCACCAGAACAGCGAACGCGGAAAGTACCAGCTGGGCTTCGGCATCCTCCGGCTGGCAAGCTCCATCCCCGGGCGGCTGAGCCTGGTCCGCGAGGCCCGCCCTGTGCTGGAAAGCCTTGCGGAGGAATTCAAGGAGACAGTGAACCTGGCCGTCCTGCGCTCCAACTATGCCGTCAATGTGGATCAGGCCATGGGACCGTCAACGCTGGCCACGTACGACTGGGTGGGCAACCTGACGCCGCTCCACGCGACGTCCAGCGGAAAGGTCCTGCTCGCGGCGCTGTCCGCGGACGATCGGGACCGCATCCTGAAAGAGACCGGGCTTCCGGCCCGGACGCCGCGCACCATCACAAACCGGAGCAAGCTGGAGAACCAGCTCCTCGACGTCGCCCGCGACGGCTACGGGGTGGTCCGGGAAGAGTTCGAAATCGGGCTCAACTCGATGTCCGTGCCGGTGTACAACCATATGGGATCAGTGATCGGTGCCGTCAGTATTTCCGGACCGGCATTCCGGTTTGATCCGGAAAAGACGCCCGGGCTCCTGGAGGCACTGAAGCAGGCAGGCCTCCAGATCAGCGCGAACATGGGCTACTCCCGGCGTTAAAAATTTAGGACCCGCCGAAACCAGTGGTTCCGGCGGGTCCTCCGTTGGAAGCAGGGCTCAGTGGCCGGGGGTAACGTCGCCCACCTTCTGCTGGACCCAGTCGTGGAACGCGCCGATGTGGTGCTCGCTCGGGACCAGCACGCCGCCCTTGGCATAGACCTTTGAGCCCATGGCCGGCTGGCAGCGCTCGCAGGCGTCGAAGTCCTGCTCGTTGACGCGGTGGAAGAGCTCCACCGAGGCGCTGACGTCCTTGCCACTTTCCACAACGCTGGGAAGGTACAGCCAGTCGCATTCAACGATGGTGTGGTCAGCGGCCATGGGGAACATGCGGTGGATGATCACGTGGTCCGGAACCAGGTTGACGAAGACCGTCGGCTTGATCGTCACTGCGTAATAGCGCCGGTCCTGGCCCTCTCCCACGCCCGGAATCCGGTCCAGCCCTTCTGAGCCGTCGATGGTGAAGCCCTTGATATCCTCGCCGAATTCGGCACCGTGGCCCACGAAGTACTGGGCGGCCAGGCCGTCGGCAAATTCAGGCAACACCTCCGTGAGCTCAGGGTGGATGGTGGCGCAGTGGTAGCACTCCATGAAGTTCTCGATGATGAGCTTCCAGTTGGCCTTCACGTCGTACTTAATCCGGCGCCCCAGGCTCAGGTTGGCGATGTCATAGTCCTCCACCGCCTGCAGATCCCCGAGCCGTTCCTCGATGGCGCCCATGACATCCTCTTCGAACGACGGCGGCTCGTCGGCAAGGCAGACCCACACATACCCGAGGTACTCGCGGATGTGGACCTTCACGAGCCCGTACTCGTCCCGGTCGATGTCCGGCATCTTAGTCAGGTTGGGAGCCGCAATGAGCTTGCCGTCAAAGTCGTAGGTCCAGGCGTGATAGGGGCACTGGAATGAGCGTGCAGCTTCGCCTTGCTCCTCCATGCACAGCTTGACACCACGGTGCCGGCACACGTTGTAGAAGGCGCGGATGCCGCCCTTGCGGGTGCGGCTGATCAGCACGCTCTCCCGTCCCACCTGCACCGTCCGCCACGCCCCGGGCTTGTCCAGATCGGCGGACCGGACTGCGCAGAACCACATCTGCTCGAAAATGCGCTCCTGCTCGGCGCGGAAGATCTCTTCGCTGATGTAGGCCTGGCCTGGAAGGGTGGGGATCAGGCTGGGCGTGAAGACTTCGGTAGTCATTCTTTAACTCCTCTGCGGTGACTGACGGCGGGGTCTGGAAGGTCTGTAGGGGATCAGATGAAACTGGGGGATGCTGCCAGCACAGGCTGGGCGGCGGCCGCAGTGGCTTGGGTTGCAACTGCTCGTTCGGCGTTGAGCTGCCGCCGCCACTTGGTGAAGAGGCGGGGCTGGTTGGCGCCGAGGACGGCTACAGGCTGGCCGCCTCGATAGTAGACGGCCACGAAGCTGTGGGCCGCGGGATCCCCAGCCTCTATGTCCACCCGGTCAGCGTCCCGGGCGTGACCGGCGAATTGGATCCTGACGTTGTACTGGTCGGACCAGAAGTACGGCAGGTTCAGCGGCTGACGGACGGCGCCCGGCTCAAGGAGCGCCGTGACGGCGAGTGCCGGGCGCTCCGTTGCACCGCTCCAGTGCTCCACGCGCCGGTGTTCCCCGGAGTCTTCGTCCAGCCACGCAGCACAATCCCCGACGGCCACCACCCCCGGCGCGTTGGTCCGGCCCATCGGATCGCAGAGGACGCCGTCGCCGAGTTCGAGACCGGAGCCGGCAAGCCAGGCTGTGTTGGGTTCGGCACCGATGGCCACCAGGACGACGTCGGCAGGCACGTAGCGGCCGTCCGCGAGGCGGAGCCCGCTGACAACTCCCTCGCCGCTGTAATAGGACTCGATGGAAGCGTCACAAATCAGCTCCACCCCGTTAATTTCATGTAACGCGGCCAGGGTCCCCGCCATCTCCGCACCCAGCGGGCGGCTGAGCGGAACGGCGCCCGAGCAGATGACCGTGACTTCAACCCCGAGCGCGCGGGCGGTGGAGGCAACCTCAGCGCCGATGAAGCCCCCGCCTACGATGACGAGCCTCGCCCCCGGCACCAGTTCGGGAGCGAGGTCCTGCGCGTCGTGCAGGGTCCGCAGCGTAAAGACGTTCGCCAGCCCGGCGAGCTCCGGCAGTGTCCGGGCGTACGCCCCGGTGGCAATGACCACGCTGTCGGCCTTTATTTCCGTGCCGTCGTCGAGTGTTACCGTCCGGGTCGCGGCATCCAGGCTGCGTGCTGCTGCGCCGAGCAGCCACTCGGCCTGAAGCGGATCTGCGCCTTCACCGTCTTCTGGACTCTCCAGCCTGAGGTGTTCCGGGGTCATCTTTCCCGCCAGGAAATCCTTGGACAGGGGCGGCCGATCATAGGGCCGATGCGGCTCATCGCCGATGAGGACGAGCCTTCCTGCGAAGCCTTGGGCGCGGGCTGCACGGGCGGCCGAGATTCCCGCCAAAGATGCCCCCACTATTGCCATTGTCTGCATGGCCGCCTTCCGATAACGAAATGGAACTAATTGCGTATGACGCAACAACATTCTCTATGCGAGACAGCGTGACGCAGACCACCAGGGGGTGTCAAGGGTCGGTTTCATCAAAGGGAACCCTTGACAAGGCAGTGTGGCATAGATCACTCTGTTGCGTATTGTGATCGGCGTTGATGATGGCACAACCCGCCGACCGGGCTGAGCCTGTCAACTGGGAAAGAGGTTTATCAGATGCACATCGCCTGCCCACTCACCGCATTGGCTCCCGGAGAAGCCCTTCGTCTCCACACGTCCCCACCGATCGCCGTCTTCCACACGGAGGATGGCGAATTGTTCGCACTGGACGACACCTGCACCCACCAGGACGCGTCGCTCGCGGACGGTTGGGTGGAAGGCTGCGAGGTGGAGTGCCCCCTTCACGCTTCGAAGTTCAATCTCCGCACGGGTGAAGTGGACGCGCCGCCGGCCAAGTTGCCGGTGCGGGTCCACAAGGTCTCCGTGGTGGACGGCCAGATCATGGTCGAGGAATCGAGCGAGGCCCCCAACCTTCCACCAGGCCTGACCGTTAACGGCCACGTCTAGAGACCACCAGGCAGTGCTCCATTTCAAGCTAAGAGGTGAAGTTCTTGACCCTACAACTGAGCAACGAGCTGCAGGAACGGACACGTTCCGCGTCCGACGCCGGGCAGCCACGGGCAGCATCCGGGCGGCAGGCGACGCCGTTCGTCCTAACCGTTGCCTGCCCCGAACGCAGTGGAATCGTCCACGCGGTGTCCAGCTTCCTGGCAATGCGCGGCTTTGACATTGCCGAACATCAGCAGTTCGATGACCACGTCAGCAATACACTCTTCCTGCGCACCGCCTTCACCGGCACGTTGGCTGGCGCCAATGGCGCCAATGGCGCCAATGGTTCTGGTGCGGACGGTGCGGACAGCACGGCCGATTCCCTGTCCGCCGACTTCGCGGAGATCGCCGCCGAGTTCGCAATGTCCTACAACTTCCACGACGACAGGCCGCAGCGCATCCTGGTGATGGTCTCCAAGTTCGGCCACTGCCTCAATGACCTTATTTTCCGCTGGCGCGCCGGGAGCCTGGGGGCAGACATCGCCGCCGTCGTCTCCAACCACGAGGACCTGCGCCCGATGGCGGAAGCCGCAGGGCTACCCTTCATCCACGTACCCGTAACGGCGTCCACCAAACCGCTGGCGGAGTCCCGGCTTCTGGAACTCGTGGACGAGCATGCCGCGGACCTTGTGGTGCTGGCCCGCTACATGCAGGTACTGTCCGA
The DNA here is from genome assembly GCF_900102785.1 of Arthrobacter sp. ok362. GTDB lineage: Bacteria > Actinomycetota > Actinomycetes > Actinomycetales > Micrococcaceae > Arthrobacter. The sequence continues at coordinate 258,335 of NZ_FNGC01000005.1, forward strand.
CGGCCTCTGCGGGGAACTCCGCGGCCGGGCCATCAACATCCACCATTCTTTCCTGCCCGGGTTCAAAGGGGCCAAGCCTTACCACCAGGCCTACGAACGCGGCGTGAAGGTGGTGGGGGCCACTGCCCACTACGTCACCGGCGACCTCGACGAAGGTCCCATCATTGAGCAGGAAGTGTTCCGGGTGGACCACGGCGTGGACCCGGATTCCCTGGTAACGGCAGGCCGCGACGCCGAAGCGATCGCTCTCTCCCGCGCGGTGAAGTGGCATTGCCAGCACCGCGTCCTCCTCAACGGCACCCGGACCGTCGTCTTCCGGTAGAGCCGCCCCGCGAGCCCTCAAACGGGGCGCCCCCACGCAACACGCAGTAAGTCAAGAACAGGAGCTTCCGTATGAGCGCTACACCCCGCGTCGTTATCATCGGCGCCGGCATTGTCGGTGCGAATCTGGCAGATGAATTGGCCACCCGAGGCTGGACCAGCGTCACCGTACTGGAACAGGGACCACTCAACCTCGCTGGCGGCTCCACGTCGCACGCACCCGGCCTGGTGTTCCAGACCAATCCCTCCAAGACGATGACGCAGTTCGCCGGTTACACCGTGGACAAGCTCCTCTCCCTGAGCGACGAGGGTGTCGCATGCTTCAACCAAGTGGGTGGCCTGGAGATCGCCACCACGCCGGAACGGTTGGAGGACCTCAAACGGAAGCTCGGCTACGCAACCTCGTGGGGCATCGAGGGCAGGATCATCGACCCCGATGAGTGCAGCAAGCACTATCCGCTGCTGAACCAGGACATGGTTCTCGGCGGCCTCTACGTCCCGTCCGATGGCCTCGCCTCCGCCGCCCGCGCCGTTCAGCTGCTGATCCGCAAAGCCACGGCAGCCGGCGTCAGGTTCATCGGATCAACTCCGGTGACCGGGATCGAGCAGTCCGGCGGAAAAGTAACGGGGGTCCAGACTTCCGACGGCGTGGTCCCGGCGGACATCGTCGTCTCCTGCGCCGGCTTCTGGGGCCCACAGATAGGTGCGATGGCAGGCATGGCCGTGCCGCTGCTGCCGCTGGCCCACCAGTACGTCAAGACCACCACGGTGCCCGAACTCGTGGGCGTCAACCTGGGCACGAACCCCCTGGACCCCTCCAATGGCGCCCGCATGCCCATTCTCCGGCACCAGGACAAAGACCTTTATTTCCGTGAGCACGGAGACAGGATCGGAATCGGCTCCTATGCCCACCGCCCCATGCCCGTGGACCTGGAGCGGCTGCCGCAGGTGGCGCCGGGGCAGATGTCCGAGCACCGCATGCCTTCCCGGCTCGAATTCACCGAGGAGGATTTCCTCCCCTGTTGGGAGGACAGCCGGCAGCTGCTGCCCGCCCTCCGCGGGGCGGAGATCGCCGACGGCTTCAACGGCATCTTCTCCTTCACACCGGACGGCGGCCCGTTGATCGGCCAGGCCCCGGAGCTTGAGGGCTTCTACGTCGCGGAAGCGGTCTGGGTCACGCACTCCGCCGGCGTGGCCCGCGCGGTAGCCGAATTGCTGATCGAGGGCCAGTCCCGCACCCCGCTCCACGAATGCGAGGTATCGCGCTTCGAAGCCGTCCAGACCGCCGAGAGCTACGTCAGCGAAACCTCCCAGCAGAACTTTGTCGAAATCTACGACATTCTGCACCCCCTGCAGCCGCGCGAATCACCCCGGGACGTGCGCGTCAGCCCGTTCAATTGCCGACAGAAGGAACTGGGAGCTTTCTTCCTAGAGTCCAGCGGTTGGGAGCGCCCGCACTGGTTTGAGGCAAACCGCCCGCTCCTGGACGAGCTGCCGCCTGAATGGCAGGCGCCGGACCGCGGCCCGTGGGCGGCCATGTTCAGTTCCCCCGTTTCCGCGGCCGAGGCATGGAAGACGCGAACCGCCGTCGCACTTTACGACATGACGGCACTCAAGCGGCTGGAGGTTTCGGGCCCGGGCGCCCTTGCGCTGCTGCAGCGCCTCAGCGCCGGGCAGATCGACAAGAAGCCGGGCGCCGTCACCTATTGCCTGCTGCTGAACGACGACGGCGGGGTGCGCAGCGACATCACGATCGCACGGCTGGATGAGGCCACGTTCCAGGTCGGCGCCAACGGCAACATCGACTTCGACTACTTCACCAGGGAGGCCCGAAAGCAGACAGCTGATGACGTCAGCCAGTGGGTCCAGATCCGCGACATTACGGGATCCACCTGCTGCATCGGGCTCTGGGGGCCGCTGGCACGCGAAGTTATCGCCAAGGTCAGCACCGATGATTTCACCAACGACGGTCTTCGTTACTTCCGTACCAAGCAGGTGCGGATCGGCGGCATCCCCGTGACGGCCATGCGCTTGTCCTATGTGGGCGAGCTGGGCTGGGAACTGTACACCACCGCTGAACACGGTCTGAAGTTGTGGGACCTCCTCTTCGAGGCCGGCCAGGAACAGGGCATCATTGCCGCCGGCCGCGGCGCCTTCAACAGCCTCCGCCTGGAAAAGGGATACCGGCTCTGGGGGACGGACATGACGCCCGAACACGAGCCGTACCAGGCAGGCCTGGGCTTCTCGATCGCCAAGAACAAGGACTCTTTTGTAGGTGCCGAAACCCTCGCCGAGCGCCGCGCGCAACCGGCTGCCATGCAGCTGCGCTGCCTGACGGTCGACGACGGCTCTTCGGTGGTGCTGGGCAAGGAACCCGTGTATTTCAAGGGCGAAGCCGCCGGCTACGTGACCAGCGCGGCTTACGGCTACACGGTGAGGCGGCCGATCGCCTACGCCTGGCTCCCGGCCAGCACCTCCGAAGGCGATGCCGTGGAAATCGAATACTTCGGCACCCGCATCGCCGCAACCGTCACGGCGGAGCCGCTGGTGGACCCGGGCATGGAACGCCTGCGCGGCTGAACCGGATCCATCCAGGCGCTTCAACACGACTCCAGACCACGCCCCTAGGAGATTTACCTCATGACGAACGAGAGCTACGACTACGTGATTGTAGGCGGCGGCAGCGCCGGATCCGTCCTGGCGGACAGGCTGAGTGCGGACGGAACGCACACGGTGCTGGTCCTTGAAGCGGGCCGCAGCGACTACCCGTGGGACCTTTTCATCCAGATGCCGGCGGCCCTGACCTTCCCGAGTGGCAACAGGTTCTACGACTGGCAATACGAGTCCGACCCCGAACCCCGCATGCACGGCCGCAGGATCGCCCACGCCCGCGGCAAGGTGCTGGGCGGCTCCAGCTCCATCAACGGGATGATCTTCCAGCGCGGCAACCCGCTGGACTACGAACGGTGGGGAGCTGACGCCGGCATGGAAACCTGGGACTTCGCGCACTGCCTGCCCTACTTCAAGCGCATGGAAACCGCGCTCGCCGCAGCTCCGGACGATGAACTGCGCGGCCATGACGGACCCTTGGTCCTGGAGCGCGGACCCGCCCGCAACCCCCTGTTCCAGGCCTTCTTCCGCGCCTCCGAGGAAGCGGGCCACAAGCGCACCGATGACGTCAACGGGTACCGTCAGGAGGGCTTCGGCCCGTTCGACCGAAACGTCCACAAGGGCCAGCGGCTCTCGGCGTCACGTGCCTACCTGCGCCCCAATAAGGGCCGGAAAAACCTGAAGGTCCGCACCCGGGCGCTTGCGGCCAAGGTCAATTTCGACGGCACGACGGCCACCGGAGTCACCTACCGCCGGCACGGCCGGCTGCACACGGTCAACGCCAAGGAAGTGGTGCTTTGCGGCGGCGCGATCAATACGCCCCAGTTGCTGCAGCTCTCCGGCGTGGGGGATTCCGCGCTCCTGTTGTCGCTGGGGATCAAGCCGGTGGTGGACCTGCCGGGAGTCGGCGAAAACCTCCAGGACCACCTGGAAGTGTACGTCCAGCACTCCTGCGCACAGCCCGTGTCCATGCAGCCGAACCTCAGCCTCTGGCGCTACCCGCTGATCGGACTCCAGTGGCTGCTCGGACGCAAGGGCCCCGCAGCCACCAACCACTTCGAAGGAGGCGGGTTCGTCCGCTCCAACGAAGACGTCGCCTACCCCAACCTGATGTTCCACTTCCTGCCGGTTGCCGTGCGCTACGACGGCCAGAAAGCGGACGCCAAGCACGGGTACCAGGTCCATGTGGGGCCCATGTACTCCGACGCCAGAGGTAGCCTGAAGATCACCTCCACGGACCCCGCCGCGCACCCGTCCATGCAGTTCAACTACCTGTCCACGGACCAGGATCGGCGCGAATGGGTGGAGGCCATCCGGGTCACCCGCGACATCCTCTCCCAGGCGGCCCTCGCGCCCTACAGTGGCGGCGAACTCTCGCCCGGCCCGTCCGTCCAGACGGACGAGGAGATCCTCGACTGGGTGGCCCGGGATGCCGAAACGGCGCTTCACCCCTCCTGCACCGCCAAGATAGGCCCGGCCGCCGACCCCCTGGCTGTGGTGGATCCGCTTACCATGAAGGTCCATGGCACCTCGGGGCTCCGCGTGGCGGATGCCTCCGCGATGCCCTACGTGACCAACGGCAACATCTACGCCCCGGTAATGATGCTCGCCGAAAAGGCCGCGGACCTCATCCTGGGACGTACGCCGCTGGCACCCGAGCACGCGGATTTCTACCGGCACGATCCCGCTGGGGCTCCCGAAGCCGCACCTAGCCTGGGCCGCGCATGAGCGGCGTTCATGTTGCCGGGATCGACAGCCGGACCCTGCTGGACCAGGAAACGGCGCCGGTACGGGGCCTGTTCGTGGACGGCCGGTGGAGCGAATCGGGCGCCGGGAAAACCCGGGTCATCACGTGCCCGGCGGACGGCGAAAAAGTCGCCGAGGTTGCCGAATCCACGGCCGCCGATGCCGAGTCCGCGGTTGCCAGCGCCCGCAGGGCGTTCGACGGCGGCGCGTGGCCCGGCACCAGCGAGAAGGAACGCGGACAGGTCCTGCTCCGAACCGCCGAACTGCTGGAACGCGACAAGGCGCTTTACGCCCGGGCCGAAGCCCTCGACACAGGCAAACGTTACGTCGAAGCGGAATACGACATCGACGATATCGCCGCCTGCTTCAGGTACTACGGCGGCATCGCCGGAACGGACGCCGGCCGCGTGATCGATACCGGGACACCAGAAACCATCAGCCGCGTGGTCCACGCCCCTGTGGGTGTGTGCGGGCTCATCACGCCGTGGAACTACCCCCTCCTGCAGGCGTCCTGGAAGGTGGCACCGGCCCTGTTGGCCGGCAATACCTTCGTCCTGAAACCCAGTGAACTGACTCCCTCCACCTCCATCCTGCTGATGGATACGCTCCTTGAGGCCGGGTTGCCGGCCGGGGTCGCCAACCTCGTCACCGGCACCGGTCCCGAGGTCGGCGCAGTCCTGAGCGAAAGCCCGGACGTTGACCTGGTCTCGTTCACCGGTGGCCTGGCCACCGGGATCAACATCATGAAGACCGCGGCCAACACGGTGAAGCGGGTTGCCTTGGAACTGGGCGGGAAGAATCCGAACATCGTCTTCGCCGATGCCGACCGCGAGTCCGCCTTGGACAACGCCCTCACCGCGGTGTTCCTGCATTCGGGCCAAGTGTGCTCGGCCGGAACCAGGCTCATCATCGAAGAATCGATCCACGACGAATTCGTGGCGGAACTGGTGCGACGTGCGCAGGCCATCCGGCTTGGCGGCCCCTTCGACGAGCTCGCGGAGGCCGGCCCGCTGATCTCGGCCGCCCACCGTGACAAGGTCCATGCCTACGTCCAAGCCGGCATCGACGAGGGAGCCACCCTTCTGTGCGGCGGCTATATCCCCGACACCGGAGCGCTGGCACTCGGCAGCTACTACCCTCCCACCATCCTGGACGCTTGCCACACCTCCATGAACGCGGTCCAGGATGAGTCGTTCGGACCAGTCCTGACCGTGGAGACCTTTAGCACGGAGGAGGAAGCCATCATTTTGGCCAACGACACCGCCTATGGACTGGCTGGCGCCGTCTGGACGCAGGACGGGTCGCGCGCGCAGCGCGTGGCCGGGGCCCTTCGGCACGGCACGGTGTGGATCAACGACTACCACCCGTACGTTCCCCAGGCAGAGTGGGGCGGATTCGGCAAGTCCGGAAACGGCCGCGAGCTGGGGCTCCAAGGTCTCGCGGAGTACCGCGAAACCAAGCACATCTGGCAAAACATCAACCCCAAGCCCAGCCACTGGTTCAAGCCTCCACAGGCAGGAGTACAGCAATGAACAGTCCCGACATCTCAGTGCGCAACCTTTGGAAGGTCTTCGGACCAGGGGGCGACAAGGTCCCCCACAATCCAGAACTCTCGGCCCTCAACTCCGCGGAACTGCTTGAACGCACCGGCTGCGTGACCGCAGTCCGCAACCTGAGTTTCGACGTCGCCAAGGGCGAGGTCTTCGTGGTCATGGGACTTTCCGGATCAGGCAAATCCACCCTGATCCGCTGCCTTACCCGGCTGATCGAGCCCACCTCTGGGCAGGTCCTGGTGAACGGCAAGGACGTACTGCAGGCAGGTGTTGCCGAGCTCCGCGAACTGCGCCGGCGGAAGATGTCCATGGTGTTCCAGCATTTCGGCCTCCTCCCGCACCGCACCGTGCTGGACAACGTCTCCTACGGGCTGCAGATCCGCGGGGCTGCCAAGACCGAACGCTATGCCAGGGCCCGTGAAATCATCGAGCTGGTTGGCCTGAAGGGCTACGAACAGCACTACCCGGACCAGCTGTCCGGAGGAATGCAGCAGCGCGTCGGCCTGGGACGGGCCCTGGCCGGCGATCCTGACACCATCCTCTTCGATGAGCCCTTCTCCGCGCTGGATCCGCTTATCCGCCGAGACATGCAGGCGGAAGTCATCCGGCTGCACAAGGAAATGGGCAAGACCATGGTGTTCGTGACCCACGATCTCTCCGAGGCGCTAAAGCTCGGAGATCGCATCCTGATCATGCGCAACGGCGAGACGGTCCAGTGCGGCACGGGAGACGATCTGGTGGGCTCACCGGCGGACAAGTATATTGAGGACTTTGTGTCCGAAGTCCCCCGCGCGGACGTCCTGACCCTGAAATGGATCACCAGGCCCGTGGCGGCCGGAACACCGGGCGACGCGCCGGTTCTCAGTTCCCGGATGATCATCCGGGATGCCATAGCGGCGGTCATGCACTCCTCCTGCCCCGTCTTGGTAGAAGATGGCGGCAGGATCACGGGGCAGATCGACCGCGACAGCATCCTTTCCGTGCTGCAGCCCACGGAAGCAGCGGCCTAATGTCTACCCTCGTCCGAGACCGGGCCACGGCGCAACCCACACCCATCCCCGCCCGTGAACCCCGCCGCAGGCCCAGTCGGCGCACAATCCTGCTGGGAGGCGCCGCCGTCGTCTGGATCCTGGGGTTCCTCGTCCTGCATGGAACCTCCACCCTGGCCTTGCCCGCCTCAGAGCTGACGGACCTGCACCGGTCTCTGAACCAGTTCAACGCCTGGGTGGCAGCCAACCGCGCGGACAACCCAGTCTTCCTCTACGTCTTCACGCCCCTGCGTGCCGCCGTCGACGCCGTGGCCAGCCTGTTCATCGCCACCTTTGCCGCGAGTTCCACGGGCCTGCGCCTGCCGGAGATCGGCTGGCTCGGAACCGTGGGCCTGCTGGGGTGGATCGCCTTCGCGATCGGCAACGCCCGGGTCGCGCTGTTGACCGTCGCCGTCTTTGTGTTCTTCGGACTCCAGGGTCTGTTCCTCGAGGCCACCTACACGTTCGCCCTCGTCCTCACAGCCGTGCTGCTGACCCTTGTGGTCGGGATCCCGCTCGGCGTCGCGGCCGGCGTCTACGGCCGGGTTGCCAAGGCGATCACGCCGGTGCTGGACTTTATGCAGACGCTGCCCACGTTCGTGTATCTGGCCCCGCTTGCCCTGGTCTTCCTCATCGGTCCGGCATCGGCCGTTATCGCCACTGTGATCTACGCAGCGCCGCCCGTTATCCGCCTGACGGCGCACGGCATCCGCTGCATCCCGGAGAACACCCGCGAAGCCTCCGATTCGCTGGGCACGACGGGCCTGCAGCGGTTGGTGACCCTGCAGCTGCCCATGGCCCGCCGCACCATCGTCATGGGAATCAACCAGGGCACCATGGCGGCTCTGTCCATGGTCACCATCGCGGCGCTGATCGCAGCTCCCGGGCTTGGCCAGGTGGTGGTCCGGGCGCTGCAATCGCTCGACGTCGGCACGGCCGTAAACGCCGGGCTCTCGATCGTCCTGCTCGCGATCGTGCTGGACCGGGTCACCACCGCCGCCAGCCGCCGTGCGGAACCGGGGGCGGCCCGGAACCGCAGGGTTTCCCGCAGGACCAGATACATCCTCCTTGGCGTCACCCTAGTGCTGGCACTGGCCATGGTGCAGTTCTCCCGGACCCTGCTGTGGGCTGCGGCATTCCCGAAAGACCTCAACATCGGCCCGGCGATTGTCCAGGCGGTCGGTTCGGCCAGCCAGTGGATGCAGGCCAACCTGTCCCTGTTCACCGTGTCCTTCCGGGAAGCCGTCACTACAGGGATCCTTAACCCGTTTCAGTCACTGCTGACGGACACGCCCTTCTATGTCCTCGTAGTAGTCATTGCCACTGCGGCCTACGCGCTCGGCGGCTGGAAGGTCGCGGCCCTGACCGCGGCATGTCTGGGCGTGATCATCTACCTCGGCCTTTGGAGCGACTCCATGGTCACCCTGGCCGGAACGCTGGTGGCCACCACGGTGGTCATGGTTCTGGGTGTTGTCTTCGGCGTCGCAATGGGCAGGTCCGAGCGGGTGGACCAGATCATGCGGCCCATGCTGGACGCAGGCCAGACCATGCCGGCCTTTGTGTACCTGGTCCCGTTCCTGGGACTCTTCGGCGCCACCCGCTTCACCGCGATCATCGCCGGCATCATCTACGCAGCCCCCGTCGCCATCAAGATTACGGCTGACGGCATCGCAGCGATTTCCCCGACTGTTGTCGAAGCTGCCGTTGCCAGCGGCTCCACTCCCTGGCAAGTCATCACCAAGGTCCAGCTTCCGATGGCCAGGCAGACGCTGGCCCTCGCTGCCAACCAGGGCCTGATCTATGTCCTGGCCATGGTGGTGGTTGGTGCGCTTGTGGGCGCAGGCGGCCTCGGGTACGACGTCGTCGCCGGCTTCGTCCAAAGCGCGCTCTTCGGCAAGGGCCTGGCCGCAGGCCTCGCCATCGTCTTCCTCGGCATCCTGCTGGACAGGATGACCCAGGCTGCCGCAGCCACCCCGGTGCGGAAAATCCACTCGCCCAAAACCCCAGCGGCCTAACCGCTCTGCGCCATGGCGCAGGCCCCTGACGGACCCGACACACTTCCCGTTCCACACTCCCCGTTCCACCCCAACAAGGAGATCTAACGATGAAAAAAGCTGGACTGCTGTTGAAACGAACTGTCCCGGCGGTGGCAGGGGCTGCTGCCGCCGCCCTCCTGCTGGCAGGCTGCGGCGGTGCATCCGTCAACCAGGTGGCTGCTGCCACCGGTGCCGCCGGTGCGCCGTGCGGAACTGTCAATGTTGCGCTCAACGCCTGGGTGGGTTACACGGCGAATGCAGCCGTGTACAGCTACGTGGCGAAGAACAAGCTTGGTTGCACTGTGGTGCAGAAGGACCTGAACGAGCAGATCTCCTGGCAGGGATTTGCCTCAGGCGAAGTGGACGTCGTGATGGAAAACTGGGGGCATGAGGATCTGGCCAAGCAGTACATCACGGAGCAGAAAGTCGCTGTCGACGCCGGCCCAACGGGCAATGAAGGACATATCGGCTGGTACGTACCGCCGTGGATGGCAGAAAAGTACCCGGACATCACCGACAGCAAGAACCTGAACAAGTACGCTTCCATGTTCGCAACGTCCGAATCCGGCGGAAAGGGCCAGCTCCTCGACGGCGACCCGGCCTTCGTAACCAATGACGAGGCGCTCGTGAAAAACGTTAACCTCGACTACAAGGTGGTTTTCGCCGGTTCGGAAGCGGCGCTGATCCAGTCGTTCCGGACGGCGGAGCAGAACAAGACGCCGCTGCTGGGCTACTTCTACGAGCCGCAGTGGTTCCTCTCCGAGGTCCCACTCAAGAAGGTCAATCTGCCGAAGTGGACCGAAGGCTGCGACAGCGAACCGGAGAAGGTGGCCTGCGACTACCCGACGTACACGCTGAACAAGGTCATTTCCAAGAAGTTCGATGACAGCGGCTCACCTGCAGCCAAACTGGCCAAGGCCTTCAAATGGACCAACAAGGACCAGAATGCCGTCGCCACGGACATCCAGGGCGGCATGACGCCCGAGGCCGCGGCCAAGAAGTGGGTGGACGCGAATCAGCAGGTTGTAGATTCCTGGCTCAATTAAGCGCGACCATACCGGGTCAGAAAAAGTCACCCACCCTGGGAGATCCGTGGGTGGGTGACTTGTTTCCCTCGAGTGTCGCGAAGGTGGGGTGACTGGATCCCGAACTCCTTGTCCAGTGCCGCCAGGGTCGGGTTTCCGCCCAGTCAAGCTCCCGGCCGGCCCCGCGGCACGCGTCGAAGCCATCCGTCTGCGCTTCGATGAACGCGGCGTCCACGAACCTTGCGCTTCTTGTCGGATTCTGGCCAGGCGCAACCCGGGCAGTCGAAGCCGCCGCGGTAGTTCAGGCGCAGCAGCGACTGCGCGGTCCGGGATCGGCCTGGGCCACGGTCCCTGCAGGCAGCGTCAGCAGCCGCTCCCGGATCGAGGCGACGATGCTTGTGTAGTTGCTGAAGGGCCTGCCTGGCGCCCGGGCCGCCGTTGAACAGCGTGTCTCCGCTGAACACCGTCCCTTTGCCCTCAAGGAGGAAGCAGGTGGAGCCGGGGGAGTGGCCCGGGTTATGGATGGCCCGCGGGGTAGGCATCGTGCGGGGAATCGATGATCACGCATTCGTCCTCGGTCCCCACGATCCAGACGTTGTTGTCCGCCTCCCAGGTGCCGCCGTCGAGCGAAAAAGTGCCCGAGGTGACGAGGTTCTCGACGGCGACGCTCATCCGACCTTCGCCACCGAGCTGATTTCAACCACGGAACGCAGAACCTTGCCCTCGTGCATCTTGGCAAACGCCTCTTCCACCTGGTCGATCGTTATGCGCTCGGTTACGAAGGCGTCCAGGTCCAGGTTGCCCAGCTTGTAGTGCTGGACCAGCATCGGGAAGTCGCGGGACGGCAGGCAGTCGCCGTACCAGGAGGATTTCAGGGACCCGCCGCGGCCAAAGACATCCAGCAACGGCAGCTCAAGCAACATGCTCGGCGTCGGAACGCCCACCAGGACCACGCGGCCGGCGAGGTCCCTGGCGTAGAACGCCTGCTTGTACGTTTCGGGGCGCCCCACCGCTTCGATCACGACGTCGGCACCGTTGCCGCCGGTCAGCGCCCGGATGGCCTCGACCGGGTCTTCCTTGCAGGAGTCCACGCCGTGGGTGGCGCCGAGGGACTTGGCCATTTCCACCTTGTTCGCATCGATGTCCACCGCGATGATCGTCGTCGCGCCGGCCAGCTTCGCGCCGGCGATCGCAGCGATACCCACACCGCCGCAGCCGATCACCGCCACCGATTCGCCCCGCTTGACCTCGGCCGTGTTGATGGCGGCGCCGATGCCTGCCATCACACCGCAGCCGAGCAGCCCAACGGCGGCGGGATCGGCGTCCTCGTCGACCTTGGTGCACTGCCCGGCGGCGACGAGCGTCTTCTCGGCGAAAGCGCCGATGCCCAGTGCGGGCGAGAGCTCCGTGCCGTCCTCGAGCGTCATCTTCTGGGTGGCGTTGTGTGTGTTGAAGCAGTACTGCGGCTGGCCCTTGGCGCAGGCGCGGCATTCGCCGCACACGGCCCGCCAGTTCAGGATCACGCGGTCCCCGGGGGCCACTTCGGTGACGTCCGGTCCTACGGCGCTGACCACACCGGTGGCCTCGTGGCCGAGCAGGATGGGGAAATCGTCACTAATTCCGCCCTGCTTGTAGTGCAGATCCGTGTGGCAGACGCCGCAGGTGAGGATGTCCACCAGGGCCTCGCCCGGTCCGGGATCCGGCACCAGGATGGTCTCAACGGAGACCGGGGCATTCTTTTCCTTGGCTATGACGGCCTTTACTTTGTGAACCATGATTCGTGTGTTCCTTTCCTGAGCCCGGGGCTCTTTGGCAACGGCCCCCGTTGCCAATCAAGCTGACTCGTTGCGGTTCCAAATCTTCTTCCGGCCCAGCGACGCTCCTGCCCGACGCCTTGGGCCTCGAACCGGACCGGCTGGCCCGCTCAGCGCACGCTGCGGAGGGAACCCTCCACATGATTGCGTATTACACAACACGATGCACATAGCGCGTACCCGAAAATATGGCAGGCGTCACATGACGGTGTCAATAGATCGCCCGGGAGCGATGTTGGCGCTTCACTGAGGGCATCTCGCCGAGACGTCGATTCTGCAACCAAATTTCGCTGAACGCAACGACTATCCCTGGGTGCAGCTTTGGAGGACAGTGCGTGGCCGCGATCCAGTCGTGCAAAATTCGCTAACCGAAAACGAAAAAGCATTGACTGTGTCATGCGTCACGCATAATCTGGTGCAACAGCGTTGCACTGACTGCAACCCCAAAAACACTTTGGTGGACACATGAGTAACGAAACTTCCTCCTCGGCCCCACTTGCGGGTCCGAACAGCCCGGAGTCGAATAGCGGGCATGGCAGTACTTCCTCCGGACAGGCCACGTTGAGCGGCCGTGTGGCCCCGGGAGGGCAAGATCCCGTGGTCAGCAGGGAGACCCGACGGCGGGTGGTCGCCGCAAGTTTCATCGGGAACTTCGTCGAATGGTTCGACTACGCCGTCTACGGCTACCTGGCCGCAACAATCGCCGCGGTCTTCTTCCCCGAGTCCAATCCCCAGACCGCGCTTCTGCTGACTTTCGCCCTGTTCGCCATCTCGTTCCTGGTGCGGCCGCTTGGCGGCTTCGTCTGGGGCCACATTGGCGATCGGGTGGGGCGCCGGACCGCGCTTTCCCTGTCAATCCTGATCATGTCCGGAGCGACCTTCTGCATCGCCCTTATCCCGGGGTATAACGCCATCGGCATCTGGGCCCCGATCCTTCTCCTGGTGGTGCGCGTCGTCCAGGGCTTCTCCGCCTCGGGCGAATACGCCGGCGCGTCCGCCTTCCTGGTGGAGTACGCCCCGGCCAACAAACGCGGCCTGTACGCGGCGGTAGTTCCTGCCAGCACGGCCGCGGGCCTGCTGCTCGGTTCCCTGCTCGCGGGCCTGCTGACCATCGTGCTCAGCGCCGAGGCGATGCAGAGCTGGGGGTGGCGCCTGCCGTTCCTGCTCGCCGCCCCGATGGGCCTGATCGGACGCTACATCCGCACCAAGCTGGAAGACACACCGGTTTTCCGCGAACTGGCAGAGGAGGACCAGGCCATCAAGGCCCCTGTATCCAGCCTCTTCCGGAACCACTGGCGGTTGCTGCTGAAGGCCGTCGGAGCCGTGCTGCTCAACGCCGTCGGGTTCTACGTGATCCTGAGCTACATGCCCACGTACCTGTCCGCGGAACTCGGTCTCGGCGCGGCCGAATCCTTCTTGGCCACCACCATCGCCCTCGTGACGTACATCGGGTTCATCTTCCTGACCGGAATGCTCTCGGACCGCTACGGCCGCAAAAAGGTCCTCATCGCCGCATCCCTGAGCTTCATCCTGCTGACCGTGCCGGCCTTCGCCCTGCTGGGCACCGGGAACTTCCTGGTGATCGTCCTGGTCCAGATCCTGCTGGGCGGCATGCTCACGCTCAATGACGGCACCCTCCCGAGCTTCCTGGCGGAAATGTTCCCCACCCGTGTCCGCTACAGCGGCTTCGCCGTCAGCTTCAATCTCTCCAACGCGCTGTTCGGCGGCACTGCGCCGTTCATGGCGACGCTCCTGATCGCCGCGACGGCCAATGACCTGGCGCCGGCCTGGTACCTGACCGGCGCCGCGGCCATCTCCCTGATCGCCGTAGTGCTGTCCCGTGAAACCAGCAAAGAACCGCTGCGCCACGAGTAGACCCGGCCGACGCCCCAATTTTCCCCTCCAAAAAACAGCACTGCAGAAAGGCACCACCACCATGACCATCGCAACCTCCAACAACGCTTCGTCCATCGCCGAACTGGAGCGACTGAAAGTCCTGCACAACGGGCAGAAGGAAAAGCTGACTTTTTCCAACGCCGAATTTGAGCGCCGGCTGGGCGGACTGCGCCGCATCATGGCAGAGAAGGACCTGGACGCCGTCGTCCTGACCAGCTACCACTCCATCAAGTACTACTCCGACTTCCTCTTCACCTACTTCGGCCGGTCCTACGCCATGGTGGTCACCAAGGACGACACAGTGACCGTCACGGCGAACATCGACGCCGGCATGCCGTGGCGGCGCAGCTACGGCGACAACGTGGTGTACACGGACTGGCGCCGGGACAACTACATCTTCGCCATCCAGGAGGTGCTGCGCACCCGCGGCATTAACCCCCGCCGGCTCGGCGTCGAAGACGATTCGCTCCCGCTGGACAACCGGAACAAGATCCAGGCGGCGTTTGCTGGGGCCGCCCTGGTGGACGTGGCCCAGGCCGCGATGCGCCAGCGGATGATCAAATCGGCAGAGGAGATCGAGGTGATCAAGCACGGAGCCCGCATCGGGGACCTGGGCGGCGAAGCCATCCGCAACGCGATCACCGCCGGCATCACCGAATATGAGGTCGCCCTGATCGGCACCGAAGCCATGGTCCACGAAATCGCCCGGACCTTCCCGGACTCGGAAATCCGTGACACCTGGGTGTGGTTCCAGTCCGGCATCAACACCGACGGCGCGCACAACTGGGCCACCACGCGGAAGATCCAGGAGCACGACATCCTGTCCCTGAACTGCTTCCCCATGACCTCCGGCTACTACACCGCACTGGAGCGCACCCTGTTCTACGGCGAACCCGACGCCCGCTCCCTTGAGCTGTGGAACATCAACGTGGAAGTCCACAAGCGCGGCCTCGAGCTCATCAAGCCCGGAGCTGTCTGCAAGGACATCGCCGCCGAGCTGAACGAGATCTACGTGGGCCACGGACTGCTTGCCAACCGGACGTTCGGCTACGGACACTCGTTCGGCGTCTTGAGCCACTACTACGGCCGCGAAGCCGGACTGGAGCTCCGCGAGGACATCGACACCGTGCTGGAACCGGGCATGGTGGTCTCCATGGAACCCATGATCACTGTCATGGACGGCCAGCCCGGCGCCGGCGGCTACCGTGAGCACGACATCCTGGTGGTCGGTGAGGACGGAGCCGAGAACATCACGAAGTTCCCCTTCGGCCCGGAATACAACATCGTGGGCGCCTGACCGGACCACGCCCCTGAAAGGGACGGACAGCAGAAGCGGCGCCACGTCCACCGTGGCGCCGCTTTTCGGTCCTCATACGGAATGATGGTAGACACCATGACCCCAGCAGAATCTCCCGAAACCACCGGAAACGGCGACACCAAGGGCACCTCCGTCATCGTCAACGCCATCGCCGTGCTGCGAACATTCACGGCCGACGAACCGTTGCTCGGGGTCACCGAGATCGCCAACCGGGTGGGCCTGCACAAGAGTACGGTTTCCCGGATCCTGGCCACGTTCGAACAGGAGCACCTGGTGGAACGGGACCCGGAAACCCGCCGCTTCCGGCTGGGGCTGGGACTGATCGCCGTCGCCGGACCGTTGCTGGCCGAATTGGAAGAACGGCGCGTGGCGTACCCGGTCCTGCGTGAACTCACCGAACGGACCGGCGAAACCAGCGCCCTCATGGTGTGGAACAGCGCCGAGTCGATGTGCGTGGAACAGATCGCCAGCCACCACCAGATCAAGCACACCACCCCGCTGGGAGCCCGGTACACGGACGCCATGAGCGCCTCCGTGCAGGTCTTCCTGTCCGCCGCGCCGGTCGAACGCGTCCGCGCACTCCTGCGCAGCGGAGCCATCAGCTACCCGGGACTCGATGATGCGGGCCTGGATGGCTACCAGATCAAGCTCAAGGATGTGACGGCTCGCGGTTGGGCCATCAACTACGGCGAATCCTCCATCGACGAAGTGGGCGTGGCCGCCCCCGTCTACGACCACCGCGGCGACATCGCAGCGGCCGTCCTGATCTCGGCGCCCCGGTTCCGCGTCTCACGCGAAGCTCTCCAGAGCCTGGGCGAAGCGTGCGCGGCTGCGGCCGACAAAATCACCAGACGGCTGGGCGGCCGCGCGTCCCGCAGCAACGACTAACGCCGGGCCGGCAAGCGCAGCCCACCCGCCTCAGCTCAGCCGGGCCAGCCGCGAGGCCAAATGCAACGCCGCGAGCCGGCCTGTTCGCCGGGGGTCGCCGCCGCACAGCTCGAAGATCCGCTGCAGCCGCTGATGCATCGACTGCCGTTCCACGTGCAGCTCCCTGGCCGCCTGGGCGGTGTTGCATCCGGAATCCAGCCAGGTGGCCAGGGTATCGAGCAGCCGCGAATTGCGTTGGGCATCATGGTCCAGGAGTGCGCCAAGCTGCTGGCGCACGAAGTTCTGCCGTTGCTCGGTATCCAGGCTCCCAACCGCGAGGCGTTCGACGGCGAATGCCTCGGAATCGATCACAGGACAGTGCGGGCCCTCTGTTGCCGCGGGGGTCTTTCCCAGCGCGTCCGCCAATTCCAGCGTGAGCCTGGCTTCCGACAGGGACCAGGGAGCTTCCGATATCCCTGCGGCCAGCGGGCCGACGGCCACGAGCGTATCGGCCAGCGCTGGCAGCCCCCGCAGGCCGGCCAGGAGCGCGTGCCGGCTTTCGCGCGGATTATCGCCCGGGAGGAGGGCCACCGCCAGGAGCTCGGCGTTGTCGACATAGGTGGCGCTCGGCTGCGCCCCCCGGGTCAGAAGGCGCTCCACGGGCGCCCGGAGCTGTTGGAGCATGTCGGAGCGGATCACGATGGCCATGAGCGCGGCAGCCGGCGGGATCCCGGCCGCGGACGCCAGCTGCTGGAGCCGCCAGGCCTGGCTGCCCGAATCTATCGCGCGAAGCAGGGCCGCCCCCGCGACTTCCTTGAGCCCCGGAGACATTCGCTGCAGCAGCGCCAGGGCCAGAATGTCCACTGAGCGGTTCCCGGCTGTGCGGGCCAGGTTCTCGTCCTCGCCCGCCGGAACCCGGAGCAACAGCTGCGCCGCAAGAATGCCGCGGATCGGAACGTCAATGTGGATCAGGCGTGCCTGCTCCTGCGGCCCAGCGGTGGAGGCGTCGGCGTCGGAAGCCTCCGGCTGCCCCGGGGTTGCGCTGGCCAGGGTCGCGCCCGATATGGAAGTCAGGGTCACCTCGGCATGGATGATACCGGCCAGCACGGCGAGGATCCGGTCCAGGCCGCCGCCGTGCGCCAGCTCGACTGCCATTGCGTGACTGGCCTCGTCCGCCCGCCGCAATTGGGACACCGAGTCACTGACCAGCATCGAGTTGATGGCCTGCATGACGCCGACGAACGGCACCACCCCGCGAAGTTCGATCAGCGGAAGGTCGGCTTCTTCGGCGGCCGCCACCATTGAGGACGGGAGAGACGGAAGGGCCACCCCGGTTTCGATGGCTACGGCCGCCACACCCCGCTCGGCCAGTTGGCGAACGTAATTGACCTGCCGCTCCTCAGAGGCATGGGCGAGAGCTTCGCCGCCTGTCAGCAGAAGCTCGCCGCCGGCAAGCAAGGGTGCGATGTCGATGATTTCGCTGGAGTGGATCCACCGCAGCTGGGTCCGCGCGGCAGCCCGGGCCCCAGCCCGGATGACGGGATCGGCGGCCGCCAGGGTCGGATGGTTCAGGGCGTCTTCAAGACGAATGGACATTACACTCCGTCGCGTCGCTCTACGTTTATTTAGACACATTGTATATGGCCTGATGTGGCCTGCGACACATAATCTTGAGGAATCCCACACACCCTCGGAGGCTCCCAATGCGTCAAAAATCCCCAGCGGCCCCGGCCGGCACCGCGCCGGAGTCCGGCGAAGACCACGAAGCGTGGCTCCACCCCATCCCCGAGTCGGAGCGGACCCGCAAAGTGTCCGGCCAGTTCTGGATCTGGGCTGGCGCCAACCTCGCCCCAATCAACTGGGTGCTCGGAGCGCTCGGCATCCAGCTCGGCCTGGGATTCGCGGACACGGTCACCGTTCTTGTCCTTGGAAACCTGATCGGGATGCTGCTCTTCGGGTGCTTTGTCCTGCTGGGCCAAAAGACGGGAGCGACCGGCATGGTGCTGGCCCGCGCCGCCTTTGGACGGCGCGGAAACTACCTGCCGGCGGCCATTCAGGCCCTTCTGGTGATCGGTTGGTGTGCAGTCAACACCTGGATCATCCTGGATCTGGTCATGGCGCTCTTCGGGACCCTGGGGTGGGTTGACCCGGAGGCCCACAACTATGCGTGGAAGATCGGCATCGCCACGTTCATCATGGCAACCCAGGTAACCATTGCCTGGTTCGGCTACAAGGCGATCGCCGCGTTCGAGAGATGGACCGTCCCGCCGACCATCATCATCCTGACCGTGATGTCGGCCGTGGCTTGGTTCGGCATGAAGATCAACTGGACCTACGCTGGCCCCGCAGGCCACATCCTGGAAGGCTCGGAACGCATCGCCGCGATGAGCGCAGTCATGACGGCGATCGGCATCGGCTGGGGCATCACCTGGTTCACCTACGCCGCAGACTACTCCCGCTTCGTCAGCACCACGGTGCCCAAACGCAAGGTCTACCTCGCATCGGTGCTTGGCCAGTTCATCCCCGTCGTCTGGCTGGGCATCCTGGGGGCCAGCCTGGCCACCAATACAGGAGAGATAGATCCCGGCAAACTCATTGTCCTGAACTTCGGCGCACTGGCCCTGCCCGTGCTGCTCATGGTGCTGCACGGCCCGATCGCGACCAACATCTTGAACATCTACACCTTCTCCGTAGCCACACAGGCACTGGACATCTCCATCAGCAGGCGCAAGTTGAACCTGTTCGTCGGCGTCTTCTCCCTTGCAGTCGTGGTCTTCTTCATCTTCCAGGAGGATTTCGCCTCCGTTCTGGACGCATGGCTGATTGGGCTGGTCGCCTGGGTGGCTGCCTGGGGCGGGGTCATGCTGGTCCACTACTTCTGGATCGAGAAACGCTGGCCCGGTAATCCAGCCAGGCTCTTCGACGCCGTCGGCACCAAGCGGCTGCCAGGCGTGAACCCGGCAGGCATCGCCTCCCTGATCATCGGCATCTTCGCCACCTGGCTGTTCATGTACGGGCTGGTGCCGGCAATGCAGGGCCCCATCGCCGTCGCCCTGGGCGGATGGGACCTGTCCTGGCTCGCCGGAGGACTGTCCAGCGCCGCCGCCTACGCCGTCCTCGGGCCGCGGTTCCACCGAAAGTTCCTTGATGTCCCCGGCGGCACCGAACAGACCTCAGCTTCCTCCACCCCTGGCGCGACCGACCTTCCGGTCCCGTCCACCGCACCTTCCGCTTAGCCAGGAGATCAACCCCGTGAACTTCCCCGCTTTCGCCGACGCCGCCCACCCCATCACCTGGCCTGACGGCCACCGAGCCGCGGCGTCCTTTACCTTCGACGTCGACGCCGAATCCTGCACCATTGCGCACGACCCGCAGAGCACCCGGCGCATGTCACTGATGACGCACCAGTCCTACGGGCCGAAGGTCGCCGTCCCGCGGCTCCTGCAAATCCTCGAGCGCCAGGACATCCAGGCGACGTTCTTCGTCCCGGGTTTCACCGCCGAATGTTACCCGGACGTGGTCCGCCGGATCGCGGAGGGCGGCCACGAGATTGCCCACCACGGATACCTGCACGAACCCATGCAGGGCATCGACGCCGCCACGGAGGCGCGGTACCTGGACCGGGGCCTGGACGCGCTGGCCAAGGCCGCCGGCGTCCGGCCGACTGGATACCGTGCACCGTGGTGGGAGCTCAACTGGCATTCCGCAACGCTCCTTGCGGACCGGGGGTTCCTTTATGACTCAAGCCTGCTCGACGGCGACGCCCCTTACCGCTTCAGCGTTGCCGAGGGGGACCCCCGCGACCTCGTCGAAATCCCCGTCGACTGGGCCCTGGACGATTGGGAGCAGTACGCCTTCTACCCGGGCGTCACCGGAAGCGGTGTCATCGAAAGCCCGGCCAAGGTCCTGGAAATGTGGACGCTGGAGGCCGAAGCGCACCACGCCGCCGGGAGCTGCTTCGTCCTGACCAACCACCCCTTCATTTCCGGCCGGCCGTCCAAGGCCGTGGCCCTGGAACAGCTGATGGAGCGGGTCAAGTCCATGAACGGCATGTGGGTCACCACCATGGAGAAGATCGCGCAACACACGCGCGACTCCGTCGAGGAGATCCACACCCACGCGCGCATCGCCGTGCCCGGATTCCCGGACACCGGCGCACGGTTCACGCCGGCCACCGTGCGGCAGCCCCAAGGAGCCCCGGCGCGACGCGGGGCCGGTACCTAGGACCCACTTCGGCCCTGGCAAACACAGGTCCCCGGCACGGCCCCTCATCAGGAGGTGGCCGTGCCGGGGACCTTCCTGTGGACGCCCGGTCTCATCGGCAAACGAGGCGATTAGCCGGTCTTGGCCATTGCGTAGGCCACGGTGGCGTAGGCCAGGGCGCCCGACATTTCCTGGAGCAGTTCCGGGTTGGTGTTGGCGATGGTGTCGCAGGCCTCGTGGTAGCAGGGATCAAGGACCTTGCCGGCCGCCCCGCCAAAGGATTGCGCCTGGGCCTGGGTCTTCCTCTTCTCATCGCCGGTGAACAGCCCGCCGCCGGGAATGCCGGCCGAGAGGAAGGCGTCGTAGTCGGAGCCGCCGTCAAAGGGCGTGCTCTCGGCGGGCAGCGCGTTCTCCTGGAAGTAGCGGAACAGGATGTCCTCGATCGCCTTGGACCCGGCCGGGCCGGCGTGGCCGAAATCCGCGCCGTCCCCGTCATGCACGGACCGCACACCGTTGGGCGAGGCCGCCATGTCCACGTTCAGGTTCGCCGCGGTCTGGCCGATCTCGGCCTGGCTGAGTTCGTCGACGTAGTGCTGGGACCCGTAGAGGCCGTCCTCCTCGCCGCCCCAG
>NZ_FNGC01000013.1 GCF_900102785.1 Arthrobacter sp. ok362
TCCCGGCCGTGCTCTACTACGCGCTGCACTTCGCCCCCGGCATGGACAAGGCAACCCAGGCCGACCGCGACGAGACGATCGTCAAGTTCCTGCTGACCGCCGGCGCCATCGGCGTGCTCTACAAGGAACAGGCCTCGATCTCCGGCGCGGAGGTCGGCTGCCAGGGCGAGGTCGGCTCGGCGTCGTCGATGGCGGCCGCGGGCCTGGCCGAAGTCATGGGCGGCACCCCCCAACAGGTGGAGAACGCCGCGGAAATCGCGATGGAACACAACCTGGGCCTGACCTGCGATCCGATCGGCGGGCTCGTCCAGGTCCCGTGCATCGAACGCAACGCGATCGCCGCCGCCAAAGCCATCAACGCCGCCAAAATGGCCCTGTGGGGCGACGGCACCCACCGGGTCTCGCTGGACGAGGTCATCGTGACCATGCGCGAGACCGGCAGGGACATGTCCTCCAAGTACAAGGAAACCGCGATGGGCGGCCTCGCCGTCAACGTCGTGGAGTGCTAGGGAGCTGATTGAGGCTGGCTGGCCGGCGCTCTAATTGTGCAGCGCCGCCCATAGGTTCAGCGAGGATGCGAACACGATCCAGGACAGGTAGGGCAGCATCAGCAGCCCTGCCGTCCGGCTGATCGGACCGAAGAGCACCACCGTCACGGCTACGGTCACAGCCAATGCCACGATGATGCCGAACGCGATCCACAGCGCCGGCGTCCCGAGGACCGGGTACAGGGCAAAGAAGACCGGGGTCCAGAGCAGGTTCAGCACCAGCTGAACGCCGTAGGCCGTCAGGGCTGCCTTGGACCCCTCGGCGTGGCTGCGCCAGACCAGCCACGCCGCGACTGCCATGGCGACGTAGAGGACAGTCCAGACCGGCCCGAAGACCCAGTTGGGCGGGGACCATGGCGCCGCGTCGGCTGTGGCGTACCAGCCGTTGACGTGCTTGGCCGTGGCCAGGCCGCCGAGGGCCGCAACGAGAGCCGACGCGCCGAGGAACAGAAGCAGCGCGACTACTTGGGAGCCGGCGCCGAAGCCGCTGCCGGCGCCCCGTGAGCGGCCGCCGGGCGCCCCGGGACGGCCTTCCAGCGGTTGTTGCTGAGCCTGCATGAGACCAGCGTAACCGCCTTGCCCGGACCGGCGGCAGGGTACGGACCGATAGACTTGGGGCTGCATGTCCGCATGCCGCCGAAGCTCGTACCGCAATGATTGGATACCGCACCCTTGCGAGAATTCACTGCCCGCTTTGCCTCTGCCGAGGAGATTGCCAACTGGGATGCCCTCGTCACCGCGAACCCCAATGGCGGCAATCTCCTGCAATCGGAAGCCTTCGCCGAGGTCAAGCAGCACTTTGGCTGGAAGCCCCTGCGCCTTGTTTATGAGTCGGCCGATTACACGAGCTACAACCTGGTCCTCGAGAAGTCGTTTCCGCTTCTCGGCAAGCTCTGGTACCTGATCAAGGGACCCGATGTGGCGTGCGTCGAGGACATCCCCGGGATCGCAGCGGCGAACGCGGACTTCGTAAAAAGGGCCAAGCTGGGCGTCTTCGCGATCAAGATCGAGCCGGATATCGTCCTGTCGGACGACGCCGCGCGGATCCTCGAGGGGGCGGGCCTGGTCAAGACCCACAACCTGCAGCCCAACGACTCCACTGCGCTGCTCGATATTGCGCCCGAGGAAAACCAGCTGCTGCGCAATCTCCACTCCCGGGGCCGTAACGCCGTGCGCCGCGCCATCCGCGAGGGCGTGGAGGTCCACAACGTCGAGCCCACGGAAGAGAACTTCCGGGCCATGTATGCCCTGATGACCAACACAGTGGAAGCCAAATCCCAGGTCCGGGTGCGCGAGTACGAGTACTACCGCCAGTTCTGGACCAACTTCCTGGCCCGCGGCCAGGGCAGGCTGCTCTTCGTGTACGAAGACGGCGTGCCCTCGGTTGGCGCGTTCGTGATCAACTACGGCCGCAAAGGAACGTACAAAGACGGCGGCTCCCTGCAAAAGCGTGGCCAGTACGGCGACTCGCACCTCGTGCAGTGGACGGCAATCAACCAGCTCAAGGACCTCGGCTGCACCGAGTACGACTTCTGCGGCACGCCGCCGAGCGACAAGCTCAAGGACACGTCGAACCCGTTCCATGGGCTGGGCCTGTTCAAGACCAGCTTCAGCAAGACCGTGACCGACTTCGTCGGCTGCT
The DNA here is from genome assembly GCF_900102785.1 of Arthrobacter sp. ok362. Classification (GTDB taxonomy): domain Bacteria; phylum Actinomycetota; class Actinomycetes; order Actinomycetales; family Micrococcaceae; genus Arthrobacter. The sequence continues at coordinate 2,191 of NZ_FNGC01000013.1, forward strand.
ATGACCAGGTCCTGAGCCCGCTGAAGTACAAAGCCTGGATGACGGCGGGGGAGCGCGTGGCACGCCAGCTCTACACGCGGCGCACGGGCCAGCAATTCTACTAAGCCAGTGAGGAGGCCGGAATGAACACCGGAAACGACGGCTACCGCAGGCCGCCCACGGACGGCCTGCCCCGGACGCAGCCGATGTCGGCCATGCAGGTGCGCCAGAACGCCGCGACCAAGAGGATGCTGCGCCGGCTGGTTCAGGGCGAAAACCCGCCGACGGCGCCGATGTCCATCGTGGACCGGCTCGCCGGCAGCCCCTACGCCAACCCGATGATCCAGGTCGGCGGGGTGGACGCCGCGGCCCGCAAGACCATCGACTTCGCCCTGAAACTGGCCGAATCCATGTTCCGGTACGGGGCAGGTGCCCTCGAGGTCGAGACCAGCATCATCGCGATCACCGCCGCGCTCGGGCTCAAGAACATCGAGGTAGACATCACCAACCAGTCGGTGGCCATCAACTATGCCCCGAGAGACCAGACGCCCATCTCACTGCTGCGCGTCGTACGGTCCTGGACAAACAATTACGCGGGCCTTTCGCAAGTGCACCAGCTGGTCACGGACATCGTGGCAGGCGGCGTCGGCCGCGAGGAAGCCGCGCGCCGGCTCGATGACATTACCCGCAGCCCCAAGCCGTTCCCGCGGTGGATGGTCACCGTGGCCTTCGGCGTGTTCTCTGCCGTCTTCGTCGGCGTCCTGGGCGGCGGGCTCGACGCCTCAATAGTCGCGTTCCTCTCCAACCTTCTGGTCAGCCTGCTGGCCCGCCAGCTGGGCCGCTGGCGTACCCCGGACTTCTTCATCACCGCCTCGTGCTCGTTTCTGGTGACCATCGTCGCCCTGCTGTTGTGGCGCTTTGGCGCCCCGCTTGGAGTGCACATTGCCCCCGAGATCGTTGTGGTCGGCGGGATCCTGCTGCTCCTGCCGACGGGACGCCTCGTGTCCTCGGTGCAGGATGCGATCAACGGCTTCCCGGTCACGGCCGCCGGCCGGTTCCTGTCCACCATGCTGACCTTCGGGGCGCTGGTGGCCGGCATTGCCGTCGGGTTTGTCGTGGGAGACATGACCGGCATGGACCCAATAGACGTGACCAAAACATTCCCGCCCAAGTATGACTTGTGGGTGGTCATCATTTTGATCGCCATTGCGGTGCTGATGATCGGCATCACCGAACAGACCAGCTGGAAGCTGCTGCTGCCGACGGCGGCCGTGGGCGTGGTGGGTTATCTGGTCCTGATCGGGGGTGACGCCCTGAGCATCGGGTCCCGCTTCGCCCCGGCCCTCGCCGCTGTGGTGATCGGCCTCCTGGCCCGCGTGGTGGCTCTCCGGATGGGCGCTCCCCAGCTGGTGGTGGCCGTCCCCGCAGCCTTGATCCTGCTCCCAGGGCTAACTATATTCCGGTCCATGTATGTATTGACCATCGAGGAATCGGAGATTCTCATGGGCGCCGGCGGGATGCTCAACGCCGGTGCCATCGTGCTCGGCGTCGCTGCCGGCATCGTGCTCGGTGACACCCTGGCGCGGCCCCTGACGCGGAGCCTGGCGAGCAACGAACGGCGCAGGGCCCGCCGCCGCTAGGGCTTGCGCCGCCAGATCCTGCGCCGCTAGATCTTGCCTATCGGCAGCTTCTTCTCCGCCTGGAAGTCGTCCTCCACACGGCCCTTGGCCCAGTAACCCGAGAGGGAAACCTGGGCCCGATCCAGCCCTCGCTGCACGTAGAAAACCTCCCGCAGGCCCTTCATGTAGCCCCGCTCGCCGTGGGCAAAGACCTGCACCCGGCCCCCGGGCCACTCGGCATCGCGCACGGCCGTGACCAGCAGGTCGCTCTCTCCCGCGGGCACGCCGCCGCGCAGCAGCCAGCGCAGTTCGACGCCGGCCGGCCCGGCGATGGCCTGGATATCGGCGTCGCTGTCCACCTCGAGCAGGGCGAGGCCGCGGGCATCCTCCGGCAGGGATTCGATCGCGGCGCCGATGGCCGGCAGCGCAGATTCATCGCCGGCAAACAGGTACCAGTCCGTCGCCGGATCCGGGTTGTAACCGCCGCCCGGGCCCGTAAAAGTCAGGCGGTCGCCGGGCCGGGCCGAGGCCGCCCACGGGCCAGCGAGGCCTTCGTCGCCGTGGATCACGAAATCGATGGCCAGTTCCTGCGCCGCCGGGTCCACCCAGCGGACCGTGTAGGTGCGGGTGTGCGGCCACTGACTGCGCGGCATGGCTTCCCTGATGGCCCCCAGGTCCAGCGGTTCCGGGTATTCGATGCCGGGTTGCGGAAAGGCGATCTTGACGTACCGGTCCACATAGTCGTTGTTGACGTACCCGGCGAAGCCAGGGCCGCCGGCGATGATCCGGACCATGTGCGGGGAGAGATGTTCTCTGCGCAGGACCGTCAGGTCCGTCTGGGGACGCGAGTTCCGGGTGGCGGTGGTGGCGGCGGGGACGGAAGTCATGCAGCTAAGCCTAACCAAGAACCCTGGCCGGGAGCCCCGGGCGGAAGCCTGTTACGGCAGCGGTGGCAGTTCCCAGTCGACCGTCCCGTTGCCCTGTTCCTGCAGCAGGGCGTTGGCCCGGCTAAAGGGCCGGGACCCGAAGAATCCGCGTGAGGCCGAGAGCGGGCTGGGATGGGCGCTGGCGATCACGGCAGCGGACCCCAGCAGCGGCCGCACGGACTCGGCATCCTTCCCCCACAGGATCACCACCAGTGGAGGGTGGCCCGTACCGGATGCGGACGCGCGGTCCGCGACTGCCCGGATGGCCGTCGCCGTGACGGCCTCCCAGCCCTTGTTCCGGTGCGAGCCCGCCGCGCCGGCCCGGACACTGAGCACCCTGTTCAGCAGCAGTACGCCCTGCTCCGCCCAGCGGCTAAGGTCCCCGTGGACGCGCGGCGGGACGCCGAGATCGGCCTGGAGTTCCTTGTAGATGTTCGCCAGGCTGCGGGGGATCGGCCGGGTGGCGCCGTCCACGGCGAAGGACAGCCCCACGGCGTGCCCCGGCGTCGGATAGGGGTCCTGGCCCACCACCAGCACCCGGACGCCGGCCAGCGGCTGCCGGAAAGCCCGCAACAGATTTGGCGGCGACGGCAGCACGCCATGCCCGGCGGCCACTTCTCCGGCGAGGAAGGTGAGCGCCTCCCGCAACTGCGCCTCCACCGGCGCCAGCGCCTCCGCCCAGTCCGGAGCGACCAGCTCGCTCAGTGGCCGGCGCGCCAGGTCCCCGAAGCTGAGGTCGTCGGCGGCTTCGGGCTCCAGCTCGAACAGCGCGTCGGAATTAAATTCGGAATCAACCACAGCCCCCATTCTTCCGCAGACGCAGGCCGCTCCGGCACCCCGCCGAATGACAACCCTGTGATTCGGCCGTAGCATGGGACTGACTTTTACCGGATCCAGCCAGGGAGTGTGTCGTGGCCGAAACAGCGCAAGAGCACGTGCTCGCGGGGGATTCTGCCGGATTCCCCGCTGCCGACGCGGACCTGGGTGGGGTGTCCGCGGAGTCTCCGCTCAGCGCCCGCGACCAGCAGATGCTGGCCCTGGAGCGGCAGTGGTGGAAGTACGCGGGGGCCAAGGAACAAGCCATCCGCGAGCTGTTCGATCTGTCCGCCACGCACTACTACCAGATCCTTAATGCCCTCATCGATACCGAGGATGCCCTGGCCCACGATCCCATGCTGGTCAAGAGATTGCGTAGACTACGTACATCACGCCAACGTGCCCGCACTGCCCGTCGTCTGGGAACAGATTCGTAAAGTCGCGTCACGAGCAGCCGGATGCGCACGTCCTGTTGCGTCCGTTCCGGCCACGGGCCCCCGTATGAAATCAGCAAGGACGTCGTTTTACCATGACCAAATATGCTCGGGACGAATTTGATCGGGTCCCGGAGACCTCTACCCGGCAGGGTGTCCACCGGGCCGTCGCCGGATCGCGCCGCCGGAGCCTGACGCCCATCTTGGCGGCTGGCTTCGTAGCGCTGGCCATCGGTCTGGTGGCCTTCCTGATCCTGCCGAAGCTCGGTTTCTCCGCGGGCCCGGCCGCGGCCGTGACAGCCGGTGACAGCGCGTCCGCACCTGCCGGCAGTAGCGCGTCCGCAACGAGCCCCGCGAGCCCCAGCCCCGCGCAGACGAGCCCGGGACCGGCTGGCACGGAACCCGCCGCCGCACCGCCGGCAGTATCGCCTTCAGCGACGCCCAGCGCCACCGCCGCCGGGGTGGACAAGACGCAGCCGGTGACGATTTACAACGGGACCACCACCGCTGGCCTGGCCGGCCGCGTCGGCGGCACCGTCAGCTCCGCCGGCTGGAACCTGGGCCAGACAGGGAACTGGGGCGGTGTCCCGCAGCAGACGTCGGTGATTTTCTACAACGGCGCGGAACAAAAGGGCAATGCGGAGGCGCTCGGAACGCTCCTGGGCATCGACACCCTCGTGGACTCCGCCGAGTTCAACTTGCCCCTGGTCGTAGTGCTCGGCCCCGGCTTCCAGTAGCCAATTCCGGTTACGCCTCAATAACTATTCGGCGGCGGACCTGCCCGCCGTCGGCGTTCCTGAGGGACGCTGTGGGTACAGTATTTGCGGATTTCTCTTCGCAGTCCGCGGCGCACATCGAGGTGGGCCGCACGCAAGCTAGCTGAAAGTGTGGACACCATGGCACTGGGAACCGTCAAATGGTTCAACGCCGAAAAGGGCTACGGCTTCATCACCGTGGACGGTTCCGAAAACGACGTCTTCGTGCACTGGTCCGCGATTGTCGGGGAAGGCTACCGCGCCCTGGACGAGGGCCAGCGGGTGGAGCTGGAAGTCGGCGAGGGCGAAAAGGGCCCGCAGGCTGAAAGCGTCCGGCCCGCCTAGTGGCACTGGCTGCCGTCATGAACGCCCCGCGGGACGCGGCAGGGCGCCTAGGAGGAACCTTGCCGCTGGGCCGCGCCCTCGCGGCGGGCACACTCGCGGCCGTGGCCCTGACGGGCTGCTTGGGTCCTGCAGGCAGCGCCCGCGTGGCCAGCGCCGAAGCGAGCGGTGATGGCACCCTTCGCATCGGCCTGATCCTGGACAACACCGGGCCGCAGAACTTCCTCAACGCCCCACAGCTCGCGGCGGCCAAACTCGCCGTCAAGGAGATCAACGCTGCCGGTGGCCACAAAGGCAAACCGGTGGAACTGCTGCCGGAAACCATCAGCACTGACACCGCCGCCCAGGCGAAAGCGCTGGTGGCCGCCAAGGCCGACGTCGTGATCGGTCCAACCGATTCCAGCCGTGCCCCTGCCGCGATCGACGTGCTGGCCAACGCCAAGGTAGCCGTCATCTCGCCGGCCAACTCTGCCAGCGGGCTCAGCAACTACAAGAGCGGTGGCTACTATTTCCGCACCTCGGCAGCCGACATCGCCCAGGCGTCCGTCCTCGCCAAACTGGCCAAAGACGGCGGCGCCGGGACCCTGGCGGTGCTGCACGAGAAAGGCAACTACGGCAAGAACGTCGCCTCCGCCGTCGCCGGTGCGGCGAAACAGTCCGGACTGGAAGTCGTGGCGGACGCGGAGTTCACCCCCGGCCAGGCACAGCAGGCTGCCGCCACCGCGAAGGCCGCAAATCCCGACGCCGTCGTCCTGGTCTCGCGCGACGGTGCGCAAGGTGCCATCGCCGAACTGAACAACGCCGGCCTGGCCGGCAAGAAACTTGTCCTCAGCGACGCAGCAGTCAGCCGGTATGGCTCCGGACTGGGCGCGCGGGCGCTCGAGGGCGCACGCGGGGTCCTGCCCGGCGTGTTCCCCTCCGCCCCCTTCCAGAAGGACCTTGTTGCCGTTGATCCCGGGCTGAAGGACATGGTGTTTGCCGCCGAGACGTACGACGCCGTCATCCTCGCCGCCGTCGCTGCCGCCGCGGCAGAAGACGACGCCGGAACCTCCATCGCGGCGTCCCTCGTCGGCGTCTCCGGCGGAACTGCGGCAGCAGGCGGAAATGCTGCGGGCGGCGGCCAGCCCGCCAGCCAGCCGCCCAGCGAGTCGTGCAGGAGCTACCAGGACTGCATCGACGTCCTCCGGGCAGGCAAGCGCCCGGACTATGACGGCCAGTCCGGACGGATCAATTTTGATTCCCACGGCGACATCACCGAAGCGAACTACATGGCCTATACCTACGGCGAGGACAACCTGCCCACGATGAGTGGCACGGAGACCGCCAGCAGCAGCGGCGGCTGATCGCTCCTAGCGTATTGTGCCCGCGTGGCGGGCGGTTCGGGCCGGGCACTGCTTGCACTCTCCCCGGGGGAGTGCTAATTATTGATTTAGCACTCCAGCGCACTGACTGCTAACACGACGCCCGGTCCGCCCGGCCGCGAAGTGGGGCAGCCGGTCCAGGAGCCAAAGGAACACCTTGCTGGGGTGAGATCCCGGACCCAGCGGCATACAGAGGCCGCGGGGTAGGGATCGTCCGTCGCGGGCACCACAGCGAAGGTTCATTCTTAACGACTGTCCCGAAAGGACTACTGCCGTTATGGCCAAGATCATTGCATTTGATGAAGAGGCACGCCGCGGTCTTGAGCGGGGCCTGAACATCCTCGCCGACGCCGTCAAGGTCACCCTCGGCCCGCGGGGACGCAACGTCGTCCTCGAAAAGAAGTGGGGCGCCCCCACGATCACCAACGATGGTGTTTCCATCGCCAAGGAGATCGAGCTGGACGATCCTTACGAGAAGATCGGCGCCGAGCTGGTCAAGGAAGTTGCCAAGAAGACGGATGACGTCGCAGGCGACGGCACCACCACGGCAACTGTGCTGGCACAGGCCTTGGTTAAGGAAGGCCTGCGCAACGTGGCGGCCGGCGCTGACCCGCTGTCCCTCAAGCGCGGCATCGAGAAGGCTGTTGACGCCGTCACCGTCGAGCTCCTGGCCTCCGCCAAGGAAATCGAGACCAAGGAAGAGATCGCCGCCACCGCGTCCATCTCCGCCGGCGACAACGAGATCGGCGCCCTGATCGCCGAAGCCCTCGACAAGGTCGGCAAGGAAGGCGTCATCACGGTCGAGGAGTCGAACACGTTCGGCCTCGAGCTGGAGCTGACCGAAGGCATGCGCTTCGACAAGGGCTACATCTCCGCCTACTTCGTCACCGACGCCGAGCGTCAGGAAACGGTCCTTGAGGATCCGTACATCCTGATCGTCAACTCGAAGATCTCCAACGTCAAGGAACTGGTTGCTGTCCTGGAAAAGGTCATGCAGTCCAACAAGCCGCTGCTGATCATTGCCGAAGACATCGAGGGCGAGGCCCTGGCCACCCTGATCGTCAACAAGATCCGCGGCACCTTCAAGTCCGTTGCCGTCAAGGCTCCGGGCTTCGGCGACCGCCGCAAGGCGCAGCTGGCCGACATCGCCATCCTCACCGGTGGCCAGGTCATCTCCGAGGAAGTCGGCCTCAAGCTTGAGACCGCCGGACTCGAACTCCTCGGCAAGGCCCGCAAGGTTGTTGTCACCAAGGACGAGACCACGATCGTCGAGGGTGCCGGCGACGCCGACCAGATCGCCGGCCGCGTGTCCCAGATCCGCGCCGAGATCGAGAACTCCGATTCCGACTACGACCGCGAGAAGCTGCAGGAGCGCCTGGCCAAGCTGGCCGGCGGCGTTGCAGTCATCAAGGCCGGCGCCGCAACCGAGGTCGAGCTCAAGGAACGCAAGCACCGCATTGAGGACGCCGTCCGCAACGCCAAGGCTGCTGTCGAAGAGGGCATCGTCGCCGGCGGTGGCGTTGCCCTGATCCAGGCCGGCGCCAAGGCGTTCGCGAACCTGCAGCTCTCCGGTGACGAAGCAACGGGCGCGAACATCGTGCGCGTTGCCATCGACGCCCCGCTGAAGCAGATCGCCTTCAACGCTGGCCTCGAGCCCGGCGTCGTAGTGGACAAGGTCCGCGGCCTGCCCGCAGGCCACGGCCTCAACGCAGCCACCGGCGAGTACGTCGACCTGCTGGCCGCCGGCATCAACGACCCGGTCAAGGTAACCCGCTCTGCCCTGCAGAACGCGGCTTCCATCGCCGGCCTGTTCCTCACCACCGAGGCCGTTGTGGCCGACAAGCCCGAGAAGGCTGGCCCCCAGATGGGCGGCGGCGACGACATGGGCGGCATGGGCGGCATGGGCGGTTTCTAACCACCCGCGCTAGCCTCCACCGGCTGTTCGACGACGGCGGTCCCACCTTCGGGTGGGGCCGCCGTCGTCGGTTAAGCGCATCCCCGCCAAACACCCTCCCTCACTTAACGCCCTGATCCAGCAGACCCTCCCTCAGTTGTCGTACTGATCCAGCCGACGCCCCCTCAGATATCGCAGTGCTCACTCGAACGCTCCCTCACCTGAAAACGGCATGTGAGGGAGCGTTGGGTGGGTGGGGGCCGGAGGTGAGGGAGCGTTGGGTGGGTGGGGGAGCGTTGCGTGGGTGTCGGCAGGGTCTGGCAGGATAGGTCAGTGACGATTACAGCAGCGGCCGACGGTTCGGCCTTAGGAAATCCCGGCCCGGCCGGCTGGGCCTGGTACGTGAATGACGACTGCTGGCGGGCCGGTGGATGGCCCCACGGCACGAACAACCAGGGCGAGTTGATGGCGGTGCTGGACCTGTTCCGGGCGACGGCACACGTGCCCGGGGAAGACCTGCTGATCCTCTGTGACAGCCAGTACGTCATCAACGCGGTGACCAAGTGGATGCCAGGCTGGAAACGCAAGGGCTGGCGCAAGGCCGACGGCAAGCCGGTGCTGAACGTGGACCTCCTTAAGGAAATCGACCAGGCGCTCGTGGGCCGCAAGTACACCTTCGAATGGGTGCGGGGCCATGCTGGGCACGAGTTGAACGAAGCGGCAGACGTCCGGGCCCGGGCAGCGGCCACGGCGTACCAGCAGGGCGTGGCGGTCCGGCAGGGCCCCGGGTTCGGGACTTGGGAGGGCGGGACGCCCGAGGGCGAAACGCAGCAGGGCGAGCCGCCCGAGGGCGAGACACAGCAGGGCGAGAGGCAGCCGGCAGGCCAGACGGGCTCCACGCTCCCGCGGACCGCCCCGGAGACCGCACCAGCACAGGCCGCCCCCTCGCAGGCCGCAACCCGTGCGCAGGCGGCCCCGGCCCCTTCCGGCCAGCAGGAACTCTTTGGCGTACCAGGGGCCTACGACGAACCGGACCTCTTCAGCGAACTCGAAGAAGAGCCGGCCGTGGCCCTGGCGGCGGCTAGCCCCGAGGCCGTCGTCGAGTCCCTCGAGCGGGAACTGCTCCGCCCGGAAACCCGGGCGGACCTGGGCCGCACAGGCGTCCTGCTCCATCCGGACTTCACCGAGATCGGCAGCTCCGGCAGGATCTGGACCCGCGACGCCATGATGATGTCGCTTGAGGACAACCCAGGCGGACCCGTGGAGCTGGAGCTGTTGGGCACGGACCGGCTGGGCGAGAAGACCATGCTCCTGACCTACCGCAGCCACACCCGCGAGGGATCGGCCCTGCGCAGCTCCCTGTGGATCCTTGAAGGCGCGCAGTGGCGGCTGCGCTTCCACCAGGGCACACCCGAGGCCTGACAGCCCGTGAGGCTCACGTGAAGCGTTGCGCATTGCCGAGTTCCGCCTGCGCGTAGGTGGCGGCCGCGGAATTCAGCGCGAGGTTAATGGACGCAAGGGAAGCCTCGACCCGGCCCTGGGTCAGCGTCCACTCGGCGACCAGGGTTTGGAAGTTTGTCGCCGCGGAGCCGCGCCAGCTGCCCTGGAGTTCGTCCAGCCCCCGTTTCATGGCATGGACGTCCGCGCTGATGCGCTCCACCGTGGCTTGCACGTTGGCGGACTTGAGCTGGAGGAGTTCCGTATCGACGGAGATGATGCTCATGGGAATGCCTCTCGAATGTTCGGGAGGCAGCCGCGGCCCGGCGGAGCACGTGAACGTCAGAGATGGGGGTCTGTGTTGAGAGTTTGCGGTGAGAGTCTGCGGTGAAGGCTTGTGGCGGAACGGCTGCCTCGTCCGGATTTTCCGGACACCCCGAGCGTAGGCGGGCAACGCACCGGACGGACACCGCCGTCGGCTCCTATGTGGACAAATCTGCCGTGGACAGTTCCGTGGCTTCTTCGTCCAGGAACGGGATGCTGACCACCAGCGTGGCACCGCCCCCGTCAGTCTCCCCGACCCGCACGGACCCGGAATGCGAGCCGACGATGGCGGCCACGATCGCCAGCCCAAGTCCGCTGCCGCCGGTCTCCCTGGTCCGGGAGGTGTCCGCCCGGTAGAAGCGCTCGAAAATACGGGCCGCTTCGTCATCCGGAACGCCCGGTCCGTGGTCCCGGACCTCGATTACGGACTGCCGTGCTCCGTCCGGTGCGGCCCGGGTCCCGACGGCAATTTCGATCGGAGTGCCCTCCGGCGTGTACCGCAGGGCATTGCCGACCAGGTTGCTTACCACCTGGCGCAGCTTGGCTTCGTCCCCCAGCACCGGGGCGGGCGCGGGGGCCGCGCCGTCGAGCCCGGTGAGGGTGATGGTGCGGCTGCGGTCGGTCGCCTGGGTGTCCACCACCGCGTCGTTGGCCAGCAGCAGCAGATCCGCGGGTTTCTGCTGCAGCGGGCGCTGTTCATCGATCCTGGCCAGCAGCAGCAGGTCCTCCACCATGGTTCCCATGCGCTTGGCCTCGCTTTCGATCCGCCCCATCGCCGTGGCCACGTCTTCCGGGGTGGACAGCGCCCCCTGCCGATACAGCTCGGAGAACCCGCGGATGGTCACCAGCGGGGTGCGCAGTTCATGCGAGGCGTCGGCGGCGAAGCGGCGCATCCGTGCCTCGGACGCCATCCGGGCAGCGAATGCTGTCTCAATGTGCGCGAGCATGGCATTGAGCGAGCTCCCGAGCCTCCCCACTTCGGTGTTGGGGTTTTCGATTTCCACGCGTCTCGAGAGGTCTCCGGCGGCGATCGCGGCGGCCGTCTTCTCCACCCGGGCCAGCGGCCGGAAGGACCGCGAGACGGTCCACGTGGCAATGAAGAACGCCAGCACGAGCGTCAGCAGGCCCACCCCCACCACCACCAGGGCGGCATGTTCCATCACGGAATCAACGGGGTCCAGCGGCAACCCGATCACGACCACCGCGCTGCGCTGGTTGTTGTCCACGACATTCAGGGCCACGACCCTCCAGTTGCCGCCCTCGGAGCCGCGGACCTGGAAGGGTACCTGCTCGCGTTCCCGGGCCTCGACCCCGGAAAAGGTGCTGATGGCGGGATGGGAGTCCTTGTCGCCGCCGAACGGATAGGGCGGCAGGCCCGGGCGGAAGACGATCAGCGAGTAGTCGGTGGGAACGGTGGAGCTGGTCTCCTGCAGCTGGGTGAAGGACTTCTCCAGCCGCACGGAATCGACGGCGGCCCGGAGTTTGTCATCTACCTGTCCCTGCAGGAAGCTGTGCAGCAGCGTCAGCGTGCCCGCACCAGTGGCCGTGAGGGCCACCAGCATCAGCGCCATGATGATGGCCACGAGCTGCGACCGCAGCGAAGCCGACTTCCAGCGGTGCAGCAAGGTCAGCGCTTCTCGGCAGTCCGCAGAACGTAGCCGACGCCGCGCTTGGTCTGGATCAGTGCCGGGGCATCGGGATCGATATCCACCTTGCGGCGCAGGTAGGAGATGTAGGACTCCACGATCGAGGCATCGCCGTTGAAGTCGTACTCCCACACGTGGTCAAGGATCTGGGCCTTGGACAGGACCCGGTTCGGGTTGAGCATGAGATAGCGCAGGAGCTTGAACTCGGTGGGGGACAGCTCGATCACGGTGCCGCCGCGGCGGACCTCGTGGGCGTCGTCGTCGAGCTGGAGGTCATCGACCCGGATCACGGCGTCATCGTCGATTTGGGGCTGCGTGCGCCGGAGCACCGCGCGAATGCGGGCCACCACCTCGTCGAGGCTGAAGGGTTTGGTGACGTAATCGTCCCCGCCCACGGTCAGGCCCGTGACCTTGTCCTCGGTGTCGTCCTTGGCCGTGAGGAACAGGACGGGGAAGTGTTTGCCGGCGGCGCGCAGGCGGCGCGTGACGGTGAAGCCGTCCATGTCCGGCAGCATGACGTCCAGGACTGCAAGATCGGGGGCGTGCTGCTCCGCGGCGGCCAGTGCCTCGCGCCCGCTGCCGGCCGAGACAACCTCGAAACCGGCGAAGCGCAGGGACGTCGACAGCAGCTCGCGGATGTTCGGTTCATCATCGACGACGAGCAGCTTTGCTTCGGGTCCGTTCTTTTTCATGTTCCCATGATGCTCCCAGACTCTGGGAGTTTTCTGAATGAAAAATGTGTGTTGCATGGGCCGCGCCTGTTGCGGTCGCGCCGGGGCGCGGAACCATCCGCCTAGCCGGCGGTGCCGACGTCCTTGGCGTCCATAATCCGGTAGGCGTAGCCCTGCTCGGCGAGGAAACGCTGCCGCTTCGCGGCGAAGTCCTGATCCAGGGTGTCGCGGGCGACCAGCGAGTAAAACCGGGCGGAGCGGCCGTCCTTCTTCGGACGCAGCAGCCGCCCCAAGCGCTGGGCCTCCTCCTGCCGGGACCCGAACGAACCGGAGACCTGGATCGCGACCGAAGCCTCGGGCAGGTCGATGGAGAAGTTGGCCACCTTGGACACCACCAGGGTCTGCACCTCGCCCGCGCGGAAGGCGTCGAAGAGCCGCTGGCGTTCCTTGACCGAGGTGTCGCCCTTGATCACCGGCGCGTTGAGGCGCTCGCCGATCTCGTCGAGCTGGTCGATGTACTGCCCGATCACAAGGAGTTGCTCGCCGGCGTGTTCGGCGACGAGTTCTTCCACCACCCGCGTCTTCGTCTCGGAGGTGGCGCACAGGCGGTACTTGTCGGCGTCCTCGGCCATGGCATAGGCCACCCGTTCGTCGCGGGGCAGGTCCACCCGGACCTCCACGCAATCGGCGGGGGCGATGTAGCCCTGGGTCTCGATATCCTTCCACGGCGCGTCGTAGCGCTTCGGACCGATCAGGCTGAAGACCTCGCCCTCCCGCCCGTCCTCCCGCACCAACGTGGCGGTGAGCCCCAGCCGGCGCCGGGCCTGCAGGTCCGCCGTCATCCGGAAGATCGGCGCCGGCAGCAGGTGGACCTCGTCGTAGATGATCAGACCCCAGTCGTTGCCGTCAACGAGCTCCAGGTGCGGGTACAGGCCGCCGCGCTTCGTGGTCAGGACCTGGTAGGTGGCGATCGTGACGGGACGGACTTCCTTGACGGAGCCGGAGTACTCTCCGATCTCCTCCTCGGTCAGCGACGTGCGCTTAATGAGCTCGTCCTTCCACTGCCGCGCGGCGACGGTGTTGGTCACCAGGATCAGCGTGGTGGTGGAGCTTGTGGCCATGGCGGCCGCCCCGACCAGCGTTTTGCCGGCGCCGCAGGGAAGGACGACGACGCCGCTGCCGCCGGCCCAGAAGTTCTCCGCTGCCAGTTGCTGGTAGGGCCGCAGCTTCCAGCCGGATTCGTTGAGCATGATGGGGTGCGGCGTGCCGTCCACGTAGCCGGCCAGGTCCTCGGCCGGCCAGCCAATCTTGAGCAGCAACTGCTTGAGCTGGCCGCGCTGGGAGGAATGCACCACCACCGTCTCGCCGTCGATGCGCGGGCCGAGCAGTGGGGCGATCTTCTTGGCACGGCTGACTTCTTCCAGCACCGGGTAGTCGGACGTACGCATGACCAGGCCGTGCTGCGGGTCCTTTTCCAGCCGGAGCCGGCCGTACCGGGACATGGTTTCTTCGACGTCGATCAGCAGGGAGTGCGGCACGGGGAACCGGGAGTACCTGAGCAGGGTGTCCAGCACCTTTTCGGCGTCCAGCCCGGCCGCCCGGGCATTCCACAGCCCCAGCGGCGTCAACCGATAGCTATGCACATGCTCCGGGGCCCGTTCCAGCTCGGCGAAGGCCGCGATGGCGTGCCGGGCCTCCGTTGCGAGTTCGTGGTCGACCTCCAGCAGGATGGTCTTGTCACTCTGGACGATCAGGGGCCCGTCATTCACTGGAACAATTCCTCTGTAGCTTCTACGTCGATAATCCGGTGGATGGACAGGACCCGCTCGATCTCCTTTTCCGGATCGAACACCCGCACCCGCCCGCCATTCACAGCTACCGGAACAACCGTCTCGCGGCTGGCATTCCCCATGCTGTCCACGACGTTCATGACCACCCGCTGCCTGAGGCGGATAGCTTTCAGAAGCGTCTCCAGCCCCAGCTGGATCGCTTCCTCGCTGCCCGGGGCAGCCGCCGGCGAGTGAGCGCCGGAGCCAGGTGCCCGGGACCCGTCACCGCGCAGCACGGCCAGTTGGGCGTCGATGTCGGCCTCCGGCGGAGCGGTCCGCGGGGCGGTGTAGACGGGCCGGCCGATGCTGGGACCCGGGGTGCTGCGGCGCAGCCGGACGACGGCGGATGCTGCTTCCTCCAGAATGGGGGCGAGGCCCAGCCCCCTGAGGGTCTGGGCGGTTTCCCGGGGTGCGGCGTGCGAGAGGACCACGGTGGGCGCGATGCGCACCAGCCCGAGGCCGGCGGCGGCCGGGGCGTTGAGCAGTTCGAGCAAGGCAGCCTCGTCCTCGCTTTGGATGAAGCTGGCTGCTGCCCCCACGCGGAGCCGGGAGTGGCGCGCGGCGGTGTCTTCGATGAGGTACCGGAGTGGCTGCGGGATGGCGGTGGCCGAATGCTGGCGCAGGAAGTCCAAGATCGCCGCGGCGTCCTGGCCGGCGTCGAGGGCCCGGCGGACGGAGGCGACGGAGAAACGGTAGATGGTTGCCGGTCCCTGCCCTTCGGCCGCGGCCATGGTCAGGAGCCGTTCGCTCAGTTCGGGGTCGAGGTAGCCCGGTGCCACCGCCGTCAGGTCCGCCTGCAGCAAGACATGTTGCAGGGCCGCCGGCAGGTGTTCGCCCAGGATCCCTAACGCCTCATCCGGCTGTTCGGCGGCGATCGCGGCGCCCAGCTGGCTGAGCGCCCCGGAGCCGATCAGGCCCAGCATCTCGGCTTCTGTGAGGATGCCGCGGATCAGCGAGCTGAAACGCCGGGCCATCCGGGGCTGGGTCCACTCGGCTCGCTCCAGCACCGCGGCGGCATCGAGAGCGGGGGCCTGTCCGTCGGGTGCCGCGGCTTCGAGGGTGAGTTCATTCAGGATTTCCAGGACCCGTTTACGGACCACCGGCGCGTCAGGCCGCTGCGCCTCGGCAGAGAGCGCATTGATGGTGGTCCCGGCCGAGTTCCGGTGGCCGGCCGGGCCCGGGGCGGCAGCATTCACGGGCTGGCCCACAAGGGACGGCGCGCGCTCGCTGGCCAGCCAGGCATTGACCAGCCACAGCCATTGTTCCTGCCGCGGCAGCGCCAGCCACTCCAGCTGCGGCGGCTGCACCCACGCAGAACTGTCGACGTCCAGCCGCAGCAGGCCGGCCATTGCGCAGAACTCCGCCAGAACGCCGGCCTCGTGCACGTCGATCCGGAGGGAATCCGCCAGCCGCTTCATCTCCCGGACCCCGACGCCCCCGCTGCGCAGCGTCGCCAGGGGCTGCTCGCGCACGGTGTAGAGCACTTCGCCCACGAGCCGCAGCGTCTCGGCAATAGCGCCCAACGCGGCGTTCCGGCGCAGCCCTGCGCTCGTGTGGCCAAGGTGGGGGACGGGCGGCACCAAGGAAAAACTCTCGATGACAAACCCGCCGCGCAGCGACACTCCGACGCTGTGCGGCAGTTCGACGTGGGCCGCGTCCAGCGGCACCAGCAGACCCCGGGCCAGCAGCCAGTCCACAGGGCCGACGTCGGCGCTTTCATGGAGCACGGAAGCCCGGCGCTGCGCCTGCGGAACGGCGCCCATGGCCCAGTTTCCGAACCTGGCCAGCAGGGCGGCCGTCCGATTCGGCGCGGTGGCCAGGATTTGCTGCAGCGATTCCGGTGTTGCCGTCCAGTGCTGCAGCGACAGGGCCGCTTCCATCGGCGTCGTGGCGGGGGAGATGGACGCCCCGCTGCGGTGCAGTTCCGCCACCAGCTGCACCACGCGCTGCGCAAACGCCGGCTGGAGCCGCACGAGTTCGGTGTAGCTGCGCCCCAGCCCCGCAGGGTAGATGCCGATCACATCCTTGAGGCTGCCCACCGGAAGGTAGTGGCGCTGCTTGGCGGCGGCGGGAGCGGCACCGTGCGGCGGATCGGCGCGGTGGACGAGGGCCAGTTCCTGCAGGGAATGGAGGAGCCGGTCGATGGCTGCAAGCGAGGAGCCGTTGATCAGTTTCTTCAGCATCGCCGCCGAGGCGCTGTGCCCGGTATCGGCGTTGGTGCACAGGTGCAGGGTTTCCAGCACCTGCATTTGCGGACGGTTGAGCCGCTCGAGCGCCCGCTGGACGCTGACGCGTCCGCTGGCACGGGCGGCGAGGGCTGCGAAGTCCGGGACACCGGGAGAAATCAGGTCCGGCCGCGCGGAGAACAAGGCCCGCAACGATTCGTCGCTTCGTGCCTGAAGTTCCTTGCTGAGCGCGCGGATGAGGGACATCGCTTCAACGTTACCTTTCGCCCGGTCCGCGCGGGCGGCGCCGTGCGGCCACCGCGTCCGCAACGAGCGCCAGCATGAGCAGGAATGCCACTGGGAGCCCGTAGAGGGCCGTTGAGGTAATCCAGGTGGGCGCCACGACATTGTTGAAGGCCATGGCCATGACAGCACCGACGGCAGCAAGGGACAGCACAGCAAGGGTGGCCGCGGTTATCATCAGAGGCCGCCGGTAACGCGTCAGTGTCATGTGGGCAACGCTAACAGTCCAGCATCGCCCGCGCCTCTAGCCGCTAAAGTGAACCTGGCAGGATAACCTTGGAGATACAGACCAACACGGTCCGGGCAGTCATACCCTGAACCCGCGTATCCATGCGGATGCGGTGACCGCCGGCCGTGTCCCCGCAGAACGAAGAAGGTTGATTACGTGCCTACCGGCAAGGTCAAGTGGTATGACAAGGAAAAAGGCTTCGGATTCCTCGCGGGCGAGGACGGCCAAGAAGTCTTCCTGCCCAAGTCCGCGCTGCCCGAGGGCGTCACGGAGCTCAAGGCCGGAACGCGCGTTGAATTTGGTGTAGCGGACGGCCGCAAGGGTGCCCAGGCCCTCGGCCTTCGCGTGCTGGACAAGACGCCGTCCATCGCGAAGGCCAAGCGGCCCAGTGCCAGGGACCTTGCCCCGCTGGTGCAGGACCTCGTCAGCGTGCTGGACAACCTTTCCGGGACCCTGTCCGCGGGCAAGTACCCGGAAGGCAACAAGGGCAAGGCGATCGCAGCGGCCCTCCGTAAGGTTGCCGACGAGCTGGATGTATAAGGCTCTTGATGACTCAGGAACCTGATCAGTTGCCGGCGCCGGATGCCGGATCCACCCTGCCCGCCGGATCCACGGGAACCGGTTCAAAGCAGGGAACCCGCCCGCGCGCCGGCGTGCCCGTCTGGCGCATCGGCAAGCCTGACGCCTTTCTGGCCGCCGCCGTCGACGTCGCCCGCACCGCCGTGGAAAGCATTGCCCCCGCCGAGCAGATCGGCGAGCACATCGGTGCCCGCAGCGAAGGCGACCGCCTGGTGACCCACCTCTTCGAATCCAGGCTGCCCGGGTATCTGGGCTGGCAGTGGTACGCCGTGCTGACACGCAACTCGCGGTCCAAGGTGGTCACGGTGGACGAACTGGGCCTCCTGCCCTCCGACGACTCCATCCTGGCGCCGGCCTGGATTCCGTGGGCTGAGCGGGTCCGCCCCGAAGACGCACAGGCTGACGACGCCGCCGACGAGGCGCCCGGGTCCGAAACGCCGTCGCAGGCATCCGACGCCGGTACGCAGAATGCTGCCGAGACCGATGCTTCCGAGTCCGATGCAGCCGAGTCCGGCGCCGCCGAGTCCGGCGCCGCCGAGTCCGACGCCGACGAGTCCGATGCCGCCGAGCGGGAACGCTCCGCGGACGAGGCCGACTAGCGGTTGAAAACGTCCGGGAGCGTGTCGGGGGAGGGCTGGGGCTGATGTCCACGTTCAAGTCCCTGCACATCCTGAACTACCGCATCTGGTTCCTCGGTGCGTTCATCTCCAACATTGGCACCTGGATGCAGCGCACCGCCCAGGACTGGCTGGTGTTCGCCCACCTGACGGCGCACGATGCCGGGGCTGTGGGGGTCACGATGGCGCTGCAGTTGGGCCCGCAGCTCTTCCTGGCGCCCGTGGCCGGACTGCTCGCCGATCGCTTCAACCGTAAGCGGCTCCTGGTGCTGACCCAGTCCGCAATGGCGCTCCTGAGCGCCGGACTGGGCATCCTGGTGGTCTTTGGCGCGGCCCAACTCTGGCAGGTCTACGCTTTCGCCCTACTGCTCGGGGTGGTCTCCGCGCTGGACGCTCCCGTGCGGCAGACGTTCGTCTCGGAACTGGTCCAGGACGACTACCTCCCCAATGCCGTGGCCCTCAACAGCGCTTCCTTCAACGTCGCCCGGATGATCGGCCCGGCAGTCGCCGGCGTGCTCACTGCCGTTGTCGGGCCCGGCTGGGTCTTCCTCATCAACACGCTCACCTTCGTGGCCATGTTGCTGAGCCTGGCGAAAATCCCGGCCGCGTCGCTGCGGCGGCTGCCGCGGGCACGGGCGGGCAAGGGCAGGATCCGGGAGGGTCTGCGCTATGTCAGGTTCCGTCCGGACCTCGTCGTGGTGCTCGTGGCGATCTTCATTGTGGGAACCCTGGGGCTGAATTTCGCCCTGTTTATCGCGGCCATGGTGGGTACGGAATTCGGCCTTGACGCGGGGGCCTTCGGCCTGATGAATTCGATCATGGCCATCGGTTCCGTCGCCGGCGCGCTGTTGTCCGCCGGTCGCGGCAAGCCACGCCTGCGGGTCATCTTCGGGGCGGCCGGGGCCTTCGGCGTGACCGCGGGCATCGCCGCGATGGCCCCAAACTACTTCTGGTACGGCGTCGCACTGGTGCCCGTGGGGCTGTTCGCGATCACCATGATGACGAGCGCCAACGGGTACGTCCAGACCACCACGGACCCCGTAATGCGCGGCCGGGTGATGGCCCTCTACATGGCAATTTTCATGGGCGGCACCCCCATTGGCGCCCCGCTCGTCGGCTGGGTGGCAAACACCGCCGGCCCCCGCTGGTCCATGGCGGTGGCGGCGGGCGCCGGCCTGCTGGCGGCCCTGATCGGACTGGTGTGGATCATCCGGGCCAGGCACCTGCGGCTCCACTTCAACCGCCGCGCGCGCGGGCTGCGGTACTTCCGCGTCGAAAGCGGGACCGCCGCGGCCGGCGCCAGCCCGGGTTCCCAGCCGGGTTCTCAGCAGGATGCGCAGACGGGCGGACCTGCCTGAAACGACGGCGGGCGCCGCCACGGCCTGGGTTCTAATAGGCCGTGACGACGCCGCCGGACGCTGAGGCTACTTCTTCAGTTCAGCCACGACGAAGTCGATGCACTCGAGCAGTGCCGAGACGTCGTCCGGCTCGATCGCCACGAAGGTGGCGATGCGCAGCTGGTTGCGGCCCAGCTTGCGGTACGGCTCGGTGTCGACGACGCCATTGGCGCGGAGCACCCTGGCGATGGCCGAGGCATCGATCGATTCGTCGAAGTCGATCGTGGCGATCACGTTGGAACGGTCCTCGGCCTTGGCCACGAACGGCGTGGCGTAGCCGGACGCCTCGGCCCAGCGGTAGATGCGGCCGGCGGAATCCGCGGTCCGGCCGGCGGCGAAGTCCAGGCCGCCGTTGGCGTTGAGCCACTGCACCTGGGCATCCAGGGTCACCAGGGTGGCCAGTGCCGGGGTGTTGTAGGTCTGGTTCAGCCGGGAGTTGTCGATCGCTGTCTGGAGGTCCAGGAAGTCGGGGATCCAGCGGTCACCGGCCTTGATCCGGGCCGCACGCTCAAGGGCCGCGGGGGAGAACAGGCCAAGCCACAGGCCGCCGTCGGACGCGAAGTTCTTCTGCGGCGCAAAGTAGTACACGTCGGACTCTGCCACGTCCACGTCCAGCCCGCCCGCGGCCGAGGTCGCGTCCACCAGCACCAGCGACCCCTCGTCGGCGCCTGCCACGCGCTGGACGGGGGCGGCCACGCCGGTTGAGGTTTCGTTCTGCGGCCACGCATAGACGTCGACGCCGGCCTCCGCCCGGGCGGCGGGGCGGGTGCCGGGTTCGGCCTTGAGGATGGAGGATTCGGCGAGGAAAGGCGCCTTGTTGGTGGCCGAGGCAAATTTCGAGCCGAACTCGCCGAAGGACAGGTGCTGCGCCTTGTTCTCCACGAGTCCGAAGCTGGCAATGTCCCAGAACGCGGTTGATCCGCCCACACCGAGCACCACTTCATAACCTTCGGGCGCGCGGAAGAATTCGCTGAGGCCGCTGCGTACCGAGCCGACCAGGTTCTTCACGGGTGCCTGGCGGTGCGAGGTCCCCAGCAGCTTCGCCGATGCCGCGGCGAGGGCGTCCATCTGTTCCGGTCGGACCTTGGACGGACCGGCGCCGAACCGTCCGTCCTTGGGCAGGAGGTTGACGGGGATCGTGATGCTGGTGTCGCTCACAGTGGCTCCAATTTTCGGCTGGTTCGTAGCGTGGCTGGGAGGTGGCCTGGCAGGGATGGCTACAACGGACACCCCTTTTCATGCTGCCTGTTTCATTCTGCCTGTTTTATTTTGCCTGACAGCCCCCGGCGATACGGAAAAAGACCCGTCACAGTCCGGTCATTGAGACGCCCCGGAACTGCCGGCCTGCGGGCGCCGGGAGGGCAGTCCCGGCCCGAACGAAAAATTATCCGGAGTAATTCAAAATAGGCTAGGCTGGCATGCGAACGTACGGCGGTTCTCGCCAGGGCGCATCCTGCTTGCAGCCCGCACGCGGTACGGTGGGAATGACGCAAGGACTGCGCTCGAGGAGCTGAGCTGAATGACGGATCTGATCGATACCACGGAGATGTATCTTCGGACCATCCTGGAACTTGAAGAAGAAAACATCGTTGCACTCCGCGCCCGCATCGCCGAACGGCTCCGCCACTCCGGCCCCACCGTTTCCCAGACCATCGGCCGCATGGAGCGGGACGGGCTTGTGGTTGTTTCGGGCGACCGGCACCTTGAGCTGACCGAAACTGGGCGCAAACGCGCAATCGGCGTCATGCGCAAGCACCGCCTCGCGGAACGGCTGCTCGCAGACGTGATCGGACTCGACTGGGCCTACGTCCATGAGGAAGCGTGCCGCTGGGAGCACGTCATGAGCGAACGGGTCGAGCGCCGAATCTTTGAGATGCTCAACCACCCGACGGTTTCGCCCTACGGAAACCCCATTCCGGGGCTTGCGGATCTTGGCGGCATTGCCAATGGCGCTCCCGCTGACAGGGCCGTGAACCTGCTCGAGGCCATGGCCGGCTACGGTGCTGATTCGCGGATCACGGTCAACCGGCTCGCGGAGCCGATCCAGGTGGAGCCGGAGCTTCTGGCCCAGCTCGACGAGGGCGGAATCCGCCCTGGTGCGCTTCTCTCGCTGGAGCGGGTGGGGGAGTACATTTCGGTCCGCGTCCCCGACATCGAGGGTGCCCTGGAGCTTCCGCCCGAGGTGGCCGCGCACGTCTTTGTAACAGTCGCCTGACCAGCCACAACGTGCCGGACATGGGACGACCCATGAGTTCTTCACAATAGCGATTACGGATTTATCACCGGGCGGCTTAATCCCCTATAGTTAGTGGCCAGTACCGATACCAAAGCGTTACCTGATCCGAAGCCGAGCCCTGCCAGCGGATCAGTCGCAGAACCACCTCCTGGCAGGGGCGGGGGAACCACTTTCGGCTGCTGCTTCAGCAGCCTTGGGGTGAAGTCCGTTAGCGGCAAGCTGCTTCCACCGAAGGATCCCCCTGGGATACCCCTGTGCCTCGCTGCTTGCAGCGGCGGACCGGGTCTTTGATCTCTCTGACCCGAATCCGACAGCTAACTTCGCAGGCTATTCCAGAGAGGAACCGTTCTTTTGACCACCCAGACCGCCAGGGGCCGTCGCCGCGCGACCGGTCCCTCTCCGGAGCCGCGTCCCGTCGTCGCGCACATGGCCGAACGCCCGCGCGACCCGCACCGCGATGAACGGCGTCGCCGGCGCAGTCCGTTCCGTCAGGTAACGGAGTTTGCTGCGGCCAGCGGAGTTGGGCAGAAGGCCGGGATCGCACTGGCCGCAACTGGGTTGGTTCTCACCGTGACGGTCCCCGTCACGAGCCCGGTGATGGCCTCCAATATGGGGGGATCCGGCGCTCTCTCCGCTGCCGTGCAGCCTGACGTCACGGCGGCCGCGGGCGCAAAGGTCGACTTCAGCCGCACAGCCGTCACCACGAAGGGCGATCCGGACGGGAAGCTCAAGCAGCTGCTGAGCGCCCAGTCTGTGGGCAGCATCACCCGCGCGGCATCTGCAGGCACCCTTGGCCCGCCGCTGGATCATCTGGTCACCGCCTCGCCGTTCGGCTACCGCGTCAGCCCCATCACCGGGGGCGCGGGGGAGTTCCACCGCGGCCAGGATTTCGCTGCCCAGTGCGGCACGGCGGTCCATGCAGCCGCCAGCGGCACCGTGACATTCAACGGATGGCATCCCTTCGGCGGTGGAAACCGCGTGGTCATCGACCACGGCAACGGCCTGGAGACCACGTACAACCACCTGTCCTCGGCCTCGGTCAAGGTCGGCCAGAAAGTATCGCGCGGTGACGTCATCGCGATGAGCGGGACCACCGGCGCCTCCACGGGCTGCCACCTTCACTTTGAAGTGATGGTTAACGGCGACGTCGTTGACCCCCTCGGCTGGCTCTAAAAGACGATGGACCGCTCTCAAGTTCTTATGACACGCCGTGATCCGAATGTGACATTGGGTCTGGACTGCTGTAGGGTTTGAAGCACGCCAACTTTTCCGAAGTTGGCGCTCTTGAGTGGATTGCCTAGCTCTGCCACCGCTCAAGGTCCGTTCGCATGACATCGTCTGGCAGGGGCGGGGGAACCATTTTTGGCCTTCGAAAGAAGGCCTTGGGGTTAAGTCGCAAAGCTTCCCAGGAAGCAGCGCGGCCGGGTGACTCCCATCCGAATCCGACAGCTCACCTCGTAGGCATTGGGAGAGGCTACTTTCGTGTCTTCACGCCACTATTCTGCGCGCATGCGCACCGGCGAGGCTCTTTCGAGCCCGCTGGAATCCACATCACGTGCCGCCCTTGCCGGCGCCCGGATTGGATCACGTTCCGCAGGCTCATTCTCTACCGAGCCCGGACAGCATGCAGTTTCCGCTTTTGGCGCGTCTTCGCAGTACACCCTTCGCTAAGTAACCCATTTCGGGGCGATCCGGCGTACCCCCAAGATGCCGGAGCGTCCTCAGCCCGTGCCCAAAAGCGCGCGGCCCAAGGATCACGAAAGAGAGAACTGAATGACTACTCGTGCAACCGTTGCACGGCACCGCGCCGAGGTCACCAAGACCAACTCGCTGGCTGTTATTGCCAAGGCTGTAGGCGACAACGCCGGCGGCATGGGCCGTCAGGCCGCGGTCATCGCCGCAGCTTCCGGTCTGGTTCTGACCAGCGGAATCGCAGCCAACGCTGCTGAGACCAATGTTCAGCGCGAATCCACCTCCGCTTCGGCCCTGGAAGTCCAGTCCACTGCTCCGGCCACCATCTCGGCCGCTTCCACCATCGCGATCTCCTACGAGAAGCCCGCTGTGACCACGTCGCCGGCTCCCGTCGTCGAGGCTCCCAAGCCCGTCGTGAAGGTCCAGGATTCCACGGCCACCCGCGCCGGTGGCACCGAGCTCGGCGTCAGCGGCGGCGTCGCTGCCCAGGCGCCCGCCGGCATCGGAAGCGGCGCCGGCGCGACCATCGCCGCCGCTGCCTACGCACAGATCGGCGTGGCGCAGGACTGCACCGCCCTCGCCACCAACGCCCTGGCCGCGGCTGGCATCCACTACCACGGCTGGCCGGCAGGTTACCTGTCCCTCGGCCGCACCGTGAGCGCCGCCGAGGCACGCCCGGGCGACCTCGCCTACTACCAGAACGGCGGCGTGGGCATGGCTCACATCGCGGTCTACGTCGGCAACGGCATGGCAGTCCACGGCGGCTGGAACGGCGGCACCACCGCGCTGTACAGCGTAAACGTCGGTTCCGGCCCGGTCTTCATCCGCGTCGGCGGCTAGGCAAGACCACCAGCAACCTTCGAAAGACCCCCGCCTCTTGGCGGGGGTCTTTTGCGTTGCCGCGCAGTGAACTTTTCGCGCTGAGGACACCGCCGGTGAAAAAATATTCGGTGATCTGGCACCTGAGTGTTTACTCTTGTGTTGTCGATCCATAGCCCGACCATGCAGAGGGCAGCCGGCCCTCGTGCCGCTGGCGGGTGCGGCCGTGAAGAGGTATGCGGATGCGCACTCTCGTTCTGAATGCTGGATATGAACCCCTGGCGGTCATCACCTTCCGCCGGGCGCTCGTCCTTGTCCTAACCGGAAAGGCCAGCGTGGTGGCCGAAGGGGACGACCCCGTTGTCGGCCCCCAGGACATTCTGGGCCGCCCGTCCGTGATCCTGCTGAACCGCTACATCCGGCCGAGGTACAACGCCATGACAGCGGTGAGCCGCCGCGGCGTGCTCCGCCGCGATGCCCACCGCTGCGCCTACTGCGGCAAGGCTGCCCACACCATCGACCACGTCCAGCCAAAATCCCGGGGCGGGGCCGATTCCTGGGAGAATCTGGTGGCGGCGTGCCTGCGGTGCAACAACGCCAAGAGCGATCACACGCCGGCGGAGATGGGTTGGAAGATCGGCTTTGTTCCGGGCCCGCCAAAGGGCGCCATCTGGCAGATCAAGGAACTCGAGAAGCCGACTCCGGCCTGGGATCCGTTCCTGCTGCCTGAATCAGCGGCCTGAACTGCCGGCTGAATTGCTGCCGGGCACGCCACGCCCAATTCGGCGGCAGCCGGCGCCGCGCTGATTCGTCGGCAGCCCGTCCCGGGCTAGGCTGGACCGGTGGAGTTCGATGCCATCATTCTCGCCGGGGGACGGTCCTCCCGCCTGGGCGGCGTGCCCAAATCCGGGCTGATCTACGACGGCGCCACCCTCCTTGAGCGGTCACTGCGCGCCGCGGGCGCGGCGGGGCGCACCGTCGTCGTCGGACCTGACCCCGGGGACCTGCCCGACGGCGTGCTGACCTGCCGGGAAGAGCCGCCCTTCGCCGGGCCAGCCGCGGCCATCGCCGCGGGACTGGCCGCGCTGGCCGTTGACCAGGCCGGCGGGCACGAAGCAGCGGCGCCGGCGCCGTTTACCCTGGTCCTTGCCTGTGACATGCCGCGCTCGGCCGAGGCGGTCCGCGCCCTGGCCGAATCGCTGGCCGCCTCTGTTGCACTGGTGCCAGAACGGAACGGGGGCGACGGGGTCATGGCCGTCTCGGCCGATGGCCGGAAGCAGCCGCTCGCGGGGTTTTATGGCACGGCTGCGCTACAACGTTGTGTTGCGGACGCCGCGGGCAGGGGCGGGCTGGAAAACGCGTCGGTCTTCGCCCTTCTTGCTAGGCTGGACGTGCGGGAAGTTCGCGTTCCCCCCGGTTCCACGGATGATGTCGACACCTGGGATGACGCGTCCGCATTAGGGGTATCCGGGAGGATTCCAGACCGCGGTCCGGGCTCCGGTCCGGAACTCCGCAGCTGAACTCGACCATGGAGGCAAACGGTGAAAAGCCAGGATGAAACGCTGGAAGACTGGTGCCGTGCCCTGCTCCAGGCCCTGGAGCTGGAAGACGTTGAGATTGACGTGAACGAGGTTCTCGCACTGGCCGGGGTGGCCGCCCACTCCGTGGTGCGCCCGGCGGCGCCGCTGACCACGTTCATTGCCGGCTTTGCCGCCGGTCTGGCCTCCGGCTCGGGGCAGGCCACGGACTCCGTATCCATGGAGGCCGCGATGGCGGTGGCGCGCCGGCTCGCCAAGGACTACGCAGCCGCCGAAGCTTCCGGGGCATGACGGCGGCGGCCCCGGACGGCAGCGGACCCGCCGCCGCCGCAGGTAGAGACGGCCTCAGAGACCCTCAAGTCCCCCCGGACCCTCACACCCCGGCGGACCAGGACACGGGGGAAGAGGACACGGCGGACGAGGACACTGCCGCCGACGACAAGGCGGACCAGGACGCGGCGGAGGGGCCGCACAAGCACCTGGCCCACACGTGGCAAGAGGCCCGGCAGCTCGCGTTCGACTGCGCCGCTCCCATTCCGGCTGCCCCCGTCCCGCTCCGGCAGGCGCTGGGCCGGACACTCGCAGTGGACGTCGTTGCATTGCAGGACATGCCCCATTACGCTTCCTCTGCCATGGACGGCTGGGCCGTCAACGGCAGCGGTCCATGGATCCTGGCCGCACCCAACCAGCGGCTGGCACCGCACCAGGCAAGCCCGATTGTCACCGGTGGCCTCATTCCGGCCGGGGCCAAGGCGGTGCTGCGCAGCGAAAGCGGGATCATCGACGCCGACGAGGACGGCCTGCCCGTCCTGAAGCTGGGCGGCAACGCGAAACCCGGGGACCCGCGGAACGGAGACCACATCAGGAATGCGGGGGAGGAAGCCGCCGCCGGAGACGTCCTGATCAAACGCGGCACTGTCCTGAACCCCGCCCACCTGGCCCTGGCCGCGCTGGCCGGAAGCGACACCCTTCCGGTGCTCGGCAAGGCCGTGGTGCGACTCGTCTTCACCGGTTCCGAGGTCGTGACCTCCGGGATGCCGGCACCCGGGCAGGTTCGGGACACCTTCGGACCCCAGCTGGCGGCCGTGGTGGGAATGCTCGGCGGGATCTGTGCCGAAGAAGTGAAAATCGGCGATACCTACGCCGAATGGCTCGCCGCGCTCGAGGACACCGATCAAGCCGCTGAAAGCCTGCCCGCCGACGTCGTCATCACCACCGGCGGTACGGGACGCTCCGGAACGGACCACCTCAGGCGTTCGGTCGCCGATCTCGGCGGCCGCCTGCTCATCGACGGGATCGCCATGCGCCCGGGCCACCCCGCTGTGCTGGCCGAACTGCCGGATGGCCGCTACATCCTCGGCCTGCCAGGAAACCCGCTCGCGGCCATGATGGCACTGGCCACGATCGGAGCCCCGCTCCTCGCGGGGCTGGGGCACGGACCCATCCCCCCGCTCAGCGAAGTGCCTTGCGGCTCGACGATTGACGCCGATCCCGGCCGGACGCGGCTCATGCCCTTCCGGCTGCTCTATGGCATGGCGTCCCCGGCGCAGCACACCGGCCCGGGCATGATGCGGGGCCTGGCCGCCGCCGACGGGGTGCTGGTGGTCCCGCCCCATGGCGTGCAGCTGGGGGAACTGGTCCCCGCCTTCGCACTCCCGTGGGGTGCGCCGCTCCCTGGCCCTGCGGCAGCGCCCGCCGCGCAGAAACCGGCGGCGAAGCGGACCGCCAGGAAAGCCGCGGCCAGCGACGGGCCGGTGGACTGGAGTGCCCTCCTGGGCTGAGCCCTGGCCCGCTGCGCTGGCTTCAGGATCAGGCACTTACAATGATGGAACCAGCCAAAGAATCAAGACAACCGCACAACATGTTGCTTAGGAGCACCGGATGGGCCGTGTCACGCAGCGCCGCAAAGTGCACAAGATCGTTCTGGACGGGTCCCCGCAGGCCCTCGAATTTCCGGTCCGGCACCGGGAGGACGTCCTTGCGGTCGAGGAACCGCTGGAAATCCGGCTTGGGAACATGTCTTTTTCCGTCACCATGCGAACGCCGGGCAATGACTTCGACCTCGTCGCGGGGTTCCTCGTCTCAGAGGGGATCATCTGGGCTCCCGAGCAGCTGGTCTCGCTCAGGTTCTGCGCCGGCGAAGACGCCGACGGCATCCAAACGTTCAACGTCGTGGAGGCTCAACTCCGGCCCGACGTCGTCCGGCCCGAGACCGGACGAAACGTCTTCACCTCCAGTTCCTGCGGCATCTGCGGGACGGACTCGATCGATGCCGTGCGCAAGTCCTCGCACTACAGCCCGGCACAGGATCCGTTGACAGTTCCCGTGGAAACGCTCGCGGCCCTCCCGGACACCCTCCGGTCCGCCCAGGAGGTCTTTGACGTCACCGGTGGCGTGCACGCCGCCGGACTCTTCAGGATCTCCGACGACGGCTCGGCGGAGTTGCTGTGCCTCCGCGAAGACGTCGGACGGCACAATGCGGTGGACAAGGTGGTGGGCTGGGCGCTCCGGGAAGGACTGCTGCCGCTCCGGGGCACCGTGCTGCAGGTGTCCGGCAGAGCATCGTTCGAGCTCGTCCAGAAGGCATCCCTCGCCGGAATCCCGGTCCTTGCCGCTGTCAGTGCCCCCTCCAGCCTGGCCGTCGAGCTTGCCGAGGCCAGCGGGATGACCCTGGCCGGGTTCAGCCGCCGGACCAGCCTGAACGTGTACGCAGGCCAGCAGCGCGTCGCCGTTCCGGCCCCCGCGGCCGGCTAGCGGCAACACTTGGCCAACAGGTCCCCCACGGCGTAAGTTTTATCCATCGATTGGAGCCAATCGGACCCCAGCGCTGAAGAGGATCACATTGCACGACGACCGCCGTCTTACGGAAGTCCGGCTGGACCGCTTTCTGCGGGACCGCATCGCCCCGGCGGTCTACCCGCGCAGCGTCCCGCTGACTCTGAGCAGCTGGGACGCACCGGACGAACCCGTGCCAGTACTGGAGGCCCTGCGGCACGAGTTTACGCCGCAGGAGCACGGCGCGGCCTGGGGCCGGCCGTGGAGCACCAAATGGCTCCGGCTCCGGGGCGAGGTGCCGGACGCGTGGGGAACCGCGTCCGGCACCTCGGTGGAAATCCTCGTGGACCTGGGCTTCAGTGGCGAGCTACCGGGTTTCCAGTGCGAAGGCATTGCCTGGCGGTCCGACGGGACCATCATCAAGGCCATCTCGCCACGGAACCAGTACATTCCGCTCAAGCTCCTGGGCAGCGGCATGGCCGTGGACTTCTACGTCGAAGCCGCGGCCAACCCCGACTTGTCCCAGAACTGGACATTCGCCGCCACCCCCTACGGCGACAAGGCGACGTCGGGCTGCGAACCGAAATACCGTCTCGGCACGATCGCCATCGCCGAACGCAACGAGACGGTCTGGGAACTGCAGCAGGACATCTTCACCCTTGCCGGGCTCATGCACGAGCTGCCCATGGAGCTGCCCCGCCGCCACGAAATCCTGCGGGCGCTGGAACGCATGCTGGACATCATGGACCCCGACGACGTTGCCGGTACCGCAGAAGCCGGACGGGCCGCCCTCACCGACGTGCTGTCCCGGCCGGCCTACGCCTCGGCGCACCAGCTCGTGGCCACGGGCCACGCCCATATCGATTCGGCCTGGTTGTGGCCCGTACGGGAAACCATCCGCAAGTGTGCCCGGACGTTCTCCAACGTCGTCGCGCTGATGGACGAGTATCCCGATTTCATCTTTTCGTGTTCCTCGGCCCAGCAGCTTGCGTGGATGAAAGAGTACTATCCGGAGCTCTTCGGGCGCATCCGGGACAAGGTCCGCGCCGGCCGCTTCGTTCCCGTCGGCGGGATGTGGGTCGAGTCAGACTCGAACATGCCCGGCGGCGAGGCCATGGCACGGCAGTTCCTCGAGGGCAAGAGCTTTTTCCTGGCCGAATTCGGGGTGGAGTGCCAGGAAGCGTGGCTCCCGGACACGTTTGGGTATTCCGCGGCGCTGCCGCAGATCATCAAAGCCGCGGGCAGCCGCTGGTTCCTGACCCAGAAGATCTCCTGGAACCAGGTCAACAAGATGCCCCACCACACCTTCAACTGGGAGGGAATCGACGGCACCCGGGTCTTCACCCATTTCCCGCCGGTGGACAGGTACAACTCCGATCTCAGCGCCCGGGACCTGGCGCACGCAGAACGGAACTACCGGGACCACGGACGCGGAGGCACCTCGCTGGTTCCGTTCGGGTACGGCGACGGCGGCGGCGGGCCAACACGCGAGATGCTGGCCGCGGCGCAGCGCGCGGCGGACCTGGAAGGATCCCCGAAGGTGCGGATCGGCTCGGCAGCCAGCTTCTTTGGGCAGGCCCAGGCCGAGTATGAGCCCCTGCCGGTCTGGGTGGGGGAGATGTACCTGGAACTGCACCGCGGCACCTACACCAGCCAGGCCAGGACCAAGCTGGGAAACCGGCGTAGCGAGCACCTTCTCCGGGAAGCGGAGCTCTGGAGTGCCACCGCGGCAGTGCGTGCCGGACACAGCTACCCTGCTGCGGAGCTCAAGCGCCTCTGGCGGCTGGTCCTGCTGCAGCAATTTCATGACATCCTGCCGGGGAGTTCCATCGCGTGGGTCCACCAGGACGCCGAGCGGAACTACGCCGCCGTCGAACGGGGGCTGGAAGTGATCATCACCAACGCCGCGGCTGCGGCACTCGGCACTGGCAGCCGGGAATTCCTCCTCAACGCTGCCCCGCAGGAGCGCCTGGGCGTGCCTGCCCTGGCCGCTGCCGAGCCGGTCCGGCCCGGGCAGCCGGTAGAGGTCACCGAGGCGGACGGCGGCTACATCCTGGACAACGGCATCATCCGGGCCGTGGTGGATGCCGACGGACTGCTGGCCTCGCTCAGGGACCACGCCACCGGACGTGAGGCGATTGCTCCCGGCGAGTTTGGCAACCTCCTGGAGCTGCACCGGGACACGCCGAATGAATGGGACGCGTGGGACATCGACGCCTTCTACCGCAGGAACGTTGTCCGCCTGGTCGAGGCGCGTTCGGTGACACTGGAGCGCGACCCCCGAGGGGATAGCCCGAACGCCGTCGTGGTGGTGGAGCGGATGGCCGGCTCCTCGCCCGTGACCCAGCGGATAGCGCTCGCCGCGGGCGCCGGCTCGCTCGCGATCACCACACTCGTGGACTGGCAGGAGAGCGAAAAACTGCTCAAGCTGGGCTTTGCCCTGGACGTCAGGGCAGACCGCTCGGCGGCGGAGACGCAGTTTGGGCACGTGTTCCGCCCCACCCATGTCAACACGTCCTGGGAGGCTGCGAAATTCGAGATCTGCGCCCACCGCTGGATCCACGTCGCCGAGCCGGGCTACGGGGTGGCCATCTCCAACGCCTCCAGCTACGGCCACGACGTCACCCGCAACGTCCGGGAGGACGACGGCGGGACCACCACCACAGTGCGGGTCTCGCTTCTGCGGGCACCGAAGTTCCCGGATCCTGGCGCGGATCAGGGCAGGCACGAGCTTCACGTCACGATCCGGCCGGGCGCCACCATCGCGGAGGCCGTCGAGGAGGGCTACCGCACCAATCTGGCCCCGCGGGTGGTGCAAGGGGCCCACGGCGTGGAGCCGCTGGTCACCGTGTTCAACCAGGCCCTCGTCATCGAAGCGGTCAAACTCGCTGAAGACGGCTCCGGCGACGTGATTGTCCGGCTGTACGAATCGCTGGGGGAACGGTCCACAGGCGTCCTGAAGGCCAATTTCCCGGTCCGCGGGCTGCACTCGGTGGATCTGTTGGAACGGCCCGTCGACGCACCGGGCGTGACGGCAGGCCTCGATTCCGCCGAGCTCACGTTGCGGCCGTTCCAGCTGGTCACGCTGAGGTTTGTCCGCTGACAGGTCGGGGCCGTCTGTTCCGACGGCCCCGCAGGGACAAAATTGCAGGACAAAAAGGCAGGGACAAAACCGCAGTCGAAAACCGGAAAACCCCTGAAACAGGCTGAGTGGGAGCGGTCCTCGCGGACCGCTACCACTCATCCCCCCAATGGCGCTTGGACGACTGCCTCTGCTTCGCACGGCTGACTTCCGTACACGAAGCGGTTGCCGCTTTCACACATTCATGATTCTCTCACGGTCTAATGATTTTGTGAATGCCTTACCCTTTGTTCTTGCGGAATGTTGCGCGAGCGTTACTCGGCGGCTTCGCTGCGAGCCCCGAAGCCCAGAACAGTCCCAGGCCCAGGACATAGCCCACGACGGCCAAATAATTGACCGTCTGCTGCGGGAGGACCCAGGCAGCGGGTGCGAAGGAAGCGGGGACGCTGCACGCGGTGGCGAGGGCGCCGAGGCATGTCAGGAGGGCCGCGGCACGCACCAGCCGCGGCAATTGGCTCCTGGTGGTGGCCAGCAATGCCGGCAGCAGGGCGAGGGAGACAAAGGCAGGATAGGCGCGGCCTGCCGCGGCGTAGAACGGCGCCAGGACGGCATTGCGTCCACCGTTGTCCGTGATGTCCAGCATGCCGGCCGAGGATCCGCGGGTGTCCATGAGAAAGAAGAACACCGCCACGGCGGCAGCGCTGACGGCCAGGGCCCAGCGCCCCGCCGGGCCCGCGATGAGGCGGTAGCCGCGCTCGTCGGCCAGCCCGGTCGCCACGCGCAGACCGACCAGCAGGACCGCCGCGAACACGAGGAAGCGCAAGATCAGGTGGGTGAGGTTCCATCCCCCCAGCGCCGCGTCGATCGCCTCATAGGGGCCGGGCACCGAGAGCAGGCTGCACAGGGTGGCGAGAACCAGTATCCAGAAAACGGCCCGGTTCCGCCCCTGGATTGCATCCGGGACGCGGAGGAGGAGCACCACGGAACAGATGATCAGCGTGCCCCACTGGAGGGTTGCAATCATTCCGGGTTCTCCCACATCACTTGCCTGCTCAGCCCCAAGATGGTCAGGTCATGCCAGCTTGCTTCTTCGTGGCCCGCTTCGCAAGCGTCTTGGCCAACCAGATCAGGGACAGCCCCAGGACCAGGCACAGCACGGCAGAGTAGTTCACGACGAACCGCAGGAATCCGAGGGACGGAGGAATGACCGGGGAGAGCAGGCTTAGGGAGATGGCCACGGTGCCCAGCGCGAGCACCGCCGCGCTGGACCGCACCAGAACGGGGAGGCCGCTGCGCAGGGTCCGCAGCATGGCCGGCAACAGGGCCACGGTGATGAACGCCGGATAGAGCCGCCCGGCAGCCCCGTAATACTCCACCAAGGCGGCATTGCGGTCATCCTTGGCGGACAGGGCGACCAGCCCGGCCGAGGAGCCGGCAGTGTCCATTGTGAGGAAGACCAGCACCACCGCAGCCGACGCGGCTGCGGCTACCGCAATTCCAACAGGGCCGGTGATGAGCCGCAGGGCGTCGTCCGCGCTGAAGCCGCGGGCCACCCGGACCCCCAGGAAGAAGATGCCGGCGAAAATGATGAAGCGCAGCACCAGGTTGGCGATGTTCACGCCTCCGAGGGCCTGGTCGACGGCCAGATACGGGGCGTCGATGCTGAGCAGGATGGCCAGGGTCATTAGCGCAAAGACGGCGAACAGGGACCGGTTCTCGCCCCGGAGGAGGCTGGGTACGCGGGCGAGCGTGACGACGCCGCAGACTGCCAGCGTGCCCCACTGCAGGGTCGCGATCATCCGAGGTTCTCCCAAATCTTTTCTGTTTGTGCCTGCTCCTGTTCGTGGCGCCGCAGCGTTTTTCCGAGCGCCTGAAGCCGCTCCCCGGCCAGGGCGCTAAGTTCTCCGTCGGAGAGGGCATCCAGGGCGGCCTGCTTCGCCCCTGGCGTCCAGCTGGCCTCATCCTCGGTGATCAGGCCCGTAGCGACGAGCCCGCCCGTGAATCCTACGCCCGCCGCGCGGGCCGTCGCGACCGCCAGCTCGGGGGACAGCCTGTTGGCCGTGAGCTGGGCCGAATAGTTCTGCGGTGCCACGCCGGTGGCAGCCGAAACCCTGTGGCGCAACTCACCGTCGTCAATCGCGTCCACCCAGTTCCGGACAGAAGTAGCGTGCGGGGCGGGGCCAAGCGCCGGGGTCATTGAGCTGCCATGGTCGCCATAGCCGCCGTAGGCCGGGGAAGAACGGGAAATGACCGCGCGCAGCAGGTCCATGGTGGCAACCTGGCTGACGAGTTCGGCGGGGGTGGGCGGCTGCGGCGGGGCGGCCAGTTCCGCATAGTGGTCGAAGGAAGCGAGTTCCGCCAGGGGACTCAAGTCCAGGGCCCGGCTGATGCTGACCAGAGTGGTTTCGGCCACTTTCCCGCGCACCAACTGCTGCGCAAGGGTGGTGCGCTTGATCCCGGAGATCCTGCAGATATCGGCTGTGCTTGCGGACGGGGCAACCCGATGTAGCCAGAGTTGGAACGCCTTTGCGGGTAGGGGCATCTAGGGCTTCCTGCGGAGTCGATGGGCAGTATGGCTACTGGCATGCGGTGGGGCAGCGGCGATTGAGGCGGGGGGCGGAAGCGGTGTGACGGTGTGCGCTGGGATTTTACGTGAGGTCCTAATTCAACTATGCTAAATGGTCGAACCCGCTGGTCCGTACACCCCCCAAGTCCGGACCGGCGGGTTCTTCTATGCCCGGCCGGTTTTCGGCCCGCCGGGACGGCCCGGTGCCGGCCCGTGTGGGCCGCAGTGAGAGAATGAACTAATGACTGCAACCCTTGTTGCCAAGGACCTTTCCGGTGGTCACGATCACCGCACACTCTTCTCAAAGCTGTCCCTGACGGTAGCGCCCGGCGACGTCGTCGGCGTCGTCGGCGCCAACGGTGCCGGCAAATCCACCCTGCTGCGCCTGCTGGCCGGCGTCGACGCTCCGCAGGAAGGCGCGGTGAGCCTGGCCCCCGCCGACGCCTTCGTGGGCTGGCTGCCGCAGGAACACGAACGGATTGCCGGCGAAACGGTCGGCGGCTATATCGCCCGGCGCACGGGCTGCGCGCAGGCGACCCTGGAGATGGAGTCCACCGCAGAGGCGCTGGGCTCCGGCGCTCCCGGCTCCGATGACGCCTACTCCCTGGCCTTCGACCGCTGGATGGCCTCCGGCGCCGCCGACCTGGAGGACCGCATCCCGCCCGTCCTGGCGGACCTTGGCCTCGAGGTGGGGCCGGACGCCGGAATGACCGGGCTCTCCGGCGGCCAGGCGGCCCGCGTGGCGCTCGCCGCCCTGCTGCTGAGCCGGTTCGACATCGTGCTCCTGGACGAACCCACCAATGACCTGGACCTGAACGGACTGGCCAAGCTCGAGGCCTTCGTGCAGGGCCTGCGCGGCGGCGCCGTCCTGGTCTCGCATGACCGCGAGTTCCTGGCGCGCTGCGTCACCACCATCGTGGAACTGGACCTTGCCCAGAACTCCGTGGCGGTGTACGACGGCGGCTACGAGGCCTACCTGGAGGAACGCGCCGTCGCCCGCCGGCACGCCCGGGAACGCTTCGAGGAGTACGCCAACACCAAGGCCGACCTCGTTTCCCGGGCGCGCACACAGCGCGAATGGAGCTCCCAGGGCGTCCGGAACGCCATGAAGAAAAACCCGGACAATGACAAGATCCGGCGCGCCGCCAGCACCGAGTCCTCCGAGAAGCAGGGCCAGAAGGTCCGCCAGATGGAGTCCCGCATCGCCCGGCTCGAAGAAGTCGAGGAGCCGCGCAAGGAATGGCAGCTGCAGTTCAGCATCGGGGCGGCCCCCCGCTCCAGCGCCGTCGTGGCCACCCTGCGCGACGCCGTCGCACAGCAGGGCGACTTCACCCTGGGCCCGGTGAACCTGCAGCTGAATGCCGGGGAGCGGATCGGGATCACGGGTCCCAACGGCGCCGGCAAATCCACCCTGCTCCGGCTCCTGCTCGGCGTCCAGCAGCCCGATTCCGGTGATGCCTCCATGGGTGCGTCCGTGGCCGTCGGGGAGATCGACCAGGCGCGCGGCCTGCTGGCCGGTAGGCTGTTGCTCGCAGACGCCGTCGAAGCCGTACTGACCGATCAGACCCCGGCGGAGGTGCGCACCCTGCTGGCCAAGTTCGGCCTCAAGGCCGATCACACCAACCGGTCCGTCGACTCGCTCTCCCCGGGCGAACGGACCCGGGCCGCCCTGGCGCTGCTGCAGGCCCGCGGCGTCAACCTGCTGGTGCTCGACGAACCCACCAACCACCTCGACCTGCCCGCCATTGAACAGCTCGAGGAAGCCCTCGACAGCTATGAAGGCGCGCTGCTGCTGGTCTCCCACGACCGCCGGCTGCTGGAAAACGTCCGCCTTGACGTGCGCTGGAACGTCGAGAGCGGCGTTGTCACCGAATTGCACGCCGATGCCCCGAAAGGCAACACCAAATGAGCATGGACCGGGTCGCCTGGAGCTCCCTCTACAACATCACCCGCGCCTCCAGCGGGTCCAAGCCGTTCTCGAAGGAGACGCTGAAGCGCGTCTTCAGTTTTGCCCGCCCGCACCGCGGCCGGCTGATCGCCTTCGTGCTGCTGTCCATTGTGATGGCCGTCCTGGCCGTCGCCACCCCGGTCCTCGCCGGGCAGGTGGTCGACGAGATCATCGCCCACGCAGATGCCTCCAAGGTGATCTGGCTCGCCGTCCTGATCGCCATCGTGGCGGTTGCCGAGGCCGGGCTGGGACTCGTGACACGCTGGCTGTCCTCCACCATCGGTGAAGGCGTAATCGTGGATCTGCGCACCAAGGTCTTCGACCACGTCCAGAAGATGCCGATCGCCTTCTTCACCAGGACCCGCACCGGTGCCCTCGTGAGCCGGCTGAACAACGACGTCATCGGCGCGCAGTCGGCCTTCGCCGGCACGCTCTCCGGCGTGGTCAGCAACGTGGTGGCCCTCGCGCTGACCCTCGCGGTCATGCTGAACAAGTCCTGGCTCGTGACGGTGCTCGCCATGATCCTGCTGCCGATCTTCCTCATCCCGGCCC
The DNA here is from genome assembly GCF_900102785.1 of Arthrobacter sp. ok362. GTDB lineage: Bacteria > Actinomycetota > Actinomycetes > Actinomycetales > Micrococcaceae > Arthrobacter. Next base: position 38,722 of record NZ_FNGC01000013.1, read on the forward strand.
GCCGGATGGGCTCCAAGCTCGCCGACCTGCGGCGCGAAGCGGCCGAACACAACGCCGCCATGGGCACCCAAATGACCGAGCGCTTCTCCGCGCCGGGCGCCACGCTGGTCAAGCTCTTCGGCCGGCCCGACGAGGAATCCCGTGAGTTCGCCCTCCGGGCCGGCCGGGTCCGGGACATCGGCGTCCGCACCGCGATGCTGCAGTTCACCTTCGTCACGGCGCTGACCCTCGTCTCGGCGCTGGCACTGGCCTTGGTCTACGGCCTGGGCGGCTGGCTGGCGCTCGCCGGGCAGCTGGCCCCGGGCGACGTCGTGGTGCTCGCACTGCTGCTCACCCGCCTGTACGCGCCGCTCACGGCGCTTTCGAACGCCCGTGTGGAGGTCATGAGCGCCCTGGTCAGCTTCGAGCGTGTCTTCGAAATCCTGGACCTCAAGCCGCTCATCCAGCAGAAGCCCGACGCCGTAGCCTCCCCGCCAGGTCCGCTCTCGGTGGAGTTCGACAACGTCCGCTTCGCCTACCCCTCGGCGGACAAGGTCTCGCTGGCCTCCCTGGAGGACGTGCTGACCCTGGACACCCGCGGCGGCGAAGAAGTGCTGCACGGCATCAGCTTCCGGGTGGAGCCCGGGCAGACGGTTGCCCTCGTCGGCTCCTCGGGGGCGGGCAAGTCCACCATCGCGCAGCTCCTGTCGCGCCTGTACGACGTCGACTCGGGCGCCATCCGCTTCGGCGGCACCACGCCCGGCACGGACGTGGACGTCCGCGACCTCACGTTCGACTCGATGCGCGGGACCCTCGGCATGGTGACGCAGGACGGTCACCTGTTCCATGAGAGCATCGCCTCCAACCTGCGCCTGGCCCGCCCGGAGGCCACCGAAGAGCAGATGTGGGACGTGCTGCGGCGCGCCCGGCTCGAGGACATGATCCGGTCCCTGCCCGATGGTCTGGACACCGTGGTGGGGGAGCGCGGCTACCGGCTCTCCGGCGGCGAACGGCAGCGCCTGACGATTGCCCGGCTGCTCATTGCGCAGCCACGGGTGGTCATCCTTGACGAGGCCACCGCCGCGCTGGACTCCACAAACGAGGCCGCAGTCCAGGAGGCGCTGGGCGCCGCGCTGGAAGGCCGCACCGCCGTCGTGATCGCCCACCGGCTCTCGACGATCCGCGCGGCAGACGCGATCCTCGTGGTGGAGGACGGCTCGATTGTGGAGCGCGGTACCCACAAGGAGCTCCTCGCCGCCGAGGGCCGCTATGCCGAGCTGTACCGGACGCAGTTCTCCGAGGCCAGCGCGGTCGCCCAGGAGGCTGTGCCCGGCTAATAGCCGGGTGCCTGAGGGGCCGGTGCTGAGGGGCCGGTGTTTGGGGGCCGGTGCGGTACCGGTCCTAGCCCGCTGACGGTTTGGCGGACAGCGCCGGCAGCACATGGTCCGTCAACAGCGGGGCGAGGTCGCCGGGCAGCTCGGCGGCCAGGTCCAGCCAGCGGATCTCCGCGATTTCCGCCGACGGCCGGGCGTTCCACACCCCCGGAGCCGTGAAGACGGTGGCCTCGATCTGGGTGGCCGCCTCGTTGGCGGCGTCCGCCAGCCAGCAGCCCAGCAGACCCAGCCGGTCCGGGGCCAGCACGATCCCGACTTCTTCCTGGAGCTCACGCGCCGCTGCCTGGGCCGCCGTTTCGCCGGGCTCGGGTTTGCCGCCGGGATGCATGAACTTGTCCGTGCCCCGTTTGCGGACGGTCAGGAGGCGTCCGGAGCGATCGAAGACGCAGACGGCGGAGACGACAATGCGCGGGTTCACTCCGCGCGCCTTGCGTCCGGCGATGCACCGGACGATGCGTCCGGTGCCGGGCCTGGTCCTGCTTCCAGCCGGTGCAGGACGGACTCCAGCAGCTGGTCCTTGGCGGGCCCGGTGACGTCCCAGCGGTAGCCGCATTCGTCCGCCCCCAGGAACCTGTACGTCACGCGGTATGTGTCAGGGTCGCACCAGTGCACGTCCTGGTTGGCCGGCCCGGCAAAGCCCATGCGATGGAAAGGGCGGCCGTCCGGGAAGTACACGTCCAGGACGTCGGGCGTGTCCGCCGGCTGCAACAGATATTCCCGGCTCGCCGGCCCGGTGAACGGCGTCCCGCCCAGGGATGCCCAGCGCACGGTGCCTTCTTCACGCCACAACAGGCCGCCGTCGTCGTGGGCAGTGAAGTGTACGACGCCGGTAAACGTTCCGCTGGTCCCGGTGCTGCGGTCCAGCAGTGTGCGGTCGACGGACCACGCGCCGCGCAGGTAGGCGCGGAGGTCAAAGTCCGGACCCGTGTCCGGGGTTTCGTCCGGGGCAGGAATGTTCAAGTGCCCTCGATTGGAATCGAACCAACGACACCGGCTTTAGGAGAGCCGTGCTCTATCCACTGAGCTACGAGGGCGGGTATCCGCGGTGGGCGGCCAGGGGCCGGTCCGGTCGGACACGGATATAAGCATACAAGGTGAGCGCGCGTACTACGCTCTTGGCATGACTGCAGGAACCACCGAACTTTCCGCCGGCGCCCTCTATTACCCTGATGTGGCCGCGACCCGGTTTTATGTCGGGGCCCTCGCGAAGCTGAGCGTGCTGCAGTATTTCGTGGCGGAGGCGGCTGTGATCGGCGCCTGGGCGGGAACGGAACCATACAGCCGCCGCACGGGCTACATCAGCGATCTCGGCGCCTTGGCGTGCGGGGATTTCGACGGGCGGGACGTCTGCTCGCCGGCGCATCTGCTGATGAACGCGTCCTTTGTCGTCCAAGGCCTCGGCATGGTGATCGGTGCGCTCCTGCTCGGCTCGGCGCTTCTGTGCTGTGCCGCGCGGCCCGGCGGGCCCCTCAGGCACGGCCGGGCGCCGGGCCGTGTGACTGGCCGGGCGCGCTGGGGCGCGGGGGTGGTGGCAGCGGTCGCCGCCCGGCTGCTGACCGGCACCGCCGGGGCAGGAACGATCATCGTGGGGCTGGTACCCGAAGACTCGGGGTCGGCCTGGCACGTGGTCGGCGCCCTGATGTATTTCGCCGCCGGTGCCCTGGCGCTCCTGGTCATCGGCTGGCTTTGGCTGCGGCAGACGCCGCTCGGGTGGTTCATCCTGGCCTGCGGTGCCGTGTCCCTGGCGGCGCTCATCGCGGGCGGCCTGACGGCCATGCACGTGCCGGAACCAGGCACCCTGGAGCGGCTCATGGGCTACCCCATAACGCTTGGCATCGCCGCGGCCGGCCTCGTCATCGCCCAGCGGGTCCAGCGCGAACGCACAGTGCGCAAGCTCGCCCGGGCCCAGACCCGCTGAGATGGGCGGCCTGAGGCAGGCCCGCTGAAGCAATTTCGGGGTGTCTGATGACCGGCAACCGCCTGACCTTGCATTATCATGAGGGCACTCACCGGAACATTCCGGTGCGGGCGTGCGGGATTTGCCGTCGGCGCGCGCCAGTATGCCGACTTTGCAGTCTTATGGGGACGAATGCCAGATCAGCTTGTCTTGCCGCGCTTGGACGCGGAAAGCGTGACTACCGAACAAAAGGTTGCGGTCCGGCGCCGCCAAGAGTTCGCGGACAATCCGAATGCAGGTTTCAGGTTTCAGCTTGAGACGGTTTCTTATCTGGTCGTCGTAACATTTCTGACGGTTGCGTCCCTAATGTTTATTTTGGCCCGGCAAGGAGGCCTTCACCGTTTCCGCGACCATTACAGCCACCGCGGAGTCCGCGACTCCGCGGTGAATGTTGTCCGCGGGATGGTTAACTGGCTGTATGTCAGTCCCCGGCCCAAGACAGTGAAGGAGAGCCCCGTGATTGCCAGGACAGCCGAGGAAGTCGACCGGGAAACTCTTCTCCATCACGGCGACCGGCTGCGGAACTGTGACCTCCGGGGTTCCACGGACCGCCGCCGTCGGATTGCGGTCCGATGACGCTCGACGCCCTCGCCGGGCCGGACGAGCGGCTGCCGGATGAGCAGCTGTCGGACAAGAGGCTGCCGGGCGGGCGCCTTGCGGAAGGTCACCTGTCGGACAAAGCAACCGGCGCCGTTCTGGGGGCGGCGGTCGCACCAGCCCGGCCGATCGACGGGGCCTTCGCGGATGGCATTGCCGGCCGTGCCATCGGCGTGCGGATGATCGACGGGGGAATCATCGAGGTCCTGCTGGCCGCCAACCAGGAGATCGACGGTCCGGAGGCGCGCATCGCCGGTGACACGGTCCGTTCACTCGCTGCGGGACGGCGGATGCCGGTGCTCCTGGTGATCTCCGGCGTCGTCGGTGTCAGCATTGAGGCGCGGCAGGTCTTCAGCGGTTCCATCGCGGCGACAGCGTTCGCCCTGGTGGGCGAGAGCCCGGTGGATCGGGTCATTGCCCACTACCTCCTGCGCTCCAGAAGCGAGACAATCCCCGCGCAGTTCTTCACCTCAGAATCCGCGGCCGTCGAATGGCTAAGGCAGTACATCCGTGAGGAATGAGGCGCCGGACCCCAGGCTGCACGCCCTCGTGGAGGGCATTGTGCGGATCGCCGGAGGCGATCTGAGCACCAGGATCCCGCATTCCGGAGCCCGCGACGACGTCGCCGCCGTCATTGCCGGCATCAACCTGATGGCCGATGACCTGCAGACCATCTACCAGGAGCTTGAGGAGCGGGTCGAAAGCCGCACGGCCATGCTGCGCGCGGCGCAGGTGGAACTCGAACGCATGGCGCTCACCGACCCCCTGACCCAACTCGCCAACCGGACGGCACTGAACTCGGTCCTGAGCCATGCCCTGGCGGAGTCCTCGCGCGGCGAGACGCCGCCGGCGCTCCTGATTCTCGATCTCGATTCCTTCAAGGGCATTAACGACACACTGGGCCACAGCGCCGGCGACGACGTCCTGCGGGTCATCGCACGCCGGCTCCAGGACGCCGTCCGCGACACGGATACCGTGGCCCGCCTTGGCGGCGACGAATTCGCCGTCATGCTGCCGAAGTCCAACCTGGTCCGGGCACGCAGGGTGGCGAACAGGATCCTCACGGCGCTCAGCGAGAGCCTTGACGTCGGGGACCTGAAAATCACGTGCGGAACGAGCATCGGGCTGCGAATCGCGGAACCCGGCCAGTCCGTGGATGACCTGGTCATGGAGGCCGACACGGCCATGTACGCGGCCAAGGCGCAGCCGCACAGCAGCATCAAAGTGTTCGAACCCGCTCTGCTGTACGCCCGCCGGCTGCAGAGCGTCATGATTACGGAAATGCGTGAAGCCATCACGCAGGACCAGCTGACCCTGCACTACCAGCCGGTGGTGGACCTCGCCTCGGGCCGGATCGAGGGCGTCGAGGCGCTGGTCCGGTGGAACCACCCGGAGCGTGGTCTTCTCATGCCGGACCAGTTCATTCCCCTGGCCGAGGAAACCGGCATGATCGTGGACCTGGGCCACTGGGTACTGCGCAATGCAGTGCGTCAATTGCGCAAATGGCAGCAGGAACTGCAGGTGGACAGCACGTTCAACGTCCGCGTCAACATTTCCACCACCGAACTTCAAAATCTCGACCTGATCGAACACGTGCGCGACATCCTCAGCGAAACCGGTGTGGATGCATCAAACCTGATCGTGGAACTGACGGAGTCCATGGCCGTCAACGGCGGGGACGTCGACCAGTATTCGCTCAACGGCCTGCGGCGCCTCGGCGTGCAGCTCGAGATCGATGACTTCGGAACCGGATATTCCTCCATCAGCTACCTGCGCAAGCTGCCCGTGAACGTGGTCAAGATCGACCGGAGCCTGATCAGCGGCCTCGGCACCGACGAGGAACAGCGGGACTTCGTGGCTGCGGTGCTGCACCTCATCCACGCCTGCGGTCTCAAAGCGTTGGCCGAGGGCATCGAGACGGCGGAGCAAGCCGAAGTGCTCCGCGAGATGGGCTGCGGCAGCGGCCAGGGCTACTATTTCGGCCGGCCGGCACCGGCGGCCGAGGTTATTGCGTTAATCAACCGCGACGCTTCGGGGGTCTAGCGTCGATTGGCGCCGAGGTGGGGGCTGACCGGACTCGATTCTTAAGCAAAGGTGGCGGGTATCGAAACCAGGTTCCGATACCCGCCACTGCTAAATACCGTCTCCGTTACTTCTTTGTGGAGTTCGGCCACCACTCCATAGCCGATACCGAGCCCTGACCCGAGTTGTCACCGGCTGCCGAGATGGCAGCAGAAGCGGAAAGGCCCGCTCCGGCAAGAGCACCGGCGACAAGGAGAGTTGCGAGGGTTTTCTTCATGAGGACTCCTGATACGTATGAGGCTAATGGGACTCGTGTGATGCGAGTTCAGTATAGGGACAATCGATACGCCATGGAGTAACAATGAGTCGGGCGACCACAAATCTTGTGTTATGCACGCGCGCCTGCGCGGCTCCTGCGGCAATCTTGCTTTTGGCGTACTTGCGCGTTTGGCCATTTCCACCGCTGCGGCAACGGATAATTGAGGTATGCAACAAAAATCTCTTCCACCCGCATACTTCATTGCGGAGCTTCAGGCCCGGCAGTATCGGGAAGAGCACGACTTCCGTGCGGCGGCCCGCAGTGCAGGGGAAGCCGCCGTGATTGCTCTGGCCGACGAGGATCGCCCTGCGGAATGGGACATGAGGTTTTTCCAAGTGGAGAACCTATTGGACGCCGGAGAGTACGACGAGTCCGCCAGCCTTGCTGCTGTTTTGGTCGGGGGTACTTCGGCATCCCTTTCCCCGCAGCTCCGGGCGAAAGCGCACATTCTTTTGTCGCAGGCCAAGCACCGGGCGGGGCTTCTGGAAGAGGCCGCTGAATCGGCACGCACGGCCGCGGACCTCACTGCGGACGACGCGGATCTCGAAATTAACGTGAAGGCTCGGCATGCCTTGATTGCTGCGCTGGCCGACTCCGGCCTACTCGAGGAAGCCTGGGCTGAGAGTCAGGTCCTCGCCAGCATCATTTCTGACGAAGTAGACGAACAATTGGCCGGCAAGGCGTACTGGGTCATAGGAAACGTTGCGTTCTTGTGCAACATGGTGGACGAGGGTTTGCGCTACCACGAACTTGCCGCCGCGACATTCTCGCCAGCCCGCAACCTGGACGTCTGGGCAAAGTTCAACAAGGCGTCTGCCGCCATGCGACTGGCTGCAGACATCGCCGACGCGGACACGCTGCGTTGCATCGAGCGCGCAGAACTGGCCACAGACGTCATCGGTGGAAGCCCGAATGACTTCCACCTACTGAAATTGAATCGGGCTCACTGGACCTACCTGGCCGGCGACGTCGAATCGGCCATCAGCGTCTTGAAGGATATCTGCGGGCTGGAAGAGGGGCTCTCACCCCAGCGGACAGGTGAGGCCTGCCTGCTCCTCGGCAGGGCGTACATAACCAACGGAAACCACGAGGCGGCGCAGGAATATCTGTTGCGCGCTTCCGAACATTTCGAAGCCGCCGGGGCGTACCAGCGTGCGGAGCAGGCGCGCGAGTACTTCGCGACCGGTGCCCAGCCGGAGTGAGCATGCCCTCCGCTACCCCCAAGGCCTGGACATAACGGGACTCTGCCCGGCGATCTGTCCCGGGCTGGGCATGTCCCTCCGTGGCCACTCGTCACCGGGGGACATGTTCTGTGCAGGGATCGTGGAATGGGCATAGGCCCCATGGGTCCGTTATTCGAGGCCAGGATTGGACATGTTCCGGGGGCAAGACCGTGTGTCAGGGACATGTCCAGCCGCAGGGATTAGGGCTGGACAGGTCTCGTGTCAGAAACCGCGTGCGAGGGACACGTCCCGCCGCGGGATCTAAGGCTGGACATGCCCCGTGGCAGGTGAAGCAGCGGCGGCCTTGCGTCCGAGGAGCACGGCCACGGCGCCAGCCACGAGGCTCAGCGCCAGAAGTGCCCAGCCAGCCACGGTGAGTATTGACGCCAGTGCGACCTGACCGCCGTCGAGGGTGCCGGCGGACATCATGGCATCGATCGCCATGTTGCCCCACAGCCTGACCGCCGCAAAGAGCAGCGGCAGCGCCCACAGCGCCCAGCGCAGGGATTTGCGTGCCACGTTGGTTCCGATCAGCAGCAGCCAGGTGAAGCCAAAGATCAGCGGGAAGAGCATGCCGGCCGTCTTGTGGACGTAGCTCAGCTGGCCCAGGGCGTCGGCGTCCATAGCCGCGCGCAACTGCTCCACGTACCCCTGACCGAAACCGCCCACCAACGAATCCGGCATTGCCTGGCCGCCCGACAATTGCGTGAGCTGGTTGAGGGTGAGGAGGTGCAGATACCAGAACAGGAACAGGCTGGCCACGACCCCGGCGATCACAATTAGATTGCTGTTGCTCTGTGCCTTCTGCGGTGTCCGGCTGGTGCTCGGATTGATCACCGGGGGAAGATGGTGCTGGGGGACCGCCGCGTTAGCGCCGTGCTTTTTGATCCGCTGCGCGGGTGTCTTGGCCATGGCTCTATTATCGCCCGTCCGGCACGGCCGCCCTGCACAACCTCCCTCACGCGCGTCCGGCACGGCCGTTCGCGCCGGCTGTTCACTGCCAACTGGCGCCGATAGTCTGGAATGCGTGACCGAACTAGGAAAACACCGGCTTGGCCGGCACAGCACCGCAGATCTCGACCCGTCGCTGGACGACTACCAACTGGCCGAGGCCCTGGTCCGTGAGGCCGGCACACTCGCGCTGTTGATGCGGCAGGCGGGGCTTGAGGGCAGGCAGAAGACCTCGGTCTCGGACGTGGTCACGGCCGCCGACCACGCCGCCGAGTCCTATGTGCTGGAACAGCTTCGACGCTGCCGGCCCGATGACTCCGTTCTGGGCGAAGAGGGCGCCTCCGTGGCGGGCAGCAGCGGCCGGACCTGGGTCATTGATCCCGTCGACGGGACTTTCAACTTCCTGCATGGATCCACGTACTGGTGCTCGGCCATTGCTCTGAAGGATTCCTCCGGTGCAGGGCTCGGCGCCATCTTCCAGCCGGAGGAGGACAAACTCTGGCTGGGCGGGACGTCCCGGGCGGCAACGCTCAACGGCGAAAAAATGGTCACATTCCTCCCCGCCGCGGCCGGAGGCACGGGGCGCTCTGACACACCGGTGTCTGAACTCGGCGCGGCAACGTACATCCACCCGACGTGGCTTGCCGATCCAATGTGTGCCATGCCCTGGCACGCAGCAGCGACGTCCGCAGCCGCCCTTCGCATGTTCGGGTCCGGCTCCTGCGACCTCGGCCGGGTGGCGGACGGGGAGCTCGGCTGCTGGTTCCAGCACAGTTGCCCTGAGTGGGACTGGCTACCCGGGAAGGCCATCGTCGAGGCGGCCGGCGGCGCGACCGACGTCGTGCGCGTCAACGGACTCAACTGGTTCATCGCGGGAGGCACGACGGCGGTGCGGCAGCTGCGGGCCGCGCTCACCTCAGGCGCGGTGGGCTAGGCTTCCCGCGAGCGAATGGGACCTCGCTGGAGGACATGCTCATTCTTCGCGGTGAGGACTGGGCATAGGGGGATTGTGTCCAGTGGTTGCTGGCTCCGGGGGACATGCTCATGCCACAGTGCCTGGTCCATGGGACATGCTGATTCTTCGAACTCAGGGCCGGGCATAGGGGGATATGCCGAGTGGTTTGAGGCTTCGCGGGACATGCTCTTTCCACCGTGCCGGGCGCGGGGGACATGCTTATTCCACAGTGCCTGGTCCCTGGGACATGCTCATTCTTCGCGGTGAGGATTGGGCATAGGGGGATTATGCCGAGTGGTTGCTGGCTCCGGGGGACATGCTCATTCTTCGCGGTGAGGATTGGGCATAGGGGGATTATGCCGAGTGGTTGCTGGCTCCGGGGGACATGCTCATTCTTCGCGGTGAGGATTGGGCATAGGGGGATTATGCCGAGTGGTTGCTGGCTCCGGGGGACATGCTCATTCCACAGTGCCCGGTCCGTGGGCATGCTCGTTTTCTTCGCGCTGAGGACCGGGCATTAAAGGATTATGTCCAGTGGTTGCTGGCTCCGTGGGACATGCTCATTCGTCACGCCAACGGGTCCGTGGGACATGCTCATTCTTCGCTGCCATGGCTGGGCATAAGGGGATCATGTCCACTGGGCGCGGGCAGGGGAGGGCATGTCCCGAGGGGAGGACGCGGCCGTCAGTGGCACCGCCTAGACTTAGATACACCATGGATATGTTGTTTGACCCTTACGCCGACGGACCCTTCCAAGCTGCCTCCACAGCGGCGGCTCGCACGAAGGCGCGGGCCGGGACCGGCCTGGCTGGGCTCGGGTCAGGGGCGGGATTCGGCCCGGACAGCAACGGCCCGGCCGCCAACGGCCCGGCCGGCAACGGCCCGGACAGCAACCGCCAGGACGGCGGCGGCTGGGACCGTCCGCCGCTTCCGAACGCCAGCGAACTCCTGGAGGGGCTGAACCCCGAGCAGGAAGAAGCGGTCAAGCACGCCGGCAGCGCCCTGCTGATTGTTGCCGGTGCGGGCTCGGGCAAGACGCGCGTGCTCAGCAACCGCATCGCCTACCTGATCGCGACCCGGCGGGCGCACCACGGCGAGATCCTGGCCATCACCTTCACCAACAAGGCCGCGGCCGAAATGCGCGAGCGGATCGAACTGCTGGTCGGCGGCCGGGCCAAGACCATGTGGATCTCCACCTTCCACTCCTCCTGCGTCCGGATCCTGCGCCGCGAGGCCAAGAATGTCGGGCTGAACTCCAACTTCTCGATCTACGACTCCGCGGACTCGCTTCGCCTGATCACCCTGGTCGCCAAGAACCTGGACCTTGACCCCAAGCGCTTCGCGCCCAAGGCCATCCAGCACAAGATTTCCGCGCTCAAAAACGAGTTGATCGACGCAGACAGCTACTCCTCCAGCGCCAACTACAACGATCCCTTCGAGCAGGCCGTCGCTGAGGTCTTCAAGGGCTACACCCAGCGGCTGCGCCAGGCCAACGCGATGGACTTCGATGACCTGATCGCCGAGACCGTTTACATGTTCCGGGCCTTCCCGGCGCTCGCCGACTCCTACCGGCGCCGCTTCCGGCACGTCCTCGTGGACGAATACCAGGACACCAACCACGCCCAGTACGCCCTGGTGCGCGAGATCGTCGGCGAGGGCCCCGAGGCCGCCGAACTGACCGTCGTCGGCGATTCAGACCAGTCCATCTACGCCTTCCGCGGCGCGGACATCCGCAACATCGTGGAGTTCGAGAAGGACTACCCGGACGCCCGCACCATCAAGCTCGAGCAGAACTACCGCTCCACCCAGACCATCCTCAGCGCCGCGAACTCGGTGATCTCCCGCAACCCTAACCGGCCGGAGAAGCGGCTCTGGACGGCCGAGGGCGACGGCGAAAAGATCGTCGGCTATGTCGGCGAGAACGAACACGACGAGGCGCAGTTCATCGCGAAGGAAATCGACCGGCTCCAGGACGAGGGCAACCTGCGCCCCGGCGACGTCGCCATTTTCTACCGCACCAACGCCCAGTCCCGCTCGATCGAGGACGTCCTGGTCCGTGTGGGCCTGCCCTACAAGGTGGTCGGCGGCACCCGCTTCTACGAGCGCAAGGAGATCAAGGACGCCCTCGCTTACCTGCGGGTTCTGGTCAACCCGGACGACGACGTCAACCTCCGCCGCATCCTCAACGAACCCAAGCGCGGGATCGGCGACCGTGCCGAGGGTGCCGTCGCCGCCCTCGCCGAGCGTGAGCGCACGTCCTTCATGGCCGCCGCGAGGCGTGCCGATGAGGCCCCCGGCATGGCGACCCGTTCGGTCAACGCTGTGCTGGGCTTCGTGAAACTCCTCGACGACCTCGCAGAGGTGGCCTCCGGGTCCGGTGCGGCCGCGGCACTGGAGGCCGTGCTCGAACAAACCGGCTACCTCGCCGGGCTGCGCTCCAGCACCGACCCGCAGGACGAATCGCGGGTGGAGAACCTCGCCGAACTGGTCGCCGTCGTCCGGGAATACGAACGCGACAACCCCGAAGGCTCGCTCGGCGCCTTCCTGGAGCAGGTCTCCCTCGTGGCCGACGCGGACCAGATCCCGGACGCCCCTGGCGGTGACGCCGAAGACCTGGCGGCCGCCGTCGCCGAAGCCAAGCGGCTCGGCGTCGTGACCCTGATGACCCTGCACACCGCCAAGGGCCTGGAATTCCCGGTCGTGTTCCTCACCGGCATGGAGCACGGGCTGTTCCCGCACCAGCGCTCCGCCACCGATCCCAAGGAACTGGCCGAGGAACGCCGGCTGGCCTATGTGGGCCTGACCCGGGCCCGGAAGCGGCTGTACCTTACCCGCTCCGAGGTGCGCAGCATGTGGGGCCAGAGCCAGTACAACCCCGCGAGCCAGTTCATCGAGGAGATCCCGGCCGAGCTCGTCGAATGGAAGCGGGAAGGCGCCAGCCGCCAGAGCGGAGGCTGGGGAAGCGGTGCCGCGATCGGCTCCAGCCGGTACGGCGGATCGTTCTGGGGTGCCGGGACCGCCCGCGGCGCCGGTGCCAGCCCGTCCGCGGGCTTCAACGCCGATGTACCGGCCGCGGTGGCCAAAAACAGGGTCCAGCCCCAGAAGGAAGTCGTCGCCGTCAGCGTGGGGGACAAGGTGAACCACACCAGCTTCGGCAACGGCACCGTCCTGGCGGTGGAGGGCGCCGGGGACAAGACGGTGGCCAAGGTGAAGTTCGACGTCGGCGAGAAGCGGCTGCTGCTGCGCTACGCGCCGCTTACCAAGCTGGACGCATAGCTGAACGCATAGCGGGAGCCCGGAGACTGGTCCGCGCCGGGCCACCACGTTGCCGGCGGAACGGGCTCCATCCCTCTAGGTTACGAACGCGCATTTGCCCCGGCCGCGCCGGCCCTCGGCGCGCCGTCGGACACGCCAAAAAGCCCGTAATCTAGCGGTTTTTCTACGCTTCATAGAATAGTGTCCTTACTCACATAACCGGTAGTCTGGAACGGGCTGGTCCGATCCAAGGACTAGAGTTCCCAGAGGAGCATTGCGCCGTGTGGCTCGTTTCCAAGCTTGTCGCAGGGTGCGTTTATTCCGCAGCCCGGTAACCGCGAGAACGTGGGGTCCGGCTGTACAGAAACTACTTCGACGTAGAAGGACACTAAACCGTGGACCTGTTTGAATATCAGGCGCGCGATATGTTCGAGGCGCACGGTGTACCCGTGCTTGCTGGCATCGTGGCGCACACCCCTGAAGAAGCAAAGGCAGCTGCCGAGAAAATCGGCGGCGTAACTGTCGTAAAGGCGCAGGTCAAGGCCGGAGGCCGCGGCAAGGCCGGCGGCGTCAAGGTCGCGAAGACCGCTGACGAAGCGTTTGAACACTCCACCAACATCCTCGGTATGGACATCAAGGGCCACACCGTCCACCGCGTGATGGTCGCCCAGGGTGCAGACATCGCCGAGGAATACTACTTCTCCGTTCTTCTGGATCGGGCCAACCGCAACTACCTGGCCATGTGCTCGGTTGAAGGCGGCATGGAAATCGAGCAGCTCGCCGTTGAGCGCCCCGAAGCCCTGGCCAAGATCGCGATCGACCCGGCCGTGGGCATCGACCAGGCCAAGGCCGACGAAATCGTCGCCGCTGCAGGCTTCGCCGAGGAACTGCGTGGCAAGGTCGCCAGCGTAATCCTGAAGCTCTGGGACGTTTTCAAGAAGGAAGACGCCACCCTCGTGGAGGTCAACCCGCTGGTCCTGACCGGCGCCGGTGACATCGTTGCCCTCGACGGCAAGGTCTCCCTTGACGAGAACGCCGACTTCCGCCACCCCAAGCACGCCAACCTTGAAGACAAGGACGCTGCTGACCCCCTCGAGGCCAAGGCCAAGGCGCAGGACCTCAACTACGTCAAGCTGGACGGCGAAGTCGGCATCATCGGTAACGGTGCCGGTCTGGTCATGTCCACCCTCGACGTCGTTGCTTACGCCGGCGAGAACCACGGCAACGTCAAGCCCGCCAACTTCCTGGACATCGGCGGTGGAGCTTCCGCCGAGGTTATGGCAGCAGGCCTCGACGTCATCCTGGGCGACGAGCAGGTCAAGTCCGTCTTCGTTAACGTCTTCGGCGGCATCACCGCCTGCGACGCCGTCGCCAAGGGCATCGTCGGTGCACTGGCCGAGCTGGGCCACTCCGCGAACAAGCCGCTGGTAGTCCGCCTCGACGGCAACAACGTCGAGGAAGGCCGCCGCATCCTGGCCGAGGCCAACCACCCGCTGGTTACTCTGGCCGCCACCATGGACGAGGGCGCCGACAAGGCTGCCGAGCTCGCCAACGCAGCGAAGTAGAGGGACTCGACTATGTCTATTTATCTGAACAAGGACTCCAAGGTCATCGTCCAGGGCATCACCGGCGGCGAAGGCACCAAGCACACCGCCCTGATGCTCAAGGCCGGCACCAACGTTGTTGGCGGCGTCAACGCCCGCAAGGCCGGCACCACCGTCCTGCACGGCGACAGCGAGATCACCGTCTTCGGCACCGTCAAGGAAGCCATGGCGGAGACCGGCGCTGACGTTTCCATCGTCTTCGTACCGCCGGCATTCACCAAGGACGCCGTCGTTGAAGCCATCGAGGCCGGCATCGGCCTGGTCGTCGTCATCACCGAAGGCGTGCCGGTCCAGGACTCCGCCGAGTTCTGGGCGCTGGCCCAGTCCAAGGTGGACGCCAACGGCAAGCAGGTCACCCGCATCATCGGACCGAACTGCCCCGGCATCATCACCCCGGGCGAGGCCCTCGTCGGCATCACCCCGGCCAACATCACCGGCAAGGGCCCCATCGGCCTCGTCTCCAAGTCAGGCACCCTGACCTACCAGATGATGTACGAACTGCGCGACCTCGGCTTCTCCACCGCCATCGGCATCGGCGGCGACCCGGTCATCGGCACCACGCACATCGATGCCCTCGAAGCATTCGAAGCTGACCCGGAAACCAAGGCGATCGTCATGATCGGCGAAATCGGTGGCGACGCCGAAGAGCGTGCCGCCGATTACATCAAGGCACACGTCACGAAGCCGGTTGTTGGCTACGTTGCCGGCTTCACCGCTCCGGAAGGCAAGACGATGGGCCACGCAGGCGCCATCGTCTCGGGTTCCGCGGGCACTGCCCAGGCCAAGAAGGAAGCCCTCGAGGCTGCCGGCGTCAAGGTCGGCAAGACTCCGTCCGAGACCGCCAAGCTCCTGCGCGAGGTCTTCGCGACCCTCTAGGTCCGAAGCATCACAGCAAAACAGCACCACAGCAACGCGGGGTCACTTGCGCACATACCACTCGGTGGGATGGGCGCGGAGTGAGCCCGCGTTGCTGCTTTAAGCACGACGGCGGCCTGCCGCCGTCGAACTTTTTTGGGTCTTAGAGTCCGGATCCCCTGCCGCCCTATACCTTTGCCCCGGCGAGGAGTTCTTCAAGCTGTTCGTAGGCTTCGGTCATGCCGCCCTCCATCCCGGACTGCGCCATGCCGTCGCGCGCCTCCATGCTGGGGTAGACCGCGCGGGCACTGAGCCGCGACCGGCCACCGCCGAGGTCTTCGAAGGTCAGGAACTCAATGCTCACCACATCGGGGTAGCCGTCGAATTCGAAGGTCTGGATGGCGAAGTCGTTCTCGCGGACGGTGTGGAAGACGCCGCTGAAAACATACGCGCTGCCGTCCGGCCCGGTGTGGGTGTAGCGGTAGCCGCCGCCGGTCCTGAAGTCGTAGTGGCTAATGCTCATGGCCATCCGCCGCGGCCCGAGCCACTGGGCGACGAGCTCCGGGTCCTTGTGCGCCCGGAAGACCTCGGAGACGGGAAAATCGAATTCGCGCTCGAAGTCGATGAAGGGCAGCCCCTCGGGAACAGTCAGATTCAATGCGTTGCTCATGATGCGTCCTTTGCCTGTGTGCCGCCGCGGGCGGCGCGGTTTTCAAGCACGGCGTCAAGGCTGCGGAATTGCCCCTCGCGGACCAGCCGGTACTGGTCGATCCAGGCGGTGAGCGCTTCCAGCCGTGCGGGGTTCAGGTGCACGGGCCGGCGCTGGGCGTCACGGGTGCGCGTGACAAGCTGCGCCTGCTCGAGGACCTGGATGTGTTTCGAGACCGCCTGCTTGGTGATCGCGAAGGGCTCCGCCAGTTCATTGACGGTCGCCGGACCCCGGCTGAGCCGGGCAATGATGCGGCGGCGGACTGGATCGGCGAGGGCCAGGAAGGCCGCGTCGAGCTCGCCGTCGTCGCGTGCTTCCACTCGGTGTCCCACCTCCTCGTCCCAGGGTCTTCGCCTAACTCGGGTCTCTGCCAATCGAAATAGCAATCAACTAATTCGTTGATCAACCCCTAGGTTGTTAACGCTACGCCGGACCCGCAGCCCGCGCAAGACCCCAACCAGTTGAAAAACGTTGCGCCCGTTCGTGAGAGTTTGTTGGCATGTCAGGACAAACTGCCGAAGGAGGTGCGAGTGCCTCTCGTGCGAATCGACGTCAATCAGGGCCGGAGTCCGGAACAGCTCCGCGGGCTCAGCCGGGGAATCCATGCTGCGATCATGGACTGGTCGTTCGGCTTTGGGCGGGCCCAGTACGTCACCGGCGAACTTGGGGTCCCCGGCAGGTAGCCGCAGGCACGCCAAGCCGCAACAACACCCGCGCGACGGAGCCAGTTCGGCCCTCCGTGTCATGTTGTAAATATGTCAGTACAAACCTTTGACAGTACATGGATTCTAGGGCAAAGTAGTGGTTGTGGCCCGGCTCACGCCGGCCCCTAAGCGCCGAAGCTCAGGCTGCGTAGAGGTACCGAGTTCACACCAGAAAGGTCCAAGATCACCGTGACCCACGAACTGCTCACGATCGGGCGAATCAGTGTTGATATCTACCCGAACGACATCGGGGTGGATCTGGAGGATGTCACGTCCTTCGGAAAGTACCTTGGCGGATCCCCGTCCAACGTCGCCGTCGCCGCTGCCCGCCACGGCCGGCGCACCGCCGTCATCACCCGCACCGGCGACGACGCCTTCGGCAAATACCTGCACCGCGAACTGCACAAGTTCAACGTGGACGACTCCTTCGTCACCGCCGTCAAGGAATGGCCCACCGCGGTCACGTTCTGCGCGATCAAGCCTCCGGACGACTTCCCGCTCTACTTCTACGGACGCTTCCCCACGGCACCGGACCTGCAGATCAAGGCCGAGGAGCTGGATCTGGACGCCATCAGGGACGCCGGAATCTTCTGGTCCACCGTCACCGGCCTCTGCCAGGAGCCCAGCCGCACCGCCCACCTCACGGCCCACGAGACGCGGCCCCGCACCGGGCTGAAGCCCGGCCAGTTCACCATCCTGGACCTCGATTACCGGCCGATGTTCTGGGCCTCCGAGGAAGAAGCGCGGGAGCAGATCGCCAAGATCCTGCCGCACGTCACCGTCGCGATCGGCAACGACAAGGAATGCGCCGTCGCCGTCGGCGAGGGCACTCCGGACGAACAGGCGGACCGGCTGCTCGCGGCCGGCGTCGAAATCGCCGTCGTGAAGCTGGGCCCGGAAGGGGTCATGGCCAAGACCCGCACCGAGCGCGTGGTCTCCGCCCCGGTGCCGGTGGAAACCGTCAACGGCCTCGGCGCCGGCGACTCCTTCGGCGGGGCCTTCTGCCACGGGCTCCTCTCCGGCTGGCCGCTGGCCCAGGTCCTCGACTTCGCCAACGCCGCCGGCGCCCTCGTCGCCTCCCGCCTGTCCTGCGCCGACGCGATGCCGACCCCCCAGGAAGTCACGGGTCTGCTCGCCGAACGCGGCCGCCTGGTACCGGGTACCTACGCCACCGAAGGAGCAGCACTGTGAGCATCAAGCCAGCCGCCGCCACCCTTGCGGTGAGCGATGATCCCCGCCGGTACGAGCACCTGAGCATCATCCGGCTCGAAGACCCGGAAGCGATTGCCCGCGCCGCCAAGGCACGCCGGCGCCACCCCGGCGTCAGGGCCCGCAGGCAGAACTTCATCGTCGCCGCCGACCACCCGGCCCGCGGGTCGCTGGCAGTCGGCAGCGACCCCGTGGCCATGGCAGACCGCCGCCAGCTCCTGGACCGCCTGCAGATTGCCCTGGCCAACCCGGACGTCGACGGGGTTCTGGCCTCGCCGGACATCATGGACGATCTGCTCCTGCTCGGCGCGCTCGAAGGCAAGCTGCTCTTCGGCTCGATGAACCGCGGCGGGCTCTCCGGACTGGTGAACGAATTCGATGACCGCTTTACCGGGCACACCGCGGCCGCGCTCAAGGCCCTGGGCGCTGACGGCGGCAAGATGCTCACCCGCATCTGCCTCGGTGACCCGGACACGGTGGCCACCCTGGAAGCGACGGCGAGGGCCATCGACTCCCTTGCCGAACGCAAGCTGATCGCCATGGTGGAACCGTTCCTCTCCGTCCGCGAAAACGGAAAGGTCCGCAACGACCTCTCCACCAACGCCGTCATCAAGTCAGTCGCCATCGCCGAGGGCCTCGGCGCGAACAGCGCCTACACCTGGATGAAGCTCCCCGTGGTGGCCGAGATGGAACGCGTCATGGCGTCCACCACGATGCCCACCGTGCTCCTCGGCGGCGACCCGGAGGGCAGCCAGGACGACGTGTTCTCCAGCTGGCAGGCTGCCCTCGCCTTGCCCGGCGTCCAGGGTCTCACCGTCGGCCGGACCCTGCTTTACCCGCACGACGGCGACGTTGCTGGCGCCGTGGCAACCGCTGCCTCGCTGCTGCACCACACCGGATCCGGCCGCACCGAATCAGGCCACACCGAATCCACCCACACCGAACCCACCAGCGCCGAAGAAGTATCGGAGTAACTTCCCATGGGAATCAGCACTGCACGAGGAACACGCAGAATGACAGTCGCCCAGGCCGTCGTCGAATACCTGTCCAAGCAGTACACTGTCGATTCGGTCGGCGGCCAGGACTTCCGGGAACGCCTGATTCCAGGCATGTTCGGCATCTTTGGCCACGGCAACGTTGCCGGCGTCGGCCAGGCCCTCAAGCAGTACCAGCAGCTCGATCCGACCATCATGCCGTACTACCAGGGCCGCAACGAACAGGCCCAGTCCCACCAGGCCGTCGGCTTCGCCCGCCACACCCGTCGCCGCCAGACCTTCGCGATCAGCACCTCGATCGGACCGGGCTCCTCGAACCTGCTCACCGGCGCGGCGCTGGCCACCACCAACCGGCTCCCGGTCCTGCTGCTGCCCAGTGACACGTTCGCCACCCGCGCCGCCGACCCCGTGCTGCAGCAGCTCGAACAGCCCTACGCCTACGACATCACCGTCAACGACGCCTTCCGGCCGCTGTCGAAGTTCTTCGACCGCGTCTCCCGGCCCGAGCAGCTGTTTTCCGCGTTCCACCACGGCCTGCGCGTTCTCACCGACCCGGCCGAGACCGGCGCGGTCACGATCTCGCTGCCCCAGGATGTCCAGGCCGAGGCCTTTGACGTGCCCGAGGAGTTCCTTGCCGAGCGTGAATGGCGGATCCGCCGCCCGGACGCCGATGACGAGGACATCCGCCGCGCTGCCGAAGCGATCCGCGCCGCGAAGCGCCCGCTGATCATCGCCGGCGGCGGCGTCCTCTACGCCTACGCCAACGAGGAACTCGCGAAGTTCGTCGAACTGACCGGCATCCCGGTGGGCAACACCCAGGCCGGCGTCGGCGTGCTGCCCTGGGACCACCAGTTCTCCCTCGGCGCCATCGGGTCCACCGGCACGACGGCGGCGAACGCCATCGCCGCCGAGGCGGACCTGATCATCGGCATCGGCACCCGCTACGAGGACTTCACCACCGCGTCCCGGACGGCGTTCCAGAACCCGGACGTGAAGTTCATCAACATCAACGTCGCCGCGATCGATGCCTACAAGCACGGCACCTCGCTGCCGATCGTGGCGGACGCCCGCAAGGCCCTGGTCAAGCTGAACCAGGCCCTCGGCGGCTACCGGGTGGGCGCAGACCTCGAGCAGCAGATCGCCGCGGAGAAGACCCGCTGGGACGCCACCGTGGACGGGGCCTTCGACACCCGCTTCACCCCATTGCCGGCGCAGAACGAGATCATCGGCGCCACGAGCCGCGCCATGGACGCCCAGGACGTCGTCGTCTGCGCCGCCGGTTCGCTCCCCGGGGACCTGCACAAGATGTGGCGCGTGAGGGACCCGTTCGGCTACCACGTCGAATACGCCTACTCCTGCATGGGCTACGAAATCCCGGGCGGCCTCGGCGTCAAGCGCGCAACCCTCGCAGAAGCCGCCACGGGCGGCACGCAGCGCGACGTCGTCGTGATGGTGGGGGACGGCTCCTACCTGATGATGCACACCGAGCTGGTCACCGCCGTCGCCGAACGGATCAAGCTGATCGTGATCCTGATCCAGAACCACGGTTACGCCTCAATCGGCTCGCTCTCCGAGTCCCTGGGCTCGCAGCGGTTCGGCACCCAGTACCGGGCGCTGGACGAGGAGCACCACAGCTTCGACGACGGCGACCGGCTGCCGGTGGACCTGGCCCTGAACGCCGAAAGCCTCGGCGTGAAGGTCATCCGGATCGAACCGGGGGAGAAGGTCATCGCCGAGCTCGAACAGGCCATCCGCGACGCCAAGGCCGCGCCCGAAAACGGCGGACCGATCGTCATCCACGTGGAATCCGACCCGCTGCTGGACGCGCCCAGCTCCGAATCATGGTGGGACGTTCCGGTCTCCCAGGTCTCCGAGCTCGACTCCACGAAACAGGCCTTCCAGACCTACACCGACCACAAGAACCGCCAGCGCAAGCTGCTGGGCTGATCCCCCTTCGAACTTCAACCACTCAAGGAAGAGCCCCATGACTACCACCACTGACCAGAACACCACTGACCAGAGCACCAAGACCATCCACCACTTCATCAACGGCGCCGAAACCGCAGGCGCGGGCACCCGGACCCAGCCCGTCTACAACCCCGCCACCGGCGCCGTCACCGCGGAGCTGCGGCTGGCCAACCGGGCAGACCTGGACGCGACCGTCGCCGCCGCCCGCGCCGCCGCCGATTCCTGGGGCGACATCTCCCTGGCCAAGCGCACCGCCGTGCTGTTCAAGTTCCGCGAACTCGTGGCCTCCCACGTGGACGAACTCGCCGAACTGATCACGGCCGAGCACGGCAAGGTCCTCTCCGACGCCAAGGGCGAGATCGGCCGCGGCCTGGAGGTCATCGAGTTCGCCTGCGGCATCCCGACCCTGCTCAAGGGCGACTACTCGGACCAGGTCTCCACCGGGATCGACGTCTTCTCCTTCCGGGAGCCGCTCGGCGTCGTCGCCGGCATCACCCCGTTCAACTTCCCGGTCATGGTGCCGCTGTGGATGGCCCCGATGGCGATCGCCGCCGGCAACGCCTTCATCCTCAAGCCCTCCGAACGCGACCCCTCCGCCTCCATGCTGCTCGCCAAGCTGTGGAAGGACGCGGGTCTGCCCGACGGCGTCTTCCAGGTCCTGCACGGCGACAAGGAAACGGTCGAGGGCCTGCTGACCCACCCGGACGTGGACGGCATCTCCTTCGTCGGCTCCACCCCGATCGCCCGGTATGTCCACGAGACCGCCACCGCCCACGGCAAGCGGGTCCAGGCTCTGGGCGGCGCGAAGAACCACGCGATCATCCTGCCCGACGCCGACCTCGACAACGCCGCCGACCACCTCGCCGCCGCCGCGTTCGGTTCCGCCGGCGAACGCTGCATGGCCATCTCCGTCGCCGTCGCCGTCGGTGATGCCGCCGACCTGCTGGTCAAGAAGGTCGAAGAGCGCGCCCTCGCAGTCAAGGTCAACAACGGCACCGCCCCCGGCGCCGAAATGGGACCCGTCATCACCCCGGCCTCCAAGGAACGCATCGTGCGGATCGTCACCGAAGCCGAAACCGCCGGCGCCGCCATGGTGGTGGACGGCCGCGACCTCGTGGTCCCCGGCCACGAAGACGGCTTCTGGGTCGGCCCCACCGTCCTGGACCACGTCAAGACCGAAATGACCGCCTACACCGAGGAAATCTTCGGGCCCGTCCTCGTCGTGGTCCGCGTGGCGGACCTCGACGCCAGCATCGCCCTGATCAACGCCAACCCCTACGGCAACGGCACCGCCATCTTCACCTCCTCCGGCGCCAGCGCCCGCAAGTTCCAGCGCTCCGTCACCGTGGGGATGATCGGCATCAACGTCCCGCTGCCCGTGCCCGTGGCCTACCACTCCTTCGGCGGCTGGAAGGCCTCGCTGTTCGGCGACAAGCACATCTACGGCCCGGAAGGCGTCTCCTTCTACACCCGCGGCAAGGTCGTCACCTCCCGCTGGCCCGAACCCACCCACGCCTCCGGCGCCTCCTACAACTTCCCCTCCAACTAACTGCGCAACTGACGCCTCGACCAACCACGATCGACTGCTCCGTAACCGCCGTTTTGAGTGTCCAAAACGGCACTTGCGGAGCAATCGATGAGAAGGAATCGAAATGACTGAGAACAAGCTGATCATTGGCACCGCGCCGGACTCCTGGGGCGTCTGGTTCCCGGATGACCCCAAGCAGACCCCATGGGAACGCTTCCTGGACGAGGTCGCCGAATCCGGCTACAAGTGGATCGAGCTGGGCCCCTACGGCTACCTTCCCACCGATCCGGAACGCCTCGCCGAAGAGCTCAAACAACGCGACTTGAAGATCTCGGCCGGCACTGTGTTCACCGCCTTCCACCGCGGCCTGGACCAGTGGGACACCGCGTGGGAACCGGCCCGCAAGGTCGCCGAACTCACCGCCGCGATGGGCGGGGAACACATGGTGGTCATCCCGGCGATGTGGCGCGACGACGTCACCGGGGAGGCGGTGGAAAGCGGCACACTCAGCGAAAAGGCCTGGGACGACCTCTTCGCCGGCCACAGCCGCCTGGGCAAGACGCTGCTGGAGGATTTCGGCCTGAAGCAGCAGTTCCACTCGCACGCAGATTCCCACGTCGGCGCGCAGGAGGACATCGAGACCCTGCTCGCCGCCACGGACGCCAAGTACCTCAACCTCTGCCTGGACACCGGCCATGCCGAATACTGTGGGGCCTCCAGCCTTGAGCTGATCAAGAACTACCCGGACCGGATCGGCTATTTGCACCTGAAGCAGATCAACCCGGAGATCCTCAAAAGGGTCAACGCGGAAAACATGACCTGGGCTGCCGCCAACCTGGCCGGCGTCATGACCGAACCGCCGAACGGCCTGCCGGACCTGCGCGCCGTCATCGAAGCCGTGGAGGCGCTGAACCGGCCGATCTTTGGCATTGTGGAACAGGACATGTACCCCGTGCCCTTCGACGTCCCGATGCCGATCGCCAAGCGCACCCGCAACTACCTGCTTTCCTGCGGCTCCCGCACCGCCGTCAACTAAAACTCGAAGGAACCCACCATGACAAAGATCCTCCGCGTGGCCGTCATCGGCGCCGGCCGTATGGGCGCAGACCACATCCAGCGGCTCAACACCCGCATCCACGGCGCGGAAGTCGCCGCCGTCGTCGACGTCGACCTCACCCGTGCACAGGCAGCCATCGAGGGCATCCCGGGCGCCATTGCCCTGGCCGACGCCGAGGAAGCCCTCAACAACGGCGACGTCAACGCCGTGCTGATCGCCACGCCCGGCTTCCTGCACGAGGACATCCTGCTCAAGGCGATCGCCAAGGACATCCCGATCCTGTGCGAGAAGCCGCTCACCCCGGATGCCGGGTCCTCCTGGAAGATTGTCGAGGCCGAGCAGAAGCTGGGCCGCAAGCGCATCCAGGTCGGCTTCATGCGCCGCTTCGACGCCGAATACGCCGCCCTTGGCAAGATCATCCGCGACTCCGAACTCGGCGAGCTGCTCATGCTGCACCACCAGCACCGGAACCCCACCACCCCGGCGGGGTTCACCAACGAGATGCTGATCAACGACTCCGTGGTGCACGAATTCGACGCCATCCGCTACTTCACCGGCGAGGAAATCACGTCCGTCCAGGTCCGCCTCGGCAAGGCCACACGCAACGCGCCGGCCGGGCAGCACGACCCGCAGCACGTGCTGATCGAGACCGCATCCGGCGTCCTGGCCGACGTCGAGATCTACGTCAACGCGAAGTTCGGCTACGAGGTGGCCACCCAGGCCTCCTTCGAGGACGGCATCGTCAGCATCGGCGCGGACACAGGCCCGTACACCCGCAGCAACGGCCGCTGGGGCGGCGAGGTCACCCCCGGCTTCGAGGAGCGCTTCGGGGCAGCGTACGACGCCGAAATCCAGTCCTGGGTGGACGCCGCCCTGCGTGATGAGATCGGCGGCCCCACCGCCTGGGACGGCTACGCCACGGCCGCGTGCTGCGAGGCCGGCGTCGAGGCGCAGAAGAACGGCGAAAAGGTCGCCGTGAAGCTCAACGCCAAGCCCGCCCTTTACCGTTAGGAGCCCTGCCGGCCGGCGCCCTCTCTTACCAAGAACGTGGCGCCGGCCGGCCGCACGTCCGCCAGATCCACCATGGAGTGTTCAACGTGAAAATCGCCCTTGACCCCACGCCGTTCCACCACAGCCACGGACTTCTCGAGTTCCCGCGCGTGGTGGCCGACCTCGGCTACAAGTACATGCAGATGACCCCGCACGCCGATTTCATCCCGTTCTTCAACCATCCGAAGGCCGACGACGAGCTGGTGGGCCAGCTGAAGGCGGCCTGCAAGGACGCGGGAATCGAAATCGCGTCGGTGCTGCCCGTGCTGCGCTGGTCGGGGCCGGACGAGGACGCCCGCGAGGCCGCCGTCCGCTACTGGAAGCGCGCCATCCAGATCGCGGTGGACCTCGGCGTGAGCACCATGAACACCGAGTTCAGCGGCCGGCCGGAGAGAGCCGAGGAATCCGAGCGGGCCTTCTACCGCTCCATGGAGGAACTGCTCCCCATCATCGAGCGGGAGGGGATCGACCTGCTGATCGATCCGCACCCGGACGACTTCGTCGAGGAGGGCCTGGCCGCGATCCGGGTGATCCGCGGGCTGAACTCGAAGAATGTGGGCCTGGTCTACGTGGCCTCGCACAGCTTCCACATGAAAAACGCACCGCTGGAGATCATGCGGGCCGCCGGCGACAAGCTGCGCCTGGTCCACGTCGCCGACACGATGGACCACCACGCCTCACACGGGCTGCGCTACATCACCAACCCTCCCGGCAACCCCGTCCGGGTGCACCAGCACCTGAAAATCGGCGACGGCGACGTCAACTGGGACGAGTTCTTCTCAGGCCTGCAGGAGATCGGCTTCCTGGACCGTGAAGACACGGTGATGGTGTCCAGCGTCTTCGCCGAGGATGACAACGCCGCTGAAGTCTCCCGATACCAGCTGGAGACCATGACGCAGCGCGTCGAGAAGGCGAGCCTATGACGGCGTCCGCCAAGACGGCGCCCGGCAGAACGGCGACAAACTGTTCATCTTCGTCGGGCTCCAGGTGGCAGCCATCGTCTGGGTGAAGCGCGTGGTTCCGGAGACCAAGGGCAAGAGCCTGGAGGACCTGGAACACTTCTTCAACCCCGCACGCACAAAGCCCCGCCCACGGTTTTTGTCCCCGGGCGGGGCTTTGTGCTTTGTCGCGCGAGGCGGTTGTCGTGCTAGACCCCGGCGTGCAGGCGGGGGAGGGCGTCGACCAGCGGTGCCAGTTCCGGCACCTCCTGGGCCTCGGCCAGTGCCCGCTCCAGCGTGGAGTCGTGGACCGGCCTGCTCTGCTCGAGCAGCGTGATGCCGCTGGGTGTGAGCTCGGTGTAGATCCCGCGGCGGTCATCCGCGCACAGGATCCGGGTCAGCAGCCCGCGGTCCTCGAGCCGGTTGACCAGGCGCGTGGTGGCGCTCGCGCTCAACGCCGTGGCACGGGCCAGCTGCTGCATCCGCATGTGCCAGCCGTCCTGCCGGCTCAGCGCGTCCAGCACGGTGTACTCCACCACGGAGAGCTGCGCCTCGGCCTGCAGGGAACGCTCCAGTTCAGCCTCGATCAGCCCGTGCAGGGCCGCCAGGGTCCGCCAGCCTTGCGCCCGGACCTCGACGGCGTCGTCCTTGATGCCCATCTGGTGAATCCCTTCAGCTCGCGTGCCCGGCGGGGGTGTTGCCGGGCACATCAAATAATAGTTGCTTGCGCGCTGTATCTGCTTGTGCAACAATTTCTAACTAGAACCATAAATAACGCGTCTGCAACTACTAGCTTACGCGCCATACCTCTTCCCGTACAGCTTGTAAGGAGCACCTCCATGCCTGTTGGCCTGATAGCCCTCGCCCTCGGCGGGTTCGGCATCGGACTCACCGAGTTCGTCATCATGGGCCTGCTGCCGCAAGTGGCCGCAGACTTCCACGTCACCGAGGCCACCGCTGGCTGGCTCATCTCCGGCTACGCGCTCGCCGTCGTGGTCGGGGCGCTCGGCCTTACTGCCGCCGTCACGCGATTCGAACGCAAGCCCGTGCTGGCCGTGCTGATGGTGCTGTTCATCGCGGGCAACCTCGTCTCGGCGCTCGCGCCCGACTATTCGATGATGATGGCCGGCCGCATCATTGCCGCGCTCTCGCACGGCGCGTTCTTCGGTATCGGCGCCGTGGTGGCCGCCAGCATGGTGGCGCCCAACAAGAAGGCCGGCGCGATTGCGATCATGTTCACCGGCCTGACGGCAGCGAATGTGCTCGGTGTCCCCTTCGGCACCATGCTGGGCCAGGCGGCGGGCTGGCGCTCCACGTTCTGGGCGATCACGGTCATTGGCGTCCTCGCCCTAATCGGCATCCTCGCCCTGGTGCCGAAGACCGGTTCGGGAGAGACAGCCCAAGGCGGTCTCCGAACCGAGCTCCGTGCCTTCCGGTCCGGACAGGTCTGGCTCTCCATCCTCGTCACCATCCTCGGCTACGGCGGCATGTTCGGCGCATTCACCTACATTGCCTTCACCCTCACCGAGGTCACCGGTTTCTCCCCCACCACCGTCCCGTGGCTGCTCATTCTCTTCGGCGTCGGGCTCTTCATCGGCAACACC
Organism: Arthrobacter sp. ok362; assembly: GCF_900102785.1. GTDB lineage: Bacteria > Actinomycetota > Actinomycetes > Actinomycetales > Micrococcaceae > Arthrobacter. Next base: position 65,595 of record NZ_FNGC01000013.1, read on the forward strand.
GTGGGCGGCAAAGCGGCCGACAAGAATGTGGACCGCACCCTGCTGGTAGTGCTCGCCATCCTGGTGTTGGTGCTCGTGGTCTTCTCCCTGACCGCCGGCAGCCAGCCGGTGACCATCGCCTCCATGGTGCTGCTGGGCGGCTTCGGCTTCGCCACGGTTCCGGGGCTGCAGATGCGCGTCATGAAGTACGCCAGCAGCGCTCCCACGCTGGCCTCGGGCGCAAACATCGGCGCTTTCAACGTCGGGAATGCCCTGGGCGCCTGGATGGGCGGCGTCACCATCACCGCAGGCCTCGGCTACACCTCGCCAATCTGGGCAGGTGCCGGGATCACCCTGCTGGGCCTGGCGGTGATGGCGTTCGCGGCAGCCGCTGCCAGGAAGCACGACGCCGGCCGGCCGGCCGACGTCGACAGCCCCGAGACCGAGCTCCAGCCGGCCTAGCGGCCCGGCCGTAGCCGGCCCATTGGACCTGCGGCAGCCGGCCTAGCGGCCGAACGGCAGCCGCGGGTCCAGGTCCTGGCCCTCCCAGGTCTGGCGGATCCAGCCGTGGTGCGGGTCATCGCTGATCAGCCAGTCGCGGACCGGGCCGGGGCCAGCCATGACGTTGAGGTAATACATGTCGTAGCCGGGGGCGGCCATGGCGGGCCCGTGCCAGCCGTACGGCACCAGCACGACGTCGCCGGTCCGGACCTCGGCCGCAACGTCGATGGGCCGTTCGTCGGAGGCGTAGACGCGCTGGTAGCCGAGGGCGTCGTCGGCGCCCGGGCGCTGGGGTGCTCCGGGCGTCACTCGGGTTTCGAAGTAGTAGATCTCCTCGAGGCTGGTTTCGCCGTCCTTTTCCTCGTCGTGCTTGTGCGGGGGATAGGAGGACCAGTTTCCGGCCGGGGTGAGGACCTCGCAGACGATGAAACGGTCCGCCTCCAGCGCGGCGGGGGTACCGAAATTGTGGACCTGGCGGGAGCAGTTGCCCGCTCCACGCAGTTCCACCGGCGTCTCGGCGGCGGTGATGAGGCGGGTTGGGTAGGAGGCTTTGGCCGGGGCGGTGGCCACCGCCACCCGTCCGCCGTCGGCCGAGGTGATGGCCACCGCCTTGCCGGCTCCGGTGTAGAGCACATCGCTGGGGCCGCTGAAGACGCTGTCCCGGCCGGCCAGGGGATAGTCCTGCCCGTCCACGGTCGCCACGAAGGGGCCGTTGAGCGGGATCACGATGCGTTCCTCCGCCGCGGCGTCCAGTCCGACGGCGCCGCCGGCCGCCAGCGTTGCGACCTTCAGCCCGGTATGTGCCCAGCCGTCCACCTCCAGTCCCGAATCCGACGTCCCGATGGATATGTCCCACTTGCCTTCGGCGGCGGTGCCGAGCGGATAGACCCAGTTGGCCATGGAAGCTGCCCTTTCGTTGTCGCGCCGGAGGTAGGCGCGTATGTGTGCGGGGTTGGAGCCGGTGGCGTTCGCTGTTGGGCGCCTATCTCTGAACTCTTATTGTTGGGCGCTTATCTCTGAACCAGTGTCATTTCAAAGCTGTAGGAATCCGCCCGGTAGACGTGGTGGCCGGTTTCCACCATGCGCCCGGTGTCGTCCACGGCGGTCCGCTCCATGGTGACAAGGGCGGAGCCGGGCGTGGTCTCGAGCAGCGGCGCCTGGTAGTCGTTGGCGATCATGGCGCCGATCCGCTGCGAGGCGAGGCGGAAGTTCACGCCGCCGTTGCGCAGGATGGCGTAGAGGCCCTGCGAACCCAGGCCTGCCTCGTCGATGGCGGTGATGTCGTCCCGCACCCAGTTCTCCATCAGGGCCAGCGGCTTGCCGCCCACTTTCCGGAGCCTGGTGAAGTGGTACACCTTGGCGCCGGCCGGAAGCTGCAAAGCCGTCCGGATCGCAGTGTCCGCCTCCTCGTGCGAGAAGCTCAGCACGTCGGTGGTGGGCTTGCTGCCGTTGTTGCTCAGGTCGTCGTAGAGGCTGGAGAGTTCCAGCGGGCGGCGCACCTGGCTGGAGACCACCTGGGTGCCGACGCCGCGCTTGCGGACCAGGAGGCCGGAGCGGACGAGCTCATCCATGGCCTTGCGCATGGTGGGCCGGGAAAGGTTGAGCTGGGCGGCCAGGTCGATCTCGTTTTCCAGCCGGCTGCCGGGCTCCAGCAGTCCCGTGTGTATCGCGGCCTCGATGCCCTGCACCACCTGGTGGTACAGGGGCACCGGAGAAGAGCGGTCTATCCGCAGATTTAGTTGATTCGCCACTGGGCGTGCTCCCTTGTGCTCCGCGGCGGCCGTAGTACCGGCCTGTCCGGGTATGTCAGGCGTATGTTCGCTTGATAGGACATACTGCCTTTTTCTGATAGTAGCAGGGCTGCCACGGGCAGCCAAGGGCTGCTCTGCGGAGCCGTGGGAGTAAGGGCTGGGCGGGCACATTCCGAATGATTAGGTCCGCGAATATGGTGAAACCTCCGCGGAGCCTTACGTCAAAACATCCTTATGTCAGGACAAACTCTTGACAACCGTGATTCGAGTCACCATGATCGGTTGTAGATGGCTCACGGACCGACGCGATGAAGCGGCGGCGTGGCCCGGAATCAAAGGAGATTAATCGTGACCAAGTTCTCGTGGCGGAAGGCGACCCTCGTGGCGGCCGTTGTACCCATGCTGGCCCTGAGCGCGTGTTCCAGTACCGGCGGCAAGCCCGCAGACGCAGGCAATGCGGCCGGCGGGGGACAGGCAGCCAGCACCCCGCGCATCAAGGTCGCCCTCATCACTCACGCCGCGGCAGGTGACACCTTCTGGGACATTGTTCGCAAGGGCGCTGAGGAGGCATCGGCGAAGGACAACGTCGAACTCCTCTACACGTCCGATCCAGAAGCCGGGCGCCAGGCCCAGCTCATCCAGCAGGCTATCGACCAGAAGGTCGACGGCATCGCGGTGACGCTCGCCAAGCCCGAAGCCCTCAAAGACGTCCTGAAGAAGGCCTCCGACGCCGGCATCCCGATTGTGAGCCTCAACGCCGGCGAGGATGTCTCGGCGCAGATGGGGGCGTTCACCCACTTCGGCTCGAACGAGAAGCTCGCCGGTGAGGCCGTCGGCACCCGGCTCGCGGCGGAGAACTTCAAGCACCCGATCTGCGTGATTCAGGAACAAGGCCATGTCGGACTTGAAGCACGTTGCGCCGGCGTCAAGGCGAAGGTGCCTGGAACGGAGATCCTTTACGTCGACGGCAAGGACATGACCGCGGTCCAGTCCACTGCGACAGCCAAGCTCCAGGCTTCCAAGGACGCCGACGTCATCATCGGCCTGGGCGCCCCCTTCACACTCACTCTCCTCAAGTCGGTCACGGACGCCGGCAGCTCTGCCAAGGTCGCAAGTTTCGACCTCAACGCGGATCTTGCCCAGAAGATTGTGGATGGTGCGGTTCTGTTCACCGTGGACCAGCAGCCGTGGCTGCAGGGTTACAGCGCCGTCGACGCCATCTGGCAGAACAAACGCGGCGGCTTCAAGATCGGCGGCGGTCAGTCGGTCCTCACCGGCCCGAGCATCGTCGATAAGTCAAATGCGGCCGATGTCCTGAAGTTCGCCCAGCAGGGTATCCGCTAACAGTCCGCTGGCCGGGCCGGCCCAGGCCGGCCCGGCAGCAAGGAGAATTATCATGACCATCACCCAGACAAAGACAACGTCGGCGGCGGCCGATGAGCGTGTCGGCAAGCGCAGTCCGTTCCAGAAGCTGCTTGGCCGGCCCGAGATTGGTGCCCTGGTGGGTGCGATCGTCCTGTTCGTCTTCTTTGCGTTGGTTTCCCCGACGTTTACCCAGCCGAATGCCTTCGCGACAGTGCTATACGGTTCCTCCACGATCGGGATCATGGCGGTAGGGGTGTCCTTGCTGATGATCGGCGGTGAGTTCGACCTCTCGGCCGGTGTCGCCGTTATCAGCTCGGCCCTGACGGCGTCGCTGTTCAGCTGGTACTTCACCACGAACGTCTGGGTCGGCGTCGGCCTGGCCCTGGTGGTGTCACTGAGCATCGGGTTCATCAACGGCTGGATCCTGATGAAGACCAAGCTGCCCAGCTTCATCGTGACCCTGGCGACGTTCCTGATGCTGACGGGTCTGAACCTGGGCCTGACCCGGCTGATCGGCGGCGGTGTGTCGTCCCCGTCGATTTCGAATATGGACGGCTTCAAGTCTGCGCAGGCGGTGTTCGCCTCCTCGGTGAACATCGGCGGCGTCGAGGTCAAGATCACCGTGTTCATCTGGTTCGCGCTTGTCGCGGTGGCCACCTGGGTGCTGATGCGGACCCGGGTGGGGAACTGGATCTTCGCCGTCGGCGGGGACGCTAACGCGGCCCGCGCCGTGGGTGTGCCGGTCAAAGCCACGAAGATCGGCCTGTTCATGGCCGTCGGGTTCTGCGCCTGGATCCTGGGCATGCACAACCTCTTCGCCTTCGACGCCGTGCAGTCCGGTGAGGGCGTGGGCAACGAGTTCCTCTACATCATCGCCGCAGTGATCGGCGGCTGCCTCCTGACCGGCGGTTACGGCTCGGCGATCGGCGGCGCGATCGGAGCGTTCATCTTCGGCATGGCCAACAAGGGCATCGTCTATGCCCAATGGAACCCGGACTGGTTCAAGTTCTTCCTGGGCCTGATGCTGCTGCTGGCCACCATCGTCAACCTCATCGTCAAGCGCCGCGCGGAACTTAAGTAAAAGGGGCCGGAGAAATGAATGCCAACGAGATCAACCAGCAAACGCTGCTCCAGAACGAAACAGACCCCCTGACGCACACCGCGGTACACCTGCTCTCCATGGAGGGCATCGGCAAGCACTACGGCAACATCATCGCCCTGAGCGATGTCACGATGGCTGTGGACAACGGCCGCGTCACGTGCGTGCTGGGCGATAACGGCGCGGGCAAGTCCACGCTGATCAAGATCATCGCCGGCCTGCACCAGCACGACGCCGGTGCGCTGAAGGTGATGGGGGAGGAACGGAAATTCAGCTCGCCCCGCGATGCCCTGGCTGTGGGCATCGCCACCGTCTACCAGGACCTCGCCGTGGTGCCGCTGATGCCGATCTGGCGGAACTTCTTCCTCGGCTCGGAGCTCACCAGCGGCTTCGGCCCGTTCAAGAGCATGGACGTCGAGAAGATGAAGGACATCACGCTCAAGGAACTCGCCGCGATGGGCATCGACCTGCGCGACGTGGATCAGCCTATCGGCCAGCTATCCGGCGGTGAACGCCAGTGCGTCGCGATCGCCCGGGCCGTGTACTTCGGCGCCAAGGTCCTGATCCTGGACGAGCCCACCGCGGCCCTGGGCGTGAAGCAGTCCGGCGTGGTCCTGCGCTACATCCTGCAGGCCCGCGACCGCGGCCTCGGGGTCATCTTCATCACCCACAACCCGCACCACGCCTTCCCCGTCGGGGACCGGTTCCTGCTGCTCAAACGCGGCAAGTCGATCGGCTACTACGACAAAAAGGACATCACCCTCGACGAGCTCACCGCCCAAATGGCCGGCGGCGCCGAACTCGCCGAACTCGCCCACGAACTCGAACAACTCGGCGGCCACAGCGACGTGGTCAAGGAAGTCCAGGGCGAAGTCGCCGACGTGTCCCAGACCACCGGCAAGACCTACGAGTAACTTCCGTCCCAATTCCTGAAAGGACAAGCCTTTGGCTTACCTCAACCGCAACGCCTCCGGCGTCGCCCTGCCCGTGCGGATCGGGCTCATCGGCTCGGGCTGGATGGGCGCCTTCCACGCCGAGAGCATCGCCCGCCGAGTCCCCGGTGCCGTCCTTGCCGCCATCGCGGATCCCAACCTTGAATCCGCCGAGGCGCTGGCCGGCGCCCTGGGCACCACGAAGGTGACCGCCGACGCCGCCGACCTCCTGGCCGACCCGGAGATTGACGGCGTCGTCATCGCCAGCCCGGCGCGCTTCCACTCCGCCCTGATCGGCCAGGCCGCAGCCGCCGGAAAGCACGTCTTCTGCGAGAAGCCCGCCGGCCTGGGACTCGAGGAGCTCGACACCGCCCTGGCCGCCGTCGAAGCCGCCGGGGTGCACTTCCAGATCGGCTTCAACCGCCGGTACGCCGCGGACTTCCAGGCAGCCAAGAAGGACCTCGCCGCCGGAATCGCGGGGGAGCCGCAACTGCTGCGTTCGCTGACCCGGGACCCCGGCACCGGAAGCATCGGCCACGCCGCAAGGATCCCGGCGTGGACCATCTTCCTCGAGACCCTGATCCACGACTTCGACACCCTGAACTGGTTCAACGAAGGCGCCGAACCCGTGGAGGTCTACGCCGTCGCGGACGCGCTGGTGGAACCGGGGCTGCGGGATCAGGGCTTCCTGGACACCGCCGTCGTGACCATCCGCTACAGCAACGGCGCGATCGCCGTCGCCGAGGCAAACTTCAGCGCACTGTACGGCTACGACATCCGCGGGGAGGTCTTCGGTTCCAAGGGCATGGTCCAGGCCGGCCGCTCCACCGAAACCGCCGCCCGCCGGTTCACCGCCGAGGGGATGTCCGCCGACACCCCACGGCTGAACGTCGAGCTCTTCCGGCAGGCCTACACGGATGAGCTCGTGGACTTCGCCGACGCCGTGCGCGCTCGGCGCGACGGCCGTAGTGACGATACAGTGCCGGCGCCGAAGCCGTTCACTCTCACTCCGGGAGCCCTTGACGCCCGGCGGGCGCTGGCCATGGCGCTGGCCTGCATCGAGTCCGTCAAGCAGGGCACGCCGGTGGCCGTCAACGAGAGGGCGGTCCTCTGATGCGGCTCGCCGTTTGCGCTGAGATGGTCTTCACGGACCTGCCGTTCACGGAGCGGGTACGCCGGCTCCACGAGGCCGGTTTCGACGTCGAACTCTGGGACTCGCGGTCCAAAGACATCGGTGCGCTCAAGGCCACCGGGGCGGTGTTTTCATCCATGACCGGATACACCTCCGGCAGCCTCGTGGATCCGGACACGGCGGACGACGTGGTGCGGACCGCCGAGTCGCTGATCCCTACCGCCCTGGAGCTTGGCGTCAGCCGACTGGTGGTTCACCCGGCGGAACTCGTCGACGGCCACGCGGCCCGGCCGGTCTACCGCTCCAGCGGCCACATGTGGGCCACCGGCGCCCGGACGCTGGAACGGCTCGGGCAGCTCGGTGAGAAGCACGGGGTGACGTTCTGCCTCGAGAACCTCAACACCATCCTGGACCACCCCGGCATCCCGCTGGCCCGGGCCAAGGACACCCTGGCGCTCGTGCAGGCCGCCGGGCATCCGAACGCCAGGCTCATGCTGGATCTGTACCACGCGCAAATGGGGGAGGGGAACCTGGTCGAGCTTGTCCGGAGCGCCCTGCCGTACCTCGGTGAAATCCAGGTGGCGGACGTTCCAGGCCGCTGTGAACCCGGAACCGGGGAAATCAACTACGCGGCCGTCGCCAGGGCGCTGGCGGACGCAGGCTACGAAGGGACCGTGGGCATGGAAGCGTGGGCCAGTGCCGACAGTTATGCGGCCCTGGAGGCCTTCCGTTCAGCGTTCACCGTGGCCGCCAAGGCAGCCGCATGAGGGACGTTGTTCTCGGACTCGTCGGGGTCGGGCGGATCGGCGTCATGCACGCCAACAACATCGCAGCCCTCAACGAGGTCCTGAATCCGCAGGACATCAACGTCCGGCTCCGGCTCACGGACGTCGTCGAAGAGCATGCCCGGGCGGTGGCTTCCGGTCTCGGCGCCGAATTCCTGCCGTCGGTGCAGGCTCTGCTTGGCTCCGGGCTCGACGGCCTCGTCATCGCCACCGGAACCGGAACCCACCCCGAGCTCATCAAGGCGGGGGTGGACGCCGGGGTCCCGGTCTTTTGCGAGAAGCCCGTGGCCCTGAACGTGGCCGATGCCATGCTGGTGCTCGACTACATCCGGGACCGGCAAGGCGTGGTGCAGATCGGGCATCAGCGCCGGTTCGACGCCGGCTACCTGGAAGCCCGCCGCGCCTACCAGGCCGGCGAGCTGGGCTGGATCCATTCCCTGCGCGCAGTCACCTGCGACATGACGCCGCCGCCGGTCGAGTTCCTTGCTGGCTCAGGCGGGTTGTTCCGGGACTGCTCGGTCCACGATTTCGACATCCTGCGCTGGCTCACGGGCCGGGAAATCGTCGAGGTGTACGCCAAGGGCTCCAACAACGGGGATCCGGCTATTGGCGAGGCCGGCGATGTGGACACGGCCCTCGCGCTGGTGACGTTCGACGACGGCACCGTGGGAACGGTTTCCGCCACCCGCTACAACGGGGCCGGCCACGACGTCCGGCTGGAAATCCAGGGCTCCCGGAGTTCGCTGATGGTTGGTCTGGACGACAAGTCGGCGCTGGCCACGGCCGAAGCCGGGATCACGTTCCCGGCCGGGGAACCGCACCTGACGTTTGCCGAGCGGTTCGAGAAGGCGTACCGGTCCGAGATGACCGCCTTCGTCGAACTGATCCTTGGCCGCCGGGAGAACCCCTGCACTCCGGAAGATGCCGTGGCGGCGTCCCGGGTGGCCGATGCCGCCCAGGAGTCGCTGGCCACCGGCGTCCCGGTCCGCGTGGCACTGAGCATCGCCAGGTGAGCGTCGCCCGGTCCGCGTGGCCCTGAGCGTCGCGAGGTGAGCGTCGCCGGCTGACCGCAGCCTCGGCGAGACCACCAGTTTCGGATCGAATGCAGATGACGGAAACCCCGGGGCCAGGGCCCCGGGGTTTCCGTCATCTGCTCTCAGGGCCGGGTACGGCACACCTCCACGAAGGCCCGGAACGGCGCGAGCCGCTCGCCGGCGGGAAGTTCCACGGCTTCGGGGTGCCACTGGACCGAGGCCACCCAGCGCTCCGGATCCTCCAGCGCCTCGACGGTCCCGTCCTCGGCCACGGCTGTCACCTGCAGCCCTCCGGCCACCCGGGCCACGGCCTGATGGTGGCCGGAGGCGATCTTCACGCTCACGGCAGCGGATTCGCCGCCATACAGCGAGGCCACCTTGGAACCTGCCTGCACCGCCACCTCGTGCCAGGCCCACGAACCGGTGCCGTGCGCCGCTGGCTTGCGGTGCGCCACCGTCCCCGGCCGCATGTCCTGGATGAGGGTCCCGCCGTAGAGCACGTTGAGCAGCTGATGCCCGCGGCAGATGCCGAGTACCGGCAGCCCGGCGTCGATGGACTGCCGCGCGACCGCCAGGTCCAGTTGGTCCTGTTCCCGGTTCACGTCGTAGCAGACCGCGCTTTCTTCCTCGCCGTAAAGGCCGGGGTCGAGGTCGCCGCCGCCGGGAAGCACGACGCCGTCAAGGGACGTCAGCGCCGCCGCAAGAGCGGCGTCGTCCGGCCCCGCCGCGGTCAGCAGCACCGGTTCGCCGCCGCCCTCACCCAACAACTCCACGATGTGCTCGAACAATGCGTTGGCTTTTGCCACGCGCGGGTCGGGATCGGACGAGCTCGTGAGGCGGACGGGAACGCCGATGCGCGGCCGGTGGCCAAGGGAGCTGCGGGAAGTCTGCATGCCCCATTCTGCAACACAACCGGGGCACTAGGATTGCCAGATGAACGCCCGCTATCTCGTGTCCCGCAGCCGGTACATCGCCGCCGCCCCGGAAGCCGTCTTCGACGTGCTCGCCACGCCCGCCCTTCACAGCGTGATCGACGGCTCGGACACTGTGAAGGGCGCCCAACCGCGCGGGCCCCGCCGGCTGTACCTCGGCGCCAGGTTCGGCATGGAAATGAACATGCGGGTGAACTACAAGATCCTCAATAGGGTCTGCGAGTTCGACGAAGGCCGCCGGATCGCGTGGCGGCACTTCTACGGTCACGTGTGGCGCTACCTGCTCGAACCATCCACTGGCCTTGACGGCACCGCCGGCACCCTGGTCACCGAACAATGGGACGCGCGGCGGGTCCGCGGCAAGAGCCTGCTCCGGCTGGCCGGCTACCTGCGCCGCCACCCGGCCAACCTGGAACAGACGCTGGCCAAGCTCGACGCCTACATGGCGGCGCACCCCGACTTGGGTAATGTGGATGGCAGCACGAGCCGCGAATGACGATGGGAACCGGGATGGGCCGCAGGACACTGGTCGACGATCTTGTCGACGGCCTGCTGACCGAGATTCTTGACGGAAAGCTCCAGCCCCACAGCGCGATTCCGCCGGAAGCCGACATCGCCAAGGCCTACGACGTCAGCAGGCTCACCGTGCGTGAAGCCCTCAAGGCGCTCCGCGCGCAAAACATCCTCTACGTGAAGGCCGGCAGGGGAACCTTCGTCAATCCCACGGACAACTGGACCGGCCTTGATGCGATCTTCAAGGCGGCCTCGCACGGCAATGGGGCCGAGCAGGTCTCGGTGGGGCTGATTGAGATGCGCCGCATGGTGGAGACCGGGGCTGCCGCGCTCGCCGCCAAACGCCATACCCCGGAGCAGGCCGAGCGCATGCGCGAGTGCATCAAGGACATGAAGCGCTTCCACGACTCCGGCGACCTAGACCGCTTCGTGGAGGCGGACATTGCCTTCCACGACGCCGTCTTGCGGGCCTCCGGCAATCCTTTTGTCCGTGCCCTGTTCGCCCAGCTGGGCCAGTTGCTGTACGTGACCCGGCGCGAAACGTCGGCCGTTGAGGTGATCCAGCGGCACGCCATCGATTACCACCAGCGGGTCATGGACAGCATCCTGAGCGGTGACGCCGAGCGCTCGCGGCAGGCGATGGACGAGCACATGGACCAGACCAATGCGGACTATGAACGCTATGTCCGGGGCGCCAAGTCCTGACGTCCACCCACTGGCTCTTGACGTAACGCCAATCACATTCTAGGATCTTGCCTAGTTCTTGAATCAGATGTCTGACATCTGACTCAACAAGATTCCTGCAGCACGCGCTTCCAGGCGGGCAGGATGACCTACCCCAAACCACCGACTTCCTCACCCGGCACAGCCGCAGGGCAGGAAAACACGTAAGAAGGTCGATGATGACTTCATTAGCCCCCAAGTCCTTCGGACTCGGCGAACTAGGCGACCGCACGCTGCGCAAAGTCCGCCGCCGCGTCATGCCCCTGATTGTCCTGCTCTACTTCGTTGCCTACCTGGACCGCAACAACGTCGGATTCGCCAAGCTCACCATGAGCGAGGACATCGGCCTGAACGGCGCTGCCTACGGCCTTGGCGCCGGCATCTTCTTCCTCGGTTACGCCCTCCTCGAGGTTCCCAGCAATGCGGGTATGTACCGCTTCGGAGCCCGGAAATGGCTGGCCCGAATCCTGATCACGTGGGGCATCTTCGCCACGGCCATGTGCCTGGTGAACGGTGAAAGCACCTACTACGTCGTCCGGTTCCTGCTTGGTGCCGCCGAGGCCGGCTTCTTCCCGGCGATCCTGTTCTACCTGACGCTGTGGTTCCCCGCCGCGCAGCGCGTAACCGTGCTGGGTATCTTCATCCTCGCCCAGCCCGTGTCCAATGCGCTCGGCGCCCCGGTCTCCGGGCTCCTGCTGCAGATGGACGGCGTCATGGGCCTCCAGGGCTGGCAGTGGCTCTACATCCTCGAAGGCATCCCGGCGATCGCCCTCGGACTCCTGACCCCCATCCTCATGACCGACCGCCCGCGGGACGCCAAATGGCTCGACGCCGACGAACGCAACTGGCTCACCGCCACCATGGACGCCGAACTGGCCGCCAAGTCCCAGTCGGGCAAGCACAACTTCGTGGCCGGGCTCAAGGACAAGCGCACCCTGGTCTACTCCGCCCTGTACTTCGGCCTGGTGTGCGGGATCTACGGCCTGGGCCTGTGGATGCCCACCATCGTCGCAGCCCTCGGCAACTTCTCCACGGCCGAGGTCGGCTTCATTGTCTTCATCCCCTATGCAGTGGCCGCAGTGTTCGTCTACTTCTGGAGCAAGCGTGCGGACCGGACCGGCAAGCGTGCCTGGCACTCCGCGGTCAGCATGGTGCTCGCTGGCGCGGGACTCCTGGCCGCCGGCTACCTGCTGCCGGTCAACCCAATCCTTGCGATGATCGGCCTGACGGTCTCGGCCATGGGGATCTACGGGGCCATCGCTCCATTCCTCTCGATGCCCTCCGCGGCCCTGACCGGCGCGGCCGCCGCTTCCGGGCTCGCCCTGGTGAACTCCCTCGGAAACCTCGGCGGCTTCATCTCCCCGTACGCCGTCGGCCTCCTCAAGGACGCCACCGGCAGCAACCAGAGCGGGCTGCTGTTCCTGTCCCTGTGCCTGTGCCTCACCGCCGTGGCCACCTACCTCTACGCCCGCCGGCGCCCCGAGGGCGACGCCGCCCTCGACCCCGCGGTCGCAGCGGCAGCCGCCGTCGACCCGGCCAAAGTACCCTGATCCCAAACTCCCGAAGGAACCTTCGTCATGACATCAATTACCCCCTTCCCCACTGAACGCACCGTGGTCCTGACCGGCGCCGCGTCAGCCCGCGGCATCGGCCGCGCCGCCGCCGACCGCCTGGCCAGCGAGGGCTGGTCCATCGCAATCCTGGACATCAACGCCGAGGACGCTTCTGCCGCTGCCGCCGAGATCGGTTCCAACCGCGCGGTCAAAGCCATCGGCGTCGGGGCGGACGTCTCCGACGCCGCGTCGGTAGACCGGGCCATCACGGAGATCGAGGGCGCGCTGCCCCCGATCGTGGCCCTGGCCAACCTGGCCGGCATCAGTTCCCCGACGCCGTTCATGGAAACCACGGTCGAAGAATGGGACAAGGTCTTCGCCATCAACATGCGCGGATCCTTCATCGTCTCCCAGCGGGTGCTCAAGGGCATGATCGAGCGCAAGCTCGGGCGGATCGTGAGCATCTCCTCGATTTCGGCACAGCGGGGCGGCGGGACCTACTCCAAGGTCGCATACAGCGCGTCCAAGGCCGGGATCATCGGATTCACCCGCGCCCTGGCCCGCGAGGTGGGCGAATTCGGCGTCACCGTCAACGCCATCGCCCCCGGCCCCATCGACACCGACATCATGGGCGGCACTCTAAGCGAGGACCGCAAGGCGCAGATGTCCGAGGGCATCATGATGGGGCGTGTCGGCAGCCGCGAGGAAGTGGCGGCGCTCATCGCCTTCCTGCTCGGCCCGGACGCCGGCTACATCACGGCGGCCACGTATGACATCAACGGAGGCCTCCAGGTCTCCTAACCTGCCCACACCCCCCGTTGCGCTATCACTCTTAGGCCTTAAAATGCCGGAATGGCCACCAAAAGTGATAGCGCAACGGGGGAGGGGCACCGGGTGATGCGCCGTCGACGTCGGTCCCCGTCGCGGCTTTGGCCACGGTCTAGGCTGGCTCCATGAGCGCCGCCCGCAGCCTTTATCCCAGCCCCCGCACGTTGGAGGTCGAGAGCCTTGCCGGTTTCGACCGGTTTGTCGCCGCCGGGGCGGGCAGCATGCACGGCTGGCATGTCCAGTCGCTGGACCTGCGGGGCCGCCGGGCACAGCTGGAGGCACTGGAGGTCCAGGGCGCGGTCTTCCTGGGTTGCACGTTTGACTACGGTGTGGAGGATTCGCTGCGCGGCCGTGGCGCCCTCATCTTTCCCCGGCTCACGGCCGTCCCGTTCAACCCCTACCGCGGCCAGCTGTACACGCCGCAGGAACTGTATGCCGGGATCGCCAACTCGCCCTACGAGGACACCCTCGACGCGCGGGTCTACCAGTGGAGCATCCGGCCGGGCCAGCGCCGCCGCCTCGATGCGACACTGGCCGCCGCCCTGCATGATCACTCGATCGGCGTGGCCCTCGACGAGCTGACCGGCACCTATCTCCGCGCGGGCCGCACGACGGTGGGGGTCATGGGCGGGCATATTGCCCACCGCGGCACTGCCGTCTTTGAAGAAGCCGCCCTGCTGGGCCGGCTGCTGGCCCGCAGCAACCGGGTGGTTGCCACCGGCGGCGGCCCCGGGGCCATGGAGGCCGCCAATCTCGGGGCTTTCCTCAGCGAGGCCCCCGAGTCGGAACTCCGGCGGGCCCTGGCCGACCTCGCGGCGGTGCCCTCCTTCCGCCCCTCGGTGTCCGCCTGGGCGCGGGCGGCCGCGGCGGTCGCCCAGCGCCACCCGGAGGGTACTCCGTCGCTGGGGATTCCCACGTGGTTCTACGGTCATGAGCCGCCCAACTTCTTCGCCACGCACGTGGCCAAATACTTCGCGAATGCCATCCGGGAAGCCATCCTGCTCGAACTGTGCAACGGCGGCATCGTCTTTCTGCCAGGATCCGGCGGCACGGTCCAGGAGATCTTCCAGGACGCCTGCGAGAACTACTACGGCGCTCCGGAAACCGTCACTCCCATGGTCCTGGTGGGGCACGAGCACTGGCTGCGGCGATTCCCGGCATGGCCCCTCCTGCAGAGCCTGGCGTCCGGCCGCCGGATGGAAGGACGGATTTTCCTGGTGGACACCGTGGAGGAAGCCCTCGAAGCGCTGGAACGCTAGCCGGTCAGAGATCCTTGCGGCACTGGGCGTGACCGAGCTCGTAGAGTCCGTTCAGATCGCCGTCGGCAAGGCCGTCCGGGGCCCCGATCTCCGGGTACATCAGCTGGGCCGGGTCATCGACATGCTCCAGGCCCATCACATGGCCGAGTTCGTGCAGGATCACGGCCGTGGCATAGGCCGCGCCCTGGGCCCTGTCCAGGTCGTCCGCGATTTGCGGGGCATCCAGTTCCAGGCTGCCGGTAACGAAGCTCTTGGGACCGTCGCCGAAACTGAAGTGGGTGCTGCCGCCGGTGCCGATCACCGGGCCTTTGAGCTGCGGGGCCTGCTCCGGCGTGGTCCAGGCGATCAGCAGCGGCGCCCACCGCTCCCCGTAGAGATCCTTCTGGTAGGGCGCGCGGGTTGGCGAGGGCTCCTCGGACGTGGAGTCGTCATTGATGAACCTGATACCGGTGGCCTCAGAGATCGTTCGGATGGAGTCTGCCACGAGCCGCTCGGCGCCCTGCGGGGCCAAGACGGCATTGATGACGTAGTGCAGCGGCCGGCACGGCGAGTAACCCACCGGAGTGCCGTCGTCGTTCGTTGCGAGGAACTTGTACGAGGTGCTGGCGGTCTGCGGTTTCCGGGGCGTGCCGAGAGGGTGGTCCTGCTCCTCAAGCCCGGGCGGGGGAGTGTCCGTCCGGTCCCCGCCGGCCGGCACGGCAGGCTGGCCGGACCCCTGGCCGGACCGCGGCGCCACCGGCAGGACACGGCCTGCGCTGTCCCCTGCGTTGTGCCCCGCGTTTTCTCCCGCTCCCCGGCTGACCTCGAAGAGGCCGGTGAATCGGGGATCGCCGTAGACGAGTCCGGCGGTGAGGAAGGCCCCGCCAGCGATCACCGCGGCGGCGGCAAGGTTCCTGCTAACCCGCAGCGCCGTGGCACCCCGGCTGTGACGCGGCCCCCGGTCCCGAAAAACAGGGCCGTCCACTAGCCAACCACGGCGCCAAAGGCCATGCCCAGCAGGTACGTCACGCCGGCGGCCCCCATGCCGATGGCCAGCTGGCGCAGGCCGCGGGTGGCGGGCGACGTGCCGGAGAGCAGGCCCACGACCCCGCCGGTAAGCAGCAGTGCCAAGCCAACGAGGGAGGCGGAAACCACCAGCGCGGCGAGTCCTGTCATGCCCAGCAAGAAAGGAATGATGGGTACGATAGCGCCGGACGCGAAGAAGCAGAAGCTCGACGCCGCCGCGCCCCAAGCGGTGCCGACAGCCTCGTGCTGGTCCCCGCTTTCGGGCAGTTCCGGCCGCAGGGACAGGCTTGGATCGCAGTCGCAGTCCAGCAGGCCCATGCGCTCCGCGACGCGGTGCTCGGCGGCCTCCCGGGACATGCCGCGGGCCAGGTAGACGAGCAGGAGTTCGTTGTGCTCAATATCCAGCAGCGGTGCCGCCGCCAACGTGATTTGGGTGGGACGGGTGGCGGCGAGGAGTTCCCGCTGCGACCGCACGGAAATAAATTCGCCGGCCCCCATGGACAGTGCGCCGGCCAGCAGCCCGGCGACGCCGCTCAGGAGCACCACCTGGCTTCCCACGCCCGAGGCCGCCATGCCCATGACGAGGGACAGGTTGCTGACCAGCCCGTCGTTGGCGCCGAAGACGGCGGCGCGGAACGTTCCCGCCAGCCGGTTGCGGCCCCGGGTGGCCAGTCCGCGGACCACTTCTTCATGGATCTGCTCGTCGGCGACCATGGCGGGGGTGGCAAACGATTCAGTGGCGTAGGGCGAGCGGCTCTCCGCCCGCTGGGCCAGGGCCAGGACGAAGACCGAGCCGAAGTGCCGGGCCAGGAACCCCAGGAACCGGCTCCGCAGTGAGGCATGCCGGTTCTTGCCGGCGTGCTCGCCCAGCAACTGGATCCAGTGCGCCTCATGGCGTCCCTCGGCCTCGGCCAGCGCCAGCAGAATGGCGCGCTCCTCGCCGGAGCGGTTCTGCGCCAGGTCCCGGTAGACGGCCGCCTCGGCGCGCTCATCGGCGAGATACTGGCGCCAGCGCTTGATGTCCGCGGCGCTGGGATCTGAGCCGGGAGCCGCACTGGGAGCTGAGCTTGGTGCGGTGGCGGGAGTTGCGGCGGGGGGAGAACTGGGGGTTGCGCCGGGGGCAGGGGAGGCGTGTGGCGGGGCGGGACGCGGGTCCGTGCTGCGGGCTGGCGAGGCTTGTGCCGGGTGTTGCTGCGAAGAATCGTTGCAGTCCGATTCGGTGTGCTGAGACACGAAAAACTCCTGGGTTTGGTCGGGCGTGGTCCGGCCCCATTGCGACTCCAGAGTACCGCGTAATTCCGCGCTTTTCCGGCTGGCCATCCTCAGCGGAAAGTTTAGGGAGGCCGTAACTGAACTGCTGCGAAAGGGCCGTCCGCAGCTTCTGTTCGGCAGCAATTGTGTGCCCTTGACCGTCCGTGTCCGCGGTGTTCGAATGAAAGCCAGGGCGGGCTCCCCGGGGCCTTGCCGCCACTGAAGCCGCACGGAGGTTGCACCATGGATAGCGCCGCATCACATCCCATCCAGCCGGCCCGGGAATCACTCGAGTCCGATCCCGCCTACGACTACGCCGAGGACGCGCCGGTCGGTGATGCCGCGGAGACCGAGGACGAGGAGCTTCTCCAAGAGGCCGATCAGCTCGTTCCCCTGGACGCGGACGACTTCCTGGGCGACGAGAAGCCGGTGGTGCCTTTGGAAGGGGAGGAGTTCCTTGAGCCCGAGGAGAATGAGTGATTCTCCCATGGGCAGTTAACTTCCATAACGGCCGACGGCGGCGCCCCCGGAAGGGGAGCGCCGCCGTCGACCTTTAACTCGCCGACCCTGGCAGGTCAGGGCTTTAGTGCGTGAGGGCCGGAGCCACTTCTTCCTCGGCCGCGCCGCCGGCGACACGCCGGCGCCAGTTCTGCATGACCGCGGGATCCGTCGGCTTGGTCAGCAGCGACACGGCGATGTAGACGATCGCGGAGGCCGCCAGGCCGTAGTAGATCGGCTCGTTGGCGTAGATGCCGTCCAGCGGAACCTCGGCGTTGATTTCCAGGATGATCATGGTCCCGAGCGTGATGACCGAGCCCACCGCCATGGACGACGCTGCGGCGACGCCGGTACCGCGCTTCCAGACCAGGCCGCCGAGGATGGCCACGAGCAGGCCGCCAACAAGGATGTCGTAAGCAATGGTCAGGGCCGCGACAACGTCCTTGGTGACAATGGCGATCACGATCGCCACGACGCCGAGGCCCAGGACCCACATGCGGTTGGCTTTGACGTCGTGTTCCGGGTTGTCGGTGTCATCGGTGTTGACGGTCTTGCCGAACCAGCCGGCGACGAACGGCAGCACATCGGCGCGGGCCACGGTGGCAGCCGCGATCAGGGCACCGGAGGCGGTGGACATCATTGCGGCGACGGCGGCGGCGAGCACGAGGCCGCCGATGCCGATGGGCAACAGGTGGGTGGCAACCTCGGCGTAGACAACGTCCTTGCCCAGGGCTTTGACGTCGATCTGCGGCAGGGCGACCCGGGCGCCGAGGCCGATCAGGGCACCGGCAGCACCGTAGAGGATGCAGTAGATACCGGCCGTGGCGCCGCCCCAGCGCGCAACTTCAGGCGTCTTGGCGGTGAACACGCGCTGCCAGATGTCCTGACCGATCAGCAGGCCGAGGGTGTAGACCACAAAGTAGGTGATGATCGTCTGGACGCCGATGCCGTCGATCTGGAAGAAGGAGGCATCCACCCGGCTGCGGATTCCGTCGAGTCCGCCGGCAGCATTGAGCGTGAATGGCAGCATCAGCACGAAGATGCCCACCGTCTTGATGACGAACTGGACCTGGTCGGCCAGCGTGATGGACCACATGCCCCCGATTGTCGAATAAACCAGCACGATTGCCCCGCCGACGGCGATCGCGAGGGCGCGGTCCCAGCCGAAGAGCACCACGAAGATGGTGGCGTAGGCGCCGGTGGAGGTGGCGCAGAGCATCAGCGTGTAGGCGAGCATGACGATGCCGGAGGTCTGCGTGGACTTGCTGCCGTAGCGCAGGGTCAGCATCTGGGACACGGTGTAGATCTTCAGCTTCTGGATGGTGCTGGCGAAGAGCAGGCTCAGCAGCAGGACGCCGGCGCCGATTGCGACCACAAGCCACATGCCGGAGATGCCGAACTTGTAGCCAAGGCCCACACCTCCGACCGTCGAGGCGCCGCCCAGGACGACGGCGGCCATGGTGCCGGTGTAGAGGAACGGCCCGAGACGGCGGCCGGCGACCAGGAAGTCGCTATTGTTCTTGGTGCGGGACTTGCCCCACCAACCGAACGCCAACATGGCGGCCAGGTACACCACCACAATGGCGATGTTGACGAAAGTTGCGTCCATTAAGGGCTCCTTGGAGCTGGTTGGCAGCGGATGCGGGCATTGCCGGGCCTCAACGATGCGTCCGACAAGTCTGCTGCTGCGTGACGTGATGGGAGGAGGATGTCCGTCGGAACCTCCGGTATTGCCTAATAGGCAACACATGTTGCCATGAAGAGTATGTTGTGACCTCGGTAACAGTCAAGGCGCATTACGTGCCGCCGCGCATCCGCGTCACGACGGCCCGATCCAGCTAGGATTGCTCCAATGATGGGGCCGAGCGGCCGGCCGTGAAAGGTTCCTAAATGAAGGCTCTACCAGTTGAACCGAGCAATGTTCCCGTTGCCATCGGTTCGCGGATCCGCGCCGCCAGGCAGTCCCAGCGGCTCACTATTGAACAGGTCGCAGACGCCACCGGGCTCACCAAGGGATTCCTCAGCCGGGTCGAGCGGGACCTCACCTCGCCCTCGGTAGCCTCCCTGGTGACGCTGTGCCAGGTCCTGTCCATCTCGATCGGCGACCTCTTTGCCGCCCCCGAAACGCACCTCACGAAGCAGAGTGAGGGTCCCCGCATCTCCCTTGGCGGCGAGGGGATCGTCGAGCGGCTGCTCACCGCGCGCTCCGAGCGCCGCGTCCAAATCATTCAGGCGGTGATCGAGCCGCGCGGGCGCGGGGAGTCCGAACTCTATGCCGTCGACTGCGATGTCGACGTCCTGCATGTGGTCAAGGGAAGCATCCGGCTGATTCTCACCAATGAGGAATTCGAGCTCAGCGCCGGGGACACCGTGACGTTCCCCGGCCGGGAACCCCACACCTGGGTCAATCCCACAGACGACGCCGTCGAGGTGCTGTGGGTGCTGGTGCCTGCCGCCAGCCGCTGACCTCGCGCGGGGCCGGCCCGCCTGCCTTCCGTTGCACTCCTTCCCGGTTGCTAAGCCGACGAAGGCTGAGGGCTGGCGCCCAGTCCCGGAATCTAGCGGGCGATCCGGGTGTGCACGGAGGCAAGTGGGCAGGAACGTCACGGAACGCTGTGCGGGGTCCGGCTCAGCACGGCCCGAATTTCAGCGATGACACGCTCCGGCTCAAACCAGATGTGCTCCGGCATGTACCTCAGCACGGCAAACCCGTTGACCGTGGAGGCGTTGTTGCGTCCCAGATCCCGGCGCATGGCCTCGCGGTTGGAGTGGAATGCGTAGCCGTCCACTTCCACGATGAGGAATCCCTCAATCAGGAAGTCGACCCGGCCGATTCCCGGGAGCTGGACCTGGGTGTCGAAGCCGATTCCGTTTGCGTTGAAGAGATGCTGGGCATCGACCTCCACGATTGACTCGGCGCGTAAATCCAGCTGCCGCAGGGCCTGGAGTACCGGACCCGACCGGTCGCCGATGAGCTGGGCCTTTAGCAATTCGAGGGGAATGCCATGCAAGCGCATGGCCGATGTCGCCAGGGCTGTTGATGCGGGCGGCCTCAAACACGACAGGGCATGCAGCGCAACGTCTTCGACCGCGGCCACTGGCAGCCGGGCAGGGCCATCGAACCTGATGGTCCGGTGTCTGATGAAGCCGGTTCCGTGGCCGTGGTTGCAGGCCAAGTGATGCTGGGCCGGGATTTCTCTAAGCCAGAGGCCGTAGTGCGCGGCCGCACTGGCGCAGGTGACGCGGGCGTTGTGCCGAATGGCGGCAGCGAGCTCCGGCTGGCACTCGGAGAGCATGAACACTCCTCGCCGGGGTTGGCACGCCCCCGCCCTCGTCAGCCCGGCGATGTCCGTCCGGGAGTATCCCGCGGCCAAAAACTGGCCGGTCCGGGCGACTCCGCCGACTTGTGCAAGGTAGCTGATGGGGTCCATGTCGCCAGTCCATAGGGTCGGCCTGGACCGCGGAAGGCGGTAATGGGGCTATGTGGACATTGGGCCGTGCTGGCAATTCGGCTGTTTGGACACCCACAGGCGGGCGCTGGCTGCGTTCCTTCCCGGCTGCCTGACACGGGGGCGGCTTCGCGGCGGGCAAAAACGCTGAATCCCGGGCGGGCCTGGGGGTGGGCGTAGAAGTAACCGGGGAGGAACGTCGGCCGGCCGCTTACCAGGGCCGCGGGATTGGCCTTGGTGAGATTTACGTCACATTCCGGAAATCTGCCGGAAACAGCAAATTAATGCCCGGGGCGCTCGCGTAACGTGCCAGCAAAAATCGGAGAGCCTTCCCGAAACACCCCGTGGGTAGCGTCATCTGCGGGGGGACGTACAACAGTCCCAAATCTCACTTGGTCTCGCCGAATCGGCGCCTCGGAGCGCCGGCACTCGAGGAAGGCTCCCGCTATGAAGTTCTCTGTGCTTGCAGTAGGAATGGCAGTAGATCCGCAGGTCCTTGACCCCGGATCGACCGCGTGGATGCTCACGGCGTCCGCCCTGGTCCTCCTGATGACCCCCGGTCTTGCGTTCTTCTACGGCGGGCTCGTCAGGATGAAGTCCGTGCTCAACATCATGATGATGAGCTTCGGCGCCATGGGCGTGGTGGCCGTCGTCTGGGCCCTGTGGGGCTACGGACTGGCCTTCGGCCCGGATGCATTGGGCGGATTCGTCGGGGATCCCTTCACTAATTTCGGCCTGAGCGGGCTGACCACCAGCATCGGCACCAAGGCGGCAGGCCTGCCGGACATGATATTTGTCGGCTTCCAGGCCACATTCGCCATCATCACTGTCGCGCTCATCAGCGGGGCGGTGGCCGAACGGGTCAGGTTCGGACCCTGGCTGCTCTTTGCCGCCCTCTGGGTCACACTCGTCTACGCGCCGATCGCGCACTGGGTCTGGGGCGGCGGCCTCTTCGGACCCACCGGCATCATCGGCAGCAAGATCTCGGCCCTCGACTTCGCCGGCGGTACGGTCGTCCACATGAACGCCGGCATAGCCGGACTCATGCTGGCCGTGGTTCTGGGCAAGCGGCTCGGCTTCATGAAAGACCCCAACATCCGCCCGCACAACCTGCCGTTCGTCATGCTCGGCGCAGGGCTGCTCTGGTTCGGCTGGTTCGGCTTCAACGCCGGCTCGGAACTCGCCGCCGACGCCACGGCCGCCCTGGCCTGGACCAACACGCTGCTTGCCACCAGCGCCGCCCTGCTGGGCTGGCTGCTCGTGGAGCGGCTGCGCGACGGGCATGCCACCTCGCTCGGAGCCGCCTCTGGTGCCGTCGCGGGACTCGTGGCCGTCACCCCGGCCTGCGGCTTCATCGACCCCGTCGGGGCAATCCTGATCGGCACGATCGCCGGAGCCGTCTGCGCGCTCGCCGTCGGGCTGAAGTTCAAGATCGGACTCGACGACTCCCTGGATGTCGTGGCTGTGCACTTCGTTGGCGGCCTGTGGGGGACCCTGGCCCTCGGATTCTTCGCACTTCCGTCCGCCAAGACCGGCGGTGGCCTCTTCTACGGCGGCGGCCTGGCGCAGTTCTGGCCACAGATCCTCACCGCGCTGATTGTCACGGCATGGAGCGCCGCCATGACCACCCTGATTGGCTTCGCGATCCACAAGAGCATCGGCATGCGCGTTTCCCAGGCCGACGAGCTCTCCGGCATCGACGTGACGGAGCACGCCGAAACGGCGTACGAACTCCTCATGGTTGGCGGCAGCTTCCACCCGGGTGACCCGCATGCCAGGACTGATGCTTCCCAGGCCCACGCCCAGACCGAAGGCCACGCCCAGACCGAAGCCCAGGCCGAGGCCCAGGCCCAGGCCGAAGGCGAGGCCGCCCGCGGCAAGGTGTCGTCATGAAGCTCGTCACGGCCATTGTGCGCCCGGAGCGGGTTGACGCCGTCAGCGCGGCCCTGGAGCGGTCCGGAGTCAACGGCCTGACCGTGAGCCAGGCCAGCGGCTATGGCCGGCAGCGGGGCCACACCGAGGTGTACCGGGGTGCCGAGTACAGCTCCGACCTGCTGCCCAAAGTGCGGCTGGAAGTCCTGGTCAACGAGGACGCCCTCGGCGCCGTCATGGCCGCCATTGAAGAGGGCGGACGCACGGGCCACTTCGGCGACGGCAAGATCTGGATTATTGACGTCCGCGACGCCGTCCGCGTCCGGACGGGGGAGCGGGGCGCGTCGGCCATCGCGTGAGGTTCTTGGTAAACAATTGATGCGCAACGCGAAACTTCGAGTGTATGATGGCAGTCACAACCGTCGGTCAATCCTCGAAGGAGAGGCTTCTTTTGGAAGAGCTGCGCATCGAGGCCAATGGCAACCTTGGCCCCATCGATTCATCCCGCGTCCCACGCTACGCCGGGGCCGCCACCTACGCCCGCCTGCCGCGCCTGGACCAGGTGGCCAAGGCAGACGTCACGGTGGTCGGCGTGCCGTTCGACTCCGGCGTCTCCTACCGCCCCGGCGCCCGCTTCGGGGCCAACCACGTCCGCGAGGCCAGCCGCCTGCTGCGGCCGTACAACCCGGCGTGGGACGTCAGTCCCTTCGAGAACATCCAGGTTGCCGACGCCGGCGACATGGCGGTCAACCCGTTCAACATCAACGACGCCATCGAAACTATCCAGCAGAACGCCCTGGACCTCACGGCGTCCGGCAGCAAGCTGCTGACCCTCGGCGGCGACCACACCATCGCCCTGCCGCTGCTGCGCGCCGCCGCCGAGCGCGCCGGCGGCCCCATTGCCATGCTGCACTTCGATGCGCACCTGGACACCTGGGACACCTACTTCGGCGCCGAATACACCCACGGCACCCCGTTCCGCCGCGCCGTCGAAGAAGGCATCCTGGACACCGAGGCCATCAGCCACATCGGCACCCGCGGCCCGCTCTACGGCAAGAAGGACCTCGACGACGACCACCGCTTCGGCTTCGGCATCGTCACCTCGGCGGATGTCTACTACCAGGGCGTCCTGGAGACGGTGGCCAAGGTCCGGGACCGGATCGGGAACCGCCCGCTCTACATTTCGGTGGACATTGACGTCCTGGACCCCGCCCACGCACCGGGCACCGGCACACCGGAAGCCGGCGGCATCACAAGCCGCGAACTGCTGGAAATCATCCGCGGCTTCCGCGGCATGAACCTGGTGGGGGCCGACGTCGTCGAGGTTGCCCCGGCGTACGACCACGCCGAGATCACCGGCGTGGCGGCCAGCCATGTCGCCTACGAACTCGTGACCCTGATGGCGGACCGCGCCGTCGAAGGGGACCGCTTCGGCGCCCCGAACGGCTACGCGGCCCAGGCCCTCGGCCAGGAATCCCGGCGCCCCGCCGGCTTCGGCTCCCCTGTGGCTTCGCCGGCGGCTTCGCGATGACCGGCGTGCGCAACGGCGGAGACCTCGTCGTCGAGACCCTTGAGGCGCTCGGCGCCAAGACGGTCTTCGGCATCCCGGGCCAGCACGCCCTGGGCCTGTTCGATGCCATGGGCCGCGGGAACCTGCACTTTGTCTCCTCCCGGGTCGAGAACAACTCGGCCTTCGCCGCGGACGGCTACTCCCGCGCCACCGGCGAGGTCGGCGTGCTGTTCCTGTCCACCGGCCCCGGCGCGCTGACGTCGCTGGCCGGGCTGCAGGAGGCCTACGCCACCGGCGTGCCCATGGTGGTCGTGGCGAGCCAGATCCCGCTCGATGGCCTCGGCGCGCGCCGCAAGGGCATGCTGCACCAGCTCGATGACCAGAAGGCCTCGGCCGCGAACGTCACCAAGTCCCAGCGCCTGATCCAGCACGCCTCCGGCATCCCCTCGGCCATCCAGGATGCCTGGACCGAGGCGATCTCCTCGCCGCAGGGCCCGGTCTGGCTGGAAATCCCGCAGAACGTCCTGCTGGACCCCATCATGGTGCCTCCCGTGGAGGACGCCCTCGCCGAAGCGGCCGACAACCCGCCCCGCGTGGAGCTGGTCCGCGAAGCCGTCAAATGGCTCTCGACGGCGGAACGTCCCGCCATCATCGCCGGCGGCGGCACCCGCCGCGGCCGGGCCGGAAAGTCGCTGCTCTCGATCGCGGAGAAGCTGCGGGCGCCGGTGATCTGCACGCCCGGCGGCAACGGCGCGTTCCCCTGGAACCATGAGCTCTCGCTGCAGTCCTGGATCGAGGACCAGTACATGACGGAGGTGCTCGAGGACGCCGACGTGCTGATCGTGATCGGCTCCTCCCTGGGCGAGGTCACCTCGAACTACTTCACCTTCGAACCGCGCGGCCGGATCATCCAGATCGACGCCGAGCCCCGGGTCCTGGAGTCCAACCGCCCCGGCCTGGGCATCCGTGCCGACGCCGGCCAGGCCCTCGCCGCCCTCGACGAGGCCCTGACCGAACCACACGGCGAACGCGCCGACTGGCACGGCACCTCTCCCGAAGCCCTGGTCAAGGACACTCTGGCCAAGGTCACGGCCCGGCTCGAGTCCCAGGACCTCGGCAAGGAACTGAAGTTCATGGCCGACATCCGCGAGGCCGTTCCCACGGGCATGCAGACATTCTGGGATATGACCATCTCGGCCTACTGGGGCTGGAGCTGCTGGGACGCCCGCGAGGGCCAGTTCCACTCCGCGCAGGGCGCCGGCGGGCTGGGCTTCGGCTTCCCGGCGGCGATCGGCGGCGCCGTCGGGCTGGAGACCACCGGCGCGCCCGGCGGTTCGGCCCGCGTGCTGGCCGTCTCCGGCGACGGCTCGGCCATGTACTCCATCTCCGAGCTCGCCACCGCCAAGCAGCACAATGTTCCGGTCACCTGGCTGATCGTGGACGACGGCGGCTACGGCATCCTGCGCGAATACATGGTGGGCGCCTTCGGCAAGGCCACGGCCACCGAGCTCGCCCGGCCCGACTTCGTCAAGCTGGCCGAGGCCTTCGGCGTCCCGGCAGTCCGCGTGGCTCCCGAGGACGTCGGGGACGCCCTGAAGGCCGGCTTCGCGGCGGATGGCCCCAACGTCGTCGTCGTCGAAACCCTGCTCAAGATGTTCGGCCCCACCCACCTGGCCACGTAGTCGCCCGGGCGACACTGCCCTCAACAACACGGCACGACACAACCACACAGCACAGCACAGCGCAGCGGACCGGCCGGGTCTGCCCCTCACCGAGAGGGGCGGACCCGGCCGGTCCGCGTTGCCATTTAAGTGCCCCTTCAGCGTCCTTTCGTGGGCTGTCCGGCAGCCCTCTCCAAAGAGTTAGTTTCCCGAAGTAACCAATTTAGTATATAGTTGCCTTGGGCAAACAAAAGAGGGGTGTCCATCATGTCAGTTGAATCCAACGCTGCAGCCAAACTCGTCTACCAGATCTTCGACCTCCAGCGCGCCGTCCGCTGCGTTGCCGCCGCCAGCCAGCGCGGGCAGGACACCGGAGTGGCGCTTCAGGGCGTTCTTCGCTTTGTGGGGGAGGGCGAATCCCGGGCCACGCATCTTGCGGAGCGGCTCGGCGTCAGCGCTCCCGTCCTTAGCCGGCACATCGCCGATCTCGAAGAGCACGGCTATGTGGTCCGCCGGCCGGACCCGGAAGACGGCCGCGCGCAGCTGATCGCCCTGTCCGTCTCCGGCGCGGAGAAACTGCGCGTCATCGAGGACCACCGGACGGCCACCATCCAGGGCCTGCTGCAGGACTGGAGCCAGGACGACGTCGAACTGACGGCGCGCACCCTCGAAAAACTTGCTGAGTCCCTGAGGACCTCAGCCCGGGCAACGACGGCCGGAACCACGAATACGACCGAAATTGTTGAGGAGTAGATATATGGCTAGCCACGCTGCCGCCACGGGGCCGTCCCCGGCCCCGTCGGACCTTCCGCCCAGGGCGCCCCGCGCATCCCAGCCCGCCGCAGAACCTGCGGCGATGACCCACCGCCAGATTATGGAGGCGCTGACCGGGCTGCTGGCGGCGTTCTTCACCGCCATCCTGAGCAGCACGATCGTTGCCAACGCGCTGCCCACCATCATGTCCGAGCTTAAGGGCACCCAGACGGACTTCGCCTGGGTGATCACTGCCGCACTCCTGGCCAACGCGGCGACCACGCCGATCTGGGGCAAGCTGGCGGACCTCTTTAACAAGAAGGTCCTCGTCCAGCTGAGCATCGTGATCTTCGTGGCCGGCTCGGTCATGGCCGGCCTGTCCGAGACCATCCCGCTGCTGCTGACCGCCCGTGTCATCCAGGGCATCGCCATGGGCGGCCTCACCGCCCTGGCCCAGGCGATCATCGGCTCCATGATCCCGCCGCGCGACCGCGGAAAATACTCCGGCTACATGGGCGGCGTCATGGCCGTGGGCACTGCCGGCGGCCCGCTGCTCGGCGGCTTCATTGTCGACAGCCCGCTGGGGTGGCGCTGGACCTTCTTTGTCTGCGTCCCGCTCGCGGTGGTCGCGCTCATCCTGCTGCAAGTCACCCTGAAAATTCAGCACATCAAGCGCCCGGCCAAGATCGACTGGCTCGGCTCCATCCTGCTGACCTCGGGCGTCAGCCTGCTGCTCATCTGGGTCTCCTTCGCCGGCAACCCGGACTACTACGACTGGTGGTCGTGGCAGTCCGTCGCCATGGTGGGCGGCGGCGTCCTGCTCCTGGGCCTGCTGGTGCTGGTGGAATCCCGGGTAGCCCAGCCCATCATCCCGCTCAAGATCATCTCGGAGCGGACCACGGCTCTCGCGATCCTCGCCTCGGTGGCCGTCGGCGTGGGCATGTTCGGCTCCTCGACGTTCCTTGGCCAGTACTTCCAGGTGGCTCGCGGTGCCACCCCCACTGAAGCCGGCCTGCTCACGCTGCCCATGATCGCGGGCAACCTGATCGGTTCGGTCGCCTCGGGCATGCTCATCAGCCGCACCGGCAAGTGGAAGCGGTACCTGGTGGCCGGCGCCATCCTGCTGATCGGCGGCCTCGGCCTGGCCGGCAGCATGGACCACACCACTGACCTGTGGCTGACCGGTATCTACACGGCCATCCTCGGCGTCGGTCTGGGCCTGCTGATGCAGAACCTCGTGCTCGCCGTCCAGAACACGGTGCAGGCCAAGGACATCGGCACGGCCAGTGCTTCGGTTGCCTTCTTCCGGTCCGTCGGCGGAGCAATCGGCGTCTCGGTCCTCGGCGCCGTGCTGGGCAACCGGGTCAAGCAGCTCGTCGTGGAGGGACTCGCCTCCGCCGGAATCCAGGTCCCGGCCGGATCTGCCGGTGCAAGCATGGACCTCAAGGACATGCCGGCACCGATCCGCAACATCATGCGGGCGGCCTACGGCGACGCGATCGCTGAGGTCTTCCTGATCTCTGCAATCATCGGCCTCGTGGCGCTGGTTGCCATCCTGTTCATCAAGGAGCGCCCGCTGCGCCGCACCGTTGATGTCCGCCCGGAGCCTGCCGAGCACGCAGCGGACGCCGCTGCCGATGCTGCTGTGGCCGCCGCGGGAGGTGCCGCTGCAACGGCCTTGGGGAACGCGGGGAACGACGCCGTCAAGGCAGTTTCGTCCGCCGGCGGACCCGGCATCGTGGACCTGGACCGGGAATTCATCGAGGTCCTCAGCCGGGAGCGCGCCGAATCCCGTTTCCCCGATGCCGCCCGCCGGGATGCCGACCTTGGCTTCATGGCCAGTGTTGGCTCCGGCCAGGATTCCGGTCCGACGGAGTCCGGTGCTGCGGACTTCGGTGCGGCGGAGTTCGGTGCGGAGCGGGCGGCCGAGAGGGAGGGCGGCCGCCAGCGGGCCCGGACCATGGTGGCCGAGAACCGGCCCGAGGTCGCCGACGTCGTACCCGTGCTGCTGCAGACCCAGCAGCTGCTGGCGGAGCAGCAGCTCCAACTGGCGGACGCGCTGCGCGCAGTGCACGAGCAGGCCGCAGAGCAGAGAGCGATCGCCGCGGAACAGGCCCGGGTTGCCGAAGAGCTCAAGGTCCTGCGCCGGCAGCTCGCCAAGCAGCGTAAGATGCAGCGCGCGGCGGCCGACTACATCGCCACGCACGGGCGTCACCGCACCGAGTAGGGCCGGCTCACAGTACCGGACCGTTCGGTGACGAATCCGAGAGGCCCCGCGGCCGCCCCAAGGGCAGCCGCGGGGCCTTCGCGTGGCCGGCCTTCGCGCGGCCGGCCTTCGCGGCAGGGCCCGCGGCAGACGCCGCGGGGGGCTTAAAGTACACCGTTTGGATGATATTCAGTGTCCCGTGTTCCCCCCGGGCGGGGGATTTCGTAGAGTTGGGTGGCTATGGCTGTCGGACGTAGGCGCTAGTCTCCTATCAGCTTTCCAATGCACTTCGTTATTTGGTCTTCCAATAATTCAGTCTTCGTATAATTCGGTCTTCGTAAGGACTCCTGGGCATGCTCGTCACTCTCATGCGGCGCTATTCCAAGCCGTATCTGCCATACATCGCGGCTGTGGTCATTTTTCAGCTGGCTTCGACCATCGCGGCGTTGTACCTCCCCAGCCTCAATGCCCAGATCATCGATGAGGGCGTCTCCCGCGGCGACACCGATTACATCTGGCGCACCGGCGGTGTCATGCTCGGCGTCGCCCTGATCCAGGTGGCCACCGCGATCGCCGGCGTCTACTTCGGTTCGAAGGCTGCGATGGCGTTCGGCCGTGACCTGCGCCGCGGCGTCTTCCGCAAGGTGAGCAGCTTCTCGGCGCGGGACGTCAACCTCTTCGGCGCCCCCACCCTGATCACGCGCGGCACCAACGATGTGCAGCAGGTCCAGATGCTCATGCTCATGGCGCTGAACTTCATGGTGGCCACGCCCATCATGTGCATCGGCGGGATCTTCATGGCCTTGCGCGAGGACCTCAACCTGTCCTGGCTCGTCTGGGTTTCTGTGCCCCTGCTCGTCGTTGTGGTGGGCTACCTTGTGGTCCGTCTGATGCCGCTCTTCCGTTCCATGCAGGAGAAGATCGACCGGCTCAACGGTGTCCTCCGCGAGCAGATCATCGGCATCCGCGTGGTCCGGGCCTTCGTGCGCGAACCGCACGAGGCCGAGCGCTTTGGCGCGGCCAACAAGGACCTCACCGACGTCTCGCTGAAGATCGGTTCCTTGTTTGTGCTGATGTTCCCCGCCATCGGCATGATCCTGCACGTCTCCACGGCCGCCGTGCTGTGGTTCGGTGGCCAGCGTGTCGATGCCGGTGAAATGCAGGTCGGCTCGCTGACGGCCTTCCTCCAGTACCTGTTGCAGATCCTCATGGCCGTCATGATGGGAACCTTTATGGCCATGATGATTCCCCGCGCCTCGGTCTGCGCCGACCGGATCGGTGAAGTGCTCGACGTCGAACCCTCCATCCGCGAAACGCTGACCCCGGTGGCGCCGGCGGCAAGGGCCGGACGTGTTGAATTCCGCAACGTGACCTTCGCCTACCCCGGCGCCGAGGCGCCGGTGCTGAGCAATATCAGCTTTACGGCAGAGCCCGGACAGACGGTGGCGATCATCGGCTCCACAGGGGCCGGCAAGTCGAGCCTGCTGGCCCTGCTGCCGCGGCTCTACGACGCCGAATCTGGCGAGGTCCTGCTCGACGGAGTCCCCGTCACCGCGCTGGACCGGGCCGAAATCACGCAGCGCGTGGCCATGGTGCCGCAACGGCCCTACCTGTTCTCCGGAACCATTGAGCACAACCTGCGCTTCGGCAAGCCCGAGGCCACGGACCAGGACCTGTGGGAGGCGCTGAGCGTCGCCCAGGCCGCGGATTTCGTGCGCGAAAAGAAGGGCGGCCTGGCATCGCGGATCGCCCAGGGCGGCACTAACGTCTCCGGCGGCCAGCGGCAGCGGCTCTGCATTGCCCGCGCCCTCGTCACCGAACCCAAGGTCTTCCTGTTCGACGACTCGTTCTCGGCCCTCGACGTCGCCACCGATGCCAGGCTCCGCCGGGCGCTCAAGGCCAAGACGGCCGATGCCACCGTGATCATCGTCGGCCAGCGCGTGTCCACCATTGCCGATGCGGACCAGATCCTCGTGCTGGACAACGGCAGGATCGTGGACCGCGGAACACATGAAGAACTGTTGGAAAGCTCCAGCACCTACCAGGAAATCGTCGAATCCCAGCTGAGCGCGGAGGCAGTGGCATGAGCACCAACGAGAAAATCTCCACCATGCCCGCCAAGGCAACCGACGCCACCCCGGCCGGAACGGCCGGAACCGCCGTGACGGACGACGACTTCATCGAGGAGGAGTACACGCCCGGCGAAGCCGACGGCGGCATGTTCGGCGCCGTCCCGGCCAAGAAAGCCCAGCACTTCTGGCCCTCGGCCAAACGGCTCATGGGGCTGCTGAAACCGGAGCGCGCCGGCATCACCGCCGTGCTCGCCATGGTGACAGTTGCCGTCGTCCTCAATGTCATTGCCCCGAGGATCCTGGGCCAGGCGATGGACGTGATCTTCGCGGGAGTGGTCGGCAAGCAGCTCCCGGCCGGGGCCACCAAGGAGCAGTTCATCGAAGGACTGCGCTCCCAGGGCCAGGACAACTTCGCCGACATGCTGGCCAAGATGGACGTAGTGCCGGGCGCGGGCGTCGATTTCCAGAAGCTCGCGTTCCTCATCAGCGTGGTGCTGGTGATGTACTTCGTCGCCAACATCTTCCTGTGGCTCCAGGGCTATGTCCTCAACGTGCTGGTCATGCGCGTGGTCCGCACCCTGCGCGATGACACCGAGAAGAAACTCAACAAGCTCCCGCTGAACTACTTCGACACCCGCCAGCGCGGCGACATCCTCTCCCGTGTCACGAACGACGTCGATAACATCCAGCAGGCGCTCCAGCAGGCCTTCGCGCAGCTCGTGAACTCGGCCTTGACGGTCGTCGGGATCGTGATCATGATGTTCATCGTGTCCTGGCAGCTGGCCCTGATCGCACTCGTTGCCCTGCCGCTCTCCGGCGTGGCCGCCGGCATCATCGGCGCCCGCAGCCAGAAGCTCTTCGCCGCCCAGTGGAAGAACACCGGGGAGCTCAACGGCCAGATCGAGGAATCGTTCTCCGGCCACGACCTCGTCCGCGTGTTCGGCCGCGACGCCGACATGCTGGCCCGCTTCGACGAGCGCAACGAGGAACTCTACAAGGCCAGCTTCGGTGCCCAGTTCGTCTCCGGCATGATCATGCCGGTCATGCAGTTTGTCTCCTACCTCAGCTATGTGGGGATCGCGGTCGTCGGTGGGCTGCGCGTGGCCTCGGGCGCCATGAGCCTGGGCGACGCCACGGCGTTCATCCAGTACTCGCGCGAGTTCACCCAGCCGCTGGGCCAGATGGCCGGCATGGCCAACATGCTGCAGTCCGGCGTCGCCTCCGCCGAGCGGGTCTTCGAATTCCTCGACGCCGACGAACAGGACGCCGAGACCGCCACCGAGCACCTCCCGGCGAAGACGGACGGACACGTCGAGTTCAAGCATGTCACCTTCAGCTACTCACCGGACAGGCCGCTGATCGAGGATCTGTCCTTCACGGCCGAACCCGGACACACGGTGGCGATTGTGGGACCGACCGGGGCGGGCAAGACCACCCTGGTCAACCTCGTGATGCGCTTTTACGAACTAAACGCCGGCAGCATCACCCTGGACGGGGTGGACATCACCCGGCTGAGCCGTTCGGAGCTGCGCGCCAAGGTGGGCATGGTGCTGCAGGACGCCTGGCTGTTCGGCGGAACCATCTACGAAAACATCCGTTACGGCAAGCTCGACGCCACCGAGGACCAGATCATGGCGGCGGCCAAGGCCACGTTCGTGGACCGCTTCGTCCGCGCGCTGCCGGACGGCTACAACACTGTCATTGACGAAGAAGGCAACAACGTCAGTGCAGGCGAAAAACAGCTGATCACCATTGCCCGGGCCTTCGTGGCGAACCCGTCGCTGCTGATCCTGGACGAAGCCACGAGTTCCGTGGATACCCGCACCGAAGCCCTGGTCCAGAAGGCCATGGCCGCGTTGCGCACAGAGCGCACCAGCTTCGTCATCGCCCACCGCCTCTCCACCATCCGGGACGCGGACACCATCCTTGTCATGGAGGACGGGCAGATCGTCGAGCAGGGCCGGCACGCCCAGCTGCTGGCCATGCAGGGCGCGTACTACCGCCTGTACATGTCCCAGTTCGCCGGCGAGGACGCGGACACGGCTTTGCTGGATTCCGCGGAGGACGCGACGGCGGTGCACAGCTGAGCGCCGCCGGGCCCGCAGCGGGGGAGGGCACAGCCGAAGAAAGCCCCGCAGGGGAGGGCACAGCAGGGGAGAGTGCAGGCTCGGAGCCCCGGCGCCTCGAGGTGCTTGAGGTGGAGGTGCCGATGCGCTGGAGCGACATGGATGCCTATGGGCATATCAACAACGTCCAGATTGTCCGGATCCTGGAGGAAGCACGGATCGCGGCGTTCGGCCCACCCCGGGGCGCCGGGCTGCCCGGAACCGAACCCCGCGTGTCGCTCTTTAACGAAATCCCGGAAGGGACGCTGGCGCTCGTGGTCGAGCACAAGATCAGGTACGTCAGGACGCTGGAATACCGGAACGTGCCCGCCGTTGTCCAGCTGTGGATCGGGGCGGTCAAGGGCGCCAGCTTCGACATCCACTACCTGGTGCAGGATCCCGTCACGCGGGAGGACTGCGTCCGGGCTACGAGCCATCTGGCATTCGTCAATGAGGCAACCGGCCGGGTGCTGCGGCTGACGCCGGAGCAGAAGGAGCGGCTGGCCCCGTACACCCGCGCCCACCCGGTCCCATAGCCTCTACCCGGTTGTCGGGGGTGCTCCTACAATGACAACTCCGACGCTTAAGGAGGCGTGGTCGCCGTGAACATGGGCAAGAACATGCACCACAACATTCACAAGCAGCACTCCCGCAAGAAGAAGTGGAACGAGCTTTCGCCGATGGCGCGGTTCGGCACCGTCGGCGCTGGCATCGTCCAACTCTCGCTTCTCGTCGCGGCCCAGACGGACATCAGCCGACGCCCGGCTCAGCAGATCCGCGGCAGCAAGGCCATGTGGCGGCTTGCCACCCTGGTGAACTTCATCGGCCCGGCAACCTATTTCGCCGTCGGGGTGAAGCGCCGGCCTGCCGCGAAGCAGGCGTAGCAGACCGCTTGGCTGCGCTCTACTGGGCGGTAGCTTTGGGGCGGCGTTAAATGCGCGCGTTCAGTTTAAGCCTGTAAATTGAACCTATGACCCCAGCCAAGAAGCCTGCCCTGCACCGTGCCCTCGGTATCTCCAAGGAGATAGAAGACGCGGCGTGGTTTGTTCTGGGCCCGGGGTTGCTGGGCAAGGCGTCCGCCCTGGACGGCCGCACCAAAACATGGTCCGTCCAGGCTGCCGCGGAGTTGCTGGAACGCCTTGAACGCGGCGTTCCCGATCCCAAGGCGCCCATGATGACCAATCTGCGCCAGAACCTGGAAGATGCCACCCGCGGGGCGAAGCAACTGGCCGTGGAATTACTCTTCCTCCAGTCCCTGCCGCTGGCCCACGAGGTCAAGTCGCTGAAGGTCAAGCGGGCCCGAGTCGCCGAGGCGGCGTCCTGGCTGGAGCCTCCGTTGGACCTTCCCGACGAGCTCTACGCGGGAATGACGGACCACGGCGTGATCCGGGACCGCACCGCAGAATTCAACTGGACCATCTGGGACCACCTGAAATGGCTCTGCCGCTTCGTGCAGCACGTCGCACAGCGGCCGGCCCACGTCGTCCAGGCTGCGGTCAAGGACCCGCTGGTCTTCCACCGGCTGGTCGCCGGGACCCCGGATGACCAGCCGGCCATCCGCCGCAGCATTGAGTTTTTGGTCTGGCCCAGCTACTTCGAACCTGTTGTGGCCGATGTCGAACGGCAGGAGATCCGCGACGCCTTCGCTTCCTTGGTGGGCGGGGCCAAGGGGGACAGCGACGAGGACATTTCGGCGGACATCCACAGGATCCGCCTGCATCTGGATCAGCAGGCCGGGCAGCGGATCGACTGGTACTCCCGCCAGCTGGTGAGCCAGTGGCGGAAGGTCGGCGATCCCGGCCGCCGCGCCTGGCTCTTGCGCACCCACTACGACAATGCCGAGCTGCTGGGGGAGTGGCGGGACGAGGAGGCGGTGACGCTCGACGTCGAACACCTCCGCCTGCTGGATCCCGGCGTTTCCGCCGGGCTGGTCCAGAACGCGGTGGACGAGGATTACAAGCACCTCGGCTACGTGGAGCGCGAGGACACCAAGACCGCCGTCTTCGCGTTCCTGACCGTGATGAAGCCGGGTGACCTCGTGCTTTACCAGAGCTCGGGCAAGGTCCGGATCGGCGTGGTCCTCGGCGAACCGGAGCATGGAAAGGATAACCGCCAGCTCCGCCGCAAGGTCCGCTGGTTCGATGAGGAACACGACGCCACCGGGCTGCCCCGGCACGTGCAGCGGCAGCTGACCACCTCCGGGAACATCGTGGACATCACCCGCGTGATCCAGGCGCTCGAGGCCCTCCTGCCGGCAGAAGCGGAAGCCGAGGACGGCGACGGCGCCGAGCCGGATGCCGCCGTCGAACCGGTTCATGACGGGTTCCGGCCGCTGACGCCGGAGTTCGCCGCGTCCTTGCACATGGATCTGGATCCGCTGCAGGAAATCGCCGAACTCCTCGAGGAGAACCGGCAGCTGGTGCTCTACGGTCCGCCGGGAACGGGCAAGACGTACCTTGCCAAGCACCTCGCCGCCG
The DNA here is from genome assembly GCF_900102785.1 of Arthrobacter sp. ok362. Taxonomy (GTDB): domain Bacteria; phylum Actinomycetota; class Actinomycetes; order Actinomycetales; family Micrococcaceae; genus Arthrobacter. The sequence goes on from NZ_FNGC01000013.1 coordinate 100,840, forward strand.
AGCTCGCCGGCGACACCACGGACGAGCGGGTCAAGCTGGTCCAGTTCCACCCGTCGTACGCCTATGAGGACTTCTTCGAGGGCTTCCGCCCGGATAAGACGGACGAGGGCCAGGTGTCCTTCAAGCTCGTGGCAGGTCCGCTGCGCCGGCTCGCCGAGGAAGCTGCCAAGCCCGGGAACGAGAGCAAGCCGTACTTCCTGATCATCGACGAGATGAACCGGGCGAACCTCGCCAAGGTGTTCGGCGAGCTGTACTTCCTGCTCGAATACCGCGATGACCGCATCTACCTCCAGTACAGCCCCAACGAGCCGTTCACCTTGCCGGACAACCTCTACATCATCGGCACCATGAACACCGCTGACCGCTCCATCGCGATGATGGACGCGGCGATCCGGCGGCGGTTCTCCTTCATCGAGCTGCATCCGAAGACGGAACCCGTGAAGGGCTCGCTGCTGCGTTTCCTCCAGGCCCGCGACCTGGACACGACGCCGGCCCTGCTGCTTGATGCCTTGAACGACGCGATCGACGAATGGGACCGCGACCTCATGATCGGGCCCTCCTACTTCATGAAGAAGTCCGCGCAGACGCCCAAGGGCCTGCGCAGAATCTGGAAGTACGAGCTCATGCCGCTGCTGGAGGAGCACTATCACGGCCAGCTCAACCGCGCCCAGCTTGAGGAACGGTTCGGACTGGAACAACTCCTGGGCCGCCTGGCGCATGCCTAGGCTGGCCGGGGACGCCGTAGCGCTGGACCGCAATTCTTCGAACCCCAGTTCGTCGGACCGCGGCGCCGACCGGGCCGCCGGCCGGGCCGCGTCGGACGCCGGTTCGGCCAAGCGGGGTTCGGCCGGGCGGGGTCTACCCGGACGCGGTCTGTCCGGACGCGGCGGCGCGGCGGAGCCCTGCCGGCACATTGTCCTCGACGAACTCTCCGCCGGCGTCGTGGAGCTGCTTGATCCGGACACTGCGGCCTACGTCAACGCCAGCGGCTTGGCGAAAGCCTCGCCGATGGGCATGGGACTGTACCGGATCGAGCCGGTGGGGAGCGTGGGCTCCGTGCGGACCCCCTCCGTGCAGCTGGAGGTGCGGCCGAAGGGAAGGCTCGGGCTGAGCCGGCTGCTGTTCCTGCTCGGCTACGCTGGGGACCAGGGCTTCCGGGACGATTCGGTGTCTGCGGTGGAGCACGCCGACCTTTGGAGTGCCCTGGCCGAATCCCTGGCGCAGCTCGCGGACCGGGCGCTGAGCCGGGGGGTGCTGCAGGGGTACCTCATGGTGGAAGAATCCCTCAGGACCGTTAAGGGCCGGATCCGGATGTCGGACCAGATTTCCCGCCGGCCGGGGATGCTGGTCCCGCTGGAAGTCTCCTATGACGAGTTCACTGAGGACATCGCGGAGAATCGGATTCTGCGCGCCGCACTCGAACGGATGTCCCAGGTGCCGCGCGTGCGGCCGGAAGTCCTTAGCCGGCTGCGCCAGCTGAAGGGAAAGCTCGACGCCGTGACGCGCCTGCAGTCCGGCGCGCCGCTGCCGCAGTGGCGGCCCAGCCGGATGAACACCCGCTACCACGCGGCCCTCCGGCTCGCCGAACTGATCCTGCGGAACGCTTCGGCGGAGGCCGGCGACGGCAAGCAGCAGTCGGCGTCGTTCGTGGTGGACATGGCAAAGGTGTTCGAGGACTTCGTGGGGACGGCACTGCGCGAGGCCATGGCCGCCTACCCCGGAGAAATGCGGTTGCGCTACAACGCACTGCTGAACGAGGCCGTCCGCGACTCGGACCGGATTGTGGTCCAGCCGGGGGCCGTCCACCTCCTCGGCGGCCGGCCCGTGATGGTGTACGACGCGAAGTACAAGGGCGCGGCTGATGCCGGCGCGTCGCTCTCGGGCGACCACTACCGGATGCTGGCCTACTGCACATCCCTGCGGGTGCCGACGGCGTGGATTATTTACCCGGGTGCAGGGGAGATCAAGCTGCGCCGGATTCTCAATACCGACATCGACATTGTCGAGTTCCCGCTGGATCTGTCCCTGCCGCCGTCGGAAATCCTGGCCTCCGTGGCAGATCTTGCCCAGCAGTCCTGGGGCGAAGTGCTCCGGCAGGCCAGTATCGACCGTTCGGCCAGTTAAACCGCTCAGCCGGCCAGTTAAACCGCTCAGCCGGCTAGGCGGATTCTTGCTGGTCGGCCACGGTCCGCAAATGTTCCAGGAGCGCCTTTTCCGGCTGGCCCGGGTTGTTCGCGACATGCCACTGAAGTTTCTCCCGCACGTCGGCATCTTCGGGGTTGGTGCCCGCCAGGACCTCGTCGATGATCGAGGTTGCCTGCCGGCGCAGCGGCTCCAAGTCAGGGTCCGCTCCGCGGAACTGGCGGGGCCGGACGGCGCGGTGCCTGGTGTGGCCGAGGCGAGGGAACTGAAGAACTGTGGGACTGGAATCTGCCGGAGCGGAATCTGCAAGCGCAGCAGCCGTGTCGGGCTCGTCGTTGGACATCAGCAAGTGGGGCATCGTGCGCTCTCCCGTGTTAGCAGTACGCGTTGGTACTGACCCAAACCTGACTAAATCCCCCGGAGTCGAATACTAGCTGAGACCTTTCGGCCTGCCCCGGAAGCGGGGCCGCGCGACACGCAGCACTTTGCTGGTCAGCGGAGATCCTCAGGAGGTTTCGTCCGTTGGCAGGTCCCGGAGGAACGCGTCGAGCCGGAGCTCCAACGCCGATCGATCCTTCAGCTCGCACTCCCACACCGTGAGCACTCCCCAGCCCTCGCGTTCGAGCTGAAGCCGCTGGGCGGCGTCGCGGTTCCGGGTCCGCGTACGTTTGGTTTCCCAGAAGTCGGCATTTGCTTGGGGTGCGTGCTGCCCTACCCGGCAGTCATGGAAATGCCAGAAGCAGCCGTTGACGAAGATGACCTTGTGGCGGCCGGCGAAGACGAGATCGGGGTTGCCCGGGAGTTTGCCGCCCCTCGCCGTGCCATGCAGGCGATAACGGTATCCCTTGGCGTGCAGCAGCCTGCGGACCAGCATTTCCGGCTTGGTGTTCTTGCCCCGGATCCGGGACATGTTCCAGCTGCGCCGCTCCGGAGTCAGCTTGTCCGCCATCATTTAAGTCTAGGCGGCTGCTAAGCCGCGGCGGCTGCCGGGCCGGTCGCGGGGGCGTTAGATCTCCCGCTCCGGGTGTTCGCCGAACTGGAAGTGGCGTCCGCTGACCGAGGTCGGCGTAATCTCCACGTAGAAGTCCTTCAACGTTGGAACCCAGGGTTTGAGTCCGAGGGCCTCGGCCTCGGCGATATCCGCCGATTGATCAAGCACCCTTGCAGTGCCGCGCAGGACCACTGACCACGCTTCCTCGGACAGGACGCCGTCGGTTTCGAAGAGCACCTTCGAGTTGATGGTGAGCTCGGCCAGTTTGTTTCCCGGGGCGGTGCGGAGGAACAATTTCCGGCCGCTCGTCGCGTAGTTCACCGGGAAGATGTCGGGTTCTCCGGCCACAGTGACCACGAGTCTGCCGTGTTTTGTGCTGTCAATCAGTTTCCAGGATTGCTCGTCGTCCAGCGTGAGGATGGGATCGCCGTCTTCGTGTTCGAACATCATGGGTTCATTGTGCTGGCGACTGTAGGCAAATCGCTAGGGGCTAAAGGACTCAAGACGGGTGGGGCTGCCGGATTGCGGACTCAACACGGGTGGGGCTGCCGGTTTGCGGGCCGGTGAATTCCGCCTGTGGATAATTTTGACCAGCAAAATGTGATCTCGGTTACCCTTAAGCCACTATTGGGCTTCAGACGTCTTGATTTTCTATCGGGGGAGTAGCTGACCATGACATCTCGCACTTCGCTTTCCGGTCCCTGGCGAGCCTGTGCGGTCGCTTTGGTGTCAATCTCCCTGATGTCGGCCACAGCGTGCAGCGGGGGTGGTGCCCCGCCTCCCGGATCGCCACCGGCTGATCCGCAAAGCCCGTCAGCAACTTCCACGCCGAGTGCAACTCCGACGCCCACCGCCAGCTACAAACCGGCCGACGCGACCGGCAGGGCACAGAACGTTCCCGTTCCCGAACTGCCGGAAGCTGCGAAGGCGGAGACGAAGGAAGGGCTAGAGGCGTTTGCCCGGTACTGGTTCCAACTGCTCAGCTACGGGTACGAAACCGGCGATATTTCCCGGCTTGAACCGATAACTAGTCCGGAGTGTCGCGCCTGCGAAAGTGCGAAGGCCGTTATCTCGGGGTGGCATGAGGGCGGAAGATGGCTCGCAGGCGGCAAAGTGCAAACGCCGTCTGTCAGCACGACGTTCAAGGTTGCCCCGGACGGCAACTACCAAGTAGCGGTCCAAGCCTCCCAACAGGCGCTTTCGTACTACAACGCCGATGGCACGTTGAACAGCACCGATCCCAAACCCGACGATACCGGCAACTTGATGCTAGCTATCTACAAGAACGGTAAGTGGTACGTAAACAACATCCAACCGATAGCTGGCTAGCGATGAAGAGAGCGGCGTTAGCTGCGGTCGGCATCGGGCTGTTGGCTCTCTTTTGGGGTCAATCATCGATCGGCGCGCAGGGTGCAGCAGACGCTGATCAGCCGCCTGTCAAGGGAACGTGGACACCTGGCGCTGTCAAAGTGGGAGCGTGGCTTCTGGATCCGACTTCAGGAGGATTCGCCTGGTCGCCTGCGGGTCCCACCAATGCGGACCCCTTCCAATACAAATACGAACTCCAGTGCCACCTTGGCGGAGGTGACTTTGACGCCGAGTGTCTCGCCCGCGCCGTGGACTGTTCGAAGGGGCCAAACGGCAAGGCCGGCATTCCCGTGGTCTGGCTGAAAGCACCGGCGGGCGTGCCCAACCCGACTTGGTCGTTCCACTCCGGCCCAACGTGTCTCTTCGATCCCAAGCCCGAGGACTTGCTCCCCAGAATTGCCACAATGATCCAACGACAATTCCAGCAACTTCCGATATCTGCGGGAACCTCTACGGCCCAACCCAGCCCCAACACCCTGCGCGGTGCAGAGACGAACTTCTTTGCCAGCGCCGCAGATCAGCAGTTCGACATCTCAATCCTGGCTCAGGCCGTCCACGTCACGGCCAAGCCCGTGGAATACACGTGGAGCTATGGCGACGGCACGTCACGGGGCCCGCAAACGGCGGCGGGCGGACCGCTTCCGCAGGACCGCTGGGGCGAGAAGACCCTGACGAGCCACGTCTACGCCCAGACCGGCGACTTCCCGGTAGTTCTGACAACGCATTTCCGCGGCACCTACTCCGTGAATGGCGGACCTCCCCTTCCCATCCCGGGCCAAGGATCCTTCAGCTCGCCGCCACAGACCGTCAGCGTCTGGCGGTCGATCACCAGGAATTACGCGGACACATGCCTGCAGAACCCCCAAGGCCAGGGCTGCCCCGGCGTCGCTCCGCCTCCCCCCTAGTGCGTCGCTCCGCCGCGTTTTTTCGAGCTGCAGCCCACGCACTACAGTCGCTGACTCGAACAGGCCGTGACAATCCCAGGCACGGCCACCAGACTGGAATTACGGCCCCGCTGTGAAATCCAACGACATTCCGTGGATGCGCCTGATCGGGCCGCATCCACGGCCTGGAATGCGAAGGTGAAACGCCATGAAAGCAGCACGATTCCACGCCCGCGAGGATCTCCGGATCGAAGACATCCAAGAGCCGGAGCTGCGTCCGGGAACGGTGAAGATCGCCGTGGCCTGGTGCGGTATCTGCGGCACCGACCTCCACGAATTCCTCGAAGGACCCATCTTCACCCCGCCGCCCGGCCACCCCCACACCCTCACCCACGAGGCCGCCCCGGTCACCCTCGGCCACGAGTTCTCCGGCACCGTCGAAGAAGTCGGGGAAGGGGTCAGCGGGCTGGCAGTCGGAGACAATGTTGTCGTTGAGCCGTACGTCGTCTGCAATGAATGCGGTCCCTGCCTCAGCGGACACTACAACCTGTGCACAAAGTTGGGCTTCATTGGGTTGGCGGGCGGTGGTGGCGGCCTAAGCGAGAAGGTCGTCGTCGACACCCGTTGGGTGCACCCTGTCGGCGACATTCCCTTGGACGAGGCCGCACTTATCGAACCCCTCGCGGTGGCCTATCACGCCGTCGGCAGGAGCGGCCTCAAAGCCGGGGACGTCGCCGTCGTCGGGGGTGCGGGACCCATCGGGCTCCTGACCGCCGCGGTCCTCAAAGGCATCGGCATCACCACGATCGTCACCGAGCTGTCGGCCGCCCGCAAGGACAAGGCGGCTTCCTCCGGAGTTGCGGATCACGTTCTCGACCCCAGTACCGACGACGTCAAGGCGCGCGTGCTGGAACTGACCAACGGCGCAGGGGCCGATGCGGCGTTTGAATGCGCAGGCGTTAATGCCGTGTTAGACACGATGCTCGATGTCGTGAAGCCCGCCGGCGTCGTCGTCAACGTCTCGATCTGGGGACACCCGGCCACGGTGGATATGCAGAAAGTGGTTCTGAAGGAAATTGATCTGCGCGGCACTATCGCTTACTGCGGCGATCATAAAGCCGCCATCAAGCTCGTCCAGGAAGGAAAAGTCGACCTGAAACCCTTCATCACCGGGAGAATCGCCTTGGACGACTTGGTGGACAAAGGGTTCGACACGCTGATCAACCACAACGACACGGCGGTGAAGATCATCGTCCACCCGTCGTGATCCGAGTCTCAGATGGAATAGTCGCAAACGCTGTTCAGTTACCGCCAATGAACCAATCCATTGTGAAAGGAACTGCGCATGCTGTTTTCCCCGATGACCCTCGGCGAGCTGGAACTACCCAACCGACTCGTGATGGCGCCGCTTACCCGCGTACGCTCGGGCAACGAAGGAATCCCCGGCCCGCTGGTGGTCGAACACTACCGTCAGCGCGCCTCGCTCGGCCTGATCGTCAGTGAGGGCACGTACCCCAGCCACGCAGGCCGAGGCTTCCCGGGCCAGCCCGGGCTCGTGACCGACGAGCAGCTCGCGGGCTGGGCCAACGTTACAGCCGCCGTGCACGCTGAGGGCGGCCGGATCTTCGCCCAGGTCATGCACGCCGGCCGGGTCACCCACGAGGACACCACCGGTGGCTATGAAGTGGTCGCGCCCAGTGCCATTGCCATCGACGGCGAGACCCGCACGTACGAGGGCAAGAAGGCGTTCCCCGTACCGCACGCCCTGACCGCCGAGGAACTGCCGGGCATCGTCGAGGAATTCGTGACGGCCTCCCGCAAGGCGGTAGAGGCAGGTTTCGACGGCGTCGAACTTCACTCGGCCAACGGTTACCTGCTGCACGAGTTCCTCACTCCGGCCGCCAACCAGCGCGACGACGTCTACGGCGGCTCCCCGGAGAACCGGGCGCGTTTCGTGATCGAAGTTACCCAGGCCGTGGTGGACGCCATTGGCGCGGACCGCGTCGGCATCCGCATCTCCCCGGAGCACAATGTCCAGGGTGCCCTCGAACTCGACGCAGCGGACGTCCGGGCCACCTACGGCCACCTCGTGGACGCCCTGGCTCCGCTGAAGCTGGCCTACCTCAGCGTCCTGCACAAGGACCCCGCCAGCGAATTGGTCCAGGACCTGCGCGCACGCTTCAACGGAACGTTCCTGGTCAACACCGGCTTCGGCATCGTCACCACGCGCGACGAGGCGACCGCCCTGGTCGCAGACGGCCACGCTGACGCCGTCGTCGTCGGACGTCCCGCCATCGCCAACCCGGACCTGGTCCGCCGCTGGCGCGAGGGCCTGCCGGTCAACGAGGCGAATCCGGCCACGTTCTACACCGACGGCGCCGAGGGCTACACGGACTACCCGGCCTACCAGAACTAGCGCAGGGGCGGCACCTCCACCGCTGGACATGTCCAGCGGTGGCAACAAAGAGTGGGCAGAACACCGTTCTGCCCACTCTTTGCATTAAAGAATGGGCATGTCCCCGTCCTATAGGATCTGAACATGCAACTAGCTTCCTCCGGGAGTCGCCCTGAGGGCCACTACGCGGGCCGTCCCGTCAGCCGCCAGGTCCTCGCCGACCACGTCTACGAAGAGCTTCTGGCGTCGCTGATGGACGGACGGCTCGAGCCCGGGGCCGCCGTGAGCATCGATGGAACGGCCCGCGAGCTCGATGTTTCCCCCACGCCGGTGCGCGAAGCGCTTGCCCGGCTCGAACACACCGGAATGGTTCGCCGCGTCGCGCTCAAAGGCTACCGGGTTGCGCCGATGTTCACCCAGGAGGACTTCGCCGAACTCATGGAAGCGCGGCTTGCCATCGAGCCCGTGAATGCCCGTTTGGCGTGCGCCCGGCAGACGCCGGCGCACCATGCCGAGCTGGTCAGGGCCGTCGCGGACCTCAAGAAGGCGCCGCGGGGCCCGTCGTTTGCCGAATACCGCGACTATCTGGAAGCCGATGAGCGCTTCCACCGGTTGATCGCGGAGCAGACCGGCAACCAGTTCATGGTGGCCGCCTATGCCGCCCTCGGCGGGCAGGTCCAGCGTTTCCGCCTGTTCGGCGGCGTGGGCATCACGGACGCGGAACAGGCGATCGCCGAGCACCAAGCGGTCCTGGACGCGCTTTCCTCGGGCGATCCGGAGAAGGCCGCAGCCGCCATGGCCGAGCACGTGCAGAAGGTGCGCGGCCGCGCCATCGCGGACGCTCCCGCAGAATAAGTCTCCCTCCGGAGGGCAGCCGCCTGCTTCCGCAGGCAGCCGCAGCGGACCCCGCAATAACTTTTTTGTGACCCTCTTCACAATTCGATCGAAGAGCCTATAGGATCTTCGATTGTGACGGCTACGGTGCCGGCATTGGGAGTCACGAGGGAGTGAAGAGTGCAAACAGAAACTTTGGCCGCAGGGCCCAAGGAATCCGCAACACGCCGCACCATTAAGAATCTGCGCTGGTGGATCCTCGGCTGGGCGCTAGCCGCCGGCATCATCAACTACATGGACCGGAGCGCGATCTCCATTGCCGCGCCGCAACTGATCAAAGACTTCGGCATGACCCGGACGGACATTGGCCTCCTGGGCACCGTCTTCTCCTGGACCTACGCATTTGCCCAGCTGCCCGCCGGCTGGCTTGTGGACAAGCTTGGCGCCCGCCGGATGTACTTCCTGGCAATCGCGGGCTGGAGCATCGCGACGGCGCTGATGGCCATCGGCGGCAAGATGTGGCAGTTCATCACGTTCCGCTTCCTGCTCGGCGTCGCCGAAGCCCCCAACGGGCCGGCATCGGCCAAGCTCACCGCTGACTGGTTCCCCCGGGCCGAACGCGGGCAGGCCACCGCCATCTGGGACAGCGGTTCCAAATGGGGACCGGCCATCGCCCCGCCCATCCTGACCGCCATCATGCTCGCCTTCGGCTGGCAGGCCATCTTCCTCTTCCTCGGCGTCGCGGGCCTCGTGCTGGCCCTGGCCTTCTTCCTGTACTACCGCGCCCCCGAAGAGCACAAGCGCATCAGCGCGAAGGAACTGGACTACATCGAAAGCCAGCGCACCACCCAGCTGCTGACGGCCAAGAAAGTCTCCTGGCTCGGACTCTTCAAGCACCGCCAAATCTGGGGCATGATGGCCGGCTTCTTCTGCGTCATTTGGATCTGGAACATCTTCATCGTCTTCCTGCCGCTCTACCTGCAGGAAGAACGCGGTGCCAGCATCGCCAGCTCCGGCTGGCTCGCGGCTGTCCCGTACCTCGGCGCAGCCATCCTCGGAATCACCGGCGGCTGGGTCATGACGCGCTACTCCAAGAAGGCGGGCCGCGATCCGCTGCTGGCCAAGCGCCACGTGATGTCCGTCGCCGCCATCACCGCCGGCATCCTCATCTGCCTCATCCCGTTCGTGGATTCCCTCCCGCTCGCCATCGGTGTCATGACCGTGGCGCTGGGCTTCGTTGCCACCATGCAGGCAGCCGCCTGGGCCATGCCCGGCGACATCGTGGACAACTCCCAGGTTGCCTCGGTCGGTGCCATCCAGAACTTCGGCGGCTACTTCGGCGGCGCCTTTGCTCCGCTGCTGACCGGCGTGATCGCCGACGCCACCGGTTCCTACGCGCCGTCGTTCGTCATCGGCGGCATCATCGCGGCCCTTGCCGCCGTGGCTTACACCGTGCTGGTCCGCGAACCCATCAAGGACAAGACCGCAGTAATGCAGACAGAAAGCCGAACCGACGCATGAGCACAGCAACAAACGCATTGACGACGACGGCGGTCGCCAACTGGGCGGCCGCCCCGGCGGGAACCGCCCCGGCGGCCGCCCCGGCCGGCACCACCCCGGCCGGCACCACCCCGGCCGCCCCCGCCCCGGCGGCCGGCACCACCCCGGCGGAAACAACCCCGGCCGGCACCACCCGGTCGCCGTTCACCGTCGCCGTCACGGCCGACGCTGCGCGGCCCGACGGAAGCTCCATCCACGGGGACCTGGGCCTGCAGCGGCTCAGCGAGAACGGCATCAGCTGGCGCGTCCTGCCCAGCTACACAGACCCGGTTCCGCTGCCCGACCTCGCCGGGGTCCACGCCGTGCTGTCGCTGGGGCACATCGCCTTCGATTCACGCACCGTGGACCACGCCCCGGACCTGAGGCTGATCGCCCGGTTCGGGGCCGGCTACGAAACCATCGACTTGGACGCCTGCACCCGCGCCGGCGTCGTTGTCACCAACACCCCGGATGCCATCCGCCGGCCGCTGGCGGTGGCAGGGCTGACGCTGCTCCTGGCGCTCTCGCACAAGCTCCTGGCCAAGGACCGGCTGACCCGGACCTCGGACTGGGCGCAGCGCGAGCACTACCGCGGCGCGCCGCTGGTGGGGCAGACGGTCGGCATCGTGGGCTTTGGCAGCGTGGGCGCTGAGCTTGCCCGCCTGCTGGCCCCGCTCGGGATGAACGTGGTGGGCAACAACCGCAGCGGCCGCCACGCGGAGGCCGCCGGGCTCGGCGTTGAATTGCTGGGCCTGAACGAGCTCCTGGAGCGCTCGGACTACGTTGTGCTTTGCGCCGCGCTGACCCCGGCAACCGAAAAGCTGATCAACGCCGCCGCGCTGGCCCGGATGAAGCCCAGCGCCTACCTGATCAACATCGGCCGCGGAAAGCTGGTGGACACGGATGCCCTCCGGGACGCCCTGCGCGACGGCCGGATCGCAGGCGCCGGACTGGACGTCTTTGAGCCCGAACCCTTGCTTCCCGACGACGAGCTGCTGACCTTGGACAACGTGGTGCTGTCCCCGCATTCCCTGTGCTGGACCGAGGATTTCACCCGGGATGTTGCGGCCAGTGCCATTGCCTCGATACTTGCCGTCGCGGCGGCGGAGCGCCCTGCCAGCGTCCTGAATCCGGAGGTCTTCGCAACCGCGGCTTTTGCGGCGAAGCGCGCGTAACCCGGGATGTGACCTTGACAACATCCCTCCAGATAGTAAATCCTATAGGAAACAGGATTCCACGAAGGAGTGACCCCCATGGCCTACACAGCCGAAAACTGGCCCATCACCGCAGCGCTCCTGCAGTTCCCGGGAACCGACGCGCAGGGTAACCACATCAACGACGCCGATGCCTCCGCCTGGGCCGAGGTCCTCACCGAGGTCAAGGAAGCCGGCTTTGCCGACGCCGACCTCACGGACAGCTGGGTCCGCCCCGGCGACCTGAGCTCCGCTCGCCTTGCCGAGTTCAAGCAGACCGCGGACAACGTGGGCATCGGCATCCCCGTCATCTCGGCCATCCGCCGCAGCGTGATCGAGGAAGGCAATTGGGAAGCCAACCTGGCGTACAGCCACCGCACCATCGACGCCGCCGCCGAGCTTGGCTGCGAGGTTGTCTCGTTCGGCCTGCACCAGGCCATCACCGCCGAGCAGCAGAAGCAGCTGTGGTTCTGGACCGTCGAAGGATACAAGGACCCGGTGGGGGATAAGGAAACCTGGGGCAAAGCCGTGAGCCGCCTCCGGGAACTCGGCCAGCACGCGGCCGAGGTCGGCGTCCTGCTCTCGCTCGAAATGTACGAGGACACGTACCTCGGCACCGCGGATTCTTCCGTCCAACTGGTCCAGGACATCGGCCTGGCCAACGTCGGCATCAACCCCGACATCGGCAACCTCATCCGGCTGCACCGCCCGATTGAGGACTGGCGCGAAATGGTCGCCAAGACCCTGCCGTACTCCAACTACTGGCACATGAAGAACTACATCCGCGACGAGGACGTGGCCCGGGACACCTACGTCGCGATGCCGGCCCCAATGGAAAGCGGCCTCATCAACTACCGCGAGGCGTTCAAGGTCGCGCTTTCCGTTGGCTTCCAGGGCATCCTCTGCACCGAGCACTACGGCGGCGACGGCCTCAGCGTTACGGCCAGCAACCAGGACTACCTCCGCCGCCAGGTCCTGCCGAAGACCGACGGCTACGCCCTCGGCCAGAGCCAGGTGGCACAGGGCCGGCAGCTGCCCGCAGCCACGGCGCTCGCCAGCGTCTGACCCGGCGCCTGACACCCGTGCCTGGTGCGGCCGTCAAGCCATTTGGGGGCGGCCGCACCACCCCAGATTCCCAGCAATACTTCTCCAACACGGATTCAATGAGGAACCATGACCCAGATCTTCGACAATCCCGCTGATTTCGCGGATGAGGCACTGGACGGCTTCGTTGCGGCCAACCGCGGCTACGTGGCCCGTGTCGACGGCGGCGTCGTCCGCTCCACCGAGGTCCCGGCCGGGCAGGTTGCCCTGGTGGTCGGCGGCGGCTCCGGGCACTACCCGGCCTTCGCCGGCCTCGTCGGCCCGGGACTGGCCACCGCCTCGGCCTGCGGCAACATGTTCGCCTCGCCCGCGGCCGGCCAGGTCTACCGCGTGGCCAAGGCGGCCAGCGCCGGCGGCGGCGTGCTGCTGAGCTACGGCAATTACGCCGGCGACGTCCTGCACTTCGGCCAGGCCCAGCTGCGCCTCAACGCCGAAGGCATTGAAACCCGCACGGTCCTGGTCACCGACGACATCGCCAGTGCCCCGCTGGACCAGATGGAGAAGCGCCGCGGCATCGCCGGGGACCTGACAGTCTTCAAGATCGCCGGAGCCGCCGCGGAGGCGGGGCTGAGCCTGGACGACGTCGAACGGCTGGCCATCCGGACCAACTACCGCACCCGGTCCCTCGGCGTGGCCTTCGACGGCTGCACCCTGCCCGGCGCGGAGGCACCGCTGTTCACGGTTCCCGCGGGGCACATGTCCCTCGGTTTGGGCATCCACGGCGAACCAGGCATCTCCGATCACCCCATGCCCACCGCCTCCGAACTGGCCGACCTCCTGGTCAGCCGGCTCCTTGCCGACAAACCGGACGACGCCGGCACCCGGGTGGTCGCAATCGTCAACGGCCTTGGCACGGTCAAGTACGACGAACTCTTCCTGCTGTTCGGCAAGATCGAGAAGCTTCTCACCGCCGCCGGGCTCACCGTGGTGGAGCCCGAATGCGGCGAACTCGTCACCAGCCTGGACATGTCCGGACTTTCCCTGACCCTGCTGTGGCTGGACGAGGAACTCGAGCAGTACTGGGCCGCACCGGCGGACACCCCGGCGTTCCGAAAGGGAAACCTGGCGCCCCGCGCCCGCCGCGAACTCGCCGGTCCGGAAGCCGCCGAAACCGGCGACGTCGAGCGCGCCACCGCAGCGGCGGCAGCAATCGGCCGGCTGGCGGCCGACCTGCTCGGCCAGACGCGCGACGTGATCGTTGAGCATGAGGAAGAACTGGGCCGGCTCGATGCCATCGCCGGCGACGGCGACCACGGGATCGGCATGCGCCGCGGCGTGGACGCGGCAGTCACCGCGGCCGGGCAGGCAGCGTCGAACGACGACGGCGCCTCGCCGTCGCGCATCCTGACCGCCGCGGGGGAAGCCTGGAGCGAACGCGCCGGCGGCACCTCGGGCGCGCTCTGGGGCTCGGCGATCATCGCCGCCGGACAGGCCCTGGGCAACCAGGACAGCTACAGCGGCGAGGACGCAGCCGCCGCGGTCACGGCCTTCGTGGACGCGATCACCGAGCTCGGCAAGGCCGAATTGGGCGACAAGACCATGGTGGATGCCCTCGTGCCGTTCCGGGACGCCTTCCTCACCGCCTTCGACGCCGGCACAACGGTGGCCGGTTCCCTCGCCGCGGCAGCGGAAGCCGCCACTGCCGCCGCGGATGGGACGTCCGGGTTGCGTCCGCTCAAAGGCCGGGCCCGCCCGCTCGCCGAGAAGAGCCTCGGCCACCCCGACCCCGGCGCGGTGTCCTTCGCACTCATCGCCACGCGGATTTCTGCACACACCGATACTTCCAGCACAGGAACCCGGCTCGCTAACTCCGAGCCGGCGGAACAAGGAGCAAAAGCATGAGCACAACAACAGGCTGGCGCATCGTCGTCGGCAACGATGAGGCCGGCGTCGAATACAAGAACGCCCTGAAGGCACTCCTCGAAGCGGACCCCCGAGTGGCCTCCGTGCTGGACGTCGGCGTCGGCCCGGAGGACTCCACCGCCTATCCGCACGTGGCTGTTGACGCGGCCCGCAAAGTCGCCGGGGGCCAGGCCGACCGGGCGCTGCTGATCTGCGGCACCGGCCTGGGCGTGGCGATCGCGGCCAACAAGGTCCCCGGCATCCGGGCCGTCACCGCCCACGACAGCTACTCCGTGGAACGCTCGGTGCTGAGCAACAACGCCCAGGTCCTCACCTTGGGGCAGCGCGTCATCGGCCTGGAACTCGCCAAGAAGCTCGTGGGCGAATGGCTGAGCCACCGCTTCGATGAAAACTCCTCCTCCGCCGCGAAGGTGGACGCCATCTGCTCGTACGAACCCGAATACACGAAGGCAGTCTGAACATGACCGAATCAACAGCTACCGCAGCCGCCATCAACGCCGCCCGGAAGATCGCCGTCGTCGGCTCCGGCTACATGGGCGGTGGGATCGCGCAGGTCCTGGCGCTCGGCGGCGCCAAGGTTGCGCTCGCGGATGTGTCCGCCGAAGTGGCGCAGAAGAACTACGAGCGGCTCCTGGCCGAATCCGACGACTTCGTTGCCGCGGGGCTCTTCCCGGCAGGCTCGACCGCCATCCTGAAGGAAAACCTCTGGGCCGCCAAGGACATCGAGGAAGCCGTGGCGGACGCGGACTTCATCGAAGAAGCCGTTCCCGAGGTCATCGAGATCAAGCACCAGACCCTGGCCCGCATCAGCGCGGCAGCCCGGCCGGACGCCATCATCGGCTCCAACACGTCCACGATCTCCATCGCGGACCTGTCCGAGCCGGTCACCAACCCGGAACGCTTCCTGGGCGTGCACTTCTCCAACCCGTCCCCGTTCATCCCGGGTGTGGAAATCATCCCGCACGCCGGCACCTCGGCGGCAACGGTCGGCACCGTCCGCGATCTCGTGCACGCGGCCAACAAGCAGACCGCCGTCGTCAAGGACGTCACCGGATTCGTGCTCAACCGGCTCCAGTACGCGCTGTTCCACGAAGCCGCCCAACTGGTGGAGCAGGAGATCGCGACCGCGGAGGACGTCGACACCCTGGTCCGCACCACCTTCGGCTTCAGGCTGCCGTTCTTCGGCCCCTTCGCGATCGCCGACATGGCCGGACTGGACGTCTACAACTTCTGCTACAAGTCCCTCCAGACCGATTTCCCGGAACGGTTCGCCACTCCGAAGATCCTCACCGAGCTGGTGGAGGCCGGAAAGCTGGGCACCAAGACCGGAGCGGGCTTCCTCAACGTCCCGGCGGAGCGCACGCCGGAACTGATCGCCTACCGGAACAAGGCATACGTGGCCATGCAGAAGCTCATCGACGAGCTCGGCCCCGCCCCCATTAACTGAGTCCGCACCCGCCACTTTCACTTCAGGAGCATTCCCATGAGCACTTTCCCCGCAGAACGCACTGCCATCATCACCGGCGCAGTGTCCGAGCGAGGCATCGGCCGCGCCACCGCCAGCTACCTGGCGGGACAGGGCTGGAACATCGGCATCATCGATCTCGATGACGCACGCTGCAAGGCGGCGGCCAAGGAACTGGCCGCCGAGTACGGCGTCAAGGCGTTCGGCGCCGGTGCCAACGTGTCCGACGAAGGCTCGGTCCGGGCGGCAATCGACGCCATCGAGGCGGAGTTGCCGCAGATCGTCGCCCTTGCCAACGTGGCCGGCGTCAGCTCGCCGGTTCCCTACCTGGAGCTCGACGCCGCCGAATGGGACCGCGTGCTCAACATCAACCTCAACGGCGTCCACTACGCCACGCGCCGCGTCGCAGAATCCATGGTGAAGAACAGGATCGGGCGCATCGTGAACATCTCCTCCGTCTCCGCGCAGCGTGGCGGCGGCACGTTCTCCAAGACGCCGTACTCGGTGGCGAAGGCCGGAGTGATCGGCCTGACCCGGGCAACGGCCCGCGAACTGGGCGAATACGACATCACGGTCAACGCCATCTCACCGGGCCCCATCGACACCGACATCATGG
This sequence comes from Arthrobacter sp. ok362, assembly GCF_900102785.1. Lineage (GTDB taxonomy): Bacteria > Actinomycetota > Actinomycetes > Actinomycetales > Micrococcaceae > Arthrobacter. Next base: position 117,234 of record NZ_FNGC01000013.1, read on the forward strand.
GCGGCACCCTCAGTGAGGAGCGCAAGGACGAACTCACGAAAGACCTCGTGGTCAACCGCGTTGGCTCCACCCGGGACATCGCAGCAGCCATCGCCTTCCTCATCAGCGAGGACGCCGGATACATCTCCGGCCAGACGCTGAATGTGGATGGCGGACTCTACATGCACTAAGGAAGAAGCATCGTGGCACAACACAGCCAAACCACCGCCGCCTCCGGATTCGCAGCCTGGAGCAAGGGACGGAAGATCTACCTCGCCGTCGGGATCCTGGCCTGCCTGGCCGGCGTTCTGATGATGGTTTTTTCACGCTAGAAAGTTATTCCCGGCCGGATCCGGCCTGGCCTGCCTGGCTTGGCCCGGCTGGCCTGGCCGGATCCGGCCGTTCTCCACGCAACTGATCCACCCACTGAGTTACACCACTGATTGCTCGACGAGGAGTTTTTGATGTCCGTAACAACAACGTCCACCCGGGACCTACTGGAGACACCGGTCCTTAAATCGGCCATCTCCAAGGCCTCCCGCCGGCTTATGCCCATGCTGGTGATCCTGTACGTGGTCGCCTTCCTGGACCGCACCAACGTGGGCTTTTCTGAGGCGGCGCTGGGAGTGGACAAGGGCATTAGTGCCGGCGCATTCGCCCTCGGTGCCGGTATTTTCTTCATCGGCTACGCCCTGTTCGAAATCCCGAGCAACCTGCTCCTGACGAAATTCGGCGCCAAGGTGTGGCTGGCCCGCATCGCCATCACGTGGGGAATCGTCTCCGCCTGCTTCGCGTTCGTGCAGGGCGAGACTTCCTTCATCATCCTGCGGTTCCTGCTGGGTGTCACCGAGGCCGGGCTGTTCCCCGGCGTCATCATGTTCCTGGCGGCCTGGTTCCCGAATAAGGTCCGCGTCAAGATGTTCGCCATCTTCTACCTGGCCCAGCCGTTCTCCCAGATGCTGGGCGCACCGCTCTCCGGCTGGCTGATCAACATCGGCGACCAGGTGCCCGGCGTCCAGGGCTGGCAGGTCATGTTCTTCGTCGAGGGCATGCTGGCGGTCATCGCCGGCATCGCCGCGTACTTCTTCCTGATCAACAGCCCGCAGGACGCCAAGTTCCTGGCCAAGGACGAGAAGAACGCGCTCCTGGAGGTCATGGCGCTGGAGGACACCGTCAAGGAAGAATCCGGGCCGCGCGGCGTCCTGGCCGCCATGAAGAACGGCAAGGTCTGGTACTTCACCGTCATCTACTTCTGCCTGCAGATCGCCGTCTACGGCGTTACGTTCTACCTGCCGCAGCAGGTGGCCCAGCTGACCGGGCAAAAGGTGGGCATCGCCGTCGGCCTGATGGCAGCCATCCCGTGGTTCTTCGGCATCTTCGCCTGCTACTTCATCGGCAAGGCCGCCAACACGGTGGTCCGCCGCCGGGTCTGGGGCACCGGGCTGTTCGTCTCCACGGGGCTCTGCATCTTCGGCTCCGCGTGGGCCGGCGCAAACCACATTCCGGCACTCGGCATCATCTTCATCACCCTCGCCGTGTGCTCCTTCCTTTCCATCGGCCCCATCGCCTGGTCGTACCCGACGGCGTTCCTGACCGGTACGGCCGCGGCCGCGGGGATCGGCCTGATCAACTCGCTCGGAAACCTCGGCGGCTTCGTCGCGCCGATCCTGCGGACCTCGGTTAACCAGATGACCGCCTCGGACACGGGAACCATGGGCGTCTACGCCCTCGGCGTGCTCCCATTCCTGGCAGCAGCCATGATGTTCGCGACCCGCCGCTTCAAGAACAAGGCCGACGAGCTGCTGGAACAGTAAGGCCTCCCAGCCCCCGCCTTCCAGCGCCCATCAACTGGATGGCCCGGCCCCGGAGCGATCCGGGGCCGGGCCTCAGCAGAAAGCACCAACAAATGCAGCAGATTCCCGGCAGCCAGACCTCCAGCAACCAGATCCTGGTGGGGGTCAGCACCAAGATGTACCTCGGCTACCGGGACAGCCTGGACTGGTTGGAGCGGCTGCGGCACGAAGTGGACACCCGTCCGGCCCTCGCGGCCGGGCGGGTTGTCCCGTTTGTCATCCCGTCCTTCCCTGTCCTGCCCGCGGCGTCCCGGCTCCTGGCCGGTTCGCCACTGGTGCTCGGGGCGCAGAACTGCGGCTGGGCGGACGGGCCCTGGACCGGGGAGGTGGCCCCGTCCATGCTCGCGGAACTCGGCGTCCGGCTCGTGGAGATCGGCCATGCCGAACGCCGGCGGCATTTCAACGAGGACGATGCCATGGTGGCCCTCAAAGTCCGGGCCGCGGACGATGCCGGGCTCATGCCGCTGCTGTGTGTGGGGGAGACTGAGCGCGGGGAGCCCTCCGCCGCCGCGGACTTTGTGTACCGCCAGATCGAGTCGGCCGTCGACGGCGACTGGGAGCTCGCCGGGCGGCTCACCATCGCCTACGAACCCGTCTGGGCCATCGGCGCGGCCGAGCCCGCCGCCGCCGCGTACGTGTCCGACGTCGTCCAGCGACTCCGGGCGCAGCTCAGCGTCGCCGGCGCGCCAAGGCTGCCGGTCATCTACGGGGGTTCGGCCAAGCCCGGACTGCTGCCAACGCTGGAGGGCGTCTCGGGCCTGTTCCTGGGCCGGTTTGCGCACGACCCCGCGAACTTCGGCGCGGTGCTGGATGAGGCACTCCTGCTGGCCGAAGGCCTCCCCGCGCCGGAACCAGCCACCATGGGACATGTCCAGCCTTGGTCATGAACAGTGGGCAGGATGCCCTTGTGCCCACTGCGGGTGTCTAAGAGTGGGCATGTCCCGCGGGAGGGTTTGAACCAGCGTGGGGCCATGTCCAGCCGTGGTCGTGAACAGTGGGCAGGATGCCCTTGTGCCCACTGTGGGCGCCTAAGAATGGGCATGTCCCGCGGGAGGGTTTGAACCAGCGTGGGGCATGTCCAGCCTTGGTCGTGGACAGTGGGCAGGATGCCCTTGTGCCCACGGTGGGCATCTAAAAATGGGCATGTCCCGCGGGCGGGCGGGCAAAGCTCAGGACGCCACCGACCGCTGGCACAGGCCGATGAACCCGCCCAACTGTTCCATGCCCTCCGGATGCGCGGGCAGGTAGTTCGTCAGTTCTGGCGCGCGGACGATCACCGCCCGCCACTGGCCGCGGGAGACCGCCACATTGATCCGGTTGCGCGAGAGCAGGAACTCCATGCCCCGCGGAGCCTCGGCCACCGCCGAACACGCCATGGACACAATCACCGCCGCGGACTCCTGACCCTGGAACTTATCCACGGTCCCAACCCGCACGCTGGCGAGATTCGCGGTGTCCAGAGCGTCGCGGATCACGTTGACCTGGGCGTTGTAGGCCGCCACCACCAGGATGTCGGCGGCGTCGAGCGGGCCGGTGCCCTCCTCCGAATGCCAGCTCAGCCCCAGATGCCGTTTCACCTGACGGACCACTTCGGCGGCCTCCTCGGCCGACGACGTGATGTTGCCGCTGTGCTCCACCATGACGGTCTCGATTCCGGCAGGAAGTCCATCGAGCCTCCGGAGGTCAGCAGCCGGGGCGGAGCGCAGCTTGCCCTCATAGGAGAGCTCGGAGACGGCCCGGCACAGCTCCGAGGTCATCCGCCACGAGTCGGCCAGGAAATAGCCAAGCTCCGGCGGAAGCGTGGCATGACCGGCGGAAACCCAGCCCAGAGCTGACTCGTCCACCGGTTCGGGGTGTGCGCCCTGGCTGACCTGTGGCAGCTGCTGGGGATCCCCGAGCAGGAGCAGCCGGCTGCTTGCCTGGGCCACGGCAAGGGTGTTGGCCAAGGAGAACTGCCCGGCCTCGTCGATCACCAGCAGATCCAGCGACCCGGCCGGGACATTTGCTCCCGTCATGGTCCACGCCGTGCCGCCGACCAGCGCCCCGCCGGGCGAGCCGAGCAGGCGGGCCACATCCTGCGCCGAACGCTGCTCCCACGGAAGCGGCTCCGCGTGTTTCACATCCTTGGCGACCACGGAGGGATCGACGCCGGCCTTGGTTACTGCCGTCTTCAGCAGGTTCTCCACCACCGCATGGGACTGGCCGACGACCCCGATTTTCCAGCCGCGGGCCACGAGCCGGGCGATCACGTGTGAGCCCACATGGGTTTTGCCGGTCCCGGGAGGACCCTGCACCGCCACGTAGGAGTGGTCCAGGGCCGCGACGGCCTCGGTGATGGCGTCGATATACCGGTCCGGTCCGTCTCCGGGCGCGGGCAGCGGCGCGCCGGAGGCAAGCCGCGGCGGAACCCGCCGGACCAGATCCAGGGCCGGGTGATGCGGGAACGCGGACGGCCTGGCCCGCAACGCCGAGGTGACGCCGGCAGCCAGGGCCGCCAGCGCCTCCTCGAGGCTCTTGGTCTGGATGGGCTGGTCTTCGGTCAGCGCGACGGGGACCTGGTTATAGGGTTCGATGTTCTTGCGGAGCTTGTCCCGGATGATGACGGTGTCCTTGCCATCCTCGTGGCCCAGCTCCAGAACCTCGGTGCCGAACCAGCCGTTGCGCCCGGTCCCGTTGATGCCTGTGCCCTCGAGCCCGGCCGGAAGCGGCGGCTCATACATGCGGAACCACGTGGTGCCTTCACGCAGGTCCGAGCCGGGGCTTACGGTGCCGATCAGCTTCACCCTCCGCTCCGGAAGCTTGGCGCCATCCTTCCACCAGTCCTCAAGAACCTCGGCGTCCTCGACGAGAAAGACGTTGCGGTCCTGCTGGCGATGGGTGTCGGGGCCATTCTCGCAACGGTCGAAGTGCGCCCACCAGAACGCCTTGCGCTCCCGCCGGTGATAGCTGACCGCCGCCGCCAGCATCGAGAGGGCCTTCCGGTCGTCCTCGGTAAGTCCGACGCCGGGTCCCGCCAGTTCGGCCAGCGCCGCTTCCAGGGGGTCCAGTTCGAGCGGGTCCAGTTCGAGCGGGTCCAGTTCAGCGGAAGCCGGCCCGGAGCCCGCGCTGATGTCTGCGGCGTTGAACGCGGCAGAGGGCGCGACATTGTCTCCGACCGCGACGCCGCCTCCCGGCTCGATCCCGCGCTCCTGTGCCAGGCCCAGGAGCCAGTTCCGGAGCTCCAGTGTGGAGAGGCAATCGTATTCGTTGTAGTCGGAGATCCCTGCGAGGATTGTGGCCGCTTCATCGGGCCGCTCATTGTCACGTGCGTCGCAGTAGTGGGCGTAGGCAACCACGGAGGCGCCGGCGTCTTTCACATCCCCGGAGCGAAGATTCGTCCCCATGTAGAGCGGCTCAAGTTTCTTGATGCTGTAAGAGTTCTCCGAGATCCGGATGCTGTTCCGGACGGTCTGGTACAGGTCCACCAAGAGCCCGTCGCGCAGCCAGCTGTCCACGGTGTCTTCGCCGGCAACGTGCATGACGGAGAGTTTCCGGAGCGCCGTCTTCTCATAGGCGGCGTAGTGGTAGACGTGCATGTCCGGGTAGTCCCGACGGCGCTTTTCCACATAGTCGAGGAAATCGAGGAAGGCCTGTTTCTCCGCCTCCCGGCTGTGCGCCCAGAACGGCCTGAAAACCCCGGGGACGCCGGGTCCCGTCGGTGCTTCGATGACGCCGAACAAGTACTCCAGTCCCCAGACTCCGGTGGCCTCTTCCTGCCACAGCGGATCGCCCTCGAAGTCGAAGAAAATGTCGCCGTCGCTGGGCGGGGGCAGCTCAGCCAGTGTGTTTTCCGGAATGACCCCAAAGCGGATGCTGTGCTCTTGGCCGTCCTTGGGGAACCGGACCTCACCATCCGCGCCACCGATACCGCTCTGCATCCGGGCCTGGGCCTGCAGGCGCAGGAGCGCTGCGTTCGCCATCGGAAGGCTGGCCCGCGCCAAGTCCGTGACCGAATAGATGCCGCGCTCGTGCAGTTTCTTGCGCTGTGCCGAATTCATTCGGGCGACGAGCAGCAGGTCGTCGGTAGCCGTGACCTGCTCCTGGCAGTAGTCGCAGCGGCCGCACGCGGTGATGCCGGCGGCCTCCCACTGCACCGCGCCCCACTGCACTGCGCCGGGCTGCGCCAGATGCGAGGAGGTCAAAGCCAGGAAGCGGTCCCGCCGCTCGCGGAAGACCGGCAGGATCTCCGAAAGTTTGTGGTGGCTGCGGACGTAGTCGAAGCCGCCGCCCGGGAGCTGGACGGTGGCCCCAAGGACCAGGGTCACAGCCGGGTCCGGAGCAATCCCGGCCTTCAGCAACTGGTCCCCGTAGGCGGCAAGCTGGAGCAGGGCTGTCACCTTCGCGTGGCGGGCGAGTTTGGTGTCGAACACGGCGTAGCTGCCGTCGGCCTGCCGGACCAGGAAATCGGAGCGGCCATGGAACTGGCCGTCGAAGAAGGCGGCCTGGAAGACAACATCGGCGCCGGAGCGCAGGGCGTCGATGGATTCCCGATGCTTAGCCGCAAGGGTGGCGCGGTCCATGGCCTCGGCCGGGACGACGTCGTACACGCCGTGTCCGGTGGCCGGATCCCAGTGGCCAAACTCCTCGACGAATCTGTCGAGGACCTTGCGCTCGTGCAGGTCACCCAACACCGCTGCGTGCTTGAGCATCTCATCGTCTTCGAAGACAGCCTTGGCGGAGCGGCCCAGCTTCTCGTCGAGCTTCCGCAGCAGCTGGTACTCGCAGCTGGCGGCCGTGACGAGGTCGCTCGCGGAGAAGACCAGGTCCTGCGCGGTACCGGCTACTTCCGGTTCAAGAAAAAACACTGTGCCCCCGTTGATTGGCTCCGCTTGCTTAGATCCGCTTGAGTAAATTCGCTGCCGTAGATGGTCCTATTGCCAAGCTATCAAAGGCCACCGACAATCTAACCCGGCAGTCCGGCCGCCCCCTCATTCGCGGCGTAGGGCAAAATGGTTTGGGTGACCCAACACCCGCAGCGCCCCGCCTCACCCGCCTCGCCCGCCTCCGGCCCTTCGCCGAGGATCGGCTCACCACAGACCGGGCCGCCGTACACGCAGGAGTCCGGCGTCGCCGCCCAGATCGCCGCCGAACTCGGCGTGCAGGCCTGGCAGGTCAAGGCCGCCGTGGACCTGCTCGACGCCGGGTCCACCGTGCCGTTCATCGCCCGCTACCGGAAGGAAGCAACCGGAACGCTGGACGATACCCAGCTCCGCGAGCTGGAGGAGCGGCTGCGCTACCTGCGCGAGCTCGAGGACCGACGCCGGAGCATCCTCGACGCGATTGCCGCGCAGGGTGCCCTGACCCCGGAACTGCAGGTCGCCGTCGTCGGTGCCGACACCAAATCCCGGCTGGAGGACATCTACCTCCCGTTCAAAACCAAGCGCCGCACCAAGGCGCAGATCGCCCGCGAAGCCGGACTGGAGCCGCTCGCCGATGCCCTGCTCAAGCGCCCGGAGCTGGACCCGGACCGCGAAGCGGCCAAGTACCTCAACGCCGACCACTCGATCGGGGACCCGGCCGCGGCGCTCGCCGGTGCCCGCTCCATCCTGGTGGAACGCGTCGCCCAGGATGCCGACCTGGCCGCCACACTCCGGGAGCGGCTGTGGACCCAGGGCCGGATGGTGTCCCGCGTGAAGAAGGGCAAGGAAGCCGAGGGCCAGAAGTTCAAGGACTACTTCGAGTTCTCCCAGCAGCCGGCCGGGATGCCCTCGCACCGCGTGCTGGCGCTGCTGCGCGGTGAGAAGGACGGGGCGCTGGAGCTGGATCTCGCCGAGGCTGAACCGAACGACGACGCCGCCCTCACCGCCGCGCGCGGCCGGTACGAAGCCGCTGTGGCGAGGTTCCTTGGGGTTGCCGACCGTGGCCGGGCCGCCGACGCCTGGCTGCTGCAGACCGCGCAGCTGGCCTGGCGCTCACGCGTGCTGGCCCGGCTGACAGCTGATCTGCGGAGCCGGATGTTCGCCGCCGCCGAGGACGAGGCCGTGCGCGTGTTCGCCGCGAACCTGCGGGACGTGCTGCTGGCCGCGCCGGCCGGGAACCGCGCCACCCTGGGCCTGGACCCGGGACTGCGCACCGGCGTCAAGGTCGCGGTGGTGGATGGCACCGGCAAGGTGGTCGCGACGGACACCGTCTACCCGCACGCACCGGCCCGGAAATGGGACGAGGCGCTGCGGACGCTCGTGGCCTTGGCCAAGAAGCACGGCGTCGAACTTGTCGCGATCGGCAACGGCACGGCGTCACGGGAGACGGACAAGCTCGCCGCCGAACTGCTGAAACAGCTCTCGTCCGGGCCAGACGCCAAACCGCAGAAGATCGTGGTGTCCGAGGCCGGAGCATCGGTGTATTCGGCGTCGGCGCTCGCCGCGGCCGAGCTGCCGGGCATGGACGTGTCCTTGCGCGGCGCCGTCTCGATCGCCCGGCGGCTGCAGGACCCGCTCGCGGAGCTGGTGAAGATCGAGCCGAAGTCAATCGGCGTCGGGCAGTACCAGCACGACGTCACGGCCGCGAAGCTGGACCGCAGCCTGGACGCCGTCGTCGAGGACTGCGTGAACGCGGTGGGCGTGGACGTCAACACCGCCTCGCCCGCACTGCTCAGCCGGGTGGCCGGCGTCGGGCCGCTGCTGAGCGAGAACATCGTGGCGTACCGGAACGAGCACGGCCCCTTCAACAAGCGCAGCGAACTGAAGAAGGTCCCGCGGCTCGGCGCCAAGGCCTTCGAGCAGTGTGCCGGCTTCCTGCGGATCACCGGGGGAGCGGAGCCGCTGGATGCCTCCAGCGTGCACCCGGAGGCCTACCCGGTGGCCCGGAAAATCAAGGCGGCCGCCGGGAAGGCGCCGGCCGCGGGTGGCTACGCGGCGCTGAACCCGCAGGACTTCGTGGACGGCTCCTTCGGCCTGCCTACGGTGCAGGACATCATCGCCGAACTCGAGAAACCGGGCCGTGACCCGCGTCCGGCCTTCGCCGCGGCAGCGTTCTCGGAGGGCATCGAGAAGATCTCGGACCTGCGGCCGGGCATGGTGCTGGAGGGCACCGTGACCAACGTGGCGGCGTTCGGTGCGTTCGTCGACGTCGGGGTGCACCAGGACGGGCTCGTGCACGTGTCGGCCCTGGCCAACCGGTTCGTCGCCGATCCCCGCGAGGTGGTCAAATCCGGGCAGGTGGTCCGGGTCAAGGTGCTGGAAGCGGATCCGGAGCGGAAGCGCATCTCGCTGACGCTGAGGCTCGACGACGAACCGGCAGCATCCGGCGGACGTGGGGACGGCGGACTTTCAGCCTCGCGGCCGGAACGTCCGCGCCAGTCGGCGTCGCAGGCGCCGTCGAAGCAGCCGTCCGGGCAGCCGGCGCCCGACCGGCGGACGCGGGCCAGGCAACCGCAGAAGTCGACGCCCACGCCGTCGCCCGTCAACACGGCGATGGCCGAGGCGCTCCGGAAGGCAGGCCTGGGCAAGTAGCGCTCCCGGGGCGCGGTTGCCCCTGGCGCACCGCGCCTACCGTTCGTCGCGGATTTCCTACCGCTTGGCGCATAAATAGTACGTTTGCTGACGATCATGCACCATGATTGCCGGAGGCAACGGTCCTCTGCCGGAAGCTCTGTCAGAGGCCCCTGGCAGAGGACCGTTGCTTCAATGTGTGCTGGACACACCGATGTCGTTGACGAGCAGGGGAGCATTTATGGGCTGGCTGGACCGCGAACGAACCATCGCCCCGCCGGGATTCAACCGGTGGCTCGTACCCCCAGCAGCCCTCGCCGTGCACCTGTGCATCGGCCAGGCCTACGCGACGAGCGTCTACAAGACCGCGCTGGTGAAGCACTTCGGCGCGAGCCTGACCGAGGTCGGCGTGATCTTCTCCATCGCGATCGTGATGCTGGGCCTCTCGGCCGCCATCATGGGCACCTGGGTGGACAAGAACGGGCCCAGGAAGGCGATGTTTACCTCCGCCGCGTTCTGGGCCAGCGGCTTCCTGATCGGTTCGCTGGGCATCTTCAGCCACCAGCTCTGGCTCGTCTACCTCGGCTACGGCGTCGTCGGCGGCATTGGCCTCGGGATCGGGTACATCTCCCCGGTCTCCACCCTGATCAAATGGTTCCCGGACCGGCCCGGACTCGCCACCGGCATGGCCATCATGGGGTTCGGCGGCGGCGCCCTGATCGCCAGCCCAGTCTCCACGGCACTGCTCAAGATGTACGATCCCAACTCCGGCGCCACGGGCTGGGTGGCCAGCGGCGAGTCTGTGGGCAAGCTTTTCCTGACCCTCGCCGTCGTCTACCTGGCCTACATGATGTTCGGTGCCTTCACCATCAAAGTTCCCGCCGAGGGCTGGAAGCCGGCAGGCTTCGACCCCGCCAAGGTGAGGGCCGCCGCGCTGGTCACCACGGACAACGTCTCCGCCAAGAACGCGGTCAAGACCAGACAGTTCTGGCTCGTCTGGATCGCCTTGTTCTGCAATGTAACGGCAGGCATCGGCATCCTTGAACAGGCCGCCCCGATGATCCAGGACTTCTTCCGCCAGCCCGACGGCACCTCCCTGGCCAGCGCCGCTGTGGCCGCCGGCTTCGTGGGGCTGCTGTCGATCGGCAACATGTCGGGCCGCTTTGCCTGGTCCGCGACCTCCGATGTCACCGGCCGCAAGCGCATCTACATGGTCTTCCTCGGCGTCGGTGCGCTGCTCTACACCGTGCTGGCGCTGGCCGGTTCGACGACGACTGTCCTCTACGTGGCCCTCGCGTTCGTCATCATCTCCTTCTACGGCGGCGGGTTCGCGACCGCCCCCGCCTACCTGCGCGACCTCTTCGGCACGTTCCAGGTGGGCGCCATCCACGGCCGTCTCCTGACGGCCTGGTCCGCGGCCGGCGTCGCGGGTCCGTTGATCGTCAATGCTTTCCTGGACGCGCAGGGCAAGCCCGGCGCGCTCAACGCCGCGTCCTACCAGCCGGCCTTGCTGACCATGGTGGGGCTGTTGGTGATTGGTTTCGTTGCGAACCTGCTGGTCTCGCCGGTGGACGCGCGATTCCACGAACCCCGTCCCGGCGGCGTCCGGTCCGAAGAACCTGCCTTGGAGGCCTGAGATGAGTACTGCCCAGAGTTCGGTGACACCGTCCACCGGAAAGTTGGTCATCGCGTGGGCGCTGGTCGGCGTACCGCTCGCCTATGGCGTTTACGAGACGCTCACCCGGGTGGCGGCCCTGTTTGGCTGACGCGGTGGTTACAGAAGTCTCCGGTGACCGCCCGCGCACGGCTCGGGTGCCGTTCACCAGGCCGGAGCCATTCACTACCCGCCCCACGCTGCGCGGCACCTTCGGGATGAGCGCTTCCACGCACTGGCTCTCGACGGCGGCCGCCCAGGCGGTGCTGGAGCGCGGCGGCAACGCCTTTGACGCCGCGGTGGCGGGAGCGTTCGTGCTCCATGTGGTGGAGCCGCACCTCAACGGGCCCGGCGGAGACATGACCGGGATCTTCGTCACCGCGGACCGGCCGGACCAGCCGATAGTCCTGATGGGGCAGGGCCCGGCGCCGGCCGGGGCCACCGTAGAGCACTACCTTGCCGAAGGACTGGACCTCGTTCCGGGCTCGGGCGCCCTGGCCGCTGCGGTGCCTGCCGCCGTCGACGCCTGGCTCCTGCTGCTGCGTGACCACGGGACGTGGGAGCTGGAGGCGGTGCTGGACTTCGCGATTGGCTACGCGCGGGACGGCCACCCGATGCTGGGCCGGGTCGGCACCACCATCGCGGCCGTGGCCGCGCTGTTCCAGACGCATTGGCCCACGTCGGCTGAGCTGTGGATGCCCGGCGGCCGGATCCCCGCTGAGGGTGAGCTGGTGCGGAATCCGGCGTACGCCCGGACGCTGGAACGGCTCGTGGAGGCCGGTTCTGCTGTTTCCTCCCGCGGGGCTTCCTCGCGCGAGACCCGGATTGATGCGGCCCGGCGCGAGTGGCGCCAAGGTTTCGTGGCCCGCGCCATGGTGGATTCGGTTCAGGTCCCGCACCGGCATTCCTCGGGCACGGACCACCGCGGGGTGCTGGCCCTGGCGGATCTGGCGGAGTTCGAGGCCGGGTGCGAGGCGGCCGCCACTGTGGAGTTCCGGGGCCATACGATCGCCAAGACCGGACCTTGGGGCCAGGGGCCGGCACTGCTGCAGACCCTGGCCATCCTGTCCGGGTTCGAGGACCGTTACCTTGATCCGTCCACTGAATTGGGGGCGCACACCATCCTGGAAGCGCAGAAGCTCGCGCTCGCGGACCGGGAGGCGTACTACGGCGACACGGACGTTCCGCTGGCCTGCCTGCTGTCGGAGGAATACTGTGCCGGCCGCCGGGCCTTGATGACGGACTGGGCCTCCCGCGACTTCCGGCCCGGCACCGTGCCCGGGCGGGAGCCCTACCTGCCACCGCTGCGCACCGATTACACGCCGCCGGCGCTCGCGGGGAATGCCTCCGCGGCCGGACTCGGCGTCGGCGAGCCCACCGTGACACCCGCGGGGGAGACTCGCGGCGATACGTGCCATATCGACGTCGTGGACCGCTGGGGAAACATGGTGTCGGCCACTCCGTCCGGAGGCTGGCTGCAGTCCTCCCCGGCGATCCCGGAGCTGGGCTTCTGCCTGGGTACCCGGCTGCAGATGACCTGGCTGGAGCCCGGCACGCCGTCCACGCTGGCGCCCGGCAAACGCCCGCGCACCACCTTGACGCCGACTCTCGTGCTGCGGGACGGCCATGCCGTGGCCGCGCTGGGTTCGCCCGGCGGCGACCAGCAGGACCAGTGGCAGCTGCCGTACTTGCTGCGGACCATCGTGGGCGGGTACTCGCCGCAGCAGGCCATCGACGCTCCGACGTTCCATACGACGTCGATGCCCGGGTCGTTCTGGCCGCGCACCTGGGAGCCCGGCGGCGCCGTCGTCGAGGACCGGCTCGGTGAGGACGTCATCGCGGGTCTGGAGCGCCGCGGGCATGTTGTCACCCGGGCAGGTGACTGGGCGCTGGGGCGGCTGTCCGCCGTCGTGCGCGATCCTGAAACGGGGGTCCTGCAGGCTGCCGCGAATCCGCGCGGTGCGCAGGGGTACGCCGCGGGCCGGTAGTGGGTGAATGCGCTACATGGGCGGAACCTCCTGTGCCTGTGCCCGGAGGATCGGATTGGCGTAGAAGCGAAGCGGTTGAGCATGTTCAGCCCCCTCGTTCGCGGTGCGTTCGCAGTGAGTTTTACGGGTAGTTAGATCGTGGCAGAACGCGTGTGGCTTCAGAGGCGACCTTGGTTTCGCGGCTGGCAGCGCCATTGCGGTTATGCGGCCGGGTCTATGCGGCCGGGGCGAGTTCGCCGGGGTGGAAGTAGTGGTTGCGTCGTGGCTTCTGGCGCGGGTCTATGTGGGGCGGTGGGATGAACCAGGGGATCCCGCTGCGGAGCTGGATGGTCCATTGCTCCTTGTGGATCAGGTGGTGGTGGTGCGTGCAGAGCAGGGTGCCGTTGTCCGTTCCGGTGGTCCCGCCGCGGGACCAGTAGGTGATGTGGTGGGCCTCGCACCAGGGTGCGGGGATGGTGCAGCCGGGAAAGGCGCAGCCCTGGTCGCGGGCGATGAGTGCCTTGCGGATGTGGGGCGGGAAGATCCTGGAGGCCCGGCCGACGTCCAGGATCCGTCCCTCGCCGCCGAGGAGGACCGGGATGATGTCCGCGTCGCAGGCGATCTTGCGGACGGTGGAGGCGGTGACGGAACCGGTGAACAGCAGCGCCCCGGTGCCCGCCGGGCCGGGTGACCGGCGGAAGCCTGCGGGGATGGTCTCTGGCGTGGCGCCGGTGCTGTCCTGGAGCCGGGTGAGCAGGTCCCGGTAGTCGATGGTCACCATGACCTGGGGACGGAGGCCGCCCGCGGCCGGCAGGGTTCCGGCGGCGAGTGCGAGCTTGCAGGCGCCGACCAGGCCGTCGAGCAACTTCTGCGGCCGGGAGCGCAGGTCCAGGACCGGCAGCTCGGGGTCCTCGTCCCGGGCGGCGGTCCCATCACCGGGGCCGGGCGGATCCTCCGGAGCGGGGATGGCACCCGACGCGCCCGCCCCCGCCGGCTCCTCGGCAGCACGGGACACGCAGGCCGTTACGCGGGCGGCGGCAGCACTGACCGAAGCCTGACCGGTGGTG
>NZ_FNGC01000029.1 GCF_900102785.1 Arthrobacter sp. ok362
ACAGCCCTGCCGCCCGAGCCCCCGACCCCCGCGACCCGCCAACCCGCACCCCGCCACAGCGTGCAACGGAAGGTAGGGCGTCAGGGCGAAGTCACGGTCATCGGCATGCACTTCTACATCGGCATGAATCACGCAGGAGAACAGATCCACGTCCTCTACGACGACGAAACCATCATGTTCTTCGACGCCCGCGGAACCGAAATCATCAGCCACCCACGCCCGCCCAAAGGAACCGTCTACATCGGCCGCAGCGGCCCCAACAAGCAACCGTCCACGAAGTCCTGAGACATGAACCGTCCACGATCAGTTGAGACATGAAGTGTCAACGATGAGGTGAGACATCACAGAGCTGGGAACGGCCATAACTGATAGAGCAACAGGTCAGTTGGGCTCTTTGGCACCGGCGGGCACCGGGGCCGGCCGGGTGAGCAGCCAGGCAATCCAGATGCCGAGGATGTAGAGCGGGGCGCCCATGAGGAGCCGGGTGGTGGCGAGGGCGGCGAATCCCTGCTCCCCCATGAAGTACAGCGGCACCTGCACGACGAGCCGCAGGACCAGCACGGAAACTATCACCCACGTGCCGAGGCTGTAGGCCTTGACCCGTTTCGGGTCCTTGCGCCAATCCAGGCCCTCGTTGCGGATGAAGCCGAAGAGCAAGCCGGCGATCGGCCAGCGCACGGCCACGGAGATGGACATGGCCAGGATGGAGCCGATGTTGGTGAAGAACCCCAGAACGTAGAAGTTCTCTGCCTTGCCGGTCGAGGTGGCCAGCCATGCGGAGAGTCCGACGCCGATGAAGCCCGCCAGCGCCTGCGTCAGCGGTTTGCGCTGGAGCAGCCGTGCCACTGTGAAGACGGCGGCGACCGCCAGGGAAGCGATAACAGCCAGCGTCAGGTTTTCCCTGTCGATGGTGAAGGCAATCAGGAAGACGAGGCCAGGCAGGATGCTCTCGGCGATGCCCTGGATGCCGCCGGCGCTCTTAAGCACGTCGATGTTGCCGTTGCTCGACCGGTGCAGGCCGGCCTTGGCCGCATAGTCCTCGGCAAGCTGGGCGACCGTGGGCTGGGCGACGGTGGGCTGGGAAGCAACAGATGGGGAAATGTCCGGGTTACCGCCTGCGGTTTTCTCCGGCTCCTGCTGGCCGACGGCCCTGTCTTCCCGCTGGGGGGCCCGCTCGGGGTGTTCGGGCAAGGTCATTGCTCCTCCTGGCGGGAGAGTATTTCGTAGCGGGGATTAAAGATCGTGGGCAGCCCGTCGCGCATGGTGACCATGCCTTCGAGCCTGAGCTCTGTTCCGGCGTCGACACCGGGGATCCGGCGCCGGCCCAGCCATACGACGCGCAGCCGCTCCTTGGGGCCGGCGGGCCGCTGGCGCTGCGAGCCGGGACGCACCCGGTGGGTGGACACCCCGTTGGCCGGCAGGCTGCTGGCCGCAGCGGCTCCGGCGCCGCCCTTGCCACCAAGGGCCGGGAAGCGGGTGACAGGAGCGGGCGTGTCGTGATCGATCAGGATCGCGATAAAGGATGCCACCTGGTTAGCGGGCACGTACGTGACGGACTCGATGAAGCCGTGGCACAGCACGCGCCCGCGGTCCGGCAGGTCCCGGACCGACATGGCGGCGGCGGCTTTCCTGCCGGCGGCATCAGCCAATCTGGGTTATCTCCGGTCCGCGTTCGGGCTGTTCGAATTCGGGGGCCGCCTGCGGCGACGGGGCGGCCGCGGTGTCCTTGGGCAAGCGCAGCTGCAGCAAATCACGCGGCGGCATGGGGTTCTCGCCGCGGACCACGACGATCTGCCGGAAGAGCCCTTCCAGCCCGGCCGCGGCGTCGCGGTCCAGTGCCGCCTCGCCACCGAAGACGCCGCGGAGGAACCAGCGCGGGCCGTCGACGCCGATGAAGCGGGCCACGCGGTACCCTTCGCTGCCGTCCGCGCCACCGGCGGGAAGCTTGGCCACGAGCTCGGTGCCGAAGCTGCCCTCGACCTCCTCGACCTGGCCGCCTTGGCTGCCGACCGACTGGCCGATCTGCTCACGGATTTCATCCCACAGGCCCTCGGAACGGGGGGCAGCGAAGGCCTGCAGCTGCAGGCTCGAGCCCTCCAGGTCCATGGTGACAGCGACGACGCGCTGGCTCGCCTCTTCAACTTCCAGGCGGAGCTGGAGGCCCTCACGGGGTGCGATCAGCAGCGCACCGAGGTCCACGTACCCGTCTTGGTCGTCGATTTCCGAGACGTCGAAGGGGCCAGTCGCGGCCCGGCCGGCAGGTTTGGCTGCGTTCCCGGCCGGCGTCGCGGCGGCGTCAATAGCAGCTTCGGTGGCCTCGCCCGGCTCTGCCGGCTGCTCCTGCTTGGCTTTCCTGCCGCGCCCAAAAACCATGGGGTGTCTCCTTCAGTTGTGATCCTGTACCGCCGCCCGGCGCCATCCTGGCGTCTGTCCGCGTGGCCGCCCGCTGCCCTGCGGCCGCCTGCTTATTTTTCCCTGCACCGCTGATCTTGCCTCAGCGCCTGTGTTAATTCCGTGCCTGTGTTAATTCCGTGCCTGTGTTGCTTTCAGTGCACATGCGGCACTGCAAAATCCCGAATGGGCTCCCGTCGCCGGGCCGGGGCCTGCGCTCAGGCCGGTCCGCCGAAACCGCCGGTGGAGCCGAAGCCGCCCCCGCCGCGAACCGAGCCGTCGAGCTCCTCGACCGGGAGGAACCTGGCGTACTCCACACGCTGAATGACCATCTGTGCAATTCTATCGCCGCGGCGGAGCTCGATCGCCTCGTTCCGGTCCGTATTGAGCAGTGTCACCGCGATTTCTCCGCGGTAGCCGGCGTCCACCGTGCCGGGGGCGTTCACCACCGTCAGTCCGTGCTTGGTAGCGAGACCCGAACGGGGGTGGATCAGCGCAACGAAGCCGTCCGGGAGCGCAATCGAGACGCCTGTCGGAACGAGGCGGCGCTCCCCTGGCGCGAGGACGACGTCCTCGCGGGCGCGAAGGTCGGCGCCGGCGTCGCCCGGGTGCGCATACGACGGCGGCTCGAGCCCGTCGTCGAGCATTTTCAGCTGTACCGTCAAGGTGGGCGTTCCGTAGGCTGCGTCGCTGGCCGTCAATGCGGCACTGGCGACGGCGGTGTTTTCTTCAGTCACAGTCCCTCACTCTAACGCCCGCAAGGAACATCGTCCTAGCCGCCGCTGGCCTGCCCCCCGCAAGCGGCCTGCGGGATTGGAGCGGGCTTGATGCCGCGTTGGAGCCGGACCGGGGCCGAGATGAAATAGCCCGGGAAAGATGAAAAGCTGTGCTTATGCCCGAATCCAGCGCATCTGCGCCTGCCCCGAAGAACGCCCCGAGCGACTCCACTGTCCTGTACGCCGAGAAGCTCTGGCCGAACTTCTGGATCTGGCTGGTGTCGGTATTGTTCTCCAGCGCAGGGATCCTCATGCTGGCGCCCATCAGCATCTGGGCCGGCATTACCGCGGCGATCGTGCTCTTCGTCGTCATCTCCGTGCTGCTGGTGCTGTCCACACCGTCAATCACTGTCACCAGGACCACTCTGAAGGTGGGCAGGGCCTCTATTGAACGCGGGTTCCTAGGCAACATCACGGCGTTCCGCGGCAAGGAAGCGACGGCGGAACGGGGCACGCGGCTCAATGGGCTGGCGTTCCTATGTATCCGTGGATGGGTAGATCCGGTGGTCCGAATCGAGATCGAGGACCCGTCGGATCGCACCCCGTACTGGCTCACGTCCACCCGCCACCCGGAACAACTGATCGCCGCGCTCAACTCCTAGTTCCCACCGCCTCTTTCCCGCTCCTGCCTGCCCGCTAACCAGCTCCAAACCGCCTTCTAGCCGCTTGGTTCCCGGGTTCCTGATCAGGGCTGCCGCCTGCCTAGCCCTCGCAGTCCTTGCAGTACTTTAGGCCGTCTTTTTCGCGGGCAATTTGCGAACGGTGGCGGACGAGGAAGCAGGAGGCACAGGTGAATTCGTCTGCCTGGGCGGGCATGACCCGGACCAGCAGTTCCTCCCCGGACAGGTCAGCGCCGGGAAGTTCGTAGCCTTCGGCAAGGTCGGACTCATCTTCATCCACCACGGCGGAAGGCTTCTCCGTACGCCGTGCCTTCAGAGCCTCAATCGAATCCTCACTGAGGTCCTCTTCTGTCTTACGCGGCGCATCGTAATCAGTCGCCATTATTTGTTGCTCACACTCCGCATTCGTTCGGTTGATTCGCCGTTCCAGGATGGCCCCGGGATGGTAACCCTGGGGTCCGGGCGCGGTTCACCGTTGTCAACGCCGGACATGCGGTTTTTGTGCCCGGTGTCGGTCATTTTTGCTTAAGCGCCTCCCGAATGCCAGAGGCCGCCGGCCTCCTCCCCACGATCTCTTCCGCAGACCGGCCAAAACCGGCGGAAAGTCGCGGAAAATCACGGCGCGCCTGCCGTCCTAACCCGAAATGCGTCCCGCTGGTGGCAGAGTTTCGATTGTTAGTAATGCCAGGGTGGAGGATTTGTATGCAGGATCTACGGCTTGTAGGCGTCCACGACGACGGAGAGCATCTCCTGTTGAGTGGCGCCGGCGGCGAGATGTTCCAGCTGCCGATCGATGAAGCACTTCGGGTGGCAGCCAGCAGGATGTCGGCGAAGACCGCGTCCAGTGCGGCCGCGCCCCCTATTGCCATGTCTCCGCGCGACATCCAGACCAGGATTCGCAACGGAGCCACCGCCGCCGAAGTGGCGGAGCTGTCCGGAATTCCGCTGGAGAAAGTCCAGCGCTATGAGGGCCCAGTCCTGGCCGAACGCGAGTACGTCGCCCAGCAGGCCCGCAAGGTGGAGGTGGCCTCCCCCGCCCCGGGCCACGACGTCTACCGGTCCGTGTTCGGTGAAAACCCGGCGTCCCTCAGCGACATGGTCGAGCACCGCCTCAGGGCCTACGGCGTCGAACCCTCAACACTGGAATGGGATTCCTGGCGGCGTCCCGACGGCAGCTGGAACGTGGTGGCCCGCTTCGAGCCCAAGCCCGGCGGGCCCGCCGGGATCGGCGAGGAGCCGCCGGCCATGTGGACCTTCCATCCCGCCCGGAAGTCCCTGCAGAACGCCAACCGCTGGGCCCAGCAGCTGAGCGAACTTGAGCCCCTCGAGGGCCCCGTGCCGACTCGGCGCCTTACGGCCGTCTCCGACCGGCCCTTCGACTTTGAAACCGACGCTGAGGCCGCGGCCCGCACGGCGACCGGCCAGCACAGCATTATTCACCAGATGCTGCTTCAGCAGGACCGGATCCACCAGGAACAGGACGCCGACGGGCTGCTGGACATGCTCCGTTCCCGCCGCGGACAGCGGATCGGAGTGGACGAGGACGCGGACGATGCCCTGGCCACGCTTCTGACCACCGGCGTCCCCGCGGCCCACCCGCGTCCGGCAGAGGTGCCCGAAGTGCCCGATGTTGCACAACCGACGGAGCCGGAGCCCATTTCCGAAGCCGCTGCGGCTGACGACCCCGACCCTGCCGAAGCCGACCCAGCCGTAATCAACCCAGGGCAGCAGGAGGTTCCGGCACTGGAGGCGGCAGCCCCGTCGGAAACCGATCCCTTCACGCGGCGGCGCGACGGAAGGCCGTCAATGCTTTCCCGGCTGACCCTCGCACCGCGCCTCCCGGAGGAGGACGATGCCCTGAAACTGCACGACGGCGTCAGCACCGAGACTCGGGAAGTCACCATCGCGGCCTCGCAACTGCGCCCGGCGGCCAAAGCCCCCACCGCAAGCCCCGGCCTGGATGAATTGATCGGCGGCGGATCGTCCCGGCGGCAGCACCGCGAGTCCCAGGTCGCTAGCCGGAACGACGCCGGCGCCGAGCAGCCTGAGCGCCAGCCGGCCAAGCCGAAGCGGTCAAGCGTTCCGAGCTGGGACGAAATCGTCTTCGGAACCCGCAACGACCAATAAGGGCGCCAGTACAAACGCCGAGGAACGGCTCCGAACAGCCGGCAGGGCGGCCATTCAGCCCCGAGTCGGTCCAGGGTTTCAGACCCGGATCTTCGGCCCGAATTTCAGGCATAGCGCGTCAGCCGCGGCGCTTTCTTACCGTCAGCTTGGAAGCAGAGCAACGGGACTTCCCGTTCGGCTTTCGTCAGCGACCCGTGCTGACCCACGACCTCCAGGGCAGTGGGCCGGACCCGGCGCGCATCGTAGAGCGCCAGCGAGTCCCGGGCCGCGATCATGATGTCGCCGATCCGCAAGGCGGCCTCGGCCCGCACGTCACCGAACAGCCCGCCCGCGATCGCTTCCTCACGGGTGAAGGCCCATATTCTGTCCCCGAAACGGGACCGCCAGTTTGCCAGCAGGCGGGCGCGGGCGGCGTCGTCCCTTCCATCCTCGAGGTACAGGTGGACCATCCGCGGCTCGCCGGCGGTGTGGCGGACGCCGGCGAGGAGCGCCGGCTCCGCGGAGTAGTCGATCCGCTGCGACTCGGGCACGTCCACCATTCCGTGGTCCGCCGTCAGCAGCACAGTGGTGCCGGCCGGCAGTGTGGCGGTGAGCCGCCGCACCGTGGCATCGAGTTCTTCGAGCTGGTGCTCCCATTGGGGTGACTGGCAGCCGTGGCGGTGCCCGGCCTTGTCGAGTTCATTGACATAGAAGTACATCAGCGAGGGCCCGGCGCCGGCCATGGCCTCGGCGGCCGCTTCGGTCCGGGCGTGCGATGTGGTTCCAGTGAGGAAACGGCCTCCGCGAAGCGCGGCCTCGGTCATGGCCGACGTGCTGAACTGCGGGAGGCTGACGGTCGTGACATCGACGTGCCCCGCGGCCCTTTCGAACACGGTGGGGAACGGCTGCCACGTCCGCGGGTCCACGCCGGCGTCCCAGTTGCCAAGCATGTTCACGACCCGGTCCTGATCCGGGTCCAGGACGTCGTAGCCCACCATGCCGTGCTGGCCCGCCGACAATCCGGTGCCAAAGCTGGCGAGGGAAGCTGCGGTGGTGGACGGGAACGCCGAGTCCAGCGACACGGGCACTTGGCCCTGGCCGGCCTGCAGGACCGTGCGCAGGAACGGGGTGTGGGCGATCTTCTGCTTCAACAGGTTCCGGCCCAGTCCGTCGGCCAGCACCACGCAAACGCGTTTGGCGGGCGGAAGATTCAGTTTGTTCTCGAATCCCGGGACTCCCAGGCTTGCCGCGGCGCTGGTCATGACTTCGGCGATGGACCGGTGTCCGAATGCCGGGGCGGCCGGGAGCGGGGACGAACCGACTCCGGACGCCACCGGGACGGGCAACGCGACACCGGTGGCGGCCAGGCTGGGCCTTAGCACCGGATCTGGCAGCTGATCTTGGGCGGGTTCAGGTTGACGGACGCGAGCCATGTCAGCGTTGGTGGCCGCGGCTGAGGCGGTTCCCGAACACACCCATCCGTGGTCGGGGCGGCAGGCCGGGCCCGTTGTGCGGGACGGGGGCCGCGGAGCCGGTGTTCACGGCACGCAAGGCGCGGGCGAACAGCTTCGCGTCCTGCACGGCCTGCAGACCGTCTGCTTCGGCACTGATCCGCAGGACGATGTCTTCCTGCGCGATGGTGCCGCTGTAGCCATGATCGGCCTCGCACTGCGGGTCCCCGCAGCTGGCCGGGCCCATGTCGAGGCGTTGGCCGCCGGACCACGCGATGGACAGCGTCAGCTCCCGGACAGGGTCGGAGGGCTTGTAGTCCTGCGGCTGGGCGTAGACGTAGCTCAGGACCACCGAGCGGATCTGGGTGACGGGGACGGACTCGGTCGACACCTGGGCGACGGTCTGCTCACCGGCGTCGTCGAGCTGCTGGTCATCGACGTGGGTGATGACCAGCATGTCATCGGTCAACACCAGGACAGTGATGTGGCGGCGGACCTCGGCGCGATCGAAGTGGGTCTCGAGGTGAACCAGGTGGGCCACACAGTCGCGGCCGTCCAGGGCATCGGCGACGACGTCAGCCACGAGCCGGGGGTAGAAACCGGCCTGCTGGAGCGACCCTTCCAGACTCTGGCCCTGCGCACTGTGGTCATGGAGGCCGTGGTGGTGCGCGGTCTGGCGTGCGGGGGCGGTCGCCAGGGGCTTGGGTGTTGAAGGCTGGGAGCTCATAGTCTCCATTTTCACAGATCGGCAGGGGACTTGCTAACTGCCGGCCGCGAAGGCCGACGTCGGCTGAGGCCGCTGACCGGGCCGCCCCGGCATCGACGGGGCCTAGCTGCGCATCGCCCGGCGCGCGCTGTCCGTCCGCTGGGCGGCGTTCGCGATCCTGACGTCGGCGGCAAGGATCGAGGCGCCGTCGGGCCCGGCGAGGACGGGATTGAAGTGCACCAGCGCGATCTCCGGATGGTTGTCCTTCAGCCTGGTGAGGCGCGCGGCGAGATCCTCCAGGGCCATGACGTCTACGGCGGGCAGGCCCTGATACCCGAAGAGCTTCCGCGACGCCCGGGGCGCCCGGATGAAGTCCTGGACGTCGGAGCCGGAGAGCGGCGGCACGCGGTGGGCCCAGTCATCGAGCAGGTTCACGGCGTCGCCGGCCAGGCCGAAGGAGATCACGGGGCCCAGCAGCGGGTCTTCAATGGCACGGAATGTGCAGGCCTGCCCCACGGGCACCATCGTCTGCACTTCGAGGGACGGTGAGCCGTATCGCTCAAGTGACTTGCGCATCTGCAGCACGTTGCGCCGCAGCGAATCGGCGTCCTGGATGTCCAGCCGCACGCCGCCGAGGTCCAGCCGGTGCCGCAGGGCGGGGTCCGTGGTCTTTAGTGCCACGGGCCAGCCGAGCTGCTCGGCCGCTGCCACGGCCTCCTCTGCCGTCTCGAACCCGACGGACGGAACCAGCCGGATGCCGTAGTGGCCCAGCAGCCGCGCGGCCGTGTCCTGGTCCAGCCGGACGAGCTGCTCGCCGCCCACATTGCGCAGCAGCTGCTCCAGGTCCGCCCGGGCAGCCTCCGGGTGGCAACCTTCGGGTTCCACGAACAGGCCCTGATCCCGGTCCAGCCACTGGGCGTAACGCACGACGGCGGCCAGGGCCGCCACTGCCGCCCCCGGGTTGGAGTAGCACGGAACAGGTGGAGCAAGCAGGGGCTGGTGTGGTTGGTCCGGTTCCGCGCCGACCATGCCTTCCACGTAAATGGAGGGATCAAGGATTCCGCTAAAGGCGGCAACCACCGGTTTGCCGGCCGCCGCGGAGCATTCGGCCAGCACGCCGGCGATCTTTTCGACGGTGAGACCGTGCGCCGGAAGCAGCGCCACCACGGCCGCATGCACAGTCTCCGCGGTGAGGGTTTCCTGCAGGCTCCGCCGCAGGGCTGGCAGCGCCCGGGACATGCCGGCGTCGAGGTCAACGTCGGCAACAATCCGCTCCACCCCGAGCCCCTGGCGGGTGGCACTGTCCGCGACCACCTTGCCAAGGGCGCGCGAGTTGCTGAAAACGGCGACCCCCGCGCCCTTGGGCAGCGGCTGGCTCGACACGATCTGGGCGACGTCCATGAGCTCTTCGATGGTCTCGACCCGGATCACGCCGGCTTGCCGCATCATGGCGTCCAGCGCTTCCGGGGGCGCCTGCGTGGTGCGGACGGCGTGCCCGGGCGGCAGGTTCAGCCCCATGGCGTCGGACTTGGCCACGATCACCGGTTTGGTCCGGGCCAGGCGGCGGGCGAGCCGGGAGAACTTGCGCGGGTTGCCGATCGATTCCAGGTACAGGCCCACCGCCGTGGTGTCGGCGTCGTCCTCCCAGTACTGCATCATGTCGTTGCCGGAAACGTCGGCACGGTTGCCGGCGGAGAGGAAGGTCGAGATACCCACCCGGCGGCGGCTGGAGGCGGCGTAAAGGGAGACGCCGATCGCGGCCGACTGGCTGAACAGCCCCAGCCCGCCCCGCCGGGCCAAGGCGGGCGCCATCGAGGCGTTGAGCGACACGGCCGGGTTGGTGTTGACAATGCCCAGCGACGCCGGGCCGATCACGCGCATGCCGTCGGCGCGGGCCTGCCGCACCAGTTCGCGCTGGCGGGCCAGGCCGCGTTCGCCGTCGTCCGCGTACCCGGCGGTGGCCACCACGATCCCCTTGACGCCGGCGGCGGCGCATTCCTGGACTACCTTGGGGACCTCGTCGTACGGGACCGCGATGATGGCGAGCGTAACCGGGCCGGGGACCTCGGACAGCCGGGCGAAAGAGAGCATGCCGGCGAGCTCCAGAGCCTCCGGGTTGATCGCATAGACCGGGCCGCTGAACCCGCCTTCAATGACGTGTTCCAGGAGCTGGTAGCCCACAGTGCCCCATTTGCGGCTGGCTCCGATCACCGCCACGGAGGACGGGGCGAGCAGTTCCTGGATGCTGCGGGCCTCGGCGCGGTGCTCCCGGGATTCCATCACGGCGCGGGACTTGTCGGTGGGGTCGATGTTGAACTCAAGGCTGACCACGCCGTCGTCGAAGTGCCGTTTGACGTCGTAGCCGGCATCGGAGAAGACCATGAGCATCTTGCGGTTCTCCGGGAGCACCTCGGCGCTGAATTTGCGGATCCCGTTTTCGCGGGCGGCGGCGGCGAGGTGTTCGAGCAGGATCGAGCCGATGCCGCGGCCCTGGTGGGCGTCGGCGATGTTGAAGGCGACCTCGGCCTCCGCCGGGTCCTCGAGCCGGTCGTAACGGCCGATGCCCAGGATTTCGCCGCCGATGGTGATCACCAGGGCCACCCGGTCCTTGTAGTCCACCTCGGTGAAGCGCTCGAGTTCTTTGCTGGACAGCTTGGACTTGAAGGCGAAGAAGCGCATGTAGATGGATCGTTGGGACTGGCCCACGTGGAAGGCCTGGACCGCATCTGCATCGGAGGGGTGGATGGGGCGCACATGCGCTGTGCCGCCGTCGCGCAGGACAACATCGGCTTCCCAATATTCCGGATATACGCCGTCCGCCGGCTGATCCACCATAGGCTTAGCCTAGTCATAAACTTACGCAGTACCCGTTCAGCACCCCCTCAGAAGGATCCACCAGCCTTATGGCACGCCGCCAAACCACGCCCCCGGCAGGGGAACCCAGTCCGGATTCCGCAGGAATGTTCGTAGAGAACATCGTCGATATCGATGTCACTTCCGAGATGGAAGGCTCGTTCCTCGAGTATGCCTATTCGGTGATCTACTCGCGGGCCCTCCCGGACGCCCGCGACGGGCTGAAGCCCGTGCAGCGGCGCATTCTCTACATGATGTCCGACATGGGGCTGCGCCCGGACCGCGGCCACGTCAAGAGCGCCCGCGTGGTGGGCGAGGTCATGGGCAAGCTGCACCCGCACGGCGACGCCGCGATCTACGACGCCATGGTCCGCATGGCCCAGGACTTCTCCCTGCGGCTGCCGCTGATCGACGGGCACGGAAACTTCGGCTCGCTCGACGACGGCCCCGCGGCCCCCCGCTACACGGAGGCCCGGCTGGCCGCCGCGGCCCTGACCCTCACGGACCACCTCGACGAGGACGTCGTCGATTTCGTTCCCAACTACGACAACCAGCTGACCCAGCCGGACGTGCTGCCGGCCGCGTTCCCCAACCTGCTGGTCAACGGCGCCACGGGCATCGCCGTCGGCATGGCCACGAACATGGCCCCGCACAACCTCGTGGAAGTCATCGCCGCCGCCCGGCACCTGATCGACAACCCGGACGCCACGCTCGAGGACATCATGAGGTTCGTCCCCGGCCCGGACCTGCCCACCGGCGGCCGGATCGTGGGCCTGGACGGCATCCGCGACGCCTATGCCACGGGCCGCGGCTCCTTCAAGACCCGGGCAAAGGTGGACATCGAGCAGCTCTCGGCCCGCCGCACCGGCCTGGTGGTCACAGAACTGCCGTACATGGTGGGCCCGGAGAAGGTGATCGAGAAAATCAAGGACGCCGTCAACGGCAAGAAGCTCACCGGCATCAGCGACGTCGTGGACCTCACGGACCGCAAGCACGGCCTGCGCCTGGTCATTGAGCTCAAGAACGGCTTCAATCCCACTGCTGTGCTGCAGCAGCTCTACCGCTACACCCCGATGGAAGACTCCTTCGGCATCAACAACGTCACGCTGGTCGACGGCCAGCCGCAGACCCTCGGGCTGCTCCAGCTGCTCTCGGTCTACGTGGACCACCGGATCAATGTCGTCCGGCGCCGCACCGCCTTCCGGCTGGGCAAGAAGAAGGACCGCCTGCACCTGGTCGAAGGCCTCCTGGTAGCGATCGTGGACATCGACGAGGTCATCCAGATCATCCGGTCCTCCGACGAGGTTGCCGCGGCCCGCACCCGGCTGATGTCCATTTACGATCTCTCCGAGATCCAGGCCAACTACATCCTGGAACTGCGGCTCCGGCAGCTGACCAAATATTCCCGAATCGAGCTGGAGAAGGAGCAGGAAGAGCTCCGCCGGGAGATCGCGGAGCTTGAGGCTATCCTGGGCTCCCCCGCGCTGCTCCGCGCCCTGGTGTCGGACGAACTCGGCGAGATCGCGGAGAAGTACGGCACACCGCGCCGGACCGTGCTGCTGGAATCCGAGGCCGTCTCCCCCACCGTGGCAGCCGCAGTTGCCGCAGCCACCGGAGC
The DNA here is from genome assembly GCF_900102785.1 of Arthrobacter sp. ok362. Taxonomy (GTDB): domain Bacteria; phylum Actinomycetota; class Actinomycetes; order Actinomycetales; family Micrococcaceae; genus Arthrobacter. The sequence goes on from NZ_FNGC01000029.1 coordinate 12,522, forward strand.
CAAGGGCAAAGCCGCACCGCTGGCCCTTGAGATCGCGGACGATCCTTGCTGGGCCATCCTCACCGTGTCCGGGCAGATCGCCCGCACCGCCAACCAGGACAGCCTGGCCGAGGCCGGTCCGAGGACCCGGCATGACGTTTTCTCCTCCGTGGTCAAAACTACCGCCCGCGGCGAGATCGCAGCCGTAACCTCGCAAGGCCGCATGCTGCGCCTGCAGGTCATGGACATGCCTGTGCTGCCGCCGACCTCGGGCACGCCGAACATGGCCGGCGGCGTGCCGGCCAAGGACTTCATCACGCTCCTCAAGGGCGAGTCGCTGGTGGCCTTCGCGCCGCTGGACCACGTCCTCGCAATCGGAACCGCCCAGGGCGTGGTCAAGCGGGTGCAGCCGGACTATCCGCTGAACCGCGAGGACTGGGAAGTGATCGCGCTCAAGGACAAGGACACCGTAGTAGGCGTTGCGCCCGCCGGGTCCGACGACGAGGACCTCGTCTTCATCACGCGCCAGGCCCAGCTGCTGCGCTTCAGTGCCTCCGCCGTCCGCCCACAGGGCCGGACCGCGGGCGGCATGGCCGGGATCAAGCTGGCCGCCGGGGACCGGGTGATGTTCTTCGGGGCCGCCAGTCCCGCTGATGCCGCCGCCGTCGTCGTGACCATCGCTGGAACGGACGGCGCCCTGCCGGGCACGGCCCCCGGGGCTGCGAAGGTCACCGCGCTGGCCGAATACCCGGTCAAGGGCCGGGCCACTGCCGGGGTGCGGGCCCATCGCTTCCTCAAGGGCGAGGACACGCTGCTGCTCGGCTGGGCCGGCCACGGCCCGGCCAAGGCTTCCTCGCTGGCCGGCGTGGCGCGCTCACTCCCCGGCGAGCACGGCCGCCGCGACGGCTCCGGAATCCCGCTGTCCCAAGCGATCGACGCGATTGGACCCAGCATGGCCTGGTCGGAGGAACCGGAAGCCGGCACCGACCCATAGTCCCGGGGACGCACGAAGCCCGGCCGGAAGCGCTTTCGCGATCCGGCCGGGCTTTGTGACCTTGGGTTGTGTTTGGGCTCCTGTCCGGGGTCTGTGTCCGGGGTCTGTGTCCGGCAATCTCAGTCCCGGCAAGGCCGTGCCTGCATCCAGCGGCCAGACGCTAGGCCATGTGGACGAGGGTCAGGATGTTGCCCTCCGGGTCCAGGAACCACGCGGCCGAGCTTCCGTCCGGAGTGGTGGCGATGCTGTCCTCGGTTTTTAGGCCCGGGAAATCGTATTCCTCGAAAACGACTCCCTTGGCGCGAAGTTCCGCAACAGCGCCCGGAAGGTCATCGACCATCCAGCCGATCTGGGTGTTCTTCGCCGTTCCGGCATTGGGCGTCTGGTACAGCAGGAACGCGGTTCCTCCGCCACATTTGTACTGCAGGTTGTCCTCGGCGTCCGAGTTTTCGGGTTCGAGCCCGAGCTTATCGCGGTAGAAATCCCGTGCACGGGCGATGTCCGCTGCCGGTAGCACTGCGCCGACTTGCTTGTCCTTGAGCATGGCTATTCTCTTTCCAGGCCCGCCCCCCGGAAGGAATAATACTCCTTCACCTGCCCTACGTAACTGAGAAACTGCTCGCGGGTTTCCCGCGGCCGCCGGGGGTGTGGCCGGGACGTCAGCCCAGTGTCATGCGGCCCCCGGTAACGCGACATCTGTCACGCGGCAGCCACTGGATCTGTCGGCCGGAAGTAGTGGATGCGTCGTGGCTGCCGGCGGGGGTCGAGGTGGGGTGGCGGGATGAACCAGGGATCCCGGTTCGGATCTGGATGGTCCAGTGTTCCTTGTGGATCACGTGGTGGTGATGGGAGCAGAGCAGGGTTCCGTTGTCCGTTCCGGTGGTCCCGCCGCGGGACCAGTAGGTGATGTGGTGGGCCTCGCACCAGGGTGCGGGGATGGTGCAGCCGGGAAAGGCGCAGCCCTGGTCGCGGGCGATGAGGGCCTTGCGGATATGGGGCGGAAAGATCCTGGAGGCCCGGCCGATGTCCAGGATCCGTCCCTCGCCGCCGAGGAGGACCGGGATGATGTCCGCGTCGCAGGCGATCTTGCGGACGGTGGAGGCGGTGACGGGGCCGGTGAACAGAAGCGCCCCGGTGCCCGCCGGGCAGGGTGACTGGCGGAAGCCTGCGGGGATGGTCTCTGGCGTGGCGCCGGTGCTGTCCTGGAGGCGGGTGAGCAGGTCCCGGTAGTCGATGGTCACCATGACCTGGGGACGGAGGCCGCCCGCGGCCGGCAGGGTTCCGGCGGCGAGTGCGAGCTTGCAGGCGCCGACCAGGCCGTCGAGCAACTTCTGCGGCCGGGAGCGCAGGTCCAGGACCGGCAGCTCGGGGTCCTCGTCCCGGGCGGCGGTCCCATCACCGGGGCCGGGCGGATCCTCCGGAGCGGGGATGGCACCCGACGCGCCCGCCCCCGCCGGCTCCTCGGCAGCACGGGACACGCAGGCCGTTACGCGGGCGGCGGCAGCACTGACCGAAGCCTGACCGGTGGTGGCAGCACTGACCG
>NZ_FNGC01000002.1 GCF_900102785.1 Arthrobacter sp. ok362
GAACGACTGGACGACCTGGTGGCCGAGAACGCCGGACTGGACCTGGTCCCCGTGGCCGGCGACATCTCCACCGAGGAAACCGTGGCAGCCGTCGTCGCTGCCGCCGACGGACGGGTCGACGCGCTGGCGAACATCGCCGGCATCATGGACAACTTTGCCCCGATCCACGAGGTGGACGACGACCTCTGGGACCGAGTGTTCCGGATCAACGTCACCGCCCTCATGCGCCTCACCCGCGCCGTGGTGCCGCTGATGCTGGACGCCGGCACCGGCTCCGTGGTCAACGTCGCCTCCGAGGCAGGCCTGCGCGGATCCGCCGCCGGGGCGGCCTACACCGCGTCCAAGCACGCCGTCGTCGGCCTGACCAAAAACTCGGCCGTGATGTACGGGCCCAGCAGCCTGCGCTTCAACGCCGTGGCCCCCGGCCCCACCATCACCAACATCGTGGCCACCTGGGGATCCCGGCTCGCGGCCGAACGCCTCGGCCCGCTGATGCAGGCCACCGTCCCCACACCCGCCACCGCCGCGCAGCTCGCCGCGTCCATCACCTTCCTGCTCAGCGACGACGGCACCAACATCAACGGCGCCATCCTCGCCTCCGACGGCGGCTGGTCCGCCCTGTAGGGAAGCCGCACCAAACGGAAGCGGACGACGGCGGGAGGACCCGCCGTCGTCCGCTTGGGTCGCTCGTTCGCCTGGCCATTCACGAGGGCAGCGCAGCGCCGGTTCAAGTCCGTCCTCCGGCCCTACCGGGATGACGCTGGAAGGCCTATCGTGGTCCCTGCCACAGCCCGAGGGAAAGGAACGACGATGTTCACCCTGCAGATTAGCTATCCGGTCCGGGAATACGAGGCTTTCAAGAAAGTCTTCGACACGGATCCCGCAGGCCGCGCCGCCTCGGGTGCCCGGTCTGTCCGCTTGTTCCGGGATACCGGGGACCAGAACAGCGTGGCCGTGCTCCTTGACTTCGACACCAGGGACGCCGCGACCGGCTTTCTGGAAAAGTTGCGCAGCCAGGTGTGGGACAAGCCCGAGGTGATAGGGCAGCTGATGACGGCAGCGCCGACAGCCAGGATTCTGGAAGAGGTGGCCCGCGAGGGCCAGGGCGCGGGCTGACCGCTGAGAATCCGGTGGTCCCCGCCGGATGAGTCAGCCGCCACAACACAGTCGCTCCGCCCACCGTCACTAGCAGGCTAGGCGTCCCGGCGAGGTGGACCGATGCCGGGTGGCTCTTCAAACCTAGGCGCGGTCTTTAAGGATCACGGCGTTTCCTAGCTGGCCGCATCCGTAGCTTTCGCCATCACGGTGCGGGCTGCGTGGCCGATCCCGAATCCGAGGACACCTCGGGCTCCGGGGTCCGTGCGGTCTCCGGGGCGGGCTTCGGGCTCTGTGCGGTTTCCGGGGCGACGTCCGCCGGCGGGGTGTCGCTTGATTTGTCGGCTCCCGGCTCTGCAGTTCCGGCCGGGCCGCTGTCCCCGCGACTGGGGCTGCCGTCGGTAGTCAGGCCATCTTCTTTGTTAGCGCCTTGCTCGACTTGCCTAGGCACTTGCTCCGGGTTCTCGGGCGATTCGTCTGTCTTGTCCGGGACAGTCGCAGTGCCGCTCAATGCTTTGCCCAGCGTCGTCGTGTGGCCGGTCGCGCCGCCGTCGATGCTCGACGTCGACGAGACGAGGCTGGAGATGGGTCGATTGGTTCCGAATTCGACCGCCGTGACACCGACCATCGCGATTACGAATGCGGCAGCACTGACCGCCCCGACCTTGATCCAGGTCTTGGGGGTGAACTGCCTCCTCACACGTTTAGCTCGAGGTTCGTCGCTCTCGGCCGGCGCGCTGGCGGCCAGCACGTCGACGTCGTCAGCGGGAAGTCCGCCCCTGCGTCGAGCGGGGATTTTTTTCATTGCCACTGTGGCGGCCGAACTGAGTGTTCGGGCATAGAGGGCGGCGCCCACCGTGGCAACGATAGAGCCGAGTGCGGCTCCGATAAGCGTCCCGGCAACGCCTAGAAAGGACCCCACCAAGGCAGAGGTCACCGCGGCTAAAGCCGAGCCAATGGTGTGGGTGCCACTTAGTCCGAGGAGCTGTTTCGGCTTGTCGTCGGGAGCGGACTCTTCAGGCATATTCAAACACATTTCAGTCAGGAGATGTTACGAACAGATAACATTACCGCCTGCGACTGGCTCCCGGCTGCGGCCGTAATTATTTGAGACGCTTCTCACAGACAAGAGGAAGGTCAAGGTTCATGCAACCGCGGTCTCCGATGGAGATCGAGAAGTATCCATGATCTAGGGACGTCGGGACCGAGGCTGTCACGTGGCGGAAGCCTGGCTTGGGTGGCAACGGGAGCGAAAGGCCTCCATGCGGTCGGGCCCGCCGTGATCTACGGGCCCAAAGGACTGCGCTTCAACGCCGTGGCCCCCGGCCCGCCATCACCGACATCGTGGTCTACTGGGGGTCTCAGCTCGCGGCCGAACGCCTCGCCACCTGCTAGCAGACCGTCTCGTGCAAGTTCAAATAACCGGAGCGATCATGAGCCCGAACCACCAACAGCTCCTCGGCCTCTTGGCCCGCATGGAGCCGGCATTCCTCGCCGGTACGTTCGCCACGGATTTTACGGCCAACCCTGATGCGGACGGGGAGCGTGGGGCCTTCCTCTACTTCGAGGGCGGCTACTGGGACATCGCGATCGACGGCGCCGCACGGTTCCAGCTGGCACCGCAGGGCTCCCGGGTGACACATGAAGGCCGTGCCGCCGAGGATGGCCCGGCGATGGAGAACCTTCCCATGCGGCCGCCGTGGGCGCTCGTCCTTCCCCGCTGGTCTGCCTTTCTGGGGCGACCCGACGATGACTGGCAGTTGAACGCCGCGGTCCCCGTGGAGGAAGAGAGCGGCTCCTGGCGGGCGTCGCTTACCAGCATGGTGAAACCGGAGTTCACTGGAGCCCTCACGGTCGACGCCGAGTCGTACGTCATCACCAGGGTCGAACTGGGGCACATGATGCAGACCTTGACCATCGCACGGACCGAACCGACGGCCGATGATCTTGCGGTGTTGGAGACACTCAAATCCGAGGTGAAGGAGTTCCCCGGGCGGATGTAGCACCGCAGGCGACGGGAAGCAGGCGTGATGACAGAGACGACGCAGGACACCCCGCAGCTCGAGGATGGCGGGAGCATCGAGCTCGTCACATGCGTAGGTGCAGGTCGGGCGGGAATTCAGGTGGTGTTTACGCACAATTTGCCATGGTGGACGACGCCAGCGGCAGGGCAATGTAGACGCCGACGCGGACCCCTGGTTCCGACGAACCTCAGACTCATCGAACCGGTTGTCGCCTCACCGAAGGGTGCGGTGCTGCAGCGCTACGCGCTCGCCGATGGCACGCCCGGCGTCGGCGACATGACGGCCGGCGACCAGGAGGCCTAGCATGCCCGCTGCCGCGCCCCACCATCAGGGCTGCCCGGCACGGGTCGGGATCACGATCCGTCCTCGCCGGTACGTGATCCCGCGCATTTCGGCCAAGGGGAACAGAGCGTCGACTCACGGCATCATCCCCCAAGAGCCAGTGCGGGAGCGACGTCAGGCCTGGAGCTCCTGCTTCTTGAACTCCGCAGCCGTCTCCAGCAGTTGGGCGGACAAACGTTTGGCGTCCTGGCGGGCGAAGCGGGCGATCGGCATGGCGATGCTCAAGGCAGCGTGTTGGCCATCAACCAGGCCCAGGGACACGGCCATGGCCGCCACGCCGTCCTCGCTCTCTTCGAAGTTCATGCCGATCTTCTGCCGGCGCGCTTGGTCCACGTCCCGGTAGAGCCGGGGGAAATCGATGCCGGCATTGACGGCTGAGGCCGTGTCGTCGAGGACGCGGTAGCGCCTCTCGATGTCCTCGCGCGGCAGGTCCGCCAGCATTGCCTTGCCTGCGGAGGTCACATGGGCTGGAAGGACGACGCCAGTGCGCAGGCCAAAGCGGAGCGCATGGGTGGTGGCCTCGATGCCGTCCAGGTGGTGGATCTCCGTGCCGATGAGCGTAGCGAGATGGCTGGTCTCGCCCACCCGTGCGAAGAGCCGCTCCAGGTACGGGCGCACACGCACGCGCAGCGACGGCGGGGCGTTGTCGACGGCCGCCCGCCGGAGCTCGGGGCCCGGGGCGTAGCGCCGCTGGGCAGCCTGCTCGGCGAAGCCGTCTCCGACCAGCGTCACCAGCAGGCGCTGGGCCGTCGAGGGATTGACCTCAAGCAGGCTGGAAGCCTCGGTCACGCTGATTGAACCCTGCCCCGCCATGTGCTTGAGCAGCACCAGCGCCCGGTGGACGGACTCTACCCGGGGCGCTTCATCTTTGCGTATCACGCAATTTACGTTACCAGTTGTTGCGCTCGGCGCACAGGGGTGGCTAGCCTCACATCACAACCTGCGCACCGCGTCCCATGAAAGCCCGGGCCGCGCGTCGTTCACTCCCCAGCTGAACTCCCCAACTGAATGCCCCCAAAACTAAAGGCGCCACAGGCGCCGCTCTGCTCACCCGACGAAGGAGTCTTGATGAGTCTGTCCCAGCCGTCACGAGCCGCAAAACGCTCGCTCAAGCCCGCAACGCCCGCCTCCCGGCAGGCCAAGCGAGCCGTCCTCAGCGGTACCTTCGGGTCTGCCCTTGAATGGTTCGACTTCGCGGTCTACGGTGCCATGGCCGCAACCGTGTTCCCCAAGCTGTTCTTCAATGACATGACTCCCGCGATCGCGCTGCTTGCATCCTTCGCAACATTCGGGGTCGGATTCCTGGCCCGCCCGCTCGGCGGAATCGTGTTCGGCCATCTGGGGGACCGCCTGGGACGCCGCAAGATCCTGCTCACCACCTTCATCATGATGGGCGTCGCGTCCATGACCATCGGCCTCCTTCCGCCGCAGTCGGCGATCGGCATCGCCGCCCCGGCACTGCTGGTTCTCATGCGCTTCGTCCAGGGCATCGCGCTGGGAGGCGAGGCCACCGGAGCCCAGCTGATGACCATGGAACACGCCCCCGCGGACCGCCGCGCCTTCTACGGTGCGCTCATGGCGATGGGTTCGCCCATCAGCCAGGTGGCCGCGAACCTGATGCTGGCCGTCCTCGCCGGCGTGCTGAGCCCAGACGCGTTTCTCGCCTGGGGCTGGCGCGTGCCGTTCCTGCTGAGCATCCTGCTGGTGGCTGTGGGCATCTACATCCGGCTCAAGGTCGAAGAGACCCCGGTCTTCAAGGAAGGCATGCAGGAGATCGCCCAGGAACCCAGCAACCCGGCCACCGTCATCAAGAGCCACGGCGCCACCATCCTGCGACTCACCCTGGCCTACGCCCCAATCGTCGTGACCTTTTACATCGTCTCCGTGTTCGGCATCAGCTACCTCACTACCCACGGCTTCACGCAGAGCCAGACGTTCACGATCATCATGATCTCCAACTTCCTCTCCGTGATCGCGATCTGGTGGGGCGGCCGGCTCGCCGACGTCTACGGCCGCCGTCGGATCTTGACGATCGGATCCGCGGGCACCCTGCTGGCCGCCGTCCTGTTCTTCCCCATCGTGAACCTGGGCAGCTTCCCGCTGACGCTCGGCATGGTGGCGTTCTCCCTGGTGACCGCGCAGTTCGGAAACGCCGGGCAGGGTGCACTCTTCGCCGAGGCGTTCCCCACCCATATGCGGTACACGGGATCAGCTCTCGCGCTCACCGGGTCCAACCTGGTCTTCGCCGCTCCCGCACCGTTCCTGGCCTCATGGCTGATGAGCATCAGCGGCGGCAGCACCGTCTCCATCACCGTTGCCTGGATCGTGATCATCGTCGCCGCGCTGATCAACCTGGTGCTGATGGGCGACGGCAAAACCCTCGAGGGCGGCCAGCACCGCTTCGGCCGCTACGTTCCCGCTGAAGAAACGACGACGAAGTCGCCCGTCGCCGGGCTGGTGGGCTCCGCCGCTGCCGGAGAGGGGCCGTGACCCGGTGATTGTTGAACAGCGGACCTACGTCCTGAACACCGGCGCCCGGCTCAATGAGTACCTCGAAGCCTACGAAAGCATCGGCCTTCCCGCGCAGAAGCCGATCCTGGGAGGCTTCCTCGGCTACTTCGTCACAGAGTTCGGGCGGCAGAACGAGCTCAACCACTTCTGGGCCTATGAGGACCTGGAGGACCGCCGGACCCGCCGCGCCGAGCTCGCCAAGAACGGGAAGTGGCAGGAATGCCTGGCCATCATCAGGCCAATGATCATGACGATGGAGAACCGGATCATGTACCCGACGTCGTTCTCGCCGATCCGCACCCTGCCCGTTGCCATAACCGACCCATACACGGCGTTCAGCCGGAACCAGGAGCCTGGCCATGACAAGTGATCCCACGGCCACCATCGAAGCGGAGGCGGTCAAGCAGCCGGTCCTGCTGCAGACGGCGATCGTGACCGGCGGCGCCGGAGGCATTGGCCAGGCGATCAGCCGACGCCTGGCCGCGGAAGGCTACGCCGTCGTCATTGCCGACATCGACCGGGAAGCAGCGGACCGGACGGCCGCAGCGCTCCCGGACGTGGGCTGGGCCGAACACCGCGGCTTCGCCGGCGATCTGGCCGTGGGGGCCACCAACCGGGAACTTGCCGCGTTCGCGGCCGAAACGGGCACGGTGGGCGTGGTGGTGAACGCCGTCGGCATCTCCCCCAAGCGCAACGGCCGCAAGATCCGCTTCTTCGAAGTCAGCGACGAGGAATGGAACAACGTGATGGCGGTCAACGTCGCGGCGCCGTTCTTCCTCATCCGCGAGGTCTACCGGCACATGCCCACGGACGGTTCCGCCAGCATCGTGAACCTGCTTTCCATCACGGCCAAGACAGGCACCGGCGGCAGCCCGGACGCGGACTTCGCGCCGTTCCTGCCCAGCTCCGTGGCCTACGGGGCATCGAAGGCCGCGCTGCAGAACTTGACGGCCAGCCTCGCCCACGAACTTGCCGACCTGAATATCCGCGTCAACGGCGTGGCGCCGGGATTCGTGCAGACGCAGATGATGGGCGGCGTCCCCCAGGACGCCAAACTCCTGGGGCAGGTCCCGATGAAGCGCTTCGCAAGGCCGGAGGAGATCGCCGACGCGGTGGCCTTCCTCACCGGAAACCAGTCCACCTACATCACCGGCATCAGCCTGGACGTCAACGGCGGCTGGCTCACCTGCTGATGCTCCCAGCAGCCGCGAACGCAACCTGCCTCAAAAGGGCCGCGCCAGAACCAATGACAGCAATACACCTGAAAGGGACAGCACCATGACAATGCCCGAATACGACTACGATGTGGTGGTCCTCGGATCCGGCATCGCGGGACAGTCTGCAGCCACCAGCGCGGCACAAGCCGGCCTCAAGGTGGTACTGCTGGAAAAGACCGGCAAGCTCGGCGGCTCCTCGGCCATGAGCGGCGGATTCTTCGCCTTCTCCGGGACCGAAGAGCAGGCGGCCGAAGGTGTGGAGGACACCGCGGAACTGTTCCTGCAGGACATGCTCTCCACCGGCGGCGGCGTCAACGACCGTGCTCTGCTGGACGCGTACCTGGCACGCCAGGACGAGACCTACCACTGGCTCAAGGACCAGGGCGCGAACTTCCGGGCCCTGGAAATCAGCTCCGGACAGTCCGCGCCGCGCAGCCACAACACCGTGATCACCGAACTGCTCGCCAATCTGCACGGGACCTTCATCGAAAAAAGCGGCGAAACCCGTCTGGGACACCGCGCGGTCCGGCTTGTGCGTAGCAACGAAGGCTCGGTGACCGGCGTCGTCGTCGAATCCGAAGGCACCGAGTCCCTGTTCAATGCACGCGCGGGCGTGATCCTGGCGACCGGCGGCTTCAGCCGCAGCACTGATCTGCTGCGCACCTTTGCGCCGGAACAACTCGCCGCCATCCCCTACGGCGGGGTGGGCAACACTGGTGACGGCCTCAAGATGGCTTGGAAACTCGGCGCAGGCGTGGCGGACATGTCCTACATCACCGCCACCTACGGTTCCCACCCGGAAACCGGCGAGGAGTTCCATGAATTGCTCACCGCGTATTACATGGGCGCAATCATCGTGAACAAGGACGGCCGGCGCTTCGTTGACGAGTCCAAGTCCTACAAGACCCTGGGCCGCGAGGTGCTCAAGCAGCCCGAGGGACTGGGTTTTGAGATCTTCGATGCGAAGGTCCGGGCCAAATCGCACCCCGGTATCCCGCTCAATGACATTGGCATGATCGAGGACCTGGGCCACATCTTCAAGGCGGACACCCTGGCGGAACTGGCCGAGGCCGCTGGCATCGACGCCGCCGCCCTAGTGGCGACGGTGGGCCGCTACAACGCTTCGGTGGCCAGCCGGGATGGTGACGAAGTGGGCCGCACCAACCTGTGCAACGGCGTTGGCGAACTACTGCCGCTGGACCAGGGACCGTTCTACGCCTACCCGGCCAAGTCCCTGATGACCACCACCTACTGTGGCCTGACCATCACTCCCAAAGCCGAGGTGGTGGACGTCGACGGCGATGTGATCCGCGGCCTGTACGCGATCGGCGAGCTCACCGGCGGATTCCACGGTGCCGCCTATATGACCGGAACCTCGCTGGGCAAGGGCGCCGTCTTCGGCCGCATTGCCGCAGAGCACGCCGCCGCCAAGCTGGCATCGAGCGTGGCGCGATGACCATAGGCACAAAGCAGAAGGAACGTCTTGTGGCAACGGGCCATGGCGTCGGTGAGACACATGGCGTGGACGAGGTCCGCCGGGTGGACGTGGTGGTGGTCGGATCCGGCGTCAGCGGTTCCGCCGCGGCCATGACCGCCGCCCGGCGAGGTGCCAAAGTCGCGCTGCTGGAGAAGCAGGCGGCGTTCGGCGGTTCGGCCGCGCTCTCGGCGGGCATGTTCTGGACCGCACCGAGCCGTCGATGCCTACCGGAAGCGGATTCCGCTGGGAAACGTGGATCTCGGCAGCCGCCTGGTGGGCGACTACGAGGAGGCGCTCGCGGAGTTGCGGGCCGCCGGCGTCCGGGTCGCCGGGGAGCCTAAGCAGGACATCATGACCTTCGGCATCGGCTACTCCACGGACATCCACGGCATCCTGGCCTGGTGCCGGGACCAGGTCCTCGCCGCCGGCGGAGAGACCACCGCGGGAGCCGTCGTCACGGAACTGGTGCGTGACGCCCGCGCCGTGACGGGAGTCCTGGTGCGCGCCGCGGACGGGCGCCGCATCCGCTACGAGGCCGGCGCCGTCGTTCTGGCCAGCGGCGGATTCCAGGGCGACCGCGCCGAACTGACGCGTTCCATTGGACCCAACGCGGACAGGCTGGTGCTGCGCTCCAACCCCGGTAGCGTCGGCGATGGACTGCGCCTCGCGCGCGCCGCGGGCACCGGAGGGACGACGGCGATGAGCACCTTCTACGGGCACCTGCTGCCGTATCCGGTCCACAGCTTCGAGGCCGAAAACTACCTGCCTTATTCGCAGTACTACTCCGGCTCCACGGTGCTGGTGAACCTGCAGGGCAAGCGCTTTGCTGACGAGACCGACGGCGACGAACTGCTCAACCAAGCGGTCACCTTCCAGCCCCAAGCACGCGGTGTCCTCATCTTCGACGAGTTCGTGCGGAGCACGGAAGTGCTCGAGGAACCGTTCCCAGGCTTGGGCAGCATCGACCGCCTCGGCATCGCAATCGAAGCCGGCGGGAAGCACGCCGTCGCACAGACTCTTCCGGAACTGGTGGACATACTCGCCGGCTGGGGCGTGGACCGCGATCAGCTCTACCGCACCATGGACCGCTATGCGGAAGTTGCGGGCCACGGCGGCGGCACCGCCGATGGCGTCACAGTGTCCGCTTCCGCGCGGGCGCCGCAAAACGGCCCCTTCTACGCGCTCATGGTCCAGCCGTCCATCACCTTCACCTTCGGCGGGATCCGCACCAATGCGCGGGGTGAGGCTCTGGATCACGACGGCGGGACGGTGCCTGGGCTGTTCGCCGCCGGTGCCGATATTGGCGGGCTGTCCAACTACGGTTACGCCGGCGGCCTGGCCCCGGGCTACATCACCGGCCGCTGGGCCGGTGGGTCCGCGGCCGAGCGGGCGGCCTCATTCGTACGGAACGAAAGCTACGCCGTCGTCGCAGACGGGCACGGCAGTGAAAGGAATGCACAGTGAGTTCAATAGCAGTGAGTTCAACGGCAGACGTCCTGGTGATCGGCGGCGGAGGGTCCGGCATGAGTGCCGCGATCTCGGCGGCCACCAGCGGAGCCACTGTGATTGTGCTGGAAAAGTGCCCCAAGGTGGGCGGCAGCACCGCGATGTCCGTGGGCTCCTTCACTGCCGCCAACACGGCCTACCAGTACCGCGCCGGGGTCAATGACAGCATCGAGCTGTTCGTCGAGGACATGAAGGTGGCCAACGGCGAATTCGAGCAGCGCGAAAACAAGGAACTGCGCCGGATCCTCGCCGAAAACGCAGGCCCCACCGTGGAGTGGCTCGGCAGCATCGGCGTGCAGTTCCTCGGCCCCACCCCCGAGCCACCCTACGAGAAGCCGCGCATGCACAACGTCCTGCCCAACTCCGGAGCCTACGCCGAGGCGCTCCGGCGTGAGTGCAAAAAGCGCGGCGTGGTCATCCACACCTCCATGCGCGTGGAGGAGTTGCTGCGCAATGCCGACGGCGAGATCATCGGCGCGAGGGCCAACGGCGTGGAGTACTTCGGTCGCCAGGGCGTCATCCTGGCAACCGGCGACTATTCGGCATCCACCGAAATGAAGGCCAAGTACGTGGGGCAGGACGCGGCCAAGATCCCGCCGGTCAACCCCAACAACACCGGCGACGGTTTTAAGCTGGGAACCGAGGCGGGCGGGGTCATGATCCAGATGGACCGCCTGTATGAGGGGCTTCGCTTTGCCCCCTCCACCCGGGTGGACCCGATCAAGATGCTTCCGTCCCATCCGCTCATTTCCAAGGCAATGCGCCTGGTGGCCGAGCGCCTGCCGCGGAAGATCCTGGCCTACGTCATCCGCGGCGCCCTGACCAGCTGGGTTGGCCCCAACAACACCATGTATCGTGCCGGGGCGATCCTGGTGGGCCACGGCGGGAAGCGAATCGCCAACGAGGATTGGGACCAGGCCATGGCACGGGCCACCGCTGCCGATGGCAAGAACACCGCCTACATGATCTTCGACGAGCGGGTGGCCAAAAAGTTCTCGACGTGGCCCAACCCGGTGTCCACGTTCCCCGGAGTGGCCTACGCCTACGTCGATGACTACAAGCGGTACCGCCCGGACGTGTACCACCGGGCTGGCACCATCGAGGAACTGGCCGCGAGCACCGGCCTCGATCCCGCGGCGCTGACAGCGAGCGTTGCGGAATGGAATGCAAAGGTGGAGGTGGGCAACGACGACGACTTCAACCGCCAGCACCTTGGCCAGGGCGTGAGCGAGGGGCCGTTCTACGCGCTCGGCCCGATGAACGCCTACATCACCCTGGCCGACGGCGGACTGGCCGTCGACACCGAACTCCGGGTGACCACGGCCGAAGGCGAAGCCATCCCCGGCCTGTGGGCCGCCGGATCAACCGGGCAGGGCGGACTCCAGCTGCTCAACCACGGGCTGCACATCGGCTGGGCAATGGTTTCGGGACGCATCGCCGGACGCAATGTGGCCCAGGCCCCGAGCCGGCGTGACCTGAGGGTCGCGGCAGGCGTCGCCGTGGGCTAAAGGCCTGCGGGGCAGGGCACCGTAGACGCCGACGTGGACGCTTGAAAATCTCTCATTGTGGCGACTGCCCAACCGCGCCACGATGGTCGTATGAGCGCTGAAACGCCGAAGGTGGCCGAGCTGAACCTTCCCCAGGCCTTCCTCCTTCTCGCAACGAACGACCAACACGGCACACCTCAGGTGCCGATATACGCACTCAGGACGACTTTGGCAGGGGCAATATTGGCCGAGCTGGACCTGATCGGTGCAATCGGGCTGCAGGGAAAGCGCGTCAGGGCTACCGGCACCGCACCACAAACGGACTTCCAGCACGAGCTGGAGCTCATCCGTAGCAAATCTCGGCCCCACACGCCCAAGCGGTGGGTCTCCATGCTGGAGGGTCGCGCCGAAGTGCAGCGTGTCTACGAGGGGTTGGCGGCACTGGGCATCGTGGAACATGTCGGCGAAAAACACCTGGGTCTGTTCCGGACCGTGCGGTACCCGGAGAAGGACCACGCTCCGGAGGCGGCGCTCCTGAAAAAGATCCAGGCCGAACTCAGCGCTGCGCCGTCCGGTGCCGGGACGCCCGCTCCCGCGAAGTCTGATGCCACGGCGACCAATGTCGGGGTACCCGAGGCCGGGGCGCCCGCTTCCGCGAAGCCTGATGTCCAGGCGCCCGATGCCAGGACCACAGCGCTGATCGCCTTGCTTCAGGCTGCCGGGCTGCTCGGCAAGCTCGTACCGGCAACGGATAAGATCCGGACAAGTGAGCTGGCGAAGGACTATTGGCCTTCCCGCGCGGTGGAGGACGAACTGCGCATGATCAGACTGGCGGAGGAAGAAGAACCAGGCTTATGAGGCTTCCATGAAATCGCTAGGCACGGGAGTTGAGCCCTAAGTGTTGAGCCCCCAATGGACTCGGATTGCCTCTGCAATTCGGCCGGCGGCGACATCGACCCGGAAAGCAACGGGTGCGGTCCCTGTCTCTTCGATGACCGTGTCACGGTACACGCGGCCGCATGATGGACACAGGGTGTAGAGTTCCTCATCCTCCGGCCATTTGGCCAGCCCTGCGGGGACAGGGGTGTTCCCTCCGATGTAAACGGGGATGCCTTCTGAGTTGCACTGGATTAATCCGTTTTGGCTGACAGTGTTACCGCATACGCAGGTGATGGTGGTGACATCATGGCCGATGACATCGGCGGTTTCAGTGTCCATGATGAGCTCCCGGCGTTGTTGGGACGTTCTGTTTGTAGCCTATGCCTGCGGATCGGCCAGATGGCCTCTTGGCGATCAAATAACTTCAGCAATCGTGCGGCCGGCTTCTGCCTTTCCGTCGGTAGGCACGGTCCTAACGGTTGGTGGACGTGCCCTGTCCTTGAGCCGCGGTCAGGACTTCCGCCAGGGTCGCCATGGAGTTGTCGCCGGGGGTGGTCATTGCCAATGCACCGTGGGCCGCACCGATATCAACGGCTTCTTGAACCGAGAGTCCCTGCAACAAACCGTAGATCAGGCCGGACGCGAATCCGTCGCCGCCGCCAACCCGGTCGAGAATCTCCAGGTCCATCCGTTCCCGGGAGGTAACGGTTCCGGTCGCTGATGTGTGGCACATGCCGTGCCAGTCGTTGCGGCTGGCGCTGCTGACCCTACGGGTGGTTGTGGCAATCATGCCCAGGTTGGGGAACCGGGCGAGTGTCCGGGATGCGATTGAGGTAAATCGCGGCGCGCCTGCCAGGGGCTCGGGGGGAGCCTCGATGCCGAGCCTGTCGATAAAGTCGCTTTCACCTCCAATGACGACGTCGGCGGATTCGGTGAGCTGCGTGAAAACGGCGGCGGCCCGCTCCTGGCCCCCGTGGTCTGCCCACAGGCTCGGACGGTAGTTAAGGTCCACGGAGACAACCGTGCCGTGTTTCCGGGCGGACGTCATGGCGGCGATCGCCGTCGCACAAGAGTTGTCGGAGAGCCCGGCAAAGATGCCGCCGGTGTGGAACCAGCGGACGCCGCGCACGCCGAAGAGGTCCTCGAAGTCCACGTCCTCGGCGCTCATCTGCGAGACTGCCGTATTTCCGCGGTCGGAGACGCCCCGCGCGCCGCGGATGCCAAAGCCTCGTTCCGTGAAGTTCAGCCCGTTGCGGGCATCACGTCCCAGACCGTCATACGGAACCCACTTAATGAGGGAGGTGTCCACGCCGCCGGCGCGGGCCAGGCCTTCGATGAGATGCCCGATGTCATTGTCGACGAGCGCTGACAGTGCGGCTGTCCGCTGCCCGAAGACGTGGCTCAGGGCCCGGATCGCGTTGTACTCGCCGCCGCCCTCCCATACGTCGAATTGCCGGGCCGTGCGGATCCGCCCGGCTCCCGGGTCCAGGCGCAGCATGATCTCACCCAGCGCCACGGCATCGTAGGACGCGTCGGCTTTGACCGTCAGAGGCATCAGGTCGATCCCTTGTTCGTGCGGTGGTGTTCGGCCAGCGCTGAACGGGTTTCAGCGCACAGGCGGGCAATTTCCTGGAAGTTGCCCGCAACAATCGCGGCGCGGGGGACCATCCAGCTGCCTCCGGCGGCGAACACCGCAGGATGGTCCAGGTAGGCGTTCACGTTGTCCGGGCGCAGGCCGCCGCTGGGCATGAACCGCACCTCGGGGAAGGGGCCGGAGAGTGCGCTGAGCATCGGCAGGCCGCCTGCTTGTTCGGCGGGGAAGAACTTCACGTGCCGGAGGCCGGCAGCTACGGCCGCCTGCAGTTCTGAGGCTGTTGCGACTCCCGGGATGGCGGTGACGCCGCGCTCACGGCACCGTGTAACGACGTCGGCTCCGAACCCGGGGCTGACGATGAACTTCGCGCCCGCATCGGCGGCGAGATCCACGTCGGCGGCGTTCAGCACCGTGCCGGCACCGAGCAGGAGATCGGTGCGCCCGCGAAGTGCCTTCAGCGCTTCCAGGCCGGCAGGCGTGCGGAAGGTGATTTCAGCGCAGGGGATTCCGCCTGCAACCAGGGCGTCGGCGAGTTCGTTCGCCCCGGCAGGGTCATTCAGGACCACCACCGGAACTATCTGGATTTCAGCGAGTATCCCGGTGACGGTTGCTGTCGAGGTGTGAGTCATCGTCCCAGCCATCCGCCGTCCACTGACAGCACCGTGCCGGAGACGTAGTCCGAGGCGCGGCTGGCCAGGAAGACGACGGCCCCGGCCATGTCATCGGCAGTGCCCCAGCGGCCGGCCGGGATGCGGTCCAATATTGCTTGGGACCGGCTGGGGTCGTTGCGCAACGCCTCGGTGTTATCTGTGGCGATATACCCGGGGGCGATGGCGTTGACGTTGATGCCGTGGACCGCCCACTCGTTGGACAGCGCCTTGGTCAGTCCGGCGATGCCGGATTTGGCGGCGGTATAGCCGGGGACGTTGATGCCGCCCTGGAAGCTCAGCAGGGACGCGGTGAAAATGATCTTGCCCCCGGCGCCACGCTGGATCATGGCCTGGCCGATTTCGCGGCTCAGCACAAACTGCGAGGACAGATTCACCTGCAGCACATGGTCCCAGAGATCGTCCGAGTGCTCTGCCGCGGGTGCCCGCTCGATGGTGCCCGCGTTGTTGACGAGGATGTCGACGGGCCGTTCCATGGCGGCGAGTTCAACGCCAAGGGCGCCGACCGCTTCCCGGTCCGAGAAGTCGACGGTCCGGGCGCTGAAATTGCGCCCGAGTGACTCGACCGCCTGGGCGACCTGGCTGCCCTCGGGCTCCAGGGTTGCGCTGACGCCGATGATGTCGGCCCCGGCGGCGGCCAGGGCCTCGGCCATGGCCCGTCCCAGGCCGCGTTTCGCGCCGGTGACAACAGCAAGCTTCCCGGTCAGGTCGAACGAATGTGTGCTCACGCCGGTACCGCCTGGCAGTCGACCAGGATCTTCATGGCATCGCCGGCAGCGAGCCGGCTGAAGGCATCCGCGGTCCGCTCGAGGGGTACGGTTCCGGTGATCAGCTGATCGGCCGGTATGACACCGGCGGCCAGCAGCTCCACCGCCGTCTCGAAGTCCCGGCGTTCGTAGACCCGGGCGCCCACGAGGGTCAGTTCGCGCCAGAACACCCGCTGAAGGTCCACGGGCCGGGGCTGGGGGTGGATGGCCACGATCACGAGCCGGCCCCTCACCTTTGCCAGCGCCGTCGCTCCCAGCACCGCGGCCGCAGCCCCGGAAACCTCGAAGACGACGTCGGCGCCGGCGCCGCCTGTCCAGGTGTTGACCCATTCGACCTGGTCCTGCGCCTGCGGGTCCAGTACTTCAAAGCCCAGCTCTTGAATCCTGGCGCGGCGGTCGCCGTCGAGCTCCAGCACAACAACCTCGGCGCCGGCATGCCGGGCGGAGGTGGCGATGAGGACACCGATGGGTCCGCCGCCGATGACGACGGCTTTCTCGCCCGGTTGAATCTCGGCGCGGCGGACGTCGTGGACCGAAACCGCAACGGGTTCAACCAGGGCGGCGTGATCCAGGCGCAGGGAATCCGGCAGCCTGACAAGGACGGTCTCCGGGACGTTCCACTGCTTCTGCAGCGAGCCCGCCGAGTCGATGCCGATGAAGTTCAGGTTCTGGCAAATATGCTGATGTCCGGCCTTGCACGCGGGGCAGTCGCCGCACCAGTCAAGGGGCATGACCGTGACCGGGTCGCCAAGGTTCCAGCCGCTGACGCCTTCGCCGAGAGCCGAGATGCGGCCGGACATTTCGTGACCGATGATCGCCGGAAAGGTGACCCGGGAGTCCATGTTGCCGTGCAAGATGTGAAGATCGGTCCCGCAGATTCCCGTGAAGGCGACGTCGATCTGGACCTCGCCCGGCGCGGGCGGGCGTTGGCTGCTTTCGACGATGTTGATGGTGCTGTTGCCGATGTATGTTGCCGCTGGCATGTCTTATTCCTTTATTGGGAGGCTTTTGCGGGGCCGGGACAGGCCCGGCCCCGCGGATGACTTAGACGCTGACGGGAGCGGCGTTCCTGGCTTTAGCCCAGTACGTGCCTGCGGGAAATGAGAACTCGGCCAGGGTGGTCTCGAACATCTCTGCGCTGTAGCCGGGAAGGGACGGCAGGACGTACGCGCCGTCGCGCACGATGCAGGGATCGACGAAATGCTCGTGGAGGTGATCAACGAACTCGGTAACCCGACCCTCCAGGCTTCCCGAGACGGCAACGAAGTCGAAGATCGACAGGTGCTGCACCAGCTCGCAGAGGCCCACGCCGCCTGCGTGGGGACAGACCGGGACCCCGAATTTGGCTGCCATGAACAGCACGGAAAGAACCTCATTGACGCTGCCCAGCCGGCAGGCGTCCAGCTGGCAGTAGTCGATTGCCTCGGCCTGGAACAGCTGCTTGAACAGGACACGGTTCATTCCGTGTTCGCCGGTGGCTACACCGATGGGTGCCACGGCCTTCCGGACCGCAGCATGCCCGAGGACATCGTCCGGGCTGGTCGGTTCTTCGATCCACAGCGGCTTGAATTCGGCCAAGGCGCTGACCCACTCGATCGCCTCCGGAACGTCCCAGACCTGGTTCGCGTCGATCATCAGGTGGGCGTCGTCGCCGATGACTTCGCGGGCGATTGAACAGCGGCGGACGTCGTCCTGAAGATCGGCGCCGACCTTCAGCTTGATGTGACGGTAGCCCGCGTCCACAGCCTCCTGGCAGAGCATGCGGAGTTTGTCGTCGGAGTAACCGAGCCAGCCGGCAGACGTGGTGTAGGAGGGGTATCCGGACACATCCAGCTGCGCGATCCGGTCTTTGCGTGTTCCTTCGAGGTTCCTCAGCAGCTCCAGTGCTTCGTCGCGGGTGAGCGCGTCCGAGAGGTAACGCATGTCCGCGGCGTTGACGAGCTCTTCCGGTGTCATCTCGGCCAGCAGCCTCCACAGCGGCTTGCCGGCCCGGCGTGCGGCCAGGTCCCACACGGCGTTCATGACTGCGGCGAGGGCGAGGTGAATGACGCCTTTCTCCGGGCCGAGCCAGCGAAGCTGGGAGTCGGACTGCAGTTCGCGGTAGATGCCGCCCAGATCCGAAGTGATCTCTTCGACGCTGCGTCCGATCAGCGGCAGCGCACGCTGTTCGGCGGCGGCAACACAAAGGTCGTTGCCGCGGCCAATCGTGAAGGTGAATCCGTAGCCCGAGAGCTGCGGGTCGTCGGTGTGGAGGACGACGTAAGCGGCGGAGTAGTCGCCGTCCTTGTTCATGGCGTCAGAGCCGTCCGCGGTCAGTGATGTGGGGAAGCGGACGTCTACGACGTCGACCCCGGTGATGACTGTCATTTTGATTCCTTAACGAATGAGCTGGTGAGTGCGGGCGTGGCGTTCCAAAGTGATGCTCTGAGATCGAATCCTATAGGAATATCCGTAATTATATATAGGGTGTGACCTGAGTCAAGCAATAGTGCTGCCGGGCCACAATCGGGTCCGGGCGCGATCGTGTGTGAGGTGCTGGGCGGCGGTCGATCACATATGCTTCGTTAGGCCCACACTTACGGAGAGACGGAGGGGTTCAGTGCCAAGTAGAACTCCCGTAGAGCCAGCCAAGGTCCCTACGAGCGAGGTGTACACGTTGCTTCGCGCGGCCATCATGTCGGGGGAGATCGCACCGGACTCGCGGATCAATATCGAGGCTATTTCCCGGACCTTTGGTGTGTCCCAGACGCCGGTTCGTGAAGCGTTGCAGCGCCTGGAAGGCGACAACCTGATTAACTACGCACCGGGCAAGGGATACAGCACCACGGCCCTTCTGGATCTTCAGGGTCTGCATGACCTCTTTGAGTTCCGGCTGCTCGTCGAACCCTGGGCCGCCCGGGCGGTAGCAGTGGACAGACTTTCCAATCCCGGAAGCCAGCTCCTCCATGAGGTGGAAAAGTTCGTCGACACGGCGGCTCCGGACCAGGACCTGCGTCAGGACATGGTGGCGCACGATGCGCGTTTCCACGAATTGATCCTGACGGCAACCGGGAACCCCGTCATCGGGCAGGCCTACGCACAGACCCACTGCCACCTGCACATATTCCGCTTGTATCCCCGGGACCTCTACAGGGCTGACACGATCGATGAGCATCGACGCATTGCCACCGCCGTCGCCAACGCCGATCCTGACACGGCAGAGCAAGCCATGTCTGACCACATTAAAAACTCATTCGGGCGGTTTTCCGTGGCCTTTGATGTCAGTGCAGGATCTCCAACGCTGGCACACACAAAGCGACTACCGCTCCGGCTCCAGCACTAGGGCTACATCACCGTGCCGACCATCCACGGAACGAATTCCTTGTCGCCATAGCCGAAGTCTTCGCTCTTGGTGTGGGTCCCCGAGGCAACGTCGAGGATCGTCCTGAAAATTTCCTCTCCCAGGTCCTCGATTGAGGTGGTGCCGTCGGCCACGCCGCCACAGTTGATGTCCATGTCCTCGGTCATGCGGTCATAGAGTTCGGTGTTTGTCGCGAGTTTGATGCTGGGCACCGGGGCGCATCCGAACGCTGATCCGCGGCCGGTGGTGAAGCAGACCAGATTGGCCCCGCCGGCGACGATGCCCGTGACCGACACGGGATCGTGGCCGGGGGTATCCATAAACACGAACCCTTTGGACGTGACGGGTTCCGCGTACTCCACGACGTCCGCGAGGGTGGTGGTGCCTCCCTTGGCGACGGCGCCCAGGGATTTTTCGAGAATGGTGGTGAGCCCGCCCTCCTTGTTGCCCGGAGACGGGTTGTTGTCCATGGATCCCGAGTTTTTCGCGGTGTAGTCGCGCCACCAGTCGATGCGTGCCAGCAGCTTGTGGGCCACGGCCTCGGTGGCCGCCCGCCGGACGAGCATGTGCTCGGTGCCATAGATTTCGGGGGTCTCGCCGACGATCCCGGTCCCTCCCTGATGGACCAGACGGTCCACGGCGTTGCCGAGAGCGGGATTGGCGGTGATCCCGGAGTAGGCATCAGAGCCACCGCAGTTGGTTCCGAGAACGAGCTCGGATGCCGGGACGGTGGTTCGCTTCGTCTGGTTGACCTGCCCCAGCATGCCGGTGAGC
Organism: Arthrobacter sp. ok362; assembly: GCF_900102785.1. Classification (GTDB taxonomy): domain Bacteria; phylum Actinomycetota; class Actinomycetes; order Actinomycetales; family Micrococcaceae; genus Arthrobacter. Next base: position 19,682 of record NZ_FNGC01000002.1, read on the forward strand.
CAGCCGATGCCGGCGGCAATGGTCTTCGACGTTCCGCCGAGTTCCTGGATGGTCGAGTACACGATGGGCAGGTCCGGGCGGAGCTGAACGTCCTGGGTCAGTTGACTGATCTGGTTGTCTTCGCAGCCAAGGCCCAGCACCAGGAAGCCGCCGAAATTGGGATGGGTGAGGTACCCGCGCATGGTTCTGCGGAGGATGTCCATCCCCTCGCCCTCCTGGGCCATGCCGCATCCGGTGCCATGCGTCAGTGCAACGACGCCGTCGACGTTCTCATACTGGTCCAGCACACCGGAGTACCGGAGGCGCTGGACGATCTGGCTCGCTGCCGTGGCGGAGCAGTTGACCGTACTTAGGACGCCGATGTAATTCCGGGTTCCGACCTTGCCGTCCGAGCGGACGTAGCCCTGAAAGGTTGCCCGCTCGCTAAGGGGCAGAACGGGCTCGTCCTTGGCATCCACGCAGAATTCGTACGCGCGGTCGAACTCCTTGTAGTCCAGATTGTGCAGGTGAACGTGGTCCCCGGTGCTGATGTCCGACCGGGCGAAACCGATGATCTGTCCGTACCGGCGGACCGGTGCGCCCTCGGCGATGTCGCGTACGGCGACCTTGTGGCTGCGCGGAATCGCGGCGGCCAGCGTTACCAACTGGTCGCCCGCACTAGCCGTTGAGGCGACCTGCATGTCCTGAGTGGTGATGGCCACGTTGTCTTCAGTGTGAAGGTGGATTAGGGGCGCTATGGCAGCGGTCACGGGGATAAGCCTTTGTTCGATGTTTCGGCAGGACGAATTCAAATCGGGCGGTCGATGGTGCTAGAGAACCTTGCTCAGGAATCCCTGGGTTCGTCCGTGCTGGGGGGAAGAGAAGATCTCTTCCGGTGTGCCTTCCTCGACGATCCGTCCCTGATCCATGAAGATCACGCGGTCGGCCACTTCCCGGGCGAACCCCATTTCGTGGGTGACAACCACCATGGTCATGCCCTCATTTGCCAGGTCCTTCATCACGGCCAGCACTTCGCCGACAATTTCGGGGTCAAGCGCCGAGGTGGGTTCATCAAAAAGCATGATTTTGGGGTCCATCGCCAGCGCTCGGGCTATGGCGACACGCTGCATCTGACCGCCCGACAGGTTCCCAGGGAAGGTGTCCATCTTTTCCGCAAGGCCCACCTTTGTCAGCAGCATTTCAGCCTTGGCGCGGGCTTCCTCCTTGGAGGTCTTGGCGACCTTGAGCGGGGCAAGCATGACGTTGTCGATGACTTTCAGGTGCGGGAACAGGTTGAAATGCTGGAAGACCATCCCCGCCTCCTGCCGGACCAGATTGATATTGGTCTTCGAATCGTCCAACCGATGCTTGTTGATGACGATGCTGCCCGATGAGATCGTCTCCAGGCCGTTCATGCACCTCAGAAAGGTGCTTTTGCCGGATCCTGAGGGACCGATGACGCACACCACCTCACGCTCGCGGATGTGGCAATCGATGCCCTTGAGCACATGGTTCGGCCCGAACTTCTTATTCAAATTCTCAACAAATATCACTGGTGTATTCCGATCTAAATGCCCGCGGGCTCTGGAAGTTTGAGGGGGTCGACATGGACGCCGGTGCGTTTCTCGTAGAGTCGGCCCAGCCGGGAGATGCCGTAGCAAATGACGAAGTACATGCCGGCGACCACCAGGAACGTCTTGATGGGGTCGCCAGTCAGGTTGGTGACGATGTTCCCTGCATGGGTCAGTTCGAGTAAGCCGGTGACCGTGACCAGCGAGGAATCCTTGACCAGGCCGATGAGGAAGCCGATGCCTGGCGGAACCATGATCTTTACGGCCTGGGGAAGGATGACGTATGTCAGTTTCCGCCAGTAGTTGAGACCGAGGGCATCTGCTGCTTCGCTTTGTCCCTTGGCCACGGCTTCGATGCTGCCGCGCACGATCTCGGCTACGTAGGCAGCGGCGAAGCAGGTCAGGGCGATGACGGCGGAGGCGAACTTGTCCGGTTCCAGGCCGGGGAACAGCAGCGGGATCCCGAAAAAGACGAAGAAGATGATGACCAGAACGGGAATGCCGCGTACGCAGCTGATGTAGATAGTGCTGATCCACCGCGCGATCCTGCTCGGCGATGTCCGGGCGATGCCGAGGATCAGTCCAAAGATGACTCCGAGAATCCCGGATACGGCGCAGAGCTGAATGGTCAGCCACGCGCCCTGGGCCAGCGGAATCAGGTCCTGCCATTCGAAGGGCCTAAACATGCGTGCCCACCGCCCACCGGAACAGCGTCGTTTCGGCCCGTTTCGAGGCCAGCGACATCAGTGCTGATACCCCGAGATAGAGCAGACCGCCGACGGCGAGTACCTCGATGGTTCGGTACGTTGTGTTGCTGACGCTCATGATCGCGTTGGTCAATTCAGGAAGCGAGATGATGGATCCAATCGACGAAGCCAAAAACAGCAGAATGAGCTGGTTGGTCAGTGCGGGGAAGACGTTTCGCGTGGCCGGCAGCAAGATGATGTACCGCACGATCTGGCCAGGCTTCATACCTAGCGCTTTACCGGCTTCACGCAGTCCGTGGGGCACCGATTCGAAGCCGGCCCGGTAAATTTCCGCCGTGTATGCCGCATTGTTCAGGGTCAGGCCGATGACGGCGGCCCAGACGGGCTCGAGGTTGATGCCCAGGGCGGGAAGGGCGAAGTAGATCAGGTACAGCTGTACCAGCAGAGGCGTGTTGCGGATGGCCTCGATGTAGCAGGTGCACAGGATGCTGAGTGGTTTTCCGGGCCCGACCTTTCCCAGGTACACGAGGACGCCGAGAGCGCTTCCCGCCAGCATGGCCACGAGGGTGATGTACAAAGCCGTCCAAAGCCCCTCGAGCAGAAGCGAGCTGTACGGGAGAAGGTCTCCGAAATATAGAGCCATGAGCAAGGGATCCTATCCGTGAACGGCAGGAGTGGGTGGAGACTGCATGTCATCCACCCACGCCTGAGGACGCGTTCGAATGCTGTTTAGTGGGCGAGGAACGCAGGAAGGGACAGCCCGAACCACTTCTGCAAGGAGGCCTCGTTCTGTCCGGAGATGTTGTAGTTCCGGAGGAAGTTGTTGAGGTAGTTGAGCCAGGTCTGGTCTCCCTGCTTGACTCCAATGGAGAACAGCGCCGGCTTGATCGGGTCGCCCTTGAGGACCTGGAACGCGGAAGGTTCCTTCTTCACGAGGCCGCCGACGATGGCGTTGTTTTCAATCAGCGCGTCCACCTTGCCGCTCTTGAGCGCCTGGATGGAGTCTGCCGTCGTGTTGAAGCCGGTGATCTTGGCGTTGGGGAAGCTGGCCTTAAGGATCTGCTCGCCAACGCTTCCCCGTGACGTAGCCACCGATTTGCCGTCAAGGTCCGCGTAGCTGGCGATCGGGCTTCCCGCAGGCACCATGAAGACGGTGGAGCTAGCGGCATACGGCTCGGACATGTCCACAACCTGGGCGCGCGCATCCGAAGCGGTGAAGGTGGCAATCACGGCGTCGGCCTTATCGGTCTGCAGCAACGGGATGCGGCTTTCATTCGTGGCGGTAACGAACTCGACCTTTGCGCCGAGCGAGGCGCCGAGTGCATTTGCGACGTCAATGTCGAAGCCCTCGTGGGTGCCGTCGGACTTCATCACGCCATATCCCGGGGAGTCGGAGCTGACCGCGATCCTGACGGTCTTCGACTTGAGAATCTGCGTGAGGTGGCTGTCTGCGACTGCACCTGTTGCGGCACCGGATCCGTTCGAAGCGCCGCCGGACGAGCAGCCCCCCAAAGTAAGGGCCAAGGCGACGGCCGGAACAAGAAGCAACTTCGGCGTTGCTCTGAACATGAGTACTCTCCTGGTGATTATTTACTGCGTAACGGATGCGGACTGTGACAGCGTTCCAAGATCCCCGGCTGATCACACCGACGGGGATCCTGTAGGAATATGTTGTATCATATATGCAATGTGATCTAGGTCAAGTCTTTGCTCGTCGGCCTGCTGCAGGCTCCCCGGCGGTGCGATCCGCCGTTCTGGACGGCCCACGATCTCGACGGCTACTGAAATGAGGGGCGAGTGACGGTATCAACCGCAAGCGATGTGACGACGGCGAAGGTCGCCGCCAGCGAGGTGTATTCCTCCCTTCGCCAGTCAATACTTGATGGCGATATCGCTCCGGGTACACGCATTAACATCGACGCAGTCTCCCGGCGCCTGGGCGTGTCCCAGACCCCTGTCCGCGAAGCGCTGCAGCACCTGGAGGGCGACAACTTGCTGGTGTACTACCCCGGCCGGGGCTACAGCACCACGCCCCTGTTGAGCCTGGCGGAGCTTCGTTCCCTGTTTGAGTTCCGGCTGCTGGTGGAGCCCTGGGCGGCGCGATCCGCCGCAGTGGACCGGCTGTCCAACCCCTCGGCTGCCCTGCGCGCGGAACTTGAGGTGCTCGAGCGCCAGGTTGATGACACCGTCAATGGGCGCCAGGACCTGCTGGCCCACGATGCACGCTTCCACGACCTGGTCCTCGCCTCCGCCGGCAACCCGGTGGTCCAGCAGGCGTACGTCCAGACACACTGCCACCTGCATCTGTTCCGGCTGTACCCCTCGGACCTGGACAGCCGGGTCACCTTGATGGAGCACCGCGGCATCCGCGACGCAATTGCCGCCGCGGATCCGCTGGCTGCCGAGGAAGCCATGAGCGCTCACCTCCGCAGCTCCTTCCATCGCTTCGCCCGTGCCTTCGGTGCGGAGCGGGACGCACTGCCGAGCGCCGCGCTCGGACGAATGACTCCCTGACCCGCGGGTCAACTTGTTCTGGGTCACATTGCATATATGATGCGATACATCCATATATGATCCGTTCATCCGCTAAGGAGATAGAGACTTCATGGCAACGACGATTTCCAGCACCACCGGCGACGAGGCCTCACAATGAGCACCAGCGTCGAAGATTTGAACACGGCCGTTGAGACGGCTCACGCCGCGTTCCTGCTCGGGCGACGCGTCGATTTGACCACCCGGGCAGGCTGGCTCGAGGTGGTGGCTGCGGCCCTGGAAGAGGACGCCGACGTTCTGGTTCCGCTGGCAGCCCGCGAGACCAACCTTGGTTTGGCCAGGCTCCAAGGCGAACTGAAGCGCACCGTTTTCCAGCTCCGGCTGTTCGCCGCGGAAGTCCGCTCGGGTGAGCACCTGGATGCGACCATCGACCACGCGGATCCCGACTGGGGGATGGGCGCCCGGCCTGACCTGCGGCGGATGAATGTCCCGTTGGGTGTTGTGGGCGTCTTCGGCGCATCCAATTTCCCCTTTGCCTTCAGCGTCATGGGCGGAGACAGCGCCTCGGCCCTCGCGGCCGGATGTTCCGTTGTCTACAAGGCCCACGAGGGTCACCCTGGACTCTCGCTCCGCACGGCCGAAACCGTGCAGCGCGCTCTCCGGGAGGCGGGAGCTCCGGCCGGTCTCTTCACCCTGATCACGGGCCGGGCGGCGGCTGAAGCGCTGGTAGACCACCCGCTGGTGAAGGCCATCGGCTTCACCGGCTCCACGGCAGGGGGACGCGCGCTGGCGGAGCGGGCTTTCGCCAGGGCGGAGCCGATCCCATTTTATGGAGAGCTCGGCGGGATCAACGCCGTGTTCGTGACCGAACAGGCCTGGTCGGCGCGCAAAGACAGCATTCTCAGCGGCTACGCGGCCTCACTCAGCCTCGGCATGGGGCAGTTCTGCACCAAACCGGGCCTCCTCTTTGTCCCCGGGGGTACGACGGCGGAAGCTGCCGAAGCACTGCGCGCAGCGTTCACGGACTTCGAACCGGCGCCGTTGCTCACTGAACGGTTGCACGAAGGCTACCGCAACGCCGTAAAAGAGGTTGCAGGACAGCCGGGAGTTGAGCCGCTGGTGGAGGGCACTTTCGACGCCGCCCCGATGCCGACTGTGCTGCGCGCGGCCAGCGCTGCGGTCTTCGAGCAGCCCGAGCTGCTACGCCAGGAAATGTTCGGCCCGGCCAGCCTGCTGGTTGAATACCGGGAGGAATCCGAGCTGACGGCGCTCGCCGAGCTCCTTGAGGGCCAGCTGACCACCACCCTGCAGGCCGAGGCGGACGACGACGTCAGCGAACTCGCGGACCGGCTTGCCGACATCAGTGGACGGGTTCTCTGGAACGGCTGGCCCACCGGCGTTACCGTCAGTTTCGCCCAGCACCACGGCGGCCCCTACCCGGCCACGACTTCGACCACGACGTCCGTGGGGACGGCCGCCGTCGGGCGCTTCATGCGTCCGGTGGCGCACCAGGATTTCCCCGCCTCACGGCTGCCGGAACCACTACAAGACACGAACCCCTGGTCGGTGCCCCAACGCATCGACGGGACCTGGACCCGACCGCAGCCAAAGGTGGATGCCTGATGACTAATCCCAACGAGAACCTCCCGCAGCGCCTGACGGTGAGGGACGTGCTCCCCGAGGACTCCGAGAACGCCCTGCTCATCGGACGGGTCTGGGACGTTGAAACCCGGGGCCCGCGCGTCGCGGCTTTCCGCGGGGAAGACGCCTTCGATCTGCAGCCCATCACCGCAACCGTGTCGGATCTGCTGGAATCCAAGACTCTCCTCGCGGACGTCAAAGCGGCCATGACGACGCCCCGCTGGCGCACTGCGGACATCATCGACGCATCTATGTCCAGGGACCCGGAGCGCTCCCATTTGCTGGCTCCGGTAGATCTGCAGGTCATCAAGGCCTGCGGAGTGACCTTCGTGGACAGCATGATCGAACGCGTCATCGAGGAAAGGTCCGGAGGTAATCCGCAAAAGGCCGCAAACATACGGGGTCGTGTCGGCGCGGCCCTTGGCGGCAGCCTGGCAGGAGTACGGCCCGGCTCGAAAGAAGCCGTTGAAGCCAAGAAAGTGCTGATTGAGGAAGGGCTCTGGTCCCAGTACCTCGAAGTGGGCATTGGGCCGGACCCGGAGGTCTTTACCAAGGCACCCGTGCTCTCCTCGGTCGGAACAGGCGCCATGATCGGGATCCCCTCCTTCTCCTCATGGAACAACCCGGAACCGGAGCTGGTGCTCCTCGTCAACTCGCGTGGAGCCGCTGTAGGGGCAACGCTCGGGAACGACGTGAACCTGCGCGATGTAGAGGGCCGCAGCGCACTCCTGCTGGGGAAGGCAAAGGACAACAACGCTTCCAGCTCGCTGGGCCCCCTCATTCGCCTCTTTGACGAGGACTTCACTTTGGAGACCCTCCGCACCGAGGAAATTCTGCTGAAGGTCCAAGGCCCGGACGGCTACCTGCTGACCGGGAACAGCAGCGTCGGCCGGATCAGCCGCAGTTTCGAAGAGCTGATTTCCGCGACCCACGGCGACCACCACCAGTATCCGGACGGCTTCGCGTTGTACACCGGGACCCTGTTCGCCCCCACCCAGGACAGGGGCGAGCCCGGCCGAGGGTTTACTCACCTGATGGGCGACATCGTGGAAATTTCCAGCTCTCATCTTGGGACGCTGATTAACGAGGTGGGACCTACCGAAGAGCTGCCGCGCTGGAGCTACGGCATCCGTGATCTGCTGGGCTATCTCCAGCGCACCGGGGCCGCCACCGCCACGCCGACATCTGCCGTGGGGGATTGACCGGGGGAGCAGCTGAGCACCTGTGCCGTGGCGACGTGGGCCGGTCCCGGCCCCGCCACGGCACAGGTCTCATCTCATTCTCAGACCGCTTCTCATTCTCATACCGCTTCTCATTCTCATACCGCTTCGCGGAGCCAGGTCTCGACGCCGGAGATATGGACAGTCAGCAAGGCCCGGGCGAGCTCGCTATCGCCGCGAGCCAGCGCCTCCACGATGGCAGCGTGCTCGTCAACGGTTCGTGCGACCGCGCGTTCCTCGGTCAGGCCGCGCCAGATCCGGGCCCGCACGGTGCCGCTGGAGAGGCCGTCCAGAAGGCTTGCGAGGTAGCTGTTGCCGCTGGCGTGGGCAATGATGCGGTGGAATTCCAGGTCGTGGGAGACCAGTTCCTCCACCGAGGTGTCTTTCCGGACAGTGGCCATGCTTGCTCGGAGCAGGGCCAGCTGGTCACTGCTGATCCGGCTGGCGGCGATGGATGCAGCTGCCGGCTCCAGGATTCGACGTACCTCGAAGAGCTCGAGTACTGAGGTGTCCTGGTGCAGGTCCACGATGAAAGCCATCGCTTCTGACAGCAGCCGTGGCTCCAGGCTCGTCACGTAGGTGCCGTCGCCCCGGCGCACATCGAGGACGCGGATGATTTCCAGGGCCTTGACCGCTTCGCGCAGCGAGCTCCGGGACAACCCGAGCTGCTCACTGAGTTCCTTCTCCGGCGGGAGGCGCTCTCCTGCCGACAGCCGTCCATCGAGGATCATTTCCTTGATCTTCAGGATCGCTTCATCCGTGACGGTCATGAGCCTCATCCCCCCGGACAGGATTGTGGTTGACCCACGCCGGGGCAGGGGTCACGCAGTGAACGGAACATCGTCAAGCGCCCAGTCCTCAGAACCGGGCAGCCGGCAGCCGCAGTGCCTGGAGGCCGCCGTCAACGGCTATGGACGTACCGGTGGTGGAGCCGGAGAGCGGGCTCGCCAGGTACACAACAGCGCCCGCGACTTCGTCCGCAGTAACCAGCCGGCCGTGCGGCTGCCGCCCGTTCAGGGCCAGGCGTTCGGCGTCGGGATCGACGGCGGCGTCCAGCAGCCGCCCGACCCAGGGCGTGTCCGCGGTGCCGGGGTTGACGCAGTTGACGCGGACTCCTTCGCGCAGGTGGTCAGCAGCCATGGCCTGGGTGAGAGAGAGTACTGCCCCCTTGGTGGCGCTGTAGAGGGCGCGTTGGGGCAGCCCGGCGGTGGCGGCAATGGAGCAAGTGTTCACGACGGCGGCCGACGGCGACTGGCGCAGCAGCGGCAGGGCGGCACGGGTAACACGGACCATCCCGACGACGTTGATGTCCCAGACGCGGTGCCATTCGGCGTCGTCGTTATCCTCCACAGTGCCCAGGGCTCCCATGCCGGCGTTGTTGACAACGATATCCAGCCGCCCAAACGAGGCTCGCACCGCCTCGATGGCCGCGCGGACGGACGCATCGTTGGCGACGTCGCAGACCAGGCCGAGTTGGCCGTCCGGCACTCCGGTGGGAAGGAGGTCCAGTACGGCAACTTTGGCGCCGAACTCCTGCAGGCGGGCGGCAATGGCGGCGCCGATCCCGGATGCCCCACCAGTGACGACGGCGACGAGTTCATTCATTTCCTGGCCCATTCAGGCCTCCTTGCTGGAGCTGGTGGCTACTTGGGTGCGGGTGCGGCGCCGGCCCGGACAGGCGGTCGCAGGACGGGGGTGCGCACGTATGTCTGGCGTTGCCGGCCCAGGCCCTCGATCTCGAGATCGACGATGTCGCCGTCCTGCAGGTAGGGGAAGCGGCCGGAGAGGGCCACGCCTTCCGGGGTGCCGGTGAGGATGACGTCTCCCGGTTCCAGCAGCATGTACTGGCTCACGTGGTGCACCACCGTCGCGACGTCGAAGATCAGATCCGCGGTGTTCGAATCCTGGCGCTCTTCCCCGTTCACCCAGCTGCGCAGCCGAAGGTTTCCGGCATCCACTTCATCGGCCGGCACGAGCCAGGGCCCCAGCGGTGTGGACTTAGGCAGTGATTTGCCCTTGGTCCATTGCCCGGCCGCGCCCGGAAGCTGATACTCACGCTCGGAAAGGTCATTGGCGACGAGGTAGCCCGCGACGGCGTTCATCGCCTCTGCGGCATTATCCAGGTAGCTGGCTTCCCTGCCGATCACGATCCCCAACTCCACTTCCCAGTCGTACTTGCGGCTGCCCGGCGGTATCGGGGCGTCGTCGCAAGGGCCGGTGACGGTGTTGTTCGGTTTCAGAAAGACCACCGGGGTTTCAGGCGCAGCGGCCCCCGACTCCGCAGCGTGGGCCGCATAGTTCATGCCGATGCAAATCACGTTGTTGGGCCTGGCGAGAGGGGTTCCTATCCGCAGACCGCCTGCCCCGGGCAGGACGGGCAGGGCGCCCGCCGTAAGGGCGGCGCGGAGCCGGGCAACGCCGTCGGCAGCCAAGAATGCCCCGTCGATGTCGGCGGTGATGCTGCTCGCGTCATACGCCTCTTCCTCGCCGTTCACCGCCGCTGCGTAGATGACGGGTATTTCATGCCCTGCTGGTCCCAGCCGTGCGATTTTCACTCTTGTCGTATCCTTTCGGGCGCTTCATGGGTGCGTGTCGTGAACGTCGAAACACAGCAAACATCGGAGTTGTGAGCGGGAGCGGTCATTACCCGACCTGTTCTCCAGCCAACTGTAATGGGAAACTGAATATCAGCAAAGCAAGACATCCGATGTTTCGCTCGCCTTTTCCTGGCGGGGCCTGAGCCGCGCGAATCCGCCCGGTCCCTTCGGGCCCCGGGCGGGACGCCTTCCCATCCAGGCGCGAACAAGGAATGATCGTATTGATCAGTAGACTTACTAATCTGGATACGACTGAAGGAGCGATTATGAGGGCACTTACCTGGCAGGGAAAGCGGTCGGTCAGCGTGGAGATGGTTCCGGATCCGGTCATTGAGAAGGGGACGGATGCCATCGTCAGGATCACTTCAACGGCGATTTGCGGCTCAGACCTCCACCTGTACGAGGTCCTTGGCCCCTATATGAAGGCCGGCGACATCCTGGGCCACGAACCCATGGGTGTCGTTGAGGAGGTGGGCTCCGAAGTCAGGAACCTCAAGCCGGGCGACAGAGTGGTCATCCCCTTCAACATCTCCTGCGGCCATTGCTGGATGTGCAAACAGGGGCTGCAGTCCCAGTGCGAAACCACCCAGGTCCATGCCCACAACAGCGGGGCAAGCCTGTTCGGGTTCTCCGAGCTCTACGGGTCGGTCCCCGGCGGGCAGGCGGAATACCTGCGCGTGCCCCACGCCGACTACGGACCGATAAAGGTCGGGCACGAACTGCCCGATGAGAGGTACCTCTACCTCTCCGATATTCTTCCCACCGCCTGGCAGGGAGTGAAATACGCGGACGTCCCCGCCGGCGGCACACTGGCCGTCTTTGGGCTCGGGCCGGTGGGGCAGTTCGCCAGCCGGGTCGGTCGACACCTGGGCCAGCGGGTCATCGCCGTCGAGCCGGTTCCAGAACGCCGCCGCATGGCAGAGCGGCACGGAGTGGAAACGATTGACTTCACAAAAGACGTCGGTGACCAGCTTCGCGAGATGACCGGCGGAAGGGGACCCGACGCGGTCGTCGACGCCGTCGGCATGGAAGCGCATCATTCCCCCGTCGGCGCCTTTGCACAGAATGCGGTGGGGCTCTTGCCGGATGCACTGGCAAAGAAGGCCATGGAGACTACCGGCGTGGACCGCATGACGGTCCTCCACGCAGCGATCGACTCCGTGCGCCGGGGAGGCACCGTCTCGCTAAGCGGCGTTTACGGGGGCACTGCGAGCCCCATGCCGCTGCTGACCATGTTCGACAAACAGATCCAACTCCGGATGGGCCAGTGCAACGTCCGCCGGTGGACGGACGAGCTGCTCCCGATCGTGGAAGATCCCGCAGACCCGCTCGGCGTCATGGACCTGAAAACTCACGAGGTCGACCTCGACGGCGCCGCGGCCGCCTACGAGATCTTCCAGAAAAAGGAAGACGGCTGCATCAAGGTGGTCCTGAAGCCGTAGCGAAGATGCCCCAACCAAGCGCAAGCGGACGACGGCGGGAAGTCCCGCCGTCGTCCGCTACGTTGTTTGGTTGCCGCCATGCGGTGAGGATCCCGCGCTAGCGCGCCTGAGCGGTGTCTGGCGCGGGATCCTCCCGGTGTAGGCGGTGAAGCCTAACGGCTGCTCACCTGACCGAACAGCTTCGCGATTGGTGCGAGCACGAGCGGGCGGGCGGCGTACCAACCGGCCGCCGTGACGGCGATGGCGGCCGCGAAGAGCCAGAACCCGACCCAGTTCACCACGTCGGTGCCGCTGAACATGTGGTTCAGGTTGCGCAGCGCACCGGTCGCGAACACCAGGAACACGTGGATGAGAATGAACAGCACGAAAAACAGCATCGTCGGGAAGTGAATCGCACGCGCAACCTCCACCGGGTAGACCTTGTTCAGGGTCTTCGCGTTCTTCGGCCAGAACTCGCTCATGCGCACACCGGTGATCGCCGCGAGCGGGGCCGCGATGAACACCACGAGGAAGTACATGATCTGCTGCAGGCTGTTGTAGTTCACCCAGCCGGTCTCAACGGGCCAGTCGAGTGTCATGTACTGCAGGAGCGCGGAGAGCGCGTTCGGGAACGCCTCCCAGCTGGTCGGTACGAGTCGCATCCAGCGGCCGGAGGCAAACAGCAGCACCACAAAGATGAGTCCGTTGACCAGCCACAAAATGTCGAGCGACTGGTGCAGCCAGAGGTTGATGCTGATCTTCTTGCCACCGCGCTTCGGCGTCCAGAACGCCGGCGGCTTCTGCTCGGTGCGCACTTGATAGCCGGAGCGAATGATGAGCACCATCAGGAAGATGTTGAAGAAGTGCGCCCACTGGGCCCACCACGGGAATCCGGGCTCGGCTGTGTCGGGCAGCTGATACGCGCCGGGGTACCTCTCGAGGAACTCTGGCACGCCCGGCAGCGTCGTCACACCGCGCGCTGCGAGCACAAGAATCGCTGCGGCGGCCACGGCGCCGACCGCGAGGAGCACGACGAGCTTGATCCACTGACCCAGGGTGCGCGAACCGTAGAGCCTTGCCTCGGCCTTTGGCCTCACGGGCTTTTCAGGCGCGACGGACTGTGCCGCCGATGCTGGGGCGGCTGTGACCGCGGGTGCACTCGCGGTCCCCGGTGGCTCCGCCTCGGCAACAGCCTCCACCACGCTGGCAGCCGGGGCGTGGGCCTGGGCAATGTGTTCGGGAGCTGCCTGCATCGAAGGGGCGGCGGCGACCGCCGGGGCAAGTCCAGCGGGCGGCCACGGTTCACCATTGGGGACACGGGGAAGCCCGCGACGAAGCGAGGTGGTCCCCATCGTCAGAGTGGCGGGTGCGGTGGCCGGAGCAGCTGCCGGCGACGTCGCTGCCGGCACTGCTTTCTCAGCGACATCTGCAGCAGCATCTGCGGCGGGCGTGGGCGTGGGCGTGGCGCCTGCAGCGGGAGCCCCGGACAGAGCCGCCACTGATACCGAAACCTCGCCCTTTGGCGGCCAGGGCTCGCCGCCCGGCACGCGCGGCAGGCCACGGCGCAGGCGCCGCGGCACCGCGGCGCCTGCGTTCACGGCAGGGACCGGACCGGGCAACGCCGCACCCAGTGCCTTTTCCTGGGCAGCAGCGGCGGCGACCGATTCCTCCCCGGAAACAGACTCCGACGGTGCTGCCGCTTCCGCTGCCGCTCCTTCCGTGGCAATGTGTGCGGGCGCCTGGCCTGCTGCGGGCCAGGGTTCTCCGCCTGCGACGCGCGGCAGGCCCCGCCGGATAGACCGAGACAGAGTTGCCATCGCTACTTCTTCCGAGCCTCAAGTGCGCTGATCAGCTGGGGGACAACCTTGAAGACGTCGCCCACCACACCGAAGTCGGCGATCTCGAAGATCGGCGCGTCCCCGTCCTTGTTGATGGCGACGATCGTCTTCGCGGTCTGCATCCCGGCCCGGTGCTGGATCGCGCCGGAAATGCCGAGCGCGATATACAACTGTGACGACACGGAAACCCCGGTCTGGCCCACCTGATGTGACTGCGGGATGTAGCCCGCATCCACCGCGGCACGCGAAGCACCAATGGCAGCGCCGAGGGTATCGGCGAGCTGTCCCACGAGGGCGAACTGTTCCTCCGACCCGAGGCCGCGGCCACCCGCGACAACCTTCGCGGCGCCACGCAGCTCCGGCCGCGAGGTGGCGGCAACTGCCTCCTCGAACGAGTCGATCCGCGCGGCCAGCTTCCCGGAGGGCGTGACTGCCAGAGTCTCCGACGCTTCCGGCTGAGCCGTAGCACGCGCCTCGATGGAGCCCTGGCGGACCGTAATGACCGGCGCCCCGAACGTGGCCGTGGACGTCACGTTGTAGGCACCCCCGTAGACGGAGTGGTGTGCCACGACCCCCTCGTCATCACGTGACACACCGATCGCATCGGCGGAAATCGCCGCCCGCGAACGGGCAGCGTAACGGCCGGCAAGGTCGCGCCCATTCAGGGAATGCGAAATCAGGATCGCTTCTGGCTGCACCTGCTCCACAGCGGCGGCAAGCGCGTCAACGCTCGGCACTCCGAGCGCGGCGGGATCCGGAGTCTCAGCGATCAGTACGCGCGCGGCACCTAGGGCCGCGGCCTCCGCGGCGGCGGCGCTCCCGGCGCCGGGTGCGGCAAGGACCAACGCAACTGGCGTGCCAGCCGCAGCGGCCGCGCCGAAGAGTCCGGCCGCAGCCTTCTCGAGTTCACCGGAAGCCCGGGCTTCGACGACGACGAGGATTGCGTCACGAGGGAAGTCAGTCATGTCGTTTTTCCTTACGCCAGTCGGTTTTCGATCAGGAAGTCAGCGAGCTTCTCGCCGGCATCACCCTCGTCAAGGATCTTGACGCCCGCCGCACGCGGAGGCTTCTCGGCAATGGTCAGCATGATCGAACGCGCCGCTTCCGGGTTGTCTGCCGTAATCCCGAGGTCTGCCAGGGTCAGCACCTCAAGGGGCTTCTTCTTCGCGGCCATGATGCCTTTGAAGTTCGGGAAGCGTGGCCCGGGAAGCGCCTCGGTAATGGAAATCACCGCGGGCAGGTCCGCGGAAACCGTCTGAACGCCGGAATCAACGGGCCTGGAGCCGGACACCGCGCCGTCGCTGATTTTCACGGAGCTGAGGCCGGTGGCGTGCGGCACGTCCAGCAGTTCTGCCAGCATCGCGGGAATCATCCCGCCGGATCCATCGGTGGAGACGTTGCCGGTGATCACCAGGTCAAACCCCATGCGACGGACCGCCGCCGCGAGGGTTTCGGCGGTCAGCCCAAGATCCGCGCCCCGGAGCGCCTCGTCAGAGACGTGGGTGGCGCTTGCCGCGCCCATCGCAAGACCCTTGCGGATCGTCGCCGTCGCACCTTCGGGGGCGAGGGAGAGGACGGCGACCTCAGTGCCCGGGTTCGCGTCGGCGTATTTCAGTGCCAGCTCCAAGGCCCGCTCACCAATCTCATCAATGACTGTCTCGCTGGCCTCCCGGTCGGCGAGACCTGTTTCCAGGTTCAGTTTTCGGTCCCCGTACGTGTCGGGGACCTCCTTGACTAGGACGATAATCTTCATCGATGGCTCTTCCTGTGGCGGGCATGCCTCGATAGAGGAGACATGACGAATCTCCATAGAGTCTACGAAAGTCGGGCCCGTGCTCGCTGACAGAGTCCGTGTCGTGAAATGGAGTCCGTAGTCTTCGTCCTTGGCGGTGCTTGTGCCGAGGGTGATCAGAGCTCCTTTCGGGACCTGGCGCTGCACGCCAAAGCAGGATCGGCAAGATCGCGGCGCAACGGGCCAGCCGCCGATTCCTACGCGCTGTTCTGCGGCGGCCCGAGCATCCTCGAGTGGGCGTACCCCAGTTGTTGGTTTGAGCTCTCTTTAGGGGTCAACGGAGGACGGTCAGACTCGCGAGAGTGCCGCCGTCGCCTTCGGCCAGCAGTCCGACGGCGGTGCCGGAGGACGTGGGAAAGACCAGATCGGTGATGGTGACCAGGCCGTCCTGCGCGAAGACCTCGACGGAGCATCGGTCCAGGAAGACCCGGAGCTTTAGCCGGCCGTCCTGCAAGGACACGGCAACGCGCTCCACCGACGGGAATGCCTCGTGGAACCCGACGTTGCCGGATTCGGTCCTGTCCAGGCTGAGCTCCGCCGTGAGGCAGTTGTATGCCAGGACAGTGCGCGCCCCGGCTCCGGGTCCGGACCTGGTGCCGGATTCCCCGCCCGTTTCGCTGCAGGCCCGGAGCACCAGACCTACGCTGCCGGCGGCGCCGGGCTCGAAGTCCGCATCGATTCGCAGCACATTACCGCAGGCCTCGGCTGGAAGCCACGTCACTCCGTCCGCCAACGGCTGCCGGTCCAGCGCGAACACCTCGGTACCGTGGCTGTGGAACGGGTCCACCGCCTCCTGCACCAGCACCGGGCGCCCGCCGCGGGACACCAGCCTGACCTCACGGACCAGGGACATCGCGCTGCGCCAGCCGTTTGAGGGTGTTGAGGCGGCGTACTGCCAGTTGTTCATCCAGCCGATCATGAGCCGCCGTCCGTCCGGGACGTTGCTGAAGGACACGGCCGCGTAGTAGTCCCGGCCCCAGTCGAGCCACCCGTAGTCGGCCATCCGGCTGTCGTCGGCCTGCACGCCGTCGGTGACGGTGGTTTCGGAACGGAACGTCACGCCGTCGAAAGTTCCGATGAAGTACTGGCCGCCCGAGCCGCCGGCGATAGCGCCCGGGCTAAGGTTTACCACCATGACCCACCGGGTGTCTGAGGCATCGCCGTCCACCGGCAGTTCGAACAGGTCCGGGCACTCCCACACCCCTCCCGTGGCGTTCGCGGGGCCGAATGTACTCAGATGCTCCCAGGACAACAGGTCCGCCGACTTGTAGAGAACCACCTCGTGGTTCAGTGCCTCGACGGCGACCATCACCCAGTAGCTGCCGGCGTCGCCGTCGTACCAAAAGACCTTGGGGTCACGGAAGTCGGGGGAGGCCCGGTCAAGCACCGGGTTCCCGGCGTACTTGGTCCAGGTGGCGCCGTCGTCCGTGCTGTAGGCGAGGGACTGTGCCTGCCGTTCCGCGAGCGGCGACGCGGGCGAATACGCGCTGGTGTAGATGGCCACCAGCGGAGGCACTCCACGGACGCCGAACCCGCTGGTGTTATGGACATCGACCACTGCGGAGCCGGAAAAGATGGCCTCCTGCTCATCGCACGGGATGGCCACGGGCTGTTCTTCCCAGTGCTGCAGGTCTGTCGATGTGGCGTGGCCCCAGGACATGTTGCCCCACTCAACGCCGTGCGGGTTGTGCTGGTAGAAGAGGTGGTAGATGCCGTTGGAGTAGACCAGTCCGTTGGGGTCGTTGAGCCAGTTGCGCTCCGCAGAGTAGTGCCACTTTGGCCGGTACTGGCAGTCGAGCTCGGTGATTGCTTTCATGAGGGTGTTTTGCAGGCTTTCGCGTGAGGAGGTAGGTCAGCCCTTGACGCCGCTGGAGGCGATGCTGTTGATGAAGGAACGCTGGAACGCGATGAACAGGACCACCACGGGAATGGTGATGAGGGACGCGTAGGCCATCACCTCGCCCCAGGAGACGTTGAGCTGGAAGAAGTACTGGATGCCGATCATCACCGGACGGAGCTCCTCGGACTGGACCACCATGAGCGGCCACAGGTAGGAATTCCAGGCGGGCAGGAAGGTCAGAATGGCAACGGTGGCGGTGGCCGGCCCCGCGAGGGGCATGACCACCTTGCGGTAGATGGTGAACCAGCCGGCGCCGTCGATCCGGGCGGCCTCATCCAGTTCCTTCGGGATGGACTCGAAGTACTGGTGGTACAGGTAGATGGAGAACGCGTTGGCGATGAAGGGGATGATCTGGACCTGGTAGGTGTCCAGCCAGCCCTTCGAGATCTCGAGGCTGAACCCGTTGAGCTCAAAGTACGGCAGCTGGTTGACCCACCACACCAGCGGCAGCGCCAGCGTCTGGAAGGGCACGATGAGGGTGGCGAGGATCGCTGTGAACACCACGCGCTTGCCGCGAATCTCCATGCGGGACAAGGCAAACGCGCAGAGGCTGTTGATGAAGATGCCGAGCACCACCGTTACCGCAGAAATGCCGATGGAGTTGATCAGGAAGCGGGCGGCCGGAACCCGTTCGAACACGGCTGCGTAGTTGTCCAGAGAAATGTTTCCGATCGGCAGGAACGCTGCCACGGAGGACATGTCGCCGAAGATCTGCTGGTCCGGCTTGAGGGAGGACACCATCATGAACACGATGGGGAAGGCGGCGACGGCAGCGAACAGGATGCGTACGGCCATGGCCGCTGCACTGCTGAGACTGGTGGAATTGAGTGTCTGTTTCACGTCAGTCCTTCTCTCGGGTCAGGTAGCGCTGCACTGCGGAGATCAGCAACACGAGCACGAAGAACACGAGCGAGATGGCCGAGGCGTAGGAGGTTTCCTGCTGCTTGAAGCCGGAGCGCACCGCCTCGTAGATGATGGTGGTGGTGGAATCGAGGGGCCCGCCCTGGGTCATGACGCTGACTTGGTCGAAGAGCCCGAGCGCCTGGATGGTGATCGTCACCAAGACCAGGGTGCGGGTGTGGGTGAGGCCGGGCCAGGTCACGTAGCGGAACTGGTGCCAGCGGCTGGCCCCGTCGAGTTGGGCGGCCTCGTAGAGTTCGCCCGAGATGCTTTGCAGGCCTGCGAGCCAGATGATCATGTGGAATCCTGCGGCCTGCCAGATGGACAGGGCGATGATGGCCGGCATGGCGGTGGCGGGATCGTTGAGCCAGTCCGGGCCGCTGATGAGGCCGAAACTGGCCGCCGACAGCAACTCATTGATCAGGCCGTCCTTGCGGTACATGAACAGCCACAGCAGGGACACCACCACCATGGACGTCACCACGGGAAGGAAGTAGATGGTGCGGAAGAAGTTCACGCCGCGGAACTTCTTGTTGATCAGCAGGGCCATCGCCAGGGCGAGTCCGGACTGGACGGGCACCACCACGACGGCGAAGTAGCTGACATTCAGCAGCGAGCGCCAGAACACGGGATCCGCGAAGAGCCGCGCGAAGTTGTCCGTGCCAACAAACTCGACGGGCCGCGGGGAAACAAGCCTGGCGTTCGTAAATGCCAGGCCGAAGCCCAGGATCGCCGGGAGGAAGACGAAGGCGAGCAGGAGGACCGCGGCCGGGGCGATCATGCCCCACCCGCTGATCTGTTCGCGCAGGTGGCGCGGCCGGCGGCGCGGCTTGCTGGGCGGTGCGGCCGGGGCCGGATCCGCCAGACGGCGGCCGGGGGAGGGGAGCTGGGTGGTTGTCATGGGTTTCTCCGTCGACAGTCAGGGCCGGAGGTACGACGACGGCGGCGGTTGCGCACCGCCGTCGTCGTACCGTTCGGCAGCTGGCTAGTTCTTGTAGCCGCCGTTGGACTTGATATTGGCGTCGATGGCCTTGACCGACTTGTCCAGCGCCGTCTTGGGGTCGGCGCCGGCGAGGATGTCCTGAACCGCCTTGCCGTATTCGGTGGCGATGAAGGGATAGGCCGGGGTTTCGGGACGCATCACCGCGTAGTTGCGGGAAAGTTCCATGAAGATCCGGTTCGTGCCGCCCTTGGCATATTCGGGGAGGAGCGCGGCGGCTTCGTCGGTGGCCGGGATGGTGCCCGTCGCCTTCGCCACCGCGGCCAGGTTTTCCGGCTTCAGTGAGTAAGAGAGGTAGTCCATGGCTGCCGCGGAGTTGTTGCAGCCGCTGGTCACGCCCCACTGCCAGGAGGCGCCGCCGATCTTGGGGCCGGTCCCGAGGTCCACGGACGGCATGACCACGAGGTCCTTACCTACCGCTGCGCGTGCCTTGTCCGCGGCCCAGGAGCCGGTGTAGAGAAGGCCGCTCTTGTTGTTGAGGAAGTCCTGGGTGGAGTCCTTGCCGCTCTTCTTGGCCATGAAGCCCTGGTCGGCAAGGCCGCGGAACCACTGCGCCCATTCGATGGCTTTGTCGCCATTGAGGACGCCGTCTGCCGACTGGAACCCGTCGCGGTTGATCAGGTCCCCACCGAAGGACTGCAGGAACGGAGAGTAGGCGTAGGGCAGCCATTCGCCGGTTCCGGCGGTACCCATGTCCAGCGGGTATTCCCACTTGCCCAGGGCCTTGAGCTTGGTCAGCGCGTCCTGGAACTCGTCCTTGGTCCACGGCTTCTCGACCGTGGCGACGCGGACACCGGCTGCCTTGAGGTCGGAGGCGCGTGCGAGCATCGCCAGTGCGACGTCATAGGTGCCTACGGCGTAGGTCTCGCCCTCCCATTTGGCCACCGTGCTCGGCAGATTCTTGGAAACGTCCGCGTCGAGCTTCAGGGGTGTCAGGTACTTCGCCCAGGCCCAGTTGGGAACGTTGGGGCCATCGATGTCAACAATGCAGGGGAGCTTCCCGGAGGCCGCGGCCGAGACCACGGAGTCGTTGTAGGAGTCCTGCGGGAACGCCTGGACCTTGATCTTGGCCTTGGCGCCGGCGCTCTTGTTGTAGGAATCGACGATGTTTTCAACCGCCTTGAGTTCTTCGGCGTTGCCCGCATTGTGGGTCCACATGGTGATCTCATTGGAGCCCACGGACGGGGCAGAGGCGCTGCCCTTGCCGCAGGCGCCCAAGGAGCCCACAAGTGCCGCCGCAGCTACACTGGTGGCGAGGATCCGGGTGAATCGCTTGTTCATGATGGTCAATCTTTCTGCTGAATTTGGGCGTGGGAGATTGCCCCGGGTCCTTCGGGACGCGGCCGGTGCAACGGCTGCGTCCCTTCTTTTGAGGCCCCCGGGCAGTGGAACAGTGAAGCGGTGGAACGCTGTGGTGATGCCGGATTGCTGCCGGCAATCGGCTAACTTGGCGGCGGGCCGAGGGACCCCCGCTCAATCAGGGGGCAGTCCAGTTGCGTCTGGACTGCGGGTACGCCGGGATTTTCGATGTCGTCCAGGATTCGGTGGACCGCCCAGCTGCCCATTTCGTAGTGGGGAAGGGCGACGGTGGTGAGCCCCGGCCATAGGGCGTCCGCGATGATTTCGAGATTGTCGATCCCCACAATGGACACGTCCTCCGGAATGCGCAGCCCCAATGCGGTGGCCGCCTGGTAGGCACCCATGGCAACCCTGTCACTGAAGCAGAACAGGGCTGTGGGGCGGTCGGGCTGACCGAGCAGGCCCAGCGCGGCCTCGCGGCCTCCCGCGGTTTCGGGCTGGCCGATCACGAGGTGGCGCGGGTCGTGCTTCAGGCCATGCCGCCGGAGAGCGTTGAGGAAGCCCTCCCTGCGGCCGTGTGTGGCGGGGATGTCGTCGATGTTGTTGATCATCCCGATCCGGGTGTGGCCCGCCTGGATGATTGCTTCAACGGCCGTCTCGGCGGCGCCCACCTCGTCGGGGATAACCGAGGAAATGGACTTGTCGTCAGTGACGGAATCCAGCAGCACGGTGGGGAGGCCCTCCAGTTCCGCGGGGACCTGCACGCTTTGGTGGTACATCCTGGCGTAGACCACCCCGTCCACCTGGTGCTGCCGCAGCATGTTGATTTCACGGTTTTCCAGCTCGCTGTCCAGGCCGGAGTTGACCACCATCACCACGTAGCCGCGGTCGTAGGCGGCGTCCTGCGCCCCGCGGATCATGGCTCCGGCATAGGGGGTGGTGGTGATTTCGTCACTGACCAGGCCAAGGATCTGGGAGCGCTGGTTGCGCAGTCCGCTGGCCATCTTGTTCGGGGCGTACCCAAGATCCCTGGCCACGTCCCGGACGTGTTGCTGGGTTGCTGCCTTCACCCGGAAGCTCGTGGCCTCGTTGAGGGCGTGCGACACCGTGGTGACGGAGACCCCGGCGGCCTTGGCCACGTCGCGTATTCCCACTCTTGTCGTTATTGACTTCCCTTTGCAAAACGTTTTGTATCTGGTGTGAGACACGTTACACAAAACGTTTTGCAGTTGTCAACGGGACTTCTCGGCTGCGGCGCCTCGCTACGCCGCAACTCGAACACCGGAGAACCTCGCGGGACCGCCATGGGATCCACCGACCAGGAGATCGTCCACGACTCGGGCCGCCCGTCCGCGGTGCTGCTGCTAACGGGCCAATATAGCCCCGCCCAACGCGCTGGCCGCGAGGGTCCGCCGTCCCCGATCCGGCGCCACTATCGCCCCGTCGGCGAGGACGCAGCGCGCTCGCCCGTCTTCTCCGGCGGCCCGGGCTTCAGCTTTCTCTTCCGATCGATGGCCACTGGGACTCCTGCAAATGATCAGGTGTTGCGACGATCGTTAGAATCCACCCGGCTAAAAGTCCCCTAAGTGGGGCCAATTCACTGTGCCATACCCACCTGGGCTGCTGGCGAGTTCTATGGGTGACCTTGGGACATTCTGGATCGCCGCGATCAACCTCGTTAACTGCGTTGAGGGCTGTACGCCGCATTCAAGCCGCAGCCTTGATCTATAGCTTTTGAAGTCCTTGATCGCGGCCGCGACGTTCCCGGAAGCCAGGAATGCTTCGATCAGCAAACGGTGCGATTTCTCACGGAGCGGCTCAATCGAGACTGCAGACGCTGAGGCGGTCACTGCCTGTTCGAAATCACCGTTTGCCATGAACTGCCTTGCCAAAGCATCGAGCGCCGACAAACGGATCTGGCCGAGGTGTTCCTGTTGGAATAGGAGCCAATCCTCGTACCATCCCGGGAGCAACTCCGCACGCTTCAGTTGCTCAAGGAGTTCAAGGGGGCGGGACGAATCGCCATTCAACAGGGTCTTCACAGAGCACTGAAGGTTTCGAATGTCCACCTCCACTCCGGAAGATATATCAAGAATTCCATGAGTGTCCGTCAATAAGTTCGGCAACTCGTGCGAGACATACCAGAGCGTGGCTCTCAGGTTACCGGACGCGCGAGTATCAGTGTTGCCAGGCCACAGCAGGCCGGCCAAAGCGACCCGAGGCCGCGGTCCCATCAGCGCAAGCGCCGCGATGAGGCGCTGCTGTCTCGGCGCGACATGCACCGGCTCACCTTTGGCGAACAGGCGCCAGGCTCCGAGCAGTTCCAGCGACCATTCGCTTTCACTCAACATGCTCACCTCCGTCCCCCTGGACTGAGCGGTGGTTTAGCCACTGTCCCTGCGACACAACACAGACTATGGCGAACGACTATAACCTGATCAAGCCTTCAAAGCCTCGGTTACTCGAAACGACTGTCGGATCGTCCACAGGGCTGACACCATGATCGTGCCGTGCGCATGACCCTCGACCGGTTGTCTTACACCGACGAACCGGACCCTGACCTGCTCCAGGTCAGGGACGCGGAAAAAGCCGCTGCCCTTGAAGCGGGCGCCACCTTCATCGACCACTGGATCGCCGGGCGCACCGAAGAGCTTCTCGGCCCGGACGGGGACCACCCGACCTGGCAGGTCAGCGCTTCCTCAAGGAGCAGATGGACTGCTCGGTAATTCGCGCAGTGACCCTTTATCCGGGCTAAAAGCGCCGCCTAATTGTGGCTCCAATTTTCGGCGTGCAGTTCAGACGCGCGTACCTCCGCCCTTTAGGCATGCCGATCATTCCTCGGTGTCGTCGCTCTCAGGGATTTGACCGCGTGAACCCTGCAATCAGTCTAAATACCATTGGAAGCTCGTGCCCACCGAGATTGCCCCGCTGTGATGCCCGAACAGTCCGTCGTCAGCAGCCTGAGTGAAAACCTGGAAAACAATAGCATTCGCTTCTATGACCAAATTGTGGACATAGGCCTGCCCGCGAGAAACCGTGTAAGACTGATTGACGGTCGGCGGTATGATCTGAGCTCCCGCCGGTGCCCCAAATTCTTGAGGCGTAAACACGATGTTCGTGTCCGTGTCCGTCCTTACCCCGGAATTGTCTTGGTTGTAAACAATTGGGCCAACCAGCCCGGATTGGTATGCCATGAGAGCCTCCTTGTAGGGGGACTAAAGTTTGAAAGAAAGTCGGTGTCGCATGGACGGACGATCGCGTAGCTCCTCCGCCGAATTGTGTAGCGATCCAACGAGTGGCTTCAGTACCTGGCACGAGAAACGAAAACCGGACCGTCAACTTTTGCTGTCGACGCGCCCAGACGATTATTCGTCCACGAACTCAAAGCGCGGATCGCCCTGGCTCATAATGAGGACTTTTTCTCCGGAGGCGCCTTGAACGCGCTGGACATCGGCAAATATTGGCTTCATCGGGTCGAAGTTAGGCAGATCTTCAGCCTTGCCTGGTTCGAGCTTGGTCAGGCCGTTGCTGATCTCTTCTACTGCGTTCTGCAGCCAAGCCAGCCACTCCGGTTTTAGCCCACTCTTGGAAAACATGGGCCAGTACTGCTCTCTGATCTCCCCCGCCGAGAAAGAACTCAGATCTGGAAGCGCCAACACGGCCAAATCTTGCGCGATTTTCAGTGGAATCGGGCCTGGCTGCAGAATCTCCACGGTTTAGAGGATCAACGGCAGGACTGCTGGGATGATAGACGGAAGAGAATGAACCGTCCAGTCGCCCAGGTCACTCAACCAATTCTTGCGCTCCGCCTCAGTTAAGCCCGGTGGCAGATCGGGAAAAGTTATGGAGTTCTTCGGGTCCGTGAAGTCCTTAGCGCCGGACAAAGCCTGCACAGTTGCCTGCGCAGCGATCAGCACAAACTGGGAGGCGAAATCCGTCCAATCTTTGTCATTTCGGCGCGACTCAGGGACCTGTTTGATGATGTCCCCGAGCGTGGGCGTCTCAGGCTTGTAGTCCTTGCTCAGCCAGTTAATCAGTGGCGGTCCAACGGTGGTCACAAGCTTCAGCGCATCATCCCACAAGTCTTTATTTGCGGGATCTTGGAGCTGCAGGGCAGGGACGACACCCTTGGGGCGGATGGCTATTCCTGGGTTGACGAGAGCTGCCTGTTGGTAAGCGGACAGAAGCGAGGCGGCCAATTGAGAGGCGTCGGTGTTGACGGAGGGCTTTCCCCAATCCTTCGACACCTGGCCGTTCCCGGTGAACGACTTTTTGAGTTGCTCGGCCAGCGGTTGCAGTCGTGTGTCGAGCACAGCAGTCGTATCGGTCATGATCTACTCCTTAATTGGTGAACTTCATATTTGTGGGGTTCTTTCAGCCCCGGAGGGATGCGAGCTGGTCACGGAGATAGGCGAGCGGGTCAAAGCCATTGGTTGACGGTTCGCTCGCGGGCGACTGAGGACCTGCTGAGTCGCCCAATTTCTGCATGGACACGAACGTGTCCGTGAGTATTTCCTGATGCAATGTTGGCGCGACCGCTTGAGGCGCCTGGTTCATGTTGAGCGCTTTCAGCCGGGCCACGACCTTCGCGTTCAGATCGCTGAGCGAGATTCGCGGGTCAAGTTCCTGCAGAAGGGCGTACGTGAACGCTGAGAGGTAGTTGGTAGGGAGGCTGCCGGCGGCAGCCGTTTGATCCGCTTGGCACGCCGCGAAGAGCGCGCCATTGAACTCCGGTGCTCCTTCCCCAAAGTTCTTGGGTCCGTCGACACCGATTGGACCCATCGCGAAATTCTTCGCAACCGCTCCGCTGTCGGCGGTGGAGGCATAACCGAAGAACTTAAACTTGGTGACCTGACTGTACAGCCCGAGGTTGGCCGCCTCTTCTTCCGCGGTGGGCTTCCAAACCTTCGCCGGAGCGATGTTTACATTTCCATCAGCGAAAAAGAGCTTGTTCAACCCGCCCGAGTGGCATGCGTCGATGCAGGCCGTCAGAACATCTGGAGGAACAGACTGCGACTTAGCCACGAACTCCGTGTCTTCAAGGAACTGGTCATATAGACACAGAACCTCGACCATGGTGTCTCCCTTTGGGTACCGATAGCCATGAGACGATTCGAAGAAAACCAGCCGGTCCTCGGGTTGTGCGCCTGCCAACATGGCGTCGAGGCTAGCGAGGACGTTTGCCTTGGTCGCGTCCTGATTATGAAGCAGTTTGATGGAACCAAGATCGAAGCCATAGGTGTTCTGAAGCATCTGCCTGAACGCTAGGGTGTCTGCGATGCATGAATTCAGGTTGTTCCTAGGGTCGGGATATACGTCAATCCCGACGAGAAGGGCGCGATTTGCCATGTCGGACTCCTAGTCGTGCTGCGTTTTTAGTGAAATGAACCTGGTCGGTCTCTGACCAAACAATGGATGTCTTGAGCCGTCTCTCGCTGTTTCCGCTTGCCTTGTCTTAGTCTCCCCCTCACTCCGTTATAATTGTGTTACAAGAATTTTGGCCGCTTGTCCTACGTCCTTGACTCTCAATATGTGGACTAACGGCGCACTGGGGTCGTTAGATTTATGCAGTGAGGAGAAGCGACTCGGCACACAGGATTCCGATTGCCGCACCCGTCTTGAAGCTCTCTCGTTAGGCGTCACCGAGATGGCGAAGGCATCAACACCCGCTCTACCTGGAACCATTCTTTACTTCGGGGAGCGAGTTGGATCATCGATGCCGGCGTGATGGACCAGACTTTTGATGCAGGAGAAAGAATCACTTCGGCCTCTTACCTAAGAGGGCAGCCCGGAAACCGAATGCCTAGGCAGAGGGCTTCGTGGTTGTTGTGGTTTCTCGACGAGGGCTAATTTCCCCGGTCCCTTGGGCGCTCTTAGTGCCGATTGCAGCGGAGCGACACCTTGGCAGAAGTCAGCCTCCCGGCAGCATGCCTGCTGGGTCTACGTTGGATGTAGCAAGTGATCGGGGTAAACCGGCCGACATTTCCGTTCCGCGTCCGGGAAGGAAGCTCACGGCATGGGCTGACCAGGACGGTGTGGACAGGGGCTTATGGAGCGGGGCAGGGACGCGGAAAGGAAGATCTATGGCAGCGAACGAGGCCAGGTTTCGGTGCTCGTTCCGGATCTGCGAGGAGTGCTGCGCACCAAACGAGAGCCGCGCGACGCACGTCGTACCCATGACAGCGACATGGTGGAAGGCTCCGTGCCTGAAGGCGGCATTCCGCCACGGCAGTTCGGGCCACGCCGTTTCCAGGGCCGGCCATACCGCAGAACCATCAGTGCCAGGAGTATTCACGCCGAGAAGTCTCGCAGACCGCGCTGCGCAGCGCCTTCAACGAAGGGTGCGGGGTCCGAGCCCAGTTGATACGTTCCTGCATCTCAGCAGCGTAAATCGAACTCCTGCCGCGAGGCTCTCCTCAAGCGGAGCCGCACGTGTCGTGGCCATGACACCACGATTGCTTGACGTGACACCATGGTGGTGTCACTATGGTGGCATGGAACTTGGACAATACGTCAGCGACTTGCAGCGCCAGTTAGTGGATGCCGCGGAGAACGGCACGGAGGACACTCGCGCCGTGGCCGAGCGGCTCGCCGCCGGACTAGATGCCGCCGCGCGGCTCGTGCTACTCGACGTTCTGTCGGCCGCGGCCGGCGAGATCACCCGCGACCTCGCACCCGGTTCGGTTGACATGCGGCTGCGCGGACGCGACATCGAGTTCGTAGTTACCCCGCCGAACACCGAGCCTGACAGCGACGAGCGGCCCGCCGCAACCGTCGACCTCGACGACGCGAGCACCTCCCGCACGACGCTCCGCCTGCCGGACGCCCTCAAGGCGCGGGTGGACGAGGCGGCGGCGGCTGACGGCATGTCCGTCAACACCTGGCTGGTCCGCGCGATTGCGGCCGCTCTCCAACCCAAGCAACGACGATCCACGCAGCGCACGCTGCGCACCGGCGACAACTTCGCCGGCTGGGCGCGCTAGCCCGCTCAGCCCCACCTTCACCATTCACCGACCCCGCCGCCCCGCGGGTGATACAAACACGCGCAGAGAAAGGGAGGCGCCAGCATGCCCACCTACAACACCCCCGCCCCGATCGACCTCGCCATCAACCTGCAGGTCGGCGGAATCGATGTCTTCGCCAGCGACCGCGCCGACACGGTGGTGACCGTATCGCCGACCAACCCCGAGAAGGCGGTCGACCGTCGAGGCGCGGAGGAGACCAGGGTCGACTTCGATGGCCAGCGGCTCACCATCACGGGCCCGCGGCCCCGCATCAGCTGGATCGGCCCAACCGAGTCGGTCGACGTGAAGATCGAGCTGCCGACGGGGTCCCGGCTCGCCGCCGAGATCGCGGTCGGCGGCCTGCGTACCGTCGGCCGCCTCGGGGCCACCCGCATCAAGAGTTCGCTCGGTCCCGTGGATGTCGACACCACCGGCGACCTGTGGCTGCGGGCCTCGCACGGCAACGCGACCGTGGGCACCGCCGAAGGCGGCGTCGAGATCACGGCCGACCACGGTCAGATCCGGGTCGGCACGGTCACCGGCGACGCGATCCTCAAGGCCTCCCATGGCACCATCCAGGTCGGGGACTCCGGCGGCGACCTCGACGCGAAGCTTTCCTACGGCGACCTCGAGATCACAAAGGCACGCGCCTCCGTTACGGCGAAGACCGCATACGGCAGCATCCAGCTGGGAGAGGTCGCGAGCGGTTCCATCCAAGTCGAAAGCGGCTTCGGCCAGGTCACCATCGGCGTGCGGACCGGCGTTGCCGCCTGGCTCGACCTGTCCTCGAAGGCCGGACATGTGCGCAACGAGCTCGACGGCGACAGCGCCCCCGACGCATCCGAACAGACCGTCGAAGTACGTGCACGCACGCAGCACGGCAACATCAACATCCAGCGCGCGCGGTGAACCCGGGCAACCAACAGAAGGGAACCACACACATGAACACGCCAGCGATCGCAGTCCACGGGCTGCGGAAGTCCTACGGCGGAAAGGTGGTGCTCGACGACGTCGACCTCACCGTCAACGCCGGCACCGTCACCGCGCTGCTCGGCCCGAACGGCGCCGGCAAGACGACCACCGTGCACATCCTGTCCACGCTCGTGCGGCCCGACGGCGGCACGGCATTCGTCAACGGATGCGACGTCGTGCGCGACCACGGCGGCGTGCGCGCCGCGATCGGCCTCACCGGCCAGTTCTCCGCGGTGGACAAACTGCTCACCGGCGAGGAGAACCTCCTGCTGATGGCGCGGCTGCGCCACCTCGGGGCGAAGCGCTCGAAGACCCGGGTGGTCGAGCTGCTCGAGCAGTTCGACCTCGTCGACGCCGCCCGCAAGCCGCTCGCCACCTACTCCGGCGGGATGCAGCGCCGCCTCGACCTCGCGATGACCCTCGTCGCCACCCCGAGCGTGATCTTCCTCGACGAGCCCACCACGGGCCTGGACCCGCGCAGCCGCCACACCATGTGGGACATCGTGCGCGGCCTCGTCGCGGATGGCACGACCGTCCTGCTCACCACCCAGTACCTCGACGAAGCGGACGAACTCGCGGACCGCATCGCGGTGCTCGACGGCGGCCGCATCGTCGCCGACGGGACGCCCGACGAGCTCAAGCGCCTTGTGCCCGGCGGGCACATCCGGCTCCGGTTCGCGGATGCCGCGGCGCTCGACACCGCCGCCCGCCTGCTCGACGAGTCCGATCGCGACGACGCCGGGCTCGTGCTCACCGTGCCGAGCGACGGCGGGGTCGGCGCGCTTCGCACCGTGCTGGACCGCCTCGACGCGGCCGACGTCGAGGTCGACGACCTCAGCATCCACACCCCGGACCTCGATGACGTGTTCTTCGCGCTCACCGGCCGGGCGGACACGAAGGGAACCGCGTCATGACCACCATCACCGCCCAGCGCAAGACCGCCCCGGGCACCACCCGACACTCACACGTCGTCTCCGACTCGATCACAATACTGCGCCGCAACCTGCTGCACATGGTGCGCTACCCGGGCCTGTCGGTGTTCACCATCGTGGGGCCGGTGGTGATTCTGCTGTTCTTCGTGTTCGTGTTCGGCGGTACGCTCGGGGCCGGCCTGCCCGGTGCG
The DNA here is from genome assembly GCF_900102785.1 of Arthrobacter sp. ok362. Lineage (GTDB taxonomy): Bacteria > Actinomycetota > Actinomycetes > Actinomycetales > Micrococcaceae > Arthrobacter. The sequence continues at coordinate 49,139 of NZ_FNGC01000002.1, forward strand.
GATCCGGCCGCCGGGCGGGAAGCGTATGTCGCGTACATCATGCCGGGCATCCTGCTGCTGACCATCGCCGGCAGCGCCGGCGGCACCGCGACGACGGTCGCGATGGACATGACCGAGGGCATCACGGCGCGGTTCCGCACGATGGCGATCTCGCGGGCTGCGGTGCTCGCCGGGCACGTGCTCGGCAACACCATCCAGGCGATCATCGCCGTCGCGCTCGTGCTCGGCGTCGGCTTGGCTGTCGGCTTCCGCCCGACGGCCGGAGCGGTCGAGTGGATCGCCGCCGCCGGTCTGCTGGTGCTCATCGCGTACGCGATCAGCTGGCTCGGGGTCGCCATGGGCATGCAGGCGAAGTCGGTCGAGACAGCCAGCAATTGGCCCCTCGTGCTGACCTTCCTGCCCTTCCTCAGCAGCGGCTTCGTGCCGACCGAGTCGATGCCGGAGTGGCTGCAATGGTTCGCGCAGTACCAGCCGTTCACGCCGTTCATCGAGGCCATCCGCGGGCTGCTGCTCGGCGCCCCGCTCGGTTGGAGCCCGGCACTCGCGATCGGATGGTGCGTCGTGATCGTGGTCTCCGGGTACGCCTGGTCGATGGCGATCTACGAGCGGAAGTCGGTGCGTTGAGCCCTGGTCGCACCCGATAACAAACCGGCGGCCGCGAGTTCATCGCGGCCGCCGGTTTTGTTGCGGCAACGAACGGCCCTTTGCAAGAATCCTGGCCTGGCGGCGGTTCGGCTATTGGACCGGCGATGATGCCGGCGGCGGGTTTCGGGCGGCGACGAGTGTGCAGAGCCAGACGACGGTGGCCAGGATGGCGTAGCCGGCCGTGATGGCGGGGAGACTGATGACCAGGCTGGCTTGTCCGGCGATGAGGCTGGGCACGGCGGATCCGGTGTAAGAGATGGCGTAGACCACGGCGAGCAGGCCGGCGCGCTGCCGGGGGAGCGCTTCGGGCAGGAGCGTATTCATGCTGCCGGAGGTGGCGATGCCCATTCCGATGCCGCCGATGACGCCCGCACTGATGTACAGGCCGAGGATTCCGGCGGTGCTGGCGAACGCGAGGCCTGCGCCTGCCGCGGCGACGAGTGTCATCCCGATGCGTTGCGCTGCCGCCGGTGTGAAGCGCCCGGCAATGAAGCCGCCGACGAAACTCGGCGCCATGTAGGAGGCGAACACGGCGGCTGCGGTGAGAGGGCTGTGCGAGCCGAGGTTGTCGGCGGCGATGGAGGGGCCGAACGAGGTGAAGTAGCCGCCGAACGCCCAGGTGGCGACAAAGACACCGGAGGCGAGGGGCAGGTAGCCGCGGGACGACTTCGGAACGGCGAACCGGGGGATCAGTGAGGACCACGCCCCGGCGGTGCGGGGCACGGTCTCGGGCGAGGCCGCAAGTGCAATTGCGCAGCCGAGCAGGATCACGGCGAACACGCAGAAGGTGAGCTCGCGCGGCGCCGGCGCGAACTCGACGAGCACGCCGGAGAGGAAGACGCCGAGAGCGAGTCCGACGGTCGCGGCGGCAGTGGTGACGGTCGCGGCGAGCCATTTGGGGCGCCGGGGTGCAGTGTCCACGGCGTAGGCGCCGATTGCACTGGAGGCCAGACCGGCGGCAAGTCCTTGGAGGGCCCGGCCAATTAGGAGGGGGAGAAAGCTGTGGACCAAAAGCAGGGTGAGGCAGCCGGCGATGGCGAGCAGGAGCGCGGCAATCGCGACGGGGCGGCGCCCGTGGTGGTTGGAGAGCCGGCCGAGGACGAGCAGGGCGAACACTGCGCAGACGAAGTAGACGACGGCGACCAGTGAGAACTCGTCATTGGTCAGACCGTCGTTGCTTCGGTAAGTGTCGTAGAGGGGAATCGCTGCGGCGCCGGCGGCGAACACGGAGATGAACGAGACGGTGGCCGCGACGAAGCCGCGCGCCTCAGCGGTCGCGGTGGCGGTAACGGTGCCGGGGTGTGTGCTGGTCATGTGCTTCCTGTGTCACGGGTCCCCGGAACGGAAGGATGTTCCGGGGACCCGTGGATTCGAGGGCGGGGTCAGGACTGGGGGCCGTTGTACTCGTCGTCGGTGATGTGCTCGAGCCAGTTGGTGGTCGTGGCCGGATCGTCGCCGTTCTCAAGCATGGCGATGTGCTCCATGAAGCAACCGGGCGCGGCAGCGTGCCAGTGTTCTTCACCAGGCGGGGTGTACAGGGTCTGGCCGGGGTGGAGCTCGATGATCGTGCCGTCGCGGCCACCGAACCGGGCAATACCCTGGGTGACGCGGAGGTACTGTCCGCGGGCGTGGGAGTGCCAGGCTGTGCGGGCGCCGGGAGCGAAGCGCACGGTTGCGACGACCATGCGCTGATCGCTTTCGTGGGGCAGCGCGATGGGGTCCAGCCATACATCGCCGACGAACTGTTCGGGCGGGTTCTTGCTGGTGGGGTAGGTGGGTTCGATGTTCATGCGTTCTCCTTGCTATCTCGTTCGTTCTGCGTGGTGAAGACGTTCTTGGCAACGCCCATCGCGGACATGGCTTTGGGCCAGCCGGCGTAAAAGGCCAGATGGGTGATCGCTTCGATGAGTTCCTGTTCGCTCAGCCCGTTCTCGCGGGCGTAAGGCAGGTGGAAGTTGAGCTGCTCGGTGTTGCCGCCGGCGATGAGGGCCGCGACAGTGACGAGGCTGCGGTCGCGTGGGGACAGCTCCGGACGCTTCCAGGCGTCACCGAAGAGGACGTCGTCGGTGTAAGTGACGAGGGCCGGTGCGAAGTCGCCGAACATGCGCTGCGCGCCGGACGGCTCGGGTGTGGCGTTGGTCATGATGTGCTCCTTAAGGGGCAGGTTCGATGGTTAGGGTGAAGTCGTGCCCGGCCTGCTCGATGGCAGCCAAGGACTCTGGGGCCTGGTCATCGACCGACGAGCCCCATGTGGTGGTTGTTGTAGCGGTTGCCCTGCACGCCGATCCGGCGGGCTACTGCGTCCAGGTCTGCGACTTCGTCAGCGGACAGGGCGACCGTGGTTGCGGCTGCGTTTTCTTCGAGACGCTCACGTCGACGGGTGCCGGGGATCGGCGCAATCCATGGCTGCTGGGCCAGCAGCCATGCCAGCGCGATTTGCCCGGGTGTTGCGCCTTTGGCTGCGGCGAGGCCGGCGACGTGGACGACCAGCGCCTGGTTCGCGGCACGGTTTTCGGCGGTGAAGCGCGGGATGGTGCCGCGAACGTCGCCGTCGGCGAATTGGGTCGCCGTGCTGACGGTTCCGGTGAGGAAGCCCTTGCCGAGCGGGCTGAAGGGCACGAACCCGATGCCCAGCTCCGCGAGTGTCGGCAGAACTTCCGGTTCCGGGTCCCGGGTCCACAGGGAGTATTCGCTCTGGACTGCTGTCACGGGGAAGACGGCGTGGGCGGCGCGGATGGTTGCTGCCGAGGCTTCGGACAGGCCGAAGTGGCGGACCTTGCCGGCCTGGACGAGTTCGCCAACCGCCCCTGCGACGTCTTCGATCGGCACGGCCGGGTCGACGCGGTGCTGGTAGAACAGGTCAAGGGTATCGACGCGCAGCCGGCACAGCGACTCGTCGGCGACTTGTTTGATCCGAGTGGGGGAGCTATCGAGACCGACGGACTTGCCGCCCTCGATCCGCCATCCGAACTTTGTTGCCATCACGACTTTGTCCCGGACCGGGGCCAGGGCCTCGCCGACGAGCTCCTCGTTGACGAAGGGTCCGTACACCTCCGCGGTGTCGAAGAAGTTGATGCCGAGTTCGACGGCATCGCGGAGCACGCCGATCATCGCCTGCCGGTCTCCGGGGTTGGGGCCATAGCTTTGTGACATGCCCATGCAACCAAGTCCGATGGCCGAGACCTCAAGGCCCTGTCCAAGTGTTCGTGTGTGCATGATGTTCCTCCTTTGTCGATAAACGTGCCTGCCAATGCAAGGCTGCCCGGCCTGCATCCAGTCAACGTTCTTTCGGGCGCACGTGGGAGTCCCTGACGAAAGGTGTACTGGCAGGGGATCCCTCAGGCTCCCCGGGGCAGGTAACGTCGGGGTGGTGGATAACCAAAACGAGGTCCGCGAGTTCCTCATCTCACGGCGGGCCAGACTTACCCCGGAACAGGCAGGTCTTCCGGCCGGCGGAGCCCATCGGCGCGTAGCCGGGTTGCGCCGGGCCGAGGTTGCGATGCTTGCCGACGTGAGCGTGGAGTACTACTCCAAACTTGAACGCGGCAACATCTCCGGGGCATCAGACGGCGTCCTGCACTCCATCGCCGGGGCCTTGCAGCTGGACGACGCGGAACGCGCACACCTGTTTGATCTCGCGCGCGCGTCTCACGCTCCGGCGGTCAAGCCCAGGCGCCGTACGGCCAGGTCCGCCGCAATTCGACCGGGATTGCAGCGGGCCCTGGACGCGATCACTGCCGGGCCGGCATTCGTGCGTAACGGCAGGATGGACATCCTGGCCGTGAACCGGCTCGGCAAGGCGTTCTACGCAGACGTGTTCGCCGCGCCTGGACTGGGGAATCTGGCCCGGTTCAGCTTCCTCGACCCAGAACGGTCCCGGATCTTCTACCCTGAATGGGAGGCAGCCGCTGACGTCACCGTCGCGATCCTACGCACGGAGGCCGGCCGGGATCCGCATAACAAGGATCTGCAGGACCTCATCGGAGAACTGTCCACGCGAAGCGATGAGTTCCGCACCCGCTGGGGAGCACACAACGTGCGCCGACACGGAACGGGGGAGAAGACCTTCCACCACACCGTCGTCGGGGATCTCACTCTTGCCTACGAGGGACTCGAACTCACCACGGAACCGGATTTGTCATTTCTCATCTACACAGCAGAGCCAGGCTCGCCCTCCGAAGAGCGTCTCCGGCTTCTTGCCAGCTGGGCCGCCAGCCACGAGGAGGAAACCGCAACCACAGCGGGGACGGACCTGAGCGAAACAAATCGGACCCTGGGATGACTCGCAATCGCGTAGGAGCCGGGTGCCTGGATGGATTCAGACATGCAGGGTCGGCCGGTAGGTGAGCTCTTGGGTGTGGCCGTCGAGCGTCCGGCTCTCGATCAGCTCGAGGTCGAAGTCGGCCGCACCCCGGAAGATCGGGTCCACTCCGGTCTGACCGGTGATCACAGGGAAGAGCGTCACTTGGACGCGGTCGACCAGACCGGCGGCCATCAGCGCCCGGTTCATCGACAGGCTGCCGTGTGAGCGCAACGGCACCTCGGACTCCTCCTTGAGCCGGGCGACGACGTCGACCGCGTCGCCGCTCACGACGGTCGCGTCCGGCCAGTCGAGCGGTCCTTGCAGCGTGGTCGACACCACCGATGCCGGCAGGTTCCTCATCCGCGTCACCCATGGGTCACGGCCTTCGGACTCGTCGGTGCTTGAGGCCAGCATCTGCGCAAAGATCCGATACGTGTTGGCCCCGAAGACCATCCGCTGCTCCTCGCCGTACAAGGCGAGACGGTGCTCGAGCAGTTCGGGGCCTTGCTTGCCCCAGTAGCCGCCCCAGTTGCCGCTGTGGGAGCCGAAGCCATCGAGGCTGGAAAAGACGTCGAAGGTGTAGGTAGCGGTCATGATGCTCTCCTCGAGTGCGGTTGGTCGGGTTTGGGGATACGGCTGCTCGTCTAGGCCGACTCGGCGATGTCCTCTGCGATGTCCTCCGCCCACAGGTCCGGGTTCTTATCCTGGAAGGTGCGCATCATGTCCACGCAACGCTGATCATCCAGGACCACCACCTCAACACCACGTGATCGCAGAAGCTCGAATTCGCCGTCGAACGTGCGCGCTTCTCCCACCACCACGCGGGGGATTTTGAACTGGATGATGGTTCCGGTGCACATGGCACACGGGGCGAGGGTGGTGTAGAGCGTGGTGTTCCGGTAGCTCTTCTGCCGGCCGGCTGCGCGAAGTGCCGACATTTCGCCGTGCGCGATCGGATCGCCATTTTGGACTCGTTCGTTGTGTCCGCTCGCGATGACCACGCCGTCACGGCCGAGCGCTGCTCCGATGGGGATACCGCCTTCGCTGAGGCTCTTTTGGGCGGCTTGGTAGGCGGCTTCGAACGCGGGGTCGGGGGCTGCTTGCGGTTCCGGGGTGGCAGTTTGGTGCTGTTCGTGGGTCATGCCGTCATTTTCGCATGCGGCTATTTTTCAACATCTTCAAACAAGTGCGATTGCCGCTACTTATGGATCGTGATCGCTTCCTGCCAGCGTGAGTGTTCCGACACTCTCACTGGGACTCAAAGTTGGGTAAGAAGCTCAGCGGCCGCCTTTTTGCATGTATTCGGTGGGGTCGTAGTGGATCCGGAGTGTCGAGATCTTGCCGTCGTCGAAGCGGAAGAACTCAGCGAGCCGGACAATCCCGCCCGGCATATGGGCGTCGTAGAGCATCGCGGAGGCGTCTGCTCCGTGAACCTCTTGGATGACCTCGATGGTCGACACATTGGCGATGAAGCCCTTGACGCCTTGGCAGAATCCGGCTGCCCCTGTGCGCTTCCCTGAGATCGGACCTTCAAATTCGAGGTCGTCGACGAGCAAAGTGCGAAGCTCGCCGTCGGGGTCGTACGCATCTATGCCGGCGGCCAGGATCCGGTAATAGCGCTGGAGTACTTCTGGCGCAGCCTCGCTCAGCGTGATCATCGGCAGCTCCTCCCTAAGATTGAAATCCTCAAGCACGGGACATGAGAGTGTCAACAGGTTGGATCGGTCCATCAGCAGGTCCCACCCGAAGCTGCCGGGAACACACTTCTCAAGGCCACCCGAAAAGCCGGGCCAAATAGTAGGACAACGCGTTGCATCACATCTTCGCCGACTGAACACCCTCGTTCCGGTGTTGCCGTGACGGAGGGGCTTACGGTGCGCGCTCATCCGGGGCTTCTCGGAACTCGATTTGTGACCCAAGTGCAGCGTTTGGACAGGGCTACGGTAATGAGTTCCGCCGATCCAGATGGGCTCTGTGCGGGAGGCCGGTTGCGTGACCTGCCTGCACGGCCGTTGGTGTTGTCAGTGGAAGTGCTTGAGGAAGCCCTGGGCCTGCTCCTTTTTCTTCAGCAGGTCGAGCATGTGGTGGGAGCGTTCATTGCCGAGGTAGGGGGCTGCGCTGAACCAGCCGCCGTCGACCACGATGTCGGTGCCGGTGATGTAGGAGGAGTCGTCGCTAGCCAGGAACAGTGCGGTGGTGGCGATCTCCTCGGACTTGCCCGCCCGGCGGAGCAGGATGGTGTTGCCGAGGGTCTTCTCGAAGGTTTTCCTGGCGAGCGGGTTGGCCGTCATGCCCTTGGTCATGTTGGTCTCGATGAATCCGGGCTGGATGGTGTTGCACCGGATTCCCCAGTCGGCGTAGACGTAGGCCGCGGACCGGGAAAGCCCTTCGAGGGCCCACTTGGAGGAGGAGTAGGCGGTGGAGAAGTTGCCGGTGATGCCGGCGACGGAGCCGATGTTGACAATGGAGCCGCCGCCGGAGTTCTTGATCAGCGGGGCGCAGGTCTGGATGCCGCGGAGAGTGCCGGTGACGTTGACCTCGAAGATCTTGTTCCACTGCTCGATGTCGACGTCGGGCAGCATACTGAGGTCGTTGGAGCCGACGACGTTCATCAGGATGTGCAGCCCGCTGTAGGTCTCTTTTGCCACGCGGACGGCGTTGTCCCAGGCGTCTTGGCTGGTGGTGTCCATCTGGACGAACAGGGCACGGCCGCCGGCGTCGGTGATCTCCTTGACGAGGGTGATCCCGGGTTCTTCGTGGCGTGCCCCAATCACTACCGCGGCCCCTTCTTTGGCGAACAGCCGGGCGGATGCGCTGCCCATCCCGCCGGTGCCGCCGGTGATCAGGGCCACCTTGTTGTCGAGTCTCATGGTGTCATCTCCTTGTCGGGTTGGTGCTGGTTGGCAAGAAACTGCAGACGGCCGCACCGCTCACGGCCGGTGACTGTTCAGGTGATTCTTCAATGGTGGACTCCGGGACGTGCATGGTGGGGCGGCTGCGGAAGTGGCCCAAGAGGGTGAGCACCACGCCAAGGGCCGCCCATCCAAGGAGCGTCCACCATTTCTGGGCGCCACTCTGCCGGCCGCCATCGACCAGGTCCGCTAGCCGGAGCAGACCAGGGCCCTCGGGATCCCACCCGTGACCGTCGCGCTCCGGATTCCCATGCAAGTCGCGGTGATAGTGCTCGCGTGGATCGCGACGCAAAAAACGACGAAGCGCTGAATCAGCCGTTCAGGCGCGGTGCAACCTCTTGGCTTTGGTCATCGCTGCACCTTCTTCGGCTGCACCTCGTTCGGCGTGTAGTGGATGTCGTGGCAGGTTCCGGCGAAGACCTCTCGTCGATGAGCTATTGGCATAGCTGCTACATGCCTGAGGGGTCCGGCCTCACCCCGCGAAGCCGGGCCGCGAGGTGCTCGGCGATCATGATGGTGGGGATGTTGGTGTTAGCCGATAGGGGTTCAGGCAGGATCGAGGCGTCGACTACCGAGAGGCCCGGCACTCCGTACACCCGTGCCGAGGTATCGACGACGGCGCCGGCCCGGGGGTCCGTGCCCATGGCGCAGGTGCCTACAGGGTGGTGGTAGGTCGTGGCCGTGGCCTTGATCCAAGCGCGAACGGCGACGGGGTCAGCGATCACGTCTTGTCCGGGCGCGAGCCGGGATCCGTGGGTGATTCGGGTCAGTTCAGGGTGGGTCGCGGCAGCGTCCGCAAGCTGCAGGCCCTCCTCCAGCCGATCGATGTCCGTAGAATTGCGGAAGTATCCGAGGTCGATAGCCGGCGCGGCTGTCGGGTCGAGTGTGCGCAGCCGCACCTCACCGCGTGAGGCAGGTTTCAGCAACGCGGCGGCGAGCAAGCATCGGTACCCGTCACCGAGGCGGTACGGTCCGCACACCATAAGCTGCAGATCAGGGGGCCGGCAGCGGAACTCCGGCTGCTCCGGGCCGTCGCCAGCAGTTGGAAGATCGGAGGGTCTCCCGGCGGTTGGGGGCAGGGCAGATCGATCGCTACCCAGGGGTGGTCTGCGAGGTTCGTCCCCACACCGGGCAGGTCCGCCATGAGGGGTCTGCCCAAGGCGGCTACGTCCGCGGCGGGGCCGATGCCAGAGCGGATGAGCAGCCCGGGGGAGTGGTAGGCGCCGGCGCATATGATCACCTCGTCGGCGGCGATGATCTCACCGTCGGACGACCGAACACCTGTCGCATGCCCCCGGCTTACCACGACCTCGGCGATCACGCAGTTCGCGCGGATCGTCAGGTTGGGGCGGGACCGGACGGGATCCAGATAGGCCCGCGCGGTGCTGACACGGACGCCTTGCACGCAGTTGACCGGTAGGGCCGAGAGGCCGACGGCCCCGGGGGCGTTGTGGTCCGGAATTCGCGGGATTCCCACCCCGGCGATGGCGTCCTCCATTGCGAGCGTGAGCTCGGACCGCTCGCCCTCCCGATACCGGCGGATCGCCACCGGGCCGTCCGTCCCGTGATAAGGCGCCGAACCGAAGTCCAGGTCGTGCTCAAGGCGCAGGAAAGACGGCAGCACGTCCGCGAACGTCCACCCGGGCAATGCCCAGCCGTCGTAATCGGCCGGATGCCCGCGCAGGGCGAAGGTAGCATTGACGGCCGACGAGCCGCCGGTCACCCGCCCCTGCGGAAGGTCCAACGAAGGACCACCGGCAAAACCTGTCCCCCGCAGCCCCCAGTCATGCGAGGCCGTGCTGGTGCCATGAATGCCGTCTGCGAGGTCGGCCGGTAGCCGCGCCGACGGGTAGTCCGGCCCCGCTTCGAACAGCGCCACCTCGCGGTCGGCGTCCTCGCTAAGCCGGGAAGCCAGCACGCAGCCCGCACTACCTGCGCCCACCACGACCACGTCATACCGGCTCGACATTTCTTGTGCTCCCTCTGGGCTTCAGTCTAGGCCCGACGGGTCCGGACGTCGCTAGCTAGGGCTTGGACTAGTAGTACTGACAGGCAACCAGCCCAGCAGCTACCGCAACGCGCACACGATCAGCGACAGGCCGGCCCATCGCATTTGAGCTGCCAACAGCCAAGGAGATTCACTCCCAGCCAGGGCGGTCAAGAGCCAGTGCTAGCGCCAGCGGTAGGATTCCAGCGCGCGGAGCAGGGGAGCGGGGCGGCTTTTCAGGTGGTCGACGGGGCGGGTGCCGGCAAGGTCCCTGGAGGGGGTGACCATCCAGAGGGCGAAGTAGTTGTGCGGGATCTGCAGTTCCATCGCCCGTTCAAAGAGCTCAAGGACGGTGGGGTGGAGTTGTCCGCCGGGGAGGAACTGGAATCCCGGGCAGAAGGTGCCGTCGTCGATGATCTGTTTACCGGACTAAGTTGACGGTTCACGGCGCGTGTCGCCTGCCTGGACGAGCCCCGTCAGAGTCATGCTTTGGTCATGGATCTCTCGGATCACAGTTCGGATCGGCATCGGGCGGAGGGACTGACTGTCGCGAAGGTCGGGCGGGTGATTCCTCGCTCCGGTGTTCTTGGGTTCGTTGTCCTCGACGCGATGGGTGAGGAGTTCGCTCCTGCCACGGAGTATCTGCTTGAACTGGCAGCGTCAGACCGTTCGCCTCAAACGGTACGAACCTATGCCTTGTCGTTGCTTCGGTTCCTTCGATTTTTGTGGGCCATCGGAGTCAGCTGGGAGCAGGCAACGTCCCTTGAAGCGCGCGACTTCGTGTTGTGGGCGCGCCAGGCCGAGAAGTTCGTCGGGAATCGCAACGTCCCGCAGCGGCGGGGGAGCCGGAACCTTGTCACGGGAAAGAAGCATCTCGGAATGCGTTATTCACCCTCGACGATCAACCACACGACGACGGTGTGTAAGGAGTTTTACGCTTTCCAGCTTCGGATGGGAGAGGGGCCCATCGTGAATCCTTTCGAGCTGCGCCGTGGGCGATCCCATGCGCATCATGATCCTCAGCGGGAGTTTGCCCCGGTGCGGCGCCAGCCCTTGCGTCAGCGCGAGGCGCACCGGGTGCCAAGATCAATCCCGGATGGGAAGTTCAACGATCTGTTCCGGCGTTTGCGGTCGAACAGGGACCGGGCATTGGTGGCGTTTTATGTCAGCAGCGGTGCGCGGGCGAGCGAGCTGCTCGGGATCACGGGTGACAGGGTCAACGTGGGTGACCAGCTGATCGGCGTTTACCGCAAAGGCGGCCAGCTGCAATGGTTGCCCGCGGCGCCTGATGCTTTCGTATGGCTTCGGCTCTATCAGCTCGAAGGAGGCGTCGCCGGTCCGGATGAACCGGTTTGGCTCACGCTGCGGGGCGAGCCCCGTCCTCTGACCTACGAAGCCATGCGCGCCGTACTGAGGCGCTGCAACGACCTGCTCGGGTCGAACTGGACGCTGCACGATCTGCGGCACACGTTCGCGATCCGAGCGCTCGAGGGTGGGATGGGTCTTCACGAAGTCCAGGAGTTGCTGGGGCACCAGTCGCTGACTACGACCACGGTCTATGCAGTTCCGCATATGGAGGAAGTCATCGAGCATTACCGGGCCCATCTGAGCAGCAGGACTTCCCCTGCCGCTGACAGTTCACCGGCCGGTCAGCCCTATAACCCCGATGAGTTGCGCGTGCTTTGGGGGAACCAGTGACAACTCCACCCATCAATAAGATCCAGACCGCACGACGAAGCTGGAATGACCACACGCCGCCACCACAGGAACAACAACCGCCTGCACTGCCGCCCATCCCTTCTGGACCGCTGACCAGCGCCAGCATTGAGGACATCATCAACCGTCTTGAGGACTGCAGCCCGTACTGGCCACAGGTGCATGAGCACAGGGCGCGCATTCGGCGCTTGCTCGGTCATTTGAGGCAGTTGCCGGGTGAAACCTGGCAGGACCGCTGGGCGCTGTTCGAGGGCCAGGTCGGGCATGATGCTCTGACGTGGCGGCTCAGAATAGCTGGCGGTTCAAGCAAGAACACGAAGAATCGCAACGAGATCGAAGGACTCAACGCGGCGATGGGACCGCTGCTGGCTCTGGACGTCATGCGCCCGTCCCACCGGTGGATCGCGGGTCAGCGCTTTGCCTTCTGGAAAGCACTCAGCCGGTTCCGGGATCCCGCCCACACAGCTGAACTCGAAAACGCCCTCCTCCATGCGAAGGCTTCACCGGCCCAGGCCACTAGCGGGATCCTCACCTTAGGTCGCATTCAGGCCCATACAGGCAAATCGATCCGCCAGCTCACAGCCGAAGACATCCTCGACCTGACTACCCAGCTTCCCGGGAAGCTGATCGACGTCAGCCGCAGCGGGCTGACCGCCGTATGGCCCGTGCTGCACGGCCTGGGATGGATCAGACACGATTCCGGGACCCTGCCCACACGGCTCCGCGTCGGACCGAAAACGGTGGATGAGATGGTCGACTACTACGACATCACCGGCCCGTGCCGGGAATCACTCATCCGCTATCTGCAGGTCCGGTCGGCTGGCCTCGACTACGCCTCGCTCTGTGCTTTGGGCAGGTATCTGGCCGGGCTCTTCTTCGCCGACATCGTCAAGCACTACCCTGACCAACACAGCTTCGCACTGACTCCGAAGCAGGCTGCTGGCTGGAAAGCCAGGGTTAAACTCAAAGCCGACGGCTCGCCGCGCCGGGAAGTTTATAGCGTCTTCTTCTCCGTCCGGGCGTTCTATCTCGACATCAGCCAATGGGCACTCGAAGATGCCTTCTGGGCGCAATGGGCGGCCCCAAGCCCCGTAACCTCCGCGGAAACCCGCGGTTACGTGAAGCACCGGCGCGCGACCATCGCAACGATGCAACAGCGCACCCGGGAACTGGCTCCCGTGTTGCCCCGTCTGGTGGAGGCCGCGGAACAGGCCCTCCGCGCAGCAGAAGCAACCTTGGCGGATGCCAAGACGGCCGGCGCCGGCCAAACCATCGACATGGACGGCGAGGCTTGGGAAGTCTTCCAGAGCAGTGAACATGCGCATGTGCGGATTCGGCGCAATGGAAAGGACCGGGACCTGTCCTTTGAAGAGGACAACGCCTTCTGGACTTGGGCGCTTGTTGAGACACTTCGACACACCGGTGCACGGATCGAGGAAGTCCTCGAGCTGGTGCACATGAGCATCCAGCCCTACAAGGTTCCAACGACCGGGGAGACCATACCGCTGCTGCACTTCGCTCCGAGCAAGACCGATACCGAGCGACTGATGGTGGCAGGCCCCGAGCTCGTGCACGTGCTCTACCGAGTGCTTTCTCGTATCACCAAGGACACTGGTGGTGCACCGCTGACACAGCGATGGGACTCAGCCGAGAAAGTGCTGAGCTCACCCCTTCCGCATCTGTTCGTCCGCCGCCGTGGCGCCGGACCCCCGAACGTGATGACGACGGCCACCGTCTCCACGCTGCTCAATGACTTGGCGCGACGCGCACATATCAAGGTCAGCGGTGCCGAGGTGAGGTTCACCCCGCACGATTTCCGTCGCATCTTCGCGACCGAGGCCCTCGCAAGCGGTCTGCCTCCACATATCGTGCAGGTGCTGATGGGGCACGCCAGTCTGGCGACGACTCAGGGATACGCAGCTATTTATCCCCGGGACGTCATTCGGCACCACCGCACCTTCATAGAAAAGCGGCGGGTCATTCGGCCCACCGAAGAATACCGCGAACCAACCGCCGCCGAATGGGACGAATTCGAAGCCCATTTCGTGCAACGCAAACTCAGCCTGGGCAGCTGCGGACGCGCCTACGGCACTGGCTGCCAACACGAACATGCCTGTCTGCGCTGCGCCCTTCTTCGCCCTGATCCAGCCCAGATTGACCGACTTCAGGACATCATCGACAATCTCGAAGAACGCATCACTGAAGCCGAACAACACGGCTGGCTCAGCGACGCCGAAGGCCTGCGCGTCACTCTTAACAGCGCTGAACTGAAACTCGCACAGATGTATAAGCTTCAAAGCCGCAACGACCGGGAAGTCATCGGGCTCGGGATCCCACAAGTGAGGAACGATGAGAAACCCAATAGCCCGTAATCGCGCTCCCGTCAAGGATGTTCATCAGCCGGTCATATGAAGACTGAGAGTGCAGTCGCAGCTACCGCCACGCTTCAACTAACAAGGTGCTTCATAGCGGTTCTTCACAACGTGGTTAGGATGGCGAATAGTTCGAGGGCAAGGATCTTCCTTTCCGAGACCCGAGAGAACAATTGGGGATGTTCTATGCGATTGAGTTTTCTGCTGGGTGCGCGTGTGCGCACGAGGCGTGGGCTCGTGTCGCTCGTTGTCGGCATCATCGCCGCCATCACGGTGGTCGTTTCCGTCGTAATTGGTTTCGCCAGCATTGCCGCGTCGATGGCCCTGCGTGAATTTTCGGATTCGCCCGCCGGCCGGGGAGTCTCGGCACGCATTCACACTTCCCTTATTGATGACGGAACACTGCAGCTCAACAAAGCGCGGGCAGCCCTTAAGGGATTGGGGCTTGATCAGGGCACCCGCGTCTTCAGGACTGTACAAACCGCCCCTCTCACCCTCCTTCAGCCACCAAATAACCAATCCGCATCGCTCGCCTTGTCGAGCTGGGATGTCGCCGGCGATCACGTCCAAATGAGGGAGGGCCGGCTCCCGCAGACCGACCGGGAAGCCGCCCTGAGCGTGGACTCCTCGACACAACTGAGTTTGCGCCTAGGGCAGAAAATTTCGGTGCGGTCAGACAAGGGCAACTTCACTCTGACGTTGGTCGGAACCTTCGAACCGGATCAGGTAGCCAAATTAGTGCTGGAGCCAATCTCCGCCACCACTTTCTCGGCCGCACAGGCGCGGCCGGCATTAGAAGGGCTTGCTACCCCTGCGGCGTTCGACGCAGGCAACTCTTCGGTTAAAGTTTCTTGGACGATACTCCCAGACCCCGCTTCAATATCTTTCGCGGATCTTCCGAAAATCATCGCTGGGCTGGGGCAGCTGCAAGCAGACTTCATCAACGACCCGCAGCTAGGATCCGGAGGAGCAGTCCTCACGGATTCGCTTACGCCGACGCTGCAACAGGCTGTTACCTCCACCGAAGCGGTGTCAGGGATTATTCCCGTGGCTTTGATTTTCGTCGTGTTGTTGAGTTCAATCGCGGTTACCCAGACAGGCCGTCTGCTGGCCTCCAGTCGTACGTTTGAGAGCGGCCTCTTGCGCTCGAGGGGACTCTCCACCGCCTCGGCTGCGGGTCTCATCGCGGCCGAGGCTGCCCCGATCGCCCTGGTGGGTTCCATAATTGGCTATTTAGCGGCGCTAGGGTGTACTTCCCTGCTGATGAGCTCCGCAGCTGAATCCAGGGCATCGTGGTGGTCCGAGGCCCAAGAGATCTTTGGCATCACACGGGGTGTGCCGGTCGCGGTCTTTGTGATTAGCTGCGTTCTTCTGGTGTCTGCCGGGCTGTCGGAATTTCTCGGCACCACGGCATTCTTCCGGTCCTCCGGCTCAGGGCGCCGCCGCACTGTAGCGTCATTTGGCATCCTCGTCCTCGTGATGTCAGCGGCGACCCTGTCCCTGTGGCAGTTCTACTATTTCGGTTCTCCGCTGTCACGGGAAGCCGGAGGTTCCTTCACCGTCAATCCGCTAGCCGTCGGCGCACCAGCGCTCGTTTTGATGGCGCTTACTAGCCTCGTACTGGTTCTCTGTGCTTTCCTGGCCAAACTCGTGGATCATGAAGTTTCCGCCTCGCGGAACGTGCCTCTAGTTTTCTCCATCCGCCAGATCTCGCGTCGGATCAGAACCTTTGCCGTGCCCGTGGCCTTGTTGGCGGCGACCGCGGCGGCGACGACCTTCGCCGGATATTATTCGCAAACCTACAATGATGCCCTCCACACAAGGGCCCTTCTTGCCAACGGCAGCGACCTGAACGTGCGACTGGCCAGCGGCACGATCGCTGGGCCCGACGATGTTTTGGTCCCAGGGCTTCTGGACCAGCAGCCCGGCGTGCGTGCCGTCAGTGATGTGTATACGGCACCGATCGATCTTGGCATGGATTCGCTCGAATTGGTGGCTGTTAATACATACGATCTGCCCGGTCTGCTCGCAGGAGTTTCCGGCTCATACGACGTTCAAAGCCTTGGGCGGGCGCTAACTCCGGAGGCGGGCAGCCACGGTGAGACCGCGTTGCCGGCCGAAACGAACGCTTTGAAACTGACCCTGGAAATTGATGCCCGGAACTCGATATCTGCCCGTGCGATTGACCTCAAGTTCTGGCTCGACGGGCCTGCAGGGCTGGTCCCCATAAATGTTGCGCAACAGCCCATCCCAGCGGGCAAGGCCATGACGACGACCCTTAATGTTCCATTGCCTTCAGGTATTCATGCTGCATATCTTGCCGCCGTGGATCTGCTCGTCAGTTCGGACGCGCCTAAGGTATTCGGAGGGCAACAAACGATAACGGTCCGGCTGACCGCCCTCGACGCGATCGGGGGAACGCGGGAGCGCCTGCCATCGAACTGGAAGTCGGTTGACCAGCAATCCCTCGGTCTCGCGCCGGCGGCCACGCCCCTGCAACCCGTTACCGGCGGAAACACCGTGACCGTTCCGACCCCGGGAGGACAGGGGCAGTTCAGGCTGGTTCCCTCCGGCATGGACAGTACAGACGAGTTGCCCGTGGTCGTCACGAAGAACACCCTGCGGGTCTTGAATCTGCGTGTAGGGGATCCAATCACGCTGCGACCCCCTGGACGGATCATTCCAACTAAAATCGTGGCAGCCACGGACACGCTTCCTGGGACGACGGCAAATCTGGCAGTAATGGCCGACTTGCCCAGCTTGCAGAGGTTCGCGTGGGCACGCAGCACCACGGTCATGAAGTCGAACCATTTGTGGATCTCGGCGTCTGACCCACATGCCGCGGCACCGCTGATTCTGGCCGCCGTTAAACAAAGCACTCTAAATCACACGTACACGGAAGCGGTCGTCACAGCGGTCGACGATAACCTGACGGGAGTCTTCACCGGGCCTGCCACTGTGGCCCTGTGGATAGGAGCCGCGGCTTCCCTCCTTTTGACCGTGGTGGCATTGTGGGCCAGCGTCCTCACACTGTCGGCAGAACGACGCAGCGAGGTCGGTATATTGCGTGCCCTGGGCATGTCCGCGAGGGACCAAGGACGCGGCCGCCGCCGTGAATTGCTGACAACCGGCTTTGCCGCAATCGGTTTAGGGATCCTTTCCGGGATTCTGGTGTCGGTGATGACAGTGCCGATACTGGTGCGCACCGCGCTGGCCGATCTAGCCGGCATCGCACCTGTGGATTTGGCTGTTGCCTTTCTTCCTTTGCTCATCCTCCTTTCGGCCGAGGTCGCCTTGGTAATCGGAACGGCATCGTTCTACGGTGCAAGGGTCCGACGGCAGGCGAAGACCGCATTGCCAGTGGTGGAGGCGGCATGACCCGGGGAACAAGCTTGCGGGCCTTGCTCGGACGCCAGTTCAGTGCAAGCAGGGGCGCTTCTGTTCTCGTAGCGGTACTGATCCTGGTGATGTCGTTTCTGCTTTCGGTGTGGCCTCGGGCGGTCGAAGGGATGTTGACAGCAGACATCCAGAAAGGCTTATCCCAAGCCTCGCCCTCACTTCGGAATCCGTCGACGAATTCGTCGCGACTCCCGTTGCTGGGCCCCGGCCAAGGCGGAACTTCGGCAGGATTTAACTCCGGGGCGGGTGCCTTGGATTCTTCGCTGATTCCACTCTGGGGGGCGATGGACGAGGCCACCGAAGCAGTGCGTCAGAGGGCGCCCGAGCCGCTCAGGAGTGCCCTTGGACGTGGCCAGTATCTTTTTTCCGTATCCAAGTTGATTGGCAGCCCAGAGTCGGCGATTACCATCCCTGGAATCAAATCATTGACGGCGAACATCGCCTTCGATCCACGGATACAAGACAACGTCACGATCAGCCAAGGACGGACCCCCCACGCCTTGGCGGTCCCCGAGCCCCAAGATAGAGCTCACCCGGCAGTGCCGACAGCCCCTATGGAGGTCATGGCCGCCCCGGAGACAGCCGAGCGTATGCATTGGGCCGTTGGCCAGGAATACAAGATGCCCGTCGGCTTGCCCGGGATGTATCAGGCCATCAGACTTACCGGGATCTTCGTGCCGAAGAACCCGGATGAGGATTTTTGGGCAGTGAATGGCTTCGCTCTTCAGCCGCGGGTGACAAACGATCCAGAATCTGGAGATGCGATCACGGGCAGGGTCTATGCAAATCCAGCGTCTGTGTCCTTTATGGATTACGCCGGGTTCCAAACAACTCAGTTCAGCACCCAGGTGTGGTTTCCCCTGTTGATCGATAACGTCAGTGCTAACAACGGCATTGCGCTCCTGTCCCAGCTAAAGGCATTCGAGAACACGGATCAGACATTCGACGCAGGGCCAGATGCCAACGCCTACTTCATTCAACGAGTCCGATTCGACGGAACGGCCCCCGACATTCTGAACTCATCCCTCATCCGGGCCAGCTCAACCAATGCCGTCCTAGCCATGCTCGCCACCGGCCCTCTGGGGGTTTGTGCGGCCGCAATGGCCCTCTCGATACGCCTTCTGTTGGAACGCCGTCGCCGAATTCTTGTGTTGGCGGCCGCCCGCGGCGCATCCTCATTGCAACTCCGTGGAGCGATGGCTATCGAAAGCCTGAGTCTTGGCGTTCCCGCCGCCGCCGGAGGCATGGCCCTGGCGATTTATTTCACTCCGGCAACGTTGCAGTGGCAGCACCTCCTCCTACCCGCCTGCCTCGTTGTTGCACCCGCCCTGTTAACGGCGGCAATGAAGGTTGACGGAGACCGCAGGCACCTCAAACGGAGCCCGAACCGCTGGCGTCTGGCCGCCGAATGCGCGGTGATGATTCTAGCGATCTTGGCAGTCTATGAGCTTCTTCAGCCACAGGCGGGCAACGAGATAAATCCCTTAGCGATCCTCACACCGTTGCTGCTCTCTGGCGCTGTCAGTGTCATCGTCCTGCGCCTGTATCCGCTTCCCATCGCTGTACTCGAACGACGAGGAAAGCGGTCCATCGGGCTCGCCGCTTTTCTTGGGTCGGCACGCACGCTGCGTAGCCCCGCTGGCGGCCTCACTCCGATACTTGCTGTGGTCTTGGGGGCGGGAATCATCCTGTTTTCCGGTGTTCTGTATGGAACCCTTCGCGACGGTGTCCAAGAAGTCGCAGAGATCCAGGTCGGTGCGCAAGTGAGCCTGCACGGACCCGGCTTTACTCCCGAACAGGTCCGGCGCACCGCGACCTTGGCCGGCGTCGCCGCGGTTTCTCAAGTAACGGATTTTTCGTCGGTATCGGTGACTGTCGGCGACCGTGTGATTGATGCACGCCTGATCTTGATCGATGCCCGCAAATTCGCCACCGTGACTGCAGGCATTCCCGCTGTCCTTTCGCCAGAACAGATGGGCGAGCTCACCACGGCCGCTCACGGCACCATTCCCATTGCAGCTTCAGCCAGTTTGAATACGAATACAGGCGCAACCGGAACCATCACTCTGGGCACAGGTGTCCCTGTGAACGTCATCGCGCTGGGGCCGGCGGCGAATGTCTTGACCTCCGATCCGAAATGGGTCGTGGCTGACGCCGATACATTCAAGAAGGTCGCGCCCCAGGATCTCCTCCCCAACCAGCTCCTTATGAAGCTAACTCCAGGAGCTGACTCGGCGGCTGTAGCAGACGCGATTAGGAAGTTTGGGTGGCGGGCAGTATCCGTCGAATCAATACAGGAACGCAGTGCCGAAATACGGTCCCGCCCCATAATCGGCGGTCTGCAACTGGGGCTGGTCATGATCGTGGTTTTCGTCTGGTTGCTTTGCGCCCTGACCGTGGTAATGACTTCCGTTGCTAACGCGCCTCCGCGGAATCGACTGATTGTTGTGCTGCGAGCCTTGGGCGCACCGAAATCTACAGACAAGTACCTGCTCGTCTGGGAATTTCTCCCCGTTACTGTTGCGGCATGCGCAGGAGGGACGGTACTGGGGTTGCTGCTCTCATGGGTCATTTCCAACGCTGTAGACCTGCGCGTATTCACCGGAGGACTTACCCAACCCCCGGTAAGTATTGACTGGCCGGTGCTGGCAGTCCTCATGTCCGGGTTCCTCCTGACAGTGGCAGGGGCATTCTCGGTTGCTTCCTGGGGTGGCAGAGTCCGAACATCGGAAACGGAGATCGGAGTGGAAGGAAACGAATGAGCACGTCTACCGGGCACGGCTCGGAGAAATCCGAAGACCACATTATTTGCGAGGATCTCGTACGAATATTCTCCGCGGATGAGATCGAAGTCCAGGCTTTGCAAGGCATGAACCTGCGCGTTGCGGCTGGTGAAATTGTCGCCCTGGTCGGGGCATCGGGCTCTGGTAAGTCGACGCTGCTGACCATCCTCTCTGGCTTGGACCGACCGACGGCGGGGGTAGCCAAAGTTGCCGGTGTGGACCTGATGAGTCTGAAAGGCAAACGGCGCGTGGAATACCAACGACACGTCGTCGGCTTCATCTGGCAGCAAACGACGCGCAATCTCCTCCCTTACCTCACCGCCCGGGAAAATGTTCTTCTCCCAATGGCTATCACCCGCAGAAAGGACAGAGTCCAGAGGTCTCTGGATCTGCTTCACTTGGTGGGAGTCGGTCACTGCGGAGACCGTCTGCCTCACCAAATGTCCGGCGGCGAACAGCAACGCGTTGCAATTGCGGTAGGGATAGCCAACGAGCCAAAAGTACTTCTGGCTGACGAACCAACTGGCGAACTTGACGAATTAACCTCGGAGAGTGTGTTGGAATCGCTACGAGCAGTCAACGAACAGCTCGGTGTCACTATCTTGATCGTGACCCACGACCCGTCCGTGTCTGAACACGTGCGCAGGGCTGTTCAAATTCGCGACGGGCGTCTTTCAATGGAAGTCCTCCGGCGGACCGAGATGAATGAACGTGGCCACGAGCGTCGCGTTGCCGAGGAGTATGCAGTGCTGGACAAGGTCGGTCGCATGCAGTTGCCTCACGATTTCGTCAGGGCACTGGGCCTTCAGGACAAGGTACGGGTGGGCTTGGAAGCGGGCTACATCCGGATCTCCCCGACCGTTGAGGATGAGGCATGAGCAATCAAGACAACATAACTAGCCTGGAACCTCACCGGGCAGTCCTACGCGCAGAAGAAGTCAGTCGGACTTATGGCAGCGCGCATGCCCTCGTGCACGCTTGTCAGAATGTCAGTGTCGAAGCCTTTCCCGGTCAGCTCCTTGTCATCCAAGGGCGCTCCGGAGCCGGTAAGACGACACTTCTAAATATTCTCGGCGGCCTGAGTCGCCCTGACAACGGCCGTGTCTGGCTCGGCGACGTAGAAATGACATCGATGCCCGAAGACGAACTCGTCGAACTTCGAAGGACGCAACTCGGGTTCGTGTTCCAGTCTTTTGGGCTAATTCCGATCCTCTCTGCAGCGGAAAATGTGGAAATTCCCCTGCGGATCCAGAGGATGGAACCAGACCGCCGCGATGCGCGCGTCCGCGAGCTGCTCGAAATGGTGGGATTGGCAAAGCACGGGAGCCAGCGGCCGGCCGAACTCTCCGGGGGCCAGCAGCAGCGTGTCGGATTGGCGCGCGCGTTGGCCAACAGGCCCCAAGTGCTGATCGCCGACGAACCCACCGGGCAGCTCGACAGCGGAACAGCATCGGCAATGATGGACCTGATAGGCGAGCTTGTTCAAACGCAGGGTGTCGCCGCCATCGTATCCACCCATGACCCTGCGCTCATCCAACGAGCGGACAACGTCGTCCAGATCCACGACGGCAGATTGAGGGTTTGACGGGTGTCGGCTGTCAACGCCAAAGGTTAACGATGGATTCAGTAAATCGGCAACGAAGCCCACTTTGCCATTCCGTCCGCGAGAGCACCGGTCCCTTCCGTGTGGCGAGAGACGTCGAGATGGTGGTCCAAGGCAGAGACCGAAGGATCGAAATCCTGAAGCGCGTCGATCAGTCATGTCACGGCAATGGGCGGTCAGCTTGGTCCTTGATCGGGCCAGTGGGGCTCTTCAATGCACATAGTTCTCGGGCAGCCAAGGTGCGGGCAGCGCCTGTGCGGCGCGATCGTGAACCGGCTGACTTTCAACGGCACAGTCATGGAAACCGTCACCGACTCCAGCCGCGTCGCCGTCAGGCCCGATTGAACACGCAAGGGACAGGCTCGAGCTGCCCCCTCGATGTTCGAGTTCGACACGGAGGGGGCTAGCGAAGATGGATTAGCCCAGGGACCACCTAAGTAGACACCTCTGAACGCGGGACCGCCTGGCAGGCCGGAGGAGGTCGGGGGTCTCCAGCCCCCGTAGTCCGGATAAGAAGACGCGGACGAGTCGCCGCATGACGGGTTCGGGGTCGTCCATGAGCTCGGAGAGCCGGCGGCGTACCAGTTCCACGACCGGCAGACCAAATTCTGCCTGGATGCCTTCCCACGTCTGGTCACGGATCGGCTGGACGTTCAATGTCGCCGCGACCTAGTCGCTGATGTTTTCGAGGACCCACTGGGTGGAGAGCGGGTTCCGGCGCAGTGTGAAAGTCCTCAGCGCGGAGTCAGAGGTCCCGAGGCGTACGTGAACCTGCCAGTATTCGATGCTTGCCAGGTCGCCGCTGCCGACGGCTGCTGTGCGTCGGGTGTCCCGCAAGACGTCCCGTCCGTACCAGTGCTGGGATTCCGTATCCGGGTCGACAACCCAGATGCGGCCGTCGTGCCGGATGGCGAGGGGTTTGCCTGCCGGGTCGGTCCGGACCTGCAGGTCGTGGGGCTGTGTGGGGGCTTCGGGTGCAAGGGTCATGGGGGTGTTCTTTCGTGGTGCGGTCGTGCGGTGGGTCGGTTAGGCGGCTTTAACGAGGGGGAGTTCGTCCCAGTGGGTGGTGTAGCGGGGGGAGAGCATGTCCCGTTTCATGGTCCAGTCCGGCCCGCCCCGTATTCCGGCGTGGCCGAGGCCGATGGAGCCGCGACCGTACCGGCGTGTCACATCATCCAGGAGGGTGCCGACGCGGCGTTCCTCGTGCGGGTTTTCGAACAGGGCCAGGGGTGCCTGGTTACCGGTGGGCCGCAGGTCGGTGACCATGATGCCGGCCCTGGCGTACCGGACGCCCTCGCTGATGTGGGGGAGGAGCGTGTGGGCAGCCCTGGTCAGCAGCACCGGGTCCGCGGTGGGCATCGGAAGCGGCACGCATACCGAGGGGTAGGAGGTGTCTTTCGGGTTGAAGTGTGAGGTGCCGGCGAATGCGGTGAGCACCTTGGCCTGCAGTCCGTGTTTGGCGAGCCGCGCCGAGGCCTGCTGGCCGTAAACGCTCAGAACCTGCCGCATCCCCGCCGCGGTGGTGATGGAGGTGGCGAAGGAACGGGAGAAGATGAGCTGGTCCCGGCCGATCCGTTCTTCCTCCATCGGGATGCACGGGGTGCCTTGCAGTTCCAGGACGGTGCGCATCATGACCACGGAGAAGCGGTCCCGGATCATGACTGGATCGGCCCTGGACAGGTCAAGGATGGAATGGATGCCCAGGACGTTGAGCCGCTTGGTCAGCCGCGTGGCGACACCCCAGATCTCGATCACAGACAGGCGGCCCATCAGTGATTCCCGGTCGGCAGGGGCCACGGAGTCCCAGTGGCAGACCCCGTCGAAGGCCGGGTTGTTCTTGGCCCACTTGTTGGCCAGTTTCGCCAAGGTTTTGGTCGCGGCGATCCCGACGCAGACCGGTACCCCGACGTTGCGCCGCACGGCTGTCTTCATGGTCCGGCCCAGGGCCAGGAGTTCGTCCGGGGTGCCTTTGACGCCGAGGAAGGCCTCGTCAATGCTGTAGACCTCCAGCCAGGCCGAGTACCGGCCCAGCAGTTCCATCACCCGGGCGCTGATGTCCCCGTAGAGCTCGTAGTTGCTGGAGAGGGCAACGAGTCCCCATTCCTTGGCCCGCGGGGCGAGTTTGAACCAGGGCTCGCCCAGGGGGATGCCGAGGGCCTTGGCTTCCGGGGACCGGGTGACGGCGCAGCCGTCGTTGTTGGACAGGACGACGACGGGCTTGCCTTCGAGGGACGGGTCGAACGACCGCTCGGCCGAGGCATAGAAGCAGTTCACATCCACGTGCGCGATCAGCGGCATCCGCCGCATCGTGGCCGGTTTAGACATGGCTGGCCCTACACATGGTGCAGGCACCGGGTCGCTACGCCCCAGATGACCAGATCCGAGACCGACGGGACCCGGATATCCGGGTACGCCGGATTCTCCGCCTGCAGCACGACCCCGGTGGCCGTGATTCGCAGCCGCTTGATGGTCAGTTCCCCGTCCAGGACGGCGATGACCACGGACCCGTCCTTGGGTTCCAGGGCGCGGTTCACGATCAGTTCATCGCCGTCGCTGATGCCGGCGCCTTGCATCGAGTCCCCGGAAACCCGCACGACGTAGGTGCTGGTGATGTCCTTGATCAGGTGCTCATTCAGGTCAATCCGGCCATCGAAGTAGTCCTGCGCCGGCGAGGGATACCCGGCCGCGACAGGGACCGGAGAGATCAGCACGGATAACAACGACATGCCCGCATCTATCACGCGGGGACCGACAACAACGCCCACAACACACCTTTATTCGAATATATGTTCGATACTTTCAGTGTAGCTGGACGGGCCGACAAAAGACCGACCATGCGGTATTGCATAGGTGGTGTGCCGCCTTTGATTGCACCCGGGTTACATGATTGTTGTGCGGTGGTGGCGTTCTATGGCGAGGATGGTGACGTCGATCGCGCCTGGGGTGAGGCCGGTGTGGCTGATGCTTTCACGCACGCGTTGTTGTACTTTCTCGGCGACGTGGAGGGCGGTGTAGGCGATGTCGGTAGCGATATAGAGGTGGACGCGTGCGGTGCCGTCGCTGATTGTCGCGGTGACGCCGTCGTGCTGGTAGGTGCCGTTTTGGCTGCCGGGATGGCGAAGGTTTTGCAAGGCGGCGGGACCGAGCCGGGGAAGGAAGCTTTGGTTGGTGGGTTCAAGTCTGAGGACTCCGGGTGTTTCCAGTGTGGTGCGGGTGGCGATGGAGGCGATGAGCTGGCTGGTGATGATGGCGCCTTGGAGGGACTGGTCAGACATCGTAAAGGTCCTCCACGGTGATGTTGACGGTTCCGGCGCCAATACCGACGCTGGCCGGAATCGCGTTGCTGATCTCGTGTCGCAGCGCCTCCACCGTTCGGGGGATGACGATGCCCGGGGCGGCGGCAACCCGAAGATTGATGATGAGGCGAGGACCGGCATTGGTGGAGGTACCGGTGGTTCCGGTCGGGTGGTCTTCATCGGCGACGCTGGCGGCGGCTGAGCGTATTTCGATGCGGCAGCGTCGTGAGTGGACACCGGGGATGGCTGCTGCCGCGGACCGGATGAGGGAGCTCAGGGCCTGTTCGCTGATCTCCGTGGTGCCGTTGTCGGCGCTGCGCAGAAGGATTCTGCTGCCGCGGCGGACTTTCGCGCGGACCACGTCCATGATGGCGTTTTTGATCCCGGGACGGGGTTCCATCGTGGGGTTGTGAAGGTCGCTTTCGCGTAGCGAACGGGTTGCTTTGCTGAGTCTTCGCAGCCGGGTTCTGGCAGTTTGGCATTGGTCGCACTGTTCTTCGTGTGCGGTCGGTGGCCGGTCGATCGTGCCCCAGATGCGGTCGATGCTACGGCCGCAGCCGAGCCGGGGGATGTCCTCTAGCGCCATTGGCTCATCCCTTCTGCTATCTGGTGCCGTGCCCGGGCGAGTGTGCCCCGAACTGCCGCCGGGGTTATCTTCAGTGTTACACCAATCTCGGCGTAACTGCGTCCGTGCATTTCCCGCAGCAGCCAGCATGCCCGCTGTGCCGGGGGGAGCGCGTTCAGGAGTGCGGTCAGGCCATCCTGTTCGGCGGACCATTCAGCCTCTTGGGCTGGATCCAATGCGGCCGACACCGCGCGGCAGCCGGCTTCGGCAATGGTGTCCATGTCCTCCAAATCGATGATGTTCTCGGCATGGGAGGACCGCTTGCGCAGCAGGTCCAGGCATTTGTTCGTTGCCAGCCGGTAGATCCAGCCACCGAAAGCATCGACATCAGCGAGCATGGGAAGACCGCGCCAGCTCGTTGTCAGAGTCTCCTGCACGATGTCTTCGGCTTCACCGCGGTCGTTGAGCATCCGATACGCCAGCCGAAAGAGTCTGTACTGATAGGTGAGCACCAGGTGTTCGAATGCTGCCAGGTCGCCGTCCTGGGCACGGGCGACGATGCTCCCCTCGTCCAGGTCCGGTTCGAAGCCGGGGCCATGATCACCCATGCGCTGTCCATCCCGTCCGGTTACATGCCCGTTCTTGGCCCCAATATGCCACAGCCTGGCAATGCCGGGAACCGAACCGCGGTCTGTTGCCTCGTGAGGAAAATATTCCGCGCCATCACGTGACGATTCCTGTCGGGCTTCGTCTTTATCGGTGTAAGCACGATCACCAGTTCCACGAGGAGATGTTTTCCATGACAGAGACACCCAGGACCCCCGGAGCTTCCAGCACCGTCATGACCACACCCGAGGAGCAGAAGCACGGCAGCACGCTGGAACATCTGAAGGCGAGGGACGCACTGCACACCGATCGCGGCGACACCACGATCGAGGAAACCGTAGTGCAGAAGCTGGCCGGAATGGCCACCCGCGAGGTTCCAGGCGTGTTCGCCATGGGCAGTGCCGGCCGGCGCGCGTTCAGCGCCTTGACCGAACGCATTCCCGGGTCCCAGACCAATGTCAGCGGCGGCGTCAGCGTGGAAAAGGGCGAACGCCAGGCAGCCGTCGACGTGTCCATCGTCATCGATTACGGGTTCTCCGTGGTGGAGGTCAGCCAGGCCATCCGCCGCAACATCATTCAGTCCGTTGAGCGCGCCACCGGACTGGAAGTGCTCGAAGTGAACATCAATGTCACCGATGTCCACCTGCCCGACGACGACCACGACGACCAGCCGGTCCAGAAGACCCAACTGCAGTAACCACCCGTCCCAGAATCCTTCGCCGAGGGGAACGGGACGATGAGGAAAAGGATGGCTATGTCTACTACACGTTGGTGCCTGACGATAGGTCTGGTTCTGGGAATCGTTCTGGGCTTTGGCGGTTGGCTGGCGCTGCTGGCCGCCGTGATCCTCGGATTCGTGGGCCTGCTGGTCGGCCGGGTCGCGGAAGGAAAACTCGATTTGCAGGCCCTGTTCGGTAGAGCATCGAGCCGATGAACCGGCAAGGAGCCCACGCCCTGCCCTTATCCGGGGCCGGGGACGCCGGCGAGGACTTCGGCGAGACAGGCGCCCGGGGGCAGACCGTCATGGCGACCAGGGTGATCGAGAAAATCGCCGCCCAGGTGGTCAGCGACGAATCATCCGCCGGTGGATTTCTGGGCATCGGACCCCGTGCTGGTTTCTCCGCCCGGCCGAAGGCATCCGTGGAACTCTCCGGGAACATTGCGACCCTAAGCGTGGAGGTCGGGATGCTGTATCCGGTGCCGTTACGCCAGGCCACCGAGGCCCTGCGCCGCCGGATCAGGACCAGGGTGATGGAGTTGACCGGAGTTGACGTCCGACAGATCGACATCAGGATTTCGTGGCTGAGCACCGGCGCCGATACCAACGGACGAAGGAAGTTGCTGTGAGCCGGCACGAGCGACGGTCCCCACGACTGCGGCACCGGCCCAGCCGCGCCGTCCCGGCACTCATCGCCGGTATCCTGCTCCTGGCCGTCGGCGTCGCCCTGGTCTGGCTGGCCATCAGCCGGCTGGTCAACGGCACGTGGCCCGCCCTGCGGCAGGGACCACGCGACTGGCTCGCCGCGCTGGCGTGGAACGACCCCGCCGTACAGCAGATCGGGATAGCCGCCATCGTGGCAGGGGGGATCCTGTTACTGTGCGCCATCCTTCCCGGAGGGTTCAGCGCCCTCACGATCGATGATTCCGGCACTACCGGCGCCGGAGATGAGGTGCCGCCGGTGCAGGAGCAAGAAACTGTGATGACCCGCCGTGCCGTAGCCCGCCTGGCGAAAGCCCGGTGCCTGCAGATCGACGGCGTAGACACGGCCGCAGCGACAGCCACCACCCGGCGCGTACGCCTGAGCGTGAAGACTTACCTGCACGAGCCAGGGGACCTGGGCACCAGGATCACCGACGCTGTCCGGGCCCGCCTGGAAGAAACCGGGCTCTCCCCGGTTCCGCAGGTTACCGCCACGGTCCGGTCCAGAGACTAAGACCATTCGCGCGCCCGCCCGCAGCGACTATTTGAAGGATGGTTTTCGATGAGACAGACCGCAGGAACCCTGAACCGGATCTGGCTGTCAGTTCTCGGCATCCTTGTCCTGGCCGCCGGCACCGCACTGCTTCTGCAGGCCAACGGGGCCCTGCAGGCTCTTTTTAACACTGCCCCCGCTTGGAAGTCCGTCGTCGCAGGTGATCTGTCCGCGCTCTTCGCCCCGCAGTGGGTGCCGGCCATAATAGTCATCATCGGAGTCATCATCGGGGCGCTGGGGCTGCTTTGGATCATCGCCCAGATCCCAAGGAAAAACAGGGCAGGCGCCTATCGCCTCCATGACGATGGCAGTAAAGAATTCACCGTCTGCGACCCGTCCGTCCTCGCCGCCGCCGTCGAAAACCGGATCAACACGCTGCCGGGTGTCGTCACTTCCGCGGCCCTGCTGCGAGGAACAGCCAGAGCCCCCGACCTGACCCTGAAGGTGACGGTCAATGACAGGGCTGACGTCCGGGACCTCATCCACCGAATCCAAACATCCGCCCTGCCGGAGCTTTCCGGCGCCCTGGAGGCGCCCCTGCAGCGCAGCCGTCTGCAGATCGAGATCAGCGGTCGAAGCCAAAGCACCGGAACCGTTGTACGTTCCACCGGTACTGTCGTCCACTAGCAACTGATCCTTTCATGCGACGGGGCGCTCCTGCCGCTTCAGTCGTCCTTGCCGGAGGCAACTGTGCCCTAGGATGGTCTTACTTGGGATTGGTAAGCCTGCTTATCAGTTAGAGGCGGGAGTCGACCGGCCGGAGCCTGCACAACGGTTCCCACCGACAACCAGGAGAGAGCCTGATGGACCAGAACGAAGCGCCCCTGATCGAGGCACTGGCCGAATATCACCGCCTGGACCGCTACGGGTTCACCCCTCCGGGGCACCGGCAAGGCCGCGGAGCGGATCCCCGGGTCCGGGAAGTCCTCGGAGCGTCGACCTTCCGCTCTGACGTCTTGGTATCCGGCGGCCTGGATGACCGCACCTCCTCGGGCGGTTACCTGAAAAAGGCTGAACAGCTCATGGCAGAGGCTGTCGGGGCTGAGCAGGCGTTCTTCTCAACCTGCGGGAGTTCCCTTTCGGTCAAAGCCGCCGTACTGGCTGTGGCGGCGGGCAAGGGAGATCTTCTCGTCAGCCGGGACGCCCACAAATCGATCGTCGCCGGACTGGTCTTTTCCGGTATCCAGCCGCGCTGGATCAGACCCCGCTGGGATCCCAAGCTCCACCTGGCGCACCCGCCGTCGCCGGCCGACGTCGAAGCCATGTGGGAACGCTACCCTGACGCCGCCGGAGTCCTGATCGTCAGCCCCACACCCTACGGAACGTGCGCAGACATCGCCGCGATCGCGAAAATCTGCCACGACCGGGGCAAACCACTCATCGTCGACGAGGCCTGGGGCGCGCATCTGCCCTTCCACAAAGAACTCCCCACCTGGGCAATGAACGCCGGAGCAGACATCTGCGTCGTCAGTGTGCACAAGATGGGTGCCGGCTTCGAACAGGGCTCCGTCTACCACCTGCAGGGCGACTTGGTGGACCCCGCACACCTGTCCGCCTGCGCAGACCTGCTGATGACCACCAGCCCCAACGCCATCCTCTATTCGGCGATCGATGGCTGGCGCCGGCAGATGGTCCAGCACGGAACCGAACTGCTCGGCAACGCTCTTCACCGAGCCCGAAAGCTGCGCCGTGACATCGACCAGCTGCCGGGCATCCAGGTGCTTGAAGATGAACTCCTCGCCGCCGAGTCCTCCACGACCTGGACCGCCTGCAGATCCTCATGGACCTGTCAGCACTGGGCATCAGCGGCTACCAGGCCGCCGACTGGCTGCGGGAACACCGCCGGATCGACGTCGGCCTCAGCGACCACCGCAGGATCCTGGCGACGCTGTCCATGGCCGACGACGACGCATCAACCCGGCGTCTGCTGGATGGGCTGGAGGCCCTCGTCGAGGCGGCCCCGTCAATGCCCGCTCCACCGCAGGTGGCACTGCCCTCACCATCCGAGCTGGAACTTGAAACAGTGGCCCTGCCGCGGGACGCCTTCTTCGGCCCGGCAGAGGATGTCCCGAGGCGGGATGCGGTAGGACGCGTGGCCGCCGAGCAGATCACCCCCTACCCGCCCGGGATCCCCGTCGTCGTCCCGGGCGAAAGGATCAACTCCGCCATCATCGACTACCTCGAATCGGGCCTGCAGGCCGGCATGGTGCTCCCCGACCCGGCCGACCCATCGCTGCACACCATCCGGGTCGTCAGGCGGTAAACACAGGCGCTACCAACTCTTCGTCGTGCCGTCTACGCCAGGTCGGGGGAACTGCACACGATGTAATCCAACGCGGCGGGACCGGACATGGCGAGGGTGTTGTTGTCAGGCTTGATTCGGTGGGATTCGAGGGCCGCCCAGAGGGCCTCGGCAGGCTCCGGCTGGCTCTGGTTTATCAGGCACCAGCTCGTGTAGAGGCCGTACAGCTCTTCCTTGGCCAACCCGCCGTCGGTTTCCCGGTCGGTGGTCAATGCCTCTGCAAGGAACCGGTCAAAATGCGCGCTCATATCTGTTCCTTTGTACCGTTTTGCATATCCAAGATGCTTCGCTGCGGAAGCTTTTGGCAGCGCGCCACCGCCCGCTGCCAAAGTCGAATTTATGCCAGGGAGACCACTCTGTCCAGTTCAGCTCAACCGACGCCTCAGCGGCTGGCCGACAGACAATAACGGGGCGCGGATGGAGGGTGGCGCGGCGGGAGACGGGCGCTTGGGACAACG
Organism: Arthrobacter sp. ok362; assembly: GCF_900102785.1. Classification (GTDB taxonomy): domain Bacteria; phylum Actinomycetota; class Actinomycetes; order Actinomycetales; family Micrococcaceae; genus Arthrobacter. Next base: position 80,059 of record NZ_FNGC01000002.1, read on the forward strand.
TGACCGACGCTGACTGGATGTATTTCCGCTGGATGGAATACTGGGGAAATGACTCTCGCTGAACTGGAATTGCGTGGCGGCCCATTCACCATAAGGCAAGCTGAAGCATCTGATGTGGGGCCGATCGTTGGGCTTCTGGCGGCCGACCAGCTCAGAGCCTCTGTCGAGTCGATTGCGATCGAGGACCGGCATCCCTACGAAATTGCCTTCCAGGCAATTGACGCCGATCCAGCCCAGCTACTTGTCGCTGTCGTCACGACCGAAAATGAGGTGGTTGCGACCATGCAACTGACATTCATTCCCGGACTCGCCCGGGCCGGAGCTACACGAATGCAGATTGAAGCGGTCCGCGTCCGTTCCAATCTTCGTAGCAACGGCCTTGGCGGGGCGATGATCACATGGGCGATCGCCGAAGGGCGTCGACGGGGTGCAAAACTGGTCCAGCTCACGTCTGACGGGTCCAGGGTCGCAGCGCACCGGTTCTATGAGCGTCTTGGCTTCGAACCCTCGCACGTAGGCTTCAAACTCTCTCTCTGAGTGGTGCACCGAGATTACGCGCGGCCGAGCCCCGTTCTAGCCGGGCACACTGCACTTTCTAAATGAGCACGTGTCGGGTTGACTGGTGCGCACATGTGACACGCAAGACATGGAAGGGGAACCATGCAGTTCAAAGGGACCTGGCAAATTGCAGTGGGCTCAATATTCCTGGCGGTCACGGTTTTCGTCCTGCCGATGCCGCTGTTTGAGGTGTTCTCGGGCATCGCAGGGCAGGGCGCGGTAGCGCCGTTCGTCCTCGGGCTCGGTCTTCTGGCGGGCGGTCTGGCTCTTGTCGCGGTGGGGCGGCACAAACGATCGCGGAACCTGCGAACGGCCCGCAGCTACGACACAAGGGAGCCCTCCTCAGCCGACGGGGACCGGCCGGGCAATCCTTATGCGCTGCCAAATTCCTATGGCGCCACTCCTCCGCCGGGGTAGACATCGTCAGGTCCAGCGGAGGCCATAACGCGCCCTGCGCGCTATTGGCCGGCGGGTTGGAACAACTCGACCACGTTGCCGGACGGATCCTCCAGCAAGATCTGCTGTCCGCCTGGACCTGTGACGATGTCGTTTCGGAACGTGACGCCGGCGGCGCGCAGTCGGTGCACTTCGGCCGCGATATCGCTCACGATGAGGTGGATACGGTTCCATCCTCCCGGTGCGGGCACCGTGCCGTCCGGCATGGGCCGGCCTGCCGAGCTGCTCGGCCCGCTCAGGAGGAGCCGCAGCCGGCCGCGGGTGACGTCGGCGAACGCCGGTGCGGCGCTCATTCTGAGGGTGAATCCGAGGTGCTTTGTATAGAAGTCCATCGCCGCATCGACGTCGGCCACCATGTATCGGACGCTGACCAGCTCCGTAAGGTCGTTGGGCATTTCTAGCTCCTTTCCGAACTCGTTTGGGAGTATTCGATTGCGTAAAGCAGGAACTGGATCCGCGTGTTCAGTTCCTCTGCTGTGCGAACAAACGCCGGGTGGCCGTCCTGATTGGCTGCTTGGGCCGCCTCGGCCGCCGGATCAGGGATGCTCCAATGCACCATCGCAGGTGCCCCCGGGAAGTCCGGGCACACTTCCCGTACGCGGTCACAAAGGCTGATCACATAGTCGAACCGCTGCTCAGCGAACTCGCTCAGATGCTTGGGGCGGGCGCCGCTGATGTCCATGCCACGCTCACGCATCACCCGCACGGCGTTGGGGTGCAGGCCTTTGGGGTGACTGCCGGCACTGGCGGCTTCAATCCGGGAACCGCCCAGGCGCCCCAAAATCGCCTCGGCCATCTGGGACCGGGCGCTGTTGCCCGTGCAGAGGAACAGCACCCGTACGGGGGACTGCGCGGGCGGCTGGCCCGGCGGTCCGCCAAGCCCCTCGGCCGGCGGTCTCAGCTCAGCCGGTGCCAGCCGCAGGCCAGCGTGGAGTGCCGCACCGGATTCGGCAAGCCGTTCGCGATACGCCGCGAGGTTGAGGCTGCAGTACGTGTCGCGTCCGTCGGCGGAGCTGCGCCGCATGGTCACCAGCCCGCCGTCGCGCAGTTGGCCCAGATGATAGGACGTCAGGCTCTGTCTCTGGCCCACCAGTGCCGTTAGCTCGCGGACGCGCCGGTCGCTGCGTGCCAGCTCGCCCAGCAGCTGCCACCGCACGGGGTGTCCAGCCAGGCGGAGGAATCCTGACGCCGCCGCCTGAGCCGCTGGAGATGCGGTGTGGCTCACACGACAATTCTATCAATTCAGACAGATCGATCAAAGAGGTTTGATTGTTTTGGATGACCGTGGAGCTGCCTCACACCCAGGCTTCCACCCGAAGAGCATCTGCGGTGACGGGGAGTGTCCGTATAAGGGTGGAACCATGGCCACAGGTCTCTCAGGGTGCCGGGGTTTAGGCGGCAGTGGCCGGAGGGCGGTGGTCCTGAAGTTCCGTGAGCAGTTCTTCAGTTGTGGGCGGGTTGGCGCCTGGCCTGCGCACGGTGATGGCAGCGGCCTTTGACGCCATGCGTCCGAGGGTCTCCAGCACGGCGGGGGCGAGGCCGTCGGTCGTGCGCGTAAGCAGCCCGTAGATCAGGGCTGCCATATAGGAGTCCCCGGCGCCGATGGTGTCGGCCACGATCGAGCTGACGGCTGGAATGTGAAGTTGGGCCGCCGGCGTGGTGAGTAGGGATCCCCTGGATCCGTGGGTGACGATGGCCAGCCTTGCGCCGAGGCCGAGGATCCTTGCGGCGGCTTCCTCGGTCTGCAGTCCGGGGTAGAGCCATCGGGCGTCCTCGTCGCTGAGTTTGACCACGTCGGTCAGCGGCACGAGATCCTCGAAGGTGGAGCGGGCCTCGGCCTGGCTGCCCAGAAGGGCCGGCCGGATGTTGGGATCGTAGGTGACCGTGCATTCGCGGTGGGAGTGCTCGAGGAGTGCCTTGACCGCGGCGGCGCCGGGGGCCAGGAAGGTCGCGATGGAGCCGGTGTGGAGCACCCGGGGAAGGAATGGCGGGGTCACGGACGGGACTTCCCAGCGGATGTCGAAGTCGTATGTGGCCGAGCCGTCCGTGGCGATGGTGGCCGTGGCAGATGCCGTGCGGCCGGAGGTGTTTGAGCCTGGCAGGAGCTGGACGCCGGCGTTGCTGAGGTGCGCTTCAATCGCGGCGCCGCGGTCGTCGTCGCCGATTGAGGTCAGGAGGGTTGTTCTGATGCCGAGCCGTCCGAGTCCGTAGGCGACGTTGGTCGGGGATCCTCCCGGATGCTCGACGGTGCCTTGAGCAGAGGTAACGACATCGACCAGTGCTTCGCCGATGACGATGACGTCAGGGTCTGGCGCGCGGTTACCGGTGTACTGGGTGTCGGGCATGGGGGCCTTTCGTGGAGCCGTCCGCGGGCCTGTTGCAGGCCCGCGGACGGAGTTCGGGGAGATGCGGTGCAGCCGTGCAGGCTAGGCGGTGGCGGCGCCGGTCATGATGGCGACGGCGTCGGTCATGCTGTGCGACTGAGGTGTAATGGTGGCCGCGCACTTGCCGAGGCGCTGGATGTGGATCCGGTCCGCGACATCGAACACGTGCGGCATGTTGTGGCTGATCAGGATGACCGGAAGACCCCTGTCCCGCAGGTCCCGGACGAGCTGCAGGACCTGGTTCGATTCCCGGACGCCAAGGGCAGCCGTCGGCTCGTCCAGGACCACGACTTTGGAGCCGAAGGCTGCGGCCCTGGCCACGGCGACGGCCTGGCGCTGGCCGCCGGAGAGGTTCTCCACCGGTACGGTCACGTCCTGGAGCGTGGAGATGCCGAGCCGGGCGAGTTCTTCTTTGGCCTTACGGCGCATGCCCTTGGTATCGAGGACGCGGAAGAGCTTGCCCAGTGGCCCGGGGAGCCTCTCTTCACGGCCCAGGAAGAGGTTGGAGGCGACGTCGAGGGCGGGGGAGACCGCCAGGTTCTGGTAGACGGTTTCGATGCCGTGGGCGCGGGCGTCCTGGGGGCGTTTGAAGTGGACCGGCTGGCCGGAGACGGTCAGCTCGCCCGAGTCCGGGACCTCGGCGCCCGTGAGGCACTTGATCAGCGTGGATTTACCGGCGCCGTTGTCGCCGATGACGGCCAGGACTTCCCCGGGATAAAGGTCAAGGCTGACGCCGTCCAGGCCCACCACCCGGCCGAAGGTCTTGACCAGGCTCCTGGCTTGAAGGATCGGCTGGCGGACCTTAGTGTCGGCCGGCTGGAATTCTGTGGCGGTCATGACTTCACCTTTCGGATCCACTGGTCGATGGACACAGCGAGGATGATGAGAATGCCCACGGCCAGGGTCTGGTAAAGCACGTCCAGGCCGGCCAGCGACAGGCCGTTGCGGAACACCCCGACGATGAGGGCTCCCAGCAGAGTGCCCCAGATGGACCCACGGCCGCCGAAGAGGCTGGTCCCGCCGATCACGACGGCGGTGATGGAGTCCAGGTTCAGGTCCACGCCCGTGTTGGGGCTGGCGGCGTTGGTGCGGCCGATCTGGATCCAGGCGCCGACGGCGAGCACAGCGCCCGCGGCGAGGTAGACGCTCATGAGGACGCGGTTGACGGCGATGCCGGCCAGGCGGGCGGCTTCTTTGTCATCGCCAACGGCGTAGACGTGCCTGCCCCACGCGGTCTTGCCGAGGATGAACGCGACGGCGATGTAGAGCAGGAGCATCAGGACCACGCCGGTGGAGATCCGCACGGGGCCCAGCAGGAAGGTGCTCCCGGTCCAGGTGAGCATTCCGGGCATGGCCGAGCCGCGGACAGTTGCGCCGTTGGAGTAGAGCAGGGTCAGCGCGATGAAGATGTTCAGCGTTCCGAGGGTGACGATGAACGGGGGGAGCCGGAACCTGGTGACCAGGAAGCCGTTCAGCGCCCCGGCGCCGAGTCCGACCAGCAGGCCGGCCAGAAGTGCCAGCGGGGCGGGGACGCCGTTGTTGACGGCGAGCTGCGCGACGACCATGGAGGAGAGGATCATGACGGCGCCCACGGACAGATCGATTCCGGCCGTCAGGATGATGAGGGTCTGGGCGATGGCAAGGGTTCCGACGACTGCGACCTGCTGGGTAATGAGGGAGAGGTTCTCGACCCGCAGGAAGCGGTCATTGAGTAACCCGAACACGATGACTGAGACGAGCAGGACGATCGCGGGGCTGAGGGCCGGATAACGGTGGAGGATGTTGCGGATGCGGCTGAGCGGGGTTTGGCGGTCGAGGAATTCCTCGGCGAGGTCGGCGACCCCGGTGGGCGGGCCGGCGGTCTGTTGCTGGGTCACGGGTGCTCCTGAACTTCGATGTTCGGCTGCTGCTTCGGCGGCTTAGGGTTCTGTTGCTGTGGGCCGCGGGAGGTGCTGGACTGCATCTTCAACACTTTCCGCGGCGGCCGTCCGGTCTGGTTACTTGCCCCAGCACATCTGGGAGGCCTCGGCGGTGGTGATGCTCGTGACGCCGTCGGCGGCCTTGTCCGTGACGAGCGCTACGCCGGTGTTGAAGAAGTCCAGGCCTTCGGAGTTGGCCGGCTTCTTGCCGGTCTTCGCGATCTCAACGATGGCCTTGACGCCCAGTTCGGCCATCTTGACCGGGTACTGCTGGGCTGTGGCACCGATGACGCCGGACTTGACGTTGTTGACGCCCGCGCAGCCACCGTCAATGGAGACTACGAGCACGTCCTTTTCCTTGCCGGCGGACTTCAGTGCCTCGTAGGCGCCGGCGGCCGCGGGTTCGTTGATCGTGTAGACAACGTTGATGTTCGGGTTCTTGGACAGGAGGGTCTCCATGGCGGTGCGGCCGCCATCTTCGGCGCCTTGGGTGGCCTGGCTGCCCACGATCTCGTAGTCGCCGCCCTTGCCGCCGGTGTACTTGCCGGTCTTGGCCTCGTCGCCGTTCTTTTTCTTGTCCGCGGTGTCGATGCCGAGGCCGGTGAGGAAGCCCTGGTCCCGGTTGTAGTCAACCGAGACGACCTTGTCATCGAACAGGTCCAGCATCGCGATGGTCGCTTTCTTGCCGGCCAGCTGCGCGGCTGTCCATTTCCCGATCTGATCGTCCGGGGATCCGGCGAACTCCGTCCGCCGCGCTGAGCCCCCGGCCCTTGCCGCCGCCCGATCCGACCACCCACCGACCGCTCAACAGGAGAAACCATGACCAAAACGCTGTATGCAGAATTCACCGTCAAGCCCGGCAGTGAACCCGTGGTCGCGGAGATGATGCGCGAACTGAGCGAGCAGGTGCGGCGGGAGCCGGGAAACCGGCTGTTCCTGCCGTATACCCGGCAGTCCAGTCCCCGGGAGTACTTCGTGTTCGAGGTCTACGACGACGAGGCCGCATTCGAAGAGCACATCTCCGCGGATTACGGCGCCCGCTTTAACGCGAAGCTCGCGGACCACATCGTGGAGGACGGTTCCGTCCTGACCTGGCTGCAGCCAGTGAATTGAGGCCGGGCCAAATAAAGGGCCGGGTCCGGGCGCCAATGATGCCCGGATCCGGCCCCTTTTCCGGGCCTCAGTCGCCGGTCTATTTCCGGACGGCGAACATGGACTGCGCCAGCGGCGTGACCTTGATCGACTTCAGCTGGGCCGTGCCGCCCTCGGCGAACAGCGCCATCTTGTCGGCCCCTGCCTTCGGGAACACCTGGTCCGTGATGGTGCGCAGGCCGCCTTGGCCAAAGACCTCTACGGAGGAACGGTCGAGGTAGATCTTCAGCGTCACGTTGCCCCGCTCATCGACCGTCACCGGCGCGTCGTCCAGGGAGGAAAACGCCGGATGGAAGCCGGTGTTGCCGGAGTTTGTCCGGTCGACGAAGATTTTCCCTGTCCCGGCGTCGTAACCGATGGCGGTGGAGGACGTTCCGTCCCCGAGGACGGTGATTCCGGACTTCGCCGCGGTCCCGGGGGCGAAGGTGATGTCAACCTGCTGGACCTGGCCTGAGGCGGCGGCGGGCAGCGGCTGCGTTCCGGCGTTAATCGTCCCGCCCTTCTTGTCGGTGTACGACACTTTCCCGGCGAGCCTGTCCATCTCTTTCACGGCGTCCTGAACCAGCCGGGGACCGTCGGCAGTCTGCGTCAGCGAAACCTCACGGGGCAGGGACATGGCGCTCCGCCACGGGGACGTCGGGATGTCGTTGGCGTAGTCCCAGTTGTTCATCCAGCCGAGCATGACGCGCTTGTTCTCGGGCATGTTGCCGACGGAAACGGCCGCGTAGTAGTCCCGGCCGTAGTCGAGCCAGTCGTATGTCTCCAGCGCCGGCACTGCCGGCTGTGCCGAGAGCATGAATTCGTCGGCGAGGATGTGGCCCCAACCGCCCCGGTTGTTGTCGACGACGCTGAGGTTCGCCTGCTGGCCCGCGAATTCCTTGACGTTCCACGACGCCAGGTCCAGGGATTCGCTGTTGGACCCTGTTGCCGTGCGCACGACCTTGCCGCCGACCTCAAGGTTTACTGTGGTCTCGTCCGAACGCGGGACGGCCGGCGCGTCAGTCTGCATGACGTGGTCCAGCGTAATGTGGCCCCACCCTCCGGTGGCCTGGTCCACGACCCGCACTTGCGCCTTCCTGCCCTGGAACTCGGCGAGGTCCCAGGACTCCCAGTTCAGGGCGCCGGCGTTTTCTCCGGCGACGGACCGGACCACGGCGCCGTCGACCAGCAGCTGGACTGCGAGGACCTGGTCCGGGTTGCCGTTCCGGTTTCCGCCTCCGACCAGCATGCTGAGGTTGTTCTTCGTGATGGTGAACTCCGGAGAGGTCAGCGTTCCCTGTTTCTCGTCTCCGCCACCGTTGGTTTCAAATGTGTTGATCAGGTGCGTGCCGATCGCCTGGTCGCCGCCGCCGGCGAACGGCTGGTACTGCGGGGCAAGGTCCCCGGTGCCGGCCCAGCCGAAGTCTCTCAGCGTCTTTCCGGCGGGCACCTCGAAGCCGTCGAAGAGCAGGTCACCGGCGGGCGGGGTGTTGTCCAGCTTGTCGGAGGTGCGGGGGTGGTTGCCGCCGCCGATCAGGAAGTTGAGGTATTCCTGGGAGATGGTGAAGGCCGGGGATTTCATCGTGCCCACGGGCCAGTCCCCGTCGTTGAAGGAGTTGATCAGGCCGGCGCCGCTGAAGCCGGAGACAGCCTGCTGGCCGGGCACGGTGCCGGCGGCCGGAGCTGTGGTGAAGGGTCCGTTTCTCGCGTTGCCGGGTTCGTTGTTGACCGCCCAGCCGTTGTAGGTGCCGTCGTTGAAGCCGGCCAGGACCGTTCCGGCGGGAAGCGCGGACGCCGGCTTCGTGGTCTCGGAGGTGAAGGTGGTCCCGTCGAAGTTGCCCACGAAGTACTGTCCGGCGGAGCCGCCTGCGACGCCGCCGGGGTTGATGTTGACCACCATGACCCACTTGATGTTGTTCTTGTCGCCGTCCACGGCCAGGGGGAACAGGTCCGGGCATTCCCACTGGCCGCCGGTGGCGTTGGCCGGGCCGAATTCGCTGAGGGCGGTCCAGTCCTTGAGGTTGCCCGACTTGTACAGCACAACTTTGTGTTCGGTTGCCTCGACGGCGGTCATGACCCAGTAGCCGCCCCCGACGGGCTGGTCGTACCAGAAGACCTTGGGGTCGCGGAAATTGGCTGAGTTGCGGTTCAGCACCGGGTTGCCCGTGTACTTGGTCCAGGTCTGGCCCTCGTCCACGCTGTAGGCCAGGGATTGCGCCTGGAGTCCCTTGTGCGGGGAGGCCTCCTTGTAGGCGCTGGTGTAGATGGCGATGAGCGGAGGATTCTTGCTGGTGCCGAGGCCGGAGGTGTTGTCCTTGTCCACCACGACGCTTCCGGAGAAGACATCCTCCTGGGCATCGGTGGAGATCGCGAGCGGCTGCTCGGTCCAGTGCATCAGGTCTTTGGACGTTGCGTGGCCCCAGGACATGTTTCCCCAGGTGTTTCCCGAGGGATTGTGCTGGTAGAACAGGTGGTAGACGCCCTTGTAGAAGACCATTCCGTTGGGATCGTTCATCCAGTTCTGTTTCGGTGTGTAGTGGATGGCCGGCCGGTACTGCTCGCCGCCCGGATCAACGGCGCCAGAAGCCGGAGCGGTGCCGGCCAGTGCTGCCGCCAGGGTGAGCCCGGCAAGCGTCAGCGCGGAGACTGCGTGCCGGCTGCGGGTGGTTCCGATGGTGCCCATGATTCGTTCGCCCTTCGTCGCGCGCGTCGTCACAGTTAGACAACGTTGTCGGTCTGGAACGCTATTGGATGTCCTTCGGACAAGTCAATGGCCGGTTTTCGAATCTTTTTTCTACTTCCAGGCCGGGCACGACGAGGGGACACCGTTGTCACACGGTGTCTGTTCACGCCGTTCATTGAGGCCAACTCCGACCATTGCGGATTGGCGGGGCGACCCAGGCGTCCTCGTCCAGATCCTCGCTGCGACCGTAAGAGGGGGGACTCGTTGAGGTCATCTGGCGTGCGGGGTCCGGCAGGCGGCCACACTGCGGGGCAGCGCGGCTAGCTAACCGATGACGCTGAACCGCCGTCCTGCCCGGACTCCAGCAGCCCGCCCCCGGCCCAGCGCCTGAGCGCGAGCTTCTCGGCGTCGTCGAACTCCATGAGGGCAAGCCGGCACAGCTCTTCCACATTTCTGGTCCACGCGGCCGCGAGTTCCGCGGCCGTCAACTCATCGGAGAGGGAACCGCCGGCGTACACCACGCCTTGGATCACGAAGTTGACGGCCGAGCGGGAGACCGGCTGCCCGGCCGCAACGCAGTCGTCCCGGACGGACCGTGCCAGTTCGCCGCGGTTGCCCAGGTGCTCGCGCAGCTTCGCCTCGAGCGCCAGGAACACCTGCCGGAACTGTTCGGAGGACAGTGCAGGCACGTCCGTGACCCGGGTAACCTGCTCCTCGATGGCAGGACGGTCCTCCGATGCCAGCGAGGAGGGCTCCGGCGAAAACCGCTTGGCGTCCCACACCCAGCCAGGCGACGGCGTGGACGAGTATTCAATGCCCTGGCCGATCTGGGCGATCCAGGCCCCGAACTTGCCGTGGCCGCCCCAATCGGTCTTCAGCGTCGGGTCCGCGGTCAGGGCCCGGTGCGCTGCAACCGCTCCGGTGACCGGGCCCGGTGCAGCCTGCACCAGGGACCGGACTTCGTCGGCGGCCGTCGTCGCGGATCCTGGAGCGCCTGGTGCGGTGCGGAGCGGGAGGCCAAGTCCGGCGGAGGGCACCATGCGCGGGACGCCGGCCGAGGTCCCGTTGAGGATTGCCACGAAGTCATGGGATTCCACCACGCTGTCGGCCATCTCCCGGTACGCAAACGCCACGGCGCCGGCAGCGATCACCGTCGTCATGCGGTCGGCCGCCCGGAACCGCTGGACCAGCGACGTGAAGTCCGCGTCCGCCGAGGCGACGAAGAATTCCTCAACATGTGCCGCGCCGGACAGGGCATCCATCGCGTCCAGCACCAGGTTGATGTCGGTGCTGGACTTGCCGCGCTGGGTCAGGGAGGGGCAGTCGATCACGCGGAAGCCCGCGCGCGTCCAGTACGGCCTGTACTTGGAGTAGATCACCGGGTTGAGATAGCAGTTGCGGATCAGGAAGCGCCGGGATTCCTCACCCGCGCCGCCAGCGGCCAGCGCTTCCGTCCAGTGCTTAGGGTCCTCCGCGAACCTCTTGGCGGCCGCCGGGTCCAAGGCCATCAGGCCCGTGTAGACGTTGTCGAAGTCCACGAACATCGCGGCGCGGATGCCCGGCCGTTTGGACTGGGGGAGAGGATCACTCATCGGCTCAGTGTGCCAGCAAGAGAGGGGGACGTACCAGATGTGACCTCGCTTGGTGCCGTGTTGCTCCCGCGTGGATTACCCCTCCGTCTGCACCGGTTCCCGGTCTCCGTCGAACCCGGTCAAGGCCGCCGACGCCAGTTCTCCTGCCGCCGCCACGACCTTCTCAGCCGGCACTCCGGCCGACAGGGCGGCAACAATTTGCACGTCGCACGCGGCTTTGGCCTGATCAAGGGCCCACTCAGCGGCCTCGACCTCGCCGACACGGGTGATCACCGCGGCTAGCAGCGTCTCGCGCAGGGCCAACAGGTCAGCCGCCGCCCTGTCAGACCCGGGAGACTGCGGCTCGGATTCTACGTAGACGGTCGAATCGACCTGGGCGATAGACAAAGGAGGAGTGATTGAATCGATGAGCGGTTCCACGGGGGCTGCCTTCTAAGAGTTGAAGCAATGCTCCCGGTCGCTGAGCGGAATAAGGCCTCTGAGGACCACCAGACCAAACAAGTCTGTCTACTACGACAGAGACTACACAGCAACCTTCGGAATAAGAAGCGTGGTCGCTCGCAACAACACCGGAACTGTGGTCCCGCATTGGATGCGCAGACGACGCACTGATTCCAACTGACGCGGTTCGGGCGGACGCTGATCCGGCAGAACACAAGGAACTGGCCAAGGCTCTGCTATTGGCCGCCGACCAGGATATGTACCGGGTCAAGAGTGAAATACGCGGAGCCTTGACTGCCGGTTGATCGGCCGGGGACTGATACACGACGACGACGGCGGGAGGTGGCTCCCGCCGTCGTCGTCGTTTGGCAGTGCTAGGTGCCTGGAACCCGGGCTTTAGGCGCCCTGGTTCAGGCTGAGCGTGAAGGTGTTCGGGCCGCTGGCGTGGACCGCGATGTTGCTCTTGGAGGTGTTGTGACGCTCCGAGTGCTCGTGGATCAGGGCATCCAGCTCGTGGTGCATGGTGGAGCGGTCCCAGAGCTTGTGGGTTACAGAGGTGGCAGTTTCAAACGTCATTGTTCAGTGCTTCCATTCATGAATCCGGAGGTCCGGCTGCCGCACCGATGCGGAGCCGCCGTGGGCCAAACCAGGAACGCCTGAGACCTTGGGCAGCTCTTTGAGCTCACCGGTTTGGCCTCATCGCGTCCACCAGGATGGGTGCCCTAAGTTCACTGCGGACGCGTAGCGTCGAAGGGAACGTCAGGGCTGCGTCGGCGGGAAAACGCGTTCCCCGCCTTGCCTTTCCATAGTGCACAGCGCCGTGCGGGCGGCTCAAGCCAGATAACGAAAATTGCGCGTGAGACTCATCACAGCCTCCTGCCTGATGCGAAGGGCGACGCCGACGCCCGGGTCCAGTGCCTAGGGTCGGGCCCGCTTCTGCCGAAGACGCGGAGTGAGCGTGTGCTTGCGGCTCAGGCCCCGGGCGGGGGCGGGCGTGACGGTCACCGGCCCGCCGGGCTCCGGTCCAGCTGCGGCAGCAGCCCGTCCGTACCGGGCGGCCAACGGCGCGGCGCTGAAACCGTGGGCCAGGACGCTGAGCAGTACGGTGGCCGCGATGACGGCCACAGCCTGATCGGACACTGGTCCAAGGGCTTCCAGCGCCAGCAGCGCGAACACGAGGGAAGCCAGGCCGCGCGGACCGAACCACCCCACGAAGAGGATGGTGGCCCGGTCGAGGCCGGCACCAATCGAGGCCAGCGCCACCGGCAGCATACGCACCACCGTGAGGCTGAGCACGGCATACGCGATGGTCAGGGGGACGGAGTGCGCCAGCATGATCGGCACCGTGATGGCTCCGAAGGCCAGCCAGACAAGCAGTGAGACCAGCCCGCTCATCTGCTCGACGAAGACCAGTTCGGCCGGACCCCGTTGACCGGCGCAGGTGCCGAACGCCAGCCCGGCACAGAACGCGGCGACAAATCCGTTGCCGCCCACGGCGAGAGCGGCGCTGTAGGCGAGCAGGCTAAGGGCAAGGACTCCGATGCCGGCAAAGTCCTCAGCGGCCGTCCCGCGCTGGCGGGCCAGCTGCAGCAGCCACCCGCCCACGGCTCCGGCCGCTGCGCCGACACCGGCGCCGATGAGCAGCTCGACGGCCGCGCTGCCGGGAGCGGCGGCACTCTCCAGGCCTGCCGCGGCAGCCGCGCCGGCGATCGCGACCATGACGACCGGGGTGGCGATGCCGTCGTTGAGGCCGCTCTCGACCGTGATCAGCTGGCGGATCCGCGACGGCACTGCCGGATTCGTCACCACGGGGACCCCGAGCGCGGCGTCGGTGGGGGCCAGCGCCGCACCGACGAGGAGAGCCAGCCACAGCCCGAAGTGGGGGAAGAACCAGGCGGCCAGGACCCACCCGAACACAATCGTCAGGGGCAGGCCGACTCCCAGCAGCCGCGCATAGCGGCCCACGTCCCGGCGCAACTGCTGGAGCGGCAGGCGGGCGGCATCGGAGAAGAGCACCCACACCAGAGTGACCTCGACAACCGGGGTGATACCCGCCGGGGGCGAGGAGCCGTCGACCAGCCCGAACCAGGCCAGTGCCGCGCCGAGAGCGGTGAACACAATAGGAGCGGTCAGATCCGCCTGCTCCAGCCGCACGGAAACCAGCGCCCACGCGACCAGGGCGGCGGTGATGAGGACGACGACCGTCAGCTCCATGACGGATCTGTGCTCGCTTCCGTGGGCCCCGCGTGAGTGTTGCCCGATTCCAGCAGCCGGATCGGTCCGCCCACAGGGACCACACTCCCTCCGCCGCATACTGCACCAAACGTTCCTGCAGTTCAGTGAATCCCTGAACCCGGCACCGTGCCAGAGAATTAAGCCCTGTTCTGTGACTGAGGGAGGCCGGCGGCGTCATCAGGCGCCGGTGCCGTCATGGTCCCAGGCGTGAAGGCGTCTGAGCAGGCTGCTTTTCTTCCGGGCGTGGTCCTGCATCCGGCCGAGGATGTCCGCGAGCATGCTGATGGCCTCGTTGATGAAAGGTCCCTTGTTGAGCATGACGCACTCGGCGCGCTGGGCCATGGCGGCGTCCGTCACTTCGGCCCGGGACGGCATGCCCGTCCGGGTGAGGGTGTCGAGCACCTGGGTGGCCCAGATCACGGGCACGTGAGCGGCTTCGCAGACCCAAAGGATTTCCTCCTGGACCTCTGCGAGTCTTTCGAAGCCGGCTTCCACGGCGAGGTCGCCGCGCGCGATCATGACGCCGACGTCGGCCCACTTCATGAGTTCCAGGAGGAGGTCGGGCAGCGCTTCGAAGGCCGTGACTGTCTCGATCTTGAGTAAAATGTCCAGGTTCCGGTCCCGCCCCGGATCGAGGTGGGCGAGGAGTTCCTGCACATCTGTTGCGCTGCGGACGAAGGACATGCTGGCGATGTCGGCCAGCTCCCGGACGTGCTCCAGATCGGCGACGTCCTGCTCGGTCAGGGCTGAGACAGAGAGCTGCGAGTCTGGGAGGTTGATGCCTTTCTCTGCCCGGAGCCGCGTACCCCGCGGCGCGGCGGAAGTGATCCTGGCCGTGATCTCTCCCGGCCCGACGGCGGTGATCACACCTCCGATCTTGCCGTCGTCGAACCAGATTCGTTCCCCGGTGCGGGCGTCTGCAAGGACACTGGCGAGGGTGCACCCGATGCGGTGTTTGCCCACCGACGTGCTGTCTGCGGGAGCGAGGCTGCTGCTAAGGACAAGGCTGTCACCTCGATGGAGGAGCAGGCTCTCCTCCACGGCCGGGAGTTCACCAACCTTCACGGAGGAGTGCCCCTGATCGTGGCCTTTCTTGCCGGTAACCGGGTCGAGGACCGCAGTGAGTCTGGTTCCGGGCGTGAAGTAGGTCGTCTTGTCCAGCGCCACCAGGCACCCGTCCGGGGACGTCTGCTCGACCACGAGGGTGCGGCGGGCCCCGCGGGCATCATCCAGCCTGATCTTCTGCCCTCGCCTTCGGGAGCCGGCCCACGCGTTGTCATCCAGGGGAATCACCGGCAATGCCGGGCCGGGCGGCGCCGTTTCGGGTACGGTGCCGAGCCATACACGCCCCGGTTCTTGTACCGTGCCCGTGTTGCTGCGGAGCGGTTTGACCCGCAGGACCCGGGGGCCAGGACTGACCGGGCCGGTGCGCAGCTTGGGACCGGCGAGATCCATGGCGATCAGGCAGCGTTTTCCGGTGGCCTCTTCTGCGGAGCGGATATGCTCCACCATGTGCCGCCAGGCCTCGGGTCCGTCGTGGGCGCAGTTGATGCGGGCCAGGTCCATCCCTCGCTCGAGCATGCCGCGGACGAGTGGCGCGTCTGTTGCCGCTTCGCCCGGCAGCGTGACCATGATGCGCGTGGAGCGGTCTTCCGGCTTAGGCCCGAGGAGGTTGGCAGCATTCCGGGCGAGCAGCTCGCCGCCGTCCGGGAAACCAGGAGGCGTTGCTGTGTGCTCCCCATCAGGGGTGACCAGCCGAGTCAGGATCCAGATCAGCGCTTCGATACTGGCCAGCACATGTGATTCTGCGCGTCCCAAGGAAGACAGTCCGTACGTCGACAGCCGGGATTGGAGATCCCTGATGTCATGCCGGCGCAGCTCGGTGTAGTGAACGAGGTTGAGGGCGCTCTCGCGGTGGCGGGGCCGGACGGACCCGATCCTGCCGGCGCTGAGTGTTTCGGCGTGCTTGATGTTGCGCCGGAGCCTGATGACTTCTTCAAGCAATGCGCGCAGTTCTTCGATCTCTGCATCGGACACGACGATTATTCGCGGTCCAGCGCGTCGGAACCGGCCATGCTCAATTTTAGGCGGGGTGGGCCCGTCGGTGCCCCTGTCCAAAGTCCCTAGGGGCCGGGAACGGCAGCGGGCGGATCAGGTGTCTGGCTGCCCCTACTCCGGCACCGTCGGTGTCGACTTAGGAGCCAGGTCCATGGTTGTCTCGCGCAGCCA
This sequence comes from Arthrobacter sp. ok362, assembly GCF_900102785.1. Lineage (GTDB taxonomy): Bacteria > Actinomycetota > Actinomycetes > Actinomycetales > Micrococcaceae > Arthrobacter. Next base: position 95,687 of record NZ_FNGC01000002.1, read on the forward strand.
GAGCCAGAGCCGCTGCTGCGGGTCGTCCAGGTCGAGATCAAAGTCCTTGGCCAGGCGCCCCACCCGGTAACTCCCGGCGTTTGCGCGCATTCAGCGGGCCGGGACCGGGATTACGGAGTGGGGCTGGGACTGGGGGAGGGGGAGGGGCTGGAGGAGGATGGACCGGTCGCAGGTGTGCCCGGCGAGGCCGTGCTCCCGGGTTGTGTGGTTGATGGTGCGCCGGATGCGGGCGCCGGGGGCATGTAGGACTGATATTCGCTCAGCGTGGAGTCAAGGACCGGGAGTTGCACATCGGCAGACGTGCCTGCGGAGTCCTCGTTCACACGGACCGTGACCATGGAGCCGGGCGATCCCGCCGTGGGCTCCAGCATCATGGCCGGTGGTTGGGCCAGGGAGGTGTGGCCGTTGGCCTTGACCGGAATGGATACCTTCGACCCCGAAGCGCCGGAAATGGTGACGATCGCGTCCGTTGAGGAGGTGTTGAATATGGTTCCGATGATCCGTCCGGGCTGGTCCGCTCCGTGGGAGAGGACGAGCATGTCCGCCAGCTTCATCGGGCCGACCACGGTGTTGATCCCGTTGGTCGCCGGTGTGATTTTCGCGGTTTCCGCTGGATTGTCGTAGGAGCACCCGGTCCCGGTCAGAAGGACCACCCCCAGCGTGAGAGCGGCGGCCGCATATCGTATCCCTGCCGCCAAGGTTGTTGCCACGGCCGGCTCCTCTCGGCAGAACGTTGTCTGGTTACCCCGATTATGATCCGGGCTGGCGCCGAAATCGAGAGAGTGCGTGCATACCTCACCCAAGGCCCGTTCAGCAGCGCCGAATGGGTGGACATGACGCGCGAGAGAGTTGGGGCGCCTCGTTCACCAAGCTGGACAAGCTTCTGGCCTAGACGCAGCGCCTCAGCGAGAGCCGGGGGGCTTCCATCCGGCCGCGGCTGATACCCAGAGGAGGGCGTGGTTACTGATTTGCGGCTCAGAGTGCCCATATTTTCCGCAAATAGGAGATTATGGAGCTATGCCGAAAATTCGCGTATCAGAAGCAGCACGTTTTCTCGGGGTCAGTGACGACACCGTCCGGCGCTGGACCGAGAACGGGATGCTGACCCCGGTCAAGGATGACTCCGGCCGGCTGGCCGTGGACGGTCTGGAACTTGCCCACCTCGCCCGCGACCAGGCCCAGCTTCCCGAGGACCCCACCCGGGTGGGCAGCTCGGCCCGCAACCGGTTCGTCGGCCTGGTCACGGGCATCACCGCGGACAAAGTCATGGCCCAGGTTGAACTGCAGTGCGGCCCCTTCCGCGTCGTGTCCCTGATGAGCAGCGAAGCCGTCCGGGAGCTGGGCCTGGAGCTCGGATCTGTCGCCACCGCCGTCGTCAAGGCCACCACCGTCATCATCGAAACGCCCCATGGGAAGAGCATCATATGAGCATCCCCCGCAAGCACTTCGCCGCGCTGCTGGTCGCCGGCGCCCTGACCGCGGGCCTGGCCGGCTGCGCCTCCGGCCCGCCCGTTGCAACCGGAACCGCCTCCAGCCCCGGTGCCAGCGAGACGCCCAAACCGTCCGGAACGATCACCGTCTTCGCCGCGGCCTCGCTGAAGCCGACCTTCACCCGGCTGGCCAGCGACTTCGAGGCGAAGAACCCCGGCACCAAAATCACGCTGAACTTTGCAGGCTCCTCGGACCTGGTCACGCAGATCACCCAGGGCGCCCCGGCAGATGTCTTCGCCTCTGCCGACACCAAGAACATGACCAAGCTGACCGACGCGAAGCTTGTCGACGGCGCCCCGGCCAACTTCGCCACGAACGTTCTGGAGATCGCGGTCCCGCCGTCCAACCCGGCGTCGATCAGTTCTTTCGCGGACCTCGCCAGACCGGGCGTGAAGGTGGTGGTCTGCGCACCCCAGGTTCCCTGCGGCGCCGCGACCGTCACCGTCGAAAAAGCCGCCGGCACCACCCTGGCTCCGGTCAGCGAGGAATCGTCCGTCACCGATGTCCTGGGCAAGGTCAGCGCCGGTGAAGCCGACGCCGGGCTGGTCTATGTCACGGACATCAAGAACGCCGGCGACAAGGTCAAAGGCATCCCCTTCGCCGAGTCGGACCAGGCCGTGAACACCTACCCGATCGCCACCGTCGGCACGGGCAAGAACAAGGAGCTGGCCGCTGCCTTCATCGCGACGGTCACCGGCAGCGAGGGCAAAAAAGTCCTGAGCGCCGCCGGATTCGGCACCCCGTAAAGGACAGCATGAACCGACGCAGCGGCACCGGGTACACCGGCATCCCGCCATGGATCTACGCCATCGCGGCGGCAGGGGCAGTCTTCGTCCTGCTGCCGCTGGTGGCCATGGTGGCCAAGGTCAACTGGCCGCAGTTCATCCCGCTGATCACCTCCGAATCTTCACTGACTGCGCTCGGCCTGAGCCTGCGCACGTCGGCGGCGAGCACCGCCGCCTGCATCGTCCTCGGAGTGCCCCTGGCCCTCGTCCTTGCCCGGAGCCCGTTCCCGGGCCAGCGGCTGCTTAGGGCCTTCGTCCTGCTGCCCCTGGTCCTGCCTCCCGTGGTGGGCGGCATCGCCCTGCTCTACACCTTCGGACGCCAGGGACTCCTGGGCAGAAGCCTTGAACTGGCCGGCATCCAGATCGCCTTCTCCACCACCGCCGTTGTCCTCGCCCAGACCTTCGTCGCCCTGCCGTTCCTGGTGGTCAGCCTCGAAGGCGCGCTGCGCACCGCCGGCAACAAATACGAGGCGGTCGCCGCCACGCTCGGGGCACGCCCGAGCACCGTGCTGCGCCGGGTGACCATCCCGCTCGTGCTGCCCGGCCTGGCCTCCGGCGCCGTCCTGTCCTTCGCCCGCAGCCTGGGCGAATTCGGTGCCACCCTGACCTTCGCCGGCAGCCTGCAAGGCGTCACCCGCACCCTCCCGCTGGAGATTTATTTGCAACGCGAAACCGACGCCGACGCCGCCGTCGCGCTCTCCCTCCTGCTGGTCGCCGTGGCGGTGGCCGTCGTCGGGCTCTCCTACCGGCGCCCGCGCGTCGGCGTAGCACCGGAAGGGGTATTCCGGTGACCTTTCAGCTGGACGCAACGCTCGCAGCACGGGGCTTCGAGGTCTCCCTCAGCCTTGGGCCGGCCGAGACCATCGCCATCCTCGGCCCGAACGGTGCCGGGAAATCGACCCTTCTCGCGATCATCTCCGGGCTGCTGCGCCCCGATTCGGGCAAGGCCGTGCTCGGCGGCAGGGTCCTGTTCGACCTGGCGGCCGACAAGAATATTTGGAGGGCGCCGCATACCAGGGGCACGGCGCTCCTGGCCCAGGAGGCCCTCCTCTTTCCCCATCTCAGCGCCCTGGACAACGTCGCGTTCGGGCCCCGCAGCGCCGGCGCGTCGGGCGCCGCGGCCCGGGAAACGGCCATGCACTGGCTCACCGAAGTCGACGCCGGGGACCTCGCCGCGCGGCGTCCCGGGCAGCTCTCCGGCGGGCAGGCCCAGCGCGTGGCCGTGGCCCGCGCCCTCGCAGCCGACCCCGAGCTGCTGCTGCTGGACGAACCCATGGCCGCCCTCGACGTCCATGCGGCCCCGCTGCTCCGCCGGCTACTCAAGCGTGTCCTCGCCGGCCGCAGAGCCATCATCATCACCCACGACATCCTGGACGCCCTCATGCTGGCAGACCGGGTGATCGTCCTCGAGGACGGCCGGATCAGCGAGGCAGGGCCTACCCGCGACGTCCTCGAAAAACCGCGCAGCCGGTTCGCCGCCGGCCTGGCCGGGCTGAACCTAGTGGCCGGCACGGTCAGCGACGCCGGCGTCACCACCGCCGAAGGCATGGTCGTCGCGGGCCACCACGACGGCACCCTGGGCCCCGGGCAGGACGGTGTGGCGGTCTTTCCGCCCTCGGCCGTGTCCGTGTTCCTCACCGAAGAGCACGGCAGCCCGCGCAACTCATTCCCAGTGAGAATCACGGACCTTGAGCCACACGGCGATCAGATCCGCGTCCATGCCGGAGGCCTCTCCGCGGATATCACCCCGGCCGCGTCAGCCGACCTCGGCCTCGCCCCCGGCATGACCGTCTACTTCGTCATCAAGGCCGCCGCCGTCGCCATCTACCCGGCCTAGGTAGCGGCCAGGGCAGTTAGCGGGGCTGTGGCCCGAAAGGGGTCGCGGTGGCCGGACGGGCTTACGGACGTTCCGATCGGCGGAGTAGTCTCGGTGCCGGGCGCTGCCGGCGCTGACCGATTCTGGGAGAAAAGGGAAAGCTATGACTGGAAAGTATGTGTCGACGTCGACCATCACCATCGATGCGCCTGCAAGCCGCGTATGGTCCGTGCTCACCGACCCCGGCGCCATCAAGGAGTTCATGTTCGGCACTGATGTCGTGACCGACTGGACGGTCGGCGGACCCATCGTGTGGCGCGGCGTTTGGGACGGCAAGGCGTACGAGGACACGGGCACCGTCCTGGAGTTCGAACCCGGACGGCGGCTCGTCGTCACGCATTTCAGCCCGCTGAGCGGCCAGGAGGATGCGCCCGAGAACTACCACACGCTCACGTGGACGCTTGAGGACCAGTCCGGCACGACGGAATTCACGCTCTCGCAGGACAACAACGCAAGTGCCGAGGAAGCCGAGCACTCGAAGGGCATGTGGGACAGCCTCGTGAAGAGCGTGAAGGCCATCGCCGAGCGGACATAGGCGCGCGAAGTCGCCGGATGCCTGCGGGCTCGCCGAACACTTCCGGCGACTTCGCGGGTTTCCGGCGAACTCGGCCGGGTGCGTGGACGTAGTGCCGCGGCGGCGACCATGCCGGCTTAGGGTACGAGCACGATCTTCCCTTTCGCCGCGGTGCTCCCCAGCAGCTCATGGGCGCGACGAACCTCGGAAAGCGCCAGACGCTCGGCCACCACGGGGTGAATCTCGCCGCGGTGGAGCATCTCGAGCAGCGCGAGGAAGTCCGCCTGGAACCAGTCCTGGTGGTGGATGCGCAACTGCTGAATGCGGTAGGACAGCACCTTTCGGCGGGGCGACAGCACACCCCAGAGCGCGACGCCCCCGGTTGCCGCGTACCACGCGATCACCCCCGGCCAGTTCTTGCGCCCCTGCGCGGTGGTGCCGTAACGGCCGAACACGACGAGCCGTCCGCCGGGCCGCAGTGCGCGGAAGGAGCGCAGCGACAACGGCCCACCGATCCCGTCGAGGGCAATGTCCACGCCGTCGCCCGTGAGCCCGTGCACTCGGGCCAGGAAGTCGTCGTTGTGATAGTCGATCGCCACCGCGCCCAGCCGCTCCACCGCGGCGCAGTCCCGACCGGAAGCGGTCCCGTAGAGACGAAGGCCGGCTAGCGCTCCGAGCTCGAGGACCGCGGTGCCTACCCGGCCGGCCGCGCCGTGAACCAGAACGCTCTCCCCGGGCTTCGCCTTGGCCGTGCGGTGAAGCAGCTGGTACGCGGTCATGTAGGGGAAGACGAGGCTCACCACCTCGGCCGGGTCGACGTCCTCAGGCACCTCCACCGCGTATACCTCCGGCACACAGACGCGCTCGGCGTTGGCGCCCCACACCGTCAGCGCGCCGATGCGGTCCCCCACCCGTACCCGCGAGCAACCGGGCCCGATCTCATCAACGATGCCGACGAGCTCGTACCCGGGCGTGAAAGGTGGCTTGGGTCCGCCGAGATATGTGCCTGCGCGCAGCTGTGTGTCGGTGAACGAGACACCCGAAGCCAGGACCCTGACGCGGACTTCGCCCGGACCTGGCCGTGGATCGTCGACCTCCACCACGTTCAAGACCTCGGGGCCGCCGAAGCGGTCGATAACCACACGCTTCATGGGCTCACTCTACGCTCGCCGCAAAGTCGGCACATCGGCTCCATGCCGCGCAGTGTCAGGGCCTTTCGGGACAGTTTCGCGACCCCTTGACACCCCCGAACGGCCGGACTATTCTACAACCAAATGGTTGTAGATCAGCTCCGAGCCCAGCTCAGTGAAGAAGAACTTGACCGCCTGTTCCAGGCGTTCGCCGACACGACCCGCCGGGACATCGTGCGGCGCGTGACGGTGGGCGAGTACTCGGTCTCCGGGCTCGCTGCCCTCTACGCCATGAGTTTCGCGGCCGTCCAGAAGCATGTGGCGGTGCTGGAACGCGCTTCCCTTGTCTCCAAGGAGAAGCGGGGAAGGGAGCAGATTGTGCGGGCCAATCATGACGGACTGCAGAGGGCCCGCCGGCTGCTCGACGAATACGAGGTCATCTGGCGGCAGCGGGCCGATCGGATCGCGGACCTTCTCGCCGAAACAGCCATCACAGAACCTGACAAGACAGGGACAGGCAACACGCAAACCAAAAACGCGCAAAGCAACATAACTGAAGGAAAACTGAAGGATAGGAAGGGTTCGTCATGACGGTTATCAGTTCAGTCAAGAATCTTGAGGCGCTGAGCCTCACCGTGGTCGCCGAGTTCGACGCCGAAGTTGGCCGCGTCTGGCAAATCTGGGAAGACCCGCGTCTGCTCGAGCGCTGGTGGGGGCCTCCCACATGGCCGGCCACCTTCGAGAAGCACGAGTTTGTCCCCGGCGGCGACGCCAGCTACTTCATGACGGGACCCGAGGGGGAGAAGGCCCGCGGCTGGTGGCGGTTCGTGACCATCGACGCCCCGCACCGCCTGGAGTTTGATGACGGATTCGCGGACGACAACGGCGACCCCGTGGCCGACATGGGCACCATTCACGGCCTGGTGACGCTGGAGCCAATCGGCGACCGCACCCGAATGACCATCTTGTCCACGTTCGAGGCGGAGGAGCAGATGGAGAAGATTGTCGCCATGGGCATGGAGGAGGGCATGAGGGAAGCGGTGGGCCAGGTCGACGCGATCCTCGCCGAGCCCGTCAACGCCTGACCTGCAACGCAAGCGGACGACGGCGGGAACCTCCCGCCGTCGTCCCCTTTGGCCCTGTTCAGCCCGCTGCGTGCGGCGTTAGGATGCCATGTGACTTTCACCCACGGATACGCAGCCAGCGGCGACCTCCGCATGTACTACGAGGTCCACGGCCACCCGCGGGCCGACAAGCCCCCGCTGCTGCTGATTCCCGGCGGAGGCTCGAGCATCGAGACCAACTTCGCCGGCCTCATCCCGGCCTTGCTGGCCGAGAGCCTCCAGGTGATCGCCGTCGACGAGGAAGGGCACGGGCGGACCGCGGCGACCGGCCGTCCGCTCACCGCCGAAAACTCGGCCGACGACGTCAAGGCCGTGATGGACGAGCTCAAGGTGGACTCCGTGGATGTGCTCGGATTCAGCGCTGGCGGCCACACTGCGCTGGCGCTGGCCATGCGGTATCCGGCCTCCGTGCGGTGCCTGATCACTGCCTCCAGCTTCGTCAGCCGGGACGCGGTCGGCGATGAATTCTGGGACGGAATGGCGAACGCGACACTCAGCGACATGCCGGAGGCGTACAAAGACGCGGACAGCCGGCTCAATCCGGAGCCCGGACACCTCGAGCGGATGTTCGAGCTGGACCGCCAGCGAATCCTGACCTTCCCCGGATGGACGGACGAGGAATTGCACCGCATCACGGCCCGCACCCTGGTGCTGAGCGCCGACCGCGACGTCATGAGCCCCGAACACGCGGTGCGGATGTCCCGCGTCATTCCCGGGGCGCGCCTGATGATCGTTCCAGGCACCCACGGCGACTACCTCGGTGAGCTGGCCGCGAGCGGCGGCGACCTGAGGGCCATGCGGACCACCATCCCGTACTTGCTGCGGTTCCTGGACGAGTAGACAGCGGCTAAGGGCTACGCGATCGGCGCCGCCGTCGTCGAGGTCACCACCGCCGCCGAAGTCGCCGGAAGCGTGCCGGCTCGCCGTACGCTTCCGGCGTAGCGGCGAGTTTCCAGCGAGTTCGAGGCTGAGCGGGCGGGCGGATTGCAGCGCCGCGGCACGAAGCCGCCGGATGCCGCGCCGCTAGACTCACGCGCATGACAATTGTTGACGATCGGGGCCGCCCCGAGCCTCCCCTTGCAGGCGACGAAACCGCGACCCTCCTGGGTTTCCTGGACTTTCAGCGGGCCACGCTGGCGTGGAAGTGCGCCGGACTGGACGCCGCCGGTTTCGGGGCCACCACCGCCGCCTCGTCGATGACACTGGGCGGGCTGCTCAAGCACATGGCCTACGTGGAGAGCGCATGGTTTGCCCATTCCCTGCACGCGCAGGACCGGGAGGCCCCGTTCGACACCGTGGATTGGAAGTCCGACCCCGACTGGGAGTGGCATTCCGCCGCCGGGGACACTCCGGACCAGCTGCGCACGCTGTGGCAGGATGCCGTGGAACGGTCCCGGATCCGCGTCGCGGAAGCCCTGGCCGTCGGCGGCCTGGACCAATTGGCCCGGCGCCAGTGGCCAGACGGTTCGGCACCGAGCCTGCGCTGGATCCTGTGCCACATGATCGAGGAGTATGCCCGGCACAACGGCCACGCCGACCTCCTCCGCGAGGCCTTGGACGGCGAGACGGGGGAGTAGGCGGGGAGTAGACGCGGCGGGATTGCCCGGCGGAAGACGACGGGTAGGCTCCCGCCGTCGTCGTCGTCCACCGGGCCATCTAGTTAGGGCGCAGTCTCGTCAGGGCGCAATCTAGTAGGCCTTCACCCGCTGTTCGACGACGAGGTGGACCAAGGCGAACACGCCGTCCTGGTCGATGGCGGCCAACGCAGCCTCCAGGGCCGCCGGGACGTCCTGGTCCTCGGTGACCGTGATGCCGAAACCGCCGAACGCCCGGGCCATCATGCCGAAATCGGGGTTCTTCAGCTGCGTGCCCGACACCCGGGACGGGTAGTGCCGCTCCTGGTGCGTGCGGATGGTGCCGTACTCCTGGTTGTCCATCACGATGATCAGCGGCGTGGCTCCGTACTGCGCGGCCGTGGCCAGCTCCTGCCCGTTCATGAGGAATTCCCCGTCCCCGGCGATGGTGACTACCCGCCGCTCCGGGCTGGCCAGCGAGGCGGCGATGGCCGAGGGCACCGAGTAGCCCATGGAGCCGTTCCGGGCGCTGATCATCGAGGCATAGCGCCGGGTGGGGAAGTACCGGTGCGCCCAGTTGGTGTGCTCGCCCGCCCCGAACGTCACCAGGGCGTCCTCCGCCAGCAGCGGGACGAGGTTCGCCATCAGGGTGTCCATCTTCGCGGGCCCATCGCCGGGGGTCGACGGCGGCAGGCTGGCGAATGACTGCTGCTCGGCGCGCATCCGGGCCGTCCACGCCTTCCATTCCTCCTTGACGGGCAAGTCGATGTTGGCCAAGTCCCGGACGAACGCCTCCGGCTTGGCCAGGATCTGGCGGGAGACCGGGCCGGAGCGGCCGCGCAGAGAGGGATCGATGGTGACCAGGAAGTTCTGCTTGTTCCAGTCCTGCCCGCAGACAAAGCCGTCCGTGATCACGTCTCCCGGGACCGTCCCGACGAAAACGAGCAGATCGGTTTCCTCCAGGAGGTCGTACGTGGGACGTGGCCGCCCGTAGCCGATCGGCCCCACATAGCTGGGGGAGTCGAAGGAGACGGTTCCCTGCGTGCGCCATTCTGCCGCGGCCGGAATATGGTGCTTCTCAAGCCACCGGGTGAGCTCCCCGGCTGCTTCCTGGGTCCAGTCGTTCCCGCCGGTGACAAAAAGCGGCTTCTTAGCCTGTGCCAGGGCTTCGGCGAGGGCGCCGGCATCCGTGCTGCTCATCCCGCCCGCGGCCACCGGGATGGGCGGGTGCAGGGCCGGATCAATCTGTGCGCGGATGATGTCCTCCGGCAGGCCCACCACCACTGGCCCGGGCCGGCCGCTCATGGCCGCGAACATTGCCTCCGCGACAATCTCAGAGGCCCGCTCGGGGTGGTCAAGGACCATCACGCGTTTGGCTCCGGTGTCGAACCACGCCTTGATGTCGAACTCCTGGAACGCCTCCCGGTCCCGGTGCGCGAACGGAATCAGCCCCACGAAGAGCAGCATCGGGGTGGAATCCTGCCAGGCGGTGTGCAGGCCCACGTGGGCGTTCGCCGCCCCGGGTCCACGGGTGACCATGGCGACGCCGGGACGCTGGTTCATCTTGCCGTCGGCCTCCGCCATGTAAGCGGCGCCGCCCTCGTGCCGGCACACCACGGTCTCGATCTCCGAGCCGTGCAGCCCGTCGAGGACGTCCAGGAAGCTTTCCCCCGGGACAACAAAGGTGCGTTCAACCCCGTGCGCCACGAGAGAATCAACAATCACGTGGCCTGCGGACTTGAGGGTCCTGTTGCCGATGAGGTTGCCCTGGATAACCCCCGGGACCGTCTGTAGGGGTTTGATGGTGTCGCCTTCAAATGGGTGCATGTCGGTTGCGGTCATGGTGGATGCAGACTCCGTATTCGTCACTACTTGCCTTCTTGGCTGGGTTGGCTGGCATGGGATGTCCGCTGAATTCAGCGGAGCGGTTGGCGCTGCCTAATCTGTTTCCGGTCCGGTACAGAAGAAGCAGCCGTCTTCGCAGCTGTCGTTGGACGCCGGCGGCTTGCCTTTGTGTGCGGTTGGCTGGTGGCGCTCCTGCAGAGTGCTAGGGCGGCGGGGACTCAGCGGGATTCGTGGCTTCATGGAGGCTTTCAGGTTGTATGTCGGGTTGTGGACCGGTCGGCATCAGAATGTTCGATTAGCGGATTGGAGTCCGGTTGGCCAGCACGGGCACGGCGCCCGTGAAGCCGTCGCGGGTTGCTGCGATGTCGTGGATCTGTTTCCGGCAGGCGTACCAGCCGCCGACCATCAGGGCGCAGGCGACCAGGGTCACCAGCAGCGTGAGCGGGGAGTCGATGAAGACCATGACGAGCACGCCGAGCAGGAATACCAGGGAGAGATACCCGGTGTAGGGGGCGCCGAACATCCGGAAGGAGGGGCGCTCGAGCCAGCCTTTGTCTGCCCACCGTTTGAGCTGGATCTGGCAGAGCACGATGGTGGCCCAGGTGACGACGATGCCCACAGAGGCGACGTTCAGGACGATCTCGAACGCCTGGCCAGGAACCAGGTAGTTCAGCGGGACGCCGAGGAGGGAGACGCCGGCGGTGATGGCGATGCCGCCGTAGGGGACGCCGGCCTTGTTCATCCGCTGGGCGAACTTCGGGGCCGATCCGGCCACTGACATGGAGCGCAGGATGCGGCCGGTGGAGTACAGACCGGCGTTCAGCGAGGACAGTGCGGCCGTGAGGACCACGAGGTTCATGATGACGTCCACACCTTGGATGCCGATGGATCCGAAGAACGTCACAAACGGGCTGACGCCCTCTTCGTAAGAGGTGCAGGGCAGCAGCAGGACGAGCAGGATGACGGAGCCGACGTAGAAGACGGCGATGCGGAGGACCACGGAGTTGATGGCCTTGGGCATGATCTTTTCGGGGTTTTCGGTTTCGCCGGCGGCGGTGCCGATCAGTTCAATCGAGGCGTAGGCGAACAGCACGCCCTGCATGAGGATGATCATGGGCAGCAGGCCGTTGGGGAAGATGCCGCCGTTGTCGGTGATGAGGCTGAAGCCGACTTCCTGGCCTTCCACGGGGGTGCCGAACACGACGAAGTAGGTGCCGACCAGCAGGAACGCGACGAGGGCTGCGACCTTGATCAGGGCGAACCAGAACTCCAGTTCGCCGAACACCTTGACGGAGGCGAGATTTAGGCAGAGGACCACGACAAGGGCGATCAGCGCCCAGGTCCACTGCGGTATGGCCGCCATCCAGGGGATGTATTTGCCGAAGAAGTTCATGTAGAGGGCCGCTGCGGTGATGTCCACGATCGTGGTGGTGGCCCAGTTGATCCAATAGAACCAGCCGGAGACGAACGCGGCTTTCTCTCCGAAGAATTCGCGGGCGTAGGACACGAACGATCCGGACGAGGGGCGGTGCAGGACCAGTTCTCCCAGGGCGCGCAGGATCAGGAAGGCGAAGAAGCCGCAGACGGCGTAGGCGATGACCAGTGACGGGCCGGCCGCGTTGAGCCGACCGCCGGCGCCCAGGAACAGGCCGGTTCCGATGGCACCGCCGATCGCGATCATCTGGATCTGTCGGGGCAACAGGCTCTTGTGGTAGCCCGAGTCCTCCGCGTGGATCAAGGCATCCGAAGCGTGGGCGTGGCCACCATCGGCCTGGTGCAAGTCAACCTCGTCATTGGGGTTGTTTGACATGGGTGTTCCTTTCGATCTGTCAGAGATCTAAATGGGTTTTGGGGGGAGATTGTGGGGACAGCCGGCCGTCAGATCAGAAGATCGACCACCCGGTGCGGTCGGACAGGTCGGCGAGAGCCGCCGTGCCTGCCAAGGAATTTCCTTTGGAATCCAGCCGCGGGCTCCAGACGCAGATGGCGCACTCGCGGGGGACGATCGCCAGGATGCCGCCGCCCACACCGCTTTTCCCCGGAAGTCCCACGCGATAGGCGAACTCGCCGGCTGCGTCATACATGCCGCAGGTCAGCATGATGGAGCCGATGCGTTTGGCCTGGCTCCTGGAGATCACCGCGCCTTGTACTCCCCGACCGTCCTGCGCGAGGAAAAGCCCCGCCTTGGCCACCTCCACGCAGGTCATCATGATTGAGCACTGCCTGACGTAGTTCTCGACCACTGCCTGTGCGGGCCGTCGCAGGTTGCCGAATTCCTTCAGGAAGTGGGCGAGGGCCAGGTTGCGGCTGCTGCTGGAGAGTTCACTCCTTGCGGCCATCTCGTCGATGAAAGGACCCGGTTGACCCACCTGCCCAGTGAGGAAGCGCAGGACCTGGGCGGCGGCGTCCGGAGATCTATCCATCAGATGGTCGGTGACCACCAGGGCGCCCGAGTTGATGAAGGGGTTCCGTGGGATCCCGTGCTCGACTTCGAGCTGGACCAAGGAGTTGAAGGACGTCCCTGCCGGCTCGCGAAGGACCCTGGTCCACAACGAGCCGGAGTCATCGGCGCTGAGCGCCATCGCCAAGGTGAAGACCTTGGATATGCTCTGGATTGAGAACGGCAGATCGGCGTCGCCGGAACAGAATACTTCCCCGGACGTCGTGGCAACCGCGATGCCGAAACGGTCGAAAGGCGGGGACTGCAGATGCGGAATATTTGCGGGAACTGACCCCACTTCCGTCCGGGGCCGGTGGCCGCGGACAATGTCATCCAGTACCAGACCAAGCGGGGGCGAATTAAGTACTGTCATCATTTCTTGCCCAGGAGCTCCTTCTGCGTGCCGGCCCATTCCTGCACATGCAGCAGCGCGACCAGTGAATGGCGGGGATTGCCGAGATCCAGACCGGTGATCCGGCCGACCTTGCCGATCCGGTAGTAGACGGTGTTCTTATGCAGCCGCATCCGCTTCGCACACTCGGCCACGTCCAGAGACGCGTCGAAGAAGGCCCGCAGGGTTTCGGCCAGTTCCGCGTCCTCGCGGAGCATGGCCCAGAGGCTGCGGTGCCGGAAGGTCGCCGTCGTAAAGTTCTCTACGGCGTCGTGGAGGAGGATCTCGGCTTCGAAGTCGTCCACCGTGGCCACCGAGACGTCGCCGGACCGGCGCATGCAGCCCAGCAGTGCTTCGCATATTCCGGTCACGGAATGGATCGAGAGCAGATCGGGGACAGTGGGCCCGACGGCGGCAAAGGGGCTGATGCCGAGGTGCTTGGTGGCGTCCCTGACGATTGCCTCGGCCAGGCTCCGCAGCCCGGCCCCGGCGTTGGCAGACTGGAGTCCGGGAAGGATCACGGCGGTGTCGCCGTGAAACTGTCCCACGATCGCTGAGGGCTTGTAGGCGGCCGCATGGATTGACGCGAGGTTGGCCAGCTCCCCGTGTTTGAGCGCGGCGTCGTCCTCCTGGGCTTGGGACGCCGACAGGCCCAGCAGGATCAGGGCGGAGGGACGGTCCGCAGGAATCTTCTCGCTGTGCGCGCTCGCAGCAGCCTCCGCCGGCCCCGAAAGGAGGCGCACGATCCGGTCCTCGCGCATGTGCACGGACTGCTGGTTGCGGTACCGGATCAGCTCGGCGGAAGCCCGCGCGGCCGAGCCGGTCAGCACGTAGTCGACGTCGTCGCCGAAGCCGCCACCGGTCTCCTGGAGCCAGATGTAGCCCATGATGCGGTCGCCGGCGAACAGGCTGATGGCGACCCGCTCCCGCAGACCGTCCTGGGGCCGGGCGGGAACCCGGACCGGCAGGCGCGTCCGGTGCAGCTCACGGTAGGCTCCGAGGTCCTTAAGGAGAAGTTCGTACTTGCGCGGGCCGCGCCGGGCCAGGATCGAGGCCTTGCGCAGCTCGTCAATGGCATTGGTGACCGTGGAGTACGCCAGGACCTTGTTGGCGGCGTCCTCGATCACCACGTGGCTGGAGGTCAGGCGGGCCGTGGTCTGGGCGATCGCGAAGAGGTCTTCTTCGAGCAGGGTCAGGACTTCGCTCTGATAGCTGCGCGGCTGGATCCGGTCCTTGGCGATGGACAGCAGGCGGTCCCAATCCGCCGCCGGGTCCACCAGCAGCAGGCCGGTGCCGGCGGCGCGCAGCAGCTCTTCCGCTTCCGCCAGCTCCTCCGGGCTGCCCTTGACGGCCAGGACCAGGGGAGGGCTTTTCAAGAGGCGCCGCACCGCCGGCAACGCGGAGCGTCCACGAACGCCGATCAGCAGGACGAACGCAGTCCCGCCGTCGGAGGTCTCGTCGTCGGCGTCAACGATCACAAAGCGTTCGATTGCCGCATCCGTGCGGGACGGCCGAAGCATCAGGCTGGCGAAACCGAGGGGGAGATCCGCGAGGATGTCGTCCACTGTAGCTGCGGCCATGGGTTTCCTTCTGACATTGGCACCCGCCCGGACTGCTCTGTCCGGACATCTCATGCTATCCAGCGGCCATCGCCGAAAGTATGGAAAAGCTCCTAAATTACGCGGCCCGTTTTAGGTCTGCGGACCAAGGCGCTCGGCGGGACGCGCCGTTACACGACGCCGTGAATTGCATCCGTATTGGCCCCGGCCTCAACTTTCAAGAAATGATGGGGCCATGGAGAATACTGACGCGCAGCCCTGGGTGCAGAACTACCAGCCGGGTGTCCCGGCGGAGATCGACCTGCCCACGGACTCGCTCGTGGACATGCTGGAGCGGTCCGTAGCCGAGGCCGGGGGCGCTCCGGCGCTGGAGTTCTTCGGCCGGCGCACCAGCTACGCCGACCTCGGCGAACAGGTGGACCGGGCCGCCGAGGGACTGCGCCGGCTCGGTGTCCGCGCCGGGGACCGGGTTGCCCTGATCCTGCCCAACTGCCCGCAGCACGTCGTCGCGTTCTACGCGGTGCTGCGCCTGGGCGCCGTCGTCGTCGAACACAACCCGCTGTACACCTCCCGGGAACTGCGCCACCAGTTCGAGGACCACCAGGCGCGGATAGTGATCGCGTGGGACAAAGCGGCGGCGGCAGTGCGGGAGTTCCCGGACGACGTCGAGATCGACCACGTCGTCTCCGTCAACCTGCTCGAGGCGTTTCCCGCCGTCAAGCGCCTGGCGCTGCACCTGCCAGTGAAGAAGCTGCGCGAAACTCGTGCCTCGCTCACCGCACCGGCACCGGGCACCACGCCGTGGAAGGATCTGCTGGGCCATGGCCGGATCGACCCCGCGCACCCGCGGCCCTCCGTGGGCGACCTCGCGGCGATCCAATACACCTCGGGCACCACCGGCCGGCCCAAGGGCGCCATGCTGACCCATTTCAACCTGTACTCCAACGCGCTGCAGGGCGAGGCCTGGATGCACGGCGCGGAGTACCGCAAAGAGGTGTTCTACGCGATTCTGCCGATGTTCCACGCGTTCGGCATGACGCTCTACCTCACCTTCGGCATCCGCAAGCAGGGCCTGCTGGTGCTCTTCCCGAAGTTTGACCCGCACCTGATCCTTGCGGCCATGAAGAAGTCGCCCGCCACCGTCTACTGCGCCGTCCCGCCGATCTACGAGCGCACCGCGATGGCCGCGAAGGAGAAGGGCACCTCCCTGCGGTCCTGCAAGTACTGCATTTCCGGTGCCATGAACCTGCCTGACCACGTCGTGGAGCTCTGGGAATCCGTGTCCGGCGGCCTGCTCGTGGAAGGCTACGGGATGACCGAGTCCTCGCCGGTGGCCATGGGCAACCCGTTCTTCCCCACCCGGCGCACCGGCACCATCGGCGTGCCCTTCCCGTCCACGCTCATGAAGGTCGTGGACATCGACAACCCGGGCGTCGAGGTGCCGCAAGGCGAGCCGGGCGAGCTGCTGATCAAGGGCCCGCAGGTCTTCCAGGGGTACTGGAACAACCCCGAGGAAACCGCGAAGGCGCTCACGGCGGACGGCTGGCTGCGCACGGGCGACGTCGTCACCGTGGACGCGGACGGCTTCACCAAAATCGTGGACCGGGCCAAGGAGCTCATCATCACCGGCGGCTTCAACGTCTCGCCCACCGAGGTGGAGGCCGCGATGCGCCTGCACCCGGACGTTGCCGACGCCGCCGTGATCGGCAAGCCGCTGGAGCGCGGCGGTGAGATGGTGGTCGCCGCCGTCGAACTCGCTCCTGGTGCCGCCCTCGACGAGGAGGCGCTGCGCACGCACTGCCGCGAGCACCTCGCCGGCTACAAGGTCCCCAGACGGGTCGTGGCGATCGACGACATGCCCCGGTCGATGCTCGGGAAGATCCTGCGCAAGCAAGTCCGCGAGCTCGTGCTGCCGGGGCTGTGAGGAGAACAGATGCGCGCTGATGCAGAGATCGACTTCACCGTCGGCGACCCCGGAACCGGTGATCTGGACGTGTCCTGGATCCACGGATCAGAATCCGCGAAGCACAACACGGACCCGGACATCCAGGTCCATGCCTACGACGAGCACACGTACATTTTGCGCCAGAACATGGCGGTCAACTATGAGGCGCCGTTCATGTTCCTGCTGTTCGGCAACGCCCGGGCCGTGCTCATCGACACCGGCGCCACCGCATCCGCGGATTTCTTCCCGCTGCGCCGCGTCGTCGATGAACTCATGGATACGTGGCTTGCCGCTCATCCCCGCGACGGCTACCGGCTCCTTGTCCTGCACACCCATCCGCACGGCGACCACGTGGCGGGGGACGCCCAGTTCGCCGGCCGCCCCGGCACCGTTGTGGTGGACGCGGACCGCGACAGCGCGTGGGAATTCTTCGGATTCACGGACGACGCCGATGGCAACTTGACCGGCGGTGCCGATCAGTCGGCGCGGGTGGATCTTGGCGGCCGCGTCCTGGAGTGCTGGCCCAGCCCGGGACACCACGATGCGGCGGTCACGTTCTACGACCCCCATACCGGATTCCTGCTGACCGGAGACACGGTCTATCCCGGCCGGCTGTACATCCAGGACTGGCCGGCTTTCGTCAGCACCATCGACCGGTTGATCGGGTTCTGCAGCACCCGCCCCGTCACCCACGTCTTGGGCTGCCACATCGAAATGTCGCGGGAACCCGGCGTCGACTACCCGATTTTCACCACCTACCAGCCCGAGGAACCACCGCTGCAAATGACCGTCGAGCAACTCCGGGAGATCCGCCGCGCCATCGACGAGGTGGACGGACGCCCCGGCCGGCACCCGTTTCCCGGCTTCGTCCTCTGCCTCGACGGGGTGTGACTCCGCAGAGGACGGCGGACTCCACCTTCTCGATCAGTGATGGCCGACGCGAGTAGTTCCGAACATCAGGGTTCGCCGGCTCACGTCGTAGAAGACGGTATCCGCGGTGGACAGGAGATCCTGCAGGTTGTCCGCGTCGTCGGCGTCGATAGTGAGGACTTCCTCCCACGCGCCTTCATCCAGCACGAGCTGCAGCGTCCACATGCCGGGGCTGCCCGCGTCCCCGGCAATCCAGCTGAACTGGTAATGGCTGACCTGGCGTACCTTGATGCTGTCATCGGTGATCGGCTGCTTTGGTGTGGGGCTCATGGTCTTATCCTTGCCGGCTGCACCCGCCGCGCAGCCTCGTCGCTGTGTGCTAAATGTTTGGAATGTTCTTGCCGGCAGCTGACTCCATCGACCGGGACCACCAATGTAGCCCCGTCCCCGAACCGTGTAAATGACGCGCAGGCACGATGCGGGCCGCGGGCGTAAACTGACTGCCATCGGACTGAGGGAAGGTACGGCCATGGGCAAGGACCAGGCGGATCCGGCAGGGCAGGATCCCGAGCGCAGCGCCCCGGGGAGCGGAAGCACGATACCCAAATCGAAGGACGGTATCTGGGTGACGTCGACTCCTGGAAAATCCAGTTTTGAGCCGGAAGAGGATGTCCCCGTCCAGGGCAGCGGAGCCGAAGATGCGGGCAGGCCAGAGGAAGAGTCCTGACCGCAAGCGATTCGGTAGCTTGAGGGCCCGGCATCTTTAGCTTGAGGCCCGGAACCGGCCCTGCACGACCCCGCGAGTACGACCCCGCGAGTGGCACTTCGCGGCTGGTGCCCTGGGTTCTAGTGAACTGCGACGTCTTCCGCGTCCTCGGGCCCGACGAAGTTGCACGAGCCGGGGTGGCGCAAGGGCAACGTGCAGGTGCGCCCGGTGGGCAGGTGGACGTTGGCGCACCGTCCCGCCATGGCCACGTCTTCGCGGACATGCGTGACGTGCGTGCTGCTCTTATCCTGTGCCGCTTCCTCGCGGCTGGTTTGTTGGGGGCTGACGGACGCGCTGGGGTTTTGGCTGTTCACGGCTGCAACTCCTCGGGATCTGCGATGCATGAAGGATTGGAAGAGTACTTTGTTTTACCGGAAGTCTCCAGCCTCGCACGGGCGGGTTAACACCGGGTTACGGCAGTGTTAGGTTCCCGTCTCGGCGAGGGCACAGGGGGTGGCGGGTCCTCTGGGCGGCACCGCTGCACGGACCTTTTGCCACCGCCTGGCTGTTCCGCATACTGGAAAGCAGATCCGCGATTCCGGCAGGCGAGGACGGTGGTGGCTGATGAGCAGCGGGGTAGGTGGTTCCGGCAGCGCGTTCCGGCGCCGGGTGGAGCGTGCCGCGGAACTCCGGGCGGTGCGCACCTCGGGCAGCACCGCCCAGGAGAACGACGCCCTCAACGCCGCCGAGGAAGAGGTCCGGCAAAAGCGCGCCAAAATCGACGACGCCGCCAAGGCCGAGTACCTGATTAGGGATGCCATGGCGCAGGGCAAGTTCGACAACCTCAAGTACGCCGGCAAGCCCATTCCCGGGCTGGGCGAGGCGTACGACCCCGACTGGTGGGTCAAAGGCCTGATCCAGCGGGAAAACATCTCCGGCCTGGGCCCGAAGGCGATCCTGCTCCGCACCGAGGACGCCGAGCTTGATGCCCGGCTGGATGCCCAGTTCAGCGAAAAACAGATGCGCGAGATCGTCGAGGACTTCAACGCCCGGGTCATCGACGCCCGGCGGCAGCTCCAGGGCGGGCCGCCCGTGATCACCAAAACGCGGGACGTCGACGTCGAACTGGACCGCTGGCGGGGCCGCCGGGCTGCCGCGGCCGCCACTGCCCCGCCGGAGCCGAAACCGACGCGGCCCTGGTGGCGGCGGCTCTGGCACGGGGCCGGCTAGGCGCAGTCCGAGTCGTGCCCGGTTTCCTCGCCCACGCCCGGCCGAATTCGAGCGTCGCGACCAGGTCCGCCAGGGTTTCCGGCCCCGCGAATTGCTGATCACCGCGTCCTGGCCGAACTTGGAACTCCGCAGGTCGTTGAGCAGGCCGGCTGTCCTCACAGGCCTGACCGCTGCCTTCATACGTCGGTGCCGAATCACATTTGGTGGGACCCTGTCTGAAATCCCGGACGGAGAATCAAACTTCGCCGTGATGCAGCTCACGCGCCGTGCTCAGATGTACTCACGACTTCGTCAGGATCCACTTTCAATGTGAGGAACAGTCATGCAGGCCACTACAAGAACGGGAACAGCAGAGCCGCGCGTCGAGCGCCGCTCCATTGACTTCGTCCCGGACCACGAACGCCACGGGTCGCCGACGCAGCAATTCACCCTATGGTTCGGCGCGAACATGCAGATCACCGCGATCGTGGACGGAGCGCTGGCGGTGCTTTTCGGCGCCGATGCCCTGTGGGCGATCCTCGGACTGCTCATCGGCAACCTCCTCGGTGGAGCCGTCATGGCACTGCACGCGGCCCAGGGACCCAAGCTTGGTCTCCCGCAGATGATCTCCAGCCGTGCGCAGTTCGGCGTGCTGGGCGCCGTGATCCCCCTGGTGCTGGTCATCATCATGTACCTGGGCTTCGCGGCCACCGGAACTGTCCTGGCGGGGCAGGCCGTAGAGCAGATCACGCACACCGGAACTCCGGCCGTGGGCATGGTCATATTCGGGGCCTTGACCGTGCTGGTGGCGACCCTGGGCTACAAGTACATCCACCTGTTGGGCAGGATTTCGACCGTCGTCGGCGTCCTTGGCTTCACCTACCTGGGCATCCGGCTCCTCGCCAGCCAGGACGTCGGCGCGCTGCTCAGCTCCGGTAGCTTCGAATTTCCCACGTTCCTCCTGGCTGTCTCCCTCGGCGCCGGGTGGCAGCTGACGTACGGCCCATACGTCGCTGACTATTCCCGTTACCTGCCCTCTGGCACCCTGCCCCGCCGAACCTTCCTGGCCGCGTTCTTCGGCACGGTGCTTGGATCGCAGTGGTCCATGACGCTCGGCGCCCTGTTCGCTGCCCTGGCGCTGCCCAAGGGCCAGCGGTTTCTCGACGGTCAGGTGGCCTTCCTTGGCAACCTCAGCGGCGGCGGCCTGATCGCCGTCGTCATTTACCTGGTGATCGTGACCGGCAAACTGACCGTCAACACCCTTAACGCCTACGGCGGGTACATGACGATGCTGACCTCTGTAACAGCGTTCACGCGCAAATCGGCGGTGCCGTCGCGGACCCGGTTGCTCTACGTAGTGGCGTTCATCGGGCTCTCCGTCCTCATTGCGGTGCTGGCTTCGCCCGACTTCATCGCCAACTTCAAGAACTTCGTCCTGCTCCTGCTCATGGTTTTCATTCCGTGGAGCTCGATCAACCTCGTGGACTACTATCTCGTCTCGAAGGAAAAGGTGGACATCCCGGCGCTCTACGATCCTGACGGCCGGTACGGGCGCTGGAACAAGACCGCGCTGCTGTCCTACGCCGTCGGCATTCTCGTGCAGATTCCGTTCCTCGCCCAGACTCTCTACACGGGACCGATGACGGAGGTGCTCGGTGGTGCCGACATCTCCTGGCTGGTGGGCCTGGTGGTCACCGCTCTCGTGTTTTATCCGCTGGCCAAGCGAAACTCGAAGGCACCGGCGCGCATGATCTACCCGGCCGACGCCGGCCCGCTTGCCACTGCCTCGGCCAGCGAACCGCTTCAGAGCAGCCGGGTGCCCTGAACTGGAACGCACTGAATGGTCAGAGGACGACGGCGGGTCTTCCCGCCGTCGTCCGGGCCGAACGTCCCTGGTAGCCCGCGGCGATGTGCTCGACCTCGATTTCCCCGTTCATAGAGATGACCGGCTCCGCCCCGCTCATCTCTAGGCGGCCGGTTATACGGGGAAGAACAAAATGCCGATCCAAGGTGCGTGGCTTCGCCGGGGCAATCGGCGTAGCCTGCGCTTAGGCGCGCTCATCGCGCACCTGCGTGGCGGTACGAAGCGGGCGATGCCATGAAAAAGTTCGGGCCACAGGACAGCCATACCCCGCGGCCAAGCGCCGCGGCCGAACCGGGGCGACTCGCACCACTGCGCGCGCCGTTGCGTCTTGCCGCCACGCTGGCGTTTACCGGCTTCGCGGTGTCAGTAATTGCCGGGCTGCTCCATGCCGACACGGCCAGCGCGAACGACCACCCGGCCACGTTCGCGGAGTACGCCCGAAGCGGCATCTGGACGGCGGTCCACCTGGGGCAGTTCGCCGGCATGGCCCTTCTCATCTCTGGGCTGCTGGTCCTGCTGGTCGCCCTAAGAGCGCCGGACGGGGCCATGACCTGGGCGGCACGGTTCGGCGTCGCGGCGGCGGTCGCCGCGCTGGCCCTGTATGCCTCGCTCCAAGCCGTCGACGGGGTTGCCCTCAAGCGCGCCGTGGACGCCTGGGCTGCAGCCGCGGAACCGGAGAAGACCGCCCGGTTTGCGACCGCCGAGGGCATCCGGTGGCTGGAATGGGGCATGCGCAGCTACCAGAGCTTCGTGCTGGGCGCGGCCCTGATCCTGACCGGTGCCGTGGTTGTCCGGGCGCGCCGCGTCTCCGGGCTGATCGGCTATCTCATCGCGTTCTCCGGGCTGGCGTATATTGCCCAGGGCTGGATCATCGGGGCCGAAGGCTTCTCCTCGGCGAACAGCATCCCCACGTTGGCCGGCATTGTCCTGATCCTGGTGTGGTCCGTGTGGCTGCTGGTCAGCGCCTGGCTCGGGAAGGATACGCCTGCCCGCGACAGGATACGCGGGTAGCCCGCCCCGCACGGCCGAATTCGCCGGAAACTACTCAGCTCGCCGGAAGATTCCGGCGAGCCCGGAGCTTTCCGGCGAATTCGCCGGGCTTCAAGCCCGCCAGCCGTCGGGGGCGGGATCGACAGCGCGTCGGGGCCGGGAGCGTCAGATGGTGCGCGGCGCCTTGGCCAGGTTCTCGGCCAGCTCGGTCGCGTTCTGCCGGATCACGTAGGCGGGGCGGTCCCGTTCCGTGCGCCAGCTTTCGGACAGCGGGCCCATGTTGACCGTGTCGAAGCCGAATTCGTCGTAGAGCCTGGTCACAAGCTCAGCCGCTTCCGGGAAATCGCTCGCCGTGGCCAGGGCCCGGCGGTTGGGTGTGCCGGCCGGTGTGCCGTCCGTGGTGATCTGTGAGTACATGATGTGGTTGAAGGCCTTGGCCACCTTGGACTGGGGCAGGTGCTCCTGCAGCAGGCCGGAGGTTGTGGCCTCGCCGGCATCCAGGGGCGGGAAATGCCCGTCCCGTTCCCAGTAGTAGTTGTTGGTGTCGAGGACGATCTTGCCCGCCAGCGGCTCCATGGGCACGTCCCGGATGCTCCTAAGCGGCACGGTGACGACGGCGAAGTCGCCGGCAGCTGCCGCTTCGGCCGGCGTTGCGGCCCGGGCTTTGGGCCCCAGTTCCGCGACGAGGCCCGCCAGGGTTTCCGGCCCCCGCGAGTTGCTGATCACGACGTCGTAGCCGAGCTCCACGGCCTTCCGCGCCAGCTGACCGCCAATGTGTCCTGCACCGATGATTCCGATTGTTGTCATGTCGGGGCCAACACACAGGCAGGCGAAGATATTTCGCCCGTTAACGGCTGTGCTCTCGGGACCGGCAGGGCCCCGCACGGCCGAATTCGCCGGAAACTACTCAGCTCGCCGGAAGATTCCGGCGAGCCCGCAGGCTTGCGGCGAATTCGCGCGTCGGGGAAGCTACTGTCCTGTCCTGCCGCCTGGCGCGGCGTTGCCCTTGGCTCCGGTGCCCGGTTCGTCGTCGATGTCCGGGCCTTCTGCCGCGTCCTGGGAATGGGCCCGGTCGTCAAAGGGTTCAGCCGTTGCATCACCCTCGGCTGGGGTCTCGCTGTGGGCGCGCTCCGGCGCCTTTGGGTCTTCGCTCATGTCCGCTCCTCTGCTGCGAATCCTGCGGTGGGTTGTCGGCTTTTGAACATCTAGCTCCCACAGCGAGAGGGCTGTCAAGGCCTCCCGGATGCTTGGGGATTCAGAACGGTGCCCGGCCGCCGGGTCGGCTGGAATCCCGTTTGGGTTGCTTGCGGGGGCGCAGGGCATAGTCGCGGGACCGTTTGCTGGAGAGCGCCAGAAGCAGCAGGATGTCCAGGGCCAGGCCAGGGAGATTGGACTGCAGCGTGATATCGGGGCCGCCGTGGAAGACATCGACGGCCTGGACGCAGATGGCGGCCGTGCTGAGCGCCATGGCCACGGTCCGGGCCCAGTTCCGGCCGAGGAACACAAAGCACGCCAGGAGGATCTCGGCCAGGACAAAGAGCAAGACAACCACCGTTCCGGCCGTGACGGCCAATTCGGCTTGGGCCTCCGTGACGGCCGGACCGGCTACGGGCTCCACCAGTGAGCCCACGTGCGCGTCCTTGAAGAACACCATAGACATGGCCAGCAGGGCGGCCGCCGCCGCGCGGGCAGCGACAAAGACCGCCCCGACAATCGTGGTTGCCGGACGCCTGTTGCGGCTGTCGGTCGGGGGTCTGTCGCTCGGAGGCCAGCGCGCCCCGGCCGGCTCCGCGGGGGTCTGCCGGAGATCGACGATCGGGAGATTGCCGTCGGTGGTGATGGTGTCGCCCCCGCCGTTGCGCGCGTGATACCCGGTCGAAAAATCACGGATCACCCGGAGCCCCGCGGCGGGGTCGGCTTCGGTGATGGCGCCGACCACATGGTCGCGTTCGGCGTCGGTGTTCTCATCGATCTTGTGGGTGATCTGCAGGGTAAACAGGGACAGGCCGACGCTGCGGTCATACGTGCCGGCCGCGAGCCAGTCAACGGCCAGCCCGCCCGGCAGCAGCCAGCCGGACGGACAGCGCCAGAAACGGACGTGGTGCCGCTTGCCCGGGGTGCCGTCGACTTCCTGCTGGTAGGCAAAATCCTGCTGCCGGCCGAACAGGAACAGGGGACTGACCGGGGCCTCGAGGTAGCTGCGGCGCAGGAGGGTGGAGGAGACGATCCGCCGGCTGCTGGCCAGCGTCACGTCATCGGCCATTGTCCAGCCCGCGGAGTGCATCACTCCATGGATCTGCGGTTCCGATCCAAGCAGGGCAATGTTCACGGGATCGCCCAGCAGCCCGTCGCTGGTGCGTGCCCGGCCGATGAAGTAGTCGGGAACGTAAAGCCGCGTGAGGATCCGGTGCAGGCGGGGGAGCACCAGGTACGCGAGCAGGGCCCAGAAGATGAAGAGGAACCAGACCTGTGCCCAGCCCCACTGAAAGCTCAGCTGCACCAGCAGGGAGGTCAGCCACACAGCCGCGACGCCGCCCACCACGGAGAAAACGGTGTCCAGTAATGAGTACGGCACCGCCTCGGCCGGGGTTGTGACCTCAACCGCTGCCTTGGTCATGGCCGCCATAATACGCGCACAGGCGCCGGTTGGCTCGAAAGATGAATCTTCTGGCCCGGAGGTTGAGTATGGCGTGATTTGACCTACTGGTGCCCGCCGCCGTGGATAGGGTGACAGTCATGGAACCACTACTGAAAGTTTTGCGGCATGGGGGCGCCCCCGCGGCGGCCGTTCTCTTCTTCACGCTGTGGTGCGTGGCTGAGGCCGGCCGGATGGGGGCCGGTCCTGGCCCGGGTCTCGATAATTGGTCAGGGAGCTGGCCGCTGGCCTTGATGACATTGGCGATTGCCACGGCCGCCTGGAAACCGCTGGTGTCCCTCGGGTTCACGGTTGCACTCCTCGCCGGCCAGGTAGGCCAGGCCCTGCCGCCGATGGCTTCCAATCATTGGGCCATCTATCTCGGCTCCTTCATCGCTCTTGGCTTCATTCTGTGGACCGCACCACGGCGGATGCGGTACATCGCGGCGGCGGCCAACCTGGCGTTCGCGGCCCTCATGACCTTCCTCATGCTCTCCTGGAGATATGGCGACGGTGTCGGATGGTACCCGCCTGCGTACGCCGGTGACCGGTGGATGCTACAGGACTATGGCTGGCAGCTGTTTGCGCTCCTCCTGCTAATCGCCGGAGCCTGTGCCGCCGTCGGGCTGGCACTGGCCCTCTACGAGGAGCGCGGCAGCCTCTTCCGTGACCGGACCATCGCCCAGACCAGCCTCCGGGAAGCCGAGGTGGACTTGATCGTGGAGCAGGAACGGACGCGGATCGGCCGCGACCTGCACGACGTCCTGGCCCATTCCCTCGCCGTCATCGCGGCCCAGGCGGACGGCACCCGCTACTTGAGCAAGGACCAGCCGAGGGGCGTGCTGAACGCCCTGGAAAACATCTCGACGTCGGCTCGGAGCGCCCTGGTGGACGCGCAGCGCGTCATCGAGGGGGTGCACGACGACGGCGCCGTCACCCCACAGCCCCGGCTCAGCGACGTCGGACCCCTGGTCGCGCGCATGCAGGACAGCCTCGCCATCGAACAGAGCGAGTCCGGTGCGCCCGCAGCGCTCTCCGCCGGGCAGCAGCTCGCGGTCTTCCGGATCATCCAGGAATGCCTGACCAACGCGCTCAAACACGGCGGCCGGGGCACGTCCGTGCGGCTGCACCTGGACTGGAGCGGGCCCGGGCTGACCCTGCATGTGGCATCCGGGATCCCGGCCGCGGCGGATAGCCCGGACCGCACCGCCGAAACGCGGATGGGCCGCGGCCTCGCGGGGATGCGGGAACGCGCCCACCTCGCAGGAGGCTGGATGACGGCCGGTCCCGACGGTGAGCAGTACCGGGTGACCGTCTTTATCCCCTACGGCGCGACGGTTGCCGACGCCGCTGCCGCCGTCCCGGGCGCAGAGGCACAGCTGGCACCCGCGGCGGCACACCCGGACTTGGCGCTGGAAGGGGCCGGCGACCGTGGCTGATGCCGTCGAGGCCATCCGTGTGGCGATCGTCGATGACCAGCCCCTGTTCCGCGCGGGAATCCGGATGCTGGTGGAAAGCCAGCAGGATATGGCGATCTCCTGGGAAGCCGGCGACGGCGCGCAGGCGGCGGCGTTCGCCGTCGAGCGGTGCCCGGACGTGGTGCTCATGGACCTGCGCATGCCGGTGCTGGACGGCGTCGGCGCCACGCGGCGGATCGTGCAGCAGGCAGACGCGACCGGGACCGGCGTACCTAAGATCATCGCACTGACCACCTTCAACCGCGACCAGGCGGTGGTCGACGCTGTGCACGCCGGGGCCAGCGGCTACCTGCTCAAGAGCGCCGAACCGGAGTTCCTCCTCGCTGCGATCCGCACCGTGTACTCGGGGTACTCCGTGATTGCCCCGGGATCCGTCCAGGCCCTGTTCCAGCACGCGGCCCGGACCCTTCCCACCGGAGGGCCGGACCTGTCCGTGCTGGAGGTGCTTTCGGCCCGGGAACGGGACGTTTTCCTGCTCGCGGCCAAGGGGCTGGGCAACGGGGAAATAGCCGCAAGCCTGTTCGTTTCAGAGGCGACCGTCAAGACACACCTCAGGAGCGTGCTGGACAAGCTGGGGGTCGGGACCAGGCTTCAGCTGGTGGCCTTCGCCTATGAACGCCGGCTCCTAGGCTGACCCGCCGGTTGGGACCGGCCAATGGGACCGCCGGCTGAGACCCGCCGGCCCGCGGCCGGCGACCTCAAGCCCGTTCGGTCAGAAGCTCGTCGTCTGCGTCAGATAGCCGTAGTACCGCGACCCGATCGGGTGGACAGGATCGCCGCCGAAACCGTAGTCGTTGTGCCGCTTCGTGTACGACTTCGTCGCGTGCAGGTAATCCGCCATGACCTGCTCGGCTGAACCCGTGCATTCGTTCTGGCTGATGCACAGGGCAACGGAACCTGCCACGGCCGGGCTGGCGAAGCTGGTGCCGTTGCTTACGTTGTAGCCGCCGGGCCAGGTGGAGAGCATGCACATTCCGGGCCCGGAGACCGTGTGGGCCTTGTCGGCGCTCGTGGTGGCGAAGTTGGAGAAGAATGCCGGCTGGTCATCCTTTTGCCCGTACTTCGAAAAGTCGTCGGGGCCGCAGGTCGGGGCGGCCTCGCCGCCGGCCTTTCCGTCGAAGTCGCCCATGGCGGTGGCGGTCAGCACCTGGTCGTAGGTGGCCGGCACTGTGTTGGCGAAGTCCTGACTCTCGTTGCCGGCCGCGACAGCGTACGTGACGCCGGCCCGGACAGAACGGCAGATGGCGTAGTGCATCGGGTCTGTGCCCTTGCCGCAATTGGGCGTGTCCGGGGCGCCGCCGGCGATGCTGATGTTGGCCACCGCGATGTCGTTGTCCTCGTTATCGTCCGTGCGCGTCGAGGTCACCCAGTCAATGGCGCAGATCAGGCTCTGCTCGGAGATCAGGCCGGCGTTGTCAACCACCCGGACGGACCACAGCGGGGTACCCGGGGCGGTCCCGATGACCCCTTGACCGTTGTCCCGGGCGCCGATTACGCCCGCGACAAATGTCCCGTGCCCCAAAACGTCAACGGGGGTCACGTCCACGGGCGAGCCGGACTGGCAGTCAACCCCGCCCTTGACGTTCAGGTCCGGGTGGGTCGCATCGATGCCGCTGTCGATCACGGCGACGTTGACATTGATCCGATCCGGCCCCCTGTCGAGGGCCTTCCGGACGTCTGAGTCGGTTCCGGCGATCCGCTTCCGCCAGAAGGGTGTCTTCTGGGTGGCCGCGGACCCAAGATCCCGCGGTTGCTGGAATGTCCGGCCCGCGGTGACGAAGTCGACGTTGGGGTTGGCCTGGAGGCGTTGCGCCTGGGACGCCGTCATGGTTGCCGAGTAGCCCTTCACGGCGTTGCGGTAGACCTTCGATGCCGTGAACCCGTAGGCGCTTTGCTGGGCGGCCGCCGCGGCGCCGGCGTCCACCACGCCGTCCTTGAGCACCACAATGTAGCTTTGCGCCCTCTGGGCCGCGGACGAGGGGGCGGCCGCCGCCAGACCGAAGCCGGAGACCAGCGCCACGACTGTCAGCGAGGCCAGTGCACGCCGGAACCGAAGTCGGTCCGGTCTGGGAAGGGCGCTGCGCCGGCGTCTGCGCGGGACCCGCGCCACCGATGTTAGCTGCGGGTCTGATGCCTTGCGGCTGGCTTGGCTGAACATCGTGGCCTCCCATTAAGCGAGTTCGCTAATTCGAGTGCCCCCCGCCCATATCTTAAGCCTCCGGTCGCGTCTTACACCCGGGCCCTTTGGAAAAACTTGTGCCGGGCGTTCGGCAGCTGCCTCAGACGAGGCTGTCTTCCCTTGCAGGAGCCGGTACATTCCCGGGCGCCCGGGCGGCCGCGTGGGCTGCCGTCGCGGCGTGCTCCGCGTGCACGGCGTGCTCCGCGTGCTCCGCGCGGACGTGGTGGCCGAACGGGCTGAACCGGCTGAAACCGAGTTCGGCAAAGGCATACGCGGTTTCGGCGTGCTCGGACCGGTCGACTCCGGCGAGCTCGTCCTCGCGGCTGACCCGGAACCCGAGCGTCTTGTGGATGGCGAGTCCGATCACCGCGGTCCCGAGGCCGGACACCGCCACCGTGATGAGGACGGCCACAGTCTGTGCGATGAGCTGGTGGAGCCCGCCGCCGTAGAACAGCCCGCCGCCTGCGCCGTCCACCGGGAGGGCAATGAAGCCCAGGGCAAGGGTGCCGATGAGGCCGGCGCCGAGGTGGACGCCGACGACGTCGAGCGAGTCGTCGAAGCCAAACTTGAACTTTAGGTCCACGAACACCACGCAGGCCGCACCGGCCACGAAGCCCAGGCCCAGCGCGGCGAGGGGGCTGATGTTGGCGCACGACGGCGTGATCGCCACCAGGCCGGCAACGGCGCCGGACGCGGCGCCCAGGGAGGTGGGGTGGCCGTGGCGGATTTTCTCCGCGACCAGCCAACTGATCATGGCCGCGGCGGGGGCGGCCAGGGTGTTCACCCAGATTAGGCCGGCCTGCTCCACGGTGGTGGCGGCGCCGGCGTTGAAGCCGAACCAGCCGAACCACAGGATGCCCGCGCCGAGCATGATGAAGGGGATGTTGTGGGGGCGGTGGCCGGGGTCCTTGCCGAAGCCATGCCGGTTGCCCAGGATCAGGACCAAAACCAGGGCCGCGGTCCCCGAGGCGATTTCCACCACGGTGCCGCCGGCGAAGTCGATGACCTGGCCGAAGACGGCACTCACGGCACCGCCGGCACTCATGAGGCCGCCGCCCCAGACCATGAAGGCCAACGGGCAGTAGACGAGGGTGATCCAGACCGGGACGAACAGGGCCCAGGAGGTGAATTTCGCGCGGTCCGCGATGGCGCCGCTGATGAGGGCCACCGTGAGGATGGCAAACGTGGCGCTGTAGCCGGCCTTGATCAAGTCGGGCGACCCGATGAGGCCGCTCAGGCCGAAGCTGGCGAACGGGTTGCCGAACACGCCGAGGACGCCTTGCCCGGTGCTCATCGAGTAGCCCCAGAGGACCCACACCACGCCGACAATCCCGATGGAGACGAAGCTCATCATCATCATGTTGAGCGAGGCCTTGGCCCGGGTCATGCCGCCGTAAAACAGGCCCAGTGCAGGGGTCATGAGCAGGACGAGCGCCGCAGAAACAATCATCCAGACGCTTCCAGCAGTGAGTTCCACCGGCGGGTCCCTTCTCGTCAGTCTTCCGTACCGGGACGCGTCGCCGCCGGCCCCCCGATCCGGATTCAATCGTCGCGGAGCCATGTTTCCGGCAGTGGGGTGAAAAGTTGCGGGCACGTTACAGGAATCGCGGCGGCGTGAAGTTCGCGTGACCGGCATGTTTCAGGAATGTAAACGGGTCCTCAAACGGCCGCCGGATTGCCGAGCGGAATCTCAAGGCAGCGGCCGGACGCATTCCAGCTGCTCAGCGTGCCAAGGTGGCCGCTCAGCCGCTGCATCCGGGCGGCAATATCGGGCGCCGACCCCCGGGCCAGCCGGGCCTGAAATCCGGCGATGATCGTGGGGTACAGCCGAAGCGTGCGCCGGGCGCTTCCGTCGGTGTCGAGCATGAACACGAATGACTGGTCATTGCGCTCGATGGGGTCCACAGCATAGTCGTCAACGAAGTCCCCGGCGCTGTAGATGATGGGACGGTTCCGGTGGATTCCCACGCCGCGGAAAATGTGCGGCGAGTGGCCGAACACGAGGTCGGCTCCGGCATCGATGAGGTCCCGGGCGAGGTCCTGATGCCGGGCCGGGACGTCGTAGCCCCAATTGCCGCCCCAATGGGCTGACACAATGAGGAACTGGACGCGGGCTTTGGTCCTCCTGACGAGGTCCAAGAGTTCGTCCCTTAGCGCCCCGCCGCGCCGGCCGCCCTCATCGACGGGGACATCCTCCACCGGAACGTAGTAGACCCCGGGACTCGCGGCGCTGGCCTCCCAGTTGGGCTCGTTGTCTGTGAACGCAATGAATCCGACGGCGACGGCGCCTACACGCCGCACGGCCGGTCGGCGGGCGGCCTCCAGGTCGGGCCCGGCACCGGCATGCAGGATGCCGCGGCCGTCCAGCGCAGGCAGCATTTCCCGGAACGCGTCCTGGCCGAAATCCAGGACATGGTTGTTGGCGAGCGAGACGACGTCGATCCCGGCGGCGAGGAGGCTGGCCACGTTCTTCGGGTCCGAGCGGAAGTGGAAGATCTTGCCGGGCTCGGGCTCGCCGCCGGACGCCAGGACGCACTCCAGGTTGGCAATGCGAACGTCCGCCTGCCTCAGGAGCTCCAACGTGTCGCCCCACGGATAGGCAGGCCGGGCCGTTGCCAGGTGCCGGTTCACCAGACGGCCCAGCATGACGTCTCCCAGCAGCGCAATCTGCATGGCCAGCCGACCGGTCGTGTCACGGCCGAGGGCTAGCTCTGGTAGCCCTCGATCTCGCTGACCGGCCGCACCTCCGCCTCGTCGGGGTTCTCGCCGTAGTCCTTTTTGGCGCGCCGCTGGCGGAGCAGGTCCCAGCACTGATCCAGCTGTTCTTCCACCTGCTGCAGCCTGAGGATGTCCGGCGCTCCGGCGCCGGCGGCCTGCGAGCCTTCGCGGAGGCCGTGTTCTTCCTCCACCAGGGCCTTGATGCGCTCCAGGATGTCTTGGTTGTCCACGGTGTCCTCTTTTCGTCCGACGGCGGCGGGTCCCCATCTCTTCGCAGGGCCCCTTTCCAGCAGGTCCCTTTCCAGCCTACGGAGGGGAAGGGGCCGTGAACAGGCACCACCGGCACGCAGTTACAGTACGCGGCACGGCGACGCGGTCCGGAGCCTGGGTCCTAGCCAAGGAGTTCGTCCGGGTAGCACCAGCGCCAGTCCTCGCCCGGCTCGATGCTGCGCATGACGGGGTGGCCGCTGGCCTGGAAGTGCTTGGAGGCATGAGTTCCCGGGGAGGAATCGCAGCAGGCCACGTTGCCGCACTGCAGGCACATCCGCAGATGCACCGTCGTCGTCCCTTCCCGTTCGCACGCGGCACAGAAGGGCCCCGTCGGGACGGCCGGAGCCGGGGCGGACTCCAGGTGGGAACAAACTCCGAGGGGCCGGGCGATCCCCTCGCCGCCGCGGCCGCCCTCCGTGTCAGGTTCTTCCAATGCGGCGTCCAGCATGGACTCTTCGACGTCGAGGCGGTCAAGGACGTTGACCAGGACCTCGTGGGCGTATCCGCCGCCGCGCCGCAGTTCGAGGACCTTGGCGCGCTCGGCGTCCAGCATTGCCAGCCGGAGTTGGGCATAGCGCTGGCTCGGGGTGGCGGCTTCCGCGGACGGCCGGCCCAGCCGCTCCCACGCGGCCAGCCCGCGTTCCTGGGTGCGCCGCTTGAGCATCGCCACGACTTCCGGCGGGTCGGCGTCCGAGCGCAGTTCCTGGAGACGCTGCACGCCCGCAGCCGTCGCCATCTGCATGAGGGACGCCTCGTTGAGCGCGTCCTCGCGCGCGTCCGGTCCCTTCACACGCAGCCATCGGACCACGGCCGGGAGCGTGAAGCCCTGCAAGGTCAGCGTGCCGGCCACCACCACGAGGGCCATCAGAATCAGGACGGACCGGTGTTCCAGCCCTGCTGGCAGGACCAGGACGGCGGCAAGCGTCACCACGCCGCGCATGCCGGCCCAGGAGACGATCGCCGGAAACTGCCAGGGCGGCGGGGGGTCCTTCCGCCTGATGGCGGGAATGAGCCGCGGCAGGTAGGTCGCGGGGAAGACCCAGACCGGGCGCAGGATCAGCACGGCCAGCAGCACCACGGCGCAGCCGAGCCAGATCCGTTCCGGCCCCAGCGAGTCATCCCGGACGCCCTCGATGATGGTCCGGACCTGCAGCCCGATCAGGAGGAAAACAGAATTCTCCAGCAGGAACTGGACCGTGTGCCAATTGCTGCGCTGGCTCAGCCGTGCGGCCCCGTTTGGCATGGACGGCGCCTTGGTCCCCATGATTAGCCCAGTGACGACGACGGCCAGGACGCCGGAGGCGTGGATCGCTTCCGCCGGGAGGTACGCCACGAGCGGTGCGATCAGGGAAGTGGAGGTGTTGATGGCCACGTTGCGGATCCGTTTGCGGAGTGCCGTGAGCACGAAGGCCGCGGCAACGCCCACCACCAGGCCCCCGCCGGCCGCAAGGAGGAAGCCGCCGGCGATCTCCGCCGCGGAAACGGTTCCGGCGATGCCGGCGATGGCGGCGCGCAGGCAGACCAGCGCCGTGGCGTCGTTGACCAGCGATTCGCCCTCCAGGATGGTGACAACCCTGCGGGGCATGCCCACCTTTCGCGCAATGGCGGTCGCAGCGACGGCGTCCGGCGGTGCGACGACGGCACCCAGGGCGATGGCAGCCGCCAGCGGGATCTCGGGAAACAGCCAGGCGACCACCAACCCGACGCCGATGGTGCCGAAGATGACGTAGCCCACCGAAAGCAGGCCGATCGAGCGGCGGTTGGAACCGAAATCGAACAGCGACGTCTGCAGCGCCGCTGCGTAGAGCAGCGGCGGCAACAGCCCGACCAGGACGAGCTCGGGATTCAGCGTGATGGTCGGGACAAACGGGAGGAACGAACACACAACGCCGGCCAGCACCAGCAGCAGGGGGACGGAGACGTTGATTTTGTGTCCCAGCGCGCTGCAGGCGCAGACAATGGCGACGAGGGCCAGCACCCCGAAAGCGACTTCCATTGGCCCATTCTCTCAGCTTCACGGCCGTTGCCGGAGGGGCCCCCGCAGCACATCATCAGCTTGCTTATGACTTGGCGGCTTCCTAGAGTTAGGACTGCAAGCCAAGTGAGACTCAGCGCTGGCGCCGGGCACGGACGAACGTGCCCGGCCAGCGCCCCGGCACGAGGAGGACACATGTCAGAGCACAATATTTCGGGCAAGAAAGTCGCGTTCCTGCTCACAGATGGTGTGGAGCAAGTGGAACTGACCAGCCCGTGGAATGCCGTGAAGGAAGCGGGCGGCGTGCCAACCTTGGTCTCGCCGAAGAGCGGCAAGCTGCAGGGCTTCAACGGCACTGAAAAGGGCGAGACGTTCGCCGTCGAGCTCACCGCGGCCGAGGCGGACGCCGCCGATTTCCACGCCCTGGTCATTCCCGGCGGCGTCGTCAACGCCGATCACCTCCGCGTCGACAAAGACGCCCAGGCGTTCACCCGGGCCTTCTTTGAGCAGCACAAGCCCGTCGCCTCCATCTGCCACGGCCCGTGGATGCTCATCGACGCCGGCGTGGTCAGCGGCAGGAGTTTGACCTCGTATCACACGCTCCAGACGGACCTCAAGAACGCCGGCGCGATCTGGACTGACGAACAAGTTGTGGTGGACCAGGGCCTGGTGACCAGCCGCAGCCCGCGTGACCTCCCGGCCTTCAACGCCAAACTCGTTGAGGAAATAGCCGAGGGCGAACACGCCGGCCAGACGCCGTAGCCGCTTCCCGCCCTACCGCCACGGCGGCTGGGCGGCGGTGCGCAAACGCCGCCGGATCCTGCTGCCCTGTTCTCCCGCCGGACACCTACCCACGCTGACGGTTTTGCGGCAGGATGTGCCCTGTAACGTGCACCGTCGTTGCCGCACCGGCCGGCGCCCCCAAGCAGCAAGGAGTTTCGGACATGACTACGCTCAATCCCTACCTCGGCTTCCGCGACAGTGCGAAGGACGCCATGACCTTCTACCAGTCGGTATTCGGCGGGGAACTGACCATGAGTACGTTCGCCGAGTACCAGGCCAGCGAGGACCCGGCGGAGCAGGAAAAGATCATGCATGCCCAGCTCCGGACGGACGGGGGCATGGTGCTCATGGGAGCCGACACACCCAAGAGCATGGACTACACCCCCGGCACCAACTTCTCCGTGTCCCTTAGCGGGTCCGACGAAGCCGAGCTCCGCGGCTACTTCGACAAACTGGCCGACGGCGGCACCATCGCGATGCCGCTGGAAAGGGCACCCTGGGGCGACATCTTCGGCATGTGCAAGGACAAGTTCGGCGTGGACTGGCTGGTGAATGTCGGTGCCGAGGCCGCCTAGCACAGCATGAGGGAACCGGTCCGCTTGGAGATTTCGGTGGCGGGCCACGCCGGCCACGTCTTCGCCTCGCGCGGAATGGCCGGCGGCTCCGCGCCCGCCGTCGTGCTCATCCATGGAATCGGCACGTCACACCGCTACCTGCGCCGGCTGCACCGGCTCCTGGCCGGTTCAGTGGAGACCTATTCCATTGACCTGCCGGGTTTCGGCGCTACGCCCAGGCCCCGGAACACGCTCTCCATTGCCGCCCACGCCCGCTACATCCTCGGCGCCATGGAGCAGCTTGGCGTTCCGGAATTCGTGCTCGCGGGGCACTCGATGGGAACACAGTTTGCCACGGAGGCGGCCCTTCAGGAGCCCGGACGGATCTCGAATTTGGTTTTGATGGGTCCCGTGGTGGACCCCAGACGCGGCACCGTGGCGCAGCAGGCCCTGGCGCTGGGCCGTGACTGCCTGTTCTACGAGAGCCCCTCCTCGAACGCCCTCGTTTTCAGCGACTACCTGCGTTGCGGTCCCGTCTGGTACTTCAAGACCCTGCGGGTCATGATGGAGTACCCCTTGGAGCAGAAGATCACCGGCGTCAGCGCGCCGGTGCTTGTGGTGCGCGGCGCCAACGACCCCGTCGCGGATGCTGACTGGGGCCGCCGGCTGGCCGGGCTCGCCCGCCGGGGGCGGCTGCAACAGGTGCAAGGAACCGGGCACGTCGTCCAGCACAACCGGGCCCTGGAGGTCCGGGACGGGATTCTGGCCTTCACCGGCCTGGGTGCGCCTGCAGCCGAGCCGTTGCACGGAAACCCGGCGTGAGCGCACGGGCAGCGCCGGGGCCGGGTTAGACCTCGAAGTGTGTCCGGGCGGGGCCCTGGCCGAGTGACTCGACCACCCCGGCCGCGACGACGTGGAGCTTGATGTTCCGGGCGCTGGACGCCGACTTCAAGAGCTCGAACGCCTCGTCCTGGCTGCAGCGGTTCTGCGCCATGATGATGCCGACGGCAACGTCGATCGCGGTCCGCGTTTCCAGGCTGGCCTTGAGGTTGGCGGCCGTCTCGCTGCTGTGCGCGAACCGGACCGCGAGCCGCAGGGCCATGGATGTCTGGTGGACAAAATCACGGGCCAGTTCCGTGGCACGTTCATCGAACCGGCCCGGCCGGTGCGAATACAGGTTCAAGGCGGCCCGGGTTTCGCCTTCGAGCAGGAACGGCAGCGCCAGGATGGACCGGAAGCCGTGTCCGCGCACCGTCGCGGCGTACTGCGGCCAGCGATCATCGAGTTCAAGGTCCTCAACGTGGACGGTTCGCTGTTCCCGGGAAGCCGTCATGCAGGGGCCGTCGCCGAAGGTGTACTGGATTTCGTCCATTGCCTGCGCGGCGGGGCTGCTGCTGGCGACGGTGGCCGCCTTCCGTTGCCGAAGGAGCGTGACGCCGCACAGGATCTCGTCCCCGGGCTCGGAGAGGCTGCGCGCGGACACACGAGCGAGCCCGCAGAGGAACTCCTCGACGTCGGAGCTGCTGAGCACCAGTTCATGCAGCTGCTGGTTTATTGAATTTGCGGTTGACTCGCTGACCACTTATCTGTTGTGCCGTTTCACTCAGGTCAAGACGACCCGGCGGCGCTTCCCACCGCGGCAAGTGGCGGATACGGCAGCGGCCGGATCGAAGAACAATCCAACGGCTCGCTGCAAAACCGTACCGAGAGAGTATATACATCCGAACCACTGCTCGTCAGCCGCGGGGCGGGTCGGTACGCAGGCGCAAAATCGGGCATAAAGGCCCTCACCGGGCTTCGGCCGCGGGCGGATAGTTGGATGCAGCGGCCACCTGGTCCATTTCGGGTTTGGGGAACCCGCAGGAGCGCACCAGTTTCAGCAGCACACGACTGATGGCCGATGGCCCACGTTTCGACTTGAAAGCCATATCCCATGAGCATTTTTGAAGACAGGGTCGACGCCGGCAGGCAGCTCGGCCGTCGTCTGGCGGAATTGCGTGGCCAGGACATTGTGGTCCTGGGCCTGCCGCGCGGCGGTGTGCCCGTAGCCTTCGAAGTCGCCGCCGCCCTGAACGCTCCCTTGGACGTGATTGTGGTGCGGAAACTCGGACTTCCCTACCAGCCCGAGCTCGCCATGGGGGCGATTGGTGAAGGCGGTGCCAAGGTCCTGGACGAGGAGGTCCTGGCCCATTCACGGGTCGGCGGCGAGGAACTGCAGGCCGTTGAAGAGCACGAACGCGCCGCGTTGGAAAACCGGCTCGTCCTGTTCCGGAAGGGCCGGACCAGGCACGACCTGACCGGACGCATCGCGGTGATCGTCGACGACGGGATTGCCACCGGCTCCACCGCCCGCGTGGCCTGCAGGGTCGCCCGCAAACAGGGCGCGGCGCGCGTGATCCTGGCCGTTCCGGTTGCCCCCGCGGAGACCCTCGCCAACCTGACAGAACCGGACGAAGTGGTCTGCCTGGCGACGCCGCGCCAGTTCACCGCCGTCGGATACCACTACCGGGACTTCTCGCCGACTGACGACGACGAGGTGCTGCGCCTGCTCGATCTTGCGGCCAAACGCGTCGAGGCCTCGCCGCCACCCTTCTGGGCGTCGGCGGCTGCCCGCGCCGACAGCGCCGCCGACGTCGACGAGGAAGTAGAGATCCCGTCCCGCGCGGTGCGGATCCAGGCGCAGCTCCATCTTCCGGTGCCGGCCCGGGCCGTGGTGCTGTTCGCCCACGGCAGCGGCAGCAGCCGCCACAGCCCCCGGAACCGCTACGTGGCCGGTCTCCTGCAGCAGGCTGGTCTCGGTACGCTGCTGCTGGACCTGCTGACCACCGCGGAGGAGCGCAGCCGCGCCAACGTCTTTGACATCGAACTCCTGGCCCGCAGGCTGTCCTCAGCAACGGACTGGCTTTCCACCCGGGCAGACACGGCCTCTTGCGCTGTGGGTTACTTCGGTGCGAGCACGGGCGCCGGGGCTGCGCTGTGGGCGGCGTCGGAGCCGTCGGCGCGGATCGCGGCCGTCGTGTCCCGCGGGGGCCGCCCGGATCTTGCCGGCCCCCGGTTGTCCGCCGTGACAGCGCCCACGCTCCTGATCGTGGGGAGCTTGGACCACGAAGTCCTGGAGCTCAACCGACGGGCGAAGGCGATGATGCGCTGCCCCAGCCAGCTCGCTGTCGTGCAGGGGGCGACCCACTTGTTTGAAGAACCCGGTACGCTCGCGGCGGCGGCCATCCTGGCGCGGGACTGGTTTGTCGACTACATGCTGGCCCCGAACACTACCAATCCGCGCGCCGCGGGGGTCTGAGGGCGGCCGGGGCGTCTGAAGGCGCCAGACCTCGACGAACCGCGTGAGCCGCAGGATCATCGGGGACACGGACGCCGCGGACCCTAGCTCCGGCGGCCCTCGGCCCTGTTGCGGATCCCCAGAAGCATCCGCCGCTCCATTAGGAACTGCACAGGTTCCAGCAGCATGCGCAGAGCCAGCCCCTCGGCCAGGGGCGAATAGTCGTACCGGGTGCGTGACAGGAGCCTGGTGGCCTCGGGACCCACAGGCCGCACCACGAACGTCCAGCCGATGTCCAGCCGGCGCCCGGTAGGACGGACGCCGGGCGGCGACATCTTCCCCGTACGCAAGTCGATGGATCCGCCCAGCCCCAGCACGGCCCCGGACTCGAGAAGCCTGACCGGCAGGCCGCCGTCGGGGGACAACGGAACGATGTCGCCCACTTTCAGACGCTGCAGTTCCGGGAGAATCCTGTCCGCACTCCGGATGCCCAGACCCGTGGTTTTTTCGAGCCGATCGTAGGAGTAAAAGCCGCCGCGCCCGGCGCCCAACTGGACAAGCCACGGCCAGACGTCTGAGGCCGGGGCCGCAATAGTCACTGCACGGGTGCTTTGCATGCGCGGGGCGGGCACGATCTCGTCTCCGGCGAGCGGCCCGGCGGCCTCCTGGGTGGTGGCCCCCCAGCGCAGGAGCCGTGGCCGGACAGCCAGGACGTATGCCGCGCCGGCCGATGCCGCGGCCAGCGCCGCGAGCGGTCCGCGCAACCGGCCGGGAGCACGCGCCACCGGCCGCCTTTCCGGCGGGCGTCCTGGGTGGTTCATTCCGTGGTCCTATTGGCGTGCGCGTCCACGACAACGCGCTGGTCACGGTTCATGGACCCAGCCTGCCGCCCGGTCCAGGGACTGCCTAGGGCCGAAAGTCACGCGGGGCTGGGCACCGCGCCCGCCTCCCCTTAGGGTGGAACGGTGACCGCCGGCACCGGAGCAGATGCCGGACCACGTGCCGGACCATGACGGTCAGCAAAGCCTGCCACCCGAGGAGTTCCTGATGAGAGTTGCTGTTACCGGAGGAAGCGGAAAGCTGGGCCGAAGCGTCGTGCGCCGGCTCAGCGATGACGGGCACGAGGTGACCAACCTGGACCGGACGGGCGCGCGCAGGCCCGGGTTTGCGGAGGTGGACCTACGCAACTACGGCCAGGTGGTGGATGTGTTCCTTGGCCTGGAGGACCGCCATGCCGGCTTTGACGCGGTGGTGCATCTGGCTGCTATTCCTGCACCGGGCCTTGTCCCGGACGCGGCCACGTTCGAGAACAACATGCAGTCCACCTACAACGTGTTCCAGGCCGCCCGCCGGGCCGGGATCAAGAAAATCGTCTACGCGTCCAGTGAGACCGTGCTGGGGCTGCCGTTCGACGTCGACCCTCCCTACATCCCGGTGGACGAGGACTACCCGGCCCGGCCGGAAAGCACGTACTCCCTGGTCAAACACCTTGAGGAGCAGATGGCCATCCAGCTGACCCGCTGGGACCCGGATCTGAGCATCACGGGCCTGCGGTTCTCCAATGTGATGGACCCGGAGGACTATGAGGACTTCCCCTCCTTCGACCACGACGCGAGGCTGCGCAAGTGGAATCTCTGGGGCTACATTGACGGCCGGGACGGCGCGCAGGCCGTGGCCCGGGCCCTGGAGCACGGCAAGCCCGGCTTCGAGGCGTTCATCATCGCCAACGACGACACCGTGATGGGCCGCTCCAGCGCCAGCCTCGCGGCCGAGGTGTTCCCCAACGTGAAAGTGGTCAAGGATCTGGGCGAGCACGAGACCATGCTTTCGATCGACAAGGCCAAGCGGCTGCTGGGCTACGCGCCCGAGCACACCTGGCGGACTTACCACCCGCTGCGCACCACCCCCACGGAAGACTGACCCCAAACTCGAGGAGTTCCATGCAATACCGCACCCTGGGCAACAGCGGCGCCGTCGTCTCCAACTACGCGCTGGGCACCATGACTTTTGGCGCCGAGGCCACCGAGGAGCAGTCCCGCGCCATCCTGGATGTCTACTTCGCGGCGGGCGGCAACTTCATCGACACCGCCGACGTCTACAGCTCGGGGGTGTCGGAGGAAATCATCGGCCGGTGGCTGGCGGACCGGCCGGACGTCCGGGACCGGGCGGTTGTGGCCACGAAGGGCCGCTTCCCGATGGGCCAGGCTCCCAACGACGTCGGAACTTCCCGCCGGCATCTGGTCCGCGCGCTGGATGACTCGCTGCGCCGGCTGGGCGTAGAGCAGATCGACCTCTACCAGCTGCACGCGTGGGATCCGATCACGCCCCTTGAGGAGACCCTCCGGTTCCTGCACGACGCCGTCACCGGCGGCAAGATCGCCTACTACGGCTTCTCCAACTTCCTGGGCTGGCAGTTGACCAAGGCTGTCCATGTGGCGAAGGCCCATGGCTGGAGTGCCCCGGTGACGTTGCAGCCCCAGTACAGCCTGCTGGTCCGCGAGATCGAGTCGGAAGTTGTGCCGGCCTCGCTCGACGCCGGGATC
Source organism: Arthrobacter sp. ok362 (assembly GCF_900102785.1). GTDB lineage: Bacteria > Actinomycetota > Actinomycetes > Actinomycetales > Micrococcaceae > Arthrobacter. The sequence continues at coordinate 136,412 of NZ_FNGC01000002.1, forward strand.
GGACTGCTGCCATGGTCGCCGCTCGGTGGCGGGTGGCTGTCCGGCAAGTACAAGCGCGACCAGCCGCCCGCCGGGGCCACGCGTCTTGGCGAAAATCCGAAACGGGGAATGGAGGCCTGGGAGGCCCGCAACGCCGATCCACGCACCTGGGGCGTGGTTGCCGAGGTGGAGGAAACCGCCGGGCGTCATGGCGTGAGCGCCTCCCAGGTGGCGCTGGCCTGGCTGGCGGACCGGCCGGCGGTCACCTCGGTGATCTTGGGTGCCCGAACCACCGGGCAGCTGGCGGACAATCTCGCGGCAGCGGATCTCCGGCTCACCCCGGGCGAGACGGAGCGGCTGACCGAGGTCAGCCAGCCGCGCGTCGGCGTCTATCCGTACGGGCCCATGGCCCAGGAGCAGCGCAGCCGGAAGCTCGTGGGCGGCCGCTAACCAAGCGTTAGGTCTCAGGGGAGGCGGGGCCGCCGGCGTGATAGCTGGACCAGATGTCGCCCATTTCCTCGGTGGACTGCTCCACGATCCTGCTCATGGCGGCGTGCGCGGCGTCCGCCTCGCCGCGCTGAATGGCGCTGGCCACATCCACGTGCAGCTGGAGGGCCTCGTGGTGTGGCAGGTGCGGCATGAGGCCGTGCTCGGTGCGCCCGGTCAGCACCTCGGTGACCAGGTTGTGCAGCTGGGAAAACATGGCGTTGCCGGAGGCCCGGAGCACCGCCGCATGGAACTCGATGTCGAGCCGGAGGAACTCGACCCGGTCCGCGCGCTGGCCTGACGCCCACAGCCTTGCGGCCAGGGAGACGAGGTCGCTGCCGGCATCCCAGGATGCCCTCTCGGCGGCGAGCCGGGCAGCCTGCGGTTCAATTGCTCCGCGGAGCTCGTTCAGGGCCCGCAATTGCTCCAGCCGCTTTGAGGATGCGAGCCGCCAGCGGATCACTTGGGGGTCGTACGCATTCCATGACTCCTCCGGCTGCACCACCGTCCCCAGCCGCCGCCGCGACTCCAGCATTCCCTTGGAGGACAGCACGCGGGTGGCTTCCCGCACCACGGACCGGGAGACCTTGTGCTGGGCCTCAAGTTCGTCCAGGCGCAGGATCGAGTGTGGCGCCAGCGTCCCTTCGGCGATGGCCAGCCCGAGGTTCTGGACCAGCACGGAATGCAGGTCTGCTGTTGGCTCCGCCTTTGGAGTTTTCATAAATAAATCATACTGGCGGGCCACAAGGGCTTGTATAAATCTGCTTTATTTACCTAAGATCGCTTCCAGAGCAGATGTAAAGATGCATTTGCAGCTGGCTGGACAGAGACGCCCAGCCCTGAAAATCAAAGGAAGTCGTAATGAAGCGACGTTCAATTGCGAAGTACGCGGCTGTCGCCGCGGTCCTGTCCCTGGGGCTGACTGCCTGCGGCGGCGCCAGCGGCAGCAGCGACGCCAAGACCTCCGGCACCGTCCGGGTCACCCTCGCGAACCATGTCTGGACCGAAGGCATCAAGGCGGCCATTCCGGAATTCGAGAAGTCCAGCGGACTCAAGGTCGAGTTGACCCAACTCGGCGAAGACCAGCTCTCGGACCAGTACAACGTCAAACTCAACGCCGGCAGCGACGAGATCGACGTGATGATGTACCGCCCGCTCCAGGAAGGCAAGGCGTTCGCGAAGAACGGCTACCTGGCGGACCTGACGTCCAAGGTCTCCTCGGACGCCAACTGGGACTGGAAGGACTACCAGGAGGGCCCCGTCAAGGCCACTACCGCTGACGGCAAGGTGGTCGGCGTCCCGATCATCACCGAGCGCGAAGTCCTGTACTACCGCAAGGACCTGCTGAAGGCCGCCGGCCTGGCGGTTCCCAAGACCATGGACGAGCTCGAAGCCGCGGCCAAGGCCATCAAGGCTTCCTCCCCGGGCACGGCCGGATTCGTGGCCCGCACGGGCAAGTCCGCCGCCGTCACTCAGTTCTCCAGCTTCCTGTACAGCTTCGGCGGCGACTTCACCGACGCCAGCGGCAAGTCCGCCGTGAACTCCGACGCCGCCAAGAAGGCCTATTCGTTCTACGGCGGACTGATCAAGAACTACGGCCCCGCCAACGTCAGCACCGACATGAGCTGGCCCGAGGCGATGGCGATCTTCACGCAGGGCAAGGCTGCCTTCTACACTGAGGCCGACTCGCTCTACAAGAACGCCACCGACCCGGCCAAGTCCAAGGTCGCCGACACGGTCGGGTTCGCCCCGCTGCCCGCCGGCCCCGCGGGTTCCAAGCCGTACAACATCCCGTCTTGGGGCCTCGCCATCAACCAGGCATCAAGCAACCAGGACAACGCCTGGAAGTTCATCCAGTGGGCCACCAGCAAGGAACGCACCCTCGAGGCACAGAAAGCCGGTGTCCCCGGACCCCGTGCTTCGGTCTGGGCTGACCCGGCCGGAACCTCCACCTACCCGAAGGACCTCGCCGAGGCCATCTCCGCCAGCGCCAAGAACGGCGTCGGGCACGACCGTCCCGAGGTTGTCACCGTAGGCAAGGCCCGCGAGATCGTGGGCGGCCCGATCGTCTCCACCATCACCGGCTCTGACGCTTCCGCGGCTGCCGACACGGCGCAGGAGGCCTTCCAGAAGTTCCTGGACAGCGAAAAGAAGTAGGTGGCTGGCGCGTTACGCGCCTGCCGCACTACCCGAGTGACGCACAATCCAGCCCGGCGGGCCGGCAGTCCGCTGCCGTCCCGCCGCGGCCAGCTCTTCACTTCACCCCCAACTCCTTAGGTGAACCATGTCTGTATTGACCCCTCCCCGCAGCGCGCCATCCCGGAAGGCCGCCCGCACACGTAGTGCACGCGAGAACTTCTCGGGCTGGGCCAACCGGCACCGCAAGTGGCTGTTCGCCGCTCCCGCCATGATCTTCGTCGGCGTCCTGATCGTCTTCCCCTTGGCCTGGACCCTGTACCTGAGCCTGACCGATTCGCAGGGCTCTGTCCGGGCTGCCTCCGAGTTTGTCGGCGTGCAGAACTACCTCACGGTCCTGTCCGACGTCGAACGCTTCTGGCCCGCCGTCGGCCGCACGCTGAGCTTCACCGGCGTTGCCCTCGTCTGCGAGGTGGTGCTCGGCATGTGCATCGCGCTGCTGCTGTGGCGCCCGTTCCGTGGCGAAAAGTGGGTCCGCGTGGCTATCCTGCTCCCGCTCGTCGCCACCCCCGTGGCGGTCGGCATGATGTGGCGGCTGATCTTCGATCCCAACATCGGCTTCGTCAACCAGCTGCTCGGCATGGTCGGCATTCCCGCCCAGCCCTGGCTCTCAGGCCAGGACACGGCGCTCGGCACCACCATCTTCATGGACGTGTGGCAGTGGACCCCCATGGTGGTCCTGATCCTGCTGGCCGGGTTGACCTCCCTCTCCGAGGAGCCTGACGAGGCGGCCCGGATGGACGGCGCCAACGCCTTCCAGCGCTTTTTCTTCATCACGCTGCCTCTCATGATGCCGACCGTGATCGTCGCCATCCTGCTCCGGGGCATAGACGCCCTGAAGACCTTCGACATCCTCTACGCCACCAAGGGCAAGGGCGGCGGGTCCTTCCACGAAGTGGAGACGCTCAACGTCTACGCCTACGGGCTGAGCTTCGACTACAACCAGTACGGGCTCTCCTCCGCGGTGCTGATCCTGTTCTTCATGATCATCATCGGCTCCATGTGGCTGCTGACCATGCGCAAGAAAGCGGTAAGCAAATGACCGTTCTGTCAGAAAACGCAGAAGACACTGAAAACACCGAACCCCAAACCGCCACCGCCGTGCCGACCAAGGCGGACCGGCGCCGTCGGAAGCCCGCGGGCACCCGCGCGTACAAGGTGTTCCGCGTCGCCGCGCTGGTGGCCGTGGTGCTGTTCCTGATCGCCCCGCTGTTCTGGATGCTGCTGGCCTCCTTCAAGACCAACGTGGACATCTACGACACCGGCAAGTCGTTCTTCTTCACCCCCACAGGCGAGAACTACGCCAATGTGCTGCAGCGGAACAACTACTTCGTCTTCATTTTCAACAGCTTCTGGGTGGCCTTCGTTTCCACGGCCCTGTCGCTGGTCCTGGGCGTGCCGGCCGCCTACGCCATGAGCCGCTTCACCATGCACCGCTCGGCGCTCGTGGTCCTGATGGCCCGCGTGATCCCCGGCGTCTCGCTGCTGGTGCCCTGGTACTACGTCTTCTCCAACCTGAAGATGGTGGGCGGCTTCGAGGTGCTGATCCTCAGCCACATGTTCGTCTCGCTGCCGCTGATCGTCTACATCATGATGAGCTACTTCGATTCCCTGCCGCTGGAGCTGGAGGAATCGGCCCAGGTGGACGGCCTGACCCCGATCGGCGCCTTCCGCCGCATCACCCTGCCGCTCTCGGTTTCCGGCATCGCCACCGCCGGCATCCTGTCCTTCATCTTCTCGTGGAACAACTTCATGTTCGCCCTGGTGCTCAGCGGCTCCAAGACCAAGACCCTTCCGGTCGCGATCTTCGACTTCGTCTCCTACGCCAGCATCGACTGGGGAGGACTGATGGCGGCCGCCACCGTGGTCACCATCCCGATCATGATCATTGCGCTTTTCACGCAGAAGTACATCGTGTCCGGCCTCACCGCCGGCGCGACCAAGGGCTAGGCAGCACATGACACTCATCAGCAGGATTGAAACGTTCCTAGTCGCGCCGCGCTGGCTCTTCGTCCGGATCGAGACGGACAGCGGGATTGTCGGCTGGGGCGAGGCGAGCTGCGAAGGCCGCAGCGAAACCGTGCGCACCGCCGTCGAGCAGCTCTCGGAGCTGCTGATCGGCAACGATGCGCTCCGGATCGAGGACCACTGGCAGGTCATGACCAAGGGCTCCTTCTACCGCGGCGGGCCCATCCTGGCCAGCGCCGTGTCCGGCCTGGACCAGGCCCTTTGGGACATCGCGGGAAAGCACTTCAACACCCCCGTGCACCAGCTTCTCGGCGGGCACGTCCGGGACCGGATCCGGATGTACGGCTGGGTGGGCGGGGATGAGCCCAACGAGGTGGCCGACCAGATCAGCGCGCAGCTGGAGGTCGGGCTGACGGCCGTCAAGATGAACGCCAGCGGCCGGATGAGCCCCATCGCCTCCGTGGCCGAGCTCGACGGCGTCGTCCGCCGGGTGGCGGCGGCCCGTGAGGTCCTCGGCGACCACCGCGACGTCGCCGTCGACTTCCACGGCCGCTTCAGCCTCGCCAACGCCCGCCGGGTGGCGCCCCTGCTGGAGCCGTACCGGCCCTTCTTCCTCGAAGAACCGGTAGTCCCGGAAAACACGCACCTGCTGCGCGAGTTCACCTCCTCCACCACGACGCCGGTCTCCACCGGCGAGCGGCTCTACAGCCGGCAGGAATTCCTGCCCGCGCTGCAGGCCGGCATCGCCGTGGCCCAGCCGGATCTCTCCCATGCCGGCGGCATCACCGAGGTCCGCAAGATCGCCTCGCTCGCCGAAATCTACGAGGTCCAGCTCGCCCCGCACTGCCCGCTGGGCCCGCTGGCCCTGGCCGCCTGCCTGCAGGTGGGCTTCGCGACACCCAACTTCCTGATCCAGGAACAAAGCATCGGCATCCACTACAACCAGGGCGCAGAAGTCCTGGACTACGTGGTGGACAAGTCCCCGCTCAAGTTCGTGGATGGACACATCGAACGGCTCACCGGCCCGGGCCTGGGCATCGAGATCGATGAGGCCGTGGTCCGTGCCGCGGACAAGCGCGGGCACGCCTGGCGCGGTCCCGTCTGGCGGCACCCCGACGGCGCGTTCGCCGAGTGGTGAACGCCGGAACTGTGAGCCCGGCCCTGAACGCCTCGACGAAGGAGAAGCCTGACATGGAGAACACCTTGACGCCCGGATCGCTGCTCGCCGGCATCCGGGAGACCCGGCTGGTGGCAATTGTGCGCGGCACGGACGGGGCAGCCGCGGCGAAGGCAGCCCTCGCGGCGATGGAGGAGGGCTTCCGGTACGTCGAAATTGCGCTCACCACACCGGGGGCGCTCGAGGCGATCCGCGAGGTCCGCGCGGCCGCCCCGACGGACTGCTTCGTCGGCGCCGGAACAGTGCTGACGGCCCAGGACGTTGACCGGGTCGCCGGGGCGGGCGGCCAGTTCATCGTGACCCCGTCGCTGGCAGAGTCGATCGCCGAATCCGCCCGGCTGGGACTGCCGGTGCTGGCCGGTGCACTGACTCCCAGCGAGGCCTACGAAGCCATGAACCGGGGCGCCACCGCGGTCAAGCTCTTCCCGGCCTCCATCGGCGGACCGGGCTACCTTAAGGCGCTCCGCGATCCCTTCCCGGGGATCCCGTTCATCGCCGTCGGCGGCGTCGGGCTGGATGAAGCAGCGGGCTACTGGGAAGCCGGCGCGATCGCCGTCGGGCTCGGCGGACCGCTGTTCGGCGACACCGGCTCCGGCGGCGACCTTGTCCCGATGAGGGAACGGGCCCGCGCTTTCGTGGCCCTGGCCGCCGAATTTGGCCGCCCGCGTGCGGAGAGCCTCCGGTGATGGCCGCCGTCGACAGCGCTTCCGCCCCGCAGGCCGTTGACCTGCTGACGTTTGGCGAGTCCATGGTCTCCCTGCGGTCCACCGGCCCGCTGTCCGCCGGCGGCAGCCTGGGCATGCACGTGGCCGGGGCCGAATCGAACGTCGCCGTCGGGATCGCCCGGCTCGGGCACAGCGTCACCTGGGCCGGGGTGGTCGGCGCCGACCCGCACGGCGAGTACATCCTGCGCCAACTGCGCGCCGAGGGGATCGGGCTGCGGCACCGGATTGACGCCGCGCGGAACACCGGCGTGATGTTCCTCGAACAACGCACGGCGGATGTCACCCGGGCCTTCTACTACCGCGCCGGTTCCGCCGGGTCCACCCTCGGCCGGGAGGACCTGGACCGTGCCTTGACGGCCGGGGCCCGGATCCTGCATCTGACCGGCATCACTGCCGCCCTCAGCCCCGATGCCCGCAAGGCCGTGGAGTACGCGGCCGAGCGTGCCGCCGCCGACGGCATGGCGGTCTCCCTCGACGTCAACTACCGCAGCAAGCTCTGGTCCCGGGAGGAGGCCCGCGCCGTGCTCACACCGCTCACCCGGCACGCCAGCATCGTGATCGCCTCCGACGACGAACTCGGGCTGGTCGCGGCGGTCCCGGCTGGAACAGGGGACCCCGACGCCGGTGCGGTCGCTGCCGAAACAGCCATGGCCGCCGAACTGTTGGACCGCGGGGTCCGGGAAGTCGTGGTCAAGCGCGGCGCCGACGGCGCCGGCGTCCACACCGCCGACGGGCGCTGGGAGGCGCCCGCCGTCTCCGTGACCAGCATCGATACCGTGGGGGCCGGGGACGCCTTCACCGCCGGCTACCTCTCGGCCCTGCTCGACGGCGCCGACGTTGCCGGCCGCCTGCAGCGCGGGGTCCTGGCGGGAGCCTTTGCCGTCAGCACCGCCGGGGACTGGGAAGGCCTGCCGGGCCGCGCCGAGCTGGCACTGCTCGGGAGCACCCCGGGCGGAACCACGCAGCGCTGACCCCACCCCGGGCGGCTGGCCGGGCCGCCGCGGGCGGCTGACCGCACTCCGGGCGGCTGGCCGGCCGCCCGTTCACCGGCCAAGACATCCCCCGAAAGAGAAGAAAAGGACCTGTTGTGAAAATCATTGCCGCTGAAGTCTTCGTGACCAGCCCCTCCCGGAACTTCGTGACCCTGCGGATCACCACCGAGGACGGGGTGACCGGGATCGGGGACGCGACCCTGAACGGGCGCGAGCTCGCGGTCGCCGCGTATTTGAAGGAGCACGTCGCGCAGCTGCTGATCGGCAAGGACCCGCACCGGATCGAGGACACCTGGCAGTTCCTGTACCGGTCCTCGTACTGGCGCCGCGGCCCGGTCACGATGGCCGCGATCGCCGCGGTGGACATGGCGCTGTGGGACATCAAGGGCAAGCTGGCCGGGATGCCGGTCTACCAGCTGCTCGGCGGGGCGTCCCGGAACGGGCTGCGCGCGTACGGGCACGCCTCCGGCGCGGACCTCCCCTCCCTGTTCGACTCGGTCCGGGAGCACCTGGAGCTCGGCTACAAGTCGATCCGGATCCAGACCGCGGTCCCGGGGATCAAGGCCGTCTACGGCGTCGCGGCCCAGGCGCAGGCCTCGGGGGAGCGGTACGACTACGAACCGGCCGGGCGCGGGGCGTTCCCGCAGGAGGAGGACTGGGACACCCGCGCGTACCTGCGGCACCTGCCCACCGTGTTCGAGGCCGTGCGGAACGAGTTCGGCCCGGAAATCCCGCTGCTGCACGACGGGCACCACCGGATGACCCCGATCCAGGCCGCGAAGCTGGGCAAGGCGCTGGAACCCTACGACCTGTTCTGGCTCGAGGACTGCACCCCGGCCGAAAACCAGGAGGCCCTGCGCCTGGTCCGGGCGCACACCACCACCCCGCTGGCGATCGGGGAGATCTTCAACACCGTCTACGACTACCAGAGCCTGATCAAGGAACAGCTGATCGACTACGTCCGGGCCGCGTCCACCCACTTCGGCGGGATCAGCCCGCTGAAGAAGGTGATGGACTTCGCCGCGCAGTACCAGATCAAGTCCGGCTTCCACGGCCCCACCGACATCTCCCCTGTCGGCTTCGCCGCCCAGCTGCACGTCGGCCTGGCGATCCACAACTACGGGATCCAGGAATACATGCAGCACTCGGATAAGACGAACGAGGTCTTCGAGCAGTCCATGACGTTCGTGGACGGCTACCTGCACCCGGGCGACAAACCCGGCATCGGCGTCGAATTCAACGAAGAAGCCGCCGCCGCGTTCCCCTACCAGCAGGCCTACCTGCCCTACAACCGCCTCGTCGACGGCACCGTTCACGACTGGTAACCGTCCCTGAAACACAAAAAAGGTCCCGGGCGGCGAGTCGATGCTCTGCCGCCCGGGACCTGGCTCTTTTAAGTCCGGCTCTCAGCGTCCGGTATACCGGTGGCTCAGTGAACGAGCTCGCGGGTCACGCCGAAGGGGACCTGGTCGGAGAGGGCCGCGGTGTAGTGGCCCGGCTTGTGCCGCGTGAGCAGAATGCCGTGCGTCCCCGTGGTCATGGCGAGCTGCTGCAGCCCGTGGACGGCGTCGTTGAGTCGTTCGTCGAGGACGTGCCGGTTGTCGACTTGGATCTCAATGGACTCGGTAATCGTGGTCATCGCTCTGTCTTTCTTGGAGTACTTCTAGTCGGCCCCAATGGATTCAGGAACACTAACGTCATATTTATTCACGCGTCAAATTACCACGCCGTGTCTGCTTGGAGGCCATGCCGCGCCAGATGCCCGCACGTTTGCAGGCTCCGCGGTTGACCTGCGGATCCTTCCCAGTCCGGTTGTCTCCGTGAGTCTGGTCACCCGGCCTCACTGCGGGCAGGCCGAGAGATGCTCGTGGACGCAGGCGATGCTGCCGTCCGGTGCCTCCTGCGCCTCGTCGCGGCTGAGGGCGCGGGGCGTCGTCGGCATTTGCCCACCACCGCGCACATAAGGGGGATAATCTTCAGCGGGGACTATCGACAACACGGCGCAAAGGTGGCAGGGCGACATGGCAGAGGCTCAAACAGGCAAACCGCAGGGTCGGTGGCGGACCTTCCACGAAAAGTTCGTTGTGGAAGAGCGGTACATGAGCGCGACGGCGCGCCGGAATCTCTACCGCACCGCCGTCGGCCTGATGATCGCGGGGGTCGTGCTGTTCGTCGTGATTCTGACAGCTGTACTGCAGCGCGATGGCATTTCGGCGGCGGACGAGCCCGCGCGGTTGTGGCTCCTGACCCTGCGCGGGGAACCCACCACCACCATCATGATCATTCTTGCGATCGTCTTCGGCCCCATCGGACTGCCGATCATCGTCCTTATCGTGACAGTGGTCTGGGGCTTGGTCGCCAAGCATGCCTGGCGGCCCATGCTCCTGGCCGGCGCCATGCTGACCGGGGTGATCCTGGCGCAGGTCGTTGGCCACATCGTGGAACGCCACCGGCCTCCGCTGGATCTGATGCTCTTCGGCGCCGACTCCACCTTCTCTTTTCCGTCCGGCCACGTCCTGGGAGCGTGCGACTTCCTGTTGGTCACCACGTACCTCGTCTTTTCGCGCCGGAAGAACCCCAAGTCCGCCGTCGTCGCCTTCATCGTGGCGGGGATCGGCATGTTCTTCGCAGCCATCAGCCGCCTCTACCTCGGCTACCACTGGCTGACCGATGCCCTGGGCGCCTTCTCCATCTCCCTCGTGATTCTGGGCGGGGTCATTGCGCTGGACACCTGGCGGACGGCCCGGATCCCGGGGGAGCAGGTCACTGGAACGCTGTCGACGGCGGACACCGGCCAGGACTGAGCGCCGTCAGCGGCTGCGCGCCCGCTTGAGCTCGGCCCGCAGCCGGGCGTTGGCTGCCTCCAGTTCCATCACCTTGGCCACGCCGGCCAGGTTAAGGCCCTCGGTCAGGAGTTCGCCGATCCGTCGCAGCACCACGAGGTCGGCGTCGCTGTACTGCCGGGTGCCACCCGCAGTGCGGTCCGGCGCGAGGAGTCCCCGGCGCTCGTAGAGCCGGATATTCTGCTGACCCGTGCCCACCAGCTGCGCCACCACGGAGATTGCGTACAAGCCTGCCTCAGAGCTGCGGTCCGCCATGGTGTCCCTCCTGTTCCGGCAATTTGCCCTTGCATCAGTGTTTCACCGGTGCTATAAAAAATCTATACCCAACACCATAGAAAAATGGCGGTGGGTTGTAGAAGAAACCTAGACCAAATCGCACTGAAGGAGTGGGAAATGATGTTGATTCGGACGGACCCGTTCCGTGAGTTTGACCGGCTCGCCCAGCAGGTGTTCGGGACGGTGGCACGCCCTGCGGCCATGCCCATGGACGCGTGGCAGGAGGACGACGAATTCGTCGTCGCGTTCGACCTCCCGGGGGTCAACGTCGACTCGATTGGGCTCGATATTGAACGCAACGTCCTGACGGTCCGGGCGGAGCGGCGGGACCCGACGCAGCCCAACGTGGAGCTGACGGTTTCGGAGCGCCCCCGCGGCGTATTTAGCCGCCAGTTGATCCTCGGTGACACCCTGAACACGGAGGACGTCAAGGCGCACTACGCCGACGGCGTCTTGACCCTCCGCATCCCCGTGGCGGAGCGGGCCAAGCCGCGGAAGATTGAAATCATGCGTTCGCAGGACGAACTGCACGAGATCGGGAAATAGCCCCAAGGGCCGGCGCCGGGCACTCAGCGCGGCGCCGGCTCCGGCTGTCTGCAACGGAGGGCGAGAATGTCCGGCAGGAACCCTGACCCCCGGGGCTACTATGCGCTGTTGCGCGTCTCCCCGGAGGCGAGCCGACAGGAGATCGGGCGCGCCTTCCGGGCGCTGATGCGCCGGCGCCATCCCGATGTCGGCCAGTTGGACATGGACCCTCCCGACGGCAGCGACGCGGGCGCGATTCTGCACGCTTTCGCCGTGCTGCGGGACGCCGGGACCCGGGCGGAGTACGACGCCAGCGGCTGGGGGCCCGGCGTCCAGGGCAGCACATTGAACCACGAGAGCGGCCAGAACGACCATGCCGGTCGGGGCGGCCGCGACATCCCCGTGCGCATCATCCGGCGTCCGGAACCCCTTGTGCGCGTGCTCCCCGTGCGCTGGGAACCTGGACCCTTGCCGGGGACGCACCTGCGCGGAGGCCACTGACCCGGGCCGAAGCCACACTCACCAGCCCCACCCACTGAGGAGGAGAGCAGTCATGAGCCAATGGCGCCGTTACGATTCGCACCTGCTGCCGGTCTTCCACGAGCGCTTCGAGGAGCGCTGGGGCGAGGGAACGGCGCCCTTCCTGGACCCAGAGGCGCATGAGGCCCCGCTGCCCCGGGCACAATGGATCAACATCGACACGGGCGCGGCGCTGGCGGTGGTCCCGGTCTGGACGGCTGACGACAGCCAGCACCGTTCCTTCGGCGTGTTCTACCTGCCGCCCGCGGGTGATATCTGGGTTTTGAGGCCCGGCTTCACGGAGTATCTGGAACCCTCTGCGGACGAGGCGGAGCAGCTCCTGGCGCTGCGGAACGACGCCTTCCGGAAGGCGGTGGCGCACGCCAAGGTCTTCCTGTTCGGGCCGGAGACATCGGTGTCGTGAGCGGCCGGGGCCACGGAAGCGGGACCGGAACGACGTCGGAGATCAGTTGCTGGCAGGGTTCAGTTGTTGGCCTCGGGGTAGTCGCCATGGGGTACATTCCGAAGAACAGGGGCGCCCAGGCGAGGTTTACGAGCAGCAGGATGCCGTAGACAGTCATGGCGCCCCGGCCGCGCGCGGAGGGAAGCCCTGTTCCCCGGCGCCAGACAAGCCGCGCCGCCACCGCCATGGTCGTATAAAGCACCGTCCAGACCGCTCCGAAGGCCCAGCTGTCAGTTTCAGAAGTCGCCTGCACGGATTTCAGAAGTCCTCTGCACTCTGAACCAGTCACCCTGGCGGTAGCCGAATATCTGGGGGCAGGCGCCACCTGGTCCGGTGCAGCTGTTGGCGGCCGGAGCGCCTGGCACCGGCACGGTCCTCGGATGAAGCTGTTACGTCAGTTGGCCGCTCAGCGGTGGCTTCGGTAAATTCTCAGGCCGTCACTCTGGAGAAATAGAGCGCGTCCGTTGCCGTCCGCCAGATGGAACCAAAGCACGCTGCCGTCAGCGGCCAGCATGTCGATGCGCCCGCTAGCGACGAGTCGTCCGTGTTGGTGGATTTGCACGTCGTCGGCCCGTGAGAATTTGGACCAGTTGGCAACGGGGGCGGGTTTCCGGTTTTCTGCATAAGGTCCGGACGATCGGGTCGTCATGGTTTGTCCTTGAGGGTGTCGGGATGGGTCGACTGCGCAGTCAGTCGGTTCGTGTGAGCGTCGGAGGAGGCAGGGCGGCGTTGCCGCCACCCTGCCTCCTCCGTATGGGCTCCCTTCCCACGCCCGACTTTCGGGCTGTCTGTTGCGATGGAGTGCGGGAAGGGCGCCCAAATGTGCCGGACATATGGCCGGCAGTCCGTGATGATGGTCCGCTCAGGAGACCAAATGGGAACGCCAGGACAGTGGCTTCGGGGACCTCTTCGCCGCCAAGAGCCTGCTCTTCCTCATACCCGGCCGCTTTACCTGGCGCGCATGAGGCCTACGGTGGCCTCCGCGGGTTCTGACCTACGCCAGGACGCCGGCCCGCCGCCCGAAGACACATCCGGCAGCAAGTCCGGTGCCGCCCGGGTAGTTGGTGCTGAACAGTCCGCCGAGCATTTCACCGGCCACAAAGAGGCCCTCGATGTGATTGCCGCTTGCGTCCAGGACGCGGCCGTGGGTGTCGGACTTGATGCCACCGAAGGTGAAGGTGATCCCGCAGGTGACGCCGTAGGCGTAGAAGGGTCCGGTTTCGATGGGGGCGGCCCAGTTGCTCTTGACCGGCTCCGTCGCCGCTTGCCGGCCGTCCTTGATGGTGGGGTCGAACGGGACGGAGCGGTCGATCGAGTTGTTGAAGTCCGTCACGGTCTTGGACAGGCTCTCCGGATCCAGGCCGATCTTGGCGGCCAGGTCCTCGATAGTGTCCGCGACCTCCACCGAGATGCCGGGCATGTCGTATTCCTCGCTGCGCAGCATCGGGCGCAGGGTTGCGTCGAAGATCTGGTAGGCCACGGATCCGGGCTGCTTGAGGATTTCCTTGCCGTACTTGGCGTAGGTGTAGTTCCTGAAGTCCGCGCCCTCGTCCAGGAAGCGCTTGCCGTCGGTGTTGACGATGATGCCGAACGGGTAGCTCTGGCGGGTCAGCCGGTTGGTGAGTTCACGGTTGCTCTCGTTGGTGGCCGTGAAGGCATCCCACTGCACACTGTGGCAGGTACCCCAGTCCCCGCCCTTGGTGGCACCGATTGCCAGCGCCGCGGCGATCATGTCACCGGTGTTGTAGGGGGTTCCCCGGACCTTGGCGTTCTGCCAGCCCTCGCCCAGGTGCTCCCGCCGCCACTGGGGGTCGGACTCGAAGCCGCCGGCGGTGAGGATTACCGATTCGGCGGTCAGGCGCAGCTCCCCGTCAGGGGTGTTGACGACGACGCCGGCAATGCGGCCGTCCTCGACGATGAGGTTTTGGGCCGCGTGGCCGTAGCGGATGTCGACGCCCAACTCGGTGGCGACCCGGGTGTGGTCCTCGATGAGACCTTCGCCGCCGCCGACGTTCCCGACGTGCAGGCCGCCCCAGAAGAGGTAGGACCCGTCGGACCGTTCGTAGGCCTGGCGCTCGTACATCAGGCGGTATTTCAGGCCCAGGCTGTTGAGCCAGCGGAGGGTGGACTGGCTCTCGGCGATGAGGACGTCGGTCAGTGCGGGGTCGTTCCGGCCCTCGGTGACCTTTTCCAGGTCCGAGGCGTATTCCTCGGCGCTGTAGGGGGGAACGACGGTGCGGTCGTGCCGTTCGTCCGGTTCCACCAGGCACTGCAGGTCGTCCAGACCGTTGTGGACGATGCGGGTGGCGCCGGCGGTGTAGAAGCTGTTGCCCCCGGCCATGTCCTTGGTGCCCTTTTCGAGCAGGATGACTTTTCGTCCGCGGACGGCAGCGGCGTGGGCCGCCGTGAATCCGGCATTTCCGCCGCCGACGACGATCACGTCGGCGTGGGTGGGGTTTACAGCTGCGGTTTCGTTCGGATCAGGCATTGTTCCTGTCTCCTTCGTATTGAATTCTATTGTGTTCGTTTGTATACATAGACACGGCCAGGTGATCCCTTAGTCCGGGTGACTCCGGGTGTCAGCGGTGGGCGGGCTCGGGGGCCGGGTCTGCCGCAGTTGCGGGCAAGGGCTCCCGGACGGTGAGACGGTTTTGGCGGCGTTCCAGGGCCACGGCGAGGGCGCCCAGGGCGATGTTGACGATCAGGAATCCCAGGGCGGCAACAAACTGGGCCTGCAGCAGGGACCGGGTGTAGTACTGGCCGATGACGGTGGCGGACCGCAGCAGTTCCATGTAGCCGCCGAGCACAAAGGCCAGTGCTGTTCCCTTGAAGAGGATGATGAGCTGGCTCACCAGGGCAGGGCTCATGGACCGGAGCGCCTGCGGCAGCAGGACCAGGCGCAGCGTGCCGACATGGGAGAAACCGAGTGCGAGGGAGGCCTCGGCCTGGCCCGGCGGCAGCGCGAGGATCCCGGAGCGCAGCAGGTCACCGATGACGGCCCCGCTGTACAGGGTCAGCGCGATGACCAGGAACCAGAAATCCCCGAGCTTGAAACCGTAGTTGGGCAGCACCAGGGACGTGAAGTAGAGCAGCAGGAGCAGCGGGATGCTGCTGAAGACGTCGGTGTAGACCCGGCAGATCCGGCGAATCAGGGTGCGGGTGGAGACCAGCCCGAAGGCCAGGAGGCATCCGGTGATCAGGGACAGCACCATGCCGACCAATGCGGCCGCAATGTTGTTCCACAATCCCTGGCCGAGAAGCGCCCAGAGCCCGGGTTCGGCGAATGGGGCCCACGCCGCCGCACTCAGCTCACCCTTGTCGTACAGGAGCTTGAATACGACGTACACTCCGGCAAGCACCACGAGACCGGTGATGACTTCGAGGAGCAGGTGCCGGCGTTTGGCGCGCGGACCGGCCGGGTCAAAAAGAGATACGGTACTCATCGGCTGAACGCCACCTTCTGATCGACTGCGGAAACGAGCCGGCCGATGGCCAGACCGATGGCGAGGTAGCAAATGGCGGCCCCGCCGAAGACAATGAACGGTTGCGCTTCATCGACTGCGATCTTGTCCGAAAGGAACGTCAGCTCGGCCACGCCCACCAGGGCAGCGACCGAGGTGTTCTTGACCATGGTGATGAAGACGTTGCCCAGCGGCCTGACCACCGTGGCAAAAGCCTGCGGGAGGACGATGAGCCTCAGGGAGCCCATCGGCCCGAAGCCCAGGGCGCGCCCTGCTTCAAGCTCGCCGCGGTCCACGGTGTTCAGGCCCGAACGCAGGGTTTCGGCCACGAACGGCGCCGTGTAGAGAACCAGGACGATCGCGGCCGAGGCGTAGAGCGAGTACTGGATGCCCAAGACCGGGAGCCCGAAGACAAACAGCACCA
Source organism: Arthrobacter sp. ok362 (assembly GCF_900102785.1). Taxonomy (GTDB): domain Bacteria; phylum Actinomycetota; class Actinomycetes; order Actinomycetales; family Micrococcaceae; genus Arthrobacter. The sequence goes on from NZ_FNGC01000002.1 coordinate 152,446, forward strand.
TCTGCACAGGAAGCGGCACATTACGGAAAATCAGCACATAGGCCGAGGAAACTGCCCGGGCCGTCCTGATGGGGCTCGTCCGCAGTGCGGCGAGGACGGTTCCCAGGATCATCGAACCGGTGGCGCCCAGCAGGACGAGTCCCAGAGTCACCAGCACGCCCTGGCCGAAGTCGCCGAGGTGATTGATAAGGAATGACATCAGCGGTCCCTACAGAACGACTTTGGGCGGGGTGACATCGCCGGGCTTGACCTGGCCGATGGTGGCGTCGTACGCCTTCTTCCAGTCCCCGTCCGCGATGGCCTTGTTCAGAAGCTGATCGAGGTAGTCATGGAATGCTGCATCGTCCTTGGCCACGCCGATGGCAAATTCCTCGGCATCGGCCAGATGGCCGTCCGCGATGCGGTAGGCATCCGGATTCTGGGACTGGACACCGAGCAGGATTGCCTCGGTGGTGGTCACTGCGTCGACCCTCTTATCCTTCAGTGCCTGCGCGCATTCACTGTAGGTGCTGAACAGGACCACGTTGGCTGTGGGCACGGCGTGGCCGATCAGCTGGGCCGCGCGGGCGCCGGTGGTGGAACACACAGTCTTTCCCTGGAGGTCCTCGGGTTTGTTCACTGAGCTGTCGTCCTTGCGGACCAGCAGGGCCACGTTGCTTTCAAGGTACGGGCCGGCGAAGCTGACGACTTTCTTCCGCTCGTCCGTCACGGCGTAGGAGGCGATGACGGCGTCGACCTTGTTCTGCTGCAGGAACGCCTCGCGGTTCTTGGTGACCGCCTCAACGAACTCGACATTCTCTGCACTGCCGGTGAGGTCCTTGGCCAGGATTTTGGCCATCTCAATGTCCAGGCCTTCCATCTTGCCGGTGACCGGATTCTTCACCCCAAAGAGCGGCTGGTCGAATTTGACCCCTACGATCACTTTGCCGCGCTTCTGGATCTTGTCCATCGTGCTGTTGGCCGGGAAGCTCTGGGCCGGCTTGGTCTCGGCGGCCGGGATGCTGCCGCCGCAGGCCGTGGTGCCCAGAATCAGGGCGCCGGCGATGGCCAGGGCCGGCAGGAAGTGCTGGCGTTTCATGGTGACTCCTTAGGGTGGGTGCGTCGTTGCACAGGTGCTGTTAGTGGACCGAGGAGAGGAAGGCTTTGGCCCGGTCGCTGGAAGGGGAGGTGAAAAACGTTTCAGGGTCGGCAGTCTCCACGATGGTCCCGGCTGCCATGAACACGATCCGGTCCGCGAAGGCACGTGCGAACGACATCTCGTGGGTCACGACGATCATCGTCGTGCCGCTCTGCGCCAGGCTCCGCATGGTTGCCAGAACCTCGCGGGTGGATTCCGGATCGAGCGCGGACGTCGGTTCATCAAAGAGCAGAACCTTGGGATCCATGGCCAGCGCGCGGGCGATGGCCGCGCGCTGTTTCTGACCCCCGGAAAGCTGCGCGGGCCTGCTGTGTGCCTTGTCGGCGATGCCGACCATGGCCAGCAGCTCGTGGGCCCGCGTCTCTGCCGCCTGTTTGTCCAGGCCCAGAATTTTCCGGGGGGCGAGGGTGATGTTCTCCAGGATGGTCTTGTGGGAGAAGAGGTTGAAGGACTGGAAGACCATCCCCACCTCCGTGCGGAACTTGTACAGGTCCCTGCCCTCGACAGGCTGTTCGTGGCCGTCGATGAGGATGTGGCCCTCGTCGATGGCTTCGAGACGGTTGATGCACCGGCACAGCGTCGATTTGCCGGACCCTGACGGGCCCAGGATGACGACCACCTCGCCACGGCGCACTGACAAATCAATGCCGGTCAGGGCCTGCATGCTGCCAAAGCGCTTGCCGACCCCGCGGAACTCAACGACGGTGTCCGTTTCCGTGATCGCTGTCATTATCTATCTCCTTTGATGGAATACGACTGTATACAGTGAAGTACAGTGTGGCACAGTGACCGCAATCACGGCAAGTCTTAGGAGTCTTCGATGGGTGCGAACGCATCGCCGACCACCGCGGCAGTTATCAACGGCAGCGGCCCGCGCAACCGCGGCTGCACCGGGCTAACGCCCGGGAGGAGACGGAAAAGCTGGTACATCGAGGCCCGAAGATCTAGCCGGAGAGCCCGGCAGTGATCTTAGTGGGAGGCCGATTTCCGCAGCAGGTCGAGCCTGATCCGGCGGGCTGTCTCCATGTGCTCGCGTGCGGTGTTCCTCGCAGCAGTTTCGTCGCCGGCGGTGATGGCCGCGACCAGCTTCGAATGCTCGGCCAGGGCCTCATCCCAACGCTCTCCCACCGACAGAGTCGAGTGCGGCGTGCGGATCAGGTGGGTGGACAGCCGCTGCAGGAGATCCTGGAGGACCGGATTGTGCGCAGCCGCCCAGACGGCAGCGTGGAACTCCAGGTTCGTCGACGCCCGGGTTTGGTCATCCGGGCTGACGAGTGCGCGGTCACGTTCCACCAGGCCTTCGAGCTGCATGATGTCAGTGATGTCGTGGGACAGGGCAGCCTGCCCGGCCGCCTCCTGTTCCAAAAGAATCCGCACGTCATAGACCTGAATGACTTCCTGGGGCGTTGCCTGATGGACCTGCAGTCCGCGGGCGCCGCGATCCAGAAGACGGTCGTGCTGGAGGCGGCGAAGGGCCTCGCGCACGGGCGTGCGGGAGACACCGAAGCGTTCACCTAAGGTAACCTCCCGCAAGGGAGTAGCCGGAGGAATTGCACCGGCCAGGATTTCAGAGCGCAGCTGGGCGTAGATCGAATCCCCGTCATGCCGCATCGTTTCAGAACCAGGTGACACAACTTTCCTTCCACAGTGGCGACTCGGAAGGGAGGCTTACGCCCCCACTCGGTCCCGCCTGTTCGCAGACCCGAAGCCATCGCCCGGACAACCATAGTATTCCAGTGGATACGCGAGTGTCCAAGGTGATGTCCTTCCCATCCGGATGGTGCATGAGTCGGAGTTGTTCGGCCGCCGCGGCCGAGTGCCCTCACGGTAGCGCTGGATGAGCGGATACACATGCCGCCTGGAGATACCCAGCTCCCGGGAAGCTTCGTCGACCGCCTGTTTACCGATGACGCTCAAACCCGCCAACGGCGCGATGACTTCAGCCCGCCGGCGTGCCAGTTCCCAGACCGCGTCCGGCATGGTCGGCAAACCGTGCCCACTGATCGATGTTGATTCCGGTTCCATGCCAGTCCCTACTCGTGCAGCGGACTCAATTACGGGCGACGCCGCGACCTCTCGTCCCGGGCCACGTTCAACGATCCCCTCCGTACCGGCATGAAATCAAGCATTATCGGGTGCGGACCGGCGGATTGTGCTGAGGTCTCCTGAAATTTCGTGCTGACCACTGTTGCCAAAAATACTTGGTGAGCAGGACTTCGGACATTCGTGCACTCGCCTTTGAAAACTGACACCAGCCCGGCGGAGTGCACGGTGCTTTGTTCGCCGCCGCGTACCGCCCGCTGGCGTTGTCCTTGATGACCAGCGACGCCACGAAGGACACCCCATGGGAGACCGCGAGGAAGCAGAGGAGAGCCGCTGCCTGCCGGCCGGGGCTGGGCGGCGCCCAGGCCGGTCGGCGTTTGACGCCTTCTTCAGTTTTCACGTGCACGGGTCAACACTGGCCAATGGCGCCGCGCCCGTCAAACTTCGCAGGTCGTGGCGCCCGCCCCCGGGGGAAGCCTAAGATCATTCAACCAACCGCTGAAACTACATAGAGGTCCCCGTCGATGAACCCTTCCGCCAAGGATCTGGCTTCCCTTCTTCCGCCCGGCTTCACCCTGGGCGTGGCTACGTCGGCCTTCCAGATCGAAGGTGCGCTCGATGAAGACGGCCGCGGCCCCTCTGGATGGGACGTCTTCGCCGCGAAACCGGGTTCGATCGTGGAGGATCACAGCCCGGCCGTCTCCTGCGACCACTACCACCGGATGCCAGAGGACGTGGCACTGATGAAGGACCTGGGAATCGATTCGTACCGGTTTTCGTTGTCCTGGTCCAGGATCCAGCCCGGCGGCAGCGGGCCCGTGAACCCCGCCGGACTAGACTTCTACGACCGGCTGATCGACCTGTTGCTCGCCAACGGTATTTCCCCCATGGCCACGCTCTACCACTGGGACACCCCGTTGCCCCTGGAGGAGGCCGGCGGCTGGATGAACCGGGAGACGGCCTACCGGCTGGGGGACTTCGCCGCCATCGCCGCGGCTGCCTTCGGGGACCGCGTCTCCCGCTGGGTGACCGTCAATGAGCCCGCCACTGTGACCACCAACGGCTACGCCCTGGGCATGCATGCGCCCGGCGAGGCACTCATGCTCAAGGCGCTCCCCAGCGCGCACCACCAGTTGCTGGGCCACGGCCTGGCGCTCCAGGCGCTGCGTGCCGCCAAGGTGAAGGGCGAAATCGGCATCACCAACGTGTACTCACCGATGGTCCCGGCCACCGCCAACCCGCTGGACGCGGTCAGCGCCGGGCTCATGGATGTGGCGCAGAACCGGCTCTACGCCGATCCCGTGCTGCTCGGCAAATACCCGGATCTCATTCGGGCCGCCACGTTCTTTTCGTCGTCTTTCAGCCCCTCCAGCGAAGACATGGAGTTGATCTCCCAGCCCCTGGATTTCTATGGCCTGAACTATTACATGCCCACCCGCGTCGGGGCGGGTCCGGGCGAAGGGGCCGTGCCGCCCGGCATGGCCGAGGCCATGGGGGATGACCTCAGCGGGACACCCGGTGCGCCCTTGCACATCGCGCCGTTCCCGGACACCGAGACCACGGCCTACGGCTGGCCGGTGAAGCCCGACTACATGTCGGTCGCCCTGGCTGAGATGGCCGAGCGCTACCCGGATCTGCCCCCGGTCTACATCACCGAGGGCGGGGCCAGTTTCGAGGACGTGGTGGTCCAGTGTGTCGGGGCGGACCGCCGGATGGTTCCGGATGAACGGCGCCTGCGTTACCTCGCGGACCACATCGGCACGGCCCTGGAAGCGACCCGTCCTGGCGGTGCGGCCGAGGCCGTGGACCTTCGCGGCTACTATGTGTGGTCCTTCATGGATAACTTCGAGTGGTCCGCCGGCTACAAGCAGCCGTTCGGTCTGGTGCACGTCGATTTCGACACCCAGGTCCGCACGCCGAAGGCCTCCTACTACTGGCTTCAGGAGGTACTGGCGGCCCGGAACTCGGCCTCCGCCGCGCTGCCCAACGCCGGAAAGCAGGACGCCGACGCCCGTGAGCCCCGACCGGCGGCCTGACCCGACAAAGGCAGACTCAACTTAGAGCAGATCCAGGTCTTGCAGGCCCTTGGCCAGTCCGGCGCCGTCGGGCGAGTAGAGCCACGGGACGGATGATTCCGAGTGGTCTCCGGTGTCGGAGTGGCCACCGGCCAAGACGGCCTCGCTGGTCGAGAGCTGCCGGATGCCGATCGCGGCGACCTGGTCTGCATGCTCCTGGGCGAAGCCGGAGTAAATCTCTTCATCGTGCTGGCCGTTGTCGCCGAACAGCAGCCAGCGCATGTTCGGGAATTCCTGGGCCAGCAACTCAAGGTTCCGCCGTTTGTGTTCCTGGCCGCTGCGGAACCAGCGGTCGTGGGTCAGTCCCCAGTCCGTGAGCAGCAGCGCGCCCGACGGATAGAGGTTCCGGGCCATGAAGCGGGCCAGGGTGGGCGCTGCGTTCCACGGACCGGTGGACAGGTAGATCACCGGCGCCTCCGGGTGCTCCACCTTGAGCCGATCCATCAGGACGGCCATGCCCGGTGTCGCCATCCGGGCGCGTTCGTTCAGGACGAAGGTGTTCCAGAGCGCCAGGAAAGGCCGGGGGAGGGCCGTGACCATGATGGTGTCGTCAATGTCCGAGACAATACCCAGCTTGGTGTCCGGGGAGATCACAAAAATCTTGGCCTCGACCGGTTCAGTTCCTTCGGCCCGCAGCACGGCCGTATGCCAGCCCGGGGTCAACGCCACGTGAACCAGGGCGTCCACCAGGCCGCCGCGGTCCGCATGCACGCGAGTGGTGACGCCGCCGATCTGGATCTCCACCTCGGTGAACTGGACCGGGACACTCGTGAAGGCGCGCCAGCCGCGGATGTTCTGGTTCCCGTTCCGGGCCAGCCGCTCCGCCTTGCTGCCCGGCACGGGCCTGCTGGTGAGAACCACGCGGCCCAGTACCCTGACCCAATCTGTCGAGCCGTAGCCCTGATAGGCGACGGTCTGCGGCATGAACTTCCAGCGCCGGGCCGTCTTGAGGCGAACCCCATTGACGGTGTCCGACACCCAGTGGGCGAGCCGGAAGGCCCTGTTGCCGGACACGGGCAGCTGCTGCGCTGGTTGCGACGCCAATTCCATGCCTCCACTCTCCCACAGTGCCGGGCTCCGGCAGCGCCGGCGGGGTCCCGGGAGGGGGCGCCTGCGGCGCCGGATTACCAGGGCGGCGGCTCATCCAGCAGCCGGCGCAGTGCGGTGGCGTTGCGGACGGCGTTGCCGCCGCCGTCGTTGTTGAAATACGCGTAGACGTCCTTCCCGCTGGCCTGCCACTCGCGGATCCGGTCCGCCCACCAGCGCAGGTCGTCATCGGAATAGGACCCGCCGTACAGGACGTCGTGGTCCGGGCCGTGCAGCCGGATGTAGACGAACGGCGCGGTCGCGCGCAGGACGCACGGGAGCCCGGCGCCGCTCATGATGCAGTAGGCCGCGCCGTGACGTTCCAGCAGGGCGTACACAGCGTCGTCGTCCCAGCTTGGGTGGCGGAACTCCACACAGACCCGGATCCACCCGGGGAGTGCCGCCAGGAAGTAGTCCAGCCGGGCGTCATCCCGCGCTAGGCCCGGGGGCAGCTGGACGAGCAGCACGGCTCTCTTGTCGCCGAGTTCGTGCCAGCACCGGGTGATCCGGTCCACCCAGACCTCCGGGGCGTAAAGCTTCTTGGCGTGCGTCAGGCCGCGGGGTGCCTTGACGGACAAGGCGAAACCCTCGGGCAGCCGGCGGCACCAACTGGCGAACGAGTGCTCCCTGGGCCAGCGGTAGAAGCTGGCGTTCAATTCGACGGTGTCGAAGCGGGCCGCGTAGTGTGCCAGCCTGTCCCGGGCCGGCAGCCCCGGCGGATAGAGGACCTCTTCCCAGTGGTCATAGCTCCAGCCTGACGTGCCGATCCGTACAGCGCCTGCCTGTCCGGCGCCTGTGTGGCCAGGGCCGTCGTGCCAAGATCCTGCGTGCTCTTCCATGCCCGGTCCCTTTCTCCCAACGATGGATCCTAGTCCTCCGGGCCTCCCGTGTGCCTGCTCCCGTGTGCCGGGTGGGACGGCGGTGTGGCACTGTAAGTGTCATGGCACGCATCGAAGATTACGCAATGGTCGGGGATCTGCACACCGCGGCCCTGATCAGCACCGAAGGTTCCATCGACTGGCTGTGCCTGCCACGCTTCGACTCGCCAGCCTGTTTCAGCGCGCTCCTCGATACCCCCGGGGCCGGCCGGTGGCTGCTGGCGCCGGCAGGCGGCGGCGAATGCACGCGCCGCCGCTACCGCAAGGGCACGCTGATCCTGGAAACCGAGTGGGACTTGCCCGAGGGCAAGGTCCGGATCATTGACTTCATGCCACCCCGCGACGAAGTGGCGGATATCGTGCGGATCGTGGTCGGGGTCCGCGGCACGGTGCGGATGCGCGGCGAGCTGGCGCTCCGGTTCGACTACGGCCATATTGTGCCGTGGGTCCGCCACGACGAGCGCGGAATCCACGCCATCGCCGGGCCCGACGCCGCTTATCTGGTGACCGAGGCGCCCCTGCGCGGCGAGCGGATGCACACCGTCAGCGACTTCACGGTCGCGGCCGGTGACCGTGTGCCGTTCGTGCTGACATGGAGCCCCAGCCACCTCCGCCGGCCGCGCTCCGTGGACCCGGAAGCGGTCTTGGCGTCGACCGAGGAGTTCTGGCTTCGCTGGTCGGCGAAGTGTACGGTGACCGGGCCGCACCGTGACGCGGTCCAGCGCTCGCTGATCACGCTCAAAGCCTTGACCTTCGCCCCCACCGGCGGGATCGTGGCCGCCGTCACGACGTCCTTGCCGGAGGAGATCGGCGGCACCCGGAACTGGGACTATCGCTTCTGCTGGCTGCGCGACGCCACCCTTACCTTGCAGGCGCTGCTGGCCGCGGGCTACACGGAGGAGGCCGGCGCGTGGCGCGACTGGCTGCTCCGCGCCGTCGCCGGGGACCCGGCGGATCTGCAGATCATGTACGGCCTCCACGGCGAACGCCGGCTGCCGGAGCTCGAATTGCCGTGGCTGAAGGGCTATGAAAATTCTGCCCCGGTGCGTACCGGGAACGGCGCGGCCGGCCAGCTGCAGCTCGATGTCTGGGGCGAGGTGCTCGATTGCCTGTCCCTGACTCGGAACTCACTTCTCAAACACACCGACGACGCCTGGGACGTCCAGGTGGCCCTCATGGAACATCTCGAAACGGCCTGGAGCCAGCCAGATAACGGGTTGTGGGAAATGCGCGGCCCGCAGCGCCACTTCACCCACTCCAAGGTGATGGCATGGGTGGCGGCGGACCGCATGGTCAAGGGGGTCCGGGACTTCGGCCTGATTGGACCGGCGGACCGTTGGGAGGAGCTGCGTGACACCATCCACGCCGAGGTCATGGCCAACGGGTTCGACGCCGAACGGAACACGTTCGTGCAGTCCTATGGGCGGCCCGAGCTGGACGCGAGCCTCCTGCTGCTGCCCCGGGTGGGGTTTCTCCCGCCGGATGATCCGCGCATCATCGGAACCATCGACGCCGTCCAGCGCGAGTTGACGCATGACGGCTTCCTGCGCCGCTACCTGCCGGCGCAGAGCGATGACGGGCTTCCCGGCGAGGAAGGGGTGTTCCTGGCGTGTTCCTTCTGGCTGGTGGAGGCCATGATCGGGGCGGGGCGGCGGCACGAGGCCGGGGAACTGTTCGAGCGCCTGCTGGCGCTGCGCAACGACGTCGGGCTCCTCAGCGAGGAGTGGGCCGTCGAGGCCGGCCGGCAACTCGGCAACACACCGCAGGCCTTTAGCCACTTCGCCCTTGTGATGAGCGCGTTGGAACTGCATGAAGATGGCGTCCGCCGCAGCGACACCCCGCTACCTGCCGGCGCGGGCGGGATGCCTCCTCCCCGGCCCGGCCGACCGCCCCGCCCGCGCCCCGCCCCGCCCCGGTAATGCGCGCCCGCCAAGACTGCCCGTAACGTGTCCCCGTGACCGCGTCCTGGCCGCCGGCGGCCACCGGTGGGGAGCGGCGGGACCTTCAGCATTTTCCCTCGACCATTAAGTAAGTACACTTACTAAGATCCCGGCGGGGGATACGAGGGAACAAGGAGTGTGCAATGGCGGGATATTTTGAGCTCGTGGACGCGCCCGACGGCGGCTACCGCATTCGGATGATGAACGGGGCAGGAGAACTGATGGCGGTCTCGGTAACGTTTCCCACCAAGAAAGCGGCCGTTGCCGGCGTCGCCCAGGCAAGGGAGATCGCCGGAACCGGCCTGATCAGGGACCGCAGCGCCGATGGACGGACCGCCATGCCCGGCTCGTCCGCCCGGGTGATCAGGGGACGCCGCGGCGGTGCCGGGCGATCGAACTCCGCCCTTGGGGGCTCATTGGTGGCGGGCAAGAGGGCGCAGGCCCGCCGCTGACCCTCCGGGCGCCCGTTGCCCCCTCCCGAGATGACAGTTCGCGGCGGTCCGGGCGCGCAACACTGCCGTGATGTGCCGTCTCGGCGGTACGCTGGCGGGGCAGCCGCGCAACCGTCGAGGAGGACCCCATGAGCCAGCACCACACCCCCGGAAGGGTGGCCGTCGTCACCGGAGCCGGTTCCGGTATCGGCCGTGCGGTGGCCCGGCTCATGCTGGCCGAGGGGTACCGAGTGGTCCTGGCGGGGCGGCGGGAAGAGCAGCTTCTTGAGACCGCGGCCGGCCACCGCCAGGCGCTCGCGCTCCCGTGCGATGTCACCGTCCCCGCCGAGGTCGAGCGGCTCTTCGCCGCGGCGCTGGGGCAGTGGGAACGGGTTGACGTGCTCTTCAACAATGCTGGCGTGTTCGGCCCCGCCGCCTCGGTGGACGAGATCACCATGGAGGACTGGGACGCGACCGTAGCCGTGAACCTCACAGGAGCCCTCCTCTGCGCCGCGGCCGCCGTCCGGGCCATGAAGGCCCAGTCGCCCCAGGGCGGAAGGATCATCAACAACGGTTCGATCGCGGCGCATTCGCCCCGGCCGCGGACGGTGGCCTACACGGTGACCAAGCACGCGATCACGGGGCTGACCAAAAGCATTGACCTGGACGGGCGCGGGTTCGGCATCACCTGCGGACAAATCGACATCGGCAACGCGGCAACGGATCTCATGGACGAGATCGGCATCGGCTCCGGGACGGTCCAGGCAGACGGCAGCCTGCGGGCCGAGCCGACATTTGCGGTGCAGGACGCCGCCCGGGCCGTGCTGCTCATGGCCGGGATGCCGGCGTCGGCCAACGTGGGATCCCTCGTGGTCACGGCTGCGGGCATGCCGTTCATCGGGCGCGGCTGAGGCCCCGGCCCGGTTCGTGGTGCCCGGTTAGAGGGGCAGGAGGGCGGACAGGTCCGCGCGGAGTCCCGAGGCCGCAACCTGGCCGGCCGCGACGGCGTCTGCCCAGCTCAACCGCCCGCTGACCATCGCCAGCCAGGTGGCGGCGTCGCACTCGATGACATTCGGCGGGGTGCCCCGTGTGTGCCGCGGGCCCTCCACGCACTGCGTGACGCCGAACGGCGGGACGCGCACCTCCACGGAGTTGCCAGGCGCCCGCGCGCTGACTTCCTCCAGGGAGTAGCGCACTGCCGTCGCGATCGTGGTGCGCGGGACGGCGCTGGTTCCTTCGGGGCCGGGTGCCGCCGGGTTGGCGTCCTGCCATGCGGTGAGCGCCGCGCGGCCCTCGTCCACGGCGATTCGACGGCGCGATACAGCCACTTTCCTGCCTCCAGCCTGGCGAAGTCACGGCCGCCGCTCGGCGGCCTCAGTCCAGCCTATGCCACCGGCCGCGGCGGTCCGGAAGCCGGAGTCGTCCGTCGCCCGGAAGAGGTGGGGCTCCTAGTCCAGCAGTGCCGCGACGGCCCGCCCGAGCCGGATCTTGCCCACGGGGCGTCCCCCGCCCAGGACGGGGTCCACCACCTTGTCCAGGACGCTGGACACCTCGGGGATTTCGACGGCGCCGGAGGCCGCGAGGAGCGTCAGCCCGACCAGTGTGGTGGCCCGGATGTTGCCGTCGAGCATCTTGATGGCAACCGAGACGCCCTGGCGGGTGGCCATGACCAGCACGCCCTCGGCGCCGATCTTGGCCAGGATGCCGAGTTCGTCCATGACGATCGTGTTGGCCTGTCCGCGCCCCTGGACGGCCCACGGGTAGTCCAGCATGGACGTGGCAATCGTGGCGGCCCGCGCGTTCGAATTCTTGTCGGCCGGAGCCTTGGCCAGCTTCGAGTAGGCCCGGGCCAGCCCCGTCAGGGAGACGGCAGCAACCGGCGCGCCGCAGCCGTCGATGCCCAGGTGGGTGATGTGTTCGCCGCAGTACTCCTCGATCACGGAGCGGATGCGCTGCTGCAGCGGGTGGTTCGGTTCGAGGTAGCTGTGCTTGTCCCAGCCGTTCTCCGTGCACGCCCAAAGGAACGCGGCGTGCTTGCCCGAGCAGTTGAACGCAAGCCTGGACTTGCCGCGCTCAGTCTGGACGAGCCAGTTCCGGGCGGTCTCGTCCTGGGGCCAGTCGGCCGGGCACTGCAGCTGGTCTTCCTTGGCCCCGGCCGCCTTGAGCATGCCCTCGACCACATCCATGTGGTCCAGGGATCCGGTGTGGCTGCCGCACGCGATGGCCACCTGGGCGCCCCGCAGGGGCACCCCGGACTGCATCGACGCGAGGGCCTGCAACGGTTTGAGCGTGGACCGGGCAAAGATGGGGGCGTTCACATCGCCGAGCTCGATCACGACGGTTCCATCCGCGGCCAGCACAACAGCCGAACCGATGTGGCGGGACTCCACGAAGCCGCTGCGTTCGATGACTGCCAGTTCGACGGCGGAGTCGACTGTGAAGGTTGCATGCGGGTTCAAAGCCATGCAGCAAGTCTATGGTGCCCGGTGCGGTTACCCCGGTTACTCCACGGTCACCATGACTGACTGCCAGCCGGAGGCGCCGTCCGGGACCGGATCCGCCCGCTTGTCCGTCTGGACCTCGCCGGTGCCATCCGTGGCGCGGACCTTGAGGTAGTGCGGGCCCGGCGTGGCATCCCAGTCGAGGGACCACTGCCGCCAGGTGATGAGGGATGCCTCGTCGGAGAGCACCGCCTCGGTCCAGGGGCCGCTGTCGATCTGCACCTCGACCTTGGTGATCCCGCGGGTCTGGGCCCACGCGGTACCGCCGATTGCGACCTTTCCGGCGGGGACCTTGGCGAAGGACTTGGGCACCTCCACGCGCGCCATGGTCTTGATCGGGCCGCGTTCGGACCATCCACGCTGGGTCCAGTACGCCTTGCTGTCGGCGAACCGGGTCACCTCGAGATCCACTACCCACTTCGTGGCGGAGACGAAGCCGTACAGCCCGGGAACCACCATCCGCACCGGGTAGCCGTGTTCGAGCGGGAGGGCCTCGCCGTTCATGCCGATCGCCAGCATGGCGTCGCGGTCGTCCTGGAGGACCTCCAGCGGCGTGGAGGCGCTGAAGCCGTCAATCGAGGTGGAAAGCACCATGTCCGCGCCCTGCTTGGGGCGGGCCAGCTTCAGGACGTCGCGGATGGGCATGCCCAGCCATTTGGCGTTGCCGGCCAGGTTGCCGCCGACCGGGTTGGACACACAGGTCAGGGACACATGGGATTCGATGAGCTGGGCGTCGAGGAGGTCCTGGAAGGTGAGCCGGACCTCCTGTTCCACCAGGCCGTGGATGCGCAGTTCCCAGTCCTGGGCGTTGATCTCCGGCACACTGAGGGCCGTGTCGACCCGGTAAAAGTCCTTGTTCGGGGTCAGCCACGGCGTGACGCCAGGCGCCTTGGACTGGACACCGGCCGGGACCGCGGCGGCGGCCTTGGCGGGTGCGGGCAGCTGCAGCGATTCGCGGGCCGCGGCCACGTTGCTGCGGGCTGCGCTCAGCAGGCGCCCGCCGGTGGCGGCCACCGCCGAGGCGGCCGCGGTGATCCCCGCGGCGGCGAAGAACGCGCGCCGCGTGGTCGCCGGGCGGTCCGGTTCCTTCGCGGCGACGTCGGCCGCCCGGTCCGGCCATTCCTGCATCCGCCACAGCCGGATGATCAGGAGCCGGAGCACCACCAGCCCTGCCACGGTGCCGATCAGGGAAGGAATGGCATCCACCGGCTTGACGCTGGCCCGGGTCACCACACTGCCGACGATCACGGCGCCCATCAGCACCACACCGGCCACACCCAGGGCCCACTTCCGGTACGCCGCGATGCCGAGCACGCACGCGAGCAGCAGGATCGTGACAGCCATCCCGACGAACAGCGCGGCCTTGTCGTTGGTGCCGAACGTTTCGACGGCGAAGTTCTTCATCCACAGCGGCGTGAAGTCGATGAACGTCGATCCCAGCGCAATCAGGGGCGTCGCCCGTGTGGTGAAGAACGCCCCGATCAGTTCCGCGACGGACAGGACGACGGCGGCGGCGGCCACCCCGGCCACCGCGGCCAGGGCTGTGGCGCCGCGGGACCGCTGGCTGGGCTTCATGCTGGGCTTGTTCATACAGGCCATTCGTAGCCGCGCGGCCGGCGGATTGTCTGGCGAGTGGACATGCTCACTGGCCCTCGGGGGACATGCCCAGCCCCGGGAGCCAAGCATGGACATGCTCGCGGACCCCAAGGGGACATGCCCAGCCCTGGGACCCAGGGATGGACATGGTGGCATTGTGTCCAGTGGCCGAGGCCGGGCCTGGGCATGTCCCGCGGTTTCCCCGGCGCCCGGGCGTGCCTCGCCGCGAAGATTGAGCATGTCCAGCGGCCGACACAGCTTAGGAGCCTGCGGGGTGCACCACGTACCCTTGGAGACTGTGAAGGTACTTGTCATCGGCCCCGGCGGCCGCGAACACGCCATTGTCCGATCCTTGCTTGCAGACCCCAACGTTTCCGAGGTCCACGCGGCCCCGGGCAATGCCGGCATCAGCGCGCTGGTCCCCACATATGCGATCGACGCGAACGATCCCGACGCCGTCGCCGCGCTGGCCCTCAAACTCACCGTAGACCTGGTGGTGGTCGGCCCGGAGGCGCCCCTCGCCGCCGGTGTGTCCGACGCCGTCCGGACCGCCGGCATCCCCGTCTTCGGCCCCGGCAAGGCCGCGGCCCAGCTGGAGGCGTCCAAGGCCTTCGCCAAGGAAGTCATGGCCGAGGCCGGCGTCCCCACCGCCATGGCCCGGGTGGCCGGCACCGCCGAGGAAGCCGCCGACGCGCTCGACACCTTCGGCGCCCCCTACGTCGTCAAGGACGACGGGCTCGCCGCAGGCAAGGGCGTCGTCGTCACCAACAACCGGGACGAGGCCCTCGCACACGCCCAGAGCTGCTTCGACGCCGGCGGCACGGTCGTGATCGAGGAGTTCCTCGACGGGCCCGAGGTTTCCGTGTTCGTCCTCTGCGACGGCAGCAACACCGTGGCCCTGTCCCCGGCGCAGGACTTCAAACGCATCTTCGACAACGACGAAGGCCCCAACACCGGCGGCATGGGCGCCTACACACCGCTGGAATGGGCCCCCGAAGGCCTCGTCCAGGAAGTGATCGACCGCGTCGCCCAGCCCACGGTCAACCAGATGGCCCACCGCGGCACCCCGTTCGTCGGTGTCCTCTTCGTCGGCCTCGCCCTGACCTCGCGCGGCACGCGGGTCATCGAATTCAACGTCCGGTTTGGCGATCCGGAAACCCAGGCCGTCCTCGCCCGGCTCAAGACGCCCCTCGGCGGGCTGCTCATGGCCGCCGCCAAGGGCGAACTGGACAAGGTGCAGCCGCTGCGCTGGTCCAAGGACACGGCGGTCGCCGTCGTCGTCGCCGCAGAGAACTACCCCGGCACCCCGCGCACCGGCGACCGCATCCGCGGCCTGAAGAAGGTCGACGCTTTGGACGGCGTCCACGTGATCCACGCCGGTACCAAGCTCGACGGCGCCGGCAAGGTCGTGTCCGCCGGCGGCCGCGTCCTGGCCGTTGTGGCGCTGGGCACGGACCTCGTGGAGGCCCGGGAGCGGGCGTACGACGGCGTCGAGCTCGTCCAGCTGGACGGCAGCCAGTTCCGCACCGACATCGGCGGCAAGGCCGCCCGCGGGCAAATCCGCGTAGCGGCGCCGGGAACCCCGGCCGCGTCGAAAGCGAAGGCGTGAACGTGACAGAACCCGCGGCCCGGACGCCCGACACCACGCCCGAGACCACGCCCAAGGGCGGACTGGACACCGCCACGCTGGACCTGCCCGGCTGGCGGCACGTCTACTCCGGCAAAGTCCGCGACCTCTACGTCCCCGCGGACCCGGCCTTCACCGAACGCTTCGGCCAGGACTGCGTCCTGGTGGTGGCCAGCGACCGCATCAGCGCCTACGACCACGTCCTGGCCAGCGAGATTCCGGACAAGGGCCGCATCCTGACCCAGTTGAGCCTGTGGTGGTTCGAACAGCTCGGCGTCGCCCACCACGTCCTCGCGTCCACGGCCGACGACGGTGTTCCCGCCGCCGTCGAGGGCCGGGCAATGATCTGCAAGAAACTGGACATGTTCCCGGTCGAATGCATCGCGCGCGGCTACCTCACCGGCTCGGGGCTTCTGGAGTACCGCGCGTCGGGCACGGTGTGCAGCATCCCGCTGCCCACCGGCCTCGTTGACGGATCGCGGCTGCAGGAAGCCATCTTCACGCCCTCGGCGAAGGCCGAAGTGGGCGAGCACGACGAGAACATCACCTACGACGCCGTCGTGGGCCTCGTGGGTGCAGACGTCGCGGCGGAGCTGAGCCGGCTGACCCTGGAGATCTACACCAAGGCCGAGGAAATCGCGCGCGGCCGTGGCATCATCCTGGCCGACACCAAGGTGGAGTTCGGCCTCGACGCTTCCACCGGCCTCATCACCCTGGGTGATGAGGTGCTGACCCCCGATTCGTCACGCTTCTGGGATGCGGCCACGTACCAGCCCGGGCAGGCCCAGCCGTCCTACGACAAGCAGTACGTGCGCGACTGGCTGACCTCGTCCGAATCGGGCTGGGACAAGGCCTCCGACACGCCCCCGCCCGTTCTTCCGGCCGACGTCGTGGCGCGCACGCGCAGCCGCTATGTGGAGGCCTACGAGAAGCTCACCGGCCGGACGTTCGCCTAGCCCGGCCGGGCCGGGCTAGGCTTCCGCGGAAGCAGCCTCGGCCCGCCGCTGGGCCAGCTTGATCTCGAGCACGGCGTCCAAGGCCTGCTGGACCCGGTCCGAGGCGCCCGCCGCGCTGAACTCCTTCTGGGCTTCCTCGAGGTACACCAGGGCCTCCGCGGACTCCCCGGCAGCTTTGAGGGCCTTGCCCAGCAGCAGGGAGACCTCGCCTGCCGTGTGCCGGGCCAGCGCCTCCCGCTCGGCGTGGATCTCGCGCAGCTTCTGGACGGCGGCCACGATGTCTCCGGTGAGGTAAAGCCAGCGGGCCCGGATGAAGGCCACTTCCAGCTGGTCCGTCTTGTTGCCGCCGACGATCGAGAGGGCCAGCTCGGCGCGTTCGATCGATGACAGGGTTTCGGGTTCGACGATCCCCGAGGAGAGGCGGACGGCGGCCGAGGCCTTGTTGAACCGGGCCCACAGGTCGATGTCATTGGCCGGGGACAGCAGGCGGCCCGCCCGCTCGTGGTATTTGATTCCCTCGGGGTAGTCGTGGCGCATGAAGGCCACGTTGCCGATCACCCAGGCCACTTCGCCGGCGAGCTGGGACATCGAGTGGTCGTCCATCTGGTCGTTCATGGCCTGGCAGTACTCCCAGGCCTCATCCAGGCGGCCGCTCTCGGCCAGGGCGCCGATGAGGGCGCGGAGGGCGCCGATGATCATGGTGGAGCCCTTGGGCAGCTCTGCGCAGAGCCGGACCGCTTCCTGCGCATGCTCGACGGCGGCGGCGAGCTGGCCCTGGCCCTGCGAGGCGGCGGCGAGCATCTGTTCGGCCCGGACGCCGAGTCCGGCCGATTCCGCGGCCATCGGGTGCTCCAGGAGATTCTGGACCACGTCCTTGCACTCCTGCCAGAGGCCCTGCTTGATCAGGCATTCGGCCTGCATGTAGGTCATGTTCCACCAGGCGCTGGTGTTCTTGGCCTCAAGGGCGATCCTGGCGGCGGTGGCGGCGTGGGTGGCGGCCACGGGATAGTCCCGGAGGTCCCAGGCCTGCCGGGCATACAGCCCGGCGAGCACGTATTCGGCGTCGCTGACGGACACCGGCTGGCTCCAGGCCTCGAGTGCCTTGGGGGCCAGTTCGAGCCGGTGGGCAAGCTCTTCGATGACATCGGCCGTCGGCTCGCGGCGTCCGGTTTCCAGCAAAGAGATGTAACTGGGGGAGTACAGGTCGCGGCCCAGCTCCGCCTGCGTCAGGCCCCGTTCGAGCCGTTCCGCGCGGAGCTTCTCCCCAAATCCGTTCCCCACGGATACCTCCTAATTCCGGACATTCTTTGTACTAAATGCTTGACAGTCTCTGTAGAAACCATTTTACAATGTGTGTCAACAAGGGTAGTGCTGACTTGGTTAAGGACCCCAACCCATATTGAGGAACTCTATGTTGAAGAAGATTGCAGCCGGCGCCGTTTTGGCGGGCGCACTGGCATTCTCCGCCGCGGCCCCGGCCGTGCTGTCCGCTGCTTCACTTACCGATGTCTCCAACGTTGCCGCCGTCGGCAACTGGCCCGACCCCATGCGCGCCGCCCAGGCGGTGGGCAACTGGCCCGACCCCATGACCCACTCGCTGAACGTCGGCAACTGGCCCGACCCGATGTAACAGGTCCGACGCAACAGCCCCGGGAGATTTCTCCCGGGGCTGTTGCGTGTCCGGGCGGCGTCCCCGCGCCCGGAGGATCACCGGCGCTGGAACAGTACGTTGGAAAACACTAAATGGTGCAGGAAACGCAAAAGAGGACCCTCCGCGTGAAGGGCCCTCTTTTGTCTTTGGTCGGGATGACAGGATTTGAACCTGCGACCTCGTCGTCCCGAACGACGCGCGCTACCAAGCTGCGCCACATCCCGATCCGCTGCTTCAAAAGCAACTTCACAAGAGTATCCGATCAAGGCCCCGGATGTGAAATCGGGCGGGGGTGAGGGGCCGCGCCCGTCGTCCTGGCCCGGGGCGGACTGGTCTCACCACGAGCTGTTCAGACCAGCGAGTCTTTCCAGGCGCCGTGGAGCCGGGCGAAGGCACCGCCGTCGCCGATCAGCTGCGCCGGGGTGCCGTCTTCGACGACGCGTCCGTCGTGCACCACCAGGACCCGGTCTGCCGTCTCCACGGTGGAGAGTCGGTGGGCAATGATCAGCGCTGTCCGCCCGGCTGCGGGGGCAGCGTCCGGGCCGGAGGCCGCGTCTGCGGCGGGCAGCCCGCCGGCCGCGTCCCGGGTGCCGCCCTCCCGCGTCCCGGTCTCGCGGGTGCCGGTCTCGCGGGTGCCGGTCTCGCGGGTGCCGGTCTCGCGCGTGCCGGTCTCGCGGGTGCCGGTCTCGCGCGTGCCGCGCAGGAGCCCCGCGAGGCCCTGCTGGACCATGCGCTCCGACGGGATGTCCAGCGAGGACGTTGCCTCGTCCAGGATCAGGACGGCCGGGCGGGCCAGGAAGGCCCGGGCGAAGCTGATCAACTGGCGCTGTCCGGCGGAGACGCGGCCGCCGCGCTTGTTGACGTCGGTGTCGTAGCCGTCCGGAAGTTCCATGATGAAGGCGTGCGCCCCCACTGCCCGTGCCGCATCCTCGATCTCCTCGCGCGAGGCCTCGGGCCGGCCCAGCGCGATGTTGTCCGCCACGGAACCGCTGAACAGGAAGGCCTCCTGGGTGACCATGACAACGTTCCGGCGCAGGTCCTCGGTGGTGAGCTGGCGCAAGTCCACGCCGTCGAGAGTCAGGGACCCGGCGGAGACGTCGTAGAAGCGGGCGATCAGCTTCGCGAGGGTGGACTTGCCGGCGCCGGTCTGCCCGACCAGCGCGACCGTCTGGCCGGCGGGGATGTGCAGGTCCAGCCGCGGAATGACGACCGGGCCGTCGCCGTAACGGAATTCGACGCCGTTGAAGTCGATGCTGCCCTGCGCGTGGGGCAGGGCAGCGGGTGTCTTCGGCGGCCGCACGGTGGGGATCTCCTCGAGCAGGCCCGAGACCTTTTCCAGGGCAGCCTGGGCGCTTTGGAAGGAGTTATAGAACATCGCCATCTGGTCCACCGGCTGGAAGAAACGCTTGGTGGACAGGATCAGGGCCAGGAGTACGCCGACCTCGAGGCCGCCGCTGAGGACCCGGAAACCGCCCGTGAGCAGCACGAGGGCCACGCACACGTTCCCGATCAGGACCAGCCCGGGCTGGAAGATGCCGTTGAGGTTGATGGAGCGGACGGTCGCGCGCCGGTAGTCCTCCGACAGTTCGGCGTAGCGCGCGGCATTTTCGCGTTCCTTCCGGAACGCCTTCACGGCCCGGATGCCGGTCATGGTCTCCACGAAGTGCACGATCAGCCGGGCCGAGACCACCCGGGATTCGCGGAAGGCGATCTGTGAGTGCTTCTGGTACCAGCGGGCCAGGAAATACATCGGCACACCCGCGGCCAGCACCAGCACCCCGGTGCGCCAGTCCAGGGCGAACACCGTCACGGCCGTAAACGCCATGAACAGCATTCCCGAGGCCAGCGAGCTCACGCCGGAATCCAGCAGTTCGCGCAGGGCCTCCAGATCCGAGGTCTGCCGGGCGATGATGCGGCCGGAGGTGTATTTCTCATGGAATTCCAGGCTCAGCCGCTGCGTGTGGCGGAAGACCCGGACGCGGAGGTCCAGCAGCATCGCCTGGCTGAGCCGCGCCGTCCAGGTCACGTACAGGGCCGTCAGGCCGGCCGCCACGACGGCCGCGGCAAGGTAGGCGACGCCGGCGAACACCAGGGGAAGGCTGTCGCCGGCGCGCACGGCCGGCAGGGCGTGGTCGATCCCGAAGGCTATCAGCGCCGGCCCGGCCACGCGGGCGGCCTGGGACAGGACGACGGCGCCGATCGTCAGCCAGAAACGGGCCCGGACGGGGCGGATCAGGGACCCCAGAAGGGTCAGGGAGCGCCGCCGGACGGCCTTGCTCTCGTTCCTGCTGAGGTGCGCGTTGTCCTCATTGGCGGTGCCGAACGATGCGCTGCTCATCGGGAAATCTCCTCGGACTGGTCCTCGAGGGCGGACAATTCTGAATCCAGGTCCCGCGGTTCCGCGTCCAGGCTGGCGATCACGTAGCGGTAGTGGCTGTTCTGGGCGAGCAGTTCCGCGTGCGTTCCGACGGCGGCGATCCGGCCGTCCTCGAGCAGGGCCACCCGGTCCGCCAGTGCCACCGTGGAGGGCCGGTGGGCCACGATCAGCGTGGTGGTGTCCGCGAGGACCTGGCGCAGCCGTGCCTCGACGAGTACCTCGGTGTTCACGTCCAGCGCCGAGAGCGGGTCGTCCAGGACCAGCACGGCCGGTTTCGCGGCGATGGCGCGGGCCAGGGCGATGCGCTGGCGCTGGCCGCCGGAGAGGCTGAGGCCCTCCTCGCCGATCAGGGTATCCACGCCGTGCGGCAGGGAATAGGCGAAGTGGGCCTGGGCCACGTCGAGGGCTTCCTCCAGGGCCGCGTCACGGCCTTCCGCCGACCCGGGATCGGGTGCACCGAGCAGGACATTGTCCCGGACGGAGCTCGAGAACAAGGTGGTGTCTTCGAACGCCACGGCGACCGCGGTGCGCAGATCCTCCACGCCGAATTCACGCAGGTCCACGCCGTCGATGGTGATGGAGCCGCCGGTGACGTCGTAGAGGCGGGGGACCAGTTGCAGCAGCGCGCTCTTGCCGCCGCCTGTGATGCCCACGAGGGCCATGGTTTCGCCGGGCCGGATGTCCAGGGTGATGTTCTTGAGGATCGGCTTGTCCGGGGCGTCCTCGAACGCGAACGAGGCATTGCGGAAGCTGAGGGCACCCTTGAGGCCGGCCGGCCGGCGGGGCTGGTCCGGGCTGGTGATCGTGTTCTGCGCGTCCATGACCTCGAAGTGCCGGTCCACCGCGGACTTCGCGGTTAGGGCCATCGCCAGCAGCATGCCGCAGAACTCGACCGGCGCGGCAACCACGGCGGCGGTGGCGAAGAAGGCCACGAGGGACCCGATGGAGAGCTGATCCGTGGATGCCAGCAGGATGCCGACGACGAGGCCGACGCCGAGCGCGAGTTCGGGCAGGAGCGTCACCACCAGGCTGAAAGTGGCCAGGTGTTTGGCCTTGGCGATCTCCGTCTGCCGGAGTTCCTCGGCTTGTTCGTTGAAGTTCTCCAGCGCCTCGCGGCTGCGGCCGAAGGCCTTCAGGACGCGGATGCCGTGGACGGATTCCTCGACCGTCGTGGCGAGGTCCCCGGCCTGGTCCTGGCTGCGGCGGGCTACCTTGCTGAACCGGGTGCGGAAGCGGAAACCGTAGATCATGATGGGCACGGCGGCGGCCAGGAAGATCAGGGCCAGCTGCCAGCTCATGGAGAACATCACCACGACGCCGATCACCACGGTGAGCGTGGTGACCACCAGCATGATGGCGCCGAAGGCCATCCAGCGGCGCAGGAAGTTCAGGTCCGTCATGGCCCGGGAGAGCAGCTGCCCGGAGCCCCAGCGGTCATGGAAGGAGACCGTTAGGCCCTGAAGGTGTCCGTAGAGGGAGACCCGCATCCGGGTCTCGACGGTGGTGGCCGGATTGATGACGAACTGCCGGCGCAGGGCCACGAGGCCCGCCTCGGCGATGCCGAGGGCCAGGATGAGGAGCGAGGCGCCCCAGACAGCGTCCGCGCTGCCGCCGGGCTTCAGGGATTCGTTGACCAGCACGCGAAGCACCTGGGGGATGGCCAGCGCCATGACACTGGCCAGCAGTGCGCAGAGCAGGCCCATGACCAGCCGGGGCAGGATTGGCCTGACGTGCGGGTAGAGACGGCTGATGGAGGTGAAGAATGAACTCTGCTTGGCCATGCCTGCTTCTTAAGACGCCCGTGCATAGATAGCACCGTTGAATGTAGTTTCCTGTAGCAACTACCCTAGGTCATCGGGTGACCGGATTCACACGTTGTCCAGCGCTTCCAGCATCTCGCCCAGTCATTACGATCCGCAATGGGTCCCGCGTGGCGGGGCGGGTGCCCGCGGGACATGTCCAGTCTTGGCGCCGACCCTCGGAGGACATGTCCAGTCTTCGCCGCGGCGGATGGGCATTGTGGGTCTATGCCCAACGCTCGCGGCCTGCGGAGGGCATGTCCCGTGGGCGGGGGCGTGAGGGGAGGGCATGTCCACCCTTGAGGCCGCGGGCGGGGGCACGAGGGGAGGGCATGTCCACCCGTCAGGCCGGAGGGCGGGCAAGCTTGGATGCGGGCAGGGCTAGGCGCGGGAGGTCAGCGTGAGCAGGACGGCTTCGGGCCGGCAGGCGATGCGGACCGGAGCGAAGCGGGAGGTGCCGATGCCCCCCGAGACGTTCACCGGCGTCGTACTGCCGTTGCTTTCCCAGGCGTGCAGGCCCCGGGCCCGCCAAGAGGGAAGGTCACAGTTGGTGACAAGTGCCCCGTATCCCGGGACGCAGATCTGTCCGCCGTGGGTGTGGCCGGCCAGGAGGAGGTCGGCGCCGGCTTCGGTGAAGTGGTCGAGGACGCGCTGGTAGGGAGCGTGCGCCACGGCGATGCGAACATGCGGGTCGGCGTCCCGGCCCTTGGTGCCGCGCGGCCAGCCCGCGTACCGTTCGAGGCGCAGGTGGGGATCGTCGACGCCGGAGAAATCGAAGCGCATGCCCTTCAGCACCAGGGACTGGCACCGGTTGGTCAGTTCCACCCAGCCTGACATGCCGAACTCGGACCTCAGCCGGGGCCAGTCGAGTTTCTCCGGTTCTGGGCGCTGGGCCGAGGGGCCGCGCAAATATGAGGCGGGGTTCCTGAAGCTCGGGCCGAAGTAGTCGTTCGAGCCGGGGACAAACACGCCGGGGAATTCCAGTAGGGGACGCAGGGCCGCCACGAGAGGGTCAACGCCCTTGGCATGGCTGAGGTTATCGCCCGTATTCACCACGAGGTCGGGCCTCAACTCCGCCAGGGACGACAGCCACCGGGCCTTCCGGTGCTGGCCCGGCACGAAGTGGATGTCGGAGAGGTGCAGGATCCGGAACGGGCCGAACCCGGCCGGCAGGATGGGAAGAGTCTCCTCCCTGAGCACGAACTGGTTCTTCTCCCACAGCCCGTACCCGGCGGCGGCCGCCCCTGCCGCCGTCCCGATCGCGGCGGTCACGGCAAAGCCGCGTCCGATGCTTCGAACGCGGCTTGCCAGATGGTTCGCCCAGGTCATCGGCTACTTCTTGCCGGACGACTTCGTGGGTGCCGGCTTCGGGTCGGCGGACGGTTGCGTGGCCGGATTGGTGCTCTGTTCCTTCGGAGTGGTGCTCTGTTCCGTCGGGGTGGTGTCCTGAGGCGGTGCCACGGGCGCCGGACCGTACAGCATGTCCGACGGCGGAGCCGGGAACGGATCGGTGCCGTAGCCGGGCGCGACCTGGGCCATGTAGTTCGAGAACTGCGGACCGGCGATCATATAGCCGTCGATGCCCTTGTAAAAGTTGCCGTTGATCGTGACATTCTGCCCGGCGCGCTGCTGGTCGCCCAGGGGATCGCCAAACCACGTGGCCGTAGCCAGGCCCCTGGTGTAGCCGGCCACCCAGGTGGAGCTGTTGTTGTCGTTAGTTCCGGTCTTGGCCGCGATGGGGAAGGAGGTCCGGGTCGAAATCCGGGGCTGGATCAGCGAGCCCGAGCCGCGGTTGAGCACTTCCTGCATGGCGTACGCGACGCCGCGGGCCACCTCGGGCTTGATTGCGTCCCGGCAGTTGGGTGTCTGGGCCGGCAGCTGGGCCCCCGTCGCGTCCGTCACCGAATCGATGGCGATCGGTTCGCAGTACTTGCCGTCGTTGGCGAAGGTGGCGAACGCGCTGGCCATGGTCAGCGGGGCCGTCTGGGTGGCACCGATGAGGTTGGAAAGTCGGGTCATGTTCACTTGGGGGTGGGGATCGTTGGGCTGCGGCAGCCCGCCATGGATCCCGACGGAGTCGACGACCTTCTGGATCCCGCACAGGTCCAGCTGGGACGCGGACGCGAAGGTGATGGTGTTGATGGAGTTCGCCAGGCCGTCAAGGACGGACATGTACTTGTAGTGGTTCTCGTCGGCGTTCTGCAGGTCGTGGGTGCCGGCGGTGTCATCGTACGAGTCGGTCGTCGGTGTTGGGCAGGTGTTCCTCCACGGGAAGCCGGGAGAGTACCGCCGCACGGCGCCGTTGAGCCGCGTGTTCATCGACTTGCCCTCATTGAGCCACTCCGCGAACGTGAAGGGCTTCATCGTGGAGCCGGGCTGGAAGCCGCCGAGACCGTTGAGGTCATTGCCCTTGGCATCCTGGACGTCCACGTTGAAGTTCTGCACCTGGTTGAACTTGCCCGGCGCGGGAATGAAGACGGTGTTCTGCGCCATGGAGACGATTTTGCCCGATCCCGGCTGGACGGACACCAGGGACGCGCCCCACTTGTCCGGGTTTGCGCCGGCGGAACCGTCCACCTGGGCCTGGGCCACGGCCTGGGCCTTGGGGTCCAGGGTGGTCTTGATGGTCAGGCCTCCGCGGAAGATCTTCCGCTCACGCTCGGCAGCGTCAGCGCCGTAGGCCGGGTTGTTCAGCAGCAGGTGCACCACGTAGTCGCAGAAATACGGCGCCGTCTTCGAGTACGGGCAACCCTGCCGGGGCTGGGTGACCTTGGTCGTCACCGGCGTCGCGACCGCTGCGTCGTACTCGGCCTGCTTGATCTTGCCCTGGGTCAGCATCGCATGGAGCACGAGGTCGCGGCGGACCTTGGCGTTCTCCGGATTAGTGATCGGGTCATAGTACGAAGGGCTGTTCACGACGCCGGCCAGCAGGGCGGCCTGCGGCAGGGTCAGGTTCTTGGCCGTGGTGCTGAAGAAGAACTTGGAGGCGGCTTCAATGCCGTAGGCGTCACGGTTGAAGAACACGATGTTCAGGTAGCCCTCAAGGATCTGCTCCTTGGTGAACTTCTTCTCCAGCGCGATGGCCAGCTTCATTTCGCGGAGCTTGTCCCCGACGCCCTTGTTGACGCCGTTGAGGAGGACCTGGTCACCCTTGCCTTCGGCCTCCAGCGAGGAGTTGATGACGTTGTTGACGTACTGCTGCGTAATGGTGGACGCGCCCTGCTTGTTGCCGCGGGCGGTGCTCACCAGGGCGCGCAGGATGCCGGTGGTGTCCACGCCGCCGTGCTCGTAGAAGCGGCTGTCCTCGATGGCGATGATCGCGTTCTTGATGTTGGGGGACATCTGGTCCAGCGAGACGCGGGTGCGGTTTTCCGTATAGAGGTTGGCGATCACGCTGCCGTCGGCCGCCAGGATCGTGGTCGCCTGGCTGGGCGGATCGACCTTCAGCTCAGCGGGAAGGGTGTCAAAGAACTGGATCGACCCACTCGCCGCGCTGCCGGAAACGGCCGCCGCGGGGACCAGGAGGCCCGCCACGAGGACGCCACAAATGGCGCTCACGCCCAGGAAAAGAAGGATCTTTCCGAGGGTGGTGGCCGTGTCGAATAAAGGGTTCTTGCCAGTCGCCATGTTTTCCACTTTACCGGCAACGACTAGGCTTTATGTCATGACCAAATGGGAGTACGCCACGATTCCGCTCATTATCCATGCCACGAAGCAGATCCTGGACCAGTGGGGCGAGGACGGCTGGGAACTCGTCCAGGTTGTTCCTGGCCCGGACGGAAACGGCCTGGTTGCCTACCTGAAGCGGGAGAAGCAGTAGCCATGAGCACCCCCTCAGAAGCCATTCCGGCCACGCCGGCGGGCGCGCAAAACGCCTCGGAAAATACCGCCGCCGCGGCGAGCCACGCCACCGGCGCCGGCGTGGCGTCCGCCGTCGAACAGCGTCTGGCCGAACTGGGCCTGACGCTCCCCGACGTCGCGGCCCCGGTCGCGGCGTATGTTCCGGCCGTCATTTCCGGCAACCATGTCTACACCTCCGGGCAGCTGCCATTCATCAACGGCAAGCTCGAGGCCACCGGCAAGGTGTCCGCCGGCTCAGCGGGCGCCGCGGACGAGTCCACGGTGTCCCCGGAAGACGCAAAGGCCTACGCTGCCATCTGCGCCGTCAACGCCCTGGCTGCGGTCAAGAGTGTGATCGGCGACCTCGACCGCATCACGCGGATCGTTAAGGTTGTAGGGTTTGTTTCCTCCGACCCATCCTTTACCGGCCAGCCCGGTGTCATCAACGGCGCCTCGGAGCTGCTGGGCCAGGTCCTCGGCGACGCCGGCCAGCACGCACGTTCCGCCGTCGGAGTATCCGTCCTGCCGCTCGACTCGCCCGTCGAAGTCGAACTGATCGCCGAATTCGCCTAGAAGACCGGTCACTTCGTTGCCTCAGTTAACACGTCGCCTGTTCGTTCTGCCCCCCGATCTCGAGGGAGCAGCACGCAGCTGGATTGAACACGGTGAGCGGACGCCCCGCGCCCCCCGCCTGGCCTCCTCGGTGATCCTCCTGCGGGACTCGCCCACGGGCCTGGAAACCTGGCTTGGTTACCGGACGGGGTCCTCCCCGCTCGGTGTCCTCGCCTTCCCCGGCGGATCGTTGGATGCGTCCGACGACGACGCCGTCGGCTGGCTTGGCCCGTCGCCCCAGCACTGGGCCGAGCAGATGGGGACGTCCGACGTCGGGCTGGCGCGCCGCCACGTCGTCGGCGCGATCCGTGAGCTGTTTGAGGAGACCGGCATCCTGCTGGCCGGCCCCGACCTGTCCACCACGGTCGAGGTGACCTCCAGAGCAGACTGGATGCGCGCCCGGGAAGCCGTGGCGGAGCAGGAGAAATCGTTTACCGACTTGCTCGCCAAGCGCGGGCTCTCGCTGCGCACTGACCTGCTCAAGCCCCTGGTGAACTGGCTCAGCCCCGATTTTGCGCACCGCCGGTTCAACACCCGCTACTTCGCCGCCACCGTGCCCGTGAACCAGCAGCCCTCGCTGCTGGCGAGCAAGGGCGTGTGGGGCCGCTGGGTGTGCGTCCGGAAAGTCGTGAGCGAACGGGACGCCACCGTGCTCGGCGACGAGGTGGGCCAGGAGAACACCGTAGGCCGGACCCTGGGCGAACTCCTGGTGCCCGGCTCCGAGATCATGCTCGAGAAGATGGCCAAGGCCAACGGCTGCATCGCTTACCTCAGCTACAAGCGCAAGGCCCACGTCTACCAGCCGAAGCTCGTCGAGGAAGAGGGCCGGCTCATGCTCGAAGTTGAAGCCGCCAAGACGATTGCCGGTGAACCACAGCGGGAACGCTAGGTCCTTGGAACGCTGGTCGTGGGGACTCTGGGGTGGGGACTCTGGGGTGGGGACTCTGGGGTGGGGACATGCCCTTTCCTGGTCCGCACCGCTGGACATGTCCCTCGTTGCCCCGTGCCGGCCCGGGACATGCTCTTTCCTGGTCCGCACCACTGGGCATGTCCCTCGTTGCCCCGTGCCGGCCCGGGACATGCCCTCCGTTGGCCCTGGCCGCTGGACATAGTGGCATTATGTCCAGTCCTCGCTGCCGGAGCTGGGCATGTCCCGCGGACAAGAAGGCGGAGGAAGCCGAGGGCATAACGACAGAAGGCCGGTCCCGTTCCCGGGGCCGGCCTTCGTGGTTGCTGCTGGGGATCCCTAGCGGGAACGCTGGCGCAGACGCTGCATGTCGAGAATGACGACGGCGCGGGCTTCCAGGCGCAGCCAGCCGCGCTGCACGAATTCAGCGAGGGCCTTGTTGACCGTTTCACGGGAGGCGCCGACCAGCTGGGCGAGCTCTTCCTGCGTCAATTCGTGGGCGACCAGGACGCCGTCGGTCGCCGGGCGGCCGAAGCGATCGGCCAGATCCAGCAGTGCCTTGGCCACACGGCCCGGCACGTCGGAGAAGACGAGGTCGGAGAGGGAATCGTTGGTGCGGCGCAGGCGGCGTGCCAAGGCCTGCAGCAGCTGGGCCGAAACCTCAGGGCGGGTGCGCAAGAGAGCGTTGAGGCTCTCGTTCTTCAGGCCGGCGAGTCGCGTCTCGGAAACCGCAGTTGCCGTGGCCGTTCGCGGGCTGGGGTCGAACAGCGCCATTTCGCCGAAAAGTTCGCCCGGGCCGAGGATGGCCAGCAGCGACTCCCGGCCGTCCGGCGACGTGCGGCCGAGCTTCACCTTGCCGGAGACGATGAAGTAGAGCTGGTCACCCTGATCGCCTTCCCGGAATACCGAGGCACCGCGGGAAAGGTCCACCTCGGTAAGTTCGTCCGTCAGCAGACGGAACGCCTCGTCGTCGAGCGTGGCGAAAAGGGGGGCGCGGCGCAATACCTCGATATCCATGAAATCTCCTGACTAGCTGTGTCGGCTGGGGCGCTTCAGCCATTCTTTCAGAATTTTGGAGCTTCTGTGACGTAGTTGGCACTGAAACGCCCGAAGGGGCCGAAAGCGCACGGCTCGGGAAGTCCGCGCAGATCCTGTGCAGGCTGGCGGCCGGTCGGCAAACGTTCAGCTTACACCGGTAGAATCGTCGCTGAACTGTCTGTGAGGAGCCCCGGTGTTTGGCTTGACAATTTTGGACCTGGCGTTGGTTGTGGCGCTCTTGTCCTACCTGATCCACGGTCTTCGCAATGGCTTCCTTGTGACGCTCGGAGGCATCGCGGGATTCGCTGCGGGCGCCGTCGCCGCCTTCGTCTCCGTTCCCATCGTCAGCGGCCTCGTTGAGGACAGCGGCTGGCGCCTGACGGCAATCGTTGCCACCGCCGTCCTGCTCATGATCGTGGGGAACGGCCTCGGCACCATGATCGGCCGGCAAATCCGCAGCGTGGTCCCGTTCAGCCCCCTGAGGGCAGTGGACCGCCTCGTGGGCGGGGGCGTGAACGTGGTGGTGTCCGCCCTCGTGATGTCGATGCTGGCGTTCAGCATCGGGGCCCTGGGCGTGCCGTTCGTGTCCGAGCAGCTCGCGGAGTCCAAAGTCATCAGGTTCATCGACGGCGCGACGCCGACGCCGGTCAAGGCATCGATGGCGCAGCTGCGCTCTGCGGTGATCGGCGACGGCATCCCCACACTGCTGGACGGCTTCGGCCAGAGCCAGCCCGTTGCCATTCCGGACACCAGCACAGACACGCCGGCGCTGAACAAGGCCGCCGCATCCGTACTTAAGATCGCCGGAACTGCCTACCAGTGCGGCCAAAACCAGACCGGAACCGGCTTTGTGGTCGCTCCCGGGCGGGTGGTGACCAACGCCCACGTGGTTGCCGGAGTCGAGGAACCGGTGGTGGAGACCCCCGGCGGCCGCGCCCTGCCGGGGAGCGTCGTCTACTTTGACCCCCAGCACGACCTCGCCGTTGTGGCGGTGGATGGCCTGCGCTCGGAACCCCTGGCGCTGGCCGCTGACCTGCCGTCCGGCAGCGCCGCGGCCTTCGCCGGCTATCCGCACGGCGGGCCCTTCCAGTCCAAACCGGCCACGGTGCAGGACATCGCCACCGTGCTGGTCCCCGACATCTACGGCAATAACGCGTCACCCGAGGACGTGTACCGGCTTGCCGGTGACGTACAGCCTGGCAACTCCGGCGGCCCGCTCCTGACCATGAACGGGCAGGTGGCGGGGGTGGTCTTCGCTAAGGCCACCACCGAGTCCTCACTCGGATTTGCGATCACCATGGCTGACCTCGGCCCGGTGGCAGCCCGGGCGCCGGGTTTGGGCAGTGCCGTCTCGTCCGGACAGTGCATCAAGAAATAGCCGGACTGCCACGCTGAGCCTAGAGCCACGGCTCAGAGCCACTCCAGGCTCTGCCCGTGCCGGTACCACTGCGCCGTTGCCGAATCGGTGGCCGAGTCCCCGGACGCCGCCGCGGGCTCCGTGGGGGACATGCTCAGTCCTTGTCCGCGTGCAGTCCGGCGAGGTATTCCACCGCGAAGCGGTAGCCCAGGATCCCGGCGCCGGCGATCACGGCCTTGCTGATGTCCGAAAGGTAGGAATGGTGCCGGAAGGCCTCGCGGGCGTGAACATTGGTGATGTGCACCTCGACCGTCGGCAGGGCAACAGCGGAAATGGCGTCCCGGATGGCCACGGACGTGTGCGTGTAGGCGCCGGCGTTGATCACGATTCCCACCGCCTTCCCGCGTGCGGCGTGGATGGCGTCCACCAGGGCACCCTCGTGGTTGGACTGGAAGCACTCGACATCCAGGCTGTGTGCCGCGCCGGCATCTTTGGCGAGCTGTTCGACATCGGCCAGCGTCGCCGTCCCGTATTTCTCCGGCTCGCGCGTGCCGAGCAGGTTCAAATTGGGTCCGTTGAGTACCAGAATGGTGCCGCGGCCTGCGCCGCTGGCGGGGGTGGCTTCAGTCATGTCTGCAAATCTATCGCGCCGCGGCCCGCATGCGCTGTTCGTTACCGGCGCACCGTTCGCTACGGGGCAGGTTGCCGGTTGCCCGCTGCGGCGTGGACCCACAGGACCGACGACGACGGCGGCGCGGCCCAGTGGGCAACGCCGCCGCCGGCCCAACGCCGTCGGCAAAACCCCGTGTCGAAACGCGCGCCGGCTATTTCTTCAGCGATTTCGCAATCTGGGCCATGACCGTGTTGTCCGCCAGAGTGGTCGCGTCGCCGACCTCTCGGCCTTCCGCGACGTCCTTGAGCAGGCGGCGCATGATCTTGCCGGACCGGGTCTTAGGCAGTTCGGGGACCACGAGGATGGTTTTCGGCTTGGCGATCGGACCGATTTCCTTGCCCACGTGGTTGCGGAGTTCCTGGACGGTGTCGTCGCCGGAGTCCACGGCATCCCCGCGCAGGATCACGAAGGCGACGACGGCCTGGCCGGTGGTCTCGTCCGCGGCTCCGACGACGGCGGCTTCCGCCACCGCGGGGTGGGATACCAGGGCGGACTCGATTTCGGCGGTGGAGAGCCGGTGGCCGGAAATGTTCATCACGTCATCCACCCGGCCCAGCAGCCAGAGGTCGCCGTCCTCGTCCTTCTTGGCGCCGTCGCCGGCGAAGTACATGGTCTCGAAGCGGGACCAGTACGTTTCCTTGAACCGTTCCGGGTCGCCCCAGATCCCGCGCAGCATGGCCGGCCACGGTTCGCGGATCACCAAGAAGCCGCCGTGCCCGTTGGGCACAGATTCGCCGAGCTCGTCCACCACGTCCACGGCGATGCCGGGCAGCGGGACCTGGGCCGAGCCGGGCTTGGTCGCCGTGACACCCGGCAGCGGGGCGATCATTTGCGCCCCGGTCTCGGTCTGCCACCAGGTGTCCACGATCGGTGCGGGGTTCTCCTTGCGTTCGCCGTTCTTACCGGCATTGGCGCCGATGACCTCGCGGTACCACATCCAGGCTTCCGGGTTGATGGGTTCGCCGACGGAACCGAGGACGCGGATCGAGGAGAGGTCGGACTTGGCCGGGATGTCCTTGCCCCACTTCATGAACGTGCGGATGGCTGTGGGGGCGGTGTAGAGGATGGAGACCTTGTACTTCTCCACGATCTCCCACCAGCGGCCCTGGTGCGGGGAGTCCGGCGTGCCTTCGTACATGACCTGGGTGGCGCCGTTGATGAGCGGGGCGTAGGCGACGTAGGAATGCCCGGTGACCCAACCGATGTCGGCGGTGCACCAGTAGACGTCGGTCTCCGGGTGGAGGTCGAAGACCGCCTTGTGCGTGTAGGCGGTCTGGGTGAGGTAGCCGCCGGTGGTGTGCAGGATGCCCTTGGGCTTTCCCGTGGTGCCGGAGGTGTAGAGGATGAAGAGCGGGTGCTCGGCGTCGTGCCCGACGGCGGTGTGCTCGGTGGACGCGGCGCCGACGGTGTCCGCCCACCAGTGGTCCCGGCCCTCGTGCCAGTCCACGTCCTGGCCGTTGCGCTTGACCACCACGACGTTCTGCACGGTGTGGCCGTCTCCATCTCCCTCGCGGGCCAGGGCGTCGTCGACCGCGGCCTTCAGGGCGCTGGGCTTGCCGCGGCGGTAAGTGCCGTCGGCCGTGACCACCAGCTTGGCTTCGGCGTCGTCGATCCGGGAACGCAGGGCATCGGCGGAGAAGCCGCCGAAGACCACGGAGTGGATGGCACCGATCCTGGCGCAGGCCAGCATGGTGATGACGGCCTCAGGAATCATGGGCAGGTAGACCGCGACGCGGTCGCCCTTGGCCACGCCGAGGGACTCGAAGGCGTTCGCGGCCTTCTTCACTTCCTCGGTGAGCTGTGCGTAGGTGTACGTGCGGGTGTCGCCGGGCTCGCCCTCGAAGTAGATCGCCACCCGGTCCCCGTGGCCGGCCTCGACGTGGCGGTCCAGGGCGTTGTAGGCGGCGTTGACCTCCCCGCCGACGAACCACTTCGCGAACGGCGGGTTGGACCAGTCCAGCGTCTGGGTGAAGTCCTTGCTCCAGCTCAGCAGATCGCGGGCCGTCTTCGCCCAGAACGCGGGGCGGTCGGCGTCGGCCTCGGCGTACTCGCCGGCGGTGACCACCGCATTGGCCGCGAACTCGGCCGAGGGCGCGAAACGGCGGTTCTCCTGGGACAGGTTTTCGAAGGCGTCGCCGTGGGGCGCCTGCGTGGCCATGGAGCCGGGTGTCTGCTGGGACATGGTGCACCTCATCATTCATCGATCCGGGCTGGGCGGCCGTGCGCGTCGCCTCCACGCCGGGCCGCATGCGCGACGTCGGGCGGCGGCAGACCGCGGCAGTGCCGCCGGAGCTGTCTGGAATAAACACTAATACGTGGGTCCGACCAAACGTGCGCCTCGTCACAATTAGCGCCGCGAGCGGTCTTTGTTAAGCGCCGAGTGGTGCCTTGGCGGTGCCGGACGGCGGCCCGGCGCGAGCGTCCGGGGGTTCGGAAAGCCGGAGAATTCTGCTGTGTCCGCCCTCGGCTTGTCAGCTAGTGATCGGTCATCCACTTGGCTAGGCTGAGATGAAGTTGTGACATCCGATGGAGGCGACAGGAACCGCTTGCGGTACTGTCCTTGCCTGCCGTTAGACGGCGCTGTCCAGAGTGCCGCCATGCTAAGGAGATACGGAATGAACGAGCAAGACAACGGGCAGCTCCGGGCGCCCGCCCAGGGCCAAGGCGCAACGGCGCAGCCGGGGCCTGCCGGGTTCGGGGATGCGCCACGCTTCACGGTGGACAAGAAGACCGCGAAGAAAAACGAAGCCGTCCTCGGTCCCTTCACCATCCGTGACCTCACCGTCTTCGGCTCCACGCTGCTTCTTTTCATCGCCTCGCTGATTCCGATGTTTGCCTTCGCGTACAACCTGTGGAACCTGGGCAGCCTGTTCTTCCTGGGCCTGGGAATCGTGCTTCCGCTTATTGTCACCGCGTTGTTCGTGGCCCGCCGCCTCAGCCCGGCGACCAAGATCCGGATCGGGTCCCTGTCGATCGACCAGTTCGCGTCCGTCGTGGCGTCGTTCACACTGGCCTTCTTCTTCCTCGCAGTCGCCGGGGCGTTCGTGCCGAGCATGCTTATAGCGCTCCTTGGCGCCTTGGGGCTCTTCGCGGCCACCGTCCTGGCCCGCTGGATCCCGTTCTTTGCCGGCGACTTCCTGGGCCGGGAGGAAACGCCTGCCCACATCGTGGCCCGTGAAGCTGTTGCCCCGGTGCAAAAGCCCCGGGCGCCCAAGACGCCGAAGCAGGCCAAAACGGCCAAGGACTCCGCAGGAACAGGTGCATCCAAGGTGGCAGCATCCGGTGCGGCAGCGGGCTGGGCCAAGCGCCCGGCCGCCGGCGGCCCGGTTTCCGGCGGCCAGGCGGCCGTGCCGGCGCCCACCTCACCGGCCGTGCCGTCAGCGGGGGCACCAACAGCTGGGGCGCCTTCGGCGGGTGCGACATCCGTTGCGGCGCCGGGCGCTGCGGCTCCCAGCGCACCGGAGACCCAGATCTCGGGCGTTGTAACAGCAGCCGGCGCGGCTGCCCCTGCGCCGTCGGCCTCATCGACGCCGTCGACGTCGGCGGAGCCGGCTGTTTCCGGCGCGGAAAAGACCCGGGCCGCCGCTGTTCCGGCGTCCGCCGTTGCCGCCGCTGGCGCCGCCACCGCTGCCGCCACCGCTGCCGCCCCTGCGCAGACCCAGGCCGCCGCTGAACAGACCCAGGCCGCCGGCGTTCCGGCAGCCCCCGGCGGCAGTGCCCCGACCACCGTCAACCCCCAGGTCCGCCCACAGGAGCAGGTCCGCCCGCAGGAGCCCATCGGCGCCACCGTGGATCCCGCCAGCCGGCCCGCCGAGGACGATGTCCACCCTGTGCACGAGGCGTTCTGGTTCGCCGTCGCACAGCCCCGCACCGCCGTCGACGAGCGCACCGGAGCCCAGGCGTTCGTCATTGAACCCGGCGGCTGGGTCCTTGCCCTCGAGGACCGCGGCAACGAATTCCTGGTCCAGCACACCGACGGCCGGTTGGGCGTTTTGCGGGACCTCAGCAACATCGAACGCGGTTAGCCCACCCCCGTGACCACGGAATCCGGCAACACGATATCCGGCACCCCGGACCCCGGGAGCGCGAAGCCCGGCGCGGCGCGGGCGTCCGGGGAGTCTGTCCTGGCGCTCAAGCGCCGCGCCCGCCGGATCAACCGGGCACTCGCGGAACAGTATCCCTATGCCCACGCGGAGCTGGACTTCCGCAGCCCGTTCGAGCTCGTGATAGCAACCGTGCTGTCCGCCCAGACCACGGACGTGCTGGTCAACCAGATCACGCCCCTGCTGTTCGCGCGCTACCCGGACGCGCGGCGGATGGCGGAGGCGGATCCGGCCGAGCTGGAGGCCATCATCAAGCCCACCGGCTTCTTTCGCGCGAAGGCCAGAAACCTCCTGGCGCTGTGCACCCGGCTTGTGGACGAGTACGACGGCGAGGTGCCGGGCCGGCTGGAGGACCTGGTGACGCTGCCCGGCGTCGGGCGGAAAACCGCGAACGTCGTGCTGGGCAATGCCTTCGGCATTCCGGGCATTACGGTGGACACCCACTTCGGCCGTCTGGCGCGGCGTTTCGGCTGGACGGAGTCGGATGATCCGGTGCGGATCGAGTCCGACGTCGCTGAGCTGTTCGAGCCGAAGGACTGGACCATGCTCTCGCACCGCGTCGTCTTTCACGGCCGCCGCGTCTGCCATTCCCGCAAGCCGGCGTGCGGCGCCTGCGCGGTGGCCAACTGGTGCCCCAGCTACGGGATGGGGGAAACCGAACCGGAGAAGGCTAAGAAACTGCTCAAGTACGAACTCGCCCCGGGGCAGGACGAACTGCTGGCCCGGTTGCTGGCCGAGACGCACCGCGCCGCCGAAATCCGGATGGAATCGCAGAGGAAGCAGCCGTGACCGCGCGCCAGGACCTCGTCGACCTCATTGCCGCGGTGGAGGCGGGCACGGCGCCGGCCCCGGATCCGCGCTGGCGGGAACTCGCCGTCGAACCCGGCGAGAGGGTCCGCAGGGCCGCCGTGCTCATGCTCTTTGGTGCGCTGGACAACGTTCCGGCGGTGTCCGAGAAGTTGCTGGCTCCAGCCGATCTGGACGTCCTGCTGCTGCAGCGGGCCCAAACCCTGGAGGACCATCCCGGACAAGTGGCGTTTCCGGGCGGCGGCATCGACCCGGGTGAATCTGTGGTCGACGCGGCCCTACGCGAGGCGGAAGAGGAGACCGGGCTGAACCCTGCGGGCGTGGACGTACTCGGAGTGATGCCTGAACTGGCGCTTCCCCGGGGTAATTTCCTGGTCACTCCGGTCCTGGCCTGGTGGGCCGCCCAGTCACCGGTCCGTGTGGTGGACTACGGTGAATCCGCGCAGGTGTTCCGTGTTCCGGTCCGGGACCTGCTGGACCCGGACAACCGGGTGATGGCAACGGTCAGCCGGGCCGGCCAGACGTTCCAGAGCCCCGCCTTCACCGTCAACGGCGTGGTGGTGTGGGGGTTTACCGGGATGATCCTGAACCAGCTCTTTGAACAACTGGGCTGGGCCGTTCCGTGGGACCGCGCGCGGCTCTACGGGATCGATGTGTGAAGCCCGCAGGACGTCGGCCTGCCGGCCGGTCCGCTAGCTGGTAGCCGCGGCGCTGCCCGCCAGTCCGCTAGCTGGTAGCCGCGGCGCTGCCCGCCAGGGGAGCGCGCGCCCGTCCTGTAGACCTGCTGGTGGGGACCCGCTTGTGCATTCCGGAACGATCCACAACCAGTCCCGTCGCGGCGTTCTCGCGCACGGCGTTGATGCCCGCCGCCGCGTTTTTGATGGAGCTGAAGAGCGGTGACACGGCCACTACCGTGCCATCCGCCGCCGTCAGCCTGAAGAAATAAGCCTTGTCGCCAGCCTGCGCGATCTCAAAAGTGCCAGCCAAACCGCTGCCTCCCCAATTCCTTGCCTCGTTGCAATCGCCGGCGGTTCGTATGGGATGTTCGCCGGCCTTTTCGAGGGTAGCCCGGTGACGGAACCCACACAACGCTACCGACGGGTACGTTACGAGCGGTGATTTCGGTCACTCATTTGGCGTTGTCGTACGAGTCCACGACGGCCACGCTGACCGGAAATTCCACCGGAATCCGGCCGAACAACAGCTCCTTGGCGGTAGCTGCGGAGTCCTCGATCGCCTTGATGCAGTCCCCGACGGCGCTTTCGGGGCAGTGCACCATGACTTCGTCGTGGAGGAAGAACACCAGCTCGCCAGCGGCTGCGCCGTCCGACCGCATGGCGCGCAGCCGGCGTCGCAGTTCCGCGAGCCAGCACGCCGCCCAGTCAGCGGCCGAGCCCTGGACCACGAAATTCCGGGTGAAGCGGCCGCGCGAGCGTGCGATCGAGTCCGCCCGGCGCTGTTCTTCCGCGGTGGTGGAGTGCTGGCTCTGCAGCCAGCGTTCCGACGGCGGCGGGCTGCTGCGGCCCAGCCGTGAGGTGACGGTCCTGCCGGCTTCGCCGTCGCGGGCAGCCTGCTCGACGAAGCCCACGGCGCGGGGGTAGGTGCGGGCCAGCTGGGGCATCAGCCGCCCGGACTCGCCCGTGGTCGCCCCGTAGATAGCTCCGAGGAGGGCCACCTTGGCTTTTGCCCGGTCGCCGCCGAAGCCTTGTGCGGCAATGCCGGCGTAGAGGTCCTTGTCCCGGGCGGCCTCGGCCATTTTGGAATCCTGCGCCAGCGCCACGAGCACACGCGGTTCCAGCTGCGAGGCGTCGGCAACGATCAGTTTGTGGCCGGGATCGGCGTGGACCGCGCCGCGGACCTGGCGTGGGATTTGCAGCGCCCCGCCGCCCCGGGACGCCCACCGGCCCGACACCACGCCGCCCACCACGTACTCGGGCTGGAACCTGCCGTCCTTCACCCAGGTATCAAGCCACGCCCAGCCATTGGCCGCGTGGAGACGGGCCAGCTTCTTGTAGTCCAGCAGCGGCAAGATCGCGGGGTGGCTGGATTCCTTCAGCTCCCATTGGCGGGTGGTTTTCACTTCGATGCCGTTGCGGTGCAGGGCGCGCATGAGCTCCTGCGGGGAGTCCGGGTTCAGCGCCGGCGACTTCAGCAGCAGCCTCAGCTCGGCCGTGAGCGATTCGAGTTTGTTCGGACGCTGGCCCGGAGCCGGGCGGGGTCCGAGGTGATCCGCGAGAATCTGCTCGTGCAGTTCCTCCCGCCACGGGACACCGGTGTGCTGCATTTCGGCGGCGATCATGGCCCCGGCGGATTCCGCCGCGAGCAGCAGCTGCAGCCGTTGGCGCCGGCCGGCGTCGGTGATGATCGCCGTGCCGGAGGCCGTTCCCGCCTGGCTAAGCGCCTCCTGCTGCGCGGCGTACTCGGCGCGAAGAGCCTCAAGGGATTGGCCGGGACGCTGACCGGGGGCCGGAGCATCGAACAGGGCCCCCTGTTCCGGCGGCGGGGCAGGGGGCTGCAGGCCCCGCAGTGGCTGGGGCAGCTCGTCGTCCTGCGTCAGCTTCTCAGCCGCCTGCGCATAGACGGTGTGGGCGGTGAACTCGGAGTGGGCCAGGATCGCGCCGCACAACGTGAGGTCGTAGCAGCGTTCGAGTTCCACCCCGGCCCCCAGCAGCGCGGGGTACCAGTCCTGTGTGCGGTGCCAGATCCAGCGCGGGTGCCGCTCCTCAAGCCCGCGCACAACTCCGGCGAGGTCGCCGGCGCTGACAACCCGGGGTTCCGGGTTGGACGGTTCAGGGAAGCCATCCGCCGTGAGTTGCTGCAGCGCCGCGCCGTCGGCGTGGGCAGCGAGCAACAGGTACATAGGGTCAATTCTGCCCTGCTCCGGGGTGTGGTCTGCGCGCATTCCCTGGCCGCGGTGCAGGAAAGCCGCGAGGCTTGTCCACATAGCCCACGACGGCGGTTACGCTGCGCTTCCCGCCCGGGCAAAGTGGCAGCATGAACAGGCACCAGCAACGTGGTCCGGGCTCGCCGCCTCCGCCGGAGCAGGGGCCCTGGATCCCTGGGGATTCCGCGGAAACCCTCCTCGTCACCGGGGTCGATGTGCTGCGCAGCGAAGTGGAACGCATCGTCGCTGCGGTCGGCGGCCAGTTGCGGGCGGTGCAGGACGTTGCCGAGGCCGCGCCGTTCTGGGACGCCGCGGCCGCCGTGCTGGTGGGCAGCGACATCCGCGACTTACCACCCCGACGGAGGGCCCCTGCCGTGCTGCTCGGCCTCAAAGGTGACGGGGACGGGCTGTGGCATCTGGCCGCCGCAGTCGGGGCCGAACGCGTCGCGGTGCTGCCGGACGCGGCCGCCTGGTTGGCGGAATACCTGAGCCGGTCCCGCGCGCCGGAAGCCGGCGGACTCGTTCTGGGTCTCACAGGCGGCTGCGGCGGTGCCGGGGCCACGACGGCCGCCATCTGGATCGCGCAGGCCGCCGCCGGAATCGGGATCCGCGTGCTCCTGGTCGACGGCGACCCCTGGGGCGGCGGCCTGGAACTGGCGTTGGCCGCCGAGGACGCCCCCGGGCTCCGCTGGCCGGATCTGGCCGGGGTGAGCGGCAGCATCGACCCGGCCCAGCTGGACGATGCGCTGCCGGTCGCCGGCGGATTCGCCTTCCTGTCGTGGCCGGGAACCCGGGACCGGGCCGCCGGTGTGGACGTCACCACCGTGGCCGCGGTTCTCGATGCCGCCCGCCGCGGCTGCGAGTTGGTCGTGCTGGATATTGGCCGGGAACGGGAGGCTTTGCGGGCCTTCGCCGGCGAATGCGACCGGATCATCGTCGTTGCGCCCGCCCGGCTGCGGGCCGCCGTCGCCACGGCCTGGCTGCTGCAGGAGCTACCACCCGTGGACACCGCGCTCGTGGTCCGGGCAGGTTCCGGCGCCGCCTTGGATGCGCCGCTGATTGCCGACTCCGTGGGGCTTGCCCTTCAAGGCATCATGCCGGACATCAAGGGTCTGGCCGGAGCAACGGAACACGGCCGCCTTCTGGAAGCAGGCCGGCAGCGCGCCATCCGCCGGTTCGCCGCCGGAGTCCTTGACCTGAACGGCGGAGATGACTCATGAGTGCCCATGCGGGCGTGGAACCCGCCGAACCCGAACACCCCACCGGGCGGGCACCGGGCCGCCGGCGCTCGCCGGGATTTCTCGACCAGACGCTGCTGGATTCCGTGCGCGAGTCCGTCATGGCAGATTCCTCCCCGGTGACCCCGTCGCGGGTGGCGGCCGCGGTCCAGGCGAGCGGACGGCTGCTCGGCACGGCCGGCGCCCTGGCTGCGGTGGAGAGCATCAGCGCGGAACTGAATGGCTTGGGCCCCCTGCAGCCGCTCACCCGGGACCCCGCCGTGACGGACATCTTTGTCAACGGGCCGGACTCGGTCTGGTTGGACCGCGGCGGCGGTCTGGAAAAGGCGCCGGTCGTCTTTTCCGGGGAGCCGCAGATCCGGGCCCTCGCCGCGAGGCTGGTGGCAGCCGGCGGCCGCCGCCTGGATGACGGTTCGCCATGCGTCGATGTCAGGCTCGACGGCGGCTACCGGGTGCACGCGGTGCTGCCGCCCATTTCCACGGCCGGAACCCTCCTGAGCGTGCGCATCCGCCGGGCCACGGTCTTCTCCATGCCCGAGCTGAGGCGCGACGGTATGTTCGGGACCGGGACTTTCGGGAGCCTGGTCCAGTCCGTGCTCGAACGCATGGTGGCGGCCAGGCTGAGCTTCCTCATCAGCGGCGCCACCGGCTCGGGGAAAACCACGTTGCTGGCAACCCTGCTCGGACTGTGCCATCGCGGGGAGCGACTCGTCCTGATTGAGGACGCCGCGGAACTGAATCCGGTCCACCCGCACGTCGTCTCGCTGGAATCCCGGCACGGAAACCTGGAAGGCGGCGGTGCCGTGGACCTCGGCGAACTTGTCCGCCAGGCCCTGCGGATGCGGCCGGACCGGCTGGTGGTGGGCGAATGCCGCGGCGCGGAGGTCCGCGAGCTGCTCTCGGCCATGAACACCGGACATACGGGAGGCGGCGGGACCATCCACGCGAATGAGGCCGCGGCTGTGCCTGCCCGGCTGGCGGCCCTTGGCGCGCTCGCCGGCATGGGCCAGGACGCCGTGCGGCTGCAGGTCGCCAGCGCGATCGATGCAGTCGTGCATGTCGAACGGACCGAAGCCGGGCGCCAGGTCGCGAGCATTGGAATCATGGAGGCAGACGACGTGGGCCTGACTGTCACCGTCGCACTGGGCGTCCAACAAGGCCAGCTCCGCTTGGGTCCGGCCTGGCCGCAGCTGGCGCACCGTCTCGGCCTGGATCCCGGGTCGGCCGGGGCGGGCCCCTCCGAGCCACAGGAGGCGCGGCCGGCAGGGCGTCCGCCGGGTTCCGTACACGAACCCCCGAGGGCTTGGACGCTGCGGTGACCGCCCTCCTGATCATCGCTTTGGTCCTGGCCGTGTGGCTGGCATTTCCGACCGCGCGTGCGGCCGGTCAGCGTACCCGCAGGGCACTGCACCGCGCCGGCACGGGAAGTTCCGCCGCCTATGGGCAGCCGCGATCCCGCCGGCGGGGAGCCGTCCGGGGATTCGGTAGTGTGCGCGGCGGGGGATCCGCAGGTGCTGGGCCCGTCCCAATGACGGTCGTGGTCCAACAGTTGGCCGCGCTGCTGAAGGGAGGGCGCATCCCCGCCCGGCTGTGGGACGAACTCTGGGTCCTGTACGGCGGGGACGCTGCGCGGGAATGGTCCGCGGTCCAGATGGCGGGTCACGGTGCCGGCCGTGACCGGGCCCGCGAAGGCTCCGGAACGGTCCTCGGCCCGGAGTCCCTCAGGATCCTTGCCGCCGCGCGTGCAGCCGCCCTGCGCGGGTCCTCCGTGGCCGCTGCCATCCGGCGCGAGGTTTGCGGCGGAGCCGGCCGCGATGTGCGCGTGTGGGGCGAGCTCGCCGCATGCTTTGACACAGCCGAGGCCAGCGGTTGCCCGCTTGCCGATGTCCTGGCGCGCTTTGCCGCCCACCTTGAGACGGAGGACGACGCCGAGGCCGCCCGGCAGACCGCCTTGGCGGGGCCCCGCGCAACTGTCCGTCTACTGACCTGGCTCCCGCTGTCCGGCCTGGTTCTCGGCCTGCTGCTCGGCGTGGACCCGGTGGCGACACTGTTGGGAAAGCCCTGGGGCCTCGCGGCGTTGGCCGCAGGGGTGGCGCTGACCGCCGTCGGCCGGTTGTGGTCCGCACAGCTCGTCCGGGCCGCGGCGGAAGCCCCATCGTGACACCGCGGCCGCCGTGAGGCCGGAACTGGCCGGATTCGTGGTGGCAACGAGCCTGGCCGGTGCAGCCGTCGTGGTCCTCGCACGCCCGGGCCGTGTCCGCCGGCGGGTCCGGCGCCAATTTCCGGCCCCGGCCGACCCGGCCGACCCGGCTGACCCGGCCGCCCGGAGCCAGGCGCCCCGCGACACCGGGCGGCCCGGACGTCCCGGCTTCCCAGGTCTGCGGGATACCGCCATGATGCTGGAACTGATCGGCGCCATGCTGGATGCGGGAGCGGGCCTTGGCCGGTCCCTCGAACTCGTCGCCGCCCTGGTCCCGCCGGAACTCGGGCGGCAGCTGCGGCCGGTGGTGTCAGCACTCGCAATCGGCGCCGACTGGGGCACAGCATGGCGCAGTTCCGGTGCCCGGGCGCCCCAGCTCCTCGCCCTGCGCGACGCCCTTGGCTTCGCCGCGCTCACCGGCGCCCCCTCCTCAGCACTGCTCTATGCCCAGGCGGCCCGGCTTCGCCGCGAACGCAACAGGGCTGCCGAGCAGCGGGCGGCGGCGCTGGGCGTGAAGCTCGTTGTGCCGCTGGGCCTGTGCTCCCTGCCGGCCTTCGTGTGCCTCGGCGTCGTGCCCGTGCTCCTGGGGCTCCTCCCGGCCTGATGCCGGTCGCGGCGGAACTCACGGGGTCCCTCCACTCGGAGGCGGCCCACAGTTCTCCTCCACAGTCCGCCACCTATGGGCACGTTTTCCACTTGGCGGACCTCGGGGCTTACGGCGCAACAGCCAAGCCGGGAGAGTCGAACCAGCCGGCGATCCTGCCGGTGTCCCGTGGAAGGAAAGCAGATGTCAAC
Organism: Arthrobacter sp. ok362; assembly: GCF_900102785.1. Lineage (GTDB taxonomy): Bacteria > Actinomycetota > Actinomycetes > Actinomycetales > Micrococcaceae > Arthrobacter. The sequence goes on from NZ_FNGC01000002.1 coordinate 194,998, forward strand.
AAATCAGGACACACCCGCTGCACGTCGCATGGACACAGGGGAGGGCGCCGTTGCCGAGGTGTACGAAATCTATCCCGGCGCCAGCTCGGTTGTCCCCGTCCAGCCGCACGGGCGCAGGAGGCCGCCATCCGCCCAGGCGGGAATGGCTACCGCTGAATATGCCATTGCAACGCTGGCCGCCGTAGGGTTCGCCGGGGTCCTCGTGTTCATCATGCGCAGCGATGAGGTCCGCGGTTTCCTGCTGAACCTCATTCGGACAGCGCTCACGTTGCCATGAAGGCAGTCTGGCGCGGCTGGTGCAATGGCAACCGGAGGGAGCCGCCGCCAACCGCGGAGTGCCGCGGGACGGTCACTGCAGAGTTCGCCGTGGCGTTGCCCTCGGTCGTACTCCTGCTCGCCCTGCTGCTCGCGGGCTCGGCGGCCGGAGTGACGCAACTGCGCGTCGAAGAAGCGGCCCGAGGTGGTGCCCGTGCACTGGCGAGGGGAGCCGAGGCCGCCGAAGTGGGACAGATTGTCCGCCGGCTCGCCGGTGACACGGCAGGGGCCGAGGTGACGGTCGACGGCGAATGGCACCGGGTCACCGTCTCCGGCCGCGTCCCCGGGGCCGTTGGTTCTCTCATTCCGTGGGTCCTGAGCGCCAGTGTGTGGGCGCGTGCTGAGGCCCCCGGTGCGGCACAACAGCCCCGGTTGGATGGTGCCTTCGGCTCCCTGGGGCAGGGCACCTGAAGTCGCCGACCGGTGCCGGGGCCCACGCGCCGCGGCCCCGAACTCCGTCGCCTGTCCGTTCCCCGCACAGCTGCCGGCCTGCAGAGCGGGGGTCGGGGACCGTCTTGGCCCTGGGACTCGGGCTGGTGGTCATCATGGCGCTGGCCTTGCTGCTGCTTCTGGCCCAATCGGCCGTCGCGGCGTCGAGGGCTGCGGCGGCCGCCGACCTCGCGGCGCTGGCTGCCGCGGATGCCGCACGGGGAATCACGACCGGCGAGCCGTGTGCCGTGGCCCGGGACGTTGCGCTGAAGAACAACGCCACGATGGTTGCCTGTGCTGAAGGTCCGGACGCCACAGTTCAGGTCCGCATCGAGCTCGGCGCCGGGCCGTTCCTCGGGGCGGCCACAGGGCTGGCCCGAGCGGGACCGCCCCCTGCGCCCGGGAGCGGGTCTCGCCGTGAATGATGCCCCCTTCCCCGGCGGGATGCCGGGAGCCGCGAATCTGCCCGCGGCTGGCGCCGCCGACGTGCCACAGCCGTGCGCCGCCGGAATGCCGTTGCGCGGTTCAGGCGCGGAGCGGTTGGGCGGGCTTATCTCCCGTTGTCACGGCGGCGGCCGCGGCCGCCGTTGTGCCGGAGTTGCCGCTCTGCATCAGTTCGCTGGCATCTTTGAGCAGCACGTCGATCAGTGTGACGGCAGCGTCCTTGTCGAGAGGGTTGTTCTTGTTGCCGCACTTGGGTGACTGGACGCAGGACGGGCAGCCGGACTCGCACTCGCAGGCCTTGATGGCGTCGCGCGTGGCGGTCAGCCACAACCTGGCCTTGTCGTAGCCGCGTTCGGCGAAGCCGGCCCCGCCGGGATGGCCGTCGTAGACAAAGATGGTGGGCACTCCAGTATCGGCGTGAATGGCCGTGGACACTCCGCCGATGTCCCAGCGGTCGCTGGAAGCCACGAGCGGCAGGAGGCCAATGGCAGCGTGCTCGGCAGCGTGCAGGGCTCCGGGGAACTGTGCCTCGATCAGCCCGGCGCCGGTCAGCGAGCGGTTGTCCACGACAAACCAGACCGCCTTGGTAAACAGGTCCCTGGCGCCCAGTTCCAGGGGTTCCTCGCCGAGGATCTCATTCGAAATCAGCGCCTTGCGCTGGAAGGAGACCACCTGCGTTGTCACTTTCACATCGCCGAAATGCACGGCCACATCGCCCCACTGGGTGGTGCGTTCCGTTTCGAGGACCTCGATCTGGGTCACGTCCCGGGCGGTGGTGTAATAGTCGGGGTTCGCCCGGCGCACCACCACACAGTGATCGTCTTCGTTCAGGTCCTCCACCACATAGCTGTCGCCCTGGTGGACATAGATGGCGCCGGTGTGGGCCTGGTAGTGGGTCTGGGGCGAATCCATGGTGCCGAGCAAGGAGCCGGTCTCGGCATCCACGATGCTCACCGGCCCCCCGCCATCGGCCCGGAGGTTCACCATGGCGGCGGCACTCTGCGGATGGGTCCAAAACCATCCGGCCGGCCGTTTGCGCAGGTAGCCCTGCAGAACCAGCCGGTCCAGCAGCTTCTCCGACGTGGCCCCGAAGAGCTCCAGTTCGGCGAATCCGAGGGGAAGTTCCGCAGCGGCGGCGCACAGATGCGGGCCCAGGACGTACGGGTTGGAGGGATCGAAGACCGTGGCCTCCACCGAGACGTCGAAAATCGCCTCGGGGTGGTTCACCAAGTACGTGTCCAGCGGGTCGTCGCTCGCCACGAAGGCCGCGATCGCGTCCTGGCCGGCGCGCCCCGCCCGGCCGATCTGTTGGAACAACGACGCTCGCGTGCCGGGCCAGCCTGCGACCAGCACGGCGTCGAGACCGGAAATATCGATGCCCAGTTCCAGCGCGGACGTGCTCGAGACACCCAGAAGTTCACCCGAGCGCAGCGACTTTTCCAGGGCCCGCCGCTCCTCCGGCAGATAGCCGGAGCGATAGGCGGCCACACGCTGCGGCAGGCTGGGGTCCACCTCGTCAAGGAGGCGCTTGGCGATGGAGGAAATCGTCTCTGCCCCGCGCCTGGACTTGATGAACGCAATGGTCCGGGTGCGGGAGGACACCAGGTTGGCCAGCAGGTCGGCGGTCTCGGCGACGGCGGTCCGGCGCTCCTTGGCACCGTTTTCGCCGCGGAGTTCGGTCAGGGCCGGCTCCCAAAACGCCACGGTGGTGGACCCGTGGGGCGAGCTGTCTTGGGAAACGGCACGCACTGGTGCGCCGATCAGCCTGCCGAAGGACTGCTCGGGGTCAGACGCCGTGGCGGACGCCGCAATGAATACAGGTCCGGGATGCGAGCCGCCGGGGCTGTAGTAGGCGCAGATCCGACGCAGCCGGCGCATGAGGTTTGCCACATGGGAGCCGAAGACTCCGCGGTAGCTGTGGGCCTCATCCACGATCACATAGCGGAGGCGCCGGAAAAACCTGGCCCACCACGCATGGTTCGGGAGGATGCCGAAGTGCAGCATGTCAGGGTTGGCGAGGATGAAGTTCGCATGGTCCCGGATCCAGCGCCGGGAAGCTGGATCGGTGTCGCCGTCATATGTTTCGGCCCGGACGGTGGGGAGCTTCATCGCCCGGATCGCGGCCAACTGGTCGGCGGCCAGTGCCTTGGTGGGGGACAGGTAGAGGGTCACGGCGCCGTCGTCGTGGATTTTTCCGGGATTGGACAGGACCCTGAGCTCGGAACGATGGATCGCGTCCAGGGCAGGCAGCTGGTACGCCAGGGACTTACCGGACGCCGTCCCGGTGGCAATGACCACGTGCTCTCCGGCGTGGGCCAGTTCGGCGGCCTGGACCTGGTGAAGGTAGGGCTCGTGGATGCCCAGGGAGCCGTACGCTTTCACGAGATCCGGGTGGGACCAGGCCGGCCACGGCGCATTGACGGCCTCGCGGGCCGGGATCGTTCGCACATGGCGCAGCTGTTCCGGGTCCGGGCCTCGGCCCAGCAACGGAATCAGGGACTCATGCGGGTTCACTCACATATTCTTTCATCCGGCCTCAAATCGCCCGCACGGCCGGCACTGCGGCGTCGGCGCGGCGAAAGGACGAACGGGGTCACGCGGGGGCCAAGAGGACGGCAGGTTGCCCCGGGAGCCCGTCCCGGCCGGGGCAAGCGCGCGCAGCGCCTCAACCGACGGACAGGTCCGCCCCTTCGTCCGACGTCGACAACATCAGGACGTGGCACACCATGCGCCAGCCGAGGTGCGAATAGAGCTTCTGGCCGTCCAGCGAGGCGAGCAGCAACCCAGAATCGACGTCGTGTTCGAACGCCTGGGCCGCGAGTGCCTTCATGATGAAGCTGCCCAGCCCCCGCCGCTGGTAGGTCGGCGACGTCACGATCTTGTCGAAGATGGCGGTGTGTCCCACCACAAACACGCGTCCGCTCGCGGCGACCTCCTCGCCTGCGCTGACTACCGCGTGGTGGACGCCGTCCGTCCGCGAGGTCTCAAGCTTGAGGTCGTCGTCCGAAAGCCAGGGGTCTTCGGAGTCCTGGGTCTCCATGTCCACGATCATCATGGTCTGGGAAGCCGAGGTGACATGGATGCCGTGCCGCTGTCCGAGGAATTTGTACCGGGCCACGTCATTGGTCAGGATCGTGAGGACTCTGGCCGGAACTTCAGCCGTCTTCGCCGCCAGCGCCGCGAACTCCGCTTCGGAGGGATCGTAGGCGAAATATTCCCATTCGTGGGTGGTGTCCGAGCGAAAGGCGGCGGGGAAGCGCCCCTCCCTGCGTGTCTCGTATCCGCGGCAACCGGCCCAACCGGCAACCCAGATTTCCAGCAGGTGAGTGGTGTCTTCAACCATGGCGTCAAGACTCATGTGATGAGCGTATTCCAGCCGTGCCACAAGCAACAGTGGCCGGGTCGGGGGAAGGCCGCTTGCTTATCCAATTGTGACTGTCGCCCCCGGCCCTCCGCCCCAGCCAGTACCCTTAAAAGCGTGGCTTTGAACAGGATTGTGCTCTTTTACGGATTCACCCCCCTCACTGACCCGGACGCCGTCCGGCTCTGGCAGCGCGCCCTGTGCGAAAAACTCGGACTAACCGGCCGCATCATCCTTTCCAAGGACGGCATCAACGCCACGGTCGGCGGGGAACTGAACGCCGTGAAGCAATACGTCAAGGCCACCCGGGAGTACAAGGGATTCCACGACATCGACGTGAAGTGGTCCGACGGCGGCGCGGCAGACTTCCCGCGGCTCAGCGTGAAGGTGCGGGACGAAATCGTATCCTTCGGCGCCCCGGGCGAGCTCAAGGTCGACGCCGGTGGAGTGGTGGGCGGCGGAACCCACCTCAAGCCCGAGGAGCTCCACGAACTCATTGAAGCCAAGAAACAGCAGGGCGACGAGGTCGTGTTCTTCGACGGCCGCAACGGTTTCGAGGCCCAGATCGGCAAGTTCAAAGACGCTGTGGTCCCCGACGTCGCCACTACCCATGACTTCATCAAAGAACTCGACTCGGGCAAATACGACGCCCTCAAGGACAAGCCGGTTGTCACCTACTGCACGGGAGGCATCCGTTGCGAGGTGCTTTCGAGCCTCATGGTGAACCGCGGGTTCAAGGAGGTCTACCAGCTTGACGGCGGCATTGTCCGCTACGGCGAGGCCTTCAAGGACCAGGGCCTGTGGGAGGGCTCCCTGTACGTTTTCGACAAGCGCATGCACCTCGAGTTCAGCGGGGATGCCAAGACCATCGGCGAGTGCGTCCGCTGCGCGGCGCCCACGAGCAAGTTCGAAAACTGCTCGAATCCGAACTGCCGGACGCTGACGCTTTACTGCACCGAGTGCGCCGCGAGCCCCGAAACCCTGCGGTGCCCCGACGGCTGCGCCGCCTAAGGCATGCTCCGGACTTTTGGCCGGCCGGAAACCCTCAGATGCGGCTCACCCGGTATGCATAGTTCGCCGGTCCGTTCGCATCCACTTTGATCGAGAGCGCCGCATCTGCGGCCAGCTGCACCACGTTCACCCTGGTCGTTCCGCACCGGAGAGCCAGGTCCACGAGTTCGATCTCGCCGTTCTCGATGGAAAAGGACACCCGGCGGGCGCTCCGGCAAGCCAGGGTCAGGGCGTAGGTACCCTTGGGCAGCCGGGCTGTGGTCTCTTCCCGCTCCTCGTCGGCCTCCAGCGTCCCAACACCCGTATGGAAAACTTGCCCCGCGGCGTCGGGCAGTACGTCGTGGACCCAGGCGTCCAGCTCCTGCCCCGACACCGGCTCGGTGAGGTGAGGGTCCTTGGGCAGGGCAGCGTCAGTGGTCGGCGCAACGGAGGTCGATTCATCGTCCCAGCGGTCGGCGCTGTATTCATACTCGCAGCCGGACAGGGCCGCCCCGAGAAACACCGCAACTGAGAGCACCACGGCGGCGGCCGAGGTGCGCTGTCGCGGCGCCCTGCTCGCCGGCACAGTTGGCATATCTTGAGATTAGGGCTGCCCGGGACCAAACGCCAGAGGCCAACGGACCGGGCCGGACAGGCCCATCAGCGGGCACAGTGCCGGACCCCGGGGACCAGGCTGCGGGCATATCTTACTCCGACGCTGCCAGGTGGTAGGCGTAGAGGAGCGGGGCATCCACACTGGACGTGCTGAGCGTGAGGTCGCCCGCGACGGGCACCTTGATGCGGGCGGTTTCGCGGCTGCCGTTGCAGGCGGCTCCTGCTTCGGCCAGTTGGCTGCCGTCCAGGCTGACGGCGAAGAACGCCTTTCCGCCGCCGTCGCAAGTCATGGTCAAGGTGTAGGTGCCGGCGGGCACGCCGGAAGCGGCCCGGACGATCGGATCCCGGTTCAGGATCTTGCCGGCATCCTCCAGCACCGTCCCGGGGACCGAGGGCAGGGCCGTCGCCTTCCATGCCGGGACGTCGGCGCTCTCAATCGAACCGGCCGGGGAACATGCCGTAGCGGCCAGCACGGCGACGGCGGCGGCCGCACCTGTGAGCGTCCGCCGGACAAGCCGGGCGGCCGGGGCGTGGGAGGAAGGGAAAACCATGCCTCAAACTTACCGTCTCGCAGGCTCCCTTCCGGCCGCATTAACCTTTCCCGGCGCCCTCACCCGCGGACCCTTGACTTTGACGTTGCGTCAAAGTTTAGAGTCGAAGGGACGGGCAGGCGGCGGCCGGCCGGCAGGGGAACAGCAGACCCGAAGGCGGAGGGAACGGGCCCGAGGGAACAGACCCGAGGGAACAGGCCCGAGGGAACAGGAAGGTGGAGGCATGGACTGGTCCGTTCAGCAGATCGCGAAATTGGCCGGCACCACCGGCCGGACTTTGCGTCACTACGACGACATCGGCCTGCTCAGGCCAAGCCGCACCGGCAACAACGGCTACCGGTACTACGGCCAAGAGTCGCTGGTCCGCCTGCAGCGGATCCTGCTCCTGCGCGAGTTGGGGCTCGGTCTGCCGGCGATCGCGGAGGTGCTCGGCAACGAGGCGGACGCGGAGCATGCACTGGGCCGGCACCTGGCGTGGCTGCTGCAGGAACAGGACAGGCTGGGCCGGCAGATTGCTTCGGTCCGTCACACCATTGAGGCATTGCAAACGGGAGGAAAGATCATGGCGGACGAAATGTTCGACGGTTTCGACCACACCAAGTACCAGGAGGAAGTCCAGCAGCGGTGGGGCAAGGATGCCTATGCAAAGTCGGACACCTGGTGGCGCGGCATGGGGGCCGAGGAGAAGGCTGCCTGGACGGAGCAGTCGCGGCAGCTCGGCGCTGACTGGGCGGCCGCTGCGGAGTCGGGGGTTCCGGCGGACAGCGCGCAGGCGCAGGACCTGGCCCGGCGCCACGTCGAATGGCTCCGGGGTATCCCCGGCACCCCGGCGGCGTCACCCGCCGCAGGCGGCACCCCGGCGGCGCCACCCGCCGCAGGCGGCCCCGCGGGTGGCAAGAACGGCGCAGGTCCGGACATCAAGGGGTACGTGACGGGACTCGGCGAGATGTATGTGGCCGACCCCCGTTTCGCCGCGAACTACGGCGGTGCCGACGGCGCCGCCTTCGTCCGGGACGCCCTGAAAATCTACGCGGAGACGGAACTCTAGCCGGACCCGCCCGGTCCCGGGCCAAACCCCGAGGCCAAACCCGGGCCAAATCCGGAGTCAAACCCCGGGGCCAAACGCCGGGGCCGGGACACCGGACTAAACTTGTCCGGTGACTTCCTCAGCGCAGGGCCCCGCCGCACCGCTTCCTTCAACCCAGGCTCTTTCAACCCAGGCTCCCACAACCCCGTTCACAGCAGGCAACACTCCCGACGCTCCGCGGAGCGACCTTCCCGGCCTCCTCGAGGCCCTGGCCGCGGACCTGCGTGCTGTTGGCTACACCGTGGACGGGGTTGCGGAGCTGCTCGGCGAGGCCGCGCACTCCGCCCTCGGCCGGGACCAGCTCATCCCTGCCGTGATCGTCACCGGGCGCTCCCTCGGGGAGCCCGCGCCGGCGGCGCTCGCCGGCGTCGTGCGTCTCTGGCTCCTCTCCGAGCCGCAGCGCGCGCAGACCCTCGACGCGGCCCTCCCCGGCATCCGCACGGAGGGGCTGATGGAACTCGGCCTCGTGGAGCCCTCGGGCGGGGACCTGATCCAGGCCAAGGTGGACCTGAGGCCCTACGGCTGGGACCCGACCGTGGGGGAGGACGGGGTCGGTCAGGGTGGAGCGGACCTCTGGGTGGCCAGCGACCTCGCGGCCCACCAGCGCGCAGGCGTCCTCCGCCACGACCACGTCCTGGGGATCGGGCAAGCCTCCACCACCCTGGTCCAGGTCACCGCCCGCCGCCATGTTGCCAGGGCCCTCGATCTCGGCACCGGCTGCGGCATCCAGACCTTTCACCTGCTGCACCATGCCGAGCACGTGACCGCCACGGACATTTCCGAACGCGCACTGGCGTTCACCCGGTTCAACCTTTTGCTCAACGCCGACGAGCTGCACCTGGACCCGGCCGACCTCGACGCCCGCGTCAGCCTCAGGCTCGGGTCCCTGCTGGAACCGGTCGCGGGGCAGGAGTTCGAGCTGGTGGTGTCCAACCCGCCGTTCGTCATCACGCCCCGCAGCCTCGGAGAGACCGCCACGGACCAGTTCACCTACCGCGACGGCGGCCTGCCGGGGGACGAGATTGTGTCTTCGCTGGTCCGCGCGCTGCCCTCTGTCCTTGCCCCGGGCGGAACGGCCCAGCTCTTGGGCAACTGGGAGATCGCGGCGGGTGCCGGCTGGGCCGAACGGCCCCAGAACTGGGCCAGCCCGGCCGCCGACGTATGGTTCATCCAGCGCGAGGAGGTGGGCCCGGAGCAGTATGCCGAGACCTGGCTGCAGGACGCGTCGGAAAACCGTGACCGCCGGCTCTACCAGGACTCGTACGCGGCCTACCTCGACGACTTCGCCTCGCGCAATGTTGCGGGAATCGGCTTTGGCATGATCTGGCTGCGGCGGCCCGCCGACGGCGCCGGGCGGGTGCTTTCCCGCTTCGAGGAGATCACGTACCCGATCGAACAGCCGGTGGGCCCACACCTGGGTGCCGCCGTCGAGCGGGCCGACTGGCTGGCCGCCCGCGATCTGGCCGCCGCCCACCTGCTGGTCGCGGAGGACGTCACCGAAGAACGGCATCAGCGCCCGGGGGCGGAACACCCCGGCGTCATCCTGCTGCGGCAGGGTGCCGGGCTGCGCCGCACCAACCTGCTCAGTACCGAGCTGGCCGGCTTCGTCTCAGCGTGCGACGGCGACCTGTCCGTCGGGCAGATCATCGGCGCCCTCGAGGCCCTGCTGGGCGGCTACGAGGGGTTTGACGCCACGGTGTTCCGCACTGGCCTCCTCGAGGAAGTGGGGAATCTGGTTCGCGACGGCTTCCTGCTGCCCGCCTGAAACGTCGCTCGCCGCCTCAGGCGCCTTAGCGGCCGGGCTAACGCCGGCGTCCTCCCGACCGAACCGCGGCAGGACGTACGCGGTGAGGGCCAGGGCTACCAGGGCGCCGGCGGCCCCGGTGAGCACGAAGCTGACGCGCACCGGCACCAGGGCGCCCAGAAGCCCGCCCAGGGCCAGCGCTCCGATGGAGACGGCGCGCGTCATCCCGCCAACGATCGCCATCGCCTGGCCGCGCCCACTTTCCGGAATCCGCAGGATCGCGATGGCGCCGAAACAGGCGTTCAGGACGCCGCAGGCCGCTCCCGTCGCGGTGTAGGCCACAAAGAGCAGTTCCACGCTGGGAACCATCCCCGTGAGGACCAGGAAGGCCGAGGTGCCGGTCATGGAGGTCAGCAGCACGCGCAGCCGGAGCCGGGGCGCCCGGATCCTCCCGGCCATCGCCGCCCCGGCCGCCATGCCGAGGCCGAACACTGCGGACAGGAGCCCGTACTGCGTCTCGGTGGCGCCAAGTTCGCTGCGGGCAAGGAACACCTCGAGCACGTTGGTGGCCTCGCCGACGACGATGAAGAACATCGCGCCCAGGACCAGGGCCCAGACCAGGCTGTCCCGGCGGATCAGGCGCAGTCCGTCGAGCAGCGCAGGTTTCGCCCGGCCGGCCCGTTCGGCTGCCGTGCCGCGGCGGGTCCGGATCAGCAGGGCGCCCAGACCCATGGCGACGTAGCAACCGCTGGCCACGGCGAAGACCAGCCCGGTCCCGCCCCAGCCGCTGAGCAGACCGCCTGCGGCGGGACCGGCCATGCCCGCAATCATGATGGTCGCCTGCATGGTGCCCATGGCCCGCGGCGTGCGGTCCTCGCCGACGATCCGCGGCAGCAGGGCTTGCCAGGTGGGTCCGGCCACGGCCTGGGCCGCGTCGAGCAGGAACGTCATGGCAAACAGCACAGGCAGATAGTTCTCCAGGTACTGCATGCCCAGCCCCATGCCGGCGACGGCGGCGGCGCTGACCGCGGAACTCGCCGTCGCCAACGTGCGGGAGTCCATGGTGTCGGCGAGCCGGCCGGCCCACGGAGCCAGCAGGACCAGCGGCAGCGCCGAGCACAGCAGGTACGCGGCCACGAGCCAGGGCCCGGCGACCGGCGTTTCGCCGGCGGCGGCCGCGTTTTGCAGGTGCAGCATGACGCTGACGACGACGGCGCCCATCCCCGCCGTCGCCACGAACCGGGCGGTGCCGGCGATCAGGAAGTCGCGGTTGCGCCACAGGGGCTGCGCCGTTGGTGCGGGAGCGGACACATTATGAAGTGTTTGTTTCATAAATAGGAAAGTAGACCCGTCCCGGAATAGATGTCAAGCATTTCTTTCATAGTTTGGAGAGGCTGGATACACTGGAGGAGTGAACGCAGAAACCCCGACGGCGGAGTCCACGGCTCCGCCGGCCACCAAGCGCCGGCATCGTCCGGAGAAGCAAGTGGAAATAACTGACCCGAAGGCGATCCGTGCCCTGGCCCACGCCGCCCGGCTGGAGGTCATTTCCGAACTGTATTCCACCCAGGTGAGCCGGACGGCCACCGAGCTTGCCGCGCAGACGGGCCTGACGCCCAGTGCCATGAGCTACCACCTGCGGGCACTGCAGAAGTGGGGCATTGTGGTTCCCGCAGCCACGGCCGGGGACGCCCGGGAGCGGCGCTGGAAGGCCGCCGGCACCGATTTCACCATCCACTCGCTTGGGGGAGTGGCCAGCCCGGAACTCGCCGTCCTCGACCTTGAGCTCGACGCCTACCGCCGCCGGGTCCTTGCGTACGCCAAGGCCCGCAACGCCCGGCGCGAGAACGGCGACACCGCCGACGGCCCGTCCTCGGTGGTGCTGGCCAGCAACCTGCTGTACCTGACGCCGGACCAGCGGGCCGAACTTACGCGGCGGGTCTTCGATCTCCTGCGAGACTACGAACTTGAGGATCCGGACCACGTGCCCGAGGGCGCCGAACGCATGGCCACGATGTGGTCGATGATTCCGGACGACCGCGGACCGGCCGCCGCGAAGCCGGCCGCCGCGAAGCCTGCCGCCGCGAAGCCTGCCGCCGCGAAGCCGGCCGCCGGCACCGCCGAGGAGCCCGACGCCGGCAAGGCCTGAGACTGCCGCCGGCACCGCCGGATGTTGCATCCGGAGCGCCCTCAAAGGCCGCCGGGCACGAGGTCTTCCCGCGGCCCGAACCCGCCTCCGCGGGGCCGTCATTTCCGGCCGGATGCGCGGGATTCTGCAAAATATGGTGAACTAGGCGGGTATGGGCGCATCTGCCCGAGCCACCTTTTTCTGTAGGAGCACCGTGCCAAGCAAGGCCAAAACCGGCAAGAAACTCGTGATCGTGGAGTCTCCGGCCAAGAGCAAAACCATCGCCAAGTACCTCGGCGAAGGCTTCATCGTGGAGGCCTCGATCGGTCACATCCGCGACCTTCCGCAGCCCTCGGAGCTCCCCGCGGAACTGAAGAAGACCCCGCTGGGCAAGTTCGCGGTCGACATTGACAACGACTTCAAGCCTTACTACGTGGTGTCCTCGGACAAGAAGAAAAAGGTCGCCGAGCTCAAGGCCCAGCTCAAAGACGCCGACGCTCTCTATCTCGCAACCGATGGGGACCGCGAGGGCGAGGCCATCGCGTGGCACCTGCTCGAAGTGCTTAAGCCCAAGGTGCCGGTCTACCGGATGACCTTCGGCGAAATCACCAAGGAAGCCATCCACCGTGCCATGGACAACCTGCGCGATGTCGACCAGGACCTGGTGGACGCCCAGGAAACCCGGCGCGTCCTGGACCGGCTGTACGGCTATGAGATCTCCCCCGTGCTCTGGCGCAAGGTGGCACGCGGCCTCTCCGCCGGCCGCGTGCAGTCCGTCGTCACCCGCATGGTGGTGGACCGCGAACGCGAGCGGATGGCCTTCAAGGCCGCCTCCTACTGGGACCTCACCGGCCAGTTCGGCGCCGGTTCCGGCTCCTTCAAAGCCAAACTCGCCGCCGTCGACGGCGCCAAGGTCGCCAGCGGCCGGGACTTCAACGACAACGGCGAGCTCACCTCGCGCAACGCCGTCCACCTCAACGAGGAACTCGCCGCGTCGCTCGCAGCGGGGCTGCAGGACGCCGAATTCCGTGTCCGCTCCGTCGACACCAAGCCGTACACCCGCCGCCCGGCCGCGCCGTTCACCACCTCCACCCTGCAGCAGGAGGCCGGCCGCAAGCTGCGCTTCTCCTCGAAGAGCACGATGCAGGTGGCCCAGCGGCTCTACGAAAACGGCTACATCACCTATATGCGTACGGACTCGTCCGCGCTGAGCAACGAGGCCGTCACGGCCGCCCGGCGCCAGGCCTCTGAGCTGTACGGCCCCGAGTACGTGCCGCAGTCGCCGCGGGTCTACAGCGGCAAGGCAGCGAACGCGCAGGAAGCCCACGAGGCCATCCGTCCCGCCGGGGACTCCTTCCGCACGCCGGCCCAGGTGGCCAAGCAGCTCTCCGGCGACGAATTCCGGCTCTACGAGCTCATCTGGAAGCGCACGGTCGCCTCGCAGATGGCTGACGCCAAGGGCTCCACCGCCACGATCCGCCTCGGCGCCGTGACTGTTGGCAACCCGGCCGATCGCCGCGACGCCGAATTCTCGGCGTCGGGCACCGTCATCACCTTCCCCGGCTTCCTCGCCGCCTACGAAGAGGGCAAGGACGAAAGCCGCGGCGACGACGAGTCCGAGGAAGCACGCCGGCTGCCCAACGTGGCCAAGGACGACGCGCTCACCGCGACCGACATTGTCGCCGTCGGCCACGAGACCTCGCCGCCGCCGCGCTACACCGAAGCCTCGCTGACCGCGGAGCTGGAAAAGAAGGGCATCGGCCGCCCGTCGACCTACGCCTCCACCATCTCCACGATCCAGGACCGCGGCTACGTCCGGAAGCAAGGCTCCGCGCTGGTCCCGAGCTGGATCGCGTTCTCCGTGATCCGGCTCCTCGAGCAGCACTTCCACGACTACGTGGACTACGAGTTCACCGCCGACATGGAAGCCGACCTGGACAAGATCGCCAACGGCCAGGCGGCAGGACCGGCCTGGCTCAAGCACTTCTACTTCGGTGAAGACTCCGAGCCCGGCCTGCTGAGCATCGTGAACAACCTCGGTGAGATCGATGCCCGCGAGATCAACTCCATCCCCATCACGGACGCGATCACACTCCGGGTCGGCAAGTTCGGCCCGTACCTGGAAAGCTCCACAGCGATCGTGGATCCCGAGACCGGCGAAGTGGTTGAAGCGGCCCGCGCCAACGTCCCGGAGGACCTGGCCCCGGATGAGCTCACGGCCGCCAAAGCCGTTGAACTCATGGAGACCGCTGCCCCGGAGGAGCGCGTCCTCGGCGCGGACCCGCATACCGGGCACACCATCGTGGCCAAGAACGGCCGCTACGGCGCCTACGTCACCGAGGTCATCCCGGAGATGACCGAGGAACAGCTGGCCAACCAGCCCGTTGAGTACTACAAGAACGGCAAGCCCAAGCCGCCGAAGAAGCCCGTCAAGGCCAAGCCCCGCACCGGCTCCCTGTTCGCGTCCATGAGTGTGGACACCATTACGCTGGACGAGGCCCTGCAGCTCATGAGCCTGCCCCGCGTGCTCGGCCAGGACGCCGACGGCAACCCGATCACGGTGCAGAACGGCCGGTTCGGCCCGTACCTGAAGAAGGGCACGGACTCCCGCTCGATCGGCTCCGAAGAGGAGATCTTCACGATCACGCTCGATGCGGCGCTGGAGATCTACTCGCAGCCCAAGCAGCGCGGCGCCCGTGCCGCCGTGCCGCCACTGGCCGAATTCGGACCGGACCCGGTCTCGGAGAAGAACATCGTGGTGAAGGAAGGCCGGTTCGGCCCGTATATCACCGACGGCATCACCAACATCACCGTGCCCCGCAGCACCTCGATCGAGGAGCTGACCCGGGACCGCGCCGTCGAACTCCTGGCAGAAAAGCGGGCCAAGGGCCCGGTCAAGCGCACGACGACGGCCCGCAAGGCACCCGCCCGGAAGGCCCCTGCCAAGAAGTAGGCCAACCCACCGAATTCGCCGGAAACCTGCGGATTCGCCGGAAATTACCGGCGAATCCGCAGGTTTCCGGCGATTTCGCGTTTGCGGACCAGCCGTGGACGTGTTCCAGTAGGAATATGACTGAACAGCCCGCACACCTGGACAACCAGCCGCTGAACGAACTCGAGGAGCAGCTTGCCCGGGGGGAGCAGCCGGACGCCAACCCGGTGGACGTGATCCTCGCCTTCCTCAACAACGAGGTCTATGTGGTCAGCTCCGACGCCTTGGAAGGTCCCGACTCCCAGGTGGAGCCGCTGGTCCTCGCGAACTCCTCCGGCAAGCCCGTCCTGGCCGTTTTCTCGCACCCGAGCCGCGTCACCGAGCAGTATCTCGCCGCCGCCCCGAACGTGCTGGGCACGCAGGGCGCCGCAATCATCGGCAACCTCGGTGCGGAGCTCGGCATGGTGATCAACCCCGGGGCCGCCTTCGGCTTTGAAATCGACCCGGAGGGCGTGGCCAACATCCGCCGCGACTTCAAGCCAACGGACGAGCCCGCTGACGGGGCTGCCGCCCAGCCCACTGGCGGGGCCGTGGACCGCCCGGCGCAGGACGGCGGCCCGGCGCAGGACGGCGGCCCGGCGCAGGACGGCGGCCCGGCCTAAGCCGCGGCGCCGACGGCGGTATTCCTCGCGAATTCCGCCGTCGGCGTTAGGCCAGCCGCTTCCGTGGGGGGAATAATGTCAACATGCGTCTAGGCGTCCTCGACATCGGGTCCAACACCGTCCACCTCCTGCTGGTCGACGCCCATCCAGGCGCCCGCCCAGTCCCCTATGCCTCGCACAAGCGGCCGCTGTCCCTCGTGCAGTTCCTCGACGACGACGGCAGCATCAACGACGCCGGGCAGCATGAACTCGTCGAGTTCGTCCTCGAGGCGTGGGAATTCGCGGCCAAGCACAAAGCCGACGACCTCCTCGCGTTCTGCACCTCGGCCATCCGCGAGGCCACCAACGGCGCTGCCGTCCTGGCCCGCGTCAAGTATGAAACCACCGTCACCCTCCGGGAGCTCACCGGCAGCGAAGAGGCGTCCATGACGTTCTTCGCCGTCCGGCGCTGGTACGGCTGGGGCGCCGGGCCCATCTTGAACCTGGACATCGGCGGCGGCTCCTTCGAGATGGCCCTCGGACAGGACGAGCTGCCCGAGCTGGCGATGTCCGTTCCGCTCGGTGCCAGCCGCCTGACGCGCGACTGGCTGCCCGAGGACCCGCCCTCGGCCAAGAGCATCAAGGAGCTGCGCCGCTACATCCGCTCCACGCTAAAACCCGCGGTGCGCAAATTCGAGAAGCTGGGCCGGCCCAACCTGGTCGCGGGCACGTCCAAGACGTTCCGGTCCCTCGCCAGGATTGCCGGTGCCGCCCCCAGCGCCGCTGGGCCCTACGTCAAGCGGGAGCTGCTGTCCCTCGACCTGGGGCTCTGGGCGCAGCGGATCTCGGCCATGGAGGTAGGGGACAGGCTCCACCTGCCCGGCGTCTCCGAGGCCCGTGCGCCCCAGGTCCTCGCCGGCGCCCTCGTCGCGGAAGCGGCCCTGGAAATGTTCGAGTTCACCAGCATGGAGATCTGCCCGTGGGCCCTGCGTGAGGGGCTCATCCTCCGCCGCCTGGACCAGTTGGTGTTTGAGGGGCCGATCGACCCCGCGCCGCACGTGGCAGAGCAGCCGCCGGCGCGGCTCCAGGCGCCGGAAAAAGCTTCCTGAGACCGCACGCCGCGACGGTGTCGAGACGGTGTCGATCCAAAGCGTCCTCGATCGTGTAATTGCTGAGAGGCCGGCACACAGCCGGCTGATTCGACAAGGAGGCACCCGAAATGACGCAGTACCTGCTCAGCATTTACCAGCCGGACGGCCCCGCCCCGGACCCTGAGTTCCTCGAACCGATCATGCGTGACCTTGCGGCCCTGAACCATGAAATGCAGGCGGCAGGGGCCTGGGTGTTCGCCGCGGGACTGCACCCGGCAGAGTCCGCCACGGTCCTCCGGCCCAGCGGCGGCGAGATCCTCGTGACCGACGGGCCGTTCACCGAAGGCAAAGAACACCTCGGCGGATTCACCGTGATCGAGGCCGAGGACCTGGACGCTGCCCTTGGCTGGGCACGGAAGCTGGCCGGCGTCACCACACTTCCCGTTGAAGTCCGTCCCTTCCAGCACTAGCCGCCGGGCCGAGGGGACTGCTGTGGGCGACCATGGTGCAAATGACGGCGCGACCGAGGCGGACATTGCCCGCGTGTTCCGGGTCGAATACGGCCGCGCCGTAGCCGTCCTGGCGCGTACGTTCGGGAACATCGATATTGCCGAGGACGCCGTCCAGGATGCTTTTGCTGCGGCCGTCCAGCACTGGCCGTCGGCAGGCATCCCGCCCAGCCCGGCCGGCTGGATCATCACGACGGCACGGCGCCGGGCGATCGACCGGCTGCGGAGGGAGGCCTCCCGCGAGGACAAACATGCCCAGGCGGCCTCGCTGGCGGCGGCGCGGTCCGGGACCGGGCCCGCGCCGGCGGCCGACGAGCAGTTCCTGACGGAACAGTCAGGAGTCGAGGACGTGGACGACGACACTTTGCGGCTGATTTTCACGTGCTGCCACCCCTCCCTGGCCAGATCCGCCCAGGTGGCGCTCACACTGCGGCTGCTCGGTGGATTGACGACGGCGGAGATCGCCCGGGCCTTCCTGGTGCCGGAAGCGACCATGGCACAGCGGCTGGTCCGGGCGAAGGCGAAAATCCGGGATGCCAAGATCCCGTACCGTGTCCCGCAGGGCGCCGAACTGCCCGAACGGCTGCAACCGGTGCTGGCGGTCGTCTACCTGATTTTCAACGAGGGCTACACCGCGGGCCCCGCGGACGGCGCGGCCCGTACGGAGCTCCGCACGGAAGCCATCCGGCTGGGCAGGCTGTTGGCGTCCCTGATGCCGGACGAGCCGGAAGCGGCGGGACTGCTGGCACTGATGCTGCTCGTTGAGTCCCGCCGTGGCGCCCGGTTCGCCGCCGACGGCGGACTCGTGCTGCTCGCGGCCCAGGACCGGGGGCGTTGGGACAGCGCCCTGGCCGCCGAAGGCCAGGAGCTGGTGCGCCGGTGCCTGCGCCGGAACCGTCCTGGGCCGTATCAGCTCCAGGCGGCGATCAACGCCGTCCACAGCGACGCCGCGACCGCCGCGGACACCGACTGGGCGCAGATCCTGCAGTTGTATGACCAGCTCCTGGCCGTCGCGCCCGGACCGGTCGTGGCGCTGAACCGCGCCGTTGCCCTTGCAGAACTGCAGGGGCCGGTTGCCGCGCTGGCCGCGGTAGAGGGCCTGCGACTGGACAACTATTACCTCTTTCACGCCGTACGAGCCGACTTCCTGGTGCGCCTGCGCCGCTATCCGGAGGCCGCCGAGGGTTACAGGCGGGCCCTGGCGCTGGCCGGAAGCGCCGCCGAGCGCCGGTTTCTGGAGAGCAAGCTCCGCAGCCCGGTGTTCGGCGCGGCGGGAGCCGTTTAGGAACCGGCCCGCCCGTGCCCCGACGCGGGCCGGTCAGCGCCGGTTAAATGAGTAGCGCCGGGCGATTGGAGCAGGACTTGGGGGAACTCTGCTGCCAATCGCCCGGCGCACCGCCGGCTCCGGGGAGCCGGCTATCATCACTCGCACCTGTTGAGGCACTTTCCAAGGTAGTGGCCGATCATGGGCGCCCAGCGAGATTTCCCTGTACGTTCGCTGGCAATCCGACGGCGTCCCCCGGGGGCTCGCCTGCTCCACCGGTGGGCCCTTAAACGGCAAAGGCACCGGCGGTCCGCTGCGGGAAAATGGGAAAAGCCGCTGCCAACCACCGGTGCCGCGCAGGCATCCGCATGCCTGCTGCATCACTCGCACCCTCAATGAGGTAGCTACTACGTTAGGGTCCGAAGTTGTGCGCTGACTGCGGTGAAGGTGTGAGCTGGCTGGGAATCGCGTTCGACTGCAATGATGGGGACATGAGCAACCGAATCGCATTCCTGGGCTGTGGGTCAATGAACGAGGCAATTCTGGGTGGGCTGATCGACGGCGGCGTTGACCCTGCCGATATCGTCGCTACCGTCCGCCGGGCCGAGCGCGCGGCCGAGCTGGCCCAGCGGCACCACGGGATCACGGCCATCGCGGGCGAAGAAGAGCCCGACAACAACAAGCAGGCCGCCACAGGCTCCGGCGTCGTAATCCTTGGCGTCAAGCCCGTGGGCATCGCCGATCTGGCCCGGGAAATCAGCGGGTCCCTTTCACCGGACACGATCGTCATCAGCGTCGCGGCCGCCGTGTCCCTGGAGCAGCTGGAGGCGGCGCTGCCGCCCGGCCAGCCTGTCATCCGCACGATGCCGAACACGCCGGCGAAGCTTGGCCGCGGCGTCGTCTCCGTCTCTCCCGGGACCAACTGCTCCGCCGGGCAGCTCCAGCACGCCAAGGACATCCTCGCAGCCGCCGGCACCGTGGTGGAAATCCCCGAAGACCAGGTGGACGCCCTCTCCGCGATCAGCGGCTCGGGCCCGGCCTACGCCTTCTACCTCGCAGAGGCCATGGCGGAGGCCGGCGCACAACTGGGCCTGGATCCGGAACTGTCCCTGTTGCTGGCCCGCGAGACGGTCGCCGGGGCAGGCTTCATGCTTGCCGAGCCCGGCGCGGACCCTTCCGCGCTGCGCAAGGCGGTCACGAGCCCGAACGGCACCACGGAGCGGGCCATTGCCACGTTTGACGAGCGGGGACTGCCGGCCATCATCGCCGACGGCGCCCGCGCGGCCGCTGCGCGCGCGGCAGAAATCACCCGGCAGCTCGCCTGAGCCTGCCCGGGCGGACACCGGCCGCTACCGGCTCCGGTTTTGGGCACCGGTGGGCGCCGGTGGTGGCCTAGGGGCGTGCGGCGAACCGTTCGAGCAGGTCCACGTGGCCCGAAACGATGAGCATGTCCCGCGAGGAAACCTTGGTTTCCGGCCGCGCGTAAGTGAAGTCCTCACCAGGAGACTTCACGCCCACAATCGTGACGCCGTACTTGGAGCGGACCTTGGACTCGTCGAGGGTGAAGCCCACGGTCTCGCGCGGCGGGTACATTTTGACGATCGCGAAGTCATCGTCAAACTCGATGAAGTCCAGCATGCGCCCGGAAACCAGGTGCGCGGCGCGGACGCCGGCGTCAGCCTCCGGGTAGATGACGTGGTTGGCGCCGATCCGGGTCAGGATCTTGCCGTGCGAGGGCGTGATGGCCTTGACCCAGAGATGTTCGATCCCGAGGTCCACGAGGTTCACGGTGATCAGCACGGAGGATTCGATCGAGGTGCCCACGCCAACGACGGCGGAACTGAACTCCTGGGCGCCGAGCTGGCGGAGGGCGTCGATGTTGGTGGCGTCGGCTTCCACGACGTGCGTCAGGACGCTCGACCACTTCTGAACGAGGCTGCGGTCGCGTTCAATGGCGAGGACCTCCCGGCCCTGCTTGACCAGCTGCTCTGCGGTGGATGCGCCAAAACGGCCCAGCCCGATCACCAGCACGGGGGCATTGTGGGCGGGGCGGTTGACGGCGCCTGAGGAACTAGCCAATGATCGGTCTCTCTTCCGGGTAGTGGTACAGCTGGCTGCGCTGGCGCAGGGCCAGTCCGGCAGCAAGGGTGACAGTCCCGACGCGCCCGGCAAACATGAGCGCGGCGAGGACGTAAACCCCCGACGGCGGCAACTCTGCACTGAGGTTGGTGCTTACGCCCACCGTGGCGAAGGCGGAAATCGTTTCAAACAGCACCCGGTCCAGGGAGGCGCCGCTGATGTGCAGGAGCAGGAGGGCCGAGACCGAGACGAGCGTGGCACCGGCGACGATCACCGAGATGGCTACGCGCATGGTGCCCTCCGGGATGGTCCGGCCGTAGATCTTCACATCGGCGTCGCCGCGGGCCTCGGCGGTGATCGCCAGGAACATCACGGCGATGGTGGTGACCTTGATGCCGCCGGCCGTGGATGCCGAGCCGCCGCCGGCGAACATGAGGGCATCGGAGAGCAGCATGGTGGTGGACTCCATGTGGTTCTGGTCCACAAGGTTGAAGCCGCCGGACCGCAGCATGACCGAGGCAAACAGCGCATGCGTGATCTTGTCGCCGAGGTCCATGTTCCCGATGGTGCGCAGGTTGTCCCACTCCAGGAAGCCCCAGAGGACCGTCCCGACGGCGAGGAGGATGAAGGAGACCTGGATGGTCAACTTGGTGTGGAGGTTCCATTTCTTCCACCGCAGCCCGTTCTGCTGCAGCACCATGACGACGGGGAAGCCCAGGCTGCCCAGGAATACACCGACCATGAGCGGGACGAGGATCCAGAGATCGGTCTGGTATGGGACGATTCCGTCCGAATGCGGCGTGAAGCCGGCATTGTTGAAGGCCGAAATGGCGTAGAAGACGCCGTGCCAGATGGACTGCGGGAAGCTCTCCCCGAGGATCAGGAACCGGGGGATGAGCACCAGTGCCAGGGCGCCCTCGATCACGACGGACGTCACGATCACGATCCGGAGCAGCGTGCCGACTTCACCGAGCCGGCCGGCGTTCAGGGCCTCTTGTGCGATCAGCTTGCCGCGGACACCAAGTTTCTTGCTGACCATGAGCGCCAGCAGGGACGCGAGGGTCAAGGTGCCCAAGCCGCCCACGAAAATGGCGACCAGGATCACGAGCTGGCCGAAGAAGGACCAGTGCACGGCCGTGGAGACCACGGTCAGGCCCGTGACGCAGACTGCGGACGCCGCCGTGAAAAGGGCCTCGTGCAATGGTGTGGCCCGCCCCGTCGCCGACGACACGGGCAGCGAGAGCAAAGCGGTGAAGATCAGGATTACGAGGCCGAACGCCGTGAGCGCCAGGCGGGCCGGCGAGCTGTTTGCGATGCCGTCAATGAAGTCGCGCAGGCGTGTGAAGATCCACAGGCCGTCCCGCTCCGGCGTGCCTGGCTGCCAGCTGGCCGGGCTCGTGGACCTCGACTGGCTTTGCGTCATGTTTTTCCTCGGTTGAAACTGCTTCCCCAAGTAGTAAACCACTATTCTCGGGTAATGGCCGGGGAAAGCACCCATGCAAGCGGGGGAAGCCGGGACCGCTCCGGTAGCCTGTGATTGATGACATTCCTGCCCGGACTCGCTCAGACCGCGCTGCCGACGACGGTGGTGTGGGCTCCTGCCATGACTGCCTACAACTTTGGCCACTCCCACCCGATGGCGCCGGAGCGAATGGAGCTTACGGCGAAGCTGGCCGGCAGCCTGGGACTGCTGGATCTGGACCACGTCACGGTGGCGGCACCGAACGTGGCCGCCGACGCGGAGCTGTGCGCGGTCCACAGTGCGGAGTTTGTGGCCGCCGTGCGGCGTGTGAGCGAAAACCCGGACACCCCCGACCACGCCAGGGGCCTCGGGACCGAGGATGACCCCGCCTTTGCCGGCATGCACGAAGCCAGCGCCCGGCTGGCCGGCGGCTCCCTGCTCGCGGCCGCTGCCGTCCTGGACGGCAGCGCGGTGCGGGCCGTGAACTTCGGCGGCGGGATGCACCACGCCTCCCGGGACCGCGCGAGCGGTTTTTGCATCTACAACGACGCCGCCCTCGCGGTCCAGCGGCTGCTCGACGGCGGCGTCCAGCGCGTGGCCTACGTCGACGTGGATGCGCACCACGGCGACGGCACGCAGAGCATCTTCTGGGACGATCCGCGCGTGCTGACTATTTCACTGCACGAGTCCGGGCTGACCCTCTTCCCGGGCACCGGGTTTGCCAACGAGATCGGCGGCCCGAACGCGCAAGGCAGCGCCGTGAACGTCGCCCTCCCGGCCGGCACCGCGGACGCCG
This sequence comes from Arthrobacter sp. ok362, assembly GCF_900102785.1. Classification (GTDB taxonomy): domain Bacteria; phylum Actinomycetota; class Actinomycetes; order Actinomycetales; family Micrococcaceae; genus Arthrobacter. The sequence goes on from NZ_FNGC01000002.1 coordinate 217,436, forward strand.
GATGGCTGCGGGCCTTCCACGCCGTCGTGCCCCAGCTCATTGGCGCGTTCGAACCGGAAGTCATCGTCAGCCAGCACGGCTGCGACTCGCACCGGCTTGACCCGCTCGCGCACCTGAACATCAGCGTGGACGGCCAGCGCGAGGCCGCCACGGCCATCGGCAACCTTGCCGCGCGCTACTGCGACAACCGGTGGATTTCCACAGGGGGCGGCGGTTACAACGTCGTCAGTGTGGTGCCGCGGTCCTGGAGCCACCTCATTGGCATCGCCGCCGGCCGGCCGGTACCGCTGCGCACCCCGGTTCCGGAGGACTGGCGAAGCTATGTCAAAGACAAGTACGGGGCCAAATTCGGGGTGGAGCCCCCCGAGACTATGGGCGACGACGTCGACCTCTGGTGGAGGTCCTGGGAAGTGGGCTTTGACCCCAACGACGAGGTGGACCGTACCATCATGGCCACCCGCAAGGAAGTGTTTCCCCTGCACGGACTGGACCCCTGGTTCGACTAGGTCCGGGCCCGGGCTGAGGCCCGGTACCAAGGCACCAACTGGTGGATGCCATCTGGCGTATATGTCGCTAGTGTGGAGGGCATGGTGACAGACGACGTATTTGCCGTCATTGCTGAGGCAACCAGGCGTGACATTCTGATAGCCCTCCGCAAGGGGGATAAGGCAGTGGGGGAACTGGTCCAGGAGCTTGAGGCAAGCCAGCCCACCATTTCGAAGCATCTCAAAGTCCTCCGCGAAGCGGACCTGGTGAGCATGCGCGCCCAGGGCCAGAAGCGGTACTACACGCTCAACCCCAAGCCGCTCGCCGGGATCGCCAGCTGGCTGCAGGCGTTCGACGTCGGCCCCGCTGCGACAGCGGACGCGGCCGCGGCCCTCCACCGCGAATCCAGTCCTGCCGCCGTCCCGGATGGCCTGGCCGCTGCGGCCGTCCCGCAGCCGGTGGCCGCGCAGCCCGCCGCCGCACTGGCGGCCCGCCCTGCCGGCAGCCCGCTGAGCCCCGCCGTCGTCATCCCGGTGGGAACGGCAGGGGAGGACAAGATGCCCCAGCAGATTGGGCGCACCGTGGGCCGGGCCGCCACCAAGGCCGCCGATCTCCTGGCCAACCTGCCCAAGTTCGGCCGCAAGAAGTAACCCCTCCTCCCCGCGTATGCCGCCCTGCGTACGCGCTCCGCCGACGCTTCTTGCTCGCGCGCTCGGCGTGCTAGTTGCCGAGGATCCGCACGTGATCCGGGGTGAGGTCCGCGATCCGGCTGACGCCCAGCAGGGCCATGGTGCGTTCCATGTCCTTCGCCAGGATTTGGAGGGCGCGGTCCACCCCGGCCCGTCCGCCGGCCATGAGCCCGTACAGGTAGGCGCGACCGATCAGCGTGAAGTCGGCGCCGAGGGCGAGGGCGGCGATGATGTCCGCGCCGCTCATGATGCCGGTGTCCAGGATGATCGCCGCCTCGCTGCGGTCCGCCTTCAGCGCGGCAGAGACCTCGGGGAGCAGGTGGAACGGGATCGGTGCCCGGTCCAGCTGGCGGCCGCCGTGGTTGGAGAGCACAATCCCGTCCGCGCCGTGGTCCACCACCTTGCGGGCGTCGTCGACCGTCTGGATGCCCTTGACCACGAGTTTGCCCTTCCATGTCTCGCGCAGCCAGTCGAGGTCGGCGTAGGTCAGGGTGGGGTCGAACATGGAGTTGATCAGCTCCGCGACCGTGCCCGTGTACCGGGACAGTGACGCGAAAGTCAGCGGCTCGTGGGTAAGGAAGTTGAACCACCACGCGGGCCGGTAGGAGGCGTCGAGGATGGTCTTGAGCGTCAGGGCGGGCGGGATGGTCATGCCGTTGCGGACGTCGCGGAGCCTGGCGCCGGCGACGGCGGTGTCCACCGTGACCATAAGGGTGTCGTTGCCCGCAGCGGCGGCACGTTGGATCAGTTCCAGCGAACGGTCCCGGTCCGTCCACAGGTACAGCTGGAACCAGTTCCGGCCCGTGGGTGCCGCGGCCGCCACGTCCTCCAGGGACGCCGTGCCCATGGTGGAGAGGGTATAGGGAATGCCGGCGGCTGCGGCGGCCTGGGAGCCGGCGTATTCGCCCTCGGACTGCATCATCCGGGTAAACCCTGTGGGCGCGATCCCCACCGGCAGCCGGGACGGCCCACCCAGGATGTCCGTGCTCAGGTCGATGCTGGAGACGTCACGCAGGACCCCGGGCCGGAACTCGATGTCCAGGAACGCCTGGCGGGCGCGGCGGAGGGAGATTTCGGCCTCGGCGGCGCCGTCGGTGTAGTCGAACGGCGCCTGGGGCGTGTGGCGCTTGGCCATGTCCCGCAGGTCCCAGATGGTGCTGGCACGGCGCAGCCTGGCGGCCCGGCTGAACTCCGGCTTCTTGAACTGCATCAAGGGCGCAAGGTCGGCGTATTTGGGCACGCGGCGCTTCAACGCGGCAGGGATGCCGCGGGCGGCCGCCGCTGTGGCTTGCCCGGACGCGGAGGCCCCAGGGTCCGTGGCGGTGGCCGCGGGAGTGGTCGGAGCCTCGGGGTTGCCGGGCGGGACGGTCTGCGTCATGGCTGTCTCCGGTTCTGCAGGATCTTCAGCGTGTGCTCCAGAACACTCTAGCGGTCATGTTTTGGGCATACAGTCGGCTGACCGGGCTGCGCGCCGGGCCGGGTGCCTGACCTTGTGCGCCGCCGAATTGTTACGCACGTCGTTTGCCCCGGCCGCGGCGCCGGGCTATCGTCGACGCTATGACTAACCGTTGGTATGCGTATTTTTCGTTGGCTCTGGAGGGGCCCGCGTCTAACTGACACGCATCCAACTTTCCTTCAGAGCCAACAGGGCAGAGATCATTCTCTGCCCTTCGCCATTTCTCCGGCGGGTTCTGATCAGGGCCCGCTCCGCATCCGGAACAGGACCCGAACATGAGCATCGAAGCAGCCCCCGGCACCCAGCATTCCACCTCGAACCTGCGCGTTAGCGAGTTCACCGCGCTCCCCACTCCGCAGGACCTCATGGCGGAACTGCCGTTGGAGGCCCGCCTGGCCGAGGTCGTCGGACGGGGCCGGGACGAGGTCCGGGCCATCATGGACGGTGTGGACGACCGGCTTCTCGTCATTGTGGGCCCCTGCTCCATCCACGACCCCAAGGCCGGGCTGGAATACGCCCGCCGGCTGGTGAGCCAAGCGGAGAAGCACCGCGAAGACCTGCTGATCGTCATGCGCACGTACTTCGAAAAGCCGCGCACCACGGTGGGCTGGAAGGGCCTGATCAACGACCCCCGGCTGGACGGCAGCCACGACATCGCCGCGGGCCTACGCGCAGCCCGGGCGTTCCTGCGGCAGGTCACCGCCCTGGGTCTGCCCACCGCCACCGAGTTCCTTGAGCCCATCAGCCCCCAGTACGTCGCGGACCTGGTCGTCTGGGGCGCAATCGGTGCCCGCACCACGGAGAGCCAGATCCACCGCCAGTTGGCTTCTGGGCTGTCCATGCCGATCGGTTTCAAGAACGGGACCGACGGCGACCTCCAGGTGGCGCTGGATGCGTGCAGCGCCGCCGCTGCCGCCCAGGCGTTCCTCGGGATCGACGACGACGGCAGGGCCGCTCTTGTGGCCACCGCCGGCAACCCGGACACCCACGTCATCCTCCGCGGCGGACGCAAGGGACCCAACTACTCCGCCGCAGACGTTGAAGCGGCCTCCGCCAAACTCGCCGCGAAGCAGTTGAACCCCCGCCTGATCGTCGACGCCAGCCACGCCAACAGCGGTAAGAACCACCACCGCCAGGCCGAGGTCGCCCTCGAAATTGGTGCCCAGCTGGAAGGTGGGGGAGCCGCGGCCGGGGCCATCGCCGGTGTCATGCTGGAGAGCTTCCTGGTGGGCGGGGCTCAAACCCTCGAGCTCAACGCCGCCGTCACAGCCGCAGGCAAAGACGGAGCCGCCGGCCGCGACGGGCTGGTCTACGGCCAGAGCGTCACGGATGCCTGCATGGACTGGGATGTAACGGCGTCGGTACTTGGCCAAATGGCCGCCTCGGCCCGTACACGCCGGACGCGCGGCTGAGGGTTGAACAGGAAGCGCGGGCGGTGCGAGATTTTCGAAATTCCTGCGGAAATCGTGTGGGGATTCCTGAGAACTCTTTCACATTGGCACCATGAGCAACTAGTGTTGCTAACACATGGTTGTTTGATGGCTCAGCATCGGCACACCGCCATGTCACCAGGTGGGGCTGCCGTTCGCTTGAGCAAAGGAATAGGGAAATGTCTACGGAGGCCAACTTCTCCAAGGCCCGCTTTTTGACCGTGGCCGAAGTCGCGGAACTTATGCGGGTATCAAAGATGACTGTTTACCGTCTTGTGCATTCGGGGGAGATGCCGGCCGTGCGGTTCGGCCGCTCTTACCGCGTGCCGGAAAACGCCGTCGAACAGTACCTCAAGGGTGCCGTCGTCGACCGGGGCGACGGCCACGCCGGAACTGGCTGAACAGCTGGCGGCAACATTCACAGCGTGAATTGACCGCTTTGGGCCCCGCACGGGGCCCGCGGTCGTGGGTGCCTCGCAGAGGCGGTACCCTGTTAAGGAACGTTTTACGTCATTGTAAGAACCTGTCAGTTGCTTCAGTCTGCTGCTTAGCCCGCGGACCCTTCCCAACAGGCAGGTACTGCATCTAGCCGGTAAGGAACTTTCGTGGGTTCAGTTATTAAGAAGCGTCGCAAGCGTATGGCCAAGAAGAAGCACCGCAAGCTGCTTCGCAAGACGCGCCACCAGCGTCGCAATAAGAAGTAGCAATACTTCGAAATGCATGAAATGCCCGTTGCCTTCCAGGCGGCGGGCATTTTTCTTGCGCCGTCCCGGTCGGAAGATTTCGCGCCGGATCCGCGACGCGTTCCGAACCGGCACGGGAAAGCTGCGGGGGCCTAGCGGCTGGGTCCGCGGAAACGGGAGAAGCCCCGCCACAGGCCGTAGATGGCCCCGCCGACCGTCGCGGCCTTGAATCCCAGTGTGGCGGCGCGCCGGCCGGCACGGAAGTCGTAGACCGGCCAGTTGTGTTCGCGGGCGTAACGGCGCAGCTTGGAGTCGGGATTGATGGCAACGGGGTGCCCCACCATGCTCAGCAGCGGGATGTCGTTGTGGGAATCGCTGTAGGCCCAGCAGCGGCTGAGGTCCAGCCCCTGGTCCTCGGCAATTTTCTGGACTGCGACGGCCTTGGCCGGGCCATGGAGGATTTCGCCCACAAGCCGCCCCGTGTACGAGCCGTCCAGGATCTCGCCCACCGTGCCCAGCGCCCCGGTCAGGCCCAGCCGGGCGGCAATGACCGTGGCTACCTCGATCGGCGTCGCTGTGACGAGCCATACTTTGCGCCCGACCCGGAGGTGCTGCTCCGCCAGGGCCTTGGCTCCCGGCCAGATCCGCGACTCAATCATCTCGTCATAGACTTCTTCGCCCAGGGCTTCGATGTCCTTCGCCGTGATGCCGGCGGCCAGTGTCAGGGCGGAGTCACGGACGGCATGGACATCGTCGATGTTTTCGCCGCGCAGTATGAACATGAGCTGCTTCCAGGCGAAACCGGCAGCCTGCCTCAGGGTGAACGCGCCGCGCTGGTGCAGCTTGCGTGCCACGTGGAAAAGGCTTGCGCCCTTCATGAGGGTGTTGTCGACGTCGAAGAAAGCGGCTTCGCCGTGCTGCGTCGATGCAGCAGGCTCGCTGGCCACAGCGACGTATTTCTCCTCGGGCATGCCACGAGTCTAGTCAATGACCGGCCCCGGACCTGCCGCAGGGTGCGCGACGCGGCGGCAGAACTGCGGTGCGGCCCTCCCGCACGGTGCCGCGCGTCGACGCCGAAGCGGCCACCGGGCTACGGTGGATGCATGGCCACACCCCCGCCCGTCCCCGATGTCGTTCTGATCACCAAAGCTGACTGTCACCTGTGCGCGGAGGCGCGCGCCGCCGTCGCCCGTGTCACCGCTGCGCTCGGAATCGATTGGTCGGAGAAATCGGTGGACGACGACGCAGGGCTGCGTGAGCGCTTTGCCGAGGAGATCCCGGTGGTGTTGGTCAACGGGGTCCAGCGGGATTTCTGGAAGATCGACGAGGCCCGCCTGACCCGGACCCTGCAACGGGTCCTCGGCCAGCCGTCCTGACGGCGGGGTGCTTTGTTGCGTGATGCGCGGGGGCTCTAGAGTGGGAAGCACAACGCGACGCAATGGAGCAGATAGTGACTTCGCTGGATTCATCCCCCGGGGCTGTCCCCGGGGGAGCCGGGACTGCCGCCAAACAGATTCCACCCGCGGCCGTGGCCCGGCTGACCATCTATCTGCGCGCCCTGACCACACTGTTGGCTGACGGGGTTGACCGGGTCTCGTCCGAGTCGCTGGCGGAGGCCTCCGGAGTTAGTTCCTCGACGCTGCGCAAGGACCTCTCCTATGTCGGCTCCTATGGAACCCGGGGTGTTGGTTACGAGGTCCAGTACCTTAACCGCAATATCGCGGCTGCGCTCGGGCTGACGCATGACTGGAAAGTCGCGATCGTCGGTGCGGGCAACCTGGGCAAGGCTCTGGCCCGGTACGGCGGATTCGAGTCGCGGGGCTTTGACATTGTGGCAATTTTCGACGCCGACCAGATGGTGGTGGGTAGCGAGGTCGGCTGGCTGCGGGTCAGCGACGCTGCTGACCTTGAGCCGGTACTGCAACGGACGGGTGCCAACATGGTGGTCCTCGCCTTGCCCGCCGCGGTGGCCCAGGACGTCTGCGACCGGGTCATTGCCGCCGGCGTGCGGAGCATCCTCAGCTTCGCACCGGTAATGCTGCAGGTCCCCCCGGGGGTCAATCTCCGCAAGGTCGACATGGCAACGGAACTGCAGATTCTGGCCTACCACGCACAAAGGGCGCAGGACCCGGAAGACGCCGACTAGATCGGCCAACCCTCCGGCTCCCGCGCCCGCTGAACCGTTTTCTGCTGGTGGTTCTTGGCTGGGTGGTTCTTGTCGAAGTTACTTCCCGAAGGGGGCTCCGGGCTGTCCGTAGGGGTTGGCAAGGGACTGCCGCTTCCGGAAATACGGCGAGGCCGCGGGCAGGTAGAGCAGCACGATGGCCGCAATGCCCACCAGCGCCGCCAGCGTGGCGAGGCTGAGCGGGATGATGTTGAAGATCGACAAGGCGGCGAATACGGTTCCCAGAATACGAGCCCAGTTCTTGCCCTTGCGGACATTGAATGCGACCAGGGCGTATAGCCCGGCGCTGATCAAGGCGAACACCACGATGGTGCCGATCAGGACACCCTTGATGGATTCGAAATCGACCTTCGTGCCGCTCGTTGCCATCTGCTGCTCGAACATGTCACGGACGGCAGGGGTGTCCAGGGATCCCAGTGAAATCAGCATCGAGATGACCCACAGGGCTCCGGCTGCGATGATCAGCCAGAACGACGTATTGACCAACTGGGGAACCGGGCCCGGAGCCTGCGGCTGTTCGGACGGGTACTGGGCGTAGGGGGACTGGCCGTACTGCGGGGCGTTTTGGCCGTAGGCCGGCGGTGTCTGCTGGCCGTACTGCGGCGCGTTTTGGCCGTAGGCCGGCGGTGTCTGCTGGCCGTACTGCGGCGCGTTTTGGCCGTAGGCCGGCGGTGTCTGCTGGCCGTACTGCGGCGCGTTTTGGCCGTAGGCCGGCGGTGTCTGCTGGCCGTACTGCGGCGCGTTTTGGCCATAGGCGGGCGGGGTCTGCTGGCCGTACTGCGGGGTCTGCGGGGCGTTCTGGTCGTAGCCCGGAGTGGACTCCCGGCCCGGCTCGGAGCCGTTGGGCGGTGGGGGCTGGACTGGCGAGTTGCTCATGTAGCGGTCCTTTGCGTGTCGATCACTGAATCGTCCAACGGGACCAGAGATCCTCCCCTGCCCCCAGCATGGTTTAGCTCAACCGTACCGCGGCCCGGCCGCCCTGTGGATCATTCCGGAGAGGTATTCTCAACCCTCATTCGAAGGCCGGCACGGCCGCGGCGGGGAAGCGGCTGGAATGGCGGCGGGGATGCACTGCCGCCGCAACGATCCGGCGGGTTCCCGGTGGGTCTGCAGGCCTAGATCCGGCCCCGGTTGGCGACAAACCAGGCCTGGGCGTTCGGTAGCCACATGAGTACGGTCGCCACCAGGCTGATGATGAAGCCCGGCAGGTTTCCGCCCGCCCGGCCGTCGGCGACGCCCGCACTGATGAGGGCCAGCACCAAAGAGATGCCGACAAGAATGGTGAGGGCGAAGCGGGCCCACTCCCGGCCTTCCTTCATTTTCATGGCCAGGATGATCTGAGCGGTGGCCAGTGCAAGAGCCACGATTACAAGGAGCAGCACCAGGAGCCCGATTGCCGGCGCGAAGGCGATCAGGACGAAAGACCCGAACAACCCGATGACTCCGCCCAGGAGTCCCAGGAGTCCGCCGATAAGCCAGATCCAGTACGAGACCTTCAGCACGGTGGGCATCGCAGCGACCCTGAACATTCCGGAGAGGCCGCCTATAGGCAGGGCATCGCTGACGTTCCTGGGACGGTCGGTGGGCATCTCGAAGCGGAATCCGCCCGTGGACGCCGGCTGGCCCTGGTACCCGGGCGGCGGTGCCTGATACCCCGGTGGGGGAGTTTGATAGCCGGGCGGCGGTGCCTGATACCCCGGTGGGGGAGCTTGATAGCCGGGCTCACCTTGGTACCCCGGCTGCGGCGGTGGCTGGTAGCCGGGAGTGGACGACGGGTTGACCGGGGGTTGCTGTGGGCCGGCTGGCGGGACGTTCCCCGACGCCGGAGGCTGGGCGCCCGGCTGCTGTGGCGGTACATCACTCGGGTTGCTCATGGCTCTCACTGTAGACCGCCGTATCCCTGTTATCTAGGGAATCCACAGGCCCGCGGCGGCGCCGTTCGCACCGCCTGTCCCGGCAACAGGAGCGGCGCAAACAACAGCGCCCTGCTTCATCGCGAAGATGAAGCAGGGCGCTGAAACCGGCGGACCGGCGTCGGCCGCCGGGACCGGACGAAATGACCGGACCCGGACTGCACCGAATACTGGTTACGCTGCGGGAGCGATGAAAGCCAGTTCCAGGTTGATGGCAACCTTGTCGCTGACCAGCACGCCGCCGGCGTCGAGGACCGCGTTCCAGGTCAGGCCGAAGTCCTTGCGGCTGATGGTGGTTTCGGCGCTGAGGCCAGCGCGGGTGTTGCCGAACGGATCGACGGCCACGCCGTTGAACTCGGTCTCGAGGGCCACGGGGCGGGTGACGCCCTTGATGGTGAGGTCGCCCTGGAGTTCGTAGGCGTCGCCCTTGGGGACGATGGTGTTGGAGACAAAGGAGATCTCCGGGAACTTCTCGACATCGAAGAAGTCTTCGCCGCGGACGTGGCCGTCGCGGTTGGCGTCGCCGGAGTCGAAACTTGCGGTCTTGATCGAGGCATTGACCTTGGAGTCGGTGACGTTCTCGGCGAGGTCCAGGGTGGCTGCGGCGTCGGTGAACTGGCCGCGGACCTTGCTGATGCCGGCGTGGCGAACGGTGAAACCGATCTCGCTGTGTGACGGGTCGAGGGTCCAGGTGCCGGTGGTGACGTTTGCGGGAAGTGCCATGGTGATGCTCCTTGAGTCGGGTTGGTACTGCGGTGGTTCGTCTGATCGTTAGTCGAAGCCTCATTGGTTGAATCCTCAACTAACTGCTCACCCAGTATAAACATGCATTTGCATCTTTTATTCCAACTCCGGGGAACATTTTTCCAAACTCATCAGTTCTACTTCCTGTAGAAGATTTCAGATCGACCGGCATCTTTGAGAAACTGGTAGACATGCCCCAAGCCACTGTTCATTTGCTCCGCCACGGCGAGGTCCACAATCCCGATGGTGTCCTGTACGGCAGGCTGCCGGAATTCCACCTCTCCGAACTCGGCCGGGAGATGGCCCGCGCGCTGGCCGAACACTTGAGGGAGCGTTCCGAACAAGGGGCCCGGATCGTCCATCTCGCCGCGTCCCCGCTGACCCGTGCGCAGGAGACGGCACAGCCGATTGCCGATGCCCTGGGCCTCGAGATTGCCACCGAAGCCCGCATCATCGAAGCCGAGAACTATTTTCAGGGCCTCCACGTCTCCAAGGCGGAGCTGCTCCGGCCCAAGCACTGGGCCCGGCTGTACAACCCGTTCCGGCCATCCTGGGGTGAGCCATACAAGGAGCAGGCTGCGCGGGTCATCGCGGCCGCCCAGGACGCGCGCGTCCGGGCCGTCGAGCTGGGCGGCAACGGGGCCGAAGCCATCCTTGTCAGCCACCAGCTGCCCATTTGGGCGACGCGGCTCAGCGCCGAAGGCCGGCCGTTGTGGCACGACCCGCGCAAGCGCGAATGCACGTTGACGTCCCTCACGTCCCTGGTGTTCGACGACGCCGGCGCTCTGGTGCGCGTCGACTACAGCGAGCCCGCTGCCGCCCTCCTGCCCGGTGCCGCCAGCACCCCGGGAGCCTGACCATGGCCGCGAACCGCCTTGAAGGGACTCCGCTGTCCCGCCGCAGCGTACTGACTGCCGGCGGCGCCGCGCTGGCCGCAGTGTTCGGGCTGTCCGGCTGCGCCCAGGACGATGCCCTCGCCAAGCAGGCCAAGGCCGGGGACAACAAGAATTACGTGGCCGGAGACGGGTCCGTGACCGAGTTCGCCGTCGCTGACCGCAAGAGTCCCGTGGCGCTGAAGGGGACGCTGTTCGACGGCACCGCCGTCACGTCGGCGGACTTCCCCGGCAAGGTCACCGTGCTGAACTTCTGGTTCGCCGCCTGCGCCCCCTGCCGGGTCGAGGCGCCGTCCCTCGAGGCGCTGCACCAGGAATTCAAGCCCAAGGGCGTGCAGTTCTTCGGCGTAAACCTGCGCGACGAGAAAGCCACGGCCGACGCGTTCGACAAGACCTTCAACCTGACGTACCCGAGCTTCAATGACAAGGACGGGGCGGTGCTGCTGGCTGTCTCCGGACTCGTGCCGCCCGGCGCCGTGCCCACCACCCTCGTGCTGGACAAGCAAGGCCGCGTCGCCTCCCGGGTCCTGGGCGAAATCCAGCAGGGCACCCTGAAGGCCCTCATCGCCGCCGCCGTGGCCGAGTAGCGCGGTCCCTGCCGTGAACAGCCCCTTCGCCGAAGCCATCCTGAACGGATCGCTCCTGCTTGCCATCCCCGTCGCGCTGCTGGCCGGACTCGTCTCGTTCCTCTCGCCCTGCGTCCTTCCGCTGGTGCCCGGATATCTGGGCTACGTGACGGGACTGACCGGCGTCGACCTGCAGAAGCAAAGGCGCGGGCGCATGCTGGCCGGCATAGGGCTGTTCGTCCTCGGCTTCTCCGTGATTTTCGTGCTGCTCGGCGGGGCCTTCGGGCAGCTGGGCAGCCTCATCACCGGCTCGCAGAACAAGTGGATCACCCAGCTGCTGGGCGTCCTGGTGATTGTCATGGGCGTTGTGTTCATGGGCGGCTTCGGCTGGCTCCAGCGCGATGCCAAGATCCACGCCAAACCACCGGCCGGGCTGTGGGGCGCGCCCTTGCTGGGCATCACCTTCGGGCTCGGCTGGGCACCGTGCATCGGCCCCACCTATTCCGCCGTCCAGCTGCTCAGCCTCTCCGGCGGCTCCTCGGCGGCCAAAGGGGCGTTCCTGGCCTTCGTGTATAGCCTTGGGCTGGGAATCCCGTTCCTGCTGATCGCCCTGGCCGTGCGCCGCGGCATCGGCGTGATGTCCTTCTTCCGCACGCACCGGCTCGCCATCCAGCGCACCGGCGGCGGCATCCTGATCCTGCTCGGCATCCTGATGGCCAGCGGCGTGTGGGGCACCTGGGTCTCCGGGTTGCAGTACTGGTTCCAAACCGATGTGAAATTGCCAATCTGATGAGCGAGCGCGTGAACGAAAAGAAGAAGAAGTCCCCGAAGCCCGAGGCCGTCCTGCCCTCGCTGGGTCCGTTGGGCATGCTCCGGTGGGCGTGGACGCAGCTGACCAGCATGCGCACGGCCCTGTTTCTGCTCCTGCTGCTTGCCGTCGCCGCCGTGCCCGGCTCGCTGTTCCCGCAGCGCCCGGCCAACCCGGCGATCGTCACCCAGTACATCAAGGACCACCCGGACTACGGGAAGATCCTGGACTCGCTGCAGCTCTACGACGTCTATTCCTCTGCATGGTTTTCCGCGATCTACATCCTGCTTTTCGTCTCGCTGATCGGCTGTGTGATCCCGCGCGCCATCGCGCACTACAAGGCGATGCGCTCCCAGCCCCCGCGCACTCCCGCCCGCCTGTCCAGGCTCCCCGAATACGGAACCCTCGTGATTCCGGCCGACGCCGGGATCCCGGCGTCGGCCGCCATCTCCGGCGCCGCAGAGCTGCTGAAGAAGCGTGGATACCGGGTCGACGTTCGGGACCGCGACGGCGCCCGCCCCTCTATCGGGGCCGAGCGTGGCTTCCTGAAGGAGGTCGGCAACCTCGTCTTCCACACCTCGCTGATCGGCGTGCTGGTCTCGGTGGCGGCCGGCGGCCTCTTCGGCTACAGCGGGCAGCGGATCCTGGTGGAGGGCGACACGTTCGTCAACACCCTCGTCGGCTACGACCAGTTCACGCCCGGCACCAATTTCCAGAGCAGCCAGCTCCAGCCGTATTCGGTGCAGCTGGACAAGTTCGACATCACCTTCGACCGTGAATCGAAGGGCAAATTCGGTCAGCCCATCGACTTCGCGGCCGCCGTGACCACGAAGGAAAACCCGGACGCACCTGCCAAGAAGGAAGTGCTCAAGGTCAACGACCCCCTCAGCCTCGGCGGCACCAGCGTGTACCTCACCGGCAACGGCTACGCTCCTGTGGTCACCATCCGCGACGGCGCCGGCAATATTGCCATGCAGGGTCCCGTGGTCGCCAAGCTCCAGGGCGAGAACTACTACTCCTCCGTGGTCATCAAGGTCCCGGACGCCAAACCGGAACAGCTCGCCTTCGCCGGGTTCTTCCTGCCGACGGCCTTCGTCACCGACAAGGGCGTGTCCTTCAGCGGTGATCCGGAGCTCATCAACCCGCAGCTGACGCTGAACTCCTACTTCGGCGACCTCGGCCTGGACGCGGGTTCGCCGCAGAACGTCTTCGAACTCGACGTCAAGAAACTGACGCCGCTCAACGCCCGCAACCTCGCCACGAAGGGCATCGTCCTGGCGCCCGGGAGCAACTACACGCTGCCGAACGGCAAGGGCTCCATCAGCTTCGACGGCGTCAAGCGCTACATCGGCGTGGACATTCACCACAACCCCGGCCAGCTGTACGCCCTGATCTTCGCGCTCCTTGCTGTTGCGGGGCTGGTGACCTCGCTCTACGTGAACCGCCGCCGCGTCTGGGTCCGTACCGGCACCCACGCGGACGGCCGCACCATGGTGGAGTACGGTCTCCTGGCCCGCGGTGAAGACCACCGACTGGCCGGGGAGGCTGCGGCTATCCGCAGGCTCCTCTCCGACGAATGGCTAGTGGGCGAGGACGCCACGACCGGTTCCCAGCCCGCTCCCAGCACAACAGCGGATAATGACCGGGCGGACAAGGCCAGCACGGCTACAGGCAGCACGGGTGCCGGCGGCACGCACGCCACCGAAGAACAACCCGCAGAAGACTTCATCCAGTCAACAGCCGGCTCTTCCGAGTCGAAGAAGGATCAGTAATGTTGTTCTCGATCAACGAAACCATGGGCCAGTACAGCGAGCTCTTCATGCTGCTGGCCGCCGGCACGTACACGGTGGCGTTCATCGCCTTCGCCTGGGACCTGGCCAAGAGCAGCAAGATGCTGCGCGCGGTGGACCTCAAGGCCGCGGAACTCGCCGCGCAGTCGACCACAACCGAGTCCGCGCGGGTGGCGGTCGGCGTCGGTGCGGGGACCGCCGGGAGCGACGTTGACCGCTCCGATGCGGACGTCAGCGGCCCTGCAGGCCGTGCCGAGCGTCCGACGTCGGCCGTCTCCGGTCGCGGCACCGCGGCCGGTGCGGGCCAGACCGCCGACGGCAGCATGCGCTACACCGGCGAGCGGCGTGCCCCCGCCCGGGTGGCCGTCGCGTTGACCGTCCTCGGCGCTGCGATTCATGCGGCCGGTGTGATCACCCGCGCGCTGGGTGCCGGCCGCGTGCCGTGGGGCAACATGTACGAATTCCTCACCACCGGCGCGTTCGTTGCCGTGGCCGTCTTCTTGCTGGTGCTGATCCGCCGCGACCTGCGCTTCCTGGGCACGTTTGTGATCGGTCTGGCCATCATCATGCTGGTTGCGGCCTCCATCGCCTTCTGGACGCCCGTGGGCCACCTCGTGCCGGCGCTGCAGAGCTACTGGCTGATCATCCACGTTTCCATCGCGGTGATGTCCTCGGCGCTGTTCACCCTGACGTTCGCCATGTCCGCGCTGCAGCTCGTGCAGTCGCACCGGCAGAAGAGCATCGGCGCCGGCGGTGCCGACAAGCTCGGATTCATGCGCCTGGTCCCGAACGCCCTGAGCCTGGAGAACCTGTCCTACCGCATCAACGCCATCGCGTTCGTCGGCTGGACGTTTACGCTCATGTTCGGCGCCATCTGGGCCGAGAAGGCCTGGGGCCGGTTCTGGGGCTGGGACACGAAGGAAGTCTGGACGTTCGTGATCTGGGTGGTCTACGCCGGATACCTGCACGCCCGCGCCACCCGTGGCTGGACCGGAACCCGTGCCGCCTGGCTGTCGATCGTCGGCTACCTGTGCGTGGTCTTCAACTTCACGATCGTGAATCAGTTCTTCAACGGCCTGCACTCCTACTCCGGCCTGTAAACAACAGCGCCCCGGACCGGCGGGGGACAGCTACGTCTTGCCGCGGGCCGCGACTACGCGCGGGGCTCGAGGCCCGGAACGGTGTCGTTGATCTGAAACGAGGCCTTGGTGCTGACCGGGGACCCCGGCCTGCTAACGAAGTCCAGCACGCGGAAATCGGCCCGCAGGGAGTCTTTGGTGATCCGTGTATTCACGTAGCCGCGCTGATTGTTGAAGAACTTCAGATGCGGGTTCCACGCCATGATGGGATCGAACGTGGCATCTGAACCGTTGCCCCCGGAGGTAATGGACGTGCTGACCAGTTCCGAGCCCACCACCGGCGACGCGGGGTCCTTAAAATCGACTTTCAGTTCGTTGGCCCAGTGCCGGTGAACGTCCCCTGTGAGTACGACGGCGTTGCGCACCTTGGCATCCACCCAGCCCTGGGTGATACGCCGGCGCGATGCTGCGTAGCCGTCCCAGCTGTCCATGGACACGTCGTCGATGCCGGCGGCCTCATTGCGGTCCCGTTCGGCGAAGAAGACCTGCTGGCCCAGGATGTCCCAGCGCTGGGTGGAGTTCCTGAATCCTTCCAAGAGCCACTTCTCCTGCCGGGTGCCGGTGATTGTGCGGTTCTTGTCCAGCCGCCCGGCAAGATTCTTCCCCCACCCGCCGGAGATCTGAGCATCCCGGTACTGGCGGGTGTCCATCATATGGAAATTGGCCAGCTGGCCCCAACGGATTGTGCGATAGATCTTCATGTCCGCTCCGGCCGGCACAGAGGAGGCGCGCAACGGCATGTTCTCGTAGTAGGCCTTGAATGCCGCGGCGCGGCGCACACGGAAGCGCGCAGCGGTATCGTTCATCTCGGCCGGACTCCTGTCCTCGGGAACGTCATCCGCATAGTTGTTGTCGACTTCGTGGTCGTCCCAGACCACCAGCCAGGGTGCGATCGCATGCGCGGCCTGCAGATCGGCGTCGGACTTGTACTGTGCATGGCGCTGGCGGTAGCCCTCAAGCGTTACCGTCTCCAGCACGTCGCGGTTGCGCGCCTCTTCGCGGACATCGGTGCCGCTGCGGCGTTCGTATACGTAGTCGCCAAGGTGCAGCACCAGATCAGGGTGGTCTTGGGCAAGGTGCGCGTATGCCGTGAAGTAGCCTTGCTCATACTTCGCGCAACTCGCGAAGGCCATCGCGAGCGCAGCCGGAGTCTCATAAGGCGCGGGGCTCGTAAGCGTCCGGCCAGTGGGACTGACATGACGTCCGCAGCGGAACCGGTAAAAGTACTCGCGTCCCGGCTTTAGCCCTCGCAATTCCACATGGATGGAATGGGCGTTCTCTACATGGGCGTACTCAAGGCCGTGGGCCACCACTTTGCCCATCGCGGCGTCTTCGGCCACCTCCCAGGCTACCGGGATGCTTCTGGATGGCATCCCGCCGAGGCCGTCCTCGGTGAGCGGGTCAAGCGCCAAACGGGTCCAAAGCACGAAGCCGTCCGGCCATGGTTCGCCTGAGGCAATGCCGAGCATGAACGGGTCGCCCCGGAGCCCGGCATCCTCCGCTGTTGAGATGCCGGGCGCAGCGGCCCCGGGCAACGAAACGAGGACGCCGGCACCCAAGCAGGCGGAAAGTAAGGCCCTGCGCGAAATGTCATCCATGGTTCAAACGCATTCCACCACTTCCGAGCTCAGATGCTTCGGCCGATGATCTAGCCATTCTATGCTCCGAATTCGCGCTTGGCGCCGGGCAGTTCGTCAGTATCCACCATGGTGGCAGCAGGAATACTGCAACGGTCAACCCACCTACCTGACCCCGCGCTACTTAACCCCGCGCTACTTCACTTCGTCGGTACCTGGCGTTCCGGCATCGCCGGGTTCGTGGGCATCGCCGGCGCCTTCAGTGCCGCCGGCTTCCGCGCCACCGGCGTCGGGCTTGCGTTCCTTGGCGTCGAGTTCTTCCTTGAGCTTCTTGAGCCTGTCGGCCTCGGCCTGGTTGCGGCGGGGGATTGCAAGGTTGCGGAGGAAGTCGGGGTCGTCGTCGGGCGCTACCGGGTGGCTGTAGGCGACCGGTGCGGTGTCCGTGGCGCGGGGGCGTCCAATGAGGAACCACAGGGTGGCGCCGACCACGGGGAGGAGGATCTGCACGAAGATCCAGGCGGTCTTGGAGATGCCCCTGGTCAGCCGCCCGTCGGTGCGGATGAGGTCGACCAGTCCATAGACAAATACGGCCAATATGACGATCGGAACCACTACACGGAGCATACCTTCAGTCTAGCCGTCGGGCGCCTCGACCGCGCCGGTCACTGTGGCCGGGTGCGGGCCGCCGGCACCGCAGCTGCGGGGGAGCAGGACGGGCCGAAGCAGCGCCGCCGTCCTGGCGGCTAAACTTAAGGGGTGGCTTTCCTCAAATACACCCTGATTCGGCTGGCGCTGTTTGCGCCCTTGTTTGCGCTCTTCCTCTACTTGCAGCTGGGAGTGCTCCTGGCTGCCCTGTGCGCCGGGATGATGTCCTTCGCCATCAGCTTCCTGTTCTTCCAGAGGCAACGCGACGCGGCCACTGCGACGCTCCACCACCGGTTCTCGGGCAAGGCCAAGCCGATGCGCAGCGCCGGCGAGGTGGCTGACGCCGAGGCCGAAGACCGCCTCGTAGACGCGAACCCCGACATTGCAGTCCGCACGGACAACCGCCGCAAGGATTCCCAGCAGCCAGAGGCCTGAGCGCCGGGCCGTGGTTTCAAGCAGTCCTTGGGAAGCCGCGGCTCAGAGCCCCCGGCCTTAGAACCCATGGCTGAGGACGAGTCCGATTGAGAACAGCGCGGCGAAGCCGAGGTTGATCAGTCCGGTCTGTTTCAGCACGGGGATGAGGCTCTTGCGGCGCCGCCCGGCAATCATCAGCCAGGACGGCATGAGGCTGGCGGGGATCAGCAGCAGCACGATCAACATCCAGGGCCGCGCGGGGGCCAGGACAATGACCAGCAGGATCGCGACGGCGAGCATCAGCACGTAGCTTTCGCGTGCGTGCTTGTCCCCGAGCCGGACAGCCAGGGTTTTCTTTCCCGCCTTTCTATCGGTCGGGATGTCGCGGACGTTGTTTGCCATCAGCAGCGCGCACGCGATCAGCCCGGTGCCAATCGCCCCGATGATGGCGGCGAGGCTGAGCTGCCCCGCCTGGGTATACGTGGTGCCAAGTGTTGCGACGAGCCCGAAGAACACGAACACGAAGACGTCGCCCAGGCCGAGGTAGCCGTACGGGTTCTTGCCCCCTGTGTAGCCCCAGGCAGCCAGCACGCAGCCGACGCCGACCAGGATGAGCCACCAGGCCTGCGTGATGATCACCAGGATCAGGCCGAACAGCATGGCCAGCCCGAACGCCGCGAACGCGGCCCGTTTGACGTGTTCCGGGCTGGCCGCGCCCGAGCCCACCAGCCGGAGGGGACCCACCCGGTCCTCATCCGTGCCGCGGATGCCGTCCGAGTAGTCGTTGGCGTAGTTGACGCCGATCTGCAGGAGCAGGGCGACCAGGGCGGCGAGCACGGCGTTCAGCAGGATGAACGAATCCATCTCGTAGGCGGCTGCGCTGCCGATCAGCACCGGTGCGATCGCGGCCGGCAGGGTGCGCAGTCGGGCGCCTTGGATCCATTGTGCGGCTGTGGCCACGGTCAGTACCTCGTTGGTTGGTTGAATACTCGTTGGTTGGTTGAAGCGCCGGCCGGAGGCGGCTTGTCTATTTTCCCTGATGGAGCGCATCCAGCAGGACCGTCATGCCCAAGCGGTCCGGTTTGCCGTTGGGCAGCATGAGCAGTTCCGCCGCGGGCAGGACCGTTTTCGGGGCCAGCGGGCCCAACGCCGGTCCCCAGGTTTCGTTCCGACGGGCGGCGAACGCCGCCATGCCTTCCGGGGAACTGTCGCCCACGGCGACGTACGCGGCCAGGGCGTGGCCCCACTCGGCGGAGGGCACACCGGCGACAAAAGCCGCCCGCACGCCGTCGAGTTTTTCCAGCTCAGTCTGGACATGGGCGGCGGAAACCTTGACGCCGCCGGTGATGACGACGTCGTCGGCCCGGCCGAGAACGGTGAGCCGGCCGTCAGCGTCCAGTTCACCGAGGTCGTTGGTCCGGTACCAGCGGACGCCGTCCTCTTCGATGAACGTCGCTGCCGAGAGCTCGGGGGCCTGAAGGTACCCGGCGGCGATGGTTGCCCCGCCCAGCAGGATGCGGCCGTCGTCCTCCACGCGGACCAGGACGTCTTCGAGGGGGAAGCCGTCGTACACGCACCCGCCGCAGGTCTCGGACGAGCCGTAGGTGGTCACCACGCGCACTCCGGCGTCCCGGGCCGCGGCGAGCAGCTCCACAGGCGCGGGGCCGCCGCCAAGCAGGACGGCGTTGAAGCGCTGCAGCACCGCCAGCGTCTCGGCGGAGGGCGCGTCCAGCAACCTCTGAAGCTGCGTGGGCACCAGCGAGGTGAAACGGATCTTGTCCGTGAGCTCCAGCGCCGCGGCGGTGAAGGCCTCCCGCGTAAAGCCGCCGGACAGGTCCATGGCCCACGGGCGGGTCCCGGCAAAGAGCGAGCGGACCAGCACCTGTACCCCGGCCACGTACTGGACGGGGAGGGCCAGCAGCCACTGGCCCTCGCCCTTGAGCGCAAAGGCGGTCGCCATGGACGAGGCCGCCAGGGCCTCGACGGTCAGGACGGTCGCCTTGGGCGCGCCGGTGGACCCGGAGGTCCGCACCACGACGGCCGCGTCCTCGATGCCGGCCGTATCAGGGAATCCCAGCACCGGTGAGCCGTCCGGCCCGGCGGAGAGTTCGACGGCGGGACCCTCGCCGTGGAGGGCAGCAGCCAGCGCCTTGAGCGCGGGCTCGATGTTCATGGCTCCGGAAGTCACTGTGCGCCTTAGAAGTAGTACGGGAACGCGGACCAGTCGGGATCGCGCTTCTCGAGGAAGGCCTCCTTGCCCTCCACGGCCTCGTCGGTCATGTACGCCAGGCGGGTCGCCTCGCCGGCGAAGACCTGCTGGCCGGCCAGGCCGTCGTCTGCCAGGTTGAACGCGAACTTGAGCATGCGGATGGCCTGCGGGGACTGCCGGGCAATGTCCGCGGCGTACTCCAGGGCGACCTCCTCAAGGCGTTCGTGGTCCACGGCCTCGTTCACGGCGCCCATCCTCACCATGTCCTCGGCGGAATATTCGCGGGCCAGGAAGAAGATTTCCCGGGCGGCCTTCTGGCCGATCTGGCGGGCCAGGAGGGCCGAGCCGTAGCCGGCGTCGAAACTTCCCACGGTGGCATCGGTCTGCTTGAACTTTCCGTGCTCGCGGGAGGCGATGGTGAGGTCCGAGACGACGTGGAGAGAGTGCCCACCGCCGGCCGCCCAGCCGTTGACGACTGCGATGACCACCTTGGGCATGGTGCGCATGAGCCGCTGGACTTCCAGGATGTGCAGCCGGCCGGCGCGGGCGGGGTCGATGGTTTCTTGGGTCTCGCCGTCGGCGTACCGGTACCCGTCACGGCCGCGGATCCGCTGGTCCCCGCCGGAGCAGAACGAGTGGCCGCCGTCCTTGGGGGAGGGGCCGTTTCCGGTGAGCAGGACGGTGGCCACGTCCGGGGTCATCCGGGCGTGGTCCATGGCGCGGTAGAGCTCGTCCACAGTGCCCGGCCTGAAGGCGTTGCGGACCTCGGGGCGGTCGAAGGCGATGCGGACGGTGGGCAGGTCCCGGACCACGGAGCCGTCCCCCCCACGCTCCACCTGCCGGTGGTAGGTCATGTCCTGGAAGTCGTCGAAACCGGACACGGTGCGCCACCGGGTGGGGTCAAAGACGTCGGATACCTTGGCGGGGATTTCGTTGCTCACAGTCCGAGTCTAGTAATGGCGTCAGCTGATGCAGAACTCGTTGCCTTCCGGGTCCGCCATGGTGTGCCAGGAATGCGGTCCCTGGTTGGCAGTCCAGAGGAACGTGGCGCCGCGCGCAACAAGTGCGGCCCGCACGGCGTCCTTGTCCGCACCCGCGAGCCTCACGTCCCAATGGACCCGGTTCTTGATGGTTTTTTCTTCCGGGACGGTCTGGAACAGAATGCGCCGGGCCGGCGATTTGGCGCCGAGTTCTTCGGGCGGGCGGATGGCGGCGCCCACGCGCCACACGAGCTTGCCGTGATGCATCGTGGTGTCTGTTTCCGTAGCGAAGCCCTGATCGATCATGGAGTGGATGAAAACCTCATCCTGCGGCTCCACGGCCCACTCCAGTGTTTCAGCCCACCAGTCGGCGAGCTCGTGCGGGTTCTTGCAGTCCACGGCCATCTGGATGTTCAGTGTCATGGAAAGAACCTACGACCTCGGCGTCCGCGCCGGAAGGGCCCGGCCCGCAGATCTCCCGCGTTGCTTCGGCTAGCCCTGGACCTGCTGCAGCTGTTCGAGGACCTCCGGCGGAATCGCGTAAATGAAGATGACCGCGAGAAGGTTCTTGGAGGCGTGGACGAAGTAGGAGAACATCACGTTCTTCCCGGTCCACACGTATACGAACACCAGGACGGCGCCCATGGCGAGGTAGGGCATCAGCACCTGCAGGGTCATTTGCTCCTGGCCCACGATGTGCAGGGCCCCGAAGAGGACCGCGGACAGGGCACAGCAGACCCAGAGGTTGACCCGGCGGCTCAGTTTGCCGATCAGCAGGTGGCGGAAAATGTATTCCTCGACGAACGGGCCCACCACCACCAGCAGGGGCACCATGAGCCAGACCGGGACCTGCTGCATGAGCGCCTGGAGCCCGGCCTGATTGGCGGAGGTCTGCACCGGCCCGCTGGCGGCCACGAGAACCGCGGTGAGGATGAGCATCGCCACTACGGCCAGCGGCACCATGAACGCCGTGAACCAGGGCCGTGTGGCCAGAACGCGGAGGTCGCGGCCGGCAACCCGCCGCGCGGCGGTCAGGGCAAGGAGGCCGATGGTGGCGTAAAAGACCAGGTTCACCGCGTAGGACGCCACCGCAGGATTGGGCGATATCTGCAGCAGCAGCGGTGCCAACAGCCCGCCCGCCACGGCGAAGAATGCGGCCACGGCAACATAGAGTCCAACGGTGATGAAATCGAGCCGGGAGAACCGGTATAGCTCCGGCTGCGGCGCGGGTGGTGTGCGGAGAGCTGTGCCCATGTCCCCAGCCTAGCGCCGCCCGCCCTCACCACGAGCCCCCGGAAACGGCTAACGCCCGGGCCGAGGGCGCCGGGCGTTAGCTTAGAGGGCTGCAGTGCTCTGGATCTAACGGAACAGTGCCCCGTAGGTCCCCATGATGATCCGGTCGCCCGGGGTGGACTTGCGGATGTAGTCAACCACTGCCCAGTCATCGAGAGAGATGCATCCGGCCGTGGGCACCTTGTTCATGTGCAGGAAAATGGCGAAGCCCGCGTCCTGGACGATTTTGGGCCGGTTGTAGTTGATGACCACGCCCTGGCGGTAGTAGCCCCCGCTGGCGAACCACCACATGTTCTCGTCCCAGCCGACCCAGGACGACGACTCGTGGTACTTGTTGTACGTGGGCGTCCAGGGGTTGCCGCCCCACCGTGAACGGGGGTTCAGCGTGCGGTAGGAAAGCTTCGTTCCCGGGTTGCCCAGGCCGAAGGCTTCCGTCACGGAAAACGAGCCAGTGGGGGAGTACAGGTTCCGCGTGGGGCCGGACGGCACGCCCGGACGCTTGAACCCTGACTTACCGACGTAGCCGTCAGTCCGCCAGTCCGGCACATAAGCTCCGGCGACTTTCATGCAGTACATGTTGGTCGCGTGGGACTCTCCGTAGCCCGAGGTCCAGGTGAGCAGGACACGGTTCGCGCCGTACGTCGGGTACTTGGCCTGGCCATTGTTGAGCTTATGGCATTCAGACCTCCCGTAGAGCCGGGTCCCGGCGGTCTTGGACCAAGTGATTTCCCCGCCCTGATAGGACTGCGCACAGGCAGCGGCCACACAACGCTCGCTCGCGATCGGATACCCCAGCGAGCCGCCAAGGCCACCCGCTGACACGAACCTGCTGTCGATTCCCCTGCCGGAAATCCATGCACCCGTGGTGGGCGACCAGTAAATACTTCCGCCTTGGAAACGTTGCACGCAGCCACCGGCGGGTTGTCCGCAGGTCTCGCTCGTGAGCGGGTAACCCAGCATGCTTCGCGACGCTCCGGCGGCGGAATACCGGCTGCCGATAGCGCCGCGGGTCACGTGCGCGCCCGTGGCGGGCGAGTAGAAGATGCTGCCACCCTGGAAGCGCTGCACGCAGCCCCTGGCAGTCAGGCCGCAGGTTTCCTCGGTGAGCGGGTAGCCCAGCAGGCTGTTCTGTGCCCCGCCGGCCTTCCATCGGCCCAGGATGCCACCCCGGACGACATGGCCGCCGGTTCCCGGCGCCCAGTAGATGAAGCCTTTGTCGAACTGTTGAAAGCACCCGGATGCCTTCAGTCCGCAGGCCTCGGCGGTTACGGGGAGGCCCAGGACCGCCTCGCCGCCGGCCGCGACCCAACGGCTCCCGATGCCGTTTATGGCCGAGAACTCCAGCAACCGCGTCCCTGTCCACGCCAGGATGCGGCCACTGGAGAACTTCTGGATAGTTCCGCCAGACACCGCAGTCTCATCCGTGACGGGATAGCCGAAAAGCGCCAGGCCGCCCTTCGCGTGCCAGCGGGGGCCGGTGTGTCCCTCGGTCCGCAGGACCGGGTGCGCCCCCGTTGCCGAGGTCCAGAAAATGACCCCGCCTTCAAACGTCTGGCTGCAAACGCCGAGTGAGCAGACCTGTTTGGCCGTCGGCGCGCCGAGGGCGCCGGCGGCAGCCTTCAGCGCCGTCCACTTCGTCTCGATGGGTCCTTGGACGACGACGGGCGGAGGCGTCGGCTTGTTCGTCGGGGTCGGCGTCGGTTCGACAAGGGGCAGTGTCTGCTCCGCGGTGGCTTTCGCCGTCGCAGTGGGAGTTGCAGTTCCTTCTGGAACCGGACCGGCGGGAGCCGGGGCGGATCCAGTCGGGGTCGGCGTCTCGGCCGGCGTTTCGGTCGGCGTGGCCGCCGGGCTGGTTGCCGGCGGCGCAGTCGGTGCATCCTCCGCGAAGGCCGGCCCGACTGCCAGCGGCCCGGCAGTAAGCCCGAGGATCACCGCCGTGAGGAGAAGTAACTTCTTTTTCATGGGGCATCCTCTACGGAGACGACTGGCGTGCAGGTCCCGCCGCTGTCCTTGGTCTTCGCGAAGTTCGCCGCGGCAATGTCGGCCGACTTGCCGGCTGCAACGACTTGGGTGATGAGCGTGTGCCCCGCCACCGCGGGGCCAACCGTGACTGCGATGGCCACGGTGAACACTCTGTTCTTATCGGTGTTGTTGACGAGGGTGCCCTTGAAGGACCACGACCCGTCGGCTGTTGCGGTGCAGACGTGCTGCCGCAATGCGTTGGGCGCGTTCAGCGAAGTGGAAACATCGGCAGGCTCGGAGGTACCCGGCGCCGGAGATCCTGATGTCTGTGCTGTTGATGTTGATGGTGCCGGCGTTGCTGCGGTGCGGCTTTCGCTGGGTCCGGCCGGACCGGAACCGCCGCTCGAACACCCCGTTAGTACGAGAAGCAGCACTGCAGGCAGAAGCGCTCTCTGTTTCATAGTCCCCCCTGGCTCACGGCGTTCCCGCCATGGCCTGCACTGATGTTGCAGGCGCCCCGGCTGGAAAGTCCCCGCCGGTGTGCCCAGACTAATGGAAAACAGCGGCCTGACCAGCGCTTTTGCGTGAAATGACCGTTGTTGTGGCGCGTTCGGGGCGGATCCGGATGTCGCCCGGGTCACGCCGGGGTCCTGAGTGCTAGTACGATAGATGAGCCGCGCGAGCTTCGACACTTGTGAGGTTCGGTACATGTCTTAGCCCCTGCAAGAGGCTTAGGCCCGAATTTTGTGTACTTGAATCCACGGTCCTGTCCCGGCTATACCTCGACCTACAAGGAATCAGCTGTGCCATCAACTACCCCCACCGAACTTCAGAGTGCGCCGGCGCAACCCGCCGTCGACTCGACCCTCAGCGCCGAGGGCTATAAGAAGACCCTGAGCGGCCGCCACGTGACCATGATCTCGATGGGCGGCGCGATCGGCGTCGGCCTGTTCATGGGGGCCGGCGGACGCCTGGCCTCCACGGGCCCGGCGCTGATCTTCTCCTACGCCATTGCCGGCGTGATCGCCTACCTGCTGATGCGGGCACTGGGCGAGCTCATCATGTACCGCCAGACCTCGGGCTCCTTCGTCAGCTACGCCGGCGAAATGTTCGGCAAGAAGGGCGCCTTCCTCTCCGGCTGGATGTACTTCATCAACTGGGGCATGACCGGAATCGCGGAACTGATCGCGATCGGCCTGTACTTCCAGTTCTTCTTCCCCAACGTGCCGGTGGAAGCCTCGGCCATTGCCGCCCTCGCGCTGCTGGTGGCCGTCAACCTGCTCAGCGTCAAGGCGTTCGGCGAGTTTGAATTCTGGGCGTCCTGCCTCAAGGTCGGCGCCATCCTGATCTTCCTGGCCGTTGGCACCTTCATGGTGGTCACCAACGCCAAGGTGGGCGCGGGCCACGCCTCGGTGGCCAACCTCTTTGCCGACGACGGCGGGATGTTCCCCAAGGGCGCACTCGTGATGGTCCTCGTGCTCAACGCCGTGATCTTCGCCTACAACGGCATCGAACTCGTCGGCATCACCGCCGGCGAGATGGAAAACGCCAAGCGCGAAGTGCCCAAGGCGATCCGCGCCGTCGTACTGCGCATCGTGGTGTTCTACGTCGGGTCTGTGCTGTTGCTGGCCATGCTGCTGCCCTCCGACCAGTACAAGGCCGGCGTGTCCCCGTTCGTCACCGTGTTTGGCCAGATGGGCCTCGGCTGGGTGGGCGACGTGATGAACATGATCGTCATCACCGCCGCGCTGTCCTCCTGCAACTCGGGCCTGTACTCGATCGGCCGCGTGTTCCGCACCATGGCCAACAACGGTCATGCCCCGCAGTGGCTCACCAGGATGTCCAAGCGCCATGTGCCGTACGCGGCCATCCTCGCGATCGCCGCTTTCTACCTCGTGGGCATCCTGCTGAACATCTGGCTGGGCGGCTCGCACGCCTTCGACCTCGCGCTGAACACCGCCTCGATCGGCGTGATCTTCACGTGGGGCGCCATCTTCGCCAGCCAGATCGCGCTGCGCCACCAGAAGGGCCGCGTCTCCAGCCTCCCCATGCCGGGCTCGCCCTGGACCAGCTGGGCCGGACTTCTCGCGCTGCTGGCCATCACCGTGCTGATCGGCTTTGACACCATGACCAGCAAGTCCGGCGAGGTCTTCCACCTCGGCCTCTGGACCCTGGCCACCGTTCCGTTCTTCGCCCTGGTGCTGTGGCTGGGCTGGCAGAAGGTCAAGAACAACGGGCCCAAGAGCGAGCTCTTCAGCTAGGACCCACCGCGGCCTGCACTGCGGCGGCATATACGACGACGGCGGCAGCCACCCTTCCAGGTGGCTGCCGCCGTCGAGGTTAACGCTGCCTCGGGTCATCCGTGGCTCAACCCCGCGGGATCAGACCTCGTTCATGACGGGACTGCGCCGGGACTGCTGACGGGACTGCGCCGATCGAAGACCGTGGCGCCGACTTCCTGCTCGGACTGGTTGTCGATGCCCAGATCGATGCCCTTCCGTTCGCGGATCACCAGAACCGCGCCCGTTGAGATCAGAGCGACAATCAGCAGGTAGGCAGACACTGACATGGTGGTCCCCGTCGCCTGGACCAGCGCCGTGGCGATCGTCGGAGCAAAGGCGCCGCCGATGATCGCGCCCACGGCGTAGGAGATGGCAACTCCGGAGAAACGGATGGATGCCGGAAAGAGTTCACTGTAGAGGGCGGCCTGCGGTCCGTAGGTCAGGCCGAGTCCGACGCTGAACAGGGCCAGGCCCAGGAGCATCGCCCAGATGTTGCCGGTATTGATGAGCCAAAACAGCGGGAAGAACGTGACGATCAGGCAGCCATAGCCGATGAGGTAGGTCTTCTTGCGGCCTATGCTGTCGGCGAGGAAGCCGGCGATGAGCGTAAAGACGAACCACAGGGCAGCCGAGGCCGTGACGGCGAGGAGCACTGCGGTGCGGTCCATGGCCAGTCCCTTGGGGGCGGTGGCGTAGCTGAGGATATAGCCGCCGGTGGTCATGTAGCCTGCGGCGTTGTTGCCGGCAAAGACCAGCGCGGCTAGGAGGACCAGCAGCCAGTGCTTCTTGAACAGCTCCACGATCGGAACGCGGGTCTGCTGCTTCCGGGTGGCAATTTCCGCAAAGACAGGGCTCTCGTCCACGCTCTGGCGGACAATGAAGCCCACGATGATCAGCACAAAGCTGAGCAGGAACGGGACACGCCAGCCCCATTCGACGAAGGCCGCGCCGGGTGAGACCACGCCGGACATCAGGGCCAGGACGCCGGAGGCAAGCAGCATGCCCAAGGGGACTCCGAGCTGCGGGAATGAACCGAACAGGCCGCGCTTGGAACTGGGTGCGTGTTCCACGGCCATGAGGACAGCACCGCCCCATTCGCCGCCCGCAGAGATGCCTTGCAGGATGCGCAGGAACAGCAGCAGGACGGGTGCGGCCAGGCCGGCGGTCTCGTAGGTGGGCAGCACGCCGATCAGCATGGTGGAGGCGCCCATGAGGATCAGTGTGAGGACCAACATGGCCCTGCGTCCCAGCCGGTCGCCGAAGTGTCCGGCCAGGAATGCGCCCAGGGGCCGGAACAGGAAGCTCAGTCCCACTGACGCAAAGGAAACCAAAAGGGCTATGTCATTGCCGGCGGGTTCGAAGAAAAGCTTGGCAAACACCAGGCCGGCAGCGTTCGCGTAGATGAAGAAGTCGTACCACTCGATGGTGGTCCCGACGACGGTGGCAAACGCTACCCGGCGGGTATCGCGTGCCGTAGTGCGAGGTGGGTGCAACAAAACGCTCATGGTGTCTCGTTCCCTCGGGCACAACGGTGTGCCCGCTTGTAGTGGTTGGCGAACTGCAGGAGGTCAGGAGGCGTAGGGGTCGGCGATGCCGATGTACTGGGTGGTGGTGTATTCGGCGATGCCTTCGGAGCCGCCCTCGCGTCCCAGCCCGGATTGCTTGACGCCGCCGAAGGGGGCGGCGGCGTTGGAGATGACGCCGGCGTTGAAGCCGACCATGCCGAATTCGATCTGTTCGGCCATGCGGAGCAGCCGGTTGAAGTCGCGGCTGTAAATGTATGAGGCCAGCCCGTATTCAGTGGCATTGGCGAGCCGGACGGCGTCCTCTTCAGTGGCGAAGGTGGTGACGGGTGCTACCGGGCCGAAGATTTCCTGGCGGAGGATTTCGGCGTCGTTGGGCACGTTGGCGAGCACGGTGGGCCGGTAGAAATAGCCCGCGCCCTCCACGGGCGAACCGCCGGTGACCGCTGTCGCCCCGGCGTCGACGGCGGCGCTGACCAGCGCGTGGACGTCGTCGCGGGCGCCGGCGTCGATGAGCGGGCCCACCTGGGTGTCCGGTTCGGTGCCGCGGCCGGTGGCCAGGGCAGCCATGGCGGCCGCGAACTTGGCGGTGAACTCCTGCGCGACGGATTCCTGGACGAGGAAGCGGTTGGCCGCGGTGCAGGCCTCACCCATGTTGCGCATCTTGGCGGCCATGGCGCCCCGCACGGCCTGGTCCAGGTCGGCGTCCTCGAAGACGATAAAGGGGGCGTTGCCGCCGAGCTCCATGGAGGTGCGCAGGACGTTCTGGGCGGCGTCGGCCATGAGGCGCTTGCCCACGGGGGTGGAGCCGGTGAAGGAGACTTTGCGCAGGCGGGGATCGGCCAGCAGGGGTCCGGAGATTCCGGCGGCGCTCGAGGAGGCCACGACGTTGAGGACTCCGGCGGGCAGGCCGGCGTCAAGCATGGTCTGGGCGAAGAGCTGGGCGGTCAGCGGGGTGAGCTTGGCGGGTTTGAGGACCATGGTGCAGCCCGCGGCGATGGCGGGCGCGACCTTGCGGGTGGCCATCGCGAGGGGGAAGTTCCAGGGGGTGATGAGCAGGCACGGGCCGACGGGCTTGTGCTGGACCAGGATCTTGTTCTTGCCTTCGGGGGTGGTGAGGTAGCGGCCGTAATCGCGCACCGTCTCCTCGGAGAACCAGCGCAGGAACTCGGCACCGTAGGTCACTTCGCCGCGGGCTTCGGCCAGCGGCTTGCCCATTTCCAGCGTCATGAGGAGTGCGAAGTCCTCGGCGCGTTCGGTCACCAGGCCAAAGGCGCGGCGCAGGATTTCGGCGCGCACCCGGGGTGCGGTCCGGGCCCAGGAGGCCTGGACCGCGTCGGCGGCGTCAAGGGCGGCCAGGGCGTCCTCGCTGGTGGCGGAGGCCAAGGTGGCGAGGACCTCGCCGGTGGCGGGATCGTGGACGTCGAACGTGCCGGCGTCGGACGCGCCCCGCCATTGCCCGTTGATGAGCAGGCCGGTGGGCACGGACGCGAGCAGCGCCCTCTCAGTGGCAGGGGATATTTCGGGCGAGATGGCAGGGGAGATTACAGGTGAGGCTGTCATTGGAAGTCTTTCGCTCGTGCGGGCGTAGCTGGTGCGGGAGTGGTCAGTAGCTGGCGGGGGTGTCGCCAGGCTCAACCACCGGGTCCGGCCGGATGTATTCGGCGGCGAGTGCCTCGGAGCCGCGGGCCAGCAGTGCCACATCGGCGCCCACCAGCACGAAGGCCGCGCCGGCTTCCAGGTAGGCGCGGGCCGTTGCGGGATTGAAGGCGTTCACGCCGGCGGGTTTGCCGGCCCCGGTGGCGGCGGCGAGGCAGTGTTCGACGGCGGCCCGCACCTCGGGGTGTTCCTGTTGGCCCAGCAGCCCCATCGAAGCGGCGAGGTCTGAGGGTCCGAGGAAGATCGCGTCCACGCCGTCCACTGTCAGGATGTTCTCAACGGCGGCAACCGCGGCTTCGGATTCGATCTGGACGGTGACGCTGACGGTGTCGGAAGCGTGGGCGAGGTACTCGGGGATCCGGTTCCAACGCGCTGCCCGGGCCAGGGCCGAGCCCACGCCGCGGACGCCGTGGGGCGGGTAGCGGGTCGCGGCCACGGCGGCCGCCGCCTCGGCTGCGGTGTTCACCATCGGGATCAGCAGGTTCTGGACGCCCAGGTCCAGGTACTGCTTGATGAGCACGGTGTCGTTCGCCGGCGGCCGGACCAGGGTGTGGACCGGGTAGCCGTTGACGGCCTGCAGCTGGGCGAGGATGGATTCGATCCCGTTGGGGCTGTGCTCGGCGTCGACCAGGAGCCAGTCCAGGCCGGAGCCGGCGCAGAGCTCCGCCACCAGGGGGCTGCCGGAGCAGACCCACATTCCGGCCAGTGGGCGGCCGGCAGCGCCGGTTTGGTTGCGCAGGGCGTCCCGGAAGGTGGCGTCTGGTTCTACTCGAAGCGGCATGTGATGCTCCCTAGGGGTCCGTAGTCGGCGTGGACGGTGTCGCCCTTGTAGACCCAGAGTGGCCGGGTGAAGGAGCCGGCGAGGATGATGTCGCCGGCTTTCATGCCGTCCCCGTGGGCAGCGATCTTGTTCGCCAGCCAGTGCACCCCGCTGGCCGGGTGGTCCAGGACGCCGGCGGCCACCCCGGTTTCCTCCACGGTCTGGTTCTTGTAGAGGATGGCGGAAACCCAGCGCAGATCCACGGCGTCGGGACGGACCGGGTTGCCGCCCACCACCATGGCACCCATTGCGGCGTTGTCGGCGATGGTGTCCACGATGGTCCGGCCCTCCATTTCGATCCTGGAATCCAGGATCTCGAGGGCCGGGACCACGTAGTCGGTGGCGTTCAGGACGTCGAAGATGGTGCAGCCGGGTCCGGCCAGGTCCTTCTTCAGCACGAACGCCAGTTCCACCTCCACCCGCGGGTGGGTGTATTGGTCCCACTGAACGGAGCAGCCGGTTTCCAGCACCATGTCATCGAAGATGGCGCCGTAGTCCGGTTCGGTGATG
This sequence comes from Arthrobacter sp. ok362, assembly GCF_900102785.1. Taxonomy (GTDB): domain Bacteria; phylum Actinomycetota; class Actinomycetes; order Actinomycetales; family Micrococcaceae; genus Arthrobacter. The sequence goes on from NZ_FNGC01000002.1 coordinate 248,092, forward strand.
CCGGTGGCGGCCTGCATCGCCTTGGACGTCAGGCCGATCTTGCGGCCCACCAGGGTCCGTCCGGCGTCCTCATTGCGGCGCCGCCACAGCTGCTGGACGGCATAGGAGTCCTCCACCGTCATGTCGGGGTAGCGGGCCGTCAGGCGGGGGACCGGGGTCCGGGACCGGCCGGCCTCCAGCAGTTCATCTGCGATCGCCTCGATCGTCGCGGGATCCAGCACGCTAGACCTGCGCTCCGAGCTTGAAGCCCTCCACGCCGGAGTCTTCCTTGCGGGTGTAGGAGAAGCCGTCCGCACCCACGGTGACGGCCATTTCGCTCTTTTCCTCGCGGACGATGACCGGCTGCGGGTTGCCGTCGAGATCCAGGACCAGGGAGGCCTCGGTGTACCAGGACGGGACCACGGGGTTGCCCCACCAGTCGCGGCGCTGGTTATCGTGCACGTCCCAGGTGATGGTGGGGTTGTCCGGGTCGCCAGTGTAGTAATCCTGGGTGTAGATCTCGATGCGGTGGCCGTCCGGGTCCAGGATGTAGAGGTAGAAGGCGTTGGAAACCCCGTGGCGGCCCGGGCCGCGTTCGATCCGGTCGCTGATGCGCAGGGCGCCCATCTTGTCGCAGATCTGGATGATGTTGTGCTTCTCGTGCGTGGCGAACGCGACGTGGTGCATGCGCGGGCCGTTGCCGCCGGTCAGTGCGGTGTCGTGCACGGTCTGCTTGCGGTGCATCCACGCGGCGTAGGTGACGCCGTCGGAGTCCTGGATGTCTTCGGAGACACGGAAGCCGAGGTCCTCGAGGTACTTCCGGCCGCGGGGAACATCCGGGGTGACCTGGTTGAAGTGGTCCAGGCGGACCAGTTCCCCGGCGGAGTAGAGATCGTAGCGCTGGGTGAGGCGTTCGACATGCTCCACGTCGTAGAAGAATTCGTACGGGAAGCCCAGCGGGTCCTCGACGCGGACGGAGTCGCCGACACCTTTGGTGAAGCCTTCCTTGCGGCGCTCGGTGCGGCAGCCCAGTTCCTTGTAGTACGCCTCGGCGGCGTCCACTTCGGCGGGGGACTTCACCCGGTACGCAAAGGCGGCGACGGCGGCGATGGGTCCCTTGCGGAGCACCAGGTTGTGGTGGATGAACTCCTCGAGGGAGCGCAGGTAGATCGCGTTCTCATCTTCCTCGGTGACGTGCAGACCGAGCAGGTCCACATAGAACGCGCGGGATTTGGCGAGGTCAGTGACCACGATCTCCATGTAGGCGCAGCGGACGATGTCCGGTGCCGGGACGGTGGGGGTGGGGACGAAGTTGTGCTGTGGAATTTGGTTGTTCATGGGATTCTCTCTTCGTTGAAAGGGGGCCGGTCAGAGCTGTCAGGCGCCGAACTTAGGAGTATGAACCGTGCCGAGGGTGATGTGCACGGCCTGCTGATCGGTGTAGAAGTCAATGGACCGGTAGCCGCCCTCATGACCCAGCCCGGAGGCCTTGACCCCGCCGAACGGGGTGCGGAGGTCGCGGACGTTGTGGCTGTTGAGCCAGACCATGCCGGCCTCGACGTTCTGGGAGAAGTTATGCGCCCGGGTCAGGTTCTGGGTCCAGATGTAGGCCGCGAGCCCGTATTTGGTGTTGTTCGCCAGGGCGAGGGCTTCGTCGTCGGTATCGAACGGGGTGATGGCAACGACCGGGCCGAAGATCTCCTCCTGGAAGATCCGCGCGTCCGGGGCGACGTCGGCGAACACGGTCGGGGCGATGTAATTGCTGTTGTTGAGCCCTGCGGGCAAGTTCTCCGGGCGGCCGCCGCCGGCCAGCAGCCGGCCTTCGGACTTGCCGATCTCCACGTAGGAGGCCACCTTGGCATAGTGCTCCGGGTGGACCAGCGCGCCGACCTCGGTCTTGGGGTCATGCGGGTCACCCACCACGATGTTCTTGGCCCGGGCGGCGTACTTGCCGCAGAATTCCTCATACACGGGGCGTTCCACCAGGATCCGGGAGCCGGCTGTGCAGCGCTCGCCGTTGAGGGAGAAAACGCCAAACAGGGCGGAGTCGATTGCGGCGTCGAGGTCGGCGTCAGCAAACACGACGCACGGGGACTTGCCGCCGAGCTCCATGGACAGGCCCTTGAGGTTGGCCGCGGCGTTGCGGAAGATCGTCTGGCCCGTGGTGGTTTCACCGGTGAAGGAGATCAGCGGCACGTCCGGGTGCTTGACCAGGGCGTCGCCGGCTTCCTCGCCCAGGCCGTTGACGAGGTTGAACACACCGTCGGGTAGGCCCGCGTCCTTGAAGATCGTCGCCCACAGCGAGGCGGACAGGGGGGTGAATTCGGCCGGCTTGAGCACCACCGTGTTGCCGGTGGCCAGGGCCGGGGCGAGCTTCCAGGACTCGAGCATGAACGGCGTGTTCCACGGCGTGATAAGGCCCGCGACGCCGATCGGCTTACGGTTGACGTAGTTGATCTGGGCGCCGGGGACCTTCATGGCGTCGTCGAACTGGGCCACGATCAGGTCCGCGAAGAAGCGGAAGTTCTCCGCCGCGCGCAGCGCCTGGCCCTTGGCCTGGGTGATGGGCAGGCCGGTGTCGAAGGTCTCGAGCTCGGCCAGGCGTGCCTCCTGGGCCTCGACGGCGTCGGCGATCTTGTTCAAGACGCGGGCACGCTCGCGGGGCTTCATCTTCGGCCACGGGCCGTTGACGAACGCTTCGCGGGCGGCGGCGACGGCGAGGTCGATGTCCTCCTTCTGCCCGGCGGCCGCGGTGGCGTAGTTGGTGTTGGACACCGGGTCCAGGACATCGAAGGTTGCCCCGCCCACCGAATCAACGAATTCGCCGTTGATGAAGTGCTGGATGTGCGTGGGAAGGTCCTGCGGAACGTAGTGGGTGGTGGTTTCTGCGGCAGTGAACGTCATTGTTTTTCCTTACTGCTATGTGGTCTGCTGGGTCGGAAGGTCGATTGCCGCCGCCTGGGCGAGGTAAGCGTCCAGGGTGGCGCTGCGGTGCCGGCGGGCGGCTTGCTCGATGGTGTCGGCGTCGGCGCCGGTTTCAATGAGCTTCAGAATCACCTCGTGCTCGTCCACAGATTCGTGGGCGCGGCCGGGGACGAAGCGGAACGTGGAGGAGCGCAGGGACGCCAGCCGGTTCCAGCCCCGGTGGACGAGGTCCAGGATGTGCGGGTTGGGGCAGTGCTCGAACAGGACGCTGTGGAAGTCTTGGTTCAGCCGGGTGAACCGGACGGGGTCGAAGTGCTGCAGGCATTCGCGCATCTCGGCGTTGACGGCCCGGGCGCGGGCCACGTCCGCCACCCCGATCAACGGAGCCGAGAGTGCCGTGGCGGCGCCCTCGACGATGCTGAGGGTCTGCATCGTGTAGAGGTACTCGGTGGGGTCGATGCCCGAGACGGTGGCGCCGACGTTCCGCTCGAACTTAACCAGGCCCTCGGCTTCGAGCCGGCGGATGGCTTCGCGGACCGGCACCACACTGACACCCAGATCCTCGGCGATCTTTGCCAGCACCAGCCGGTAGCCGGGGGAGTAGGTCCCGTCCACGATCCGGGCCTTGACCGTCTCGTAGGCCCGCTGGGACTTGCTCGCGGTTGTCGTGGCCGTCTCAGTCATTGGCTTTGCCTGCTTCCCATTCCTGGTACCGGGTCCGCCATTGGGCGTTGAGCGGGTAGAGGCCGTCTACGCTGTGGCCCTGCTGCACCATCTCTGCGATGAAGGTTTCCTCGCGTTCCTGGGCGATGGAGTCGTCTGCGAGCTCCTCGGCGAGGGCCGGCGGGATGACCAGGATGCCGTCGGCATCGGCCACGATGATGTCCCCGGGCTGCACGGTGGCGCCGCCGCAGGCGATGGTGATGTCCGTGTCCCACGGGATGTGCCGGCGGCCCAGGACCGCGGGGTGCGGGTTGGCATAGTAGGTGGGCATGTCCATGGCGGCCACGGCGGAGAAATCGCGGACGCCGCCGTCGGTGATGATGGCTGCTGCCCCGCGGACCTCGGCGCGCAGGGCCAGGATGTCGCCGATGGTGCCGGTGCCCTTTTCGCCGCGGGCCTCCATCACCAGGATCTCGCCCTCGTTGAGGGAGTCGATGGCCTTCTTCTGGGCGTTGAAGCCGCCGCCGTGGGTCTTGAAGAGGTCCTCGCGGTTGGGTACGTAGCGCAGGGTCCGGGCCAGGCCCACGATCCGCTTTTCCGGGCGGGTGGAGGTGAGGCCGTCGATGCTGACGTTGTTCAGGCCGCGCTTGCGCAGCTGGGAGGACAGGGTGGCCGTGCAGACGCTTTCCAGCTTGGCCTTCAGCTCGGGGGACAGGACCGGGCCGACGGCCGGAAGCCCGGCAGCTTCGCGGGAGCCGTAGGCTTCCTCCCGCTGCAGGTCATCCGTCTTGGGCAAAGCACCAAAGTCGGCGAACGGCGTCGTGCCTTCCGCGACCCGGGTGACCAGCCGGCCGGTGGTCAAATCAGCGGTGCTGACTTCAACCTCGACGACGTCGCCCGGCTTGGCGACCGAAGCCCCGGCCGGGGTGCCGGTCAGGATGATGTCGCCCTCTTCGAGGGTGAGCAGCTGGGACAGGTCCGCGACGAGCCGGGCGAACGGGAAGAGCAGGTCCTCCGTGGTGTCGTCCTGGACGAGTTCGCCGTTGTGCCAGGTGCGGATGCGGAGTTCGGCGGGATCGACGGCGTCTGCCGCGATCAGGCCCGGCCCCACCGGCGTGAACCCGTCGCCGCCCTTGGAACGGAGATTGGAGCCTTTGTCCGCGTAGCGGAGGTCGTAGACGCCGAGGTCGTTGCTGGCCGTGACCCACTCGACGTGGCTCCAGGCGTCCTCGATGCCCACACGGCGGGCGGGCTTGCCGATGATCAAAGCGATTTCGCCCTCATAGCCGAGGAGTTCGCAGCCAGCGGGGCGTTCCACCGTTGAAGGGGCTGCTGCCGCACCGACTGTCAGGGAGGACGATGGCTTCAGGAAGTAGGAAGGCTGGTCCGGCGTACGGCCGCGCTGGGCTGCCCGGCTGGGGTAGTTGATATGCACCGCGATGACCTTACGGGCCGCGGCCAGGATGTGGTCGGTGACCTGTTCCAAGAATGTCTCCTCATCGAGTACGAAATCGTATACGATGACTATGACCCAGGAAAAGCGGATCGTCAACCCCTGATTCCGGGGGGTTTTCAAAGCACTTGTAACCTGCGTCATATCTGCCGTACAGTTCTGGATCACCAGCCAAATTTCGATTATCGAACACTGAATTCGATTATCGAACACCAAGACGGCGACAGGCCGCCACACAACGAAGTGAGGAAAGCCCGTGCATTTCCACCATCACGGTTACGTATCCGGTGACCCGCGCGTCCAGCCGGCCGCCGGCGTCGGCATCGACCGCCCCACACCGCTTCCTGACGAGGTCGACGTGCTCATTGTGGGCACCGGACCCGCGGGTATGCTCGCGGCCGCCCAACTGTCCCAGTTCCCGGGCATCACGACCCGCATTGTGGAGCGCCGTGCAGGGCGGCTCGCCATCGGCCAGGCCGACGGCATCCAGGCCCGGAGTGTCGAGACCTTCCAGGCCTTCGGCTTCGCGGAGCGGATCATCGCCGAGGCATACCGGATCACCGAAATGGCCTTCTGGAAGCCGGACCCCCAGGACCCCTCGAACATCGTCCGCAGCGCCCGCACTCTCGACGACCCGGGCGGGATCAGCGAGTTCCCGCACCTCATCGTCAACCAGGCCCGTGTGCTGGATTACTTCGGCGAGTTCATGGCGAACTCACCCACCCGCATGTCGCCCGACTATGGCCTTGAGTTCCGCAGCCTCGAGGTCGCCGACGATGGGGACTACCCGGTCACCGTGACCCTCGTCCACACTGCCGGCCCCGACGAAGGCCAGGTGCGCACGGTACGGGCGAAGTACGTCGTCGGTGCCGATGGCGCGCGGAGCAAGGTGCGGGACTCGATCGGCTGCACGCTCGCCGGCGACCAGGCAAACCACGCATGGGGCGTCATGGACGTACTCGCCTCGACGGACTTCCCCGACATCCGCCTCAAATGCGCCATCCAGTCCCATGACGGCGGCAGCATCCTGCTGATCCCGCGCGAGGGCGGCCATCTCTTCCGCATGTACGTCGACCTCGGCGAGGTCGCCGCAGACGACAACGGTGCCGTCCGCAAGACCACCATCGAGCAGATCATCGCCAGGGCCAACGCGATCATCCACCCGTACACGCTCGACGTGCGCAACGTGGCCTGGCACAGCGTGTACGAGGTGGGCCACCGCCTCACCGACAGGTTCGACGACGTCCTCCCGGAGGAGCTCGGCACCCGCACTCCACGTGTTTTCATCACCGGCGACGCCTGCCACACGCACAGCGCCAAGGCCGGCCAGGGTATGAACGTCTCCATGCAGGACGGCTTCAACATCGGCTGGAAGCTCGGCCACGTGCTTGAGGGCCGCAGCCCGGACAGCCTGCTCTCCACCTACTCGGCCGAGCGACAGGTCGTCGCGAAGAACCTCATCGACTTCGACAAGGTGTGGTCGACGCTCATGGCGAAGAAGCCCGAAGAGTTCGAGAACCCCTCGGAGCTCGAGGACTTCTACGTGCGGACCGCCGAGTTCCCCGCGGGCTTCATGACCGAGTACTCGCCGTCGATGATCGTCGCCGAGGCGACACACCAGAAGCTTGCCACAGGCTTCCCCGTCGGCAAGCGCTTCAAGTCCGCGCCGGTCCAGCGCGTCTCCGACACCAACCCGGTCCAGCTCGGCCACCAGGCCACGGCGGACGGCCGCTGGCGCATCTATGTCTTTGCGGACGGGGCAGCGCCAGGACAACAGGCGGCAGCCGCGTCGCCGACCACGGATCTTGCCGCGTGGCTAGCGAACGCTCCGGACTCGCCGCTCGCCGCCACCCCCGAAGGGGCCGACCGTGATGCCTGGTTCGACGTGAAGGTGATCTACCAGCAGGACCACACGGGCATCGACATCGGCAGCGTGCCTGCGGTGTTCAAGCCGGAGGTCGGGCCGTTCAAGCTCACCTACCTTGAGAAGGTCTACGGCACCGATCCCTCGGCGGACATCTTCGAGCTGCGCGGCCTCGACCGCGGCGGCGTCGTCGTGGTGGTGCGCCCGGATCAGTACGTAGCGAATGTCCTGCCCCTGACGGCGACCGCGGAGCTCGCCGCGTTCTTCGCGCCGATCCTGCGGGCGGGCAACCGCGCCCGTGAATTCCAGAACCACGCAGGCTAACCTCCGGCACACGGGCACCTTTCCGATGGCGCAGTGACGCTCCCACCCAGTTGCTGCTGACCGCACCTCTACGTACCCGCGAAATCCCGGGGGTGCGTAGACGTGCGGCGGGGTCCAGCACCGAGTAACTGGGATGGAGCGTCGTCACGCCGGGCCGTTTGCGCGTCGCCGGTCCGGATCCGCAGCGAATTTCTGCGGGTGGTCAGAGGCTGGCTGTCTGCCCGGACCTGTATTCCGCGGCGGGGTAGACGCCAAGGATCCGCACCTCCGTGGTGAAAAACTCCAGTTCCTCCAGCGCCAGGCTGAGCGGCAAATCCTCGGGGTGACCCTCGACGTCGGCCATGAACATCGTGGCGGCAAACTCGTTGCCCACCATGTAGCTTTCCAGCCGCGTCATGTTCACCCCGTTCGTGGCGAAACCGCCCAGTGCCTTATAGAGAGCGGAGGGGACGTTCCGGACACGGAATACAAAGCTGGTGACAGCCGGTCCGGACAGGACGTCCCGGGCCGGCAGCGGCATTTCCCGTGCAAGGACAACGAAGCGCGTGGTGTTGGAGGGATCATCCTCGACGGCAGAGGCGAGCACGTCCAGGCCATAGAGTTGGGCCGCGAGCGGGGGAGCGAGCGACAGTTTGGTGGGATCGTTCCAGTCGCGCACTTCGCGGGCGGACCCGGCGGTATCCCCGGCGATCACGGGGCGCAGGCCGGCGGCGCGGATCAGCCGCCGGCACTGCCCCAGCGCGTGGAGGTGGCTGTGGACCTCGGTGGCCGCTTCGATGGTGCTGCCCGGGATGCCCAGCAGGTCGAAGTGGATGGGCAGAAAATACTCGCCCACGATCTGCAGCTTGGACTGGGGCAGCAGCACATGGATGTCGGCCACCCTGCCGGCAATGGAGTTCTCGATCGGGATCATGGCCAGGTCGGCGGCGCCGCCGGACACCAGTTCAAAGGCGTCTTCGAAGCTGGCGCAGGGAACGCTGTCCAGGTCGGGGAACATCTGCATGCACGCAATATTGGAGTTGGCGCCGGGCTCACCCTGGTACGCAATCTTCTGGGCCATGTTCCGTATGGTTTCACGCCAAGCGCCCGCCCAGCCAAGTAAGTCGCAGCACGGGCCGTTTTGAGGGCTCAAAACAGCCCGTGCGCGCCGGCGGGCGCGCAGGGCGCTCAGGCCTTCAGATGCTTGGCGAAGTGGTCCTCGATCCGCTGCCAGGCTTCCGGGGCCGATTCCGGATCCGGCTTGACGCCCATGACGCGGAAGAGCGGCCGCAGCGCCCTCGGTCCGGTCTCCACATCGTTAAGGAAGCCGTGCCCGGCGTGCGGGAATTCCTTGACATCGTTCTCCACGCCCAGGCGGTCGAGCACGGACTCGAGTTTCGCGGCCCCACCACGCAGGGTGCGGTCCTTGCCACCGAAGTTGGCCACGATCGGGCAGGCGCCGGCGAGGGCCTTCTCGGGGTTTTTGGGGAGCCGGCCGTAGTTGACGGCGGCGGCGTCGAAGCCGTCATTGGCCAGGAGCAGGGCGAAGCCGCCGCCCATGCAGAAACCGATCACGCCGATCTTGCCCGTGGTCCGGCCGGATTCCCGCAGCCAGTCCCGGGCGGTGGCCAGATCGGTGAAGGCCCGGCCCTCGCCCGCCGCCAGCGCACGCATGGTGGCCACGAGGCAGCGGCGGGCCCCGCCGTCGCTGTACAGGTCAACGGCCAGCGTCAGGTAACCGGCCGCCGCCATGCGGTTGGCGTGGCGGACGGTGACGTCGTCCAGGCCGAAGGCCTCATGGACCATCAGGACCGCAGGAAAAGGCCCTTCGCCTTCCGGCGACGCCAGGTAGCCGCGCAGCGCCGGCGAACCGCCGGCGGCAGCGCTGGCCCGGCTCAGGTCGACGTTGCTGTGATCCCGGCTGGGCTGGCCGTGGTCTGCTTCGGTCCGTGCCATGGTGTCCCCTTTATTGGCTGTGTGGGGTTATTCTCCCAAACGGGTACAAAAAAGCGACGCCGGACATCCCCCAAAGGAAATCCGGCGCCGCAAAAGTTGTTGGGACTAGTCCTTCTTGAAGGCGTCCTTGGCGTTTTCGCCGACCTTCTTAGCGTCGGCTACAACCTGATCCTTCTGGCCCTCGGCGCGCAACTGGTCGTTGTCAGTGGCGTTTCCGGCAGCTTCCTTGGCCTTGCCGCCCAGGTTCTCCGCTTCGTTCTGAATCTTGTCTCCGACACCCATGGTGTTGGCCACCTTTCGTTTCCGGTTGAAATTCACTGTCCGATCACCATAACACGAAGCATGCTTACTAATTCAAGGGGTCCAGCGCGGTGATCCGATAGGCTCAAGGGCATGGACCACAAGACCACTCTCACGCAGCACATCAATGCTCCGGCGGACTCGGTCTGGGCAGTGGTGTCGGACATTCCCGGATCCGCCGCGACCCTGTCCGGCGTCGACTCGATCCAGATGCTCACCGACGGACCCTATGCCGTGGGCACCCGCTGGAAGGAGACCCGCACCATGATGGGGCGCTCGGAAACGGTGGAGATGTGGGTCTCCCAGTCCGAGGCGCCGTCGAACGGCCGCCGCGGCAGCACCACGGTAGAAGCCCTCCAGGGCGGCGCCGACTACACCTCCAGGTTCGCGCTGGCCGAGCGCGACGGCGGAACGGATCTCACGCTGACCTTCGGCGCCGACGTCGTCAAACCGACCCGGTTCAGCAGGATCATGCTCGCCGTGTTCGGCCCGCTCGGGATGCGCATCACCCGCAAGGCGCTTGCGAAAGACCTGGCGGACATCGCCGCCAAAGCCGAGTCCCTGTAATGGCGCGGCGCGCTGCGGCGGACAAAGCTCCCAAGGTCACCGCCCCCCGCCTCGCGCCGGTCCGGCCGGCGGAGCTGCGGGACGACGCTGCCCCGGACTTCCGGCGGGGTGTTCGGTACGACGGCGTCCGGTACAGCCGCGCGTCTGCAGACGGCCTGGACCTTGGCGGCACGGACTTTGCCGAGTGCGAATTCGCCGGCGTGTCCTTCAATGAGACAGAGCTGCGCGGCGCCACATTTCGTGACTGCATCCTGACCGAGGTCTACGCCCCGGTGTTGACGGCGGCACGGACCAGCCTGCGGGATGTCGAAATCGGCAACCCCCGCTGGGGATCGGCGGAGCTCTATGAATGTGGCTGGCAGTCGGTGCGGATCGACGGCGGCAAACTCGACTACGTGAATCTGCGCGGATCCAAGCTTACGGATGTGCAGATCAGCGACTGCATCATTAACGAGCTGGATCTGGGTTCCTGCACCGCCACCCGAGTGGCCTTGAAGAACTGCACGATCGGCACCCTTGATTTCGCTGGAGCCCGGCTCAAGGACTTCGATCTCCGGGGCACCGAGTTCCGCACGATCAGCGGCCTGGGCAGCCTGGCCGGCCTCGTTGTCGACGACTACCAGCTCACCCTGCTGGCTCCATTGCTCGCAGCCCATCTGGGCGTCGTCGTCGCGTAATCCGGCGGCATCCGGTTGACCCCCTTGCCCCGCCGTGTAATCTTTATAGAACGAACGGTCGGTAAATTACTCTGCTGCCGGCCCCGCTTTCTTGGTGAAGGATGTTCTCATGGTCGAGGCTTTTCTTGTTGGCGGGGCCCGCACCCCGGTGGGCCGCTACGGCGGCGCCCTCTCGGCAGTCCGCCCCGATGACCTGGCCGCACTGGTGGTTCGCGAGGCAGTGTCCCGCGCCGGCGTCGATCCGGACACCATCGACGAGGTAATCCTCGGCAACGCCAACGGCGCCGGCGAAGAGAACCGCAACGTGGCCCGCATGGCCACCCTCCTTGCCGGGCTGCCCCTTCACATCTCCGGCATCACCGTGAACCGGCTCTGCGCCTCCGGGCTCAGCGCCATCATCATGGCCAGCCACATGATCAAGTCCGGCGCCGCGGACATCGTGATCGCCGGCGGAGTCGAATCCATGAGCCGGGCCCCCTGGGTCCAGGAAAAACCCCGCACCGCCTTCGCCAAACCGGGCGAAATCTTCGATACCTCCATCGGCTGGCGTTTCGTCAACCCGCAGTTCACCAAGGGCGAGCTCTCCCGGGACGGCAAGATGACCTACTCGATGCCCGAGACGGCGGAAGAAGTGGGCCGGGTTGACGGCATCTCGCGGGAGGACGCCGACGCCTTCGCCGTCCGGTCCCACGAACGCGCACTGGCCGCCATAGCCGCCGGCCGGTTCGCCGAGGAAATTGTCCCCGTGACCGTCAAGACCCGCAAGGGCGAGACCGTGGTGGACACCGATGAGGGCCCCCGCGCCGGCACCACCATGGACGTCCTCGCCGGGCTCCGGCCGGTAGTCAAGGGCGGCTCGATCGTCACGGCCGGCAACTCCTCCACCCTGAACGACGGCGCCTCCGCCATCATCGTGGCCTCGGAAGCCGCCATCCAGAAGCTTGGTCTCACGCCGCGCGCCCGCATCATCGACGGCGCCTCCGCCGGCTGTGAGCCCGAAATTATGGGCATCGGACCGGTCCCGGCCACCCAGAAGGTGCTCGCCCGTTCCGGGCTCAGCGTCGATGACCTCGGCGCCGTCGAACTGAACGAGGCGTTCGCGACCCAGTCCCTGGCCAGCATGCGCCGGCTCGGCCTCGACCCGGAGATTGTGAACCGCGACGGCGGCGCGATCTCCCTGGGCCACCCGCTGGGTTCGTCCGGCTCCCGGATCGCCATCACGCTGCTGGGACGGATGGAACGCGAAAACGCGAAGATCGGCCTCGCCACCATGTGCATCGGCGTCGGTCAGGGCACGGCCATGCTGCTGGAGCGCGTGTAGTGGCGGCCCCGGCACTGGACCTCGACCCGGCTGGCTTCAGCACGCTCCTGGTCGAAGAGCACGAGGACCGCGTGGTGGTGGTGCTCAACCGCCCCGAGGTCCGCAACGCGATCGACCAGCAGATGGTCGACGAACTCCACACCGTCTGCGCCCATCTCGAGCAATACCCGAAAGTCCTCATCATCGCCGGCACTGACGGGGTTTTCGCCTCCGGCGCCGACATCGGGCAGCTGCGCGAACGGCGCCGCGACGATGCCCTGCAGGGCATCAACTCCACCATTTTCGTCCGGATCGCCAAGCTGCCGATGCCCGTCATCGCAGCCCTGGACGGCTTCTGCCTCGGCGGCGGCGCCGAACTGGCCTATGCCGCCGACTTCCGAATCGGCACCCCGTCCGTCCGGATCGGCAATCCCGAAACGGGCCTCGGCATCCTGGCCGCCGCGGGCGCCAGCTGGCGCCTCAAGGAACTCGTGGGGGAGCCCGTCGCCAAAGAAATGCTGCTGGCCGGTTCCGTGCTCCGCGCAGAACGTGCCCTCGCCGTCAACCTCATCACCGAAATCCATGAACCGTCCGGTCTGATGGCCGCGGCCCACGGGCTCGCGGACCGGATCGCCTCGCAGGACCCGCTCGCCGTCCGGATCACCAAGTCCGTGTTCCACGCCCCGGCCGAGGCGCATCCCCTCATTGACCAGCTGGCGCAGGGGATCCTCTTCGAATCCCAGGCCAAGCTCGACCGTATGCAGGCTTTTTTGGATAAGAAATCAGACAAAAAATCCGACAAGCAATCTGCCGAAAAGAAGGCAGCCAAAGAATCCGAGAAGAAGAAGTAATCATGGGCAACCCAGTACTCCCCGCCAACCTTCCCGCAGCAGTCGGCGTGCTCGGCGGCGGCCGCATGGGCGCCGGCATCGCCCACGCCTTCCTGATCAAGGGAGCCAACGTCCTGGTCGTCGAGCGCGACGAGGCTTCTGCCGAGGCCGCCCGCGAGCGGGTCGAATCTGCAGCCGCCAAGAGCATCGAGCGCGGCGCCGTGGATGGCAACCTGGACGAGATGGTCTCCCGGCTCGCGGTCACGGTGGACTACGACGACTTCGCCGGCCGGCAGCTGGTGGTCGAGGCTGTGCCGGAGGACTGGGATCTGAAGGTCACCGCGCTGCGCGGCATCGAGGAACGGCTCGCCGACGGCGCCTACCTCGCGTCAAACACGTCCTCGCTGTCCGTCAACGGACTGGCCCGTGAGCTGAAGCGGCCGCAGAACTTCCTGGGCCTGCACTTCTTCAACCCGGTGCCGGCGTCGACGCTCATCGAGGTGGTCCTCGGCGAGAAGACTTCCGACGCCCTGGCCCAGGCCGCCCGCGGCTGGGTCGAGGCCCTCGGCAAGACCGCCGTCGTGGTCAACGACGCGCCCGGCTTCGCCTCCTCCCGGCTTGGCGTCGCGATCGCCCTCGAGGCGATGCGGATGGTGGAAGAGGGCGTGGCCACCGCTGAAGACATCGACAACGCCATGGTGCTGGGCTACAAACACCCCACGGGCCCGCTGCGGACCACCGACATCGTGGGCCTCGATGTGCGCCTCGGCATCGCGGAGTACCTGCAGTCCACGCTGGGGGATCGTTTCGCTCCGCCGCAGATTCTGCGCGACAAGGTTGCCCGCGGGGAACTGGGCCGCAAGTCCGGCAAGGGCTTCTTCGACTGGAGCAAATGACCGGAGCCTGTCCGGTGCCCCTAGGATGGTGCGGTGACTTCCCTGGACCGCCCCGCAATCGCCCCCATCACCCTGACCGGCAAATACGTCGTCCTTGAGCCGCTGAGCCTGGACCACCACGACGGCCTGGTCGAGGCGGCCAGCGACGGCGAACTGTGGCACCTCTGGTACACCAGTGTGCCCGCGCCGCAACAGATGGCCGCCGAGATTGAGCGGCGACTGGCCCTGCAGGACAGCGGCGACATGCTGCCCTTCACCACGCGGCTGCTTGACCCCGCTACGGGCGGACCGGGCCGGGTGATCGGCATGACCACCTACATGAACATCGACGCCGCCACGCCCCGGGTGGAGATCGGCTCCACCTGGAACGCGGCGTCGGCACATGGCAGTGGCACCAACCCGGACTCCAAGTTGCTGCTGCTGCGGCACGCCTTCGAGACGCTGGGCTGCCCCGCCGTCGAGTTCCGGACGCACTGGCTCAACCACCAGTCCCGCGAGGCCATCACTCGGCTGGGCGCTAAGCAGGACGGTGTGCTCCGCAGCCACACGCGCAGCGCTGACGGCGCGCTGCGGGACACTGTCGTGTTTTCCATCCTGGAACAGGAGTGGCCGATGGTCCGCAACGCGTTGGAGTTCCGGCTCGCCAGGCAGCGGTAGCCTCCGCCTGGCGTCATCTTCCGGGGCTACCTGAGTCTCCCGGGGCTAGGGGACCCGTGCCGCCTCCAGCGCCGCGTCGTAACCGCCGGAGTAGCCGGCTGCGGTCGGGTGGAAGGCGTCAAGCGGCCTCGCGCAGGGGGCCAATGGATTGCACGGCGCGACGATCCACGGGTCCCCGGAACCGATTCCGTGGCCGGTGAACCGCTCCGTGACACTGACGTACCGGACCCTGTTCACCAGTGCCGAATAGGCGATGGTGGCGTTCAGCAGGTCCGCCGCCGAGTTCATCGTCTTTGCCGCCTGCACCTGCTGCGTGGTGAGCGCGGCGCTGATGGTGAAGAGCCGCGGATACCCGGTCAACACGATCCTGGCGTTTGGTGCCTTGTTCTTGATGGTTGTCAGCATCGCCTTGATCTTGCCCGGCAGTTCTCTGAGCTTCACCACCAGCGTGTTGTACAGAGCCGCACTGCACTCGGGCGAGCTGGGAGCGAGCGTGCAGGCCACGGCCACTTGGCCCGTGTCGACGTCGTTGCCGCCGACCGTGACAGTCACCACCGTTGCGGTCTTCAGCGCCGGTTCAAACTGCCCTGCCGCTGCGGCGACATCCGTGGTCTTGGCACCAAAGCAGCCCAGGTTCAGCGCGGCGCCCCGCAGCACAGGGTAGGCCGCTGCGGTCTGAAGGCATTGCTGGGGGGCAGCCGGTGAAACCAGATAGTCCCCGCCTCCGGTGCCGGCCGCATAGGAGTCGCCCAAGGCGATGTAGACGGGTGCAGGCGCATTCGCGGTGACGGGATTCGCGGTGGCGGGTGCGGCCGTGAAGCCGGCTGCCAGCGCCATGGCGGCCGCGGCCGCGGCCAGTCGTCCGGACCAGCGTCTGAATGGCACATTGTTCATTTGAGTCCCCTTGTGAATCGGCACGGCGGGAGAAATCAGCGGGCGCACCGACAGGTGGCGGCCAGCGGAGCCTCCCGGGAATCCGGCTGGCAGGGAGACCACCCGGGACTGTGAAGACCTTCAGCTCCCGGGACAATCATGCGGCCACAGTACGCGAGGCCGTCCGCGCCGGACACGGTGGGCGCTACCTGTTTATCGGAGCGGGTACGCGGCATCGCTACCTTGATGTGCCGCTGTCCGGCTTGGCACCTCCTGTGGTTAGCTGGCGGGGTGGAAGAGCGGGGGAGGCCTCTTGGCTGGGACGGCGCGGTCAACGCATGGCATGTGGCCGGGGACGTGTTCCGGATGGGACGCCGGGAATGGCTAACCGAGGCCGGCTGGCGGCAGGCATACCGGCGTGGGATCCGAACCGTCATCGACCTCCGCAATGAAGCCGAAATCCGGTGCCGGGAGACGGACCCGCCGGTGAGGGCGGCGGCCCTGGCCGGCTTCGACGTCGTGCTGGCCCCCACCGAAGACCCGGGCAACAGCGAATTCCGCGAGCTCTGTGTGCCCTACCTGAACGACCCTGCCTGCTATGCCGACAACGCCAGGCTGTTCCCGCACCTGCTGGCGGGTGTCTTCAGAGCGGTGGCCGCCGCGGACGGCGGGGTGGTCATCCAGTGCTCCGCCGGGCGGGACCGGAGCGGCATGATCGCCGCCATGCTCCAGGACCTTGCCGGGCATAGCGACGAAGCCATTGTGCGCGGCTACGAGCGCTCCATGCGGGGCATCAACGAGCACCTCAGGCACGCGGCTGTCCCGCATCCGCACGAGCGTTTTCTGCCCGAGAACGTCCTGATGCCCCTGCTGGAATCCCGGGGCAAAAGCCTGCTGGAATTTGTCCGGTCCCTGAACACCGCGGACTACCTGTTCCGCCACGGTGTGACGCCTGCCGAGCTCGCGGCCATCCTGGCAAAGGTGGGCAGATAGGGTAGCGGAGTGAACACTCCGAAGTTCCAGCCGATGGTGCGGGCCGCCGCGGCCCTCGCGATTGCGCTTGCCGGCACCTTGCCTGCCGTTGCGTTGACCGCGGTCCCGGCGCTGGCTGAAACCGGCGCAGGCACACCGGCCCTGGCTGACTCGACGCCAACGCCGGCCCCTGCCGACTCGACTCCGGCACCGGCGTCGGCGCCGGTCTCGACGACGGCGGCGCCGTCTGACCCGCCTCTGGCTGATTCTTCTCCGGTCCCCTCCGCGACGCCAAGCAACGACGCCGGCCTCGCCGAGGCCGTGCAGCGGGACCTCGGCATGACCCTTGCGGAATTTGACGCCGCCGGTGCACTGGGGCGGCGCGCCGCCGACGCCGCGCCCTCCCTGCGGGCCCTCCCCGGCTATGTGGGGATCAGCCTCGCCGGCGGCAAGATCGCGGTTGAAGGCAGCGGCCCCGAGCTCCTGGCCCGCGTGGCCGAACTGAACCACGCCGGCCCGGACGACTTCGTGCTTGCCGCCCCTGCGGCCGCCGCCGTTGTCCCCTCGGCCGCGGAGCTCCTGGCCTCCAGCACCCAGCAACTCTTCGAGGCCTACGTCCGCGAGGTCGGGGCCGCTGGGCTGCAGGCCGTCACCTACACCAACGGCCACTTCGTGATCCGCACCGGCGGCACGAACACGGCGCAGTCCGTCCCCGGCTCTGACGCCGTTCCCGCTCCCGACGCCGTTCCCGCCTCCGGCTCTGATCCGCAGCCGGCGACAGCGCCGGGCACGAAGCCGAGGATGTCCGCGGCGGATTTCGTGGCCCGCTACGCCAACGTGGCCCTGGAACAAGGATCGCGGATCGCCACGGAAGAGGGCTTCTTTGGCGGCCAGGGGTACATCATTGACGGCCGCACCGTGTGTTCGGCCGGATTCGGGGCCTTCAGCCCCGCGGGCGAGCCCCTGGTCCTGACCGCCGGGCACTGCGCCGCCGACGGCGCCGCGAAACAGGCCCGGATTGAAGATCCCGCGGGCGCTCCGGCGGCCGGCGGGGCCGGTTCAGGCGCGGCCGCCGGGACCCTGGGAACATTCGGGTTCAGCCAGTTCGGCGGTCCGGACAATTCCGTAGTGGCGACGGACGGCACCAACGTCGGCACGGACATCGCCGTCCTCCGGGGCATCCGGAGCAGCTTGGACCTCCAGCCCGCCGTCACTCGGTGGGACAACCCCGCCGATCCGGGGCCGACGTCCGTAAAGATCGTGGGAACCGTGGCCCCATTCCGGGGCCAACCCGTGTGCCGGTCCGGCCGGAGCCTCGGCTGGTCGTGCGGGACCGTGGACTCGGTCGGCATCTGGGTCATAGCCGGACCGAACTCCCTGCCGCCGGACTACGACAACGATCTCCGGGCGCTGAACGGCTTCGACTCCAGCACGGTCAAGTCCCGCCCCGGAGATTCCGGCGGCCCGTGGATCAGCGGGAACTTCGCCGTCGGCATGCACACCGGGGCGGAAAGCGAAGGCGGCGTACAGACGCGGGCCATCGCGACCACGATCGAGGACGCCACCGGCCGGGTCCCAGGCGGTGTCCAGCTGCAGCTGTTCCTGACCAAGCCAACGCTCACGGCGGCCGCGAACGGAACCGTCACGGCCGGGGAGCCGATCACGGGGCACGTGGGTGCCGGTCCGGCCTCCGTGGTGGCTCCGCATTCCAAGGTCCGCATCACCGTCGTGGACGAGAAATCGGGCCAGAAACCAGGCCAGCCGTTGGAAGTGCCGATCGACGCGTCGGGAAAGTGGCAGTTCCCCGCCCCGTCCTCGGCCGGGCAGTTCAAGTTCTCGGCTGAAACGGTGAACGGATTCAGCCGCTCCGGGGCAGTCTCCATGTCCATCGACGTATCCCGCCTCCCGGCTCCGGCGATCACCTCTCCGCTGGAAGGCCCGGCGCTCACAGCCATCGAAACGATCGAGGGCACCGGAGAAGCCGGCCGCACGGTGCGGCTCTCCGGCGACTTCACCGGGACCGGGCTGGTCGCCGCAGACGGGCACTGGAGCATCAAGGTGGCCCATCAGCCGGTCTTCGGAAAAATTTCGGTCACGGCGGTGCTCACGGCTCCCGGACAGTCGGACGGTCCCTCGGTGACCCGCACTTACACTGTCACTCCACCGGTTCCGGCCGTCTCGAACCTCCGGGATGGCAGACACCTGCGCCGGGACGCCCTGCCCGCCGGCATCTCCGGCACCGCCATTGATGGCGCCGAGGTGACCGCGGCGGTGGACGGGGTGGTCATTGGATCAGTCCGGGCAGGTTCCGGCGGTGCCGGGGCGCGGGCCGCGCTGCAGCCGCAGGTTCCGCTGAACCTGGCCGGCGCCGCCCGGTGGAGCGTCCCGTTCCCCGCGGGGCTGGCCGCCGGAGCGCACACCCTGACAGTTACCCAAGCCATTGACGGTGTCGCTTCGCTTCCGGCCGCCGTGGCGTTCACTGTCGACGCCGCGCCTGTTTCCGCGGGCACCCCGCACGGGACCCCGGACCCGAGCCAGCCGGCCCCCAACCAGCCGGCCAGCCAGCCTGCGGCCAGCCAGCCAGCAGCCAACGGCCAGGCAAGCCCGGCGCAGGCTCCCGTCCCGCCGTCGGACACCTCCGTCACCGTAAGTGTCGGCCCGTCGGGCAGTGCGGGGCAGTTGGCCAACACAGGAGCCGGCGGCCTGTTGGCCAACACAGGAGCCGGCGGCCTGTTGACCGCCGCCGGTCTCGGTGCGGGTGCCCTGCTGCTCGGCGCGGCCTTCGTGGCCTTCGGCCGGCGCCGGACGGGCCGCTAGCCGGCGGACGGCGGCCTCGGCGGAGGCGGTCCAGGCCCGGGCTCGCCGGAACGCTGCGGGGTCGCCGTACGGTTACGGCGACCCCACAGGTTTCCGGCGACCTCGATGGTTTCGCCCGGTCAGGCCTTGCAGTCCGGAGGCATACCGGCTGCCGCGGCGGCTACTGGAAGTCCGCCAGCCAAAGGTCCGGGCCGAACACCTCATATTGGATGTCCCTGGCCGACACCCCGCGGGCCATCAGGGCGCTCCGGACTGACTTGAGGAAGGGCAGGGGGCCGCAAAGGTAGTACTCGGCGTCCTCGGGCAGGTCTACCGCGCTCACGTCCATAAATCCCGAGAACGCCGATTCGTCCCGCCCCTCCTCGGGGTTGAGGAACCACGTGTGAAGTGTCCCATCCGCAAGCTTCGTGAGATCTTCGCTGACCTGCGCCCGGAGAGGGAACGAAGCCGGGCTGTCGTCGGCATGCAACAGCATCACACTTCGTGGGGACCCGGATTTCACTAGGTGTGAGAGCATTCCGGCCATGGGAGTGATGCCGATTCCGGCGCTGGCCATGACCAGGGGCCGGTCGGTGTACTCCAGCACTACGTCGCCGAAAGGTGCTGAGAGGACCACCTCGTCGCCCACCTGGACATCGTTGTGGAGCAGGGTGGACATCTCGCCGTCGGGCGTCGGAAGTCCTTGGACCCTTTTGACGGCGAAATGCCGGTGCTGCCCGTCGTCGGCCTTGGTCAGGCTGTATTGCCGGGGCTGCTGCACGCCGTCGGGCATGGTCATCTTGATGGTCACGTACTGCCCGGGCAGGGACGGCTTGACGTCGCGTTCGTCGGTCCGTTCAACAACGAACGTCACGACGTCGGCTGTCTCCTGGATCCGCTGGGTCACCCGCCACGTCCGCCAGATGGTTTCGGGGGAGAGGTGCACGGCGTTGTACAGCCCGCGCTCCTTGTTCATGAGCAGGTTCGCCAGCAGCCAGTAGACCTCGTCCCAAGCGGCGGCAACCTCGGGAGTGACGGCATCGCCGAGTACATCCACGATCGCCCACATGAGGTGGTCGTGGACAACCTGGTACTGGTCCGGGCTCAGTCCCAGCGAGACGTGTTTGTGGGCCACCCGGGAGAGCAGATGGTCCGGCACCTGGTCCGGTTTCTCCACGAGCATGCTGGCGAATGCCGCGATGGAGCCAGCGAGGGCCTGCTGCTGGCGGCCGTCCGCCTGGTTTCCCCGGTTGAAGAGGCCGTCCAGCAGGTCCGGCCGCGCCTCGAACATATGTGTGTAGAAGCGCTTGGCGATTTCCTCGACGTGCTCGCCGACTACGGGAAGCGTTGCCTTGATGATAGGAAACGAGGTGTCTGAGAGCATGGTGGATCCCTTCCGGTGCAAGCGGTGATACCCAGCGGTGCCGGGCGACTCAGTACTTCCAAGCTAACAGCCGGGGCAGCGGGCCTTCCGGGTCGATCGGCCCTACATCACCAGGGGAGACCTGGTGTAGGCGGCCTCCCGGCCCGGGCTCGCCGGAAAGCTGCGTGTTCGCCGTACGGCTCCGGCGTCCCCGCAGGTCTCGGGCGAATCCGAGGGTTCGGGGCGGAACCGCGAACCGCGAACCGCGAACTCCGTAGTCAGGCCTTGCGGTCCACCAGCAGGTTGGTGATCCGCAGCGTACAGAGCCGCTGGCCGGCCTCGTTCGTGATCAGCACCTCGTGCGTGGTCAGGGTGCCGCCCAGATGGATGGGGGTTGCCGTGATCGTGATCAGCCCCTCGCGGGCCGATTTGTGGTGCGTGGCCGAGACGTCGACGCCCATCGCCGTTTTGCCCAGGGTGCTGGCGTGGATGACGGCGGCCCAGGAGCCCACGGCCTCGCCCACGGCGAGTGAGGCACCCCCGTGCAGGAGCCCGAACGACTGCCGGTTGCCCTCCACCGGCATGGTCGCCACCACGCGGTCCACGGACTCCTCGACGATCTTCACGCCCATCTTCTCGTCGAGTTCCCCGAGGGTGATCTTCCACAACTCGGTGCTGCCGGTCTCGGGCGTCATAGCGTCTCCTTTGTTGCCGGCCGGCCCTGGGCCCGGACGGTCGGTGCCGCCGCGGCTAGTGTGCGGCAGGCCTCATTCATGTACTCTAGATCATATTACCGAACGGACGGTCAGTAATGTTCCGGCCGTGTTGATCTTGCTCCCCCGTTGGAAGGACCCGTCAACGATGACCACCACAGCCGCACCCACAGTAGACACTGTCGAGATCGTTCCCAGCTTCATCCGGGGTTCCTGGTGGACTCCCGACGCCGCCTCCGCCGCCGGCGCAGCTCCAGTCCTGGACGCCAGCACCGGCGAGCTCTTGGCCAAGGTGAGCACCGAGGGGCTCGACCTCGCCGCCGTCGTGGACTACGGCCGCACCACCGGCCAGGCGGAACTTGGCACGCTGACCTTCCACCAGCGCGCGCTCAAGCTCAAGGAGCTGGCGCAGTACCTCAACGGCCGCCGCGAGGAGTTCTACGCGCTCTCGGCGCAGACCGGCGCCACCAAAATCGACTCGATGATCGACATCGACGGCGGGATCGGCGTCCTGTTCACCTTCGGATCCAAGGGCCGCCGCGAACTGCCCAACGCCCAGGTGGTGGTGGACGGCCCCATGGAGGTGCTGTCCCGCGACGGCTCGTTTGCCGGCGAGCACATCTACAGCCGCATCCCCGGCGTCGCGGTGCAGATCAATGCCTTCAACTTCCCCGTGTGGGGCATGCTGGAGAAGCTGGCCCCGGCTTTCCTCGCCGGCGTGCCCACCATCGTCAAGCCGGCCACCCCCACCGGGTACGTGGCCGCCGCCGTGGTCAAGGCGATCGACGAATCCGGCATCCTGCCCACGGGCTCCCTGCAGCTCATTTCCGGCTCCGTCCGCACCCTGCTGGACCACCTGGACTACCGGGACCTCGTGGCCTTCACCGGCTCGGCCTCGACCGCCAACACGCTCAAGTCCCACCCCAACGTGGTCACGGGCGGCGTCCGCTTCACCTCCGAGACCGACTCCCTCAATGCCGCGATTTTGGGCCCGGATGCCGTCAAGGGCACACCGGAATTCGACGCCTTCATCAAGTCCCTCGTCACCGAGATGACCGCCAAGGCCGGCCAGAAATGCACCTCGATCCGCCGCGCGATCGTGCCGCAGGAACTCGTCGCCGACGTCACCGCCGCCGTGGGGGACCGCATCCGCGAACGCGTGGTGCTCGGTGACCCCCGCGCCGAGGGCGTCACCATGGGCGCCCTGGCCTCCCTTGAGCAGCTCGCCGACGTGCGCGCCGCCGTCCAGTCCATGCTCGACGCCGGCGGGGAGCTTGCCTACGGCACGCTCGATGCGCCGCAGGTCACCAGCGCGGACGGAAGCGTCGGCGTCGTCGACGGCGGAGCCTTCATGTCCCCGGTCCTGCTGAGCTGGGCCGACCCGGAGGCTGAGGAGGTCCACTCGCTCGAGGCCTTCGGCCCGGTGTCCTCGGTGATCGGCTACACCGACCTGGCCGACGCCGTCCGCCTCGCCGCCCGCGGCGGCGGATCGCTCGTCGCCTCGGTCTGCACGAACGATCCCGCCGTGGCGCAGCAGCTGGTCACCGGTATCGCGGCCCACCACGGCCGCGTGCTCATGCTCAACCGCGAGGACGCCCGCAGCTCCACCGGGCACGGCTCCCCGGTCCCGCACCTGGTCCACGGCGGTCCCGGCCGCGCCGGCGGCGGCGAAGAGCTCGGCGGCATCCGCTCCGTCATGCACCACATGCAGCGCACCGCCATCCAGGGTTCGCCCAACATGCTTACCGCCGTCACCGGCGTCTGGCACACCGGTGCGGACCGCAACTTCACGCTCGAGACAGAGGGCCAGCACCCGTTCCGGAAATCCCTGGCCACGCTGCACATCGGCGACGCCATCCGCTCGGGGCTGCGCGAGGTCTCGCTGGAGGAAATCACCAAGTTCGCGAACTCCACCGGCGACACCTTCTACGCCCACACCAACCAGGAAGCCGCCGCGGCCAACCCGTTCTTCCCGGGCATCGTGGCGCACGGCTACCTCCTGCTCAGCTGGGCCGCCGGCCTGTTCGTGGAGCCCGCACCGGGCCCAGTCCTGGCCAACTACGGCCTGGAGAACCTTCGCTTCATCACCCCGGTGGCCGCGGGCGACTCCATCCGGGTGACCCTGACGGCCAAGAAGATCACCCCGCGCGAGACCGACGAGTACGGCGAGGTGGCCTGGGACGCCGTCCTGACCAACCAGAACGACGAAATCGTGGCGATCTACGACGTCCTGACCCTCGTCGAGAAGTAGTCCCTCCCGACGCTCCCTCGCGTCTTGCGGCTCCGGTGCGGACGCTCCCTCATGTTGTGGGTAGCGTCCGTTCTAGAGCTGCCGGAAGCGAGGGAGCATCGACTGTTCAGAGGCGCAAATCGCAGGCTCTTTCCACCCCGCTCCGGCGTAAAATTTTGCTCGTAGGAGGTGGCGAAATGACCCTAGTACTCAGTAAAGCCACAACAGTCCTGCCAGTCGATGATGCAGCGCGTGCCCGGCATTTCTACGCGGACACTTTGGGGCTCCCGCACCGTGGCGTGGCAGACGACGGAAGCGAAATGTTCGGCTCAGAAGGCGGCCCCATGCTGCAGCTGATGCCAGTCAAGGATGGAAAGCACTCAGAGCACACCACCCTGAGTTTCGAAGTCAGCGAGATCGAACGCACAGTCCACGACATGGAAGCCAAAGGCGTCATGTTCCAGGACTACGATGGCCCGGATCTCAAGACCGAAAACCACATTTGTACAACGGATTCAGAGAAGTGCGCCTGGTTCATGGACTCCGAGCACAATATTCTCTGCGTGCACGAGAACATCACCACGGCAGCTGATTACCAGCTCTGAGGTCCGGTCCAGCCCTGGAAATTCGGGGGGACAAAATCAGGGTGGACAGAAGCGCGGCGCTCCGGCTCAGCTGGGCGCCCCTTCTGTTGTCCGTAAACCGGGCGACGTTCAGTCGGGCCTCGTGGACCAGGGCGTTACGGGCCGGGGCTGAAGTACTCCGCCTACTGTCAGGTCCACCCTTTCGTTGAAGAAGCTCACCAGGCCGTGGATCTGGGCGGCGTCACGGAAGGGGTGGTCGTAGCTCCATGCAATGTTCCGGCCCCTTTCGGAGCCAGGGTACGTGTGATAGCTGGCTCTGCCCTTGTACGGGCAGACCGTGCGCTTGGGGCTCTCCTCCATGAGGTCCAGCCGCACGTCAGCAGGCGGAATGTAATACCGCACCGGGAGCATCGTCTCGTACAGCAACGCCGCACGGTTCGTGCTGGCCAGCGTGACGCCGTCGAGGGCGACTTCCACTGGCACGGAGGACGCGCGGATGTCCACACGGTGGAACGGATCCCGGGGGTGGCCGATGATCTCCTCGTCGTCCTCCAGCCAGTCAAAGCTGTCGAATTCCAGGACGACATAGCCAGCCAGGTCCGGATCGTCGGGCCGGAAGGCCGCCCGGGACGCCGCGGCTCCCGGAGCCACGACGTCGAGTTCCTCGCCGGGCGCGGTGTGCTTATGGAAGCTGGTCCTCGGGTCAAATCCGGGCGGGACGTCCTGGCGGATGATCGCGGCGTGTTCCTCCACAGCGGGGGCGGGCAGCGACGGCGGGACAAGTTCCGCATGCAGCTCGTTCTCCGGCACGGCGAAGACCGGCGTGATCCGGCGCGGCTCCCAGATCAGGTAGGCATTCAGGGTGTCCACGACGGTGTGGCCGGCAATACGTGCCCGGATCCGTTTGGCCGTCGGTTCGTAGCGCAGCTGCGGAAACGCTCCAAAGAGCACCCGGGAGAGTCGTGTGGCCATGCTCCAAGAGTGACCGCGGTGCCGCCGGGCGTCAATGTCCTCCCCGCGGTGCCGCCGGGCGTCAATGTCCTCCCAGCGGTGCGCACGCCGGGCGCAGCGGAGGCTAGTCGGGGACGTGGAGGCCGTGGAACGCCATGGTGATGACGTCGTCGGCCAGCTTTTCCGGGGACAGCGAGCCGCCTGGCTTGTACCACTCGACGATCGAGTTGATCGTGCCGAACAGCAGGCGGGTCACAGTGCGGGGATCGATGTCCTGGCGCAGCGAGCCCTCATCCCGGGCCTCGGAAATCAGGGCGGCGACCTTGTGGTCGAAGGTGCGGCGCCGTTCCAACGCGTCCCGCTCGATCTCCGTGTTCCCGCGCAGCCGCAGCAGCAGCGTGACGAACGGCAGGCGTGCCACCAGGACTGAGATGGTCTCACGGACCACGAATTCCAGCCGGGCATCGGCCGAGCCGGTCTGCGCCTCGGGCCGGTCCAGGATGGCCTCCAGGCCGCCGAGGGCGTGGTCCAGCGCGAGCTTGAGGAGATCGCCCTTGGACGGCACGTGGTGGTAGATCGCGGACTTCGAGATGCCCAGGTTCTCGGCGAGGATGCCCATCGAGGTGGCGTCGTAGCCGTGGCGGTTGAAGACGTCGACGGCGATCAGCAGGACGGATTGCTGGTCATAGCCGGGACGGCCGCGCTTGGTGGTGGTTGCTGTGCTGGGCATACTCGCTAGTTTCTCACGATCGGGTGGTCACTCAGCCTTTGGGGCGCATGTCATAGATCCGCCGCAGCTTGCCGTTGGACCGCTCCAGTGAGCCGGGCTCGACGACGTCGACCGTGCAGGAGGAGCCGACGTGGATCTTGATCTGCTGCTGAAGGACCTTGGCGGCGGCTGCGCTGCCCTCGGCCGTGACAGCGCCCCGGCGCTCGATCCTGACGGTGAGCTGGTCCATCCGCTGGCCCTCGGGGCGGGTCAGTTCCAGCTGGAAGTGCGGGCTCAGCTCGGGGATGCGCAGGGCGATTTCCTCGATCTGGGACGGGAACAGGTTCACGCCGCGCAGGATGATCATGTCGTCGCTGCGGCCGGTGATGCGGCCCATGCGCCGGTGCGCCGGACGCGCGGTGCCCGGCAGCAGCCGGGTGAGGTCCTTGGTGCGGTACCGGATGATCGGCAGTGCTTCCTTGGTGAGCGAGGTGAAGACCAGCTCGCCCGGTTCGCCGTCGGCCAGGACCACCGTGGGGTCGAAGGCGTCGATGATCTCGGGGCGGAAGTGGTCCTCCCAGATGTGGCTGCCGTCCTGGGTTTCCACGGCTTCGCCGGCGACGCCCGGGCCCATGACCTCGGAGAGGCCGTAGATGTCGCAGGCCTTGATGTTCATGGTGGTCTCGAGCTCGTGCCGCATTTCCTCAGTCCACGGCTCGGCGCCCAGAACCGCGTACTTCAGCGAGGTGGAAGCCGGGTCGATGCCCTGCTTCATCATGGCGTCGGCGATGGTCAGCAGGTACGTCGGGGTGGCCAGGATGGCGTCGGGCTTGAAGTCCTGGATGAGCGTGATCTGGCGCTCGGTCTGGCCGCCGGAGATCGGGATAACGGTGCAGCCGAGGGCCTCGGCGCCGGCGTGGGCGCCCATGCCGCCGGTGAACAGGCCGTAGCCGTAGGCGTTGTGCACCTTCATGCCCGGCCGGACGCCGGAGGCGCGCAGCGAGCGGGCCACGAGCTTGGCCCAGTCGGCGAGGTCCTTCTTTGTGTAGCCCACAACCGTGGCGCGGCCCGTGGTGCCGGAGCTGGCGTGGATCCGCGCGACCTCGTTCTGCGGCACGGCGAACATGCCGAACGGGTACTCGAGCCGGAGGTCTTCTTTCGTGGTGAAGGGGAACTTGCCGAGGTCGGAGAGCTCGCGCAGGTCCGTCGGGTGGACGCCGGCCTCGTCGAACTTGCGCTTGTACAGGGGGACGCGGTCGTAGGCATATGCCACCGTGTGCTGCAGGCGGCTGAGCTGGAGCGCCTCGAGTTCGTCGCGGGAGATTGTTTCCTCGCGGTCCAGGACAGCGTCAGTTGTGGCGGCGGCGGTTTCTTGGGTCATCTGTGGTTCCCTGTTTCTATTTCTTGGAGATGGTGCGGCTGCGGCCGCGGAACTCGGCGATGAGTTCCCACGCAGGTGCGTCGGCGGAGTCGGCGGGGAGTTCGCCCGGGACCGTGGCGGCGGGAACCGAGCCGGCGGGTGCCGATCCCGGCGCAGGCGCGCCCGCGCCGGGATCGGCGGCGTAGATCTGGACGTCGTAGAGGCCGCTGCGCCCGGTGCTGGCGCGGCGGTTGGCGACGGCGGTCAGGACCTGGCCGCGGAAGGCCGGCTTGAGGAAGTTGATGTCGACGCCGGAGGCCACGGTGATGGTGCCTGTGTCGATCCCGGCTTCGCCAGGTTTCGGGCTGGCCGGGTTGCAGGCCAGCGCGAAGGCTGTGTCGCCGAAGGCGAAGATCATTCCGCCGTGGGCCATGCCGAAGCCGTTGAGCATTTCCTGCCGGAGCGTCATCCGGATTGTGGCATGTCCGTCGTCCAGTGCGACAACTTCGATGCCCATCCATTCGGAGGCATAGTCGTCTTTCAGGATGGGGTGGGTGTCACCGGAAATCGTCATTTCAGCCATGCCTCGTTGCCTCCAGCTTTATTTACCGAATGTTCATTAGGTAATCCCATCCGGGTGCCTGCTGTCAAGGGGTGTAAGTATGCTGGGACACATGGCCAAAGGAATCTACGTCAGCGCGACCACCCCGGGCTCCGGCAAGTCCCTCATAGCCCTGGGGCTGGCGGACACGCTGCACCGGCACGCGGACCGCATCGGCTTCTTCAAGCCTGTGGTTCACGGCAACGACGCCGCGGCGGACCCGATGGTGGCGCTGATGAAGGCCCGGTTCGACCTTGACGATCAGCGCTGCCGCGGCGGCCTGACGTTTGCCGAAGTCCGCGGGCTGCTGGCCGAGGGAAACAGGGCCGAGATCGACGCCCGCTGCGTGGAGATCTTCGCCGAAATGTCCCGCCACTGCGACGTGGTGATTGTGGAGGGGACGGACCTCACCGGCCAGGATGCCGCCGTCGAATTCGACCTCAACGCACGCCTCGCGAACAACCTGGCCGCCTCCATCGTGGCCGTGGTGGGCGCGAAGGGGCGGACCGTGGCGGAGGCTGCCGACGCCGTCGAAGTTGCCCGCAAGGAACTGGCGGCGGAACGCTGCAGCCTCCTGGCCATCATGGTGAACCGCGCCGACCCGCAGGACGTGGACGGGATCGTCGCCGCCGTGAAGCCGGGTGCGTCCGGCCGCCCCGTGTACGTCTTCCCGGAGCTTGACGACATCGCCAGGCCCACCACCGGCGAGGTCGCTTCGGCCCTCGGGATCCGCCAGGTGGCCGGCCGGCAGGACATGGAACGCGACGTCCATTCCATCAAGGTGGCGGCGATGAATGTTGCCAACTTCCTGCACGTGCTCGACGACGGCGCCCTGGTGATCGTCCCAGGGGACCGTGCGGACGTGATGGTTGCGTGCCTCGCGTCATCGTTCTCGCCGGAGTTCCCGGTGCCGTCGGCGCTCATCCTCACCGGCGGCCTGGCCCCGGACCCCAACATCTACTCCCTGCTGGCACAGGCGCCGTTCCCTGTGTACGCGGCCCCGGGCGACACGTACACCACCGCCAAGCGGGTCTCCGAGGTGCGCAGCGAGATCTGGTCCGGGCACCGCCGCAAGGTGGCCTCCGCCCTGGGCCTGTGGGCCAAACGGGTGGACGAAACGGAGCTGCTGGAGCGCCTGCATCTGCCGCGCCCGGAACGGATGACGCCGCTGCGGTTCCTGCACGACCTCGTTGAGCGCGCCCGGCTGCAGCGCCGGCACATCGTCCTCCCGGAGGGGAACGACATGCGGATCCTGCGCGCCGCCGAAATTTTGCACCGGAGGGACGTCTGCGACCTCACCATCCTGGGCGACGAGTCGGCGGTCCGGGAGCTGGCGTCCACCCAGGGCATCGACCTCTCCGGCATGAACATCGTGGACCCCGCGACGTCGGAGCTTCGCCAGCAGTTTGCGGAGAAGTACGCGGAGCTGCGGGCGCACAAGGGCGTGGACCTCGCCCGGGCGCTGGAAGTCATGCTCGACGGCAGCTACTTCGGCACCATGATGGTGCAACTGGGAGTCGTGGACGGCATGGTCTCAGGCGCCGCTCACACCACCGCCCACACCATTCGTCCCGCATTGGAGTTCGTGAAGACGCGGGACGGCGTGAAGATCGTTTCCTCAGTGTTCCTGATGCTGATGCCGGACCGGGTGCTGGTCTACGGCGACTGCGCGGTCAATCCTGACCCGAACGCGGAGCAGCTGGCGGACATCGCGCTGGCCTCGGCCGAGACCGCCGCCCAGTTCGGCGTGGAGCCGCGCGTGGCCATGCTCTCCTATTCCACTGGCGGGTCCGGGACCGGGGAGGCAGTGGACAAAGTCCGGCAGGCCACCGACGTCGTCAAGGCCCGCCGCCCGGATCTCGCCGTCGAAGGCCCCATCCAGTACGACGCCGCCGTGGATGCCGCGATCGCGCAGTCCAAGATGCCCGGCTCGTCCGTCGCCGGGCAGGCCACCGTGTTCATCTTCCCGGACCTCAACACCGGCAACAACACCTACAAGGCCGTGCAGCAGTCCTCCGGGGCGGTCGCCGTCGGGCCCGTCCTGCAGGGGCTCCGCAAGCCGGTCAACGATCTCTCGCGCGGCTGCACCGTGGAGGACATCGTGAACACGGTGGCCATCACCGCCGTCCAAGCGCAGTCCGTGGAGCCCGCCACCGAGCCGGCACCCGCGGCTGCCCGTGCATAGTCAGCTGTTTTCCGGCTCCGCCAGACTGTCGGGATCTTCCTGCTTGGCGGGCTCATCGGCCAGGCCTGCCGGCGTGAGATCCAGGTCCTGCAGATTCTCGGGGGCCTCGGCGGCTTCTCCGACCTCGTCGGCCTTCGGGTTTCCCGTGTCGTCCAGGGCAGGGTTCGCGCCTACGACGCCGGTGGGATCCGGCTTACCGGAACCGCTGGCCGGCTCGGTGCCCTCTGGCTGGGCGGTCTTTGGCTGGGTCGCGTCGTCAGTCATGGAGATCCCTTCGTGAGTTGTCTAGTTGGTCAGCCGACTCTAGGCGCCCGGCCCGGCTTTCGCAACGGATTGGCGCCACTGGCGTTCCGGCAATTTGATCCGGCAATTTATAGTGGAACCCAGGAGCGCTCCGCCAGGCTCCGGCGTGATGCCAGTCCCGACGCACCCTCGCAGGTAGCGTCGAAGCCAAGGCTTAGGAGGCCCCATGCTCGTGCTCGTCATCAACTCCGGCTCGTCCTCGCTCAAGTACCAGGTGCGCGACGTCGAGGCCGGCAACGTGCTCACCGAAGGCCTGATCGAGAAGATCGGCATGGGTGCCGGCGGTGAGGGCGACGGCCAGATCGAAGGCCCCCGCGACCACGCCGAGGCGCTGGAGCAGGTGGACGCGGCCATCCACGCAACCTTGGGGGACCGCGTGCTCGATGCCGTGGGCCACCGCGTGGTGCACGGCGGGGAGCGCTTCGCCGAGCCGGTGCTGGTCAACAACGAGATCACCCGGGCCATTGAACGGTTGAACCCGCTCGCGCCGCTGCATAACCCCGCCAACGTCCTTGGCATCCGCGCGATCTCGAAGAAGTGGCCCGAGCTGCCGCAGGTGGCCGTGTTCGACACCGCCTTCCACCGCACCCTGCCCGAGCACGCCTGGCGTTATGCGGTGCCGGACGAGCTCTACACGAACCACGGGATCCGCCGCTACGGGTTCCACGGCACTTCCCACGAATATGTTGCGCACCGGGCGGCGGCGCTGCTGGATGTTCCGGTCGAGGAGTTCGACGCCGTCATCGCCCACCTGGGCAACGGCGCCTCGGTCACGGCGATCCGCGGCGGCCAGTCGATCGACACCTCCATGGGATTCACGCCCCTCGAGGGCCTCGTCATGGGAACCCGCTCCGGCGACCTCGATCCTTCCATCCTGGTCTTCCTGGGCCGGACCGGTTGGTCACCCGAGGACCTGGATTCGATGCTGAACCGGCAGTCCGGGCTCAAGGGCCTGGCCGGATACAACGACATGCGCTCGGTGGTGGAGGCCGCGGAAGCCGGCGATGCCAAGGCAGCTATGGCCCTGGCGGTCGCGTCCTACCGGCTCGCGAAGTACATCGGCGGGTACCACGTGGCCGTCGGCGGCGCGAAGGCCCTCGTGTTCACGGCCGGAATCGGCGAGAACTCGCACCAGTTCCGGGGCCTGGTGGCGCAGCGGCTCGGTGCCCTCGGCGTCGAACTCGACGCCGGCCTGAACCGGGAACGGTCCAAGGAACCCCGGGTCATTTCCACCCCGACGTCGGCCCTGCCCGTTCTTGTGGTCCCCACCGACGAGGAGCGAGCGATCGCCGAGGCAACGGCCGCCGTCGTCGCCCAGGCATCGGTTGCTCCGTAACCGCCCTTGTGGCGGCTCAAAACGGCGCTTACGGAGCAACCGACCGATGGGTAGCGTTGGAGGCATGACCGAACCCAAGCCCCTCCCTTCGCTGCCCATCCGCACCGAACGGCTCGTGCTGCGGCGCTTTGACGCCTCCGACCTCGATGCCTTCCATGCCTACCACTCGCTCCCGGAAACCGCCCGGTTCCTACCCCGCGAGGCCAAGAGCTACACCCAGTCGATGGAAACGGTGGGACGGTACGCCAACTTCGAGTTCGAAAAGGAGGGCGACTGGGTGGCCCTGGCCATCGAGGCCGCGGACTCGCCCGGGCTGCTCGGCGAGGTGGTGCTGAAGTGGCTGGAGGGATGCGGGCAGGCCGAGATCGGCTGGAGTCTGGCCCCGGCAGCCCGGGGACGGGGCATCGCGAGCGAGGCCGCCCGGGCACTGCTCAGGCTCGGTTTTGAGGACTTGGGCTTCCATCGCATCGACGCCAAGCTCGATGCCCTGAACACGGACTCGGCGGCGCTCTGTGAACGGCTCGGCATGCGCCTGGAATCACGGCAGGTGGACAAGTGGCACTACAAGGGCGAATGGGCCACGGAAGTGGTGTACGCCATCCTCGTGGATGAATGGAAGGCCCGCTAATCGGGCCCCACTGGTTGGACTCGGGCAAGTCCGCTCTGTTCGGCTCACCCACGGGACGAACCGGGCTCATAGGTCCCGTAGGTCGGAAGCCCTGCCGACTCAAAGACAAGAATCGCGAGTCCACCCGGCGTCGTCTCATTGCGGACCAGACGCAGGCCCGCCGGGGCGCCTCCGGCCGGAAACAGCCGCCTGCCGTTACCCACCACCACCGGGGCGATAACCAGCCTCAGCTCGTCGATCAGTTCCGCGCCCAGAAGCGACTGGGCCAGCCGGGCACTCCCGTGGATCTGCAACTCCCTGCCGGGCTGCCTCTTCAACTCAGCGACCTGTGCGGGGACGTCTCCGGACAGGATCGTCGTCGGTGCCCAACCAGCCTGCGCCAGGCTGTGCGAGGCCACAAACTTCGGCAAACCATTCATCTTTTCAGAGAACGGATCATCAGGGTCCGTGATTCTCGGCCAGTCCCTCGCAAAGTTGACGTAGGTCCGGCTGCCGAACAGTAACGCATCCGCCTCACCGAGCCAGTTCGCGGCTATCTGGATGAAATCCTCGTCCAGATAGGGGACGAACCAACCTCCTTGTGAGAAGCCGTCGCTGGTGTCCTCCTCGGGCGATCCAGGACCCTGCGTTACTCCGTCCAATGTAAGGAACTCTGTCAGCGTTAGTCTCATCGTGATACCTCTCCCGTGTTGGTTGCCGGTCCAGCGGTTCGGCATGCGCCTGGAACCACGGCAGGCGGAAAAGTGGCACGAAGGGCGAAGGGGCCACGGAAATGGTGTACACCAACCTCGCGGAAGAATGGAAGGCCTGCTCGCCCGCGAAGCGCTCAACGGATTGAACTTCAGGGCGACGCTCCCTCCCAGTTGCTTCTGCCCGGACCACCCCGGTCCCGTGGAATCCCGGGGTTCCACGGGGCCGGAATCGGTCCCGGCGGCCAGCAACTGGGATGGAGCGCCGCGATCCGGGCAACACGCGGGCCCGGGCCGGCCGGACCCGGCCCGGGTGCCGTTCGGGTCCCGCCTTAGGGCGCCGGCGGCGCGGTGGATGCTGGCGCGGGTGAGGCCGTGTCCGGCGTGGGAGCCGGCGCAGTCGCCGGTTGCGTACCCGTGCCCCCGGGCTGCGCAGGCTGCCCGGTCTGTGCGGGCTCTGCCGGTGCCGGTGCAGCACCGTCGGTGGGCGCACCACCGCCGGCCGGCGCCGTGGTCCCGGTGCCGCCAGCTCCCGGTGACGGGGCCTGCGTGTTGCCGGGAGAGGCACCTGTTGTGGCGCCGGATGTGGCGCCCGGCGTCGCGGCCGTGCCGGCAGACCCGGCCGGGGTGGCACTGGGATCGGCCTTGATGAGCGCCATGATCTGTTCCTTGTACGCGCTGAGCCTGCCCTGGATCTCCGAGAGCGGCTGGTTCCGCAGGTCCTTGCCGTAGGCCGCGATCTCCTGCCATAGCGCGTTGAGTCTGGCCATGCCGTCGCTGCTCAGGGGCCCGTCGAGGGTGAGCACCAGTTGGCTCGCCAGGGCGTAGGTCAGGCACCGGAGGCAGTTGTAGTTGGCCGCAGCCGAGAGGTTTTCCGGGACGATCACATTGGCCTGGCCCACAATCAGGACCACCTGGAAGCCCACGGCTACTGCGGCGCAGTCCGCGCAGCTGGCAAAGGCGTAGGCCTCATTTTTGGTGTCGACGGTGTCGCCGTCGTCCGCCCAGACCAGGGCGAACGCGACGTCGTAGACCACGGAACCGTCAGTGGTGTTGACCGCGAGGGACTGGTTGCCGTCATCCTCCGGAGCGGCCGGCCTGTCGAAGGGGAAAACCCAGGAAGGGGCAGTCGGCGCCGCGGCAGCCGCCGTGCCTGCCGACCCGGCTGTGCCGGTCGAGCCGGCTGTGGCGGCCTGCCGGGGCACCAGGACCATGCTCAGCTGCGGCTCGTCTCGTGTGGGCTTCCGGGCGCCCTCCGGCCACAGGGCAACGGTCTTGCCCGTCTGACCCTCTGCCATCCGGCTGGTGGCGGCGGCCGGGAAGACTGCCGTGGTGGCGTCGGCCAGGGTGCCGCGCTCGTAGGGCTGGACGGGGCGGTAGGTGTCGCCGCCGGGCCACCAGACGCAGGCGAGGCCCGCCGTCACGGCCGCGATCGCAACGATTGCGGTGGCGCGCTGGAGGGCCTTGCCGCGCGTCTTCTGCCACAGCCCGGTGACCAGCTGGCGGACCAGGCGCAGCAGGATGTACAGGATGCCCAGCACCGGCAGTGCCAGGCAGGCGAGCGCGATCACCCGCACGGCGGCGTCGGCGACGTCCCCGGCGGCGAGGCTGTGGGAGAGCATAGCCTGCTGCTTGAGGCCGTTGACCCAGGCGGTGCCCAGGACGCGCGGCAGGGTCAGCACCATGGTGGCCATGCTGAAGAGCAGCAGGGGAACCGTGACCAGCACCCAGATGGTGACCACGGCCCGCGCCCAAGGCTTCAGGAGCCTGGCTTCGGGAGCTGTCCTGCGCCACGGCACCAGGGCCAGCAGGGTGGGCTTGATGCGCTGGAACAGGTCCGGGACGCCGGTAGCGTCGGCCAGGATGTGATAGCCGTCAAAACGGACCAGCGGCATCAGCTGCCGGACCATCTGCAGGATCTGGGTGACCACCACCAGCAGCAGCGCATCGAAGCCGGTGGCCCACCAGATGCCCATGATTGCAACGGCCACGATTGCGTTGAAGTAGAGTCCGCCAAGGTCGGTGCGCAGCCGGCCGCCCCGCCCCAGCCGGTAGGAATCGGTGACGTCGGTGTAGAAGGCCGGCCACATCAGGTATAGGCCCGTGCCCATGGCGCCGGGGGTGGCACCGCCGCGGCGGGCGGCGGCGGCATGGCCGAACTCATGGAAGCCGGCCGAGAGCACCGTGACCACCAGGATCAGGAGCACCAGGCCGGGGTTGGCGAAGGCTTCGTGGGTGGCCGATGCCAGCCCCTTGACCATCAGCACCCACCAGCACGTGACCAGGAAGGCAGCGGTCACGGCCACCACGATCAAGGGGTTGAACAGCGTGGCGAACGGCGCTGTGATCTTCCGGGTGCGGTCCGGATCGGTCACCGAATACCGGAAGCGCATGCCCAGCAGCGGGTTCGATTTCTTCACCGCGGGCTCGGAACCGTCCGCCAGCCGGAGGAGGCCGAGCGGGAGGAGCTGGGAGGTGATCAGCGTGCGGACGTTCTCGGCACTGACGAGCCGTCCGAAACTGTTGCTGGCGTGCCCGGCGATTTCTTCCGGGCCCCGCTGGCCGTCGATCGCCTCGAGCACCAGGTACAGCAGGCGGGTGAGCTGGATGGTCTGGCCGTCCGAGCGGCGCACCAGGGACGGGGCTTCCTTGTAGCCGGACCCCTTCGCCTCGCCGATCAGCTGGACGCCGGCGGCCCGCACCGGCACCGGCTGCAGGCCGCCCGCCACGGACGACTCCGCGCGGACAGTACCGGCGCCGGCAGTACCGGCGTCGGATCCGGCGGCAGCGTCTGCGGCAGTATCGGCAGCCGAGCCGACCCCGCCGGGGGCGGGCAGGAGCGGAGGGCCGTCCTGCCCGGACGGCCCTCCGTGCACAGTGCTCATCTAGGTGCTACTGCTTCAGGTCGGACTGCTGGTCAGCCGACGCCGTGGCGTCGCCATGGATGTCTTGGTTGATGATGGCATCCTGCTGGGCGACGGCGACCGCGTTGCTGTCGATTGAGCCGATGTTGGCGCCGACGGCCGCGTCGATCGGCGCCGCGACGTTGGCGTTGGCGGCCACCGCGCCATTGATGGGTGCTGCGATGCCCGCGTTGGCGTCCAGGTTCACGTCGACGTTGAGCAGGTTGCCGTTGAGGGCGCCTGCGCCGCCGGCCGCTCCGGCCACATCCGCCGGCAGCGCGCCGCCCAGGTCCGGGGCCGTGCCATCGGGCAGGCTGCCGGTGGTGCCGGCAGGTACGGCAGCGCCGAGATCGGCTGCGGCCGGTTCCGTGGCGGCAGGCGCTGCGGCGGGATCGGCCGCGGTCCCGGCATCCGTGCCGGTGCCCTGGTCGATGCCGCTGTCCTGCACTGAGTGCGCGGTGGCATCGCCCGTGATGCCCTGGCTGATGAGGGTGCCCTGGTCGGCGAGGGCCTGGGATTCGGATCCGAAGGAGAGGACGTTTGCCGACGCGCCCGCATCGATCGGCGCCGCAACGTTGGCGTTGGCCGCGATACCGAGGTCGATCGGCGCGGCGGCGCTGATCCCCAGGTTCAGGTCGGCGTTCAGGTCCAGGACGGAGGCGACCTCCTTGTCCGGAAGGGCCGTGCCGCCCTGTGCCATCAGCTCATCATCAGTCAACGGGGTCATTCCCTGCTCAGCGCTCATAACAAACTCCATCTCCGGCACCCTGTGCCCGGTCAAAGCCCTAAGACGCCCCGCCCCCAGCGGACGGGTTCCACGTCGAAGTGCCCATCATGCCAGTAAATAGTAAGCATGGTGACCAATTTTGGGTATATGGAGGCCGGGATAACCCATCGATTGCTCCGTAACCGCCCTTATGGAGGTCCAAAAGGGCACTTACGGAGCAGTCGATGAATGAGGGATGGGGGTGGGGAATGGGGGGCGGGCGGGGGGAGGGGTGTTACTTCTGCCCGGCTCCCGGCAGCATTTCGGTGGCTCCGAGGGAATCGGCGACGAACGCGTAGTCCCAGGCCCGTTCGCGCCACTGCACGTACCGGCCCGAGGCGCCGCCGTGGCCGCCTTCCATCTCGATCTTCAGGACAATCGGCTCGCTTCCGGTGTTCACTTCGCGCAGCCGCTGCACCCATTTGGCCGGCTCCACGTAGAGCACGCGGGTGTCGTTGAAGCTGGTGACCGCTGCGATCTTCGGGTACGCCACGGCGCGGACGTTCTCGTACGGCGTGTACGACTTCATGTACGCGTACACGTCCGGGTCCGTGATCGGGTTGCCCCATTCCTCCCACTCCAGCGCCGAGAGCGGCAGTTCGGGGTCCAGGATGGTGGTCAGCGCGTCCACGAACGGAACGGCGGCAACAATCGCCGCATACTTTTCCGGCGCCAAGTTGGCGGCCGCGCCCATCAGCAGGCCGCCGGCGGAGCCGCCCATCGCGGCGATCCGGCCCGGGTCCACCCAGCCGGATCCGGCGAGCCAGTCCGTGGCCGCGATGAAGTCGGTGAACGTGTTCTTCTTGCGCAGCTTCTTGCCGTCGTCGTACCAGTGCCGGCCCAGTTCGCCGCCGCCGCGGATGTGGGCGATCACGAACACGATGCCCCGGTCCAGTAGGGACAACCGGGGGATCCCGAAGCCCGGATCCATGCTCATTTCGTAGGAGCCGTAGCCGTAGACCAGGCCGGCCGCGGTCGAATCCCGCCGGACGGAGGCGTGGCGGAGCACCGAGAGCGGAATCTTGGTCCCGTCCCCGGCGGTGGCCCACTCCCGGGTGGCGACGTAGTCCGACGCCGAGTAGCCGCCCAGCACCGGGCTCTCCTTGCGCAGCAGGAGTTCACCGCCCGGTTGCTCCGGGGTAGGCAGCACGAAGTCGTAGACCCGGGACGGGGTGAAGTAGGAGGTGTAGCCCATCCGGATCACGGGGGCCTCGTAGTCCGAGCCCGCAACGCCGGCGGTGTACAGCTCCTCATCGAACGCAGGTTCCACCGCGGCGCCCTGCTCTGGGGTGCCCAGGCCGGCCAGGGGCAGGACCTGGACCCGTTCAATCGTGTTCTTGCGGACGGAGACCACCGCGTGGGTGGAGGTGACCCCGGCACCGTTGACGCGGACTTGGTCGGAATGGGCGACGACGGTGTCCCAGTGCTGCTCGGCGAGCGGCTTTGCGAGCTCGGCCGGGTCGACGAGCGAGACCATGGAATTGATGGCGTCCTTGTTGTGGGTGAGCAGGATTCGCTCCTGGCTCCGGCCCGAGGCGTCCGCCAGCAGGAACGGCTCGGCCTCGTACAGGATGCGCTCGTCGCGGGAGATCACGGTGCGCAGCCCGGCGTCGAAGTCGTCAAAGCGCAGCAGGCGGGTCTCGCTGAACTCGGAGCAGCCGATGCTGAGCACAAGGTGGCGCCGGTCGGCCGAGAGCTCGAAGCCGAGCCACATGGCGACGTCGTCCTCCTGATAGAGGACCGCGTCCTCGCTGACGGGTGTGCCGAGCACGTGGGACTTGACCTGGTACGGCCGCCAGGAATCGTCCACCACGGTATAGAAGATCCGGCTGCCGTCGGGGGAGAAAGAGATGCCGTAGAAGATGTTCTCGATCACGTCCGGTAGCAGCATGCCGGTGCTCAGGTCCTTGATGCGCAGCGTGAAGCGCTCGTCGCCGGCGTTGTCCACGGCGTAGGCATAGAGGGTGCCGTCGATGGTGGTGGCGGCCCCGCCCACGGCGAAGAACGGCTTGCCCTCGGCCTCGAGGTTGCCATCGAGGAGGACTTCCTCGCCGGGGATGACGACGCCGGCCTCCACGGCCGGGGGAGTCCAGTCCGCGACGCGGTCCCCGGTTTCCTGGCCGCGCACGCGGCAGTGGATGCCGTACTCCTTGCCCTCGACCGAGCGGGTGTAGTACCACCAGCCGTCCTTGCGGTTCGGGACGGAGAGGTCGGTTTCCTGCGTGCGGCCCTTGATTTCCTGGAAGATGGCCTCGCGCAGCGGCTCCTGGTGCGCGGTCACCGCCTCCTGGTAGGTGTTTTCCGCCTTGAGCAGGTCCACGACCTCGGTGGATTCCTTGTCCCGCAGCCATTCGTAGTTGTCCTCGAATGCGTCGCCGTGGTGGGTGCGCACCGAGGGAACTTTCCGGGCGACGGGAGGCTGGTGGGACGGCTGGGCGGGAGTCTGGGTCATGGACCCAATCTACCTAAGAGCGGCGCCTCAATTGCCGTTCTGCAGATTGTGGGCCGCCACGTAGCCGGCGAGCTTTCCCGAGCCCAGCGCGGCGGAGACCGCCGCGGTCGCGGCAGGGTCCTGCAGGACAATCGACTGGCCGTCCGAGCTGAACCCTGTGCCGGCGGTCGGCAGCGTGAAGAACACGCCACGTCCCGGCGCAGTGTTGCGGAGGGTGAAGGCGAGGTTTTCCAGCGACTTCAGGGTGAAGCTTGCATCCAGGGTCACGTGCGGCAGCACCGTTTTGATGAGTTTGCGGACAGTGTTGCGGTCCACCAGCCTGCCCTCGGATGCCATTTTGGCCATCACGGCTTTCAGGAAAGTTTGCTGGTTCCGGACCCGCTGGTAGTCGCCATCGGCGAAGGCATGGCGCTCGCGGACAAAGGCCAGGGCCTGCAGCCCGTTGAGTCGGTTCACGCCCGCCGGAAAATACACCTTGTCGTCCGCGGTGCTGGTGAATGCCTGCTTGACGTTGACGTCGACGCCGCCGAGCGCGTCCGTCAAGGCCGCAAACCCCTGAAAATCCAGCATCACCGTGTGGTCAATGTGCTGGCCCAGCAGCGCCTCCACCGTTCGCGTCATCAGCGGCAGCCCGCCCAGTTCCAGTCCGGCGTTCACTTTCGCGGTTCCGTGGCCGGGGATGTTCACCCAAAGGTCGCGCATGATCGAGATGCCGTAGACGCTCTGCCGGTCCGCCGGAATGTGGATCAGCACGAGGGCGTCCCCGCGCTGGTCGGAGGCGATGCCGCCGACTGCCACCGCCCGCTCATTCACCCGGCTGTCGCTCCCGATCAGCAAGATGTTGAGGGCGACGGCAGGTGGTTCGGGCGTGGGCGTGGGCGTGGGGCCCGGTGCCGTCGCAGGCGCGGCAGCCGGGGCGACGGTTCCCTCCGGTGCGGGATCCGCGGGCCGCTGGCGGGAGAGAACGTACGCCGAGACGGCGACGGCGACCGCGAGCAGCGCCGCCAGAAGCAGGATTATCCAACGACGACGGCCTGCCGCGGGGGACGCGGGAGGGGGCGGGGACGCCGCGGAAGCCGCGGCTGCTGGCTCCGGAGCGTTCCCCATGAACGGACGCTACCACTGCTGCCCGCCGCGGACTAAGGGTCCAAGGGCCTCCCCTGGCGCCTCACTTGGCGGGACTCAGTTCCCGTTCTCGAACTTGTTCGCGGCGACATACTGGCCCAGGGAATCCGAAGCCATTGCCGCGGAGATCGCGTGGATGGCGTTCGGGTCGGTCAGCACGATCGACTGGCCGTCCGAGGACGAGCCGATGCCGCCGGTTGGCAGCGTGAACATGACGGTGTTCTGCGCCCGGATGTCCTTGAGTTCGAGCCCCAGCCCTGCCACGGCGCCCGAGTCCAGGGACTTGTCAACCGTGACGAACGGCGAGACGGCGCCCACCATGTTGTTGATGGTGATCGGGTTGCTCAGCGTCTGGCCGGCGATCGACTTCTTGATGATGGCCCGCAGGAACTCCTGCTGGTTGCGGACGCGCTGGTAGTCGCCGTCGGCGTAGGCGTGGCGTTCCCGCACGAAGGCCAGGGCTTGGGTTCCATTGAAAGTGTGCTGGCCCGGGGCGAAGGACTGGCCCGGCAGTGCGGTCGAGGTGAACGGCACCTTGATATTCACGCTTACCCCACCCAGCGCGTCCGTGAGTCCCTTGAAGCCCTCGAAGTCGATCATCGCGACGTGATCGATGCGCTGCTGGAAGATCGACTCGATGGTCTGCACCATCAGGGGCGTGCCGCCGAGGGCCAGCGCCGAGTTGATCTTCGCCTCGCCGTGGCCAGGGATGTCCACCCAGAGGTCGCGCATGATGGACATGGTGTAGATGTTCTTGCGGTCCGCCGGGATGTGCATGAGCATCAGCGTGTCCGCGCGCTGGTTCGTGGGCGTTCCGCCCGCGGCATCAGACTCGGTGGCGCCGCGGCTGTCGCTGCCCATCACGAGAATGTTCATCGCGGTGTCCGTCTTCTTCGGGCGCGTGGACTCCTCCGGGAAGGCCTGGTCAATCTTGCTCGTGCCGGAGTCGAAGGTCCGTGCGAGGTTGAAGAGGTAGCCGCCAGCCACCACCGCGACGAGCGCAACCACGACGGCGACGGCGACCAGCACCTTGCGGCCTCGGCGCGTCTTTTTGGGCCGCCGCTCCCGGGATTCCGCCCCGCGGACGTCGTCTGGGCTGTCGAAGGGGTGTGTCATGTGTTCCTCTAAGTCGGCCGGGCGTGGTGCCCGGATTCTGGCTGTCAGTACTCAGGCGGGCCACGCCGGAGCACTGAGGGGCGCGAAACGCAGAGTGGACTGGCTCGTCCTGCATCCGGTGATGCAGAGTTCCTCGCCGTGGCGGTAAGAGGCCACGACGTCGCTCTCCGTTGCGTCCTGGACTAGTGCCAAGGGCCGGATGGTCGCCGTGGGGCCTCCTTTACAATACACCGGGCCCGCCGATCAACACTTTTTCGCCAACAACCGGCACATAACGCGAGGTTTCCCCGATATGAAGCGCACTGTTGCCTGCGTCACACTCCCTGCCTAGGCTGGGTTGCGGTCGCAGCGTCGCGGCCAAAGCGGTCGCAGCGTCGCGGCCAAGCGGTAAAAGCACGAACAGGGGAATCGTTTGAACCACAAACTCCGGGTTCTTGTCAGGCTCGACCTCGATTGCGGTCAGGCAGAAGTAGCAGCGCAGGGACATGTGACGGCGCAGAGCCTCCAGGCCCTTTACGTGGTGGTCAAGCGGGCAAACCACCTGAAAGAAGGACTCCATTTGGTGTTGAATGTCAGCCACGCCGTGGTGGAACCGGCGGCCATGGAGCAGCTGCGGGAATGCTCAGCCTCCCACCACCTGCCGACCGCCATTGACCCGCTCCAGTCAGAATGCCAGCTCAGCATCGTAGCGCCGGTTGAAACGGCCGCGATTCCCCGGGTCCGAAGGCTGGCGGCGGCCTAGAATCCAGCCGCAGTATCAGCTCCTGCGGGGGTGGTTGCTGCGCAGGAGCCTTACCTCACCGGCGTCCGGGTATGCGGTCTGGGTGCCCTTCTTCGTGGCAGCCAAGGCCGCGGCCACGGAGGCAAACGCAGCGGCCTCTGTCAGGGATTCCCCGTCGGCCAGCCGCGCAGCCACGGCGCCCGTGAAAGCGTCGCCCGCCCCGGTGGTGTCCACCGCCACGACTTTGGTGGGTGGAATGAGGGTGATTTGTTGTGTGCCGGCGGCTTGGGAGTCCAACACCACGGAACCGTGGGCACCCAGGGTCACCAACACCCGGTACAAGCCACGTTCAGCGAACTGCTTGCGCACCGGCTCCCATTCGGCGGCGTCCATGTCGGCACCGGGTATGGTCCCCTTCCCCAAGAACAGGGAAGCCTCATGCGCATTGACCAACAACACATCGCTCAACCGTGCCAGGGCCTGCGGTATCTCGGCGTAGGGCGAGAGGTTCAGCAGGACCGTTGCCCCGGCGTCGCGGGCTGCCTGGGCGGCGGCCGCAACCGTGTCGAGGCCAACTTCAAGGCAGAGACAGACCACTGCGGCGTCGTCGAAAAGGTCGGCGGCGGCGTCAACATCGGCCGGGGCCAGGGCCCCGTTGGCGCCGGCAGAGATGATGATGCTGTTCTCGCCGACGGCATCGACCGAGATGATAGCGACTCCGGTGGCGGCATCGGCAGCGCGGCGGACGCGCGAGACGTCCACTCCGGCGCGGGCCGTCGACTCCAGGAGCATGGTGCCGTTGGGGTCGTCGCCGACGGCGCCCACCAGGCTGACCTGGCCGCCTAGTTTGCTTGCAGCTACCGCCTGGTTGGCGCTCTTGCCGCCCGGATTTACGGCGAAGCCGTTGCCATGGATCGTCTCGCCCGGCTGGGGGAGACGGTCGCAGTAGATGGTGAGGTCGGCGTTGAGGGAACCAACGACGACGACCCTCGCCGGCGTGCTGGCTTCGGTGCTCATTCGGTTACCTCGGCGTCGACGGGCTTGGGGATCAGGAGGGACGCGGCGAAGGCTGCCGTGGTGATGGCGAGGCCCACGACCACGACGGTCAGGTAAGAAGCTTTGGCGTCCCCCATGGACGACGTCGCGACGAGGACCGCCGGGAGGACCAGGAAGCTTAGCCCAGCGCCGAGGTTGAAGGCGCCGGCGTTCATGCCAGGCAGGAAGCCGGGGTTGCCATGCGGCGAGAGAAC
The DNA here is from genome assembly GCF_900102785.1 of Arthrobacter sp. ok362. Lineage (GTDB taxonomy): Bacteria > Actinomycetota > Actinomycetes > Actinomycetales > Micrococcaceae > Arthrobacter. Next base: position 291,088 of record NZ_FNGC01000002.1, read on the forward strand.
CACACCAAGCCCGTTCAGCATGATATTGACCGTACCGGCGTACATGATCCCCAGCAAGGCCGTGCCGATCATCATCATCGGCAGGTTGTTCAGGCCGAGGAACGCGATGATCGCCAAGGCCGCGAGGCTGCCCAACAGGCCGATGCGCAGGACCTTTGTGTAACCCAGGACGGGGGCCAAGCGGCCACTGATCGGACCGAAGATCCAACCCAGCAGGGCGTACGGCGTGAGGATGAGAAGGGACATCTCGGTGGGGCCGACGCCGAAGCCCGGGTCGGCTGCCTGAACATACGCCGGGACGATGCCGTTGATGACGGCGAAAATTCCGGTCATCGTGAGGGTGGTGGTGAGCAGCGGTGCCCAGGTGGATCGCTGGCGAAGGTGCACGGTTTCCACCATGGGCGCCTTGGCACGTTTCTCCACGGTCCAGAACGCGAAGAACGCGGCGCCGGCCACCACGACCAGGCCGATGGCGAGGATCAACGTGCCAGCAGAGAAGTCCGCGGCGAGCTTGGAGGCTTCGTTCAGTGCGGTCAGGAGTGCTCCCACCGCGATCACGATGAAGAAGACGCCCAGCCAGTCCATGGTGGTGCCTGCAGCCGGCTTGCTCTCTCCGGCCAGAACAGCCACCAGGACCGCGGCCGCCACAGCAAGGGCGACCATGAGCCAGAAGATGCTGCGGAAACCGAAGTGCTCGGCAAAGTAGCCGCCAACAAACGAGTCGACGCCGGCCACACCGCCATTGACCGCCGTGATGAGGCCCATGAGTGCACCGTATTTACGCGGGTTGCTGACGGCAGAGCGGAGCATAATAAGGCAAAGGGGGACGGTCGGGCCACTGACGCCCTGGATGATGCGGCCCACGAAGAGCCACGTGACATCGGGCGCGAGGGCGGCGATGACCGAGCCGACGGCCATCATCAGCATCATGCCGAGAAGGATCTTCTTGCGCCCCACGATGTCACTGAGGCGCGGCAGGAAGAGCGAGAACAAGGCCGCGGCCGTGAAGAACCAGGTTTGGGACAGGCCGATGACGGCCTGGTCCGTATGAAGCTCGTTGCCCATGGTGACCAGGGCCGGGCTGAGCATGGAGGCGTTGAGCTGGAAGGCCACGCAGGCCGCCAGCAGTGCGACCACGAGCGCGGTGACGTTACCGCGGGTGGTCTTGGCGTCGGAGATCAAGGTGGTCATTTACTTGGCCTCTCCTGCAACGGCGCCTGCGGTAACGGCCCCCGCCATCGCGGGGACGGCTGCTGCCGTGGCGGCGGGAGCGCCGCCGTCGGGCTCGCCGATCCGGACGATCGCATCTGTGACGAGATCCCAGAACTTCTCATGGTCAAGGTCCACTGCAACGGAGGTGTGGCACTCGTCCGGGGCCGGCGTGCGGAAGTCGGCCACGGTCATGCCGAGCGTCAGCCTGCCCTGCAGCTCAATGTCCACCGGGACCTTGCGCGTGGTCATCACCGTGGGGTCGATGACGTAGGCAACCGCGCACGGATCGTGGACCGGAGGGTAGTCGAAGCCCTGCGCGTCCTTGTAGGTCTTGGTGAAGAACTCCATCAGTTCCATGACGAACGTGGCCGGCTTGGTGCCGATGGCCGCGATCCGGTCAACAATCTCCGGAGTGGCCAATGCCTGGTGCGTGAGGTCGAGGCCAACCATCACCACCGGCCACTTTTCGTTGAACACGATGTGTGCGGCTTCGGGGTCGATGATGATGTTGAATTCAGCAACGGCACTCCAGTTGCCCACGTGGTAGCCGCCACCCATGAGGACGACTTCCTTGACGCGTTCCACGATGCGCGGTTCCTTGCGGGCCGCCATGGCGATGTTGGTCAGCCCGGCGGTGGGGACCAAAGTGACCGTACCCGGCTCATGCGCCATCACGGTTTCGATGATCAGGTCAACGGCGTGGCGCGGGTCCAGCTCGATGGTGGACTCGGGCTGATCGGGCCCGTCCATGCCGGTCTCGCCGTGAATGCTGGGGGCGGTTTCGATGGTGCGGACCAGCGGGCGGTCGCAGCCTGCGGCGAACGGGACGCCTGTGATGCCCGCAATGGTGGCCACCGAGAGTGCGTTGCGGGTGACCTTTTCGAGGCTCTGGTTGCCCACGACGGTCGTGACGGCGAGCAGTTCGATATCCGGGTTGCCGTGAGCCAGCAGCAATGCCACTGCGTCATCATGTCCGGGGTCGCAGTCAAGAATGATCTTGCTGGGTGCCGGTGTCAGGGGCTGGGTTTCCATTGTTGTCTCCACGTCATTGGGGCCTACAGGTGCCGGGCAACCGCGCCCGCTGGCATGCTGCACCTTTTGTGTGCTTGTCGCTGGGGGTGGGTGCCGTGCCCGAGCAGGGCATTAAGCATTCATGGGAATTCTGGCATCGTTTCCCGCGCCACGTCAAGCGCTTAACGTAAATTGCGTCAAGCGCTTGATGCCTTGATATGCCTGAAAGCTTGAGATGTTGGCTACGATCGATGCATGGACCCCCTCGATCGGCGCAACGCCCGCGCGCCCCGCGTCACGGCCGCGATGGTGGCCGAGCGCGCCGGCGTTTCCACCGCCACGGTTTCCTTGGTGGCCAACGGGAAAACCCGAGGACGGGTGTCCGACGACAACATTTCGCGCGTGCGGGAGGCCATCTCCGAGCTGGGCTACGTGGTGGACGGCATCGGAAGCTCGCTGGCCAAGGGCGTGAGTTCGATCGTCATCCTGGTGGCCCCCGACATCTCCAACCCGTTTTTCGCCAAGGTGATCGCCGGAGTGCGGGAGTCCCTTGGTGCCGAGTACCAGCTGCTGCTGTCCGTCACCGACGCCGGCGAGTTCCCGCAGGCCGAGGACGTCCGGAAGCTCATGGCGCTCCGGCCCGCCGGCCTCCTGGTGGATGCCCCCAACGCCGGCTTCCTCGAAGAGCTATCCGCAGCCGGGCCCCTGGTGCTGCTGGATGCACCCGGTCTGGAGGCCTACGCCCCCTCGGTAAACCTGGACGTCGCGCGCGGCGCACGTGAGCTGGCAGCGCACCTCGCCGATTCGGGGCACACGCATGCTGCCTACATCGACAGCGTGACCGGCACAGCCACCTTCGATCTGCGGCGCAAGGCGTTCCTCGAGGAGGCCAAGACGCGCGGGATCTCGGTGGCGCCCGACTGCATCATCAGCACCATGATCGATGTCGGGTCGGCCGCCGAGGCGTTCGCCCGGGCTTGGCCGCAGTGGCAGCGCACCGGAGTCACCGCCGTCGTGTGTGGGACTGATACACACGCCTACGGCGTGCTGCAGGAAGCGCGTGTGGCGGGTGTCGGCATTCCGCAGGAACTTGCCGTGGCCGGCTTCGACGACTTGCCTTATTCGGCAACGAGCAACCCCGGCCTGACGAGTGTGCATCTGCCGGCCATGCCGCTTGGGCGCAAAGCGGGTCAGCAACTCCGCGGGCTCATGGAAGGATTTGAGCTGGAGGAACCGCATGTGACGCTTGACAGCTCGCTAGTGGTGCGCGGTTCAACGGGCTGACCGATGCGCGCGGGCAGGAAAGCCCCGAGTGGGCCGTCGCGGTAGGTTCTACACGCTCCCGCTGCCCCCGCGGCTGGAAAATGACGGGATGGCGCTACTCTGCGGACGGCCGCTGTCGTTGCCGTTTCGTCGCCGCCCGCTGTTCCTTTGCGGCAAGGCGCCGACGGTTCGAGCCCCGGGTGGGTTTGGTCGCCCGGCGGCGGGCAGCTTCGGGGGCAAGCCCCTCGGCCACGAGGGCGGAGAGCTTGGCCAGGGCGATCTCGCGATTGCGCAGCTGAGAGCGCCGTTCGGAGGCGGTCACGGTGATCACCCCGGCGATGAGACGTGGTCCGAGGCGCCTGAGCAGCATCAGCCGTTGGTCATCCGATAGCGCCGCCGAGTCGGCGACGTTCCACGAGAGTTCGGCGCGGCTGTCCGAGGTGTTGACGTGTTGACCACCCGGCCCGGACGAACGCGAGAACCGCCAGCCGAGTTCCGACGCGGGAATCGTGAGCGCGGGCGACACCTCCAGATCCATGCAACTAGCCTTGCACGATATGGGCGTGATTAGTGCCCCCGTCCCCGCGCAGGCTCTCAACGTAACCGTCTCATGACGGTGCCCTTCCGCGGGTCGCCCTGGCACGAACTTCCGGTCCGTGACAGAGGAACGTGCAGATCAGATGAAGCCGAAGATGGGCGGGAACGCCACCACCACGACCGCTGCCCAGGCGCCGTAGATCGGCAGGTAGCGCGTCTGCCAGCGCTCGACTGCGGTAAACGGGAGTCTGCGGCGCAGGAATCCGACGGCGAGCCAGGCCGCACGCACCAAGTGCACCAGCAGCAGCAGGTTCAGGCCGAGCGCGGCGATCTTGTTGGGGCTGTAGCCGAACTCAGCGATACGGGTCAGCATCGCAGTCAGCATCACGGCATCGACGGCAAGGGCCGCGATGACGAGGGCCAACTGAAGAACGTCGAACAGTCCGGGAGCGGCGAGCGGGTCGCGGGCAGAAATCGAATAGAGCAGCAGGCAGAGGACCAGCACGAGGATCGCGTCCATGAGGATGAGTAGGGTGCGGTCGATGTCAGCGAAGCCTCCCGCGGTGGCTAGCACGGCCAGCAGGACCAGCAGCATGGCAACGGTCAGGGGTGTGAATACGCGGGTCAGGACGGGGGCGATATTTTCCACAACCTGCTGCTTGGCTTCTACAAGCCAGGCGGCGACCACGAGGGCCCCGGGCACAGCGAACGGCAGGATCCAGTCGTCCAGGACCGGCTGGAAATCGGCGCCAACGACCCGGAGGGTCGCGATCGTGAGGGCGATCAGGACCGCGCCGCCAAGGGCCAGCAGCGTGTAGTAGATCGCGAGTTCGCCGGTAAATCGGACGAAGTCCATGCGTCGCTTGTCGGACCGCCATCTCCCGCCGACGTAGGCCACGCCGGTCAGCAGCCACAGGATGACCGGAGCGTGCAAGGCAGCGAGCATCCCGGTGGCGCCGCCTGGGGCGAACGGGTAGAGGTTGAGTGCGACTGCCAGGGCGGCAAAGGGGACAATCAGTGCGGCCACCATCGCCCCGGTCAAGCGCCGCTTCCACGCGAAGTAAGCGGCCAGGAAGGGAAAGACGAGCAGGCCCAGGTTGCGCATCATGGCGGCGCCGTCGTCGATCCAGGCAAAGCCGGCCTTGACCGCCACGCCTGCCCCGACGGCGAGTGCTAGGACGACGGCGAGCTCGCGCCATGGTGACGCGTTGGCGTCGTCGGAACACTCCGGCACCAGGACGAGCTGCTTCCACAGCCGCTCGGAGTGCTCGCGGGCAAATTCGCGTGAGACGGCGTCGAGGTTGCCCAGGCGCTTGATCGCGACGAGGAAGGCCTCCTCGTCGTCGAGGCCGGTCGCCTGCCGGTCCGCAATTTGCTCGCGCAGGTGGTCCTCCAGCTCGTCGACGTCGGCGGGGGAAATCGCCCGGCTCCGCTGAACATATCCGCGCCACCGGTCGATCTGGGCCTCCAGCTCAGCGTGTGGCGCCATCACGCCCATCCCTCAATCGCGGACGAGGGTCCTTGAGTGCTCTGCCACACCTGCCGCAAAGCGTTTGCGACGACGGTCCACTGCTCCTGGCGGTCGGCGAGGGCGTCCCGGCCCGCCGGCGTGATTGTGTAGTGCTTGCGCCGGCGCCCGGCGTCGGAGGTACCCCACAGCGAGGATACGTAACCGAGCCGCTCGAGTCGGTGCAGTAGCGGGTAGAGCATCCCGTCGGTCCACTGCATGCCGCCGCCCGAGAGCTCACTCACCCGCTTGAGGATTGCGTAGCCGTAAAGGTCGCCATCCGACAGGATGCCCAGCACAAGAGGAGTGGCTGAAGCGGCGACCAGGTCCTTATCAATGCGCACTGCGCCTCCTATACCTAGAGCTGAAGGGTATCAAACATAGTAGCCCTAGGTATAGAAGTTCTGTCCTTGACGCATCTCGGGCCTTCCGCATATCCTGAACGAACGGTCGGTAATTATTTATCGGAAATTCTTTAGGAGCAACCATGGCATCGCAGACCCTGCAGTCAGTGCCCGCCGAGCCATCGCCGGCACGGGATGAACCGAGCCCCGAGGACGCGGCCCGGCTCGACGCCGAGGGCCAGGCCTACTTCGACAAGGTCATGGCGGAGGATTCCCGGATCGAGCCGCGTGACTGGATGCCCCCGGCCTACCGCAAAACGCTCCTGCGCCAGATCTCGCAGCATGCCCACTCGGAGATCATTGGCATGCAGCCCGAGGCCAACTGGATCTCCCGCGCCCCGAGCCTGAAGCGCAAGGCCATCCTCATGGCCAAGGTCCAGGACGAGGCCGGCCACGGACTCTATCTCTACTCCGCCGCCGAAACCCTCGGCCAGCCGCGTGATCAGATGATGCAGGACCTGATGGACGGCAAGGCCAAGTACTCCTCCATCTTCAACTACCCGGCCCGCACGTGGGCCGACATGGGTGCCATCGGCTGGATGGTCGACGGCGCCGCGATCGCCAACCAGGTCCCGCTCTGCCGGGCATCCTTCGGCCCCTACGGCCGGGCCATGGTTCGGGTGTGCAAGGAAGAGTCCTTCCACCAGCGCCAGGGCTTTGAAATTTTGCTGGAACTCTCCCACGGCACCCCCGAACAGAAGCAGATGGCGCAGGACGCGGTGAATCGCTGGTACGCCCCGGCCCTGATGATGTTTGGCCCCCCGGATGACGACTCGCCCAACTCCAAGCAGTCCATGGCCTGGAACATCAAGCGATTCAGCAATGACGAACTCCGCAACCGGTTTGTCGGCATGATGATGGAGCAGGTCAAGGTCCTCGGGCTGACCCTGCCGGACAAAGACATCCGGTTCAACGAGGAAACCAAGAAGTGGGAGCACGGGCCGCTGGACTGGGCCGAATTCCATGAAGTCCTGGCCGGCCGCGGCCCCTGCAACGCCCAGCGCCTGGAACGGCGCCGCGAGGCACACCAGAACGGCGCGTGGGTGCGCGAAGCCGCAGCCGCATACGCGGAAAAGCAGAACCGCAAGCAAGCAGAGAAGGTATCCGCAGCATGAACGACTCCGCAACCGAACCCCACGCAGGCAACGTCTGGCCGATCTGGGAAGTTTTCGTCCGCTCCAGCCGCGGCTTATCCCACGTCCACGCAGGGTCGCTGCACGCACCCGACGCGGCCATGGCCTTGCGCAACGCCCGGGACCTCTACACCCGCCGCAACGAAGGGGTGTCCATCTGGGTGGTCCCGGCCGAGGCCATCGCCTCCAGCGACCCCGATTCCAAAGGATCCTTCTTTGAATCCCCGCAGGGCAAGGACTACCGCCATGCCACGTACTACACCAAGAGTGAGGGCGTGAAGCACCTGTGAGCACCACACCTGAAACTGCGGTCTCCTCAGGAGAAACAGGCGGCCACGGCGACATCTCCGTCGGTGTATCCGGTGCCGGCGCCAGCGGTGACGGCACCGCGAGCGCCACCCGCATCACCCCCGGCAACGCCCTCCGCCCCGAAGACATCGCGCTGGCCGTCAGCCGCGGCGCCGCGAAGCCGAGCGAAGACGTCGCCGAGTTCGCCCTGCGCCTGGGCGACGACGCCCTGATCCTGGCCCAGCGCCTGGGCCACTGGATCTCCCGCGCGCCGGAGCTCGAAGAGGACGTCGCCCTCGGCAACATCGCCCTGGACGAACTCGGCCACGCCCGGTCCCTCCTGAGCTACGCCGGCGGACTGGACGGGCGCAGCGAAGACGATCTCGCCTACCTCCGCCGCGAGCACGAGTTCCGCTCGGCGGCGCTCTTCGAACAGCCGAACGGGGACTTCGCCGTCACCATTGCCCGGCAGTTCGTGGTCAGCTACTACCAGTTCGAGCTCTACCGCCGGCTGACGTCCTCCACCGACTCCACCCTGGCCGGCATCGCCGCCAAGGCGGTCAAGGAAGTGGATTACCACCGGGACCACAGCGCCCAGTGGGTCCTGCGCCTGGCCCTCGGCACGGACGAATCGCGCCAGCGCATGATCCACGCGTTCAAAGTCATCTGGCCCTACGTGGATGAGCTGTTCCGCGACGACGAGCTCACCGGACGCCTCAGCGAAGCCGGCGCCGCGCCCCAGCCCTCGAGCCTGCGCGAGGACTTCGACCGGCTCACCGGCGAGGTCCTGGCCGAAGCCGAGCTCGAGGTCCCCAACGTGCAGCCTTCGCCGGGCGGGGGCCGCCGCGGCCTGCACTCCGAACACCTCGGCTACATCCTCGCCGAGATGCAGGTGCTCGCCCGCGAGTACCCCGGAGCCAGCTGGTAGGCACCATGGAAATGTTTGTCTCCGATCCGGAAACCGCAGAGCGCCGCAACGCCGCCAAGGGCAACACCGCCCAAGAGAAAGCCTGGGCGGTGGCTGCCACAGTGTGCGACCCCGAAATCCCGGTCCTCACCATTGCGGATCTCGGCATCCTGCGCGATGTCCAGGTTTCGAAGGAACCAAGCGCTGCCGACGGCGGGATGGTTCCCGCCGTCCTGGTCACCATCACCCCGACCTACTCTGGCTGCCCCGCCATGGATGCCATCCGGGATGACCTCACGGCGGCTTTCCACGGCGCGGGGTACCCGAGCGTCCGGATCGAACTTGTCCTCTCCCCGGCCTGGACCACCGACTGGATGAGCGAGGCCGGCAAGGCCAAGCTGGAGCAGTACGGGATCGCCCCGCCGTCCGGCCGTACAGCTGTTGATGGAAAAGCAGTCCGGCACGGCGGCCCCATCCGGCTGTCGCTCGCGGTCAAATGCCCGCAGTGCTCGTCGCTGAACACCAAAGAACTCACCCGCTTTGGTTCCACGTCCTGCAAGGCCCTCTATGTGTGCCAGGACTGCAAGGAACCGTTCGACTATTTCAAAGTTTTGTAAGGAACAGGTGCTCCCATGACTGTTGTCCGCCAGACCGCCGCCGAGCAGGCGGCAGCCACCGGCCGCCGTCGTGCGTCCTTCCACACGCTGGCCGTGGACGAGGTCCGCCGCCTCACCGACGACGCGATCGAAGTGACGTTCGCGGTCCCCGCCGAGCTGGCCGGGCAGTACGACTACTTGCCTGGCCAGTATGTGGCCCTGCGCACCACCATGCCGGACGAGAACGGCGAGCCGCACGAGATCCGCCGCAGCTACTCGATCTGCGCCGAACCGCGCAGCTTCGAGGACGGCAGCAGCGAAATCCGGGTCGCCATCAAGAAGGACCTCGGCGGCCTGTTCTCCACCTGGGCCAACGCCGAGCTCAAAACGGGCGACGTCCTGGATGTCATGAGCCCCATGGGCGCTTTCGTCTCCAAGCACGGCCGCGACGGCAAGACCGTGGAACAGAACGTCATGAACTCCATGAACCACCCGGAAGAGCTGGCGGGCGAGCCCGGCTCGTTCGTAGCGATCGCCGCAGGCTCCGGCATCACCCCCGTGATCGCCATCGCCCGCACCTTGCTGGCGGCCCACCCGGAGACCCGCTTCGACCTCATCTACGCCAACAAGGCCGCCATGGACGTGATGTTCCTCGAAGAACTCGCGGACCTGAAGGACAAATACCCGGCCCGGCTGGCGCTGCACCACGTGCTCTCGCGTGAACAGCGGATCGCGCCGCTGCTCAGCGGCAGGATCGACGCCGAGAAGCTGCAGGGACTGCTAGGCACCGCCATCCACGCTGACGACGTCGACGAATGGTTCCTCTGCGGCCCGTTCGAACTCGTCCAGCTGTGCCGGGACACCCTCGCCGCGCGCGGCGTCGCCCCGGAGCACGTCCGCTTCGAACTGTTCACCTCCGGCAAGCCCGACCGCCCCGAGGGCAACATTGGCCGGCCTGTGATCGCGGACGAATCAAAGGAGACCTACAAGATCACGTTCAAGCTGGACGGTTTGCAGGGCGAAGTGTCGAGCCCCACCCACGCCCGCGAATCCATCCTCAACGCCGCCCTCCGAGTCCGCCCGGACGTGCCGTTCGCCTGTGCCGGCGGCGTCTGCGGGACCTGCCGGGCCAAGGTGGTCAGCGGCAATGTCAGCATGGACGAGAACTACGCCCTGGAGCAGGACGAGCTCGACAAGGGCTACGTCCTGACCTGCCAGTCACACCCCACCACCCCGGAAGTCATGGTCGACTTCGACGTTTAGGTTTTTTCGGCGCCCGCCTTTTCGAATCCAAGGAGCCCCATGATTTCCCTGTCCATCGCCGACGGCGTCGCCGAGGTCGTACTCGATGCCCCGCACAAGCTGAACTCCCTCGACGAGCAGGCACTCGCGGATTTGTCCCAGGCGTACGACGACGCCGCTGACGCCGCCGCGCGCGGCGAGGTCCGGGCACTGCTGCTCCGCGGCGAGGGCCGCGCCTTCTGCGCCGGCCGGGACATTGCCGGCGTAACCCCGGAAAGCGACGATGCGCAGGCGTACCTGGGCGGGCTCGTCCAGCCGCTGCTCAAGAAAATGAGCGCTTTCCCCGCGCCCACATTCGCCGCGGCGCAAGGCGCCTGCCTCGGCGTGGGCTTGGGCCTGCTGCTGGCCACGGATGTGGTCTACGTGGCGGAGAATGCCAAGTTCGGCTCGCCGTTCGCCAAGCTCGGCGCCACCCTCGATTCCGGCGGGCACTGGTATTTCACCGAGCGCCTTGGCATGCACCGGACCCTGGACCTGATTTACACGGCCGAGCTCATGAGCGGCGCTGACGCTGTGGCGCAGGGCCTGTTCAGCCGGGCCATGCCCGCGGCGGAACTGCTGGAGAATACCCGGGCCATCGTGGCCGGCGTTGCCACCGGCGCCACTGGTGCGTTCAGGGCCAGCAAGGAGCTCGTGGCGCACATCCGGGACCAGCGGCTGGGGCTGTGGGGGGCCATGGAAGAGGAAAACGCGGAGCAGGCACGGCTGTGCAAGAGCGAGGACTACGCCGAGGGTTTCCGCGCCTTCCAGGAGAAGCGCAGCCCGGTATTCAAGGGCTGACCGGCGGCGCGGCGGGGCCCCCGGAAACGCGTTGGCCGGGTACTCGTCTTTGTCTCGAAGCATTCTCATTTCCGGAACCCACTTGTAAAGTTCGGTTATGAGTCTGGGGAGATCTGTAACTAAAGCTGTCATACCCGCGGCGGGACTGGGAACGCGCTTCCTGCCGGCCACTAAGGCAATGCCCAAGGAAATGCTTCCGGTGGTCGACCAGCCGGCCATCCAATACGTTGTGGAAGAAGCCGTCCGGGCCGGACTGACGGATCTGCTGATGGTTACCGGGCGCCAGAAGCGTGCGCTGGAAGACCACTTCGACCGCGAACCCTCGCTGGAGCACGCCCTCGAACTCAAGGGTGATTTCGACAGGCTGGAGGCCGTCCGCCACGCCTCCCGCCTGGGCCCGCTGCACTACGTGCGCCAGGGCGACCCCAGGGGGCTTGGTCATGCAGTCCTCTGCGCCCGCCAACACGTGGGCTACGAGCCGTTCGCCGTCCTGCTGGGCGATGACCTGATCGACGAGCGGGACGAGCTGCTGACCACCATGATGGACGTCCAAGCCCGGACCGGCGGCTCCGTCGTGGCGCTGATCGAGGTGGACCCCGTGGAAATCAGCGCCTACGGCTGCGCCGACATTTCGGCTGTGCCAGGCCAAGACCATGTGCGGGTCAACCGGCTCGTGGAAAAACCCGACGTCGCCGATGCCCCGTCCAATCTGGCCGTGATCGGCCGCTATGTCCTGCATCCGGAGGTTTTCGATGTCCTGGAGGACACTCCGCCCGGCCGCGGCGGCGAGATCCAGCTCACCGATGCGCTGCAAACCCTTGCCGTGTCAGACTGCGAGGGCAGCGGCGTCTACGGCGTGGTCTTCAGGGGCCGCCGGTACGACACTGGAGACAAACTCAGCTACCTCAAGGCGGTTATCTCGATGGCCGCCGACCGGGTGGAGTTCGGCGAGGAGCTCCGGGCCTGGATGAAAGTGTTCGCTGGCTAGCGTGTGTCCACATCTTCGAACACCAGGAATGTCTGGGTGTCCAGGACTCCCGGCATGGACTGCAGTTGGTCGAAGATCACCCGGCGCAGGTCAATGTTGTCCACAGCGCGCACCAGCAGGATGACATCGAAGTCCCCGCCCACCAGCGCGATGTGATGGACCTCGGGGATGGCTCGCAGCAGTTCGCGCAGTTCGCGCCAGGAATGCTGGCGTACCTTAAGCGTGACGTAGGCAGAAGACTTCAAGCCGGCCTTGATGGGATCCACCAGGGCGGTGAACTTGGTCAGGACACCTTCACCGGTGAGCCGGGCAATCCGGGTATACGCGTGGGCGCGGGAAATGTGCACGTTCTCGGCCACCTGGGTCACGGACATCCGGCCGTCACGGGTCAGCTCCGCAATGATGTTCCGGTCCACATCGTCCAGCGGCACCGGCACCTGCTCCGCCTCAAGCTCTGCCATTCGTCTACAACCTCCGCCGGTAATCCAGCTCACACTTACGATTCGTCTTCCAGACTAGGGCAAATTTGTGGACTTCTCCACGATTTGTGGTGGAGGTGGATACGAAACATCGGCTGGCGGATACTGGGAAAGATTAGTGGCTACAGAAGGACGGACCAATGACGATCTCCGCAGACCGCGCTGCGCAGCAACATGCCCAGCAGGCCGCGCAGCAAAACCCAGCCAGTGATGCCGTGAGCAAGTTCGGCATCACAGTTGAGGACTACATGCTCCCGGCCCGCCACCAGATCCAGATGGTCGGTCCCGACGGCACCCTGAATCCCCACACGGAGCAGGGCGCCCAGCCCGGGCACGAATACAGCCTGCCCAGCGAGGCCGAACTGCTGGCCGCCTACGAGCAGCTCGTCGTCGGCCGCCGCGTCAATGACCAGAACTCCGCGCTGGTCCGGCAGGGCCGCATGGCCGTCTACCCCTCCAGCCACGGCCAGGAGGCGTGCCAGGTTGCCTCCGCCCTGTGCCTTGCCGAGGGTGACTGGCTGTTCCCCACCTACCGCGACTCCGTGGCCGTGATGGCCCGCGGCGTGGATCCCGTCCAGACCATGACGCTCTTCCGCGGCGACTGGCACGGCGGTTACGACCCCGCCAAGAACAAGGTCGGCATCCAGTGCACCCCGCTGACCACCCAGCTGCTGCACGGCGTCGGCGTTGCCCACGCCGCCAAGCTGCGCGGCGAGGACACAGTGGTCCTGGCCATGTGCGGCGACGGCGCCACAAGCGAAGGCGACTTCCACGAGGCCCTGAATTTCGCCGCCGTCTTCCACCTGCCTGTGGTCTTCTTCGTCCAGAACAACCAGTACGCGATCTCCGTGCCGCTCGCGCATCAGTCGGTTGCGCCCTCGCTGGCCCACAAGGCCGTGGGCTATGGCATGGCCGGCGAACGCGTGGACGGCAACGACGTCGTGGCCCTGCTCGCCGTCCTCGGCCGGGCCGTCAAGCTCGCCCGGGAAGGTTCCGGCCCGCTCCTCGTGGAGGCGCACACCTACCGGATGCAGGCGCACACCAACGCCGACGACGCCACTCGCTACCGGCAGGACAGCGAAGTGGCCGAATGGGTGGCCAAGGACCCGCTGAGCCGGATGCAGACCTACCTGACGGACCGCGGCCTGCTGGACGATGACCGCGCCGCCAAGATCGCCGAAAAGGCGGAGGCAGTTGCCACGCAGCTGCGCGAAGGCCTCAGCGAAGAGGTGCCGGTGGAACCGCAGGACCTCTTCAAGTACGTCTTCTCCACCCCCACCCCACAGTTGAAGGAACAGTCAGCCATGCTCGCCGACGAACTGGCCCGCGACGCCGCGTCCGCATCCACCGCAACGGAGGCCGGCAAATGAGTCCCACCATCTCCACGTCCTCCGAGGTGAACGGCAACGTCAGCGCTGCGACCGCCCGCGCGGCCGCCAAGGCCGCTGTTGAGGCCGAAAAAACCGGCCCGCAGACCATCACGCTGGCCAAGGCGCTCAACACCGCGATGGCTGACGCCATGCACGCGGACCCCTCGGTCCTGGTCTTCGGCGAGGATGTCGGCATGCTCGGCGGCGTCTTCCGCATCACGGACGGGCTCACCAAGACCTTCGGCACGAGCCGCTGCTTCGACACCCCGCTGGCCGAATCCGGAATCGTCGGCATGGCCGTGGGCATGGCCATGAACGGCATGCGTCCGGTCATCGAGATGCAGTTCGACGCGTTCGCCTACCCGGCCTTCGAACAGATCGTCAGCCACGTGGCCAAGATGCACAACCGCACCAAGGGCGCCGTGAAGCTGCCCATGGTCATCCGGGTCCCGTACGCCGGCGGCATCGGCGGAGTGGAGCACCACTGTGACTCCTCCGAGGCCTACTACGCGCACACCGCCGGCCTGAAGGTCTTCACCCCCGCCACCGTGGCCGACGGCTACCGGATGCTCCGCGAAGCCATCGACTCCGATGATCCCGTCATGTTCATGGAGCCCAAGAAGCTGTATTGGTCCAAGGACCAGGTGGACCTGGACGCGCTGCGCGCCGAGCACGCCACGAACACCGAGCGCGGCACGTCCTCCGAGGGCCGGGCCGCCGTCGCCCGCCCCGGCACCGACGCCACGCTGATCGCCTACGGACCGTCCGTCCCGACGGCGCTCGCCGCCGCGGCCGCCGCCGCCGAGGAAGGCCGCTCGCTGGAAGTGATCGATGTCCGCTCGATCGTGCCGTTCGACGACGAGACCGTCTGCGCCTCGGTCCGCAAGACCGGCCGCGCAGTGGTCATCGCCGAGGCCCACGGCTTCGCGTCCGTGGCCTCGGAAATCGTCGCCCGGGTCCAGGAACGCTGTTTCCACCATCTGGCCGCGCCGATCCGCCGCGTCACCGGCTTCGACGTGCCCTACCCGGCGCCCAAGCTCGAGCACTACTACCTGCCCGGCGTGGACCGCATCCTCGACGCCGTTGACGACCTCCAGTGGGAAGACTGACCATGAGCGAACCGAAAGTATTCCTCCTGCCTGACCTGGGCGAAGGCCTCACCGAAGCCGAGCTCGTGAACTGGCTCGTGGCCGTGGGCGACGAGATCCGCGTGGACCAGCCGATCGCCGAAGTGGAGACCGCCAAGTCCATGGTGGAGGTGCCCTCGCCGTACGCCGGCACTGTGGCCGTGCTGCACGGCGAGCCCGGCCAGACGCTCGACGTCGGCAAGCCGCTGATCTCGGTGATGCCGGTTGGCGCTTCTGTTGCTTCCGCCGCCGCTGGCGCTGGTTCCGCTGGGGCCGGTGTGGCCGCCGCGGATGATGCCGCCCCCGCCCCTTCGCCGGACGACATTGCTGCAAGCAGCATGCCGTCCGGCTCCGACAGGCCCGATGCCACTCCCGGGGCGGCATCATCCGCGTCGGCTGAGTCGGGTGCGGCAGTCGCCTCTTCTTCATCCGCTGCCGCTGCTGCCGCTGAGGCGTACCGCGAGGAGGAGAAGGCTGGGTCGGGGAATGTCCTGATTGGGTACGGTACTCCTGGCGGGCATGGGGTTGCCCGCCGGAGCCGGGCTCCTAAGCGGGCCGCGACGGCTGAGTCTGTCAGCGGGGTGTCTGCTGCCGAGAAGGCTGCCGATGACCTGGTGCTGCTGCGGACCCGGGTGCCGGGGAAGCTGGGGGCGGTTATTTCTCCGCTGGTTCGCCGGATGGCGCGCGATCATGGGGTTGATTTGGGGGAACTCCAGGGGTCGGGGGCCAGCGGGCTCATCATGCGGCGCGATGTCGAAGCCGTCATCAAGCCCTCACCGGTGGTTGAGCGCCCGGCCGTGGATCCGGCCGCTCCGGCGTCTGCGTCCGGCACCGACGCACGTACCGGGCTGGGCATTTCCGGACGCACAGCGGTCCGTGGAGTGCGCAAGGCGGTCGCGGCGAACATGACGCGCAGCCGGTCCGAGATCCCGGAAGCCACGGTGTGGGTGGACGTGGACGCCACGGCGCTCGTCGAGATGCGTGCGGCGCTGAAGAAGGCGGACCCGCACATCACCCCGGGCCTGCTGGCTTTCATCGCCCGGTTCGTCACCGCGGGGCTGAAGAAGTTCCCGGAGCTGAACACCAGGATCGTGACCACAGAGGACACCGCCGGCGGTGCAATGCAGGAGATTGTGGCCTTCGACGGCGTCAACCTCGGTTTCGCGGCGCAGACCGACCGCGGACTGATGGTGCCGTCGGTGCGGAACGCGGACAAGCTCAGCGCCCGCGAACTGGACGCCGAGATCCGGCGCCTCACCGCCGTCGTGCGTGAGGGCAAGGCGACCCCGGCGGAGCTGGGCAGCGGCACCTTCACGCTGAACAACTACGGCGTGTTCGGGGTTGACGGTTCCGCCGCGATCATCAACCACCCCGAAGTGGGGATCCTGGGCGTCGGGCGGATCATCGACAAGCCCTGGGTGCTCAACGGCGAGCTCGCGGTCCGTAAGGTCACCGAGCTGACCCTCACGTTCGACCACCGGGTGTGCGACGGCGGCACGGCGGGCGGCTTCCTGCGCTATGTCGCCGACGCCATCGAGAACCCGGGGTCGGCGCTCGCGGACATGTGAGCACTTGGCCCATAGAGGCTTCGCTGGCCGGGGATTCCCGGGTGGGGGCGGGGGCCACACGGTCAGTGCTGTGCGGTCAGTGCTGCGCGGTCCCCGCGCTCTTCTCCGCCTGTGCGGAAAACCACCGCGCCAGCCACGACGCCGGCAGGAGCAGCAGCCACAAAATCGGCGTGTAGGCGTTGAGCGCGAACGCCGCCGGGATCGAGATGAGGAAGACCAGGGCCACGGCCATGCGCGCGTTGAAGATGCGGCGGTGCACGTGGGCGGCCATCTCGCGGTCCATCAGCCCGGCGTGCTTGGCGTAGCCCCAGATGGCCGCCAGCATCAGATAGACCGCGGCAATGTTGGCGGCGTACAAAACGCTCGGCCACGGCGTGGGGTCGTCCCCGTAGTCGCTGAGGATCGACGTCGGAGCGGGCAGCATGGCAATGAAGAACAAGAGCGCCAGATTCAGCCAGGCCAGGTTCGCGTTGAAGCGGCGGATGAGGGCGAAGTCGGAGTGGTGGGACATCCACGTCTTGGCGATGATGACAAAGGACAGGGCGTACGCCAGCAACTGCGGCCAGGCCGCAATCAAGGCGCTGTCCAGCTGCTCCGCGGGGATGCCCTCGGGCAGTTTCAGGTCCAGGGCCAGGAGGGTCAGGGCGATGGCGAAGACGGCATCGCTGAAGAACACCATCCGTTCCAGGGACGTACCGGCATTCAACGGGAGCCACCCCCAATCGTTCGGTGGAGCACCTGGCTCATCGACGGAAGTTGCCCACAGGCTACTCCCCGGCGCGGGACAAGACGAGGGGCGTCCGGGCAAACCCGCCGCACGGGCCGGGCGGGCATGCCTCCGGGGATTGCCAGCCGGCACGGGTAGAATCGAGGCCTGCACAGCGCACCAACAACACCGCACCAACAACGCCGGAAAAGCGTCGGAAATACGGAGATTCAATGTCACGATGGCTCGAGGTCGGTCCGGACAACTACGTACTGACAACTCAAGGTTCCCTGCTCAACACGGGTCTGGTGGTCGGCACCGAGCGCGCCATGGTGATCGACACCGGCGGCGGCCCCCGGCAGGGCCGTGAGATCCTGGCGGCCGTGCGGGAAAAGACCGGGCTGCCACTGGTGGTCGTCAACACGCACGCCCACTACGACCACTTCTTCGGCAACGCCGTGTTCGCCGACGACGGCGTCACGGAATTCTGGGCGCACGAGAACTGCGCCGCGGAAATCGAGGAGAACGGCGACGAGCAGCGCCGGTTCGTGGCTTCGGCGGAACCGGAGATGGCGGCCGGGCAGGGCTCCGACGCTGAACTGGTAGTTCCGAACGCCATCGTGAGGGACCAGCCCGTCCTCGTGGATCTTGGCGGGCAGACCGCCAGCTTGTTCTATCTGGGCCGCGGCCACACCGACGGTGACCTCCTGGTCGGCACGGCGAGCACCCTCTTCGCCGGCGACCTCGTCGAACAGGGTTCCCACCCGTCCTTCGAGGACTCATTCCCGGAAGACTGGGCCGACGCCCTCCGGCACCTCTCCGCGCTGCGGCACCGCTACGAATTCCTGATTCCCGGCCACGGCGAACAGTGCTCGGACCAGTTCGTCAAGACCATGGCCAGCACCATGACCACCGCGGTCCGGCAGGCAACCCAGGCCACCCGGGAAACCCCGGACGACGCAACCAAGGCCATCCCGATCCTGCCGTACGGCCCCGAGCAGTCGCGCTGGTTTATCAAGCGCCTGCAGGACACGCAGGCCCACCGCTAGGGCCAGGATATTGGCAGTAATGGTAAGTGTGCTCATTACTGCCCCTAGACTTGTTCCTTGAACGATGTCAATCGAGCACTGCAGCGGTCTGCGCTGTGATCCCTGGGGGGAACGAACATGCCAGAACCGGTCGAAAACAAGACCGCCAATGCCCTCGCTGAAGCTGAAGCAGCTGCAGAGCAGGCCCAACTCCCGCGCCGGAGAGACCGCCGCCGCGGCGACGACTCCGACGCCTGGACAGGAACCATGCCTATCATTTCCAGCAACCAGGCCGAGCAGCGCCCCACGGCCCCCAGCAGTTCCTGGGCGGAGGCCGCCGCTGCAGCCGACGCGCCCGCGCGGCCGCAGCCCGCAAAGCCGTCCAAGGATCCTGTGCTGAAGCCGCCTGCCCCCGAGGCCGCTCCTTCCGTGCCCGCCCAGCCCACCCGCTCCACACGTTCGGCCAGCAAGGCGGCGGCCCTGGCCGAGGCCCCGGTTCCCGACTTCATCAGTTCCCCGGGTCTTTTTGTCCGCGAGCAGAAGCCGCGGCCCGTCGGCGGTTTCCGCGGGGCGCTCTACAACCTGACCGGCGGCGGGCTGAACCTGGGCCCGAGTGCCAGGCAGCGTGAGGAAGACGAGCTGGCCCGGCGCATCTCCCGCCAGCTCCAGGGCAGCTACAACACGGCCGTCCTGAGCCTAAAGGGCGGGATCGGCAAGACCTCCACCACGGTTGGCGTCGGGCTGACCCTGGCCGAGTTCCGGGGTGATCCTCCGTGCGCGATCGACGCCAACCCCGATTCCGGCGACCTCGTCGAACGCGCCCTCGGAGAGGGCATCTACCAGCAGCAGAGCCCGCGGACCATCACGGACCTGCTCAGGAACATCGAGTCGGTCGATTCCCTCACGGCCCTGGCCCGCTACATGCACCATGCCGGCAGGCTGCACCTCATTGCCGGTGAACAGGATCCAGAGGTGTCGGATTCGCTGACTGCCGAGGAATACCTGCGGATCCGCAAGCTCATCTCCGCCTACTACTCCGTGGCGCTGATCGACTGCGGCACGGGCGTGACGCACAATGCCATGAGCGGCATCCTGCAGTCGGCGGACAACCTGATCATCGCGGCCGGCTATGCCGTCAGCGGCGCCAAACGGGCCCGCAGCACGCTGCACTGGCTGGCGAGCCACGGCTACGAAGACCTGGCCCGCAACGCCGTCGTGGTCATCACCGACAAGGACGAGGTGTCCACCCGGGTGGACAAGGACGCTATCGAGGAACACCTGTCCGGCATCTGCCGCCAGCTGATCGCGGTTCCGCACGACCGCGGAGTGGCCGACGGCGACCTCGTCACCCTTGACGTGCTCCGCCCCGAAACGCGGCGCGCCTACCGGGAGATCGCCGCGGCAATCGTCGACGGCTACATCTAAGCGCGCCCATGCGGGCCTCCGCGGTACATTTGACCATGGCCAACAACTACGTCGGGGACGCCGCCGCCCGGCACCTGCAGGATTTACTGCTGGGGACCGAAAACGTCGACGACTTCCTGAATCGTCTCGCGGAGTTTTCGGCCGCCACGCTGAGCCACATGACTGGCGCCGCGGTTGAGTGCGGTGTCACGCTCCAGCGCCGTAAACGGACCATGACAGTCGCGGGCAGCAGCCCCCGGGCCGTGGTCCTGGACCGCATTGAGCAAAGCTTGGGTAACGGTCCCTGCATCGAGGCCCTGCGCACCAAGGACATGGTCCTGCTGGCGGATGTGGACACAGACCACCGCTGGCCCGAATACCAGCGCCAGCTTGCCGCCAACGGGTGCCGCAGCACGCTGGGCGTTCCACTGGAAATTGGTCAGGACGCCGCAGCCGCACTGAACTTCTTCGCGGCGGACACTGGGGTCTACACCGAGGCGACCATCGCCGAAGCTGCCGGTTTCGCGGACTTGGCAGGGCGTGCCCTGCGCCTGGCCGTGCGGATCGGAACCGCCCAGTCCCGGGCCGAGGACATGCAGGCCGCCATGGAACACCGCACCTCCATAGATCTCGCCTGTGGTGTGGTCATGGCGCAGAACCGCTGCTCGCAGGAGGAGGCCATGGCCATCCTGACCCGGGTATCCAGCAACCGGAACCAAAAGCTCCGGGAAGTCGCCGCAGAGGTGCTCCGGAACCTCACCAGCGTCGAAGTCCGTACCCACTTCGACGTCTAGGCAGTGACGGTCGCGGCGGATGCCTAGGATGGAGGGGATGACCACCACACGCCTCGCCCCCTTCAGCCTCCGCAGCATCGCCGTTCCCGCGTTCGGGCCGGCCCTCATGTTCAGCCTGGGCGAGGGAGCGATCCTTCCCGTGGTTGCCCTGTCCGCCCGCGATCTTGGCGCTTCCGTGGCAGGGGCTGCGCTGATTGTCACCTTGATCGGGCTCGGATCCTGGTTCTTCAACCTGCCGGCGTCAATGATCACACTGAAATTTGGGGAACGCTGGGCGATCGTGGGGGCTGCCGCCGCCAGCGCCGTGGCCCTCGCCGCGGCGGCGGTCGCTCCGCTGTTTCCCGGCGGCCTCTGGGTACTGGCGGCGGCGATGGTGGTTGTCGGCATGGCCGCCAGCGTGTTCAGCCTGGCGCGGCAGAAATACCTGACCGAGGCCGTGCCGGTCATGGTCCGGGCGCGGGCCCTGTCCACGCTCGGCGGCGTTAACAGGATCGGGATCTTCATCGGCCCCTTTATCGGCGCCGCCGTCATGCAGTTTGCCGGCATCAGCGGGGCCTACTGGGCGGGCGTCGTGGCCATGGCCGCCGCGGCGGCGGTGTCCGTCACCATCCCCGACCTTGAGGCGAAGCCGCTTCCGGCCGACGGCGTCCTGGCGCAACAGCCCACCCTGCGCAGCATCGCGGTGTCCCACGCCGGCGTCTTCCTGAGCGTGGGATCCGGGGTCCTGCTGCTGAGCGCTTTGCGTGCCTCGCGCCAGGCAGTCATCCCGCTGTGGGCCGATCACCTGGGCCTGGACCCCACCCAGGCCTCCCTGATCTACGGGATCTCCGGGGCGATCGACATGCTGGTGTTCTATCCGGCCGGAAAGCTGATGGACCGCAAGGGCCGGCAATGGGTGGCCGTGCCGTCCACGCTCATCATGGGGACGGCCATGCTGCTGATCCCGCTCAGCACCGGCTTCGTCTCGCTCATGCTGGCGGCGCTCCTGATCGGCTTCGGCAACGGGATCAGCTCCGGCCTGAACATGACGCTCGGGGCCGATTTCTCGCCGGACAACGGCCGCGGCCAGTTCCTGGGCATCTGGCGCTTCATGGCCGACGCCGGCGCCACCGGCGGTCCGGTGCTACTCTCAGCTGTCACCGCCGTCGCGGCCCTGGGGGCCGGAGTGGCTGCGACCGGTGTGATCGGCTTCGCCGCCGCGGCGGTGTTCGCCGTGACCATTCCGCGCCTCAAGCACCGCCGGAACTACTGAACGGCCCTCTGCCGGGCCGCAAGGCCGAACAACCACACGCCGGCCACGGTGGCGAGGTAGCCAGCAATGATGATCAGCGACGTCCCGGCCCAGAAGTAACTGGTGGTGCTGATCTGCCCGCTCGGGCCGATGCTCAGCAAGGCATAGGCCGCCACCCCGGCCGCGGCAAGGCCGGTGAGGACCGGAAGCACCACCCACACCCTGGCTGAGGCCCAGTGCCCGCCGTAGCCGTCCCAGACGTTCCAGCGCTGGCCCCGGCGGATGATCAGCCAGCCGGCCGGGATCATGAAGGCGCCCACCAGCAGGAAGGCTGCCACGACGTCGGCGGGCCGGTGCCACTGGTTGATCAGGGTGGACACACCCGTGGCGACCGCGAAGCTGCCGCCCAGATAACCGGCCAGCGGCCGCCAGCGCGGCGAGACCAACAGGAACACGGCGGCGGCGGCCGAAGCCGCTATGGTGGTGTGGCCCGAGGGCAGCGAATTCAGCTCCAGCGTCTCGACGCCGCGGTATGGCCGGACCGGGAGCAGGTCCTTCAGGATTTGCGTGGCCACGTTGGCGCCCACACAGGCGGCAATCGCGATCCCGGCCGCAGACCAGCGGCGCCGCAGGATGGTGACGAATACCACCACGATTGACGCGATCACCACAGAGAGCGCCGGCAGCCAGTCCAATAGCTTCGTGGCGGCCTTGCCCGCGGCACCGCTGAGCTCAACGGCTTCGACGAGGGCCGATTCGTCAATGAACTGTCCGGTGGTGGTGCGGACAAAAAAGAAGTAGGTGGCCGCCAGCCCAGCGACGCAGACAACCGTGGCCAGCACGAACAAGGCGGCCGCGGCCTTGCCGGGGGACCCCTGGGCCCGAAGATCCGGTGTGCTGCGCACTCGAGGCCGGCGCTCCGGAGGTTCGGGCGGCCGGGCGGTGAGGACCTGTGTTTCCGCGAGCTGTGTTTCCGCGGCCTGTGTTTCCTGGACTCGGGCAGACGGGTCCCAGGGGGTGCGCTCCTGCCGAAAAGTCATGCCATTAAGATTCCCACAGAACCCTGCGCGCCAGCTGAAGGTCCGGCGCGCGGCGGGTGTAGCGCCGGCCAATAATCGAGTACTCGCTACTCGTGTCCCGCCGGACCGGGACTCATAGAGTCGTTTGTGCCGGCGCGGATTGTTCCCGGCACTACGCTCCTTGAGCGGGGCCGGCGAGGACGAGTTTCCTGGACCAGGGACTCACCCCCAGTCGTCGCCGGCCCATCAAGGACCTCATCAGCCTCCCAGCACCGCGTCCCGGTGCGGGATCGCAGGACGGCATACCAGTACAGTGGCACCATGCCCGCCCTCCCCATGGACCCCCCGGCACCTCCTGCCGCGCCCCTGCCCGGCCTCGACGAACTCCTGGCCGGCGCCCATGTTGTGAGCCTGCCGATGCGCGTGAAATTCCGGGGCGTCCTGCAGCGCGAGGCCCTGCTGCTCCGCGGGCCGCTGGGCTGGGGCGAATTCTCTCCCTTCCCCGAGTACGGCGACGCCGAGGCCTCCCGCTGGCTTGCGGCCGCCATCGAGGCCGGCTGGGCCGGGTTCCCGGCGCCGTTGCGGGACAGCATCCCGGTCAACGCCACTGTCCCTGCCGTGCCGGCGCACCAGGTGCCCGAGATCCTGGCCCGCTTTGGCCGGGTGGACGCGGTCAAAGTCAAGGTCGCGGAACGCGGCCAAAGCCTCGACGACGACGCCGCCCGCGTGGCGGCCGTCCGGGAGGCGCTGCCGGACGCCGCGATCCGGGTGGACGCGAACGGTGGCTGGAACGTGCCGGAGGCCGTCACGGCACTGAGGCGGCTCGCCGCCGTCGGGCTCGAATATGCCGAACAGCCCGTGCCGGAGATCGCGGGCCTCGCCGAGGTCCGGAGGCAGCTCCGGGCCGGCGGCGTGCCGGTGCTGATCGCCGCGGATGAGAGCGTGCGCAAGGAAGACGACCCCCTCAAAGTGGCCCGCGCCGGCGCCGCGGACCTGATCGTGGTCAAGGTCGCCCCGCTCGGGGGAGTGCGGCGCGCCCTGCAGATCGTGGCGCAGGCCGGGCTGCCCGCCGTCGTGAGTTCGGCGCTGGACACCTCGGTGGGCATCCGGGCCGGCCTGGCCCTCGCCGCCGCCCTGCCCGAACTGCCGTACGCCTGCGGCCTGGGGACGGTGTCCCTGCTCGCCGCCGATGTCACGCAGGATTCACTGGTTCCCGACGACGGCACGATCGCCCTCCGCGACGTCCGCCCGGCGCCGGAGCTGCTGGACGCACACGCCGCCTCGCGGGAACGCCGAGACTGGTGGCTGGACCGGCTGCGGCGCGTGCGTGCGGTGCTGGCCACATCGACTGCTCCGTAACGGCCCTTATGGACGCCCAAAACGGCGTTTACGGAGCAACCGATGGGTTGGCGCGCAAGGGAGAGCGTTCATCGGCTCTTCACCCGGGGGACGGGTCCGCGTCGTCCGCGGCTGCAAGGGTGGGCGCGACCGCAACTCACCCCATGGAAGGTCTCTCCATGTCTGTCTCCTCCGGACGCACATTCTCCCTGCTCCCCATGCTTGGCCACACCAAAGGCAAGCGAAGCCCCGTCACCTGCGCGCTGAAGTGCGACAACGCCTGCTCGGGCGAGGTCTGCAACACCAGCACCAACAGCTACTTCCGTGACATCGCCTCCGCCACGATGTCCCGCCGCGCCGCCCTGGGCTTCGGCGCCGCCGGCGCGCTCGCCGTCGCCCTCGGCAACGCGGTGACATCCGCCGGACCCGCTGCCGCCGACGGCGGCCCGGGCCTCGCCGCTGCCGCCAAGGACGGGTTTGGAAAATCCAAGCTGCAGTTCACCGCCATCGCTCCGGTGGACGCCACCGTGGACCAGCTCACCGTCCCCGCCGGGTTCACCTGGCGGCCGGTCATCCGCTGGGGCGACCCGCTCTTCCAGGACTCGCCGGCCTTCGATATCGATCGCCAGAGCGCGGCGGCGCAGGCCCGCCAGTTCGGCTACAACAACGACTACACGGACATCCTGCCGGTCGACGGCTCCAAGGACCGCCGGGCCGTGCTCTTCACCAACCACGAATACACCAACGAGTCCATCATGCTGCCGGCCGGATTCGACGCCGCCGAGACCCGCGCGATCGGCCGCGCAGCCCACGGCCTCACCGTGGTCGAGTTGGAGCGCGCGAACAAGAACAAGCCCTGGAACTACGTCCAGGGCGCCGGCCTGAACCGCCGCTTCCTGACCGACACCACCTACGAGCTCGACGGCCCGGCCGCCGGGTCCGCGCTCCTGAAGACCGCAGCCGATCCCTCCGGCCGGTCCATCAAGGGCACGCTGGGCAACTGCTCCGGCGGCACCACGCCGTGGGGCACCATCTTGTCCGGCGAGGAAAACTTCAACGGCTATTTCGCGGCGCCCGGAACTTCTGACGCCGACAAGCGCTACGGCCTGACCAGCAAGCCCACCGCCCGCCAGTGGGAACTGGATGACCCGCGCTTCGACACCCGCAACCCCGGGTACCAGAACGAGGCCAACCGCTTCGGCTGGATCGTGGAAGTGGACCCGCTCGATCCCTCCTCCACGCCCCGCAAGCACTCCGCGATGGGCCGCTTCAAGCATGAGGGCGCCAACGTGATCGTCGCCAAGTCCGGCCACGTCGTGGCCTACATGGGCGACGACGAGCGCTTCGACTACCTGTACAAGTTCGTCTCGGCCGGCACATACCGGCCCGGCAAAACGGCGGAGGACCGCAAGAACAACCTCGCACTGCTCTCGGAGGGTGACCTGTACGTCGCCAAGTTCACGGGCAATTCGGCGGCCGCCGGGTTCGACGGCGCGGGCAAGCTTCCGGCCGATGGGGCCTTCGACGGCGCAGGGGAATGGCTGCCCCTCGTGGTCGGCGGACAGTCCAAGGTGGCCGGGATGTCCGTGGAAGAGGTGCTCGTGTACACCCGCCTCGCCGCCGACAAGGTGGGGCCCACGAAGATGGACCGCTGCGAAGACGTCCAGCCCAGCCTGCATACCGGCAAGGTCTACGTGGTCTGCACAAACAACGCGGACCGCGGCAAGCCCGGCAAGGAAGGGGCCACCGAGGTCAACCCCCGCACCCTCAACCGCGACGGCCACATCGTCGAAATCACCGAAACCGGGGACCAGAGCTCCACAACCTTTGGCTGGAACCTGCTGATGGTCTGCGGCGATCCGGCCAAGAACTCCGCCGCCTACTTCGCCGGGTTCCCCGCCAGCCAGGTCTCACCCATCTCCTGCCCGGACAACGTGGCCTTCGACTCCGTGGGCAACCTGTGGATCTCCACCGACGGCGCGCCCTCCAGCATCGGCTACGCCGACGGGCTCTTCAAAGTGACCTTGGACGGTGCCGAACGGGGCAAGGTGGAGCAGTTCCTCGCGGTCCCGCGCGACGCCGAGACCTGCGGCCCCGTCATCCACGACGACGAACGCACCGTATTCGTCGCCGTTCAGCACCCGGGCGAGGAAGGCACATTCGCCGAGCAGCACTCCTACTTCCCGGACTACGTCGCCGCCGGCGCGACGCCGAAGCCCGGCCAGGTCCGTGCCCCGCGTCCGTCCGTGGTCCAGGTGTTCCGCACGGGCGGCTAGCCTCCTCCCGGCACAGCAACGCGGGTTCACTTCGCGCCCATGTGGGGCCCTGCATGGGCGCGAAGTGAACCCGCGTTGCTTCGGGCCGCGGAAGGGGAGAAACCCGGGCAGGCCCGAACTGATAATTTGGGACTGTGAATAATCCGGCCGAATTGATTGTCCCCAGAGTCCAGGCTGCAATTGCCACCGCGTTCGGCGAAGAGTTCCGGCAGACGGACCCGGTGCTCAGGCCCTCCCAGTTCGCCGACATCCAGATCAACGCCGCCATGGCCCTGGCCAAGAAAGCCGGCCTGCCGCCGCGGGACGCCGCCGCGAAGATCGTGGACGCCCTGAACCTGGACGGCATCTGCACCAGTGTGGAAATCTCCGGGCCCGGCTTCATCAACCTGAGCTTTGACGGCACCTGGATCGAGGAACTGCTCAATGCAGAGTCGGTCCAAGCCGCGTCCATCGCCACGGCAGTCACGCCGGCCGCGACACCGCAGCGCGTCGTCGTCGACTATTCCTCCCCGAACGTCGCCAAGGAAATGCACGTCGGCCACCTGCGCACCACCGTGGTGGGGGACAGCCTCGTCAAGGTGCTCGAAGCCCTCGGCGACACTGTGATCCGGCAGAACCACATCGGTGACTGGGGCACGCCGTTCGGCATGCTGATCGAACACTGGCTGGAGATCGGCGAGGACTCCCCGGACGCGGCGCTGCTGGTGGAGGACCCCAGCGCGTTCTACCAGGCCGCCCGGGCCAAGTTCGATGCCTCCGCCACCGACGAGGACGGCTTCGCCACCCGGGCCCGGCTCCGCGTCGTGGCCCTGCAGGGCGGCGACGCCGAGACGTTCGCCGTCTGGCAGCGGCTCGTCGCCCAGTCCAAGCGCTACTTCAACGCCATCTACTCCACGCTGGGCATCAGCCTCACCGATGACCACATCGCCGGTGAAAGCTCCTACGACGCGCATCTGGCACAGCTGTGCCAGGAACTCGAGGAACGCGGCCTCGCCCGGATCAGCGACGGCGCCCTGTGCACCTTCCCCGCAGGCTTTACCGGCCGCGACGGGCAGCCGCTGCCGCTGATCATCCGCAAGTCCGACGGCGGCTACGGCTACGGCACCACGGACCTCGCCACCATCCGCTACCGGGTCCGGGACCTGGCGGCCAACCGGATCCTCTACGTTGTCGGCGCCCCGCAGAACGTCCACCTGCGCATGGTCATGGCCACCGCCCGGGACGCCGGCTGGCTTCCGGACGCGGTCCAGGCCGTGCATGTGCAGATCGGCAACGTGCTAGGCGAGGACGGGAAGATCCTCAAGTCCCGCTCCGGTGCCCCGGTGAAGCTCATGGCCCTGCTCGAGGAGGCCGTGGACCGCGCCCGCGCCGTCATTGACGCGAGCCGGCCCGAGCTCAGCGAGGACGAGCGCGCCGTGACCGCCCGCCAGGTGGGCATCGGCGCCGTCAAGTACGCCGACCTCTCCACCGGCCACGACACCGAGTACGTCTTCGACTTCGACCGCATGCTCGCCCTCAGCGGCAACACAGGACCCTACGTCCAGTACGCTGCCGCCAGGATCCGCTCCATCCTGCGCAAAGCCGGGGTGCTGGAGCAGGTCACCGGCGGACCGGACGGCGGCACGCCAGCCGGCACCCGGGCAAATGGCATCGCGGCAGCCGGGGTGGGCGGGCCGGCCACGGCGATCGCCGTCGTCGAACCCGCAGAACGCGCGCTGGCACTGCACCTGCTGGAGTTCGACGCGACGCTGAACAAGGTCAGGGACGCGCTCGAGCCGCACCGGCTCTGCGGCTACCTCTTTGAGCTCGCGCAGCTGTTTACCACTTTCTACGACCAGTGCCCGGTGCTCAAGGCCGAGGAATCCGTCCGGGACTCGCGGCTGGCCCTGTGCGCACTGGCGCTGCGCCGTCTGTCCGGCGGCCTGGAGCTGCTGGGCATCGAAACGCCGGAGAACATGTGAGTCCGGCGGATTCCGCTGCCGCCTCGTCCACCTCCGGCGGCCTGACCGCGGTGGAGGCGGCGCGCATCGCCGTCGACACTTTGCTTGCCGCCGGTGTGCGCCAGGTGGTGGTGTCCCCGGGTTCGCGGTCGGCGCCCATGGCCTACGCCCTGGCCGAGGCCGAAGCCGCCGGACGCGTGGAGCTGCTGGTCCGGATCGACGAGCGGTCGGCCGGCTTCACGGCCCTCGGCCTCGCCTTGTCCGCCGGAGCCCCCGTCGCCGTCCTCACCACGTCCGGGACCGCCGTCGGCAACCTCCTGCCCGCCGTCATGGAGGCCAACCACGCCGCGGTGCCGCTCGTGGTCATCTCCGCCGACCGGCCCGAGGAACTGCGGGGGACCGGCGCCAACCAGACCACCGTGCAACTGGACCTCTTTGGCGAGCACGTCCGCTTCGCCGTCGACGTGCCCGCGGGCAGCGATCCGCAGCGCGCCGTGGACACGGCCCTCAGCGCCGCCACCGGAGCCTTCGAGGACGCCCCTCCCGGGCCGGTGCAGCTGAACCTTGCCTTCCGCGACCCGCTGGTCCCGGCCGTGGGCGACGGACTGCCCGCAACGGCCAGCCGAGGCATATACCGGGCCGCCCGGAACCCCCTGGCACTGGACTTTCCGGCAGCGTCAACGGCACTGCCGGAGCGGCGCACCGTGGTGCTGGCCGGGCACTACGCCGGACCGGTCGCCGAGGCCTTCGCCCGCGCGCACGGCCTGCCGCTGCTGGCCGAACCGTCCTCCAACGCACGCTTCGGCCCCAACGCCGTGGGGCCCTACCGGCTGCTGATCGAGCACTTCGGCGCGGACTCGGCACACCCGATCGAGCGTGTGGTCCTCTTCGGCCGGCCGACGCTCTCCCGGCCCGTGAGCGCGCTGCTGGAGCGGGCCGATGTCCCCTCGGCCCTGTACCAGCCCGTTCCGGTCGCCTGGTATGAACCAGGCCGCCGCACCGAACTGCCGCTGGAAACCCTGGCGGACCTGGCGGAGTTCGCCGGGCGCGGAGCTGCCGTGTGGCTCGATGCCTGGCTGCTGGCAGGAGCCGCCGCGCAGCACGCCGTGGACCTGAACCTCGCCGCGTCCCCCGCCGCGACCGGGCCGTCGGTCGGCGCCGAGGTCTGGAAGCACGCCCGCGGGCAGCTGGTACTGGGCTCGTCGAACGGGATCCGCGACGTCGACCTCGCCGGGGCGCCGCCCGCGGAACCGCAGGCCACCATGTTCGCCAACAGGGGTCTGGCCGGGATCGACGGCACCACGTCCACCGCCACGGGGATCGCGCTGGGCGGGGGCCAGGAAACCACCGTGCTCATGGGGGACGTGACATTCCTGCATGACGCCGGGGGACTCCTGCTCGGCGTCGGGGAGGCCGAACCGCAGCTGCGGATCGTGGTGCTCAATGACGCCGGCGGTGCCATCTTCGGGCTCTTGGAGC
Source organism: Arthrobacter sp. ok362 (assembly GCF_900102785.1). Taxonomy (GTDB): domain Bacteria; phylum Actinomycetota; class Actinomycetes; order Actinomycetales; family Micrococcaceae; genus Arthrobacter. Next base: position 320,775 of record NZ_FNGC01000002.1, read on the forward strand.
ACGGCGCAGTCGCCGCGGCGGGACGCTATGGCAACGCCGTTGAACGCCTCTTCGCCACCCCGCAGCGGGTGGACATCGCTGCGCTGGCCGCGGCATACGGCGTCGCGCACCGCCGGGTCGGCACGACGGCGGAACTCGCCGAGGCGCTGTCCGGCCCGCTGGAGGGCCGCAGCATCATCGAAGTGCGCACGGACCGGCACCGGCTCGGGGAACTGCACCGCGCCATCCGGGCCGCGGTGGCCACCGCCGTGGAAGGCCTCCCGCAGACCTGACCTTGGGTGCGCTGCGCTGGGCGCGACGACCCGCTGTTGGTGCGGGGACGCGCATTCGGCAATAGGACGCCCGGATGTGCGCGTCCGGCGGCCGGACGCGGGTCCGCGGTCTGGATCCGTGTCCGCGTGGTCCGGATGCGGTTGTCCACATGGGCGCGCGTGCGGGGTGCGCGCAGTCCCGGTCCCTGAGAGGCTCGGTCCATGATGGACCTTCCCCGACTAGTGTTGGCCAAGGACCTGGCGTTACTCGGCGCCAGTTCCCGCCCGCTATCTGCCGCTGCCAAGTCCGGACGCCTCCTCAGGCTCCGCCACGGAGTCTACGTGGAACGGGACCTGTGGACGAACCTCAACTTCTGGCAGCAATACAGGCTGCAGGTTGAAGCCGCTGCCGAGTCTCTCCAGTCGCCCACGATCTTCTCGCACCACTCCGGGGCCTCCGTCTGGGGGATACCCACCATCCTGAAGGATCAGCCGGTCCATGCACTGACCACCTTCCGGGGCGGGGGCAGGTCCCGCGCCGGAGTTCGGAGGCACCTGGTGGAGCCTGCCATGGCAGAGGCCCAGGAAATTGAGGGACTCCTCGTCACATCCCGGATGGCCACAGTGCTGGACCTTGCGGCCTTCGTTCCTTTCGCCGAGGCCGTCGTACCGCTGGATCATGTGCTCAAGCCCGACGCCGTTCGCGGTCTGGCGGCCTTCGCCAAGGCCGAACTCCTGGACGCGTTGCCGGGACGCTATCCGTTGGCAGTAGAAAGGAGGGTGCGTGCGGTGGTGGCGTTTGCGGATTCCGCCTCCGGCTCGCCGGGGGAGTCCTACAGCCGGGGAGTGATCCACGTGTCCGGCTTTGCTCCGCCCGAGTTGCAGTACGAGGTTCGCAATTCAACCGGACGCGTGGCCTATTCGGACTTCTATTGGGAAGGTAGCCGCACTGTGGGCGAATTCGACGGTGTCGCCAAGTATCAGCGGGACGAATTTCTCCGAGGGGGAACGCCCGGGCAAGTCGTGGTGGATGAAAAGATACGCGAGGACCGGATCCGGGCGACGGGCAGAAACGTCGTCCGCTGGACGTGGGCCGTCCTTTGGAAACCCCGGGCCCTGGAAGAGTTGCTGTCGCAGGCCGGCGTGCCGCGCCGTCGTCGGCCTGCGTCGGGACAGTGAAATGTTGCCGTGACACGGAAGCGGTCCGGGGACATCCATATATAAATGTCCCCGGACCGCAAGCGTGTCTTCAGGTATTCTGCGCGTCTTCAGACGGCTTCCGCGTCGGGTTACAGCACCCGGCTCAGGAACTCCTTGGTGCGGGGGTGCTGCGGGTTGGCCAGGACCTCCCGCGGGTCGCCCGCCTCCACCACGACGCCGCCGTCCATGAACGTCAGGCGGTCACCGACCTCCCGGGCGAAGCCGATCTCGTGGGTCACCACGATCATGGTCATGCCGGACTTGGCGAGGTCCTTCATCACGTTCAGGACATCGCCCACGAGCTCCGGGTCAAGAGCGGACGTGGGCTCATCGAAGAGCATGAGCTCCGGATCCATGGCCAGGGCACGGGCAATCGCAACACGCTGCTGCTGGCCGCCGGAGAGCTGGTTCGGGTAGTGGCCGGCACGGTCGCCGAGCCCCACGCGGTCCAGCAGTTCCAGGGCCCGCTTCCGGGCCACTGTCTTCGACTGGCCCTTGACCTGCACCGGGGCTTCCATGATGTTCTGCATCGCGGTCTTGTGCGGGAACAGGTTGAAGCGCTGGAACACCATGCCGATCTCGCGCCGCTGGGCGGCGATCTCCTTGGTCTTCAGGTCATGGAGCCGGCCCTTGACCTCGCGGTAGCCGATCAGCTGGCCGCCCACGGAAATGCGTCCCGCGCTGATGGTCTCCAGCAGGTTCACGCAGCGGAGCATGGTGGACTTGCCGGAACCGGACGGGCCGATCACAACCGACACCTCGCCCTGGTTGACGGTCAGGTCGATGCCGCGCAGCACGTGGTGCTCGCCGTAGTACTTGTGAAGGCCCTCGATCTGTACCAGCGGTTTCTCAGGGGTGATCGTCATTTCGCCTCCTCCTCGGGGAAGTCCATCTTCAGGTCCGGCTCGGCCTCGGCGCTGGGGGCCCCCGCCGCTGCAGCCTTGGCCGCTGCGGGGTTGACCGCTGCTGGAACGCGGTTGTCCACGCCCTTGCCGTAGTACGCCTCAATGAAGTGCTGGCCCACCATCAGGAGGCTGGTGATCAGCAGGTACCAGAAAGCCGCGACAATCAGCAGTGGAATGGGAAGGTAGATGCGGTTGGCCAGGGCGTTGGTCGCAAAGGTCAGATCCAGCGTGAACGGCACGGCCAGGACCAGCGAGGTGGTCTTGAGCATGCCGATGGTTTCATTGCCGGTCGGCGGGACGATGACGCGCATGGCCTGCGGCAGGATGATCCGCCGCATGATCTTGCCCTTCGTCATGCCGAGGGCCTCTGCGGCCTCACTCTGGCCCTGGTCGACGGACTTCAGGCCGGCCCGGAAGATTTCGGCGAGGTACGCGGACTCATTCAGGCCCAGGCCAAGGATGGCCGGGATCAGGCCGTGCGTGGGATCCGAGGTCACCCAGGTGATGGCTGCAGGACCAAACGGGATGCCGAGAACGATCGTCGGATAGAGGACGGTGGCCAGCCCCCAGAAGAGCAGCTGGGTGTAGATCGGGGTGCCGCGGAAGAACCAGACCCAGGTCCAGCTGGACCAGCGGAACACCGGGTTGTCGGACTGCCGCATGAAGGCCAGCAGGATGGCCAGGATGATTGCCAGGACCATGGAGGCAAACGTCAGGAACAGGGTCCAGACCACGCCCTGGACCACCTTGGTGTCCAGGATGTAGGTCCCGACGACGTCCCAGCGGAAGTTGGGGTTCGTGAATAGGCTCTGCAGGAAGGCGGCAAGGAAGCCGACAATGATGATGGCGCTGATCCAGCGGCCCGGGTGCCGCACCGGTACGGCATTATTCAGTACCGGTGCGGCGTGGCGGTCATGATGGTTGTCCATCTGTGCCCCTGGTGTGTGTCCGGTTGCTGGCAGGCTCAAGACGTCGCCGCCGGGTTGACCTCGGACTTGGTGATGGCACCGTCAGCGGCGCCCCAGCCCTCGAGGATCTTCTTGTAGGAGCCGTCTTCCATCAGCTTGGTGACGGTCTTCTGGACGACGTCCGCCAGGGCCTTGTCGGATTTGGCGACGGCAATGCCCTGCGGTGCGGCGTCGTAGACCTCGCCGAGCTTTTCGAGCTGTCCGCCGGTCTGGGTCAGCGCGTAGCCGATGATGGGGGAGTCGGCCGCCATCGCATCGATGCTGCCATTGACCAGACGTGTGGTGATATCGGTCTGGGTCTTGAGTGTCACGATGTTGATGGGCTGCTTGCCCTCGGCGGTGCACTTCTTGTTGCGGCCCGAGAGGTCCGGATCTTCCTGGATGGTGCCGGTCTGAACGCCGACGGACTTGCCGCACAGGTCATCCAGGGAGACCTTTTTCGGGTTGCCCTTCTGCACGGCCCAGCCGGTGCCTGCCTGATAGTAGCTGACCATATTCACCGCGGCGAGCCGCTCCGGGTTGATGGTGAAGGAGGAGACACCGAGGTCGTACTTCGGGCCGAGGGCCGGGAGGATACCGGTGAATTCGGCCGTCTGGACCTGGACCTTCAGGCCGAGCGCGGCGCCGATCGCCTTGGCGATGTCGACGTCGTAGCCCACAGGTGTCTGGCCGTCGGTGCCGAGGAATTCTGCGGGGGCGTAGGAAGTGTCCGAGCCAACGGTAAGGGTGCCCTTTGACTTGATTGCCTCGGGCACCATGGCCGCCAGGGCATCGTCCTTCTGAACGGTGCTGGGGTCAAAGCTGGCCGCGGCACTGCCGGAAGCGGAAGCCGCGCCGGAGGTGCCGGTCTCGGAGGCGTTGGTGCAGGCCGTCAGGGCCAATGTGCCGACGGCGAGCACCGTGGCGACCTTCAGGGCGGGGTTGCTCAGGAGCGAACGGGAGATCTGCATTTTCTTACCTTTTGTTGCCGGAGGGATGCGTAACAAGCCGATTTATAGTGTATCGCCGAACAAGAGATGTACGTCACAGAAAACTAAGTTTCACTATTGGATAACTAAACCAGACCCATATGCAATATCTTCAATGGCCGATCTGTCTGTAATCCCGGATTCCTTCTGAATTCGCCGGGACCGCCGGGCCAAGTTCTCCTGCCCGGCGCCAACCCCGCTGGCCCCGCCGACTAGCTGCTGATGCCGAGCGACTCCAGCATGGGACGGAACTTCGCCCACGTCTCGGCGAGTTCGGTCTCGGGGACGGAGCCATCCACCACGCCGCAGCCCGCGTAAAGCCGGACCGTCTGCGGGGACTCGATGACGGCGCCGCGCAGCGCGATGCCCCACTCGCCGTTGCCAGCCGCGTCCAGCCAGCCGACCGGCCCGGCGTAGGGGCCGCGGTCCAGATGCTCAAGCTTGCGGATCAGTGCCCCGGCCACGGTGGTGGGTGTGCCACAGACGGCGGCTGTCGGATGCAGTGCGTTGATCAGGGCCAGGCACGTGGGGACGTGGCCTTCCACCTCGGCCAGCTCGGCCTTCACATCCGAGGCCAGGTGCCACACATTGGGCAGTTCCAGGATGAACGGCTCGCTGTGGGCGTTCATGGCCTCGGAAAACGGGGCCAGCTGCGTGGTCAGGGACTGGATCGCGATGTCGTGTTCGTGCCGCTGCTTCTCGGACCCGGCAAGGACGCGTTCGGCGAATTCCAGCGGGGAGCCGTCCATGCCGTCGGCGTCGCGGCGGTCCAGCGTGCCGGCCAGGACGCGGGCTTGCGCGGTGCGGCCTTCCACTTGGATCAGCATCTCCGGCGTGGCGCCCACCAGTCCGTCCACTCCGTACGTCCAGCATTCGCGGTACCGGGCGGACAGCTCGCGGAGAACCTGGGCGGCGTTGACGCCGGTGGGGACGGTGGCCACCACGTCGCGGGCCAGCACCAGCTTCTCCAGGGCCCCGGTCCGGATCTCTTGGACCCCGGCGGCGACGGCGGCCATCCAGTCCTCCTCGCTGAGCGAGCCGGTGTGCAGAGTTGCCCCTGCAGCCAAGGGCAAAGGGCGTACGACGGCGACACCGGCCTGGGCGGCCGCCGGCGGCGGGTCGTCCACCACGGCGCTGTCGGTATTGGCGCTGGCGCTGCCAAGCCAGCGGTCCAGGGCGGCGCGGGCGCCCGCTTCGGTGAGTTCGCCGTCGTCAAGGGTGAGTTGGGTTAGCCACGCCTGACCGTCGCGGAGCCCCACGACGATTTCGGGGACCAGCAGCCGGGACTCGTGGGCGGAGACTTTGGAGAAGGCGAAGGAGCCAAAGGCCACCGGGCCGGTGCCGGGGCAGTCCACCTCGTCCTCGATGTCCGCCTCCAGGACCAGATGACGCCACCAGATGTCGGCCTCCAGGAAACGCTCGGGGCCGGTGGCGGTGAACCGGGCGATCTCGCCGAAGCCCACCAGCCCGGCCTCGCGGCGGGTCCAGCAGAGGACATCGTCACGGACCAGAAACGACGGCAGGCCCCCGGGGAAAGTTTCGGCATCGAGGGGGACTGTCAAGGTGCGGAACGTGCTCGTCATGATGGCATAACACTAGCCCGTGAACGCCCGTGCCGTGGATATACACGGTCCGGCAGGGGCTGAGCGAGGCGGCCGCGGCCGTTCCCGCAGGTGAAAGCCGCGTTGATTGGCGCCCCGTTCGTGGGGGAGCCGATCATTTGAGACAATGGCAGGGTGAACCGAGCATCCTTGGAAAAGCGTCCGGACGAAGTAGCCACGATGTTTGACGACGTCGCCCCCAAATACGACGTCGTCAACGATGTCCTGTCGTTGGGGCAGACGCGGCGTTGGCGCAAGGTGGTGGTGGAGGCCGTGGGCGTATCGACCGGCCAGCGCGTCCTGGACCTCGCCGCCGGCACCGGCACCTCTAGTGAGCCGTATGCCGACGCCGGCATCAACGTCATCGCCTGTGATTTCTCCCTTGGCATGCTCAAGGTCGGCAAGCGCCGCCGCCCGGACATCGACTTCATCGCCGGGGATGCCACCCGCCTGCCATTCGCGGACAACACCTTTGATGCCAGCACGATCTCCTTTGGCCTGCGCAACGTCAACGAGCCGAAGAAGGCCCTGGCCGAGATGCTGCGGGTCACCAAGCCCGGCGGTCGGCTGGTCATCGCGGAATTCTCCCAGCCCGTGGTGCCGCTGTGGCGCACCATGTACACCGAATACCTCATGCGGGCCCTCCCGGCCATCGCCGTCAAGGTCTCCTCCAACCCCGACGCCTATGTCTACCTCGCCGAGTCCATCCGCGCCTGGCCGGACCAGGACCACCTCGCGGCCTGGCTGCAGGAGGCCGGCTGGGAATCCGTCACCTACCGCAACCTCAGCGGCGGCATCGTCGCCGTGCACCGGGCCCAGAAACCGCTGGCCGGCCCCGCAAGTGATCCCGCCACGGGCGCTGCCGCGCTGGCAGCCCACACCGGACCCGTGGCCAAGCTGCGCCGCAACATCACCCGGCCTGGGCGTTAGCCGCTACGCGTCGTGAATGTACTGATCGTCGGAGCGGGCCCGGCCGGATCCACCGCCGCCTACTACCTTGCCAAAGCCGGCATTGATGTCACGGTGCTGGAGAAAACCAGCTTTCCCCGCGAGAAGGTCTGCGGCGACGGCCTGACTCCGCGCGCAGTCCGCGAGATCCAGAAGCTGGGCCTCGCACATCCTGAAACCGAGGGCTGGCGGCGGAACAAAGGCCTGCGCCTGATCGCCGGCGGGCGCACGATCGAGCTGCCCTGGCCGGAGGTCGCCGACTTCCCGCAGTACGGGCTGATCCGGACCCGGCTCGGCTTCGACGAACAATTGGCCCGGCACGCCCAGTCCGCGGGCGCCGTCGTGCTGGAACGCCACAGCGTCACCGAGGCGCTGCACTCCGACGATGGCCGGGTGACTGGGGTCCGCGCCGCGCTGCTGGACAACTCAGGGCGCAAAACCGGGGAAACGCGCGACTTCACCGCCGACGTCGTCCTCGCCGCAGACGGCAACTCGACGCGCACCGCCGTCTCACTGGGCATCCGCAAGCGCGACGACCGGCCGCTCGGCGTGGCCGTGCGGACCTACTTCACCTCGCCGCGGCACGAGGACGACTGGATGGAAGGCTGGCTGGAACTTCCCGGCCGCGACGGCAAACTCCTGCCCGGCTACGGCTGGGTCTTTGGCGTCGGCGACGGAACCTCCAACGTGGGCCTGGGCATCCTGAACTCCTCGAAGGACTTCGGCAAGCTGGACTACAAGCAGGTGCTGCGCGAATGGACCGCCGGCATGCCCGCCGGCTGGGGCTTCACGCCGGAAAACCAGGTCGGCGAGATCCGCGGCGCCGCGCTGCCCATGGGCTTCAACCGGACCCCGCACTACTCGCCGGGCCTGCTGCTGCTCGGCGACGCCGGCGGCATGGTCTCCCCGTTCAACGGCGAGGGCATCTCCTACGCCATGGAGTCCGCCCGCTTTGCGGCCGAATTCATCATCGACGGCGCTGCCCGGTCGGCGTCGGCAGGCTGGGGCGCCACAGCCGCCGACGCGCACCTTGCCCGGTATGCCGACTACGTGCGGCAGCAGTGGGGCTCACACTTCACGCTGGGCCGGGCCTTCGCCGCACTGATCGGCAAGCCTGCCGTCATGAAACTGGCCCTCCGGACGGGCATGCCTGTCCCCGTGCTCATGCGTTTTGTGGTGCGCATGCTGGCCAACCTCACCGATCCTGCCGCCAAGGGCTTCGAGGACCGGGTCATCCGCGTCCTGGAATCCCTGGTCCCCGCCACGTCCAACAAGGCCGCGCCCACCACGGACAGCGTTCCGCACTCCGGCACCAACTCCGCGGTTTCCGCAACAAAAGTTAGGGTTAACCCGTGACCAACTCTGCAGACCAAAGCTGGACGCACGCCGGACACGGCCCGTCGAGCTCTGAACCCGACCTTAACACCACGGCGATCGCCACCGGCCTCCAACTGCCGGCAGGCTTCGCGGCGATTGCTGGCGACCCCGAGCTGGGTCCCGCGCTCACCACCAACCTGGCGCGCGTCGAGAAGAGGTTGCGCGAAGCCATCGCCAATTCCGATCCCCTGGCTGACGCAACGTCGCGTCACCTCGTGGAAGCCGGCGGCAAGCGCATCCGGCCGCTGCTGACCCTGCTGTGCGCCCACCTTGGCGACGCCTCGCTGCCCGCTGTGGTGCAGGCCGCCGTCGTCGTTGAACTGACGCACCTCGCCACCCTGTACCACGACGACGTCATGGACTCCGCGCCGTTCCGCCGTGGGGCGCCGACGGCCCACGAGGTCTGGGGCAACTCCGTCGCCGTCCTGACTGGCGACCTCATCTTTGCGCGCGCCTCCATCCTGGTCTCGGAGCTCGGCTCCCGTGCGCTTGGCATCCAGGCGCGCACCTTTGAACGGCTCTGCCTGGGCCAGCTGCACGAGACCGTGGGACCGCGGCCGGACGAGGACCCCCTGGCGCACTACCTGTCCGTCATCGCTGACAAGACGGGCTCGCTGGTGGCCGCCTCCGGCCAGCTTGGCGCGATCTTCTCCGGTGCCGACGAAGCCTACGAGCCCCTCCTGGTCGAGTACGGCGAGAAGGTGGGCGTGGCCTTCCAGCTCGCCGACGACGTCATCGACGTCACCGGGATCAAGGTCAAGTCCGGCAAGTCCCCGGGGACCGACCTGCGCGAAGGCGTCCCCACCCTGCCCGTGCTGCTGCTGCGCAACGCCGCCCGCGACGGGGATCAAACCGCCGTCGAACTGCTGACGCTGATCGACGGCGACCTCAGCTCGGACGAGGCCCTGACCGCCGCCGTGGCCGGACTCCGGGAACACCCCGTCACCGCACAGTCCTGGGTGGTGGCACGCACCTGGGCCGATGAAGCCATTGCCGCTCTTGCCCCGCTGCCGGAAGGCGTCGTGAAGGCCTCGCTGACCAGCTTCGCCCACGCGGTAGTGGACCGCAGCAGCTAGCCTGACGGCCTGGCGCTGAGCCTCCACCGCATGCCTCGGCCGAGACTTTCGGCTGGGCGCGTCTGGCACGTCCGGCTGGGCGCGTCCGGCGTGCCGATTCTTAAACGGAATGGCCCCGGTTCCTCACAACGTTCGAGTCTTCCGTTGTGCCGAACCGGGGCCATTTCTCCGTTCGCATCAGATCCACCGGAGGCAGGTGGTGAACCCAAGAAAGAGCATATGACAGAAATGTCACACTGTCCAGCGATTTTGTAAATTGTTTGTCACGGGTCTTGCTGGTGCTGCGGCGGAATCTCCCACCTCTGGATCAGGGAGCGCTAAAACGGTGGCGGCACGCCGTGTGGCGGCGCCAAACCGGGGAGAATCGGCGCCGGAAGTTTCCACATAGGCGTCAAGACTGCTGTTGGATCGTCCGGTCCGTGGCTGTGCTGGGTTCATGGACCTCACCAGTTACCTCAAGTACGCAGGCTCGGTGGCCCGGACCGGGACGCTGTTGCAGGCTGGCTTCTCTGAGCGGAGCATCAGGAATGCAGTCGCGGCAGGGGAGATGCAGCGGCTGCGCCACGGCGTCGTGGCGCTGGCCGGGCCGGAGCCTGATCTGGTGGCCGCGGTGCTGGCCAACGGTTCGCTGTGCTGCGCGTCGGCGGCTCCGCACCACAGGCTTTGGCAGCTCCATGCCCCAGAGCGGCTGCATCTGCTGTGTCGGCATGGCGTGGCCGCCGGTGCGGTCATCCACCGAGGCAGCGTAGTGCCGCCGGAGTTTCCGCGGCCCGTGGCCGGGCTCACTGACACCCTGCTCCATGCGCTCCGTTGCCTGCCGCCGGTCGATGCCGCCGTCATGGTGGAAAGTGCCCTGCTGCAGGGCCGCACCACGCTCGATTACCTCAGGCATCGGCTGCCGGGAAACCGGAACGGTGCCGCCCGTGCAGTCCTGGAGCTGGTCGACGGCACGGCTGATTCGCCGATCGAAGTCGTGGCCAGGCTACTCTTCAGGAGCCAGGGCATCTACACCCAGACGCAGGTGAACCTGCCGGGGATCGGCTTCGTGGACTTCTTGCTCGAAGGATTCCTGATCGTGGAGATCGACGGGAGCACCCATCTTGAGCCGGCGCAGGTCAAGAGGGACCGGGGGCGGAACAACGCCAGCACGCTGACGGGCTACGCTGTGCTCCGGTACGGGTATCACGACATCGTCTACAACCCGCAGAAGGTCGTCGATGAGGTGTGGCAGGTCCTACGCGGCCGCGTCATCCGCTGAATTCCCCCAGGTTTGAACTTCCGACGCCGCAGAATACCCGCGGTTCCGCCGGACACTCCGGTGAGGGACGCCAAACATGGGGAGAAGCGGCGGCGGGAAGGGGGAGGAGGCGGGACTGAGAGCGCAGGAGGAGCGGAGGCCTAGTCTTCGTCCTCGTCGTTGAAGGCCCATTCGAACATGTCGAACACGAATTCGGAGAAGGTCCCCTCCTCGCTCTTCCACTGGGCGCGGGCGTTGTTCCTGCGGTACACGATGGGATCCGGGATGCTGAGGTCCCCGACGCGGAAGCCCCAGGTGAACTGCTCTTGCTCGTCCTCGAGGAACATGAGGAAACCCTCGTCATCGACTTCGAGCTCTTCGGGGTCCCAGAAGTAGTGGTAGGCCTCCATGAGGTCCTCGCAGCCGCCGACGGCCAGGTAAAACTCGCGCAGGACCGGCGGGACCTGGAACTGGTGTTCGGCCAGTGCGGCGTCGAGCTCGTCGGCCGGGAGGCCATCTTCTTCCTGCCATTCGTCTTCGAGATACTTCGGGACAAGCGCGCGGAATTTCTCGAGGAACATGTCAGTCATGGTCTTATCCTAGCTAATCCCTAGCGCTCATTTTCCGCCTCGTCCAGGCCCAGCCGGTGCCAGCCGCGCACCGCCAGCGGAACGTACCAGTGGCGCCGCCAGGCCGTGACCCGGAAGGCGAAGACGACCGCGGTGACGGCGCAGGCCGTCACCGCGGTAAAGGTACCCGTGAGGGACAGGATCACGGTCGACACTGCCCCGGCGAACGCCGGCAGGGCGTACAGATCCTTGGGGTCGAAGAGCTGCGGCACCTCGTTGGCGGTGATATCCCGCAGCAGGCCGCCGCCCACCGCCGTCGTGACACCCAGCAGGACGGCAGCCACGGGATTCATCCCGGCGGCCAGGGCCTTCAGGGTGCCGGTGATGCAGAACAGGGCCAGGCCGCCGGCGTCGAACAGGACCAGCAGCGAAGTGAAGCGCTGGACGCTGGAGAACAGGAAATACACCAGCACCGTGGCGAGCATTGGCGGCGCCAGATACGCCGGGTTGGTGAACGCGGCGGGCGGGCCTGCGTTGATGATGATGTCGCGGATGACACCGCCGCCAAGGCTCACCAGCGAGGCCAGGAGCAGCGAGCCGATGATGTCGAACTGCTTCCGCGCCGCGAGCAGCGAGCCGGAGACGGCAAAGAAGAACACTCCGGCGAGGTCAAGCCAGACCAGGACAATACTGAAGGAGAAGGTCATGGAGCGTCCCGGTCGATAACAAGGGGGCGGATAGAGGGCGGCTCCAAGGTTACGCTAACGGCTATGAATAGCCCCATCCTGATCGCTTGCGCCCATGGCACGTCGAGCCCGCAGGGAGCTGTGGAGGTCAACAAGCTCCGGGACGGCATCGCCGGGCTCCGGCCCGGGCTGGACGTCCGCGAGGCCTACGTCGACGTGCAGGACCCGGATCTGCAGGCTGTTGTGGCGGGCATTCCGGAGGGGGAGACCGCCGTCGTGGTTCCGCTGCTGCTGAGCGTCGGGTACCACGTCAAGGTGGACATCGCCCGGGCCGTGAAGAGCCGGCCGGACACTCTTGCCGCGGCGCCGCTGGGGCCGGATCCGCGGCTTGCAGCGCTGCTGGACCAGCGGCTGCGCGAGGCCGGGGTGACGGACAACGACGCAGTGGTCCTCGCCGCCGCCGGATCCTCCGATCCCAGCGCGGGGCGGAATGTCGAGGAACTCGCGGACCAGCTCCGTGCGCTGCGTTCCAACCGGATCGTGGCTGGCTACGGCGCCTCCGCCAAGCCCTCGGTTCCCGACGCCGTCGCGATGCTCCGCGAGGAAGCCGCCGGCGGTGCCGGCGCGGGGGAATCGGCCGGTGCGGTGGACCTCGGCGGACGCGTGGTCATCGCCTCCTATCTCTTGGCGCCCGGCTTCTTCCATGACCAGTTGGCCAAGGCCGGCGCGGACCTTGTGACGGCGCCGCTCCTGCCCTCGCCGGTCCTCGCCGAAATTGCCCTGGAACGCTACGACGCCGCGCTGGACGCAGCCCCACAACACCGGCCCTGACCGTCCCCGCAGATGCACAGACGCATGGCTACTTCAAGGGTTTTCGGCGGTTCGTGACGAAATATTTCCCTAGGTGACTCCCCATTTCTGAACCTTTGTGACGGGTTTGCGGCCACCCCTACAGTCGATGCATGACTGATACAGCTCTAGCCGGAGCGTCCACGGACGAGGCTGCCGCCGGCCGCACCAAACGCCCCTCCCGTCCGGCCGCAAAGCCGCACGGGCAGTGGAAAGTGGACGGCACCACGCCGCTGAACGCCAACGAGACCTGGAAACAGGAAGACAACGGCCTCAACGTCCGCGAGCGTATCGAGTCCGTCTACTCCAAGCACGGCTTCGACTCGATCGACGGCACCGACCTGCACGGCCGCTTCCGCTGGTGGGGCCTGTACACCCAGCGCAAACCCGGGATCGACGGCGGCAAGACCGCCACGCTTGAGCCGCACGAACTCGAAGACAAATACTTCATGCTCCGCGTGCGGATCGACGGTGGTGCGCTGACCACCGAGCAGCTGCGCGTCATCGGCCAGATCTCCGTGGACTTCGCCCGCGACTCGGCCGACCTCACGGACCGCCAGAACATCCAGCTGCACTGGATCCGGGTGGAGGACATGCCCGAGATCTGGCGCCGGCTCGAGGGCGTGGGGCTGTCCACCACGGAAGCCTGCGGCGACGTCCCCCGCGTGATCCTCGGCTCCCCGGTTGCGGGCATCGCCAAGGACGAGATCATCGACCCCACGCCGCTGATCCAGGAACTCGCCGAACGGTTTATCGGCGACCCGGAGCTGGCCAACCTGCCGCGCAAATTCAAGACCGCCATCACCGGCCACCCCAGCCAGGACGTGGTGCATGAGATCAACGACGTCGCCCTGGTGGGCCTGGTCCACCCCGAGCTCGGCATCGGCTACGACCTCTGGGTAGGCGGCGCGCTTTCCACCAACCCCATGCTGGCCAAGCGCCTCGGCGCATTCGTTCGCCCGGACCAGGCCGCGGACGTGTGGCTCGGCGTCACCAGCATCTTCCGCGACTACGGTTACCGGCGCATGCGCACCAAGGCCCGCCTGAAGTTCCTGCTGGCCGACTGGGGACCGGTGAAGTTCCGTCAGGTCCTTGAGGACGAATACCTCGGCTACAAGCTCTCCGACGGCCCCGCGGCGCCCAAGCCGTCCACGCCCGGCGACCACGTCGGCGTGCACGAACAGAAGGACGGCAAGTTCTTCATCGGCGCCACGCCGTTGGCTGGCCGCCTCTCCGGCAGCCAGCTGGTCAAGCTCGCGGACACCCTCGAAGCCCGCGGCTCACGGCGCCTGCGCACCACCCCGCACCAGAAGCTCGTGGTCCTCGACGTGCCCAAGGACGAGGTGGACCCGCTCGTCGCCGAGCTCGACGCCCTGGGCCTGTCCGCCCGCCCGTCCGTGTTCCGGCGCGGCACCATCGCCTGCACCGGCATCGAGTTCTGCAAGCTCGCCATCGTGGAAACGAAGGTTACTGCGGCGACGGCGGTTGCCGAGCTGGAGCGCCGCCTGGCCGACCTTGCAGAGAGCAAACAGCTGCCCCAGGCACTGTCGCTGCACATCAACGGCTGCCCCAACTCCTGCGCCCGGATCCAGACGGCGGACATCGGCCTCAAGGGCATGATGCTGCCCACGCCCGACGGCGACCCGACCCCGGGCTTCCAGGTCCACCTCGGCGGCGGGCTGGCGTCCTCGAACCGCGAAGAGGCCGGCCTCGGACGCACCGTCCGCGGCCTGAAGGTGTACGTTGCGGACTTGCCGGACTACGTGGAACGCGTAGTGCGGAAGTTCGTGGCGGAACGCGTCGAAGGCCAGACCTTCGCCGAGTGGGCGTTCGCCGCCGAAGAGGGTGATCTGCAGTGACCGCCGTGCTCCGCTCCCACGACGAGCTCAAGGTCCTCGCCGAGGCCGGCGCCGCCGAACTCGGCTGGGACGCCCCGGCCCGCGATGTCATCGCCTGGGCGGCCCGCAATTTCGAGCTGCCTATGGTCGCCGTCGCCTGCTCCATGGCGGATGCGGTCCTGCCGGCGCTTGTCGCGGACCAGCTTCCCGGCGTCGACGTCCTGTTCCTGGAGACCGGCTACCACTTTCCGGAGACGCACGCGACCCGCGACGAGGTGGCGGCCAACCTGCGCGTCAACGTGGTGGACGTGCTGCCGGAGAATACCGTGGAGCAGCAGGACCGGCTCTTGGGCAAGGACCTCTTCGCCCGCGACCCCGCGCAGTGCTGCGCCCTGCGCAAGGTGGCGCCGCTGCGGCGCACCTTGGCCGGCTACGAGCTCTGGTTCACCGGGGTCCGCCGCGACGAGGCGCCCACCCGCACCAACACGCCGCTGATCACCTGGGACGAGGCCAATGGCCTGGTCAAGGTCAACCCCGTGGCGGCCTGGAGCTTCGACCAGCTGGTGCAGTATTCCGATGACAACCTCCTTCCCGTCAACCCGCTGCTTTCACAGGGCTACCCGTCCATTGGCTGCCAGCCCTGCACCCGCAAGGTGGCGCCCGGCGACGACCCCCGCGCCGGACGCTGGGCAGGAACCGACAAGACAGAATGCGGACTACACGTATGAGCAACTTGAGCACGACGACGACGGTCACCACCGCCTTCGCAGCAGATGCCGCCCCCGCCCCTTCGCTGGACGGCAATGCTGCAAGCAGCATGCCGTCCAGCTACGGCAGGCCCGATGCCACTCCCGGGGCGGCATCCGCCGCTCCGGCTCTGCGGTCGGCTCGCCTGTCGTCTTTGGACACCTTGGAATCGGAAGCGATTCACATCATCCGGGAGGTCGTCGCAGAGTTCGAGAAGCCTGCGCTGCTGTTTTCCGGCGGCAAGGATTCCGTTGTCATGCTGCACCTGGCCACCAAGGCGTTCTGGCCGGGCAAGGTGCCCTTCCCGGTGCTGCACGTGGATACCGGGCACAACTTTCCCGAGGTCATCGACTTCCGCGACCGCACCGTGGAACGGCTGGGCCTGAAGCTCGTTGTCGGCTCCGTCCAGGACTTCATCGACTCCGGCGAGCTGGCCGAGCGTGCCGACGGCACCCGGAACCCGCTGCAGACCGTCCCGCTGCTGGATGCGATCCAGCGCAACAAGTTCGACGCCGTCTTCGGCGGCGGCCGCCGGGACGAGGACAAGGCCCGGGCGAAGGAACGGATCCTGAGCCTGCGCGACGAGTTCGGCCAGTGGGACCCCCGCAACCAGCGCCCCGAGCTGTGGAACCTCTACAACGGCCGGCACACCGTGGGCCAGCACGTCCGCGCCTTCCCGATCAGCAACTGGACCGAACTGGATGTGTGGCGCTACATCGAGCGCGAGAACATCGAGCTGCCGGGCCTCTACTACGCCCACGACCGCGAAGTCTTTGCCCGCGACGGCATGTGGCGCGCCGTTGGCGAAGTCTCCCAGCCGCGCGAACAGGAGGAAGTCATCACCAAGACCGTCCGCTACCGGACCGTCGGCGACATGTCCTGCACCGGCGCCGTGGAATCGGCCGCCGCCACCGTGCGCGACGTCGTCATTGAGGTTGCCGCCTCGACCATCACCGAACGTGGCGCCACCCGGGCCGATGACCGCATCTCCGAGGCCGCCATGGAAGACCGCAAGAAGGACGGCTATTTCTAATGAGCACGGAAACGTTTCTCCCGGGCCCGGACCTCGTTGCCGCGGCGCTGCCCACCACCCTGTTCCGCTTCGCCACCGCAGGCTCCGTCGATGACGGCAAGTCCACGCTGGTGGGCCGGCTCCTGCACGACTCGAAGGCGATCCTCGCCGACCAGCTCGACGCCGTCGCCCGCACCTCCGCGGACCGCGGTTTCGGCGGCGAAGGGGCCACCGGCACAAAAGCGATCGACCTCGCCCTGCTGACCGACGGCCTGCGCGCGGAGCGCGAGCAGGGCATCACGATCGACGTCGCCTACCGCTACTTCGCCACGGACCGCCGCAGCTTCATCCTTGCGGACTGCCCCGGGCACGTGCAGTACACCAAGAACACGGTGACCGGCGCGTCCACCGCGGACGCCGTCGTCGTGCTCATCGACGCCCGCAAGGGTGTCCTGGAGCAGACCCGCCGGCACCTGTCCGTGCTGCAGCTGCTGCGCGTGGCGCACGTGATCGTCGCCGTGAACAAGATCGACCTCGTGGACTTCAGCGAGGACGTGTTCCGCGGGATCGAGGCGGACGTCCAGCAGGTCGGCCGTGAGCTCGGGCTCGGTCGTGACGGCGTCGCTGACCTCCGGGTCATCCCCGTTTCCGCGCTCGACGGCGACAACGTCGTCGACCGCTCGGAGCGGACCCCGTGGTACGACGGCCCGGCGCTGCTGGAAGTCCTGGAGACCCTGCCGGCCGCCGACGAACTCGAAAGCCACCTGGAGAGCTTCCGCCTCCCGGTCCAGCTGGTCATCCGGCCGCAGGGCGCGCTGGCTCCGGACGCCGTCGCCGGCGGCCTGGATCCCGAGGCGTACCGCGACTACCGCGCCTACGCCGGCCAGATCACTGAGGGCTCCGTGAAGCTGGGGGACCAGGTCAGCATCCTGACGCCGGGCCAGGCCCCGCGCACCACCGCCGTCACCGGGATCGACTTCGCGGGCCGCGAGCTTGCCGAGGCGGCCGCCCCGCAGTCCGTGGCCCTGCGCCTGGCCGACGAATTCGACGTCGCCCGCGGTGACACGATCGCGGCGGCCGGCACCATCCGGGAAGCCTCGGCGGACCTGTACGCCGCCTTGTGCTGGCTCTCGCCCAAGCCGCTCCGCGAGGGGGCCAAGGTGCTGGTCAAGCACGGCACCCGCACAGTCCAGGCCCTGGTCCGGAACGTGACCGGCAAGCTGGACCTCGCCAGCTTCGGCCTGGAGCCGACGTCCACCCTGGAACTCAACGACATCGGGCACGCGCAGCTTCGTCTCTCCGCCCCGCTTCCGCTGGAGAACTACCTGCACCACCGCCGCACCGGGGCCTTCCTGGTGATCGATCCGCTCGACGGCAGCACCCTCGCCGCGGGCCTGGTCAAGGACCACCCCGGCGACCACGAGGACGAGCGCTACTCGATCTAGCCCACCGGCCCACAAGCGCAGCCTGTTTCCCCGCCCGCCGCCATGCGCCGCAGGCCAGGAAACAGGCTGCCGTCTTTTGGGGCCAAATGTGACGTTGCGTGAACCCGCGTGACCCCCGGTTTCCGGGCCGTTGAACCGCG
This sequence comes from Arthrobacter sp. ok362, assembly GCF_900102785.1. Taxonomy (GTDB): domain Bacteria; phylum Actinomycetota; class Actinomycetes; order Actinomycetales; family Micrococcaceae; genus Arthrobacter. Next base: position 338,592 of record NZ_FNGC01000002.1, read on the forward strand.
ATTATGACACTCCCTATGGTGAATGAATGAAGACGACGGAACGGTTCCCCGGCCTCCCCCGCAGGGACTCCCAGGGGCGATGTCGCCGGCCCTAGACCACCAGCCCGGCCCTCCGCACTCACCCCAGAACAGGACTTCACCCATGTCACGCACCCCCGAAAACCCCGCGCCCGGCACGCAGCCCGGCACCACCCGGATTGTCGCTGGCGAGACCGGCAAACCCAAGCGCAAACGCACCCTAGAGATCGCCCTGGTCGCGGGGCTTGTACTCCTGATCGGCGCCGGCGCAGCCGTGGCATCCTCGCTGTCCCGCGGCCCGGAAACCGCCCCGGCAGCGGCCGCGGCGGACGCCGGGCCGGCCGCCGAACTCCGGCTCGGCTACTTTGGCAACATCACCCACGCCCCGGCCCTGGTCGGCGTCAGCAAGGGCCTTATCGCCAAGGACCTGGGCGCAACCAAGCTCACCACGCAGACCTTCAACGCCGGCCCGGCCGCGATCGAGGCCCTCAACGCCGGCGCCATTGACGCCACCTACATCGGCCCCAACCCGGCCATCAACTCCTACGTCAAGAGCAACGGCCAATCCATCAGCATCATCGCCGGAGCCACGGCCGGTGGGGCGCAGCTGGTGGTCAAACCCGGTATCAACTCGGCCGCCGACCTCAAGGGCAAGACGCTTGCGTCCCCGCAGCTCGGCGGCACCCAGGACGTGGCCCTCCGGGCCTGGCTCGGCAAGCAGGGGTTCAAGACCTCCACGGACGGCAGCGGCGATGTCGCGATCAACCCGACCGAGAACGCCCAGACCCTCAAACTGTTCCAGGACGGCAAGCTCGACGGCGCATGGCTGCCGGAGCCCTGGGCCTCCCGCCTGGTGCTTCAGGCCGGCGCGAAGGTCCTGGTCGACGAGAAGGACCTGTGGGAGAAGGGCGAGTTCGTCACCACGGTCCTGATCGTCAACAAGAAGTTCGCGGCCGAGCACCCGGCCACCGTGCAGGCGCTCCTCAAGGGCCATGTTGAATCCGTGGACTGGCTCAATGCGGCGCCCGCCGCGGAGAAGGCCACGGTCCTCAATGACGCACTCAAGGCAGCCGCCGGCAAGGCGTTGCCGGCCGACGTCATCGACCGGTCCCTGAAGAACATCGTCTTCACCACCGACCCGCTCGCCGGCACCTACAAGAAACTGCTCCAAGACGGCGTCGACGCCGGCACCACCAAACAGGCCGACATCAACGGCATCTTCGACCTCACAGCGCTCAACAGTGTCCTGGGCGAGAGTGTGGCCGGCAAGAAGATTTCCGCCGAAGGGCTCGGCAAGGACTAGCTCCCGGGCCTCCAGCCATCCGCCACAACAGTAAGGACCAGACCATGCCAGTCGTACTGGAAAACCTGGGCAAGCGCTTCGGCGACGGCGCCCCGGTACTGGACGACGTCAACGCCACCATCGGGCAGGGCGAGTTCGTCGCCCTGCTCGGTGCGTCCGGCTGCGGCAAGTCCACCCTGCTCAACATCATGGCGGGACTGGAGGCCCCGACGTCGGGGGCCCTCGAGGTGCCCAGCGACGGCGCCGCCTTCATGTTCCAGGACGCGGCACTGTTTCCTTGGCTGACCGCGCGGGAGAACATCGAGCTGGCCCTGAAGCTGCGCGGCGTCGGGAAAGCCGGCCGCAGGGTCCGGGCGGGGGAGCTGCTGGACCTGGTGCACCTGGGCGGTGCGGGGGACAAACGGCCCCACGAACTCTCCGGCGGGATGCGCCAGCGTGTGTCCCTGGCCCGGTCGCTTGCCCAGGACCGGCAGCTGCTCCTCATGGACGAGCCCTTCGCGGCCCTGGACGCGATTACCCGGGACCTCCTCCATGACGAGCTCGAACGCATCTGGAAGGAAACCGGCCGGACCATCGTCTTCGTCACCCACAACGTCCGGGAGGCCGTCCGGCTTGGCCAGCGCGTGCTGCTGCTCTCCTCCCGGCCCGGCCGCGTGGTGCGGGAATGGCACGTCAGCGAGGAACACCGCACCGACGCCGGACTGGCCGGCCAGCTCACCGGCGAAATCACCGCCCGGCTACGCGAGGAGATCCGCCGCCATGCCAAGTAACCAACTCCCCGTGGCGGAAGCCCCGGCTGAGACCCGCAAAGTACATGCGGCCCTGACCCGTTCTTCCAGCGGCAAGGAAGACCTGCGCGAGCTCGAGGCGGGCCTCGATTCCCTCCAGTCCGATGCCGGACGCAAAGCCGGCATCGACTGGAGCCGGATCCTGCTGCCGGTGGCTGCGCTCGCGGTGCTGGTCATCCTCTGGCAGCTGTACGTGTCCCTCGGCTTCAAGCGGCGCGACATCGTGCCCGGCCCGCTGGATGTCATCGGCCAGATCGGAACCCTGTGGGGCGAGGGCAAGCTGCAGGAGGCCGTCTGGACCTCGCTGCAGCGCGGCGTCGTGGGCTTCCTGATCAGCGTGGTCATCGCAACTCCGGTGGGGCTCCTGCTGGCCCAGGTGGCACCGCTGCGCCGCGCGTTCGGGCCACTGATCTCCGGGCTGCAGGTCCTGCCGTCCGTGGCCTGGGTGCCGGCAGCCATCCTCTGGTTCGGCCTCACCGACGCCACCGTGTATTTCGTAGTCTTCATGGGTGCCATTCCCTCGATCATCAACGGCCTGATCTCCGGTGTGGACCAGATTCCGCCGCAGTACCGCAGCGTCGGAAAGGTCCTGGGTGCGTCCCGGCTCCAGCTGGCCCTGCAAATCATCCTGCCGGCGGCCCTGCCCGGGTACCTCGGCGGCCTCAAACAGGGGTGGGCGTTCTCCTGGCGCTCGCTGATGGCGGCCGAGATCATCGCCGTCGGCGGCACCATCGGCTTTGGCCTGGGCTCCATGCTGAACCAGGGCCGTGACCTGTCCGACATGACCATTGCGATGTCCGCGATCCTGCTGATCCTCGCCGTCGGCATCCTGATCGAACTGCTCGTCTTCGCCCCGATCGAAAAGCGGCTGCTCCGCCGCCGGGGCCTGCTCGCCGGCAGCACACGCTAAAGCACCTCAGCAATACCAAACAACGAAAGCCCGACGGCGATACTCGCCGTCGGGCTTTCTGCTGTCCGTATGTCAGCCGCGCGTCAGCGTGCCGCAGCCATGGACCTCGAAACCCCTTGTTCCGGCCGGGATTGTGACGATGGTCCTGGCCGCACCGAAGTAGTTGTCGATGATGTCGCCAACTATTTCGCCACTGAAACCGCTGAGCGTGGCCCAGTAACAGGACGCTCCTGCTCCATATCCGTAGTAGGTGCCAGGCAGGATGTCGATGCCGACGCGGTAAGTGCCATCGGTTGTGATCCGTGTGGACTTGGCCCCGGTGGAAGGAACGGTCGTCCACGAGCCGCAGCCGTGGGAGCTGAATCCGACGTCTCCCGGAAGGATCTGGACGTATGTCCGGGCCGTTCCAAAGTAGTTGGCATTGATCTGGCTCAGGCTGCCGGAGAAGCCACTGAGCCTCTCCCAGTAGCATCCGCTGCCGGTCCCCGTTGCCTTGTACAGACCGGGCTTGATCTGCGTTCCGACACGGTATGTGCCGTCACCACGAAGTACCGTCACAGCCCAGACAGGCAGTTTCAGCGCCGGACTCATGGTGACCCGCGTATCAAAGTCGATCAGACTGGCGGACACGCGGACCGTGATGGAGCTGGCGTTGTCCGCGGCAGTGAGACGGTAGGTGCGGTAGCGCGCGCCGTAGATCGCGGCGCCGTTACGGTACCACTGGTAGGCGTAGGCCGACGGTGCCTGCGCGTAGGTGCCGACGTAGGCTGTCAGGGTCGATCCAAGGGACAGCGCTCCGGTGACCCTGGGGGCTGACGTCAACGTGATCACGGCCTTGCCCACGGTGATTGCCGCAGTGGTGGCCGAGCGGGTCGTGTATCCGGCCTTGGAGACTGTGACCTTTAGGTTCACCCGGGCGCCGATGTAGCCGCTGTTAAGGTACAGGGCGTAACCGGTCCCGCCCCTGACCGCGACGCCGTTCCGGTACCACTGGTACCGGATGGTTGAACCGGCAGTCCAACCCTGAGAAACCTTCACCGTCTGTCCATAGCGGTGGGTTCCGACCACCGTCAGCGTCCTGGTGGCCGCGATGGTCCCGGCAGCAATCGAGCGGGCGGCGGAGTAGCGGTCCAGCGTTGTGTAGCCGGACTTGGCTGCACGCACCCTGACCTTGAGCGTCTTCCCGTAGTCGAGTGCAGCGGTGGTGTAGGTGCGGCTGACTGCGCCAACGATGGCTGCCGTTCCGCGGTACCACTGGTAGGAGAGCGTGGCACCGGTCGGCGCCCACGTGCCCGCATTGACAGTCTGCAGCTGGCCCACCTTGGCGATACCGCTGACTGTCGGTACCGGCGCCGTCACAAAGCTTCCCTTCCCGACGGTGACTTGGGCAGAAGTCAGTACCACTGAGGTGAAGCCCGGCGCGGAGAGCGTCACCTTGGCCCACAGCTTCTGAGCGTCGTCGGCGGCAGCCACCGTGTAGCTCGGTTTGGTCGCACCAGTGATGAAGCCAGCTCCGCGGTACCACTGGTAGCCGATTGCGGCACTCTGGACCGCAGTGTTGCTCCACTTCGGTGCGCTCAGCGACAGCGCCTGCCCGACGACGGGTTTGCCGGCTACAGCGTTGCTCCAGCTGACCCCTACGAAGGTTCCCGGACGAACCGTTACCGGCGTGGCAGCCAGCTTGGTGCCGGGCCCCTGGGCCTCCAGCGACGCCAGCACCGTTAGCTGGACCGACTTGCTTGCCATGGACGGATCAATGTGAAACACCTCAGCTTCGCCAACCGCGTGGTCGGCCGCTTGAACCGTGACACCGTCGACGATCCAGCTGTACTTGATCCAGCCGGCGCCGTTCCACTGGCCGCCCGTCGAGGTGAGAGTGCCACCGGCAACAGGGTCGCCCTCAATAACCGGCGGGCTGACGTTTGTCGGAGCGGCGGGCGTTACTTCCATCGGCAGCGCCTGTGCTGCCGGAGCCATCAGCAGACCGGCGATCAGTGCGATGCTCCCGGCTGTGGCTAGTGCCCTGGTCATACGGCCAGGGCGGCGCGTACGAGTACGGCCGTTTTCGTGCAGAGACAACTAAGTCCCCTTCCCCCATGTTGAGACTGACCGGAGAGCCCGGCCGGAGTAAATTGTATGGCTCATCACACCGGATAAGTGTGCGGGGTCTTGCCGGAACACAAAATGCTAAGCGGCGATGCTCGCCGTCGGGCTTTCTGCGGTCCGCTGGCGGACCCTTGCTCCGCCGAAACCGCGGGCCTACACTCACGCCTATAGGCCGGGTTGCGGCCCATTCGAGCCCGATTCCAAGACTTAATCCGAGGAGATAGCTGTGGCAGCAAAATTTGGCGTGCTGGCCCTGGTCGAAGCCAAAGCGGGGAAGGAACAGGACGTGTGGGACTTCCTGAACGGGGGCCGCGAGATCGTGCTCAACGAACCAGGAACTCGTTCCTGGTACGCCTTCCGGGTCAATGAGAACACTTTCGGCATCTTCGACACCTTCGATACCGAGGAGGACCGGCAGGCCCACCTGGGCGGCGCCATCCCCGCCGCCCTTGGCGAACACGGTCCGGCCATGCTCGCCAAGGATCCGGACATCAAGCTGATCGAACTCATTGCCGTGAAATAGGCGCGCCCGTCCCGGTTGCCCCCGGCTGCGGCCCTGCGATCGCCCCTCAGCGTCCGGAGCGGGGGCACATTGACCCCGACACGCCGGGGTTTCCGCCCAAAGCGGCCGACCCGGCCGTCAAAGTGCCCCGGACCGTTGCCCGGTGCCGCAATTGCCACAATGTGACGCGGCATTACCTTGCGTGAACTGGTGTTTCCGCACCGTTGTTCCGCTCTGTGACGCCGCCCTATCGTCGATGCATGGCAATTCAGGACATTTACCCCACGGCGCTGCGGCTCCTCGGCCGTCCCGTGCTGGTGGTTGGCGCCGGACCGGTGGCCGCCCGGCGGACCAAGGGGCTGCTCGACGCCGGAGCCCGCGTCACCGTCGTGGCACCGGTCGCCTGCCCGGCGCTGGCTGAACTTGCCGACGCCGGCCTCCTGAACTGGGAACCCCGCCCGTACCGCCCCTCCGACGTCGACGGCGTCTGGTTCGTCCAGACCGCCACCGGCGACGCCGCCGTGGACGGGCAGGTCTCGGCCGACGCCGAGGCGCAGCGCGTCTGGTGCGTCAACGCCTCCGACCACGAAGCATCCGCCGCTTGGACGCCCGCCGTCGCCGTGGTTGACGACGTCAAGATCGCCGTCAACGCCGGCGGAGACCCGCGCCGCGCCATGGCCCTGCGCGACGCCGTCGCCACCGCCCTGGACACCGGAGACCTGCCGCTGCGCCGGTACCGTGGTTCCGGAATGGGTGCAACCACCGGATCGGTGGCCCTCGTGGGCGGCGGTCCCGGCGACACCGGACTCATCACCGTCCGCGGCCGCCGGCTCCTTGGCCAGGCCGACGTCGTGGTGGCGGACCGGCTCGGCCCGCGTGAACTCCTGGCCGAACTGGCCCCCGACGTCCGCGTGATCGAGGTCGGCAAGACCCCCGGCCACCATCCGGTGCCGCAGGCCGGGATCAACCGGATCCTGGTCGAGGAAGCCTTGCAGGGCCAGCGCGTGGTCCGGCTCAAGGGCGGCGACCCGTATGTCCTGGGCCGCGGCGGCGAGGAAGCCGAATTCTGCCGCCGGCACGGCGTCGAGGTCGAAGTGGTTCCCGGCGTTACCTCGGCCATTTCCGTCCCGGCCGCCGCCGGCATCCCGGTCACACACCGCGGGCTCGCCAAGGGCTTCAGCGTGGTCACCGGCCACGAGGAACTCTCCGAGGTCCCCGCCCGTGCCGACCACACTGTGATCCTGCTCATGGGCGTGGGCCAGCTGCGCGATTCCGCAGCCTCCCTGGCCCGGGCCGGTTTGCCTCAGGGCACGCCTGTTGGCATCGTAGAGAACGGATACCTGCCTAACCAGCGAGTGACCATCGGAACCCTCGGGACCATCGCGGACCAGGCGGAGGCCGCCGGCGTCGTGAACCCCGCCGTGATCGTGATCGGCGACGTGGTCCGCGTCAGCCCGTTCGCGCCGTCGCACTTCAAGACCGCGGACTACAGCACCACCGCCCCGAACGCTCCGCGCACCACCAAGACCCGCGTACTGACCCCGTAAAGCCCGTCGATTGCTCCATAACTGCCGTTATCAAGCCTCAAAAGGGCAGTTGTGGAGCAACGGATGCAGAAGAAAAAGGAACACAGCCGTGTCAACGAACACCCCTGTAGGAACCGCCGCCCGCCCGCTGCGCGTCGCCGTCGTCGGCTCCGGTCCCGCCGGCGTCTACGCCGCGGACATCCTGACCAAGAGCGAGGCCGTCAAGAGCGGCGAGCTCACCGTCAGCATCGACCTCTTCGACCGCTACCCGGCACCCTATGGCTTGATCCGCTACGGCGTGGCCCCCGACCACCCCCGCATCAAGGGCATCGTCAACGCCCTGCACAAGGTCCTGGACCGCGGCGACATCCGTTTCTTCGGCAACGTGGACTACGGCACGGACCTGTCCATCGATGACCTCCGCAACCACTACGACGCCGTCATCTTCGCCACCGGGGCCATCAAGGACGCGGACCTCAACATCCCCGGCATCGAGCTCGAGGGCTCCTACGGCGGCGCCGACTTCGTGTCCTGGTACGACGGCCACCCCGACGTGTCCCGCGAATGGCCGCTGGAGGCCAAGGAAATCGCCGTGATCGGCAACGGCAACGTGGCCCTGGACGTGGCCCGCATGCTCTCCAAGCACGCCGACGACCTCCTGGTCTCCGAAATCCCGGACAACGTCTACGCCGGGCTGAAGTCCTCGCCCGTCACGGACGTGCACGTGTTCGGCCGCCGCGGGCCGGCCCAGGTCAAGTTCACGCCCCTGGAGCTGCGCGAACTCTCCCACTCCAAGGACGTGGACATCATCCTCTACGCCGAGGACTTCGAGTTCGACGCCGAGTCGGACCGGCAGATCCAGAGCAACAACCAGACCAAGACCATGGTGGGCACGCTCACTAACTGGATCGCCGAACAGCCCGAGGACCTCTCCGAACTCACCGCGTCCCGCCGGCTGCACCTGCACTTCCTGCACAGCCCGGTCGAGGTGTACGACAGCGCCGAGGCTCCCGGCCGCGTCGCCGGGATCAAATTCGAGCGCACCGAACTGGACGGCACCGGCAACGCCCGCGGCACCGGCGAGTTTGTCGATTACCCGGTCCAGGCCGTGTACCGCGCCATCGGCTACTTCGGTTCCGCCCTCCCCGAGATCGAGTTCGATCACAGTAAGGGCGTCGTCCCGAACGACGGCGGCCGTGTCCTGGATGCCGCCGGCACCCCCGTGCCGGGGATTTACGCGACCGGTTGGATCAAGCGCGGGCCCGTCGGGCTGATCGGCCACACCAAGGGTGACGCCCTCGAAACCGTGACCTACCTGCTCGAGGACCGCGAAAACCTGCCACTGGCCGCCACACCCGCTCCGGAGGCGATCGTCGAACTCCTGGCGGCCCGCGGCGTCGAGTACACCAGCTGGGAAGGCTGGCTGGCCCTGGACGAGCACGAGCGCGCCCTCGGTGAGAAGGCCACTGCGGCCGGCGAATCGCACGGGGTCGCCGTCCAGCGCGAGCGCATCAAGGTGGTCCCCCGCGAGGACATGGTGGAGATCTCCCGCGGCGCCGCCGTCGAGGTCTAGCCTCCAAGCAGAACAACGCGGGGTCACTTCGCGCGCATCCCAGGCGGGATTATGCGCGAAGTGACCCCGCGTTGTTTGCTTTGCGTGGAAACCCGGGCAGTAGTCAGTAGGCTTACCGTCATGGATGAGCACGATTCGCCAGGGACCGGCCAATGAGGCTCCGTCACAGCAACGCGTCCGGCCGCGGATACCGCCGGGTCCCCGCCGGGACGGGGTTCAGCTACAAGGACCTGGACGGGTCCACCCTGCCGCCCGGACCCGTGCGGGAGCGGCTGGAGGGCATCGGGATCCCGCCGGCCTGGACGGATGTCTGGATTGCCCCGTACGACAACGGACACATCCAGGCCACGGGAGTCGACGCGGTGGGCCGGCGGCAGTACATCTACCATCCGAGCTGGCGGGAGCGGAAGGACCGGCTGAAGTTCGACCGTTCGCTCCAGCTGGCCGAAACCCTACCGGCCGCACGCCGCCTGGTGACCATGGACCTGCGTTCCGAAGGGCTGACCCGGGAACGGGTGCTGGCGGCCGCCTTTCGGATGCTCGACAGCGGGTCGCTGCGGGTCGGCTCGGAGCGCTACACCAACGAAAACGGCAGCCACGGCCTCGCCACTTTACTCTGCGCCCACGTCAAGGTGCGCAAGAACGAACTTCGGCTCAGTTTCCCGGCCAAGAGCGGCAAGACCTGGGAGTCGCGGATCGACGACGCCGACCTCGCCGCCGTCGTGCGTCAGCTCAAGCGGCGCGGCGGCAAGGCCCGGCTGCTGGCCTACAAGGACGGCCGCAGTTGGCATCCGGTGTCGAGCGCGGACATCAACGAGTACGTCAAGGAGCGCACGGGGGAGGACTTCACCGCCAAGGACTTCCGCACCCTGCGGGGGACGGCGGCGGCAGCGGTCAGCCTGGCACAGAGCGGCCCGCAAGCGAAGGTGGCCGCCCGCAAGAGCGCGGTGAGCCGCGCCATGCAGGACGCGGCCGCGGTCCTGGGCAACACGCCGTCGATCGCCCGGAAAAGCTATGTGGATCCGCGGCTACTGGACCACTTCGCGGCGGGGGAGACGATCGACCCGAAGCGGCCCGATTCCGCCGAGTCCGAGATCCGCGCCTTGCTGTACCAGGAAGGCGATGTGGTGCCGCTGCGGAAAGCGGCAAGCTGACCCTCCGGAAGGTGGCTACATCCGGCCAAAACGTGCGCGTACCAGGGCGAACGAACCGTAGGCAATGAAGCCAGCACCGATCGCCAGGAGCAGGTACGGGCCGAAGGGGTGGTCCCGGAGTGCCTTGAGGCTGCCGTCCAGGCCGGTGGAAGAACTGGGGTTGTTGGTCGCCGCGGCGATGACGAACAGCAGCCCGGTCAGGATCAGCGCCAGCCCTTTCGCGACGTGGCCGGTGACTCCGAGCACGCTGATCAGCTTGCCGCGGTGGGTCCCTTCGAAGTGGTGCAGTTCCTCCTTGAACTTCTTCCCGAACCCCTTGACGATGAAGTACACGCCGATCCCGATGATGGTCAGCCCGAGGGCGATCAGCAACGGGACTCCGAAGGTGCTCTGCACCAGCGCCGTGCTGAAGTCCCGTGTCGAGTCTCCGGAATCGCCGCGGTTGCCGAGCGCGAAGCCCGCGAAGCTCAAGCCGACGCTGCCATAGGCGACGGCGAGGAAGCCGGAGGAGATGAGTTTGCCCAGCCGTTCCCCGCGCGGGAGATGGCGGGCACGCAGGGTCGCCTCGCTCAGCTGCCAGAGCGAAAGGCCAGCGCATCCGAGGAACCCGGCCCACATCACCACGGGCCCCCAGGGGTTGGCGGCGAGTTGCTCGATCGCGCCGGTCGGTTCGGCCTGGCCGGGGGCGCCCAGCACCAGCGCGATAGCAATCGAACCGATCACGATGTGGAGCAGGGCCATGACGGCGAATCCTGCGCGCGCGACGACGTCGAGCACGGTACTGTTCGATGCCGCCTCCGCTGCGTCGGCCGCTTCCCCGATAGCAGTTTCGTTGGACGACATCCGCCCCGCTCCCATCCGCTTGTTCACTGTTCGATTCTTAGCCGTTCATGGGGCCTTCGGCATGGACGTCGCCCGCGCCGGGACCCACGATCGTTACGGTGCACCGGACAATGAGTCCGCCAGGGGCGGAGTCCAGTTCGATCAAGGTCTCTCCCTTTTCGATCACCGCGTAAGTTTCCGCCCCGGCTTCCAAGTCGAAACCGCGCGAGGCGGCGTCCTTCTCGGCGTTAGCCAGCGCGGCCTCCCGGAGGTTGTCCAGGTATCCCGGCTCGTCGGCCCGGGACTTGTCTCCGAAGGACCAACCGAAGAGCTGCCCCGTTTGTTTCATGGCCCGATCTTACGCGCAGGCGCCGCGCCTTCACGGGTGGGCCGCCCTAGGTCGTCGACACTACCGACTTGTTGCTAAGTGTGCTTACTATAGCGCAACTAAGCCCGCGTTTGTGGGCACGCACCCGGCGGCACCAGCGTCAGGTGCTGCTCCCGCGATTCGGATCCGAAGACAGACGATAGGAAGCTCAACATGGCAGGTAATCTTGTTGCCCGATCCATTCACGACCTGACGGCAGCCGCCTGGTTCGGCGGTTCGCTGATGGGTGCCATAGGGCTCAACGGTGCCTCAGCTGTTGCCAACGACCCGGCCGAACGTACCCGCCTGTCAAGCGTGGGCTGGAAGAAGTGGGCGCCGTACCAGGCGGCGGCGTTAGGGGCGCACTTTCTTTCCGGACTCGCCGTCATCTGGGAAAACAAGGGACGGATGGCCAAGCAGGACGGCGTCACGCGCCTGAGCGTCTACAAGTCCGTCGTCACCCTCGCCGGTGCCGCTGTGACCCTGTATGCCGGCCTGCAGGGAGCCAAGGTGGATAAGCTGGCCGCCGAGGGTGCCAAGGGCGCCACCGAGCCGAAGCCTGAGGCCTCAGAGGAACTCCGTTCCGCGCAGCAGCACTTGAAGATCCTGCAGTGGGCCATCCCCGTCTTCGCCGGCTGGGTGATTGTTCTCGGCGCCAAGCACGGCGAAATGCAGCGCCCGAAGAACGTCCTCAAGGGCCTCATCCGCTAGCACCCGCACTTCAGGACCACCACATGCCGCTGAGGGCCGGAACATCGCGTTCCGGTCCTCAGCAGTTGCAGACGCGCTCAGGCAGGAACAGGCGCAGCCTCGACTTTGGCCTTTTCGCCCGCGCGCCTGGCCCGCAGGATCACCTTGAACAGTTCGCCCAGGAGCAGCAGCACCACGGCCGGCACCAGGCAGATCAGCCACTGCTCACCGGTGAGCGGGAGGGTGCCGAACAGTTCCTGCAGCACGCGGATCTGTGTGATCAGCATCGAGCCGACAACCGCCCAGCCGAACGCCCAGAGCAGCTTCGGGTTGGACACCGTGGAAGGCCCGAACGCGCTCTCCTCGGGGAAACGCAGATTGAGGGCGACCGCAATGTTCATGAGCCCCAGGCCAACTATGGCCATGGTCTGGCCGACCTCGAGTGAACCGTAGCTGGCCTTGCCAACTTGCACGAGGAGCAGTGTGGCGGCCGCCATGAACAGCCCGACGACGAACAGGCGCACCATCATCGACCGGACGATGATCGGCTGATTGAACGGCCGGGGCTTGCGGTCCATGATGCCCGGCGTCGCGAGGTCCAGGCCCATCACGGCCCCAATGGGGGCGACGATCGCCATGTGGATCCACAGCACCTGAGCCGGGCTGAGCAGCGCCGTGCCGGCGATCGCGAACGCCGACGAGCCGATGAAGGCCAAGATGAACATGAACAGGTTGGCGACCTGGATGCGGATGAACTTCTGCAGGTTGTCATACACGAGCCGGCCCTGCTCGACCGCGGTCACGATGGTGGCGAAGTTGTCATCGGCCAGGATCATCTTCGCTGCTCCCTTGGCGACATCGGTGCCGGTGATGCCCATCGCGATCCCGATGTCGGCCGCGGCGATGGCCGGTGCGTCGTTCACGCCGTCGCCGGTCATCGCGACGACGTTGCCTTTGCGCTTGAGCACCTCGACCAGCCGGACTTTGTGCTCCGGTGCCACCCGGGCGATCACCCCGATCCCATCCACCTGGCTGTCGGCCTCGGAGTCGCTCAAGGCCGCGAACTCGGCGCCGGTGACCGCGCGCCCGCGGATACCCAGCTCGTCGGCGATTGCCGCCGCGGTGATGGCATGGTCACCAGTGATCATCCGGACCCGGATGCCGGCGTGTTTCGCCTTGGCGATGGCAGTCACCGCCTCGGCTCGCGGCGGGTCCACCTCGCCAATCAGCGCCGAAATCTCCAGATCCTGCATCAGCGCCATCAGATCCCCTGACGGCTGGAACGTCGACGGGTCGAACTCCCGCTGCGCCAGGGCGAGCACCCGCCGGCCCTGGCTGGCGATGCGCTCGTTCGCGGCCAGGACCTTCCCCCGCATTTCCTCGGTGAGGGACTCGGCGCGGCCGCCCGGCATCCGCCCGGAGGACGACCTGTTGAGCACGACGTCGGGTGCGCCCTTCACGTAGGCCCTGACCACGGGCCTGCCATCGGCGCCCGGCATCACGTGGAAGGTGGCCATGAACTTGTAGTCGGAGTCAAAGGGCACGGACGCCACCCGCGGATTGTTCCTGCGGAACTCCCGGACGTCCACGCCGCCCTTCTGCGCGAGCACGTACAGCGCAGCCTCCGTGGGGTCCCCGATGACTTCGCCGTCCTCGATGTCGGAGTCGTTGCACAGCGCACACGGGAACATCACGTAGTCCAGGTCGCGTTCGGCGTCGCCGGTGGTCCGTTGGATCTGGCCGTTGAAGCTGTAGCCCTCACCGCTGACGGTGTAGTGGTGCTGTACTGTCACGATTTCCCGCACAGTCATCTGGTTCAGGGTCAGGGTGCCGGTCTTGTCGGAATTGATGGCCGACGTGGAGCCCAGCGTCTCGACCGCCGGCAGGACCTTCATGATGGCATTCTTCTTGGCCATGTTGACCGATCCCACCGACAGGATGGTGGTGACGACGGCAGGCAGCGCATCCGGGATCGAGCCGACCGCCAGGGCCACGCCGATCCCGAAGAGCACCGCGAAGGATTCGCCCTGGGCCAGGCCCATCACTACGATCGCGACGAACGCGAAGAGGGCCGCGATGATGATGAAAATCGTCAGCCGGTCCACCTGCTTAGTGAGGGGGGTTTTCTCCTCCTTTTGGCCGGACAGCATGTGGGCGATATGGCCGACCTCGGACCCCATGCCCGTGGTGGTCACGAGGATCTCGCCGTGGCCCCGGGTCACGTTGGTGTTCATGAACGCCATGTTCAGGCGGTCTCCGATGCCGACATCGTGCCGGCTGATGGCCGCCGTGTCCTTTTCGACAGCGACGCTTTCGCCGGTCAGTGCGCCTTCCTCGATCTGGAGGGTTGCCGCCAGGATGATCCTGCCGTCGGCAGGGACCCGGTCGCCGGCATCGACCACCACGATATCGCCGGGCACAAGCTGCTCGGCGGGAATCTCCGCCATGTCACCGTCGCGGCGCACCTTGGCCATCGCCTTCATCATTTGCCCCAAGGAAGCGGCGGCCGCCTCGGCCTTGCCTTCCTGGTGATAGCCCAACCAGGCGTTAAACAGCGTCAGCACGGCCAGCCCGATGGCGGTCCCATACTCCCCGATCAACAGGCTGACTAAGGCGGCGACCACGAGCACGATCTGCATGTAGTCCCGGTAGTGCTTGAAGAACCGCTTCCAGACCGGTTCCGGCTTCGTGGCGGCTAGGGCGTTCCGGCCGTACTCCTGCAGCCGCTGCTCCGCCTCTGCCGCGCTCAACCCGCCGGCCGGGTCCACCTGCAGCTCGGCCGCCACGTCCGCGGGTGCCAACGCGTACCACGTCGCGTCCACGTCGGTCGCAGCCAACTCTGCTGCTGCTCCGGGATTGTCGGTCATGACTTCCTCCTCATCGCCGGGACGCTGCTCAGAACGGTGTCGGGATGTGCCGGACGGCCAGGGTGGGTTCACGGTAGTCGCCGGCCTTCTGACGCTTGGGGAGCTCGACGTCGAGCCCCGGGAACGGCTCGTAGGGCACCTGGCTGAGAATATGGCTGATGATGTTGAGCCGGCCGCGCTTCTTGACGTCGTTGTTCACTACGTACCAGGGCGCCCAAGCGGTGTCCGTTGTCTCGAACATGGCGTCCCTGGCCCTGGAGTAGTCGTACCACCGGCTGTAGGATTTCAGGTCCATCGGCGACAGCTTCCAGGTCTTGCGAGGATCGTCCATGCGGCTCTCTAGCCGCCGGGTCTGCTCGTCGGGGCTGACCTCCAGCCAGTACTTGAGCAGGATCATTCCGGAGTCGACCATCGCCTTCTCAACCATTGGGACCAAAGTGAGGAACTTCTCGGTCTGCTCCGGGGTGCAGAAGCCCATTACGCGCTCCACGCCCGCACGGTTGTACCAGCTGCGATCAAAGATGACCACCTCGCCGGCCGCCGGGAAGTGCGACATATAGCGCTGGAGGTACATCTGGGATTTCTCCCGCTCCGTCGGTGTGGGGAGCGCCACCACCCGGAACACCCGGGGGCTCACCCGCTCGACAATGCGTTTGATCGTTCCGCCCTTGCCTGCCGTGTCGCGGCCCTCGAACACGATGCAGATCTTGGCTCCGGTGGACTTTACCCACTCCTGCAGGGCGACCAGCTCGCCTTGGAGGACGGTCATCTCCGCCTCGTACTCCTTGCGCCGCATCTTTGTCGTGGACTGCTCGTCCTGACCGTCGGAGCCCTTGTTCTTTTTCTTCTTCTTGCCCACTGTCGACCTCCTGGCGGCGTACTTGCTGGGGCAATTCACAACACCCGGCAAGACTGGCACCCGAGGAGACCGTCATTCGCTGAGGCCGGCATCTTCGTCCCCGGGACTGGGCCTGAAGTGCAGGCACCCTTGTCGCGGGCACCCTCGTATAGCGTCCTACCACTCTTAGTGTTGACCGAGGTCGGGGCCCGGTCTACGGCACTAAGACCCTATTGACGTGCCCGCGGAACCACGTGCCACAGTCGAGCCGGCCCCTGCTGCTGGGCGCAGGGGCCGGCCGTCTGGACTCGGCGTTGACGCCGATGATGACGGGAATCCGCGTGGTCGCGAGCCTGGCCGCGAGGCCGGTGCGCGAGTGGCGGCCGCCACTGAGACAGAAGCATCTTCCGGCCACCTTGGGAAAACCCTAGAGGCTACTCTTGGAGCCATTCCGCGCAGGAGTTCAGGTTCCGGGTGACGCTCTCGACGGCGGCGGTCTCGTCCCGGGCGGCAATCGCGGCCACGAGTTCGTCGTGGCCCTCGAGCGGCAGGCCGTTGAAACCTCCCCGCCGCTGCTGGCGGAGCAGATCATTGTGGAAAACGCTGCCGAAGCTGACGTACAGCTCATACAGCAGCGGGTTGGCGGACGCCTGCGCCACGAGCACATGGAAGTCCCAGTCGGCGCGGGCCCACGCGGGATAGTCCTCGGCCAACCAGGCGGCACGGCGTGCGGTGAGCAAGCCGCGCAGGGCGGTGAGGTCGTCGGCCGTCGCGTGACGGGCAGCAAGCCGGGCCGCCTGGGTGTCCAGCCCGACCCGGACCTCGAGGATGTGCTCCTGGGAGTGGTCCTCATACATCCGCTGCGTGGCGCCTGCGATCTCGCTCGTGGCGCGGACGTACGTGCCGTCCCCGCGGCGGACCTCGAGCATTCCGCTGTGGGCGAGCGCTTTGATGGCCTCGCGGAGCGTGCCGCGGGAGACCCCGAACGCGGCCATCAATTCAGGTTCGGCCGGAATGCGCTGCTGCAGCGGCCACTCGCCCGAGTGGATCAGGGCCCGCAGCTTGGCAGTGATCTCCTCCGCCAACGGTGGCCGGTGCGAGGCAGTGAGTGTCATCGCAGTGTTCCTTCTGAAACGGGCGAAGTTCCGTCTGAGGAGTGCGAAGCGGCGGCCCGCAGTTCTTTGGCCCGCAGCTCCTTGGCCCGCAGCTGCTTCGGTCCCGCCGACAGGAGATGGCCTACCGCGATCTGGCCGAGGGCCACTGCCAGCAGGAGGGCCAAGGGAAGCGTCCAGGAGTTGGTGGCGCTGTGCAGCAGGCCCATGCCGAACGGCCCGAGGGTCGCGAACAGATACCCTGCGGACTGGGCCACGGTGGACAGCGCGGTGGTCTCGGCCGTGGTGCGGCCGCTGCGGCTGATCATCACCATGACCAGCGGGAAGATGCCGAGACCGAAGCCCAGCAGCACCGCGGTCAGTGGAGCCCAGGCAGCTGGCAGGACCAGCATGGCCAGGACGCCGAGGGCCATGGTCACGGTGGCCAGGTAGAACGCCGTCCGCAGCATCCGGGGGCGTGAGCCGATGGCGACCAGCACCATGCCGGCGGGGACGGAGACGAGCTGCATGAGTCCGAACATGAGCCCGCTGCCGGAGGCGGTGAGGCCCATCGTGGCCAGCATGTAGGGGAACCAGCTGAGCACGGCATAGGCCAGGAGTGCCTGCACCGTGAAGCCGAGGGTGATCAGCGCGCCGGTGCGGGTCCGCAGCAGGGGCCATGGGGAAACCCGGGCGGCCTTTCCGGCGGACGCGTTGCGGTGGGCGTGCACCGCGATCGGAATGAAGCCGAGGCAGGCGCCCAGGGCCAGGAAACCGATTGAACCGACGCCCGCCGAGGGTGAGCCAAGGGCCTGCGCCACCGGAACGATCAGCACGGCGGTGACGGTAGCGCCTGTGGTCATGGTCAACGTGTAGACGGCGGTCATGAGGGACGTGCGGTCCGCGAAATGCACCCTGATGAAGGAGGGCATGGCCACGTTGCAGATGGCCAGCCCGGACATCCCCGCCACGGTGCCGGCCAGCAGCATCCCGGTGGACGGAACTCCGCGGAGAAGCAGCCCTGCCGCCAGCATCACGAGGGAGAGCAGGATGGCCTTTTCCAGTCCCAGCTGCCGGGTAAGCCAGGACGTGGCAGCACCGGCCACCGCGAAACACAGCGTGGGGATCGAGGGGATCAGGGCTGCGATCAGCGGGCCGTAGCCCAGGACAGCCTGCAGATCGTGGAAGAGCGCGGCGGCGCCGGTGATGCCGGCGCGCAGGTTCAGCCCGATGAGCACGAGCGCCACGACGCCGGCCACGATCACGCCGCGCGGGCGGACCGCTCCGGGTGGAGCTGTCTGGGAAAGTGCGGAAACCGCCGTGCCGCTAGCCATACTCATCATCTTCAAAGGTTAGACGTTTGATGTTTGAGACTCAGTCTTTAGTGGCGAATATCTCGGCAAGTGACACGTTCGCCGAAGGCGCCGCCGGTGCAGGCAGTGGTTGTCAGCGCGGGTGCCGGGCGCTGAGCCGCTGCACCGCCAGCGCGAGCCAGAGTTGCACCCGGTCCGGTGTCTGGGCGGGGTCGTAGCCGGTGAGCTCGGTGATCTGCGCCAACCGGTAGCGGACCGTATTGCGGTGCAGGGTGAGTTCCTCGGCGACGGCGGCCACCGAGCCGTTGTTGTGGAGATAGCTTTCCAGCGTGGCCATGAGTTCTGCGCCGTGCGCCGCGTCAAAGGCGCGCAGGGGGTTCAGCGATTCGTTGGCCATGTCCGCCAGCGGAACGTCCTCGCTGGCCAGCAGCAGCGAGGTCAGGCTCAGCCGCTCGGGCTCGTTGACCGGCAGGCCGTGGCTGGCCGCGTCGCGTGCCTCGAAGTAGCTCCAGCGCAGGCCGTTGGGCTTGGTGTAGGCCCCGCCAAGGCCGATCGTCGCGTGGATCCCGGCCTCGGCCAGGTGGTCGCTGAGGCTGCGGGCGAGGGCGCTGGCGCCGCTGCCGTCGTCGGGCATCACCACCACGAGGTCCTTCCCGACGACGGCGCTGACCGCCGCCTCGAGCGGCTGGGGCAGGGAAGAACTCCCCAGCTGTTTCTGGTGGGCGGCCGATTCGGCGAGCAGGACCACGTTCTTGCGGGTGCTGTTGATGCCGACCCCGGCGAGGCGCCGGGTGGCTTCGCTGGCCTCCAGCGTCCCGTGGATGACGTCGTCGAGGACCTGGCCGGCCAGCGCCCGCTGGGCCTGCCGCTGCTTGACCATGTTGTTGAGTTCAACGCTGATCAGGTTTTGGGCGTACCCCACGATGCCCGAGTCCTCGAACGGCTGCTTCACCCACAGGGTGCAGGCGTCGCGGCGGCCCGTGGGGATGGGGTAGGACGCCCAGCCCTCCGCCTTGGGCGCCGGGTGGCCGGGCACGCTGTTGTACAGCTGGGCGGTGAACTGGGTCAGGATGATCTCGGTGCGCAGCATCGAGCCGAGGTGTTTCAGGAGTTCGGCCAGGCCGCCGCCGGTCAGCAGGGCGCGGGCCAGGATCTGGTGCCCGGCGATGAGCCGCTCGAGTTTGACCAGGTGGTCCGCAGACTGGGCGTCGGCCACGAGCTTTCCGATCGCGATAAAAGGCGTTTCGTACGGCACATCCACCACCGGCAGCCCCCATCGGTTGGCCTCGGCGATCAGGGCAGGCGGCACGGCGTCGTGCGTCAGGCCGACCCCGAACCCGATTCCCACCGCACCTGCCCGCTGGACCTGACGCACGAACCGGCGCTGCTCCGCGGCGCTCTTGAGCCGCATTCCCGTCGTCAGGATCAGTTCGCCGCCGTTGAGGAACCGCTGCGGATCCTCCTGTTCGGTGACGGCCACCCAGAGAATGTCCTGGTGCCAGGTGGTTTCGGCGAGGCCGGCCTTGGTGAGATTCAGGGACGGAACTCCCAGCAGGGCGGCGAGTGAAATGGCCATGGATTAAGGATAGCCGGGTGCTGGTCAAGCGCACTAAAGGGTGGCGGGCATGGTGTGCAGGTGCCTATTCCCTGACTTGCCCAGCTGGCATAGGCTCGTGACCAGTCACACATCCGTCATTGGCAGTAAGAAAGAGGTTGTACACCGTGGTTCAAACCTTGCAGAACTTCATCAACGGCGAGTTTGTCACCCCCGCCGGCACAGGGTTGCTGCCCATCGTGAACCCCACCAACGGCGACGTGGTGGCACAGGCGCCGATCTCGGTGCAGGCCGACGTCGATGCCGCCATGACGGCAGCCAAAAACGCCTTCAAGACCTGGAAGCACACCACGCCCGGGCAGCGGCAGCTCATGCTGCTCAAGCTCGCGGATGCCGTCGAGGCCAACAGCGACGAGCTCGTGGAGGCCCAGCACCGCAACACCGGCCAGGTCCGCTCCCTGATCGCCTCCGAGGAAGTGGCCGCGGGCGCCGACCAGCTGCGCTTCTTCGCCGGCGCCGCCCGCATCATGGAAGGCAAGTCCGCCGGCGAGTACTTCGAAGGCCACACCTCCTACGTGCGGCGGGAACCGATCGGCGTCGTCGCCCAGGTTGCCCCGTGGAACTACCCGTTCCTGATGGCCATCTGGAAGATCGGCCCCGCCCTGGCCGCCGGCAACACCGTGGTCCTCAAGCCCTCGGACACCACCCCGGAATCCACCCTGGTGCTGGCCCGGCTCGCCGGTGAGATCTTCCCGGCCGGCGTCCTGAACGTTGTCCTGGGCACCGGCGAGACCGGCGCCATGATGGTGGAGCACAAGGTCCCGGGCCTGGTCTCCATCACCGGTTCCGTCCGCGCCGGCATCGCCGTCGCCTCGGGCGCCGCCAGGGGACTCAAGCGCGCCCACCTGGAACTCGGCGGCAAGGCCCCGGCCATTGTGTTCGCCGACGCCGACATCAAGAAGAGCGCCGCGGCGATCGCTGAGTTCGCCTTCCTCAATGCCGGCCAGGACTGCACGGCAATCACCCGGGTCCTGGTTCAGGATTCGGTGCACGACGACGTCGTCGCCGCCATGGTGGAGCACACCAAGACCCTGCACACGGGCTCGCAGAACGACGAAGACAACTACTTCGGCCCGCTGAACAACGTCAACCACTTCAACGCGGTCACCTCCGTGGTCGAGCACCTGCCGGCGAACTGCAAGATCGAGACCGGCGGCCACCGCGCGGGCGAGAAGGGCTTCTTCTTCGAGCCCACGATTGTCACCGGCGCCAAGCAGACCGATGACATTGTCCAGAAGGAAACGTTCGGCCCGGTCATCACGGTGCAGAAGTTCAGCACCGAGGACGAGGCAGTGGAGCTGGCGAACGACGTCGAGTACGCCCTGGCCTCCAGCGTCTGGACGTCCAACCACGGCACCGCCATGCGCCTTAGCCGGGACCTCGACTTCGGCGCCGTCTGGATCAACACCCACATTCTTCTCACCGCCGAAATGCCGCACGGTGGCTTCAAACAGTCCGGCTACGGCAAGGACCTGTCCATGTACGGCGTCGAGGACTATACCCGCATCAAGCACGTCATGAGTGCGTTGGACGCATAACGCCGTCGCGTAACGCGGCCGCCCAGCCCACCCTGACGCATAACTCGCGCGCCTCAACCGCACGCTTAGAAAGGTTTTCCCATGACCACCACCGCACATGACATCACCTACCGGCTCGAGCAGAAACGCCGCGTCCAGGCCGACTTCCCCGGTCCCAAGTCCGTTGCCCTTACCGAGCGCCGCAAGGCGGTCGTCGCCGCCGGCGTCGCGTCCAGCGTCCCGGTCTTCGTGGCCGACGCCGACGGTGGCATCATCCACGACGTCGACGGCAACTCCTTCATCGACCTCGGCGCCGGCATCGCGGTGACGAGCGTCGGCGCCTCGGACCCCGCCGTCGTCGGCGCCGTGAAGGAAGCCGTGGAGCACTTCACCCACACCTGCTTCATGGTCACCCCGTACGAAGGCTACGTCGCCGTGGCCGAGCAGCTGAACCGCCTCACCCCGGGCGACCACGAAAAGCGCACGGTGCTGTTCAACTCCGGCGCCGAGGCTGTCGAGAACGCCGTCAAGGTGGCCCGCCTGGCCACCGGCCGGGACGCCGTCGTCGCGTTCGACCACGCCTACCACGGCCGCACCAACCTGACCATGGCGCTGACCGCCAAGGCCATGCCGTACAAGACCAACTTCGGCCCGTTCGCGCCCGAGGTCTACCGCATGCCGATGAGCTACCCGTACCGCGAGGAAAACCCGGAGATCACCGGTGCCGAGGCCGCCAAGCGCGCCATCACCATGATCGAGAAGCAGATTGGCGGCGAGCAGGTTGCCGCGATCATCATCGAACCCATCCAGGGCGAGGGCGGCTTCATTGTCCCCGCCGACGGGTTCCTGCCCGCGCTGGCGGACTGGGCCAAGGAGAAGGGCATCGTCTTCATCGCTGATGAGGTCCAGTCCGGCTTCTGCCGCACCGGCGAATGGTTCGCCGTGAACCACGAAGGTGTTGTCCCGGACATCATCACCATGGCCAAGGGCATCGCCGGCGGCATGCCGCTCTCCGCCATCACCGGCCGCGCCGACCTCCTCGACGCCGTCCACCCGGGCGGCCTCGGCGGCACCTACGGCGGCAACCCGGTGGCGTGCGCTGCCGCGCTGGCCTCGATCGGTTCGATGGAGCAGTACGACCTCAACGGCCGCGCCAAGCACATCGAGGAGATCGCCCTCGGCAAGCTGCGCGAACTCGCAACTGAGCAGTCCGTGATCGGTGACGTCCGCGGCCGCGGCGCCATGCTGGCCATTGAACTCGTCCAGGCCGGTTCCAAGGAGCCCAACCCGGAGCTGACCAAGGCCGTCGCCGCAGCCTGCCTCAAGGAGGGCGTCATCATCCTCACCTGCGGGACCTACGGCAACGTCATCCGGCTGCTGCCGCCGCTGGTAATCAGCGACGAGCTGCTGCTGGACGGCCTCGCGGTCTTGGCCGCGGCCGTCAAGGCGAACGCCTAGCCCACGGCCCAATGAGCTGCCGGGAAGGCAATCCCTTCCCGGAGACCGGCCCCGCCGGAAACGGCGGGCGACACAACAGAGGAGCCACGGACACATCGTCCGCGGCTCCTCCGTTGTTTCTTTGGTCCCGCTGTTTCCGCCGTTCGGCTGTTCCGCCGTCTCCGCTGTTTCCGCCGTTCCGTCTTTTTTCGGCTTCTGCCGGCCCTACTTCCAGGCGGTCGCGTCCAGCTGGATCGCCACCACGTACAGGTGCTGGCCCTGGTCGATCTTCTCCACCTCAGTGACCCGCACCTTTGTCTCAGGGATCGTGCTCATCGGACGTCCGACGCCGATTCCGTAGCTCAGCACGCCCTCGAAGTCTCCGGCTGGCGCGTAGCTGGTGAGCGCCTGGTAGCCGATGGCCGGTGCAGGCGCGCTGGTCACGGTGCTGGCCGTGCCGTCCGCGGTGTGCGACTGGGCTCCGCGGAACGTCACCTCGAGGATGGTTCCCGTGCCGGGCATCGGGATGGGCAGGCCGCTGCCGTCATTGACGAGCTCGGGGACCATCTCGACGTCGTAGCTGGGGAATCCGCCGGCGAACCGGAAGCTCAGCTGGTCATACGGCGGAGTGTCGGAGGCGTGCTGGCCCGCGCCGATCGCGTACAGCGTCGGCAGCGGTGCCGCCGGCGGTGGCGCAATCGGCACAGGGTTCTCGTGGTCCGTGTGGAACGGAGGGGTCGGCCCCGGCACTGACCAGTTGTGGGTGACCGTGGAGGAGATCACTTTGTCGCCGGGTTGCGGCGGTGCCGTTTCGTCAGCGTCACCGGTCGCCGACAGGCTGGCCGCCGCGGTGGCGGACGGGGACTGCGACGGCGGCTGGCTGCCGGCGGAGGGCTGCGGGGCCGGCGGCGTGCAGGCAGTCAGGACCAGCAGGAGCGTCAGAGTTCCCAGCCCCGCGGTCCGCGACCCGGTCCTGCGGTTGCGAATGGCGGTCATGACGGGCTCCCTCGACCATCTCAGCCTAGGCCAGGAAGAATGTGCTGCTCAGGGCCATTAGTCACCACCTTTCGGGCCCCGCTGGACTAGAGTCGTTCCTATCCACTGCAGGAGCGCAGACCGGCCGACGTCGCCCGGAATCCCCGGGCGCAGCTGGCGTCTGCCACAGACCCATAAGGGGTTCACACATGCGATACGTAGTCGGCTATACACCCACCGAACGCGGCGCGGACGCCATCGCACTGGCGTCGGCCATGGCCCGCGCACAGGGAGCGCATCTCGACCTGGTCTATGTGGTGGACCGGCACACGCCCTATGTGGCGATGAACCCGGAAGGAAACCGGGTCAGCGCCGCGGAGCAGCAGGTCCTTTCCGCGGAACGCCAGGGAATGGAACTGGTCCCTGAGGGCCTGGAGGCGCACTTCCATGTCCGCCAGGCGGAATCGTTCGCAGCTGGCCTGATCGAAGCCGCACTCGAGTACAGGGCCGGCCTGATTGTGGTGGGTGCGGCAAGCAGTGGCCTGTTTAAGCGCCATACCGTAGGTAACGTGGCCAACGCCCTGCTGCACGCCGCCCCGGTTCCGGTGGCCCTGGCGCCGCGCGGCTACCGCAGGACCGAAGCCGTCACGCGCCTGACCCTCGCGGTGGGCCAGCGCGTCGGAGCGGAGGCGGCGATCGATGTCGCGATCGAATCCGCCGAGCGCCGCGGCGTCCCCCTTCGGCTGGTCTCCCTCGTGGAACTGGACGTAGAGGGAGACGGTGGGGAAAACGTCAACGCTGCCCACATCCACGCCAACACCGTTCTGACCGCCGCCGCGGCCCGTCTGCCAGAGGGCCACCACGTCAGTGTGGAGGTCGCCCACGGCCGCACGATCGAGGAAGCAATCGACGATCTGGAATGGGACGACGGCGAGGTCATGATTGTCGGGTCCTCCCGCCTGGCGGAGAAGTACAAGCTGTTCATCGGCAGCACGGCCTACAAGGTGCTGCGGGCGCTCCCCGTTCCGATGGTCGTGGTCCCGCGCGACTACCAGCGAGTGGATACGTTCCCGGAGGTCTGAGGCCGCGGGGCCAGGACCGCCCAGTACGCGGGAATGCTGCCGGGCGGTCCACCGGCCTCCATCGGGTTGGTCCTCAGGACGGTGGCACCCTCCGCGATGAGGGTCCAGCGGTCCGCGGGAAACACGCGCGAGCGTTGCCCGGCACCGAATTGGCCCGGTTTCGGCAGGGCAGAAATGGCCTGGCGGAGCGGTCCGGGGATCTTCTCGCCCGTGGCGCCCAGCCCCCGCAGGTAGCTGAGCGCGCCGCCCGCGACGTTTGTCTCGACGAGGTAGATCCGTCCCCGGGTGCCGAGGAGGGCTTCGATGGAGCCCGCGAGGCATGCCTGCCGTCGCCGGCTAAGGATGTGGAACACGCCGCGGACAAAGACGTTGGCGTCGCCGAGTTCGCGCGCCAGCCCGGCTGCCGCGGCCGGCTGCGTGGCATCCAGGCTCCGGAAACTGAGGCCCGGGACATGCGGCTGCGCGCAATGCGCGGCTGCCACGGCCTCGGGTGAGACGTCGACGCCTAGGACCGAGGGGAAGATTTCTGTCAGCCGCCGTGTGATGGAGCCGTTCCCGCAGCCGAGATCGATCATGGGAAGGCTGGTATCCATCGCGCCGGCCATTGCCTGCAGGTGGTGCCGGATCTCTTCGTTCCCGGCGCCGGGGGCGGCATCCCAGATGATCGGTTCCCGGAGGGAACCAAGGGAGACTCCGCGCCAGAAGGCATCCCAGCGTCGGTCCGGGCTGCTGGGACGGTGCAGGGACAGTACCGCGACCCTGGCTGCCAGCCGGAGCGTGTCCGCCGCACTGTGCAGGCCCGTCCCGCTTGTGTGTGTGGCTGTTTTGGGCGTGTCCGTTTTGGGCGTGCCCGCCGGAACCGGTCCGCTCACGCGAGGGGACCATCTCTGTGCGCGAGCAGATCCGTCATGTCCGACACCGGCAGCGGACGGCTGAAGAAGTACCCCTGACCGAATTCGCAGTTCAGCTGCCGCAGCCTGTTCGCTTGCTCCCTGTCCTCGATGCCCTCGGCGACGGCGCCCAGTCCGGCCGAATGGATCAGTTGCAGGATGGCCGCGACGAATGCCTCCTGTTGCCGGTCTGTGGTCAGTCCGTGGAGCAGGGACTTGTCGATCTTTGCCTGCGCGGCCGGAAGGGTGCGCAGGTAGCTGATGGACGAATAGCCCGTGCCGAAGTCGTCGATCTCGATCCGGACGCCGAGATCATTGAGCGACTGCATGGTGGCTGCCACTTCCGGGCCGCCGCGCATGATCGCGGTTTCGGTGATCTCGATTGAGACCTGGCAGGGGTCGACGCCGTGCCGGGCCAACAGGCTTTCGACATAGGGCGCCAGATCGACGTGGTGCAGGTCCGCAGGGGAGAGATTGATGTGCGTGCTGAAGTCCGCCGGAAGCCCGGGATTGGACTTCCATCGGCCGGTTTGCGCGATGGCGTTCCGGAGCACCCAGTGGCCGATTTCCACGGTGAGCCCGGCCTCGTCGGCGGCGTCGAGGAAGGTATCCGGCGCCAGCAGGCCCAAAGCGGGGTGGCGCCAGCGGATCAGGGCCTCGGCGCCGGCAATGGCTCCGGTGCGCAGGTCCATGATGGGCTGGTATTCCAGCTCGAGCTGGTCCATCGCCAGCGCCGTCCTCAGCTCCGCCACCTGGTGGACGCGCTGCTTGGCGGCATCGTGCATGGCCGCGGAAAAGACCAGGAGGGTGTCCCGGCCGCGTTTCTTGGCCTCATGCATGGCGATGTCGGCATCACGGATGAGTTCCTCGCTGCGCAGGCCAGGTTCCCCCAGCCGGACACCGGTTCCTGCCGTAAGGCCGACTGCGACCCCGCCGGCGACGATTCTGTCCTTCAGCGATTCGCCGAGCCGGGCCGCGATCTGCAGCACGGCCTCCGTGTCCTGGTCCGCGACGAGCACGGCGAACTCGTCGCCGCTGAGGCGTGCGATCAGGTGGCCGGCCCCGGCCGCCTGGCTAAGCCGCTGGGCCGCTTCGCGCAGCACGGCGTCCCCCGCGGCGTGGCCGAGGCTGTCGTTGATGAGCCGGAAGGAATCGAGGTCCAGCAGGATGAGGGCCGGCTGGTGTCCCGCGCCGGCCCCGGCAACGGCTTCGGCCGCTTTTTCCTGCAGCAGCGAGCGGCTCGCCAGGCCGGTCAGCTCGTCGGTGTTGATGACGCGCCGGAGTTCGGCTTTGGCCGCCTCGAGGAGAGCGGTCCGCTCGGCGACCCGGACTTCCAGGTCCTCGTACATGCTTTGGAGCTCTTCGGCCAGCAGGTTGATGCCGGTGGTGACGGCGTCAATGCCGTCCCGTGCCGGTGAGACTGGCAGGCGGTTCGACAGATCGCCCGAGGACAGTACGACGATGCCGTCCACGAGTTCCTCGAGGCGGCGGTCATCCTCACGCCCTGTCATGACCCTGCGCGGTCAGCCAGCGGACCGCCTCATCGCTGTTGGTGAAAAAGCGTGTCGGAACCGGCGCCGAATTCACGCCCAGGAAGAAATTGGCGAGAACCCGGTCCACGGCGGACGAGCCGAGGAGCGCGATTGCCGAGGCGTCGCAGCGCTTGGCGAACACGGCCCGCGCGGCCCTGCTGACGGAATCAGTGGTGGCCATGTCGATCAGCAGCGGCGTGGGCCGGCCGCCGCACACTTCATTGACACGATCCATGGCCAGTTGGGCGTTGGGAGCATCAATCACGACGTCCCGGGCCCACTCGAGGCGCAGGATGCCGCTGCTGTCGAAGTCCAGGGACGAGATGTCGCGCCTGCCCGGAGTTTCACGATCCTCTTCTGGCACCAGCAATCCTCAATGTCGCCCCAACGGTTTGCACTCATGATGACACTAATGCACAGGGGGCGCAGGCAGTAACCCGTCGGTGTAGTAGCGCTAGGCGGCGGCGCGGGCCAATTTTCGGGTCACGGAGTTCTTCCGGGCAGTGTGCAGCATGTCCACCGTCAGCACGAGCAGCGCCAGCCAGACGACGCCGAAACCGACCCAGCGGTCCGGGGTCATGGTTTCCTTGAACACGACGAGCGCGACGATGAACTGCAGGACAGGTGCGAAGTACTGCAGCAGGCCGATCGTTGTCATCGGCAGCCGGCGGGCAGAGGCCCCGAAGAACAGCAGCGGGACCGCGGTGATGACGCCCGACGCCACCAGCAGCCAAAAATGCCCCGCACCGTTCGAGGCCAGACTTGCCGCCCCGCTGACCGCGAGGAAGATCATCGTGGCCGCGGCCACTGGCGCCAGCACGATCGTCTCCACGGTGAGGCTCGTGATCGCGTCCGCCCGCGGGCCAACATGCTTCTTGACAAATCCGTACAGTCCGAAGCTCAGCGCCAGCGTCAGCGCGATCCAGGGGAGCTTGCCGTAGGAGACCGTCAGCACTCCGACGGCAACGAAACCGATGCCGACGGCGGCCCACTGCAGCGGCCGCAGCTTCTCCTTCAGGACAAAGACTCCCAGCAACACGGAGACCAGCGGGTTGATGAAATAGCCCAAAGAGGCTTCGACGGCCTGGCCGGTGGTCACGCCGTAGGTATACGTCAGCCAGTTCACCGCGATCAGAACTGCGGCGATGGACAGCGGGCCAATCACCGTGCGGTTGCGGAATGCGGCGCCGAGCACCCGCCAGGAGCGGGTGACGGTGATCAGCAGGGTGCAAAACAGAAGTGACCAGACCACCCGGTTGGCCACGATCTCGACGGCGCCGGCGGGTGCCAGCACAAAGAAATACAGGGGCAGCAGTCCCCAGAGCCCGTAAGCGCCGATGCCGAACAGGATCCCCGCCGTCGTGTCCTTGTCTACCTGCGCCGGTCCAGCCGGCCGGGCCGGCGCAGACCCTGTTGCAGCGGCTGCGGCGCTCGTCGCTGTCAGTGGGGCGGGGGAGAAGGATCCATCGGGCTTAGGCACAAGATCAATAACACCACCTGTGCGGCGACTATTCCTGCCGATCGGAGCGCGAGCCAGCCGGCGACATTTAGAATAGGGGCCTGTGCGCTGTATCTACTGGCGCTGTCCCTAAGACTCAGAAGGGCTCCCGGTGTCCAACTCGGCCGAATCCCCATCCACTCGTCCCCTCCGTGTCGCGATTGTTGGCGCCGGTCCGGCCGGCGTCTACGCCGCGGACATCCTGACGAAGTCCAATGAGGTCAAAGACGGCGACTTCCAGGTCAGCATCGATCTCTTCGAGGCATATCCGGCACCGTACGGCCTTATCCGGTATGGGGTGGCTCCTGACCATCCGCGGATCAAGGGGATCGTCAACGCGCTGCACAAGGTCCTGGATCGCGGCGACATCCGGTTCCTCGGCAACGTCACCTATGGCCAGGATCTGACGCTGCATGACTTCCGGGCGTTCTACGACGCCGTCATCTTCTCCACCGGCGCCATCAAGGACGCGGACCTGGATATTCCCGGGATCGGCCTGGAGGGTTCCTTCGGCGGGGCAGACTTCGTCTCCTGGTACGACGGCCACCCCGATGTGCCGCGGGACTGGCCGCTGGAGGCCAAGGAGATTGCGGTGATCGGCAACGGCAACGTGGCCCTCGATGTGGCCCGCATGCTGGTCAAGCACGCTGATGAACTCCTGGTCACCGAAATCCCGGACAACGTCTACCGGGCCCTGAAGGATTCGCCGGTCACCGACGTCCACGTTTTTGGCCGCCGCGGCCCGGCCCAGGTGAAGTTCACGCCGCTGGAGCTGCGCGAACTCAGCCACGCCAAAGACGTGGACATCGTCCTGTACCCGGAGGATTTCGACTTCGACGAGGCCTCGGACGAGGCCATCCGCAGCAACAACCAGGTACGGACCATGGTCAACACCCTGACGAACTGGCTCGTCGAGGAGCATGCCGAGGCCGAGGAACCGTCCTCGCGCCGGCTGCACCTGCACTTCCTGCACAGCCCCGTCGAGATCCATGACGACGCCGCGAACCCCGGCAAGGTCGCCGGCATCAAGTTCGAACGCATGCAGCTGGACGGCACCGGGAATGTCAAGGGCACCGGGGAGTTCATCGACTACCCGGTCCAGGCCGTCTACCGGGCGATCGGCTACCACGGTTCGCCGCTGGATGAGCTGGAATACGATGCACGCCGCGGCGTTGTCCCGAACGAGGGCGGCCGGGTGCTCGATGCCGAGGGAAACGCCGTGCCCGGGATCTACGCCACGGGCTGGATCAAGCGCGGTCCGGTCGGGCTGATCGGCCACACCAAGGGCGACGCGCTGGAGACCATCGGCTTCCTGCTGGAGGACCGGCTGACCCTGCCGCCGGCGCAGAACCCGGACCCGCAGGCCATCATCGACCTGCTCCAGGAGCGGGGCATCGAGTACACCACGTGGGAAGGGTGGATCAAGCTCGACGCCCACGAGCTCGCCCTCGGAGCGGAGTGGTCCGCGGCGGCATCCGCCAACGGGATCGAACGGGAGCGCATCAAGGTTGTGCCGCGCGAACACATGATTGAGATTTCGCGCGACTAGCCCGTGCCGGGGCCGCTGCTGAGGCGGCCGGCTGTGCTGGCTGAGGAACAGAGACGTGCGTTTCCAAACTTCCCGCCCGGAACTAGACTGGGCCGGACGTGGCGGCCTCCGGCACGCCGTCGAGCCCGTCCGGTGGGAGTTCAATGAGGAATCTGGTCCATCCGGCAGCACTGTTACCGCCAGCAGGCGGGGTCTCCGCAGCGCTGCGCCAGCAGCATGCCAGTGCCGGGCACGAGGAACTGGACTTGCGGGGACCCGATTTCCCCGCGGACCTGCACCTGCGCGGACTCAGCAGCCTGGTCCAGGAGTCGTGGCGGCGGTCGGTGGAACTGCAGGCCAACCCGGACAACCCCGAGGCGCCGCTGGCCATGGACCGCGAAGAACTCGAAGAGTACCGCCGCCAGCATCCGCTCGCGGCCATCATGCCCGTGATCCACAAGCTCCTCGTCCTGCCGAGCCATGACAGCGGGATGCTGGTGGCCGTGGGGGACGAGGTCGGCAGGCTGCTCTGGGTGGAAGGCGACGCCGCCTTGCAGCGTCGGGCCGAGGGCATGATGTTTGTCCCGGGCGCCGACTGGTCCGAGGCGACAGTCGGCACCAGCGCCCCGGGCACCGCGCTGGCCCTCGGCCGGGGCATCCAGATCTCCGGTGCAGAACACTACAAGCGTTCGGTGCATCCGTGGAGCTGCACGGCTGTGCCCTTCCACGATCCGGATTCCGGCGCCTTGCTGGGGGTCGTGGACATTACCGGTACGGAGTCGGCGGTGGCCCCGCATACGTTGTCGCTAGTTGAAGCGACGGTCGCCGCGGCCCAGGCGCACCTGCGGGTGGAACGGCTGCAGCTGGCCGCGGGCCAGTCCTCGCCGTCCCGGCGACGAAGCCCGGCCGCGCCGAAAACGGTGGGGGTGCCGGCTGCCAACAGCCTGTACCGCAACAGCCTGCAGCTGCTCGGCCGTGATCAGGCACTGCTCAGCATCGACGGCCGCACCGTGGCCCTGTCCGCACGGCACAGTGAGATCCTGGCCCTGCTCAGCACCCACCCCGGAGGGCTGAACGCCGAGGAGCTGTGCGCCCTCCTGTACCCCGGGGAAGCCTCCACCATGACGCTGCGTGCGGAAATGGTGCGCCTGCGCAAGGTCCTGCACCAGCTCAATCCCGGCGCCGTCCCGGAATCACGCCCCTACCGGCTGCCGCTGGACCTCGTTCCGGACTCCGGGCAGGTGCTGAACTGCCTGCAGCGCGGAGCACACCGGATCGCGCTGGAAATCTACCGCGGCGCCGTCCTGCCGCGCTCCGAAGCCCCTGGCATCGTGGAACTTCGGGCCAGGGTCTCCGCGCTTATGCGCGAGGTCCTGCTGACCGACGGCAGTCCCGAATCGCTGCTGAAGTACGCCGAGCTGCCCGAGGCAAGGGACGACGTCGACGTCCGGACCGCCGCGCTCAAGCTGCTGGCGCCCCGCTCGCCCAAGCGGGCCGCCGTCGTCGCCGATCTGGAACGACTGGACCGGGAGCTGCGCGCCTGAGCCGTTGCAGCGTGCCGGGACATCCGGGTGGTGACCAGGCATGGGCCCACGCCTGCCGGGTTCCCTGGCCGAGCTTGCGAGGTTAGGGGGCAGGTGGGGACGGTTGCAACCTGACTGCAACCTTAGCGCCCCTACGCTGAGTGCAACGGGGGCCGGAAGCGCCTTGCTGCCCCCATCTTGCACAGCAAAGGAGCTAGCAATGACTGTTTTCGCCCAGCCCGGTACCGAGGGCTCGAAAGTCACGTTCAAGGACCGCTACGAAAACTGGATCGGCGGCGAATGGGTTGCCCCGGTCAAGGGCCAGTACTTCGAGAACATCACCCCGGTGACCGGCAAGGCGTTCTGCGAGGTGGCCCGCGGCACCGCCGAGGACATCGAACTGGCGTTGGACGCCGCCCACAAGATCGCGCCGTCCTGGGGCAAGACCTCCGTGGCCGAGCGCGCCGCGATCCTGAACAAGATTGCCGACCGGATCGATGAGAACACCGAGATGCTCGCCGTCGCCGAATCCTGGGACAACGGCAAGCCGATCCGCGAGACCCTCAACGCGGACATTCCCCTCGCCGCGGACCACTTTCGTTACTTTGCCTCCGCCGTCCGCGCCCAGGAGGGCCGCCTTTCCCAGCTCGACGACGACACCACCGCCTACCACTACCACGAGCCGCTCGGCGTCGTCGGGCAGATCATTCCCTGGAACTTCCCGATCCTCATGGCCGTCTGGAAGCTCGCCCCGGCGCTCGCCGCGGGCAACGCCGTGGTGCTGAAGCCGGCCGAGCAGACGCCGTCCTCGATCCTGGTGCTGATGGAACTGATCAGCGACATCCTGCCGGCCGGTGTGGTCAACGTGGTCAACGGCTTCGGTGTGGAGGCCGGCAAGCCGCTGGCCTCCAGCCCGCGGATCCGCAAGATCGCCTTCACCGGCGAAACCACCACCGGCCGCCTGATCAGCCAGTACGCGAGCCAGAACCTGATCCCGGTCACCCTGGAACTCGGCGGCAAGAGCCCCAACATCTTCTTCAACGACGTTGCCGAGAACAATGACGCCTTCTACGACAAGGCCCTTGAAGGCTTCACGCTCTTCGCCTTCAACCAGGGCGAGGTCTGCACCTGCCCGTCCCGCGCCCTGGTCCAGGAAGGCATCTACGACTCGTTCATGTCCGACGCACTGGCCCGCACCCAGAAGATTATTCAGGGCAACCCGCTGGATACCGAGACCCAGCTCGGCGCCCAGGCCTCCAATGACCAGCTTGAGAAGATCCTGTCCTACATCGACATCGGAAAGCAGGAGGGTGCCAAAGCCCTCACCGGCGGCGCCCGCGCCGAGCTGTCCGGAGACCTGGCCGGCGGCTACTACGTGCAGCCGACCATTTTCGAAGGCCACAACAAGATGCGCATCTTCCAGGAGGAGATCTTCGGACCCGTCGTGTCGGTGACGCGCTTCAGTGATTACAGCGACGCCATGGGGATCGCCAACGACACCCTCTACGGCCTCGGCGCCGGCGTCTGGTCCCGCAACGGCAATGTCGCCTACCGTGCCGGCCGCGAGATCCAGGCCGGGCGCGTGTGGGTCAACAACTACCACGCCTACCCGGCCGGTGCCGCGTTCGGCGGGTACAAGTCCTCCGGCATCGGGCGCGAGAACCACGCGATGATGCTGGATCACTACCAGCAGACCAAGAACCTCCTGGTCAGCTACAACGAAAACAAGCTCGGCTTCTTCTAAGCCGCATTGACCCGGGCGGGGCGGATCGGCAGTGATCCGCCCCGCCCGCACCACTTTCCGGACCAGCCAGGGAGACCCCCGATGACCCAAACCAGGCTCGACGCCGCCGTCACCCGCCCCGGCGAGGACTTCTCCCGGGTGGCGCTCACTCCGGAGGCCGTGGACCTGCTGCGCAACCTGTGGCTCCAGCACGGGCCGCTGATGTTCCACCAGTCCGGGGGCTGCTGCGACGGTTCCTCACCGATGTGCTATCCGGCAGGGGAGTTCATCACGGGGGACTCGGACGTTCTGCTGGGCCTGTTCGACGTCTCTGACGGGCTGCAGCCCCAGCCGCTGGAATTCTGGATGTCGCGGGAGCAGTTCAACTACTGGAGCCACACGCACCTGACTGTCGACGTCGTTCCGGGCCGGGGGAGTGGGTTCTCCGTCGAAGCCCCGGAAGGCAAGCGGTTCCTGATCCGCTCGACGCTGATGGACTGGCCCGTCTGAGGCCCATCCGAGGCCCATCCGGGCCGGTTCCGGGCCGGATCCGGGCCGGATCCGGGCCGGATCCGGGGTGTTTTGAGGCTGGTCCGCGGACGCCCCCGCCCGGAATGGCGTCTCACTATGTGGGACAAATCGGGCCGCCCACTGGATGGACACTACTATTAATAGGTCTGTTTCCAAACCAGTTATCGAGATTGCGGACTTTCCTATGAACCTTTTCCGGACCAAATCCATCGAGCAGTCCATGTCCGACGCCGATGAACCCGGACGCAAGCTGAAGCGCTCGCTAAGCACGTGGGACCTCATGATCATGGGGGTCGCGGTTGCCGTGGGCGCCGGGATCTTCTCGGTCGGCGCCAAGGCCGCCGCGAATTTTGCCGGCCCGGCCGTGACCATCTCCTTCGCGATCGCCGCCGTCACCTGTGCGCTCGCCATCATGTGCTACGCCGAGTTTGCGACGGCGATCCCGGTGGCAGGCTCCGCCTACGTCTTCACGTACGCGACCATGGGTGAGATCCTCGCGTGGATTATCGGCTGGAACCTGATCCTCGAACTCTTCACGGCCGGCGCCGTGATCGCGAAGTACTGGGGCATCTACCTCAGCAAAGTCTTTGCGCTCATGGGCGTGGACATTCCGCCATCGATCTCCCTGGGCGGCGTCGACCTCTACTGGGGCGCCTTCCTGATTGTTGCTATCTTCACGGTGCTGCTGGTTCTCGGGACCAAGCTCTCTGCCCGCGTCGGCAACATCTTCACGCTCATCAAGATCGCGGTGGTCCTCTTCGTGATCGTCGTCGGCTTCACCTACTTGAAGGTCGAGAACTACACTCCGTTCGTCCCGGCGTCCGAGCCGACCGGAGGCACCGGAACCGCGGATGTCCTCAAGCAGTCTTTCTTCGGCTTCCTGACCGGTGCGGCCCCCGCCCAGTACGGAACCCTCGGAATCTTCGCCGGCGCCGCCCTGGTCTTCTTCGCCTTCATCGGCTTCGACGTCGTCGCCACCTCGGCCGAAGAGGTCAAGAACCCGCAGAAGACGCTGCCCCGCGGCATCTTCGGTGGCCTGGCGATCGTCACGGTGCTGTACATCCTGGTGTCGCTGGCACTGACCGGCATGGTGTCCTACACGCAGCTGGCTGAGGCCAAGAACCCGACGCTCACCACCGCCTTCGAGGCCGTCGGCAATACCGACGCCGCCAAGGTCATCGCCTTTGGCTCACTGGTGGGCCTTACCACCGTCATCATGGTGCTGCTCATGGGCCTGTCCCGCGTGGTCCTCGCGATGAGCCGCGACGGCCTGCTTCCACGCTCCCTGTCCAAGACCAGCGCCGAGCGCGGGACACCGGCCCGCCTCCAGATCATCTGCGGCGCCGGAGTGGCGCTCGTTGCCGGCTTGACCAACGTGGACCTGCTGGAGGAAATGATCAATATCGGGACCCTGTCCGCCTTCGTGATGGTCAGCCTCGGCATCCTGGTGCTGCGCAAGAAGCGTCCCGACCTGAAGCCGGCCTTCCGCGTCCCGTTCGGCAAGGTACTCCCGATCGTCTCTGCCGTCCTGTGCCTGTACCTCATGACGAACCTCGCCGTGGAAACCTGGATCTTCTTCGCGATCTGGCTGGTGATCGGTATCGCGATCTACTTCGCCTACGGCCAGCGCCACTCCCGGCTGAACGAAAAGTTCGCGGCGGCCCGCGCCTCCGTGAACGGCCCGGGCACGGAAAGCGCCGTCAACGCGGCCGAACCGGCCGCGGAGAACGACGAGGACGCGCTTATCCGCTCCTGACCGGGGAGCAGTCGGTCCCGATATTCGAAGTCGCCGGAACCGTGTGAATTCGCTGGAAATTTCCGGCGTGCTCGCACGGTTCCGGCGACTTCGGCGTTTGGCATGCGCTCCCTAAGATGGACACATGGCCCGCCCAGCAAGACCGGAACGCAAATCAGAGTTGTTGTCGGCGATTCTCGACTACCTCATGGACAAGACGCTGGCGGAGCTGACGTTCCGCAGCCTCGCCGACGGGCTGGGCGTCAGCAGCTACGTCCTGGTGTACCACTTCGGCCACCGCGAACAGCTGATCAAGGAGATCATCCGCGGCATCGAATCCCGGCTGGACAGCATCCGTGCCACCGACGTCAGGGACATCGACAGGGACGCGTGGCGGGCCTTCCTCCTCGAGTCCTGGCAGTGGACCATGGCGCAGCGCAACCGGCACCTGGCCCGGCTCGAATTTGAGGCGACAGCGCAGGACGTAGTGGCCGCGGCGCCGCGCGGCACCGCCCAGGAGCACTTCCGGATGCTGCACGAGAAGTCCCGGGACTGGCTGATCATCCAAGGGATCCAGCCGGAGTTCGCGGACACCGACGCCCGCCTGTTCACCGCAGCGTTCTATGGGCTCCAGTTCGATTTCGTCGTCAACAACCAGCCCGAGGAAGCCACCAAGGCCTTTGAGCTGATGATGCTGGTCTTCTTCAACAACCTCGACAGGCGTCTGGCCACCGACGGCCAGCACATCTGAGCTGAATCTCAGGGAGCGGCGTAGCGGCCCTCCCAGTCGACGAGGGGGCGCAAATCTTCCCAGCGCCGCGCCACTTCCTCCACCGCTCCGGGTCCGGCAAGCCAGCCGGGCTGGCCCACGTTGACCCCGGCCGTGAGGGATTTGTGCTTGAGCAGCTCAGCCCGGGGATGGTCCTTCTCGAAGCCCCGCGGCACCGTCTTCAGGCGTTCGCCTTCCACTGCGAACCCCGCTGCCTCGACCTTGCGCACGATCCCCTGCAGGGCCTCGCCGCTGGCGGGGTCGTCCACGGCACCGCGGAAGCGTGCCTGTTGGGCCGGGGTGTGGGTGTGGCAGCCGCCGCCGATCAGCAGGCCGTCGGCGCTGAGCTGGATATAGAAACCTACCCCTTCGTCCAGCGCCGCGAAGGCCCCCTGCGCGGTTTTGTAGGGCGACTTGTCCGGCGAGAACCGGACATCCCGGTTGGGGCGAAAGAGCTTGGCCGGGCCGAAGCGTGGCTCCAGCTCGGCCAGCAGCTGGGTTAGCGGCCCCTTCACCGCGGCGTCGTAGACCGGCTTGTGCTCCAGCCACCAGTCCCGGTTGTTGTTCTGTTCAAGATCGGCGTAGAACCGGAAGGCGTCATCCGGAATGCCTGCAAATGCGGTCATGTCCAAATCCTACGGAGCCGCAGTACACGGTGGCGAGGGGCACGCGCACCCATGTGGATAACGGCAGAACGCCCCGCCACGGAGGTCCGTGGCGGGGCGTTCTATTGGCTCAGACGGTCACCGGTTCAGCAAGCTTCAAAGCAGCCGGCCGTTCAGGCAACCCTCGACGCAGCTATCAGACCTTGTTGGCGGCCTCGGCGTCGGACTCAACCTGGCCGGCACCGAGGTTGGCGCGCAGCTTGGCGCCGAACTCGGCGTCGACGTTGGTCCAGTACTGGATGGCCCGTTCCTTGATGCCGGGGTTCTTGACGCCGCTGACGGCGCCGGTGACGGTCTCGAGCAGGCGGGCCTTCTCGCCGTCGTTGTACACCTCGCGGTACAGCGTGCCGGCCTGGCCGAAGTCGTTGTCCTCGGGGTGCAGGGAGTGCGCGGAGTGAGTGAGCTCGCCGTCGTTCTCCCAGCCGCCGCCGGCAATGCCAGGCTCCACGGCAGCCGGGCCGCCGACGGAGTTCGGTGCGTACACCGGAACGGACGGAGCGTTGAAGGTGTAACGCCCCTGCCCGTCCTGGCTGTAGTTGTTGACCTGGCTCTGGGGCGCATTCACCGGGAGCTGCGCGTGGTTGGTGCCGACGCGGTAGCGGTGCGCGTCGGCGTAGGAGAAGATGCGGGCCTGCAGCATCTTGTCCGGGGACGCGGCGATGCCGGGCACGAAGTTCGACGGCGCGAAGGTGGCCTGCTCGATCTGCGCGAAGTAGTTCTCCGGGTTCTTGTTCAGCTCCATGGTGCCGACCTTGATCAGCGGGTAGTCCGCGTGCGGCCACACCTTGGTGAGGTCGAAGGGGTTGAAGCGGTACGTCTTGGCGTCCTCGTACGGCATGACCTGGACGTGCAGGTCCCAGGACGGGAAGTTGCCGGCGGCAATGTTTTCCTGGAGGTCGCGGATGTAGAAGTCGGCGTCAGCCCCGGCCAGGGCCTCGGCCTCGTCACCGGTCATCGACTTGACGCCCTGGTTGGACTTGAAGTGGTACTTGACCCAGAACCGCTCGCCC
This sequence comes from Arthrobacter sp. ok362, assembly GCF_900102785.1. GTDB lineage: Bacteria > Actinomycetota > Actinomycetes > Actinomycetales > Micrococcaceae > Arthrobacter. Next base: position 376,490 of record NZ_FNGC01000002.1, read on the forward strand.
TCGGCGTTGATCCACTGGTAGGTGTGCGAGCCGTAGCCCTGCATCTCACGCCAGGAGGCCGGCAGGCCGCGGTCGCCCATGAGCCACGTGACCTGGTGGGCGGACTCGGGGGAGAGGGTCCAGAAATCCCACTGCATGTCGGCGTCGCGCAGGTGGGTGCCGGGGAGGCGCTTCTGGGAGTGGATGAAGTCCGGGAACTTGATGCCGTCGCGGATGAAGAAGACCGGGGTGTTGTTGCCGACGAGGTCGTAGTTGCCCTCGGTGGTGTAGAACTTCACGGCGAAGCCGCGGGGGTCGCGCCAGGTGTCGGGGGAGCCGTTCTCGCCGGCGACGGAGGAGAAGCGGATGAGCATGTCCGTTTCCGTTCCGGGCTGGAACAGGGCGGCCTTGGTGTACTTCGAGACGTCCTCGGTGGTCTTGAAGCTACCGAAGGCGCCGCCGCCCTTGGCGTGCACGACGCGCTCCGGGACACGCTCGCGGTTGAACTGCGCGAGCTTCTCGATCAGGTAGTGATCGGTCAGGATGATGGCGCCGTCGGCGCCGACGGACTTGGAGTGGGCGTCGGAAGTGACGGGAGCACCGGACTGTGTCGTGGACACGGCGGGCGCAGAGATGATCTCAGTCATCGTTCTCCTTTGGTTGGGTTTCTTAGTTTCGTTCGGAAGGAAGCTGTTGGGTGCGCTGGCAGTCCTGGCAGATGCCCTGGTACAGCACGTCCGCGATCTGGATGGTCATCGGTTTGGCGTCCGCGTCCCAGTGCGGGGTCAGGCAGGGCGCGTGGCCCACGGCGCATTCGACGTCCTCCACGCGGCCGCAACTGATGCACACGGCATGGTGGTGGTTATCTCCCACCCGCGTCTCGTACAGCGCGGGGGAGTGCGGGGGTTCGAAACGGCGCAGCATGTGCAGATCGGTGAGATCCCCCAGGACCACATAGACGGACTGGGCGGTCAGGTCCGGCAATTCCTGCCGGGCGGCGGCAAGGATCGCCTCCGCCGGCGAATGCGGGTGATGTTCGACGGCGGACAGCACGGCCAGGCGCTGCTTGGTCACGCGCCGGCCGTGGGCACGCAGGGCGGATGCCCATGCGTCGAGGGTGCCCGAGGAATCCGTCATACCCTCATTCAAGCACTTATTATGACTGCATCACAATAAGGCGGGCAAACATTTCCGGCCGCGTCCAAGGCGCTCGCAGTTCGCCACTAGAGTTGCCCGGTGGAGAATCTTCTGGCGGACATCACGCCCGTGCGCGAAAGCCCCGCCTTCCGCCGTTTGTGGCTCGGCTCAGCCGTCTCGGCGCTGGGGAGCCAGCTGACGCTCGTGGCCGTCAGCCTCGAGGTCTACCGGCTGACCCAGGACAGCTTCTACGTGGGGCTGCTGAGCATCTTCGCCCTCGTGCCGCTGGTGTTCGGCGGCCTGCTGGGCGGATCGATCGCCGACGCCCACGACCGCCGCACAGTGGCCCTGCTGGCGTCCTCCGTCCTCTGGCTCAGCACCGTCGCCCTGGCGCTCCAGGCGTGGCTGCAGGTGGGCAACGTGTGGCTGCTGTACGCGATCGTAGCGGTGCAGAGCGGCGCCCAGGCCATCAACCAGCCGGCCCGCAGCGCGATCATCCCCGTCCTGGTGCGCAAGGAGCTCCTGCCGGCCGCCAATGCCCTGAACATGATGACCTTCGGCCTGACCATGACGGCCGGCCCGCTGCTGGCCGGAGTGCTCGTGGCGTGGATCGGGTTCGGCTGGACGTACACGATCGACGTCGTCAGCTTTGCGTTTGCGTTCTGGGCGCTGCTGAAGCTGCCGCCAATGCCGCCCGGAAAGGACGCCAGGCCGGCCGGACTGCGTTCCGTGCTCGAGGGATTCCGCTTCCTTGGCACCCGGCCCAACCTCCGCATGACTTTCGTCATCGATCTCGTCGCCATGATCTTTGCCCAGCCAAGGGCGTTGCTGCCCGCCATTGGTGCGGTGATGGTCGGCGGCGGCGAGGCCACGGTGGGGATCCTGTTGGCCTCGATGGCCGTGGGGGCGTTCCTGGCCGGCCTGTTCTCCGGCCCGTTGGGCGGCGTCCGCCGGCAGGGAGCCGCGGTGGTGTGGTCCGTGATGGGCTGGGGCGCCTCGGTCGCGGCCTTCGGCCTGGTGGTGGTCCTCGCCGGTCATTCCGGAGGCGACGGCGTGACCATGTGGCTGCTGCCCGCCGCCCTGTGCTGCGCGCTCGCCGGGATCGCGGATTCCGTCAGCGCCGTCTTCCGCACCACCATTCTGCAGGCCTCCACCCCGGACCACCTGCGCGGCCGGCTGCAGGGCGTGTTTGTAGTGGTGGTGGCCGGCGGACCCCGGATCGGGGACATGCTGGCCGGCGGCGCGACTAAATTTTTGAACGAGGGATGGGTCCTGCTGCTTGGTGGCGTGTTGTGCATCGCCGTGGCGTGGACATTAGCCCGACTGCAGTCGGGATTCCTGCGCTACGACGCGCGGAACCCGGTACCGTAGCGGTTCGTTTTCTTGGTAGTTCATTGAAGTACAGGCCATGAACTAAAAGGCATCAGGAGGAACCGTGCACCAGCATCACAACGGACTGAAAACCGCGGCCCTGTTCGGAGTCCTGTGGGCGGTCCTGCTTGGTCTGGGGGCATTCATCGCCGCCGGGACCCGCAGTGCCGCGCCGATCTGGATCATGGCCCTGATCGGCATCGGCACCACCGCCTACGGGTACTGGAACAGCGACAAGCTCGCCATCCGGTCCATGCAGGCCTATCCGGTCACGGAAGCCGAGGCGCCCCAGCTGTACCAGATCGTCCGGGAATTGTCCGGCCGGGCCAACCAGCCGATGCCGCGGATCTACGTCTCGCCCACCATGGCGCCGAACGCCTTTGCCACCGGCCGGAATCCGCAGACCGCGGCGGTGTGCTGCACCGAAGGCATCCTGAGGATGCTGGACGCCCGCGAACTGCGCGGGGTCCTGGGCCATGAACTGATGCACGTCTACAACCGGGACATCCTGACGGCGTCGGTGGCCGCCGCCGTCGCCGGGGTCATCACCTCGGTGGCGCAGATGATGCTGCTGTTCGGCGGCGGGGACCGCCGCAACGCAAACCCGTTCGCCGCGATCGCGATGGCGCTGCTGGCCCCGTTCGCCGCGTCCCTGATCCAGATGGCCATCTCGCGGACGCGGGAGTACGACGCCGACGAGGACGGATCCGCGCTCACCGGAGATCCGCTGGCGCTCGCCTCCGCCCTGCGCAAGATCGAGCAGGGTGTGCAGTTGGCGCCATTGCCGCAGGACCAGCGGCTGGTCAACGCCTCCCACATGATGATCGCCAACCCGTTCCGCGGCGGGGGTGTGGCCAAGATGTTCTCCACCCACCCGCCGATGGCCGAGCGGATCGGCCGGCTGGAGCGGATGGCCGGCCGGCCGCTCAGCTAAAGCTAGCTGCGGCTCTGGCGACGCGCGAACAGTTCCGTGACGCGCAAAAGCGCTGGCGACACCCGAATACAGGTGTCGCCAGCGCTTTTGCGTGACGCGAGGAAACCCGCGCCGCTAGCGAGCCGCTAGCTGCGGAAGTTGACGAACTGCAGGTCGGCCTCGTCGAAGCCCTTGAGCAGGTTCATGGTCTCCTGAAGGTCATCGCGGGACTTCGACGTCACCCGGAGCTCGTCGCCCTGGATCTGCGACTTGACGGACTTGGGGGCCTCGTCCCGGATCAGCTTGTTGATCTTCTTGGCGAGGTCTTGGGCGATGCCCTCCTTGATGGAGGCCTCGAGCCGGAATTCCTTGCCGGAGGCGTAGGGCTCGCCAGTGTCGAGGGACTTAAGCGAGATGCCGCGGCGGATGAGCTTGGACTGCAGCACGTCGAGCACCGCCAGCACCCGCTCCTCTGAGTTGGCCTTCATCAGGATCTTCTCGCCGCTGAAATCAACTTCGGCGCCGACGCCCTTGAAGTCGTAGCGCTGGGCAATTTCCTTTTGAGCCTGGTTCAGCGCGTTGGCGACCTCCTGCTTGTCTACCTTGCTGACGACGTCGAACGTGGATTCGCCTGCCATGACTTTCCTCCTGATGGTTAGCCGGGTGCCTGATGTGAGGCCGGGATGTCTGCATTCCAGCCTAGTACGGATGCCCCCGTTCTGGAGGGCGGCCGGGCGGGACTACGTTTCACAGTCCGCTCATAGCTCAATCACGGCGGGAACGAAGCCAGGCTCGGAAGAGTTGCAAGAGTTGGAACCGCTGCTGAAAGGCAAGAACATGCACCATAACGCCGTCCGCTACGTCACCCGCACCACCGCCGCCGCTGCCAGCACGCTGGCCGCGACGGCGACCTCCGTTGCTGCCGCCGCACTGGCGGCCTCCATCATTCTGAGCCCGGCCCCCGATGCCTCAGCCCGCATGGACGGGGTCCACGCGGACCTGGCCCGGGCGGTCGAGCTGAACCAGGTCACCCCGGAGCAGGCGGCACGATTCGAGGCACGGCTGGCCGGGCGCATTCTCGGAGAGGCCTGAATTTCCGGGCATTTTGACCCATCTTTAGCCTATTGAAGCGCCGATTCGATTCTTCGGCGGAAGTTCTGTAAAGTTGTCTTGCCCGCGGGTGCTGGAAGCGGAACGGACTGGAAACAGGCGTTCCGGGACTGGAAACCGCGAGTGATCTTCTTTTGAAGTTCGGCAGATTACCCGAGCGGCCAAAGGGGGCTGACTGTAAATCAGCTGGCAACGCCTACGGGGGTTCGAATCCCTCATCTGCCACCCTTGGAAAAGCCTCCGGAACCAATCGGTTCCGGAGGCTTTTCCTTTGCCCGCGGGTCCTCGGGCCCACCCAGGTTTGGGGCCCACCCACGATAGTCCGCGGCTCAATCGAGGGGCGGATTGGGGATAGCTACCGTTGTGCCGGCGGGCGGAATCCATTCTCCGCCGGTCAGATAATTCAAATTGGCTATCCGCAATGCATGAAGCGGTACGCCGTAGCGGCTCGCGATGCCGGCGGGAGTATCTCCGGCGCGCGTCCTGTACAGAAGCTGCCCCCGCCCGTCCTGGCCGGTCACGCTACCGCCGGCGCCGAGCTGCGGCACGTCCACACCTCTGAGGTCGATGACCTTTCCCGCGGCAACGGACGCCGATTCGTTGAAACTCCTGAGGATCTCGGGAGTCATCCGGAAGTGGGCGGCGATGCCCTCCCAAGTGTCGCCGTCGACAGCCGTGTAGCGCATGGGCTGGAAGAACCCGTTTATTTCGGTCGTCCCCAGCAGGCCCGGGGGCGCCGGGGAGGTTGCGGCGGCCGTCGGGGATGTTCCATGAGCAGCGGCCGCCGGGGTTCCGCCCGGGGCGTCCGCGCCCGATGCGCAGGCGGCCAGCAAGCCGGCGAGAACCACGGCCAGAACAACTGCGGCGGCCGGCCGGACGCGTTTTACACCGGAACCGTGACTCACGCTGGGTGTCCTGTCATTTCGGGGCCTCCCCCCGAGGCCCGTTGGGCCCAATTATTCCATACGTTTGATGAAGTCTCATTCCGCAGGGAGGGGCTCCTCGGGTTCGGTATAGTGCCGGTCATGGACGAAAAGGCGATCTTGCACACCTACCTGCGCACCCGGCGGGCCAGCCTGCTGGCCAAGCTTGACGGGCTCAGCGAGTACGACGCGCGCCGGCCCCTCACTGCCACGGGCACCAACCTGCTGGGCCTAATCAAGCATGTGGCCAGCGTTGAACTCGGCTACTTTGGCGAGGTTTTTGGCCGGCCCAGCGACCTGGAACTGCCATGGTTTGCCGACGACGCGGAGCCGGACGCCGACATGTGGGCTGCCCCCAGCGAGACGCGGGAGCAGATCGCGGAGCTGCACCGGCTCTCTGCCGTGCACAGCGACGCCACCATCGATGAACTCGCCCTGGACGCGCCCGGCGTGGTGCCGTGGTGGCCGGACGAGCGGAAGCACGTGACCCTGCATCAGATTCTTGTGCACATGTGCGTGGAAACGGCCCATCACCTCGGCCACGCGGACATCTTGCGCGAGCTCATCGACGGCAGGGCCGGCCAGCGCCCGGGGGATCCGAACTTGCCGGTGCGCACACCCGAGGCGTGGGCTGTTCACCGGGCCCGCATCGAGGCGGCCGCCGTCGCGGCCGAAGCAGGGGCGCCAAGCCGGTAGCCCGGCCCCGGACCGACAGCGGGTCAACGACAGCCGGCGGACATAACCGGCGAAAGGCTGCCGGCAACATTCCATTGTTCTGCGAGCAAAATCTCAGTTTTCGACGCAGAGCCAACGTAGGGTTGACCGGTCCGCTGTTGAAAAAGGGTCCGCTGTTGAAAAAGAAGGAGCACTCGTGAAGTCGTTTGCCTGTGGTGATGTGGTTCCCGGTTGCGAAGCCCGCTGGGTGTGCAGCACGGAAGATGAAATTCTGGTCAATGTGGCGGCCCATGCTGCGTCCGCACACGGGCTGGAGGAGCTGCCGGCCGACGTCGTGCGGTCGGTTCACAAAGCCATCGTTTCCGTTAGTTGATTCACGAGGCAGGCGGCCTCCGGCCCGATTCCGGGGCAGCTTCGGGCCCCGATTGGAACGAGCATCTGGCGGCCGCCTGCCGAGGTGTTGGCCTTTCCGCGGCCTACCAGCCCATTGTTGATACTGCCCGCGGCACAGTGGTGGGCTATGAGGCCCTGGCGCGATTTCCGGGGTTCGCCGAAAAAAATCCTGAAGTGTGGTTTGCCGCCGCGCGCACGCATGGCCTGGCGGCCGAGCTCGAGGCCGCAGCATTGCGGGCGGCGCTCGCGGCTCGCCCCACCTTGCCCGCGAACTGTTTCCTGACCCTCAACGTCTCGCCGGAGCTGCTGCTGACGGATGGGATCCGTGAAATCTGGCGCGGCCAGGGAAACCTTGGCGGGCTGGTGGTTGAGCTTACGGAACAAACCCCGATCGACTCCTATCTGGAGCTTGAGCCTGACCTCAACCAGCTCCGCGCTGCGGGTGCGTTGATTGCCGTCGACGACGCCGGGGCCGGCTATGCGGGACTCCGTCACCTCCTGGCGCTGCGGCCCTCGCTGATCAAGATCGATCGTGAACTCATCCAGGATGTCGACCGTGACGAAGCCAAGCGCGCCCTGATCTCCATGCTCGGAACCTTTGCCAGCCGGGTGGATGCCTGGATCCTGGCCGAAGGAGTGGAACGGGTGGAGGAACTGGACGCCCTCGTCGCGCTCGGCGTACCGCTGGTGCAGGGGTATTGCCTGGCCCGGCCCGGGCCGGCATGGGAACCGATCGACCTTGACGTTGCCCACCGCCTGGCGTCAAAACCACCGGTGACGCACCGGGGCATTATCCGGGACATCGTGGAACCCGCGACGACGGCCGCGACGACGGCGACGGCGGCGGCCGCGTTTGATGACAACCCCGCCCTGCAGTCGGTGGTGCTGATGGGCGAGCACTCGCGGCCCGTTGCGGTGCTCGACCCCGCCGCGGCGGCCCTGGGCGTGGTCAGCCCGGGAATGCGGGTCAACCTTGACACGCCGATCAGCGAGGCCCTGGCGCGCTCCATGACGCGTACTCAGGCCAGCCGGTTTGACCCCTTGCTGGTGACGGACAACGCCGGCCGCTTTGCCGGCGTCGCTCGCATGGAACGGATGATCACGGCCCTGGCCACGGCGGACGGCTAGCCGTCCGCCGGGTCCGGATCGCCTGGCTTGCCCTCCAGATGTTGTCCTTCCAGCAGCCGTCCCGTGCCGGGATCCTCCAGGCCATCGAAGTAACGGTCCAGGACATCGCGGAACACGGATTCGCCGGGGGCGGCAAGCCGGAACAGCGTCATGGACGAGTGCAGCTTCCGCGCGTCGATGCTGCCAAAAATCTGCACCGCGGACCGGCCCTCCAGGGAAGCCACTGCGGCGGCCACCTCTCGCAGGCGGGGCCCAAGAACGTCGTGCCGGATGAAGGCCCGGGCCTCGTCCATGGAGGAAATGGCATATCTGCGGGCGGTTTCGCTGTGGCCCAGGCCTGCGAGCTGGGGGAAAACGAACCACATCCAGTGGCTCCGCTTCATGCCCGACCTCAACTCCGCCAGGGCGTGCCCATAGGTCCCGCCGGCATCTTGGGCGATCACGAAGCGTTCAAGATCGTAAGGGTCTTCCATGCTCGCTAGGCTACGTCGCCGGGTCGCGAAGCTGCTACCCAACCCCGCCACTACTCCCCAGCAAGGGGCGGCGGTAGGATCAACTCCGAGAGTCGCTGGCGCACTTCAGAGTTGACCCGGCGCCACGCTCTGCCGAGTCGGAGGGCGGGATGGACGACGCATTTGGGCTGTTCACCAGGTCCACACTGGTGGAAATCGGACTCCTGCTGGCGACATTTGTCCTGTGCTCCCTGATCGGCGTCGAACGGCAGGTCCGGCAGAAGAGCGCGGGTTACCGCACCCACGTTCTGGTTGGCCTGGGATCGTGCACCTTCACCCTTATCTCCGCCTACGGCTTCGCTGCCGTTCAGGGACCCGGGGGCACCTTGGACCCGTCCCGCATTGCAGCCCAAATTGTCAGCGGCATCGGCTTCCTCGGCGCTGGGGTGATTTTCAAGGGGCGGAACGTTGTCCGGGGCCTCACCACGGCCGCGAGTATCTGGGTTTCCGCCGCCGTCGGCATGGCCTGCGGGGCCGGGATGCTTTCTCTGGCAATTTCGCTGACCGCCTTCCATCTCATCACCTTGTATGTGGTGTCGCCTGCGGTGAGGAAGATACCGACGCCGGACACCAACCGGGTCCTGCACGTGGGCTACGCGGACAATCAAGGCGTGCTGAGGCAAGTGCTGGAGCTGGCCACCAACATGGGGTTCAGCTCATCAATCCTGAGCACCAAGAAATCGGGCAATGTACAAAAACCGATCGTTCTCATGAACATCCGTTTCCACGGTCATCTTCCGCTGCGGGAGCTCGTCCCGTCGCTCCTGGAAGTGCCCGGCGTGAAAAGTGTCACCGTGCTCGGCTCGGATCCGAACGAGGACGACGATGACGACAGCGCCTGAGAACCTGGAGCGACGAGACGCCCGGGTTGACGCGTTCATCGCGGCACTGCCGGAGTGGCAGCAGCATATCTGCGCTCAGGTGCGTGAACTTGTCCATGCCGCCGACCCGGCGGTCGAGGAGACCATCAAACGCACCACGCAGCCGTACTTCGTCCTCGACGGCAACATCTGCGCCCTGCTCGCGGCCAAGGATCACGTCAACGTCTTCCTCTACGACGGCGGGATCGTCGCGGACCCGGAGGGCATCATCACCGGCGGGCACAACAACAAGACAGCACGCACGGTCGCCATCGCCCAGGGAGAAGCCATCCCCGGCCAGGCCCTCACGGCGATGTTCCGGCAGATCATTGCGGACAACCGGGCCGGCGGCTGGCGGAAACTGAAGCAGGGCCAATGAAGCAGGATGACCATTCTCGAATTGCCGCGCACGCTGATTGAAGCTGTTCGGGATGACCGTTAGAGTCTCCGGATGACCGAGAACAGCATCGCCCTGACGGAGACTGTGCGTGTGCGCGTGCCGCGCAGGCCCGACGCCGGCCCCCTGGCCGATGCCTACCTGCGGAACCGGGAGCATCTGGCGCCTTGGGAGCCGGTGCGGGACGAGGAATTCTTCACCGTAGAGGGACAGGCCGCCAGCATCGAATCCAAGCTCGGGTTGTTCATCGCGGGATCGGACGTGCCATGGGTTCTCGTGGAAGGCTCCCGCATCATCGGGGTGATTAACCTCAGCGGGATTGTCCGGGGGCCGTTCCTCAGCGCCCACCTCGGCTACTGGGTGGACAAGGACATGGCCGGGCGGGGGATTGGCTCGGCTGCGCTGGAGTTCGCCGTCCAAACCGCGCGGAACGAGCTGGGCCTGCACCGGCTGCAGGCCGCCACGCTCCCGCACAACTCCGCGTCGCAACGGATTCTGAAGCGGGCCGGCTTTGAGGAGATCGGTTTGGCCCCCCTGTACCTCCGGATTGCCGGTTCCTGGCAGGACCACGTCCTTTTTCAGCGGATCCTGTACTGATGGCGGCTGTTCCGGATGCAGCTGTTCCGATTGCGCCTGCGGACTTTGGTGCCCTGCACCATATTGAACTCTGGGTGCCGGACCTGCAACGGGCCAAGGACCAGTGGGGGTGGCTGCTGGGCCGGCTCGGCTACGAGGCCTACCAGGACTGGGCCCACGGCTGCAGCTGGCGCCGCGGGCCCACGTATATCGTCGTCGAGCAGTCCCCGGCCTTGAGCGGAAGCGCGCACCTGCGCACCGCCCCCGGCCTGAACCATCTCGCCTTCAGCGCGGGGACCCGGGAACAGGTGGACGAGATGGCGGGGGAGAGCTTCCATCACGGCTGGGCAGAACTGTTTCCGGACACATATCCGCACGCGGGCGGTCCCGGCCACTTCGCCGCCTACCTCGTGAATTCGGACGGCTACGAAGTGGAGCTGATTGCAGCCGATTGATCGCGTCGGCGCCCTACCGGCTGCGTCGGTGCCCTACTGGCTGGTTGGCGGAGGCGCTTGTTCAGCCTTCAGTTCCGCGCCGTGGGCGATGATCGCGAAGATGATCAACACGTCGATGGCGATGACGATGAAGGACCACCACGGCTGCTCCGGAATGAGCATCAACTGAACGACGGCACTGAGGCCCGCAAGGACGACCGCAACGACGCGCGCCCAGGTTGCGCCGGAGAAGAGCGCGACGGCGGTCAGGATCAAGAGCACCCCGAGGACCACATTCCACCAGCCCCACCCCTTCGCATCAAAGAGGAACAGCGTGCCGGGGGTCGACAAATAGTAGGTGTCGGGCCCGGTGAGCGCGACGAGGCCCTGAAGGGCGCTGAAGACGCCGTTGATGATCAGAATGACTCCGGCGAAACTGACCCAACCGGTCCACCCAGTTGAAGCGACAGGATGATGGGCAGTACTCATAGTGCCGACCGCTTTCCGTTGAATGCTCTGCCGTCGGCCTCATGGTCGGCGCAGTCGTGTCATGAATCTAGTACCGATTCCGATTATGTTCCTCACCCCCAGGGCCGTCAATCGCCACAGGAACTTTGGATCCGCCGCGACGATCGGCCCGGGTACTGTGAAGCCATGACCATCATCCTTGTCGGCGGCGGCCCGGATACCGTGACCACTCCCGCTGTCTTCGACCGGTTTGTCAGGGAGCTCCGGATCCGGGCCGGCGGCAGGGTTCCCCGCGTCGCCGTGGTTCTCGTTGACCATGAGGGCAGCTCGGAATGGTTCCTGCCCGCCTATGTGGGGCCGCTGGAATCCCGCATCGTCTGCGAGGTGCTACCGGTCCTGCTCGGTGTCAACAAAGACGCGGATCCGGCCGCGTTCGACGGCGTCGACGGGATCGTCGTCGGCGGCCCGACGCCGGGCTACCTGTCGGGCTTGCTGCGGTCCGCGCAGGCCATCCGCCGCGCGGTCTCCGAGGGCGTGCCGTACATGGGGTTCTCCGCCGGCGCGATGGTGGCGCCGGCACGGGCAATCGTGGGCGGCTACCGGATCAGGGGCACCGAGGTGTGCTCGGAGGAATGTTCGGAGGGTCTCGACGAACTTGAGATCCGCGACGGACTGGGCCTGGTGCCCTTCGCCGTCGACGTCCACACCGCGCAGGCCGGAACACTTAGCAGGGTGGTCGGGGCGGTGGCGAAAGGCCTCCTGGACCGCGCGGCTGCCGTGGATGAGAACACCGCCCTGGTCCTGCACCATGCGGACCTGGACGAGCTGGACGTGATCGGCGCCGGGCATTGCTGGACGATTCGGGGCGCCGGCCCCAAGGCCACCGTTTCGGTTCTGTCCGCACACAGATAGCCCTGGCGCGCTTTGACCACCAGGCACCAGCCCTTGGCACGTTTGTTACTCGTGGGTAACATTGACTCATGCACCTCCTTTTCCGGACCCTCCTGCTGCTGTTCACGTCCTCGCGCCGCTCGCCCCTGAGCATCTGGGCCAACTCCTCGCTGCCGCTGCGGGTCCTGCCCACAGATATCGACATCGCCATGCACGTAAACAACGGCATGTACTTCTCGCTCATGGACCTCGGGCGCTTCGATCTCATGGCCCGCAGCGGAACCTGGAAAAAGATGCGTCAGCGGGGCTGGACCCCGGTAGCGGCCGGGGAGACCATCGCCTTCCGCCGCTCGCTGCAGCTCTGGCAGCAGTACACCATCGAATCCAAGATCATCGGCCTCGATTCGAAGGCCATCTACTTCGAGCAGCGGATGGTGGTGGACGGCGAAGTTTACGCGCGCGCCTACATCGCCACCCGGCTGGTCAGCAAGGGCAAACCCGTCAGCCAGGAAGAAATCATCCGCGAATTCGGCGCCCCGCCGGCGGATCTGGAGCTGCCCGAGTGGATCCACGAATGGCGTGAAACCAATGCCCTGCCCGGCGCGAGGCGTCCGGCCCCGCACGCCTGGGCGTGACATCCGGGCCCGCCTGCCCGGATGTGCCAACAGCGAAATGCCGGGGACAATCCCCGCCTGCTCCCGTACCGTTGACTCATGGCTACCGTAGACATCACAGGTGAACAGTTCGCATCGACAGTCGAGGATAACGACATCGTCCTCGTCGATTTCTGGGCCGAATGGTGCGGCCCGTGCAAGCAGTTTGGCCCCACATACTCAGCGATCTCCGAGAAGCACCCGGACGTCGTCTTCTCCAAGGTCGATACCGAAGCCGAGCAGCAGCTCGCTGCCGAGGCGGGCATCACCTCGATCCCCACGCTGATGGCCTTCCGCGAAAAGGTCCTGGTATTCTCGCAGCCCGGCGCCCTGAACGCGCAGCAGCTCGAGCAGGTGGTCGACGCCGTCAAGGCCCTGGACATGGAAGAAGTCCACGCCCACGTGGCCCGCTCCCAGGCCGAGGCCGCCGCCGCTGCGGCCACCCAGGACGGGACCCAGATCCCGGAAGCCTGAACCCCACGGCCTAATTCCACGGCCTAAAAGCGCGGGGTCACTCCGCACCCATAAATCCCTCCGGGATTGGGCGCGGCGTGACCCCGCGTTTTTTGCGCGTTTTTACCAGACGCTGGTTATAGACCGGATGCCTAGAGCGTTTCCAGCTTGACCGGCTCGGCCAGCAGCGCGCTGAGGGATTCGTTCAGGTCCTGGACTGCCGTGCCCTTGGAGTGCTTGTCCAGGTCCGCCTGGCTGGCCCACCGTTCGGTCAGCACGAGCTTGTCCTCGCTGGCCTCGGTGAGCTCGTAGCGGATACAGCCGGGCTCATTGGCCACCTCGTCAATCGCGATGTCCAAGGCGAGCTTCACGCGGAAGAATTCGCCGTCGTTGGGGATGAAAATGGCCTGAAGGTCAACGGGTGCACTCATGGCAATTACCCTACCGGGCCGCCGCGCCGGCGCCGGAAGATGACCCAAGATTTCATAGGACTTCCAAGCTTTGCACTTCTTTTGCCTCCGGTCAGTTGGTAGCGTCACACCATGCTTGCTTACACAGCCGGGGACACTGACGTTCCGCTGCTCGAGGAAACCATTGGCGCGAACTTCGAACGGATCGCGGCGCGGTTCCCGTACCAGGACGCCCTGATCGAGGCGGCCGCGGTGCCCGGCGAAGAGGCCCGGCGGTGGAGCTATTCGAAGTTGAACGACGACGTCGACCGCCTGGCGCGTGCGCTCCTCGCCCTGGGCGTCGCGAAGGGCGATCGGATCGGCATCTGGAGCCCCAACTGCGCCGAGTGGACCATCCTGCAGTACGCCACCGGGAAGATCGGGGCGATCCTGGTCAACGTCAACCCTGCCTACCGCAGCCACGAGCTCGAGTTCGTGGTCAAGCAGAACGGCATGCGGATGCTGGTCACCGCGCCGTCGGATCGGAACAGCGACTACACCGGGATGGCGCGGCAGGCGTTGGCGGTGTGCCCGGACCTGCGCGAGCTTATCTTCCTCCCCAATGCCGGACTGGACGGGCTGGCGGCGGGCGAGCCCGAAAACGAGGCGGAGCGCACGTACGCCGAGCTGCTCAAGCGGGCTGACGACGTCGGGCATTCCGCCCTAAAGGCGCGCATGGCGGAGCTGGATCCGCACGATCCCATCAACCTGCAGTACACCTCGGGCACCACGGGTTTCCCGAAGGGCGCCACGCTGACGCACCACAACATCCTCAACAACGGCTACTCGATCGGTGAGCAGCTGGGCTACACGGAACACGACCGCGTGGTGATCCCGGTGCCCTTCTATCACTGCTTCGGCATGGTGATCGGGAACCTGGCGGCCCTCAGCCACGGGGCCGCCACCATCATCCCGGGCCGGGCGTTCTCGCCGGCCTCGGCACTGGAGGCCGTGCAGGACTTCGGCGGAACCTCGCTGTACGGGGTGCCGACCATGTTCATCGCCGAGCTCGCCCTGCCGGAGTTCGCCTCCTACGACCTCGCGACACTGCGCACGGGCGTGATGGCCGGATCGCTGTGCCCGATCGAGGTGATGAACCGGGTCATCACCGAAATGAACATGACAGACGTCGCCATTTGCTACGGCATGACGGAGACCTCGCCGGTGTCCACGATGACCCGGAGCGTGGACACCATGGCCCAGCGGACCGAGACCGTGGGCCGGACCATGCCGAACCTGGAGAGCCGGATTGTGGACCCGGTGACGGGAGAAGTGCTGGAGCGCGGCGGGATCGGCGAGCTCTGCACGCGCGGCTACGCCGTGATGCGGGGGTACTGGAACCAGCCGGACAAGACAGCCGAGGCGATCGACGCCGACGGCTGGATGCATACCGGGGACCTTGCCCGGATGGACGAGGGCGGGTACATCGTGATCGAGGGCCGGATCAAGGACATGGTGATCCGTGGCGGCGAGAACGTCTACCCGCGCGAAATCGAGGAATTCCTGTACACCCACCCGGACATCCAGGACGTGCAGGTGATCGGCGTCCCGGACGCCAAATACGGCGAGGAACTGATGGCCTGCGTCATCCTGAAGCCCGGCGCCGCGCCGATGGACGCCGCCAGCCTGGCCGAGTTCTGCCGCGGCAAGCTGGCGCACTACAAGATTCCGCGCTACGTGGATGTCCGGGAGAGCTTCCCGATGACCGTCTCCGGAAAGATCCGCAAGGTGGACATGCGCCAGGAGGCCGCTGCGAGGCTGGGTCTCCCGGCCGGCGACTGACACCAACGCGGGGGTCAGTGGCCGCGGTGGTCCTGGATGGTCATGCGCGGGCCGAAGGTCGGTTTCCGGAAGCCGCTCAGTCCGATCATCCGGACCACCCGCTGCCTGTGCCCCGCCCAGGGGGCCAGCAGCCTGAGCATGCCGGCGTCGTCCGTGCGGCGGCCGGTCAGGGCGGCGCCCACGTAGGCCGCCAGGTGGTAATCGCCCACCGCGATCGAATCCGGGCAGCCGTGCGTGCGCTGCACCACCTCCGCCGCCGTCCACACCCCGATTCCCGGGAGGGTCTGCAGCTTGGCCGCTGCCTCCGCGGCGGGAAGGGCTGCGAGCCGTTCAAGCGCGACGGCGGAACGCAGCGCCCGGATGATAGTTGCCGAACGCTGCGGCCCCACGCCGGCCTTGTGCCATTCCCAGGACGGAATGCGGAGCCACTGCGCAGCCGTCGGCTGGACCAGCAGATTGGCGGGAGCGACGGTGCCGGCTCCCGGCGCCGCCGTCCCGAAGCGGTACATCAGGTAGCGGTACCCGCGGCGGGCCTCGATGACGGTGACCTTCTGCTCCAGGATGGTCGGCACCAGTGAGTCGATCATCCGGCCGGTTGCAGGCAGCCGGATCGCGAGGTTCCGGCGTCGGGCTTCAACCACCATGCGGGGGAGTGTGGCGTGGAACGCGGGCTCGTCGAAGCCGGACCAGTCGTCCTCGCTCCCGAGCATGCGCGGTACGGAATCGACGGCGTCCACCGCTCCGGGACCCCAGGCCTGCGCGTCCACCGACGGGTCGGCCCGCGGCCCGGCGGTTGCCAGGCGCAGTGTGGCCGGACCGTGCGGCGTCGTGAACGCGAGCCAGACCCCGTCCGGGGCGGTGCGGATGGACGGGTCGCCGTGGCCGCGCAGGAGCGTGCCGATGGTTTGCATCAAGTCGAACGGGCCGCCCGGGCGCCACCGCAATGAGGCGTCCGCCGCGGCGGCGAGGCCTGTGGGGACGTCGGCAACGGTCATTCGAACATGTTCCCATGTCCCCCGGACAGCGGCCGCATCCGCAGCAACGGAGCGCGGGCCGTAGGGCCCTTAACCTCCAGCGCTGCCGGGACTAAAATCCGGCTGGGGCGTGGAGCGTCCACGCCCGCCTCTTGGCCCGAATCCTGGTTCTTAGGAGAGTGTGATGGCTGGTGGAGTGGTACATTTCGAAATCCCCGCAGACGACGAGGGCCGCGCACGGGGGTTCTACAGTTCGGCGTTCGGCTGGGAGGTAAGCTCCGTGCCGGAGATGAGCTACGCCATGATCAAGACAACGCCGACGGATGCAACGGGCATGCCCTCCGTTCCGGGCTCCATTAACGGCGGCATGTTCCACCGCGAAGGGGACCTCACGTCCCCGGTCCTCACGGTGGACGTCGATGACATTGACGCGGCGTTGGAGAAGATCAATTCCTTGGGCGGTAGCACTGTCTCGCCACGGCAGGAAATCGGCAGCATGGGCTGGGCCGCCTACTTCCGGGACACCGAAGGCAATGTGGTCGGTCTGTGGCAGAACGCCCCGCGTGAGGGAGGCGCCGGCGCCGCGGCGGATGACATCGGCGCTTGAGGAGCCCGGCGGGCACCCGCCCGGCAGTCCGGCTCAGGGAATCAGTGCATTCCCGTGGTGAGCCACAGCGCCACGACCGCCAGCGGGACGGTCAGCACGACGGCGACGACGCCGGCCACGGCGAAACCGCCCCAGCGGATGTCCACGTTGAGGGCGCGCAGCCGCTCGTGCCACAGCAGTGTGGCCAGCGAAGCCCACGGGGTCACCAGCGGGCCCAGGTTCACGCCGATCAGCAGGGCCGCCAGCCGGGCGGGGGAGTCGCCCACCGGTTCAAGGGCCAGGTAGGCAGGCAGGTTGTTGACCGCGTTTGCCGCCACGGTGCCCAGCCCGGCGAGCTGCAGCAGGGCCGGCAGGGTCTCGCCCGTTCCGGCGATGCCGGCCAGGAAATGGGCCAGTCCGTTCGCGTGCAGGGCCTCCACTACCATGAACAGGCCGGAGGTGAGCATGAGGGGGCGCCACGGAATCATGGACCAGCGCAAGGCCGAACGGCGCCGCCAGAGGCATAGCAGGATGAGGGCGGCAGCCGCCACGATCGCCGAGATCTGCACCGGGACGCCTGAGACAAGCGCCGGCAGCAGGACCACCAAGACGCCTGACGCCGAGTACAGCAGCACCCGGTCCCGCACTTTATGGACCGGCTGCGGCCCATACCTGCCGCGCAGATCCTTCCGGAACGCCGGCCACAGCAGCACCAGCGGCACCAGGATGCCCACCAAGGCCGGGGCCCACACCAGCGCGGCGAACGCGGCGGGGCTGAGCTTCAGCTGCTCCTGCGCCAGCAGGTTGGTCAGGTTGGAGACCGGCAGCAGCAGCGAGGCCGTGTTCGCCAGCCACACTGTGGTCAGCGCGAACGGCAGCGGCGCAATGCGGGCGTGAATGGCCAGCAGCACGACGACGGGAGTCACCAGCACCGCCGTCGTATCCAGCGACAAGAACACCGTGGAAACGGTGGCGAGGGCGATGACGAGGAACCACAGCAACAGGACCCGGCCGCGGCCCAGGGCAGCCAGCCGGTCGGTGACCACGCGGAACAGTCCGGCCTCGTCCACCAGCTCCGTGACCAGGGACATCGCCACCACGAACGCCAGCACCGGCACGGTCCGTGCGGCGAGTTCCTGGAAGGCGGGCACCGGCAGCAGTCCGGTCGCCAGCGCTGCGCACCCGGCCAGCAGCATGCCCGCGGGCAGGGCATAGCTCTTGAGCTTCTTCAGCCGGGCGATCCTTTTCACCGCCATATCTTCGCACCTGCCGGAGCCGGGGCCGCGCCGACGTGCCTGCCCGGCCGGAGACGGTAACTTTGTACCTATGAAGTACGCCCAGTCCGTTCTGGACCTCATTGGCCATACGCCGCTCGTCAAACTCAACCACGTGACCGATGGCATCGCAGCCACCGTCCTGGTGAAGCTCGAATACCTGAACCCCGGCGGTTCGATCAAGGACCGCATTGCGGCGAAGATGATCGAGGAGGCCGAACGAACGGGCAAGCTCCTGCCCGGCGGCACGATCGTGGAGCCCACCTCGGGCAACACCGGCGTTGGCCTGGCGCTCGTGGCACAGCAGAAGGGCTACCGCTGTATCTTCGTCGTGCCGGACAAGGTCGGCGAAGACAAGCGGGCCGTGCTCCAGGCCTACGGCGCCGAAGTGGTGGTCACCCCCACCGCCGTCCCGCCGGACAGCCCGCAAAGCTACTACGGCGTCTCGGACCGGCTCGTCACCGAAATCCCGGGAGCCTACAAGCCGGACCAGTTCTCCAATCCGGCCGCCCCGGCAAGCCACTATGAAACCACCGGCCCCGAGATCTGGCACGACACCGAGGGCCGCATCACGCACTGCGTGATCGGCGCAGGCACCGGCGGCACGATCACCGGCACCGGCCGGTACCTCAAGGAAGTTTCCGCCGGGCGGCCCGTGGCCGAGGGCGGCGTCGTGAAGATCATCGGCGCGGATCCCGCAGGCTCGGTGTACTCCGGCGGCACGGGCCGCCCGTACTTTGTCGAGGGCGTCGGGGAGGACATGTGGCCGGCCAACTATGACAAGTCCGTCCCGGACGACGTCATTGCCGTCAGCGACGCCGATTCTTTTGCGATGACGCGCCGGCTGGCGCGCGAGGAAGGCCTGCTGGTGGGCGGGTCCTCGGGCATGGCCGTCGTGGCCGCACTGGAGGTCGTCAAGGACCTCCCGGCGGAAGCGGTCGTCGTGGTCATCCTGCCGGACTCCGGCCGCGGCTACCTGGCGAAGATCTTCAACGACCAGTGGATGCGCTCCTACGGCTTCCTGGCCAGCGGGGACGAGGCCTCGGTGGGCGAGATCCTCAAGGCCAAAACCGGTGAGCTCCCGGACCTCGTCCACATCCACCCGAACGAGTCCGTCCGCGATGTCATCAACATCATGAACGAGTACGGCGTCTCGCACATCCCCGTCCTGTCCCAGGAACCGCCCGTGGTCATGGGCGAGGTGCTTGGCGCCGTGGACGAACGCACCCTCACGGCCAAGCTCTTCCGCGGCGAGGCCAAACTCTCGGACAAAATCTCCGAACACATGGAGGCCCGGCTTCCAGTGATCGGCTCGCTCGAATCGATCTCGACCGCCCGCGAACTCCTCTCCGACGCTGACACCCTCATGGTGACGTTTGTCGGCGCTCCGGTGGGGATCCTGACCCGCCACGACCTCCTCGCGTACCTCAGCAACTGACCAGTTCAAGGAGTCCCATGTCTCTGCCTGAAAGCTCTTCCTCGAAAAACCCGGGCTTCAACACCCGCGCCATCCACGCCGGCCAGGCGTTTGAGCCCCGCACCGGGGCGGTGGTGCCCCCCGTGCACTTCTCGTCGACCTATGCCCAGGACGGCATCGGCGGGCTGCGGGACGGCTACGAATACGGCCGGGGCACCAACCCCACCCGTGACTCGCTGCAGGAGCAGCTGGCCGCGCTGGAAGGCGGCAGCGCCGCGTTCTCCTTTAGCTCGGGCCTGGCCGCCGAGGACTCGATGATCCGCGCCCTCACCCGCCCCGGTGACCACATTGTGCTCGGCAACGACGCCTACGGCGGAACATACCGGCTCATCAGCCGGGTCCTGGGGCAGTGGGGCATCGGCAACACCCCGGTGGACATGTCCGACCTCGACGCCGTCGCGTCCGCCGTCGCAGCAGGCGGCACCGCCGACAGCACCGTCGAAGGCGGCGGCAAGACCCGCCTGGTGTGGGTGGAGACGCCGTCGAACCCGATGATGAAGATCACCGACATCGAGGCGCTCGCCAAGGTAGCGCACGACGCCGGCGCGCTCCTCGTAGTGGACAACACCTTCGCCTCGCCGTACCTGCAGACCCCGCTCGCCCTCGGCGCCGACATCGTGGTGCACTCCACCACCAAGTACATCGGCGGCCACTCGGACGTCGTCGGCGGCGCGATCGTGGTCAACGACCCGGAGCTGGCGGAGAAGATCGGCTTCGTCCAGTTCGCCGTCGGCGCCGTGTCCGGCCCGATGGACGCCTTCCTCACCACCCGCGGCCTGAAAACCCTCGGCGTGCGCATGGACCGGCACAGCGACAACGCCCAGGCCGTGGCCGAATGGCTGCTGGAGCGCCCCGAAGTGGAGGCCGTGCTGTACCCGGGCCTGCCCTCCCACCCGGGCCACGAGCTGGCCAGGAAACAGATGAAGAAGTTCGGCGGCATGATCTCCGTGCAGTTCAAGGGCGGCGAGGCCGCGGCACGCAAGGTGGCCGAATCGACCTCCGTGTTCACCCTGGCCGAGTCCCTCGGCGGGATCGAATCGCTCATGAACTACCCCTCGGAAATGACGCACGCCTCGGTCAAGGGCACCGAACTGGCGGTCCCGGTGAACCTGGTCCGGCTCTCGTGCGGCATCGAGGACGTCGAGGACCTGATCGCGGACCTCGACGCCGCGCTCTCCTCCCTGGGCGACGGCAGCTAGGCGCCGTCCAGCGGCAGAACCCGCCAACCCTAGCTTTCTCTAAGAGAGTCAGCTAGGGTGGCCGCATGGCACTCCGATCCGACTGGTCCCAGCGGACCTGCAGCATGGCCCGCGGCCTCGACATCCTTGGCGATCCCTGGAGCATGCTGGTCCTGCGCGAGGTGTTCTTCGGCAACGGCCGCTTCGAGGCCATTAAGGCCCGGCTGGGGGCGGCCGATTCCGTGCTCACCAAGCGGCTCGCCGGGCTTGTGGAGGCCGGCCTGCTCGCCCGGCGGCCCTACGGCGACGGCGGCCGGACCCGCCAGGAGTACGTCCTCACCGCCAAGGGCGAAGATGCCCTCCCGGTGCTCAACGCCGTCGTGATCTGGGCCGAAAAGCACCTCCCGGCGCCTTCCGGGCAGGCGCACATGTTCGTCATCCACAGCGGCTGCGGGGAGAGGACCTCCTCGGCGGACACGTGCACGGCCTGCGGGGAACCGTTGACGGCCGCCAACACGAGCTGGCACAGCCTCTCCCGCACCGAGGACCCCGTGCCCCTGGCCTCGGCCGGCACCGGCGCCCCTGTCCCGACCCGCCGCCAGAACGGAACCGCCGCATGAGCGCCCCCGAAACCATGACCCCCGCGCCGGCCCGCCGCCGCATCCACCCGGCATGGACCGTCGCCGCCGTGGCTTTCCTCGCGCTCGTCGGCGCCGCCGGGTTCCGGGCAGCGCCGGGCGTGCTGATGGTGCCGCTGCAGAACGAGTTCGGCTGGTCCACCACCGTGCTCTCTGCCGCGGTCAGCATCAACCTCGTGCTCTTCGGGCTCACGGCGCCATTCGCGGCAGCCCTGATGGAACGCTTCGGCATCCGCGCCGTCACGGCCGTGGCCCTCGTGCTGATCGGCGCCGGCAGCGCCCTGACGGTCTTCGTGACCCAGTCCTGGCAGATCCTGCTGACCTGGGGGCTGTTGATCGGGCTCGGCACCGGGTCCATGGCGCTGGTCTTCGCCGCCACCATCGCCAACACCTGGTTCGCCAAGAGCCGCGGCCTGGTAATCGGCATCCTCACCGCCGGCAGTGCCGCCGGACAGCTCGTGTTTCTGCCCTTCATCGCGCTTCTGGCCCAGGACCCGGGCTGGCGGCAGGCCTCGCTCCTCATCGGTGCCGGCGCACTGGCCGTGGTGCCGCTCGTGCTGAAGTTCCTGAAGAACTCACCGGCCGAGGCCGGCGTGCTGCCCTACGGGGCGACGCCGCCGGCCGCCGGCGCAACCACCGGGCCGGAATCAACAGAATCGACCGCGCCGGTAACTGGGCCGGCCACTCCCGCGCCGGAAACGGCGGAGCCCCGCCGGAACGCCGCGGTCCGTGCCCTGCAAGTCCTCAAACGGGCCAGCAAGGTGCGTACCTTCTGGGCCCTCGTGGCCGGTTTCGCTATCTGCGGCGCGACCACCAACGGGCTGATCGGCACCCACTTCATCCCCTCCGCCCATGACCACGGCATGCCCGAAACCACGGCCGCGGGCCTGCTCGCCGTCGTCGGCCTCTTCGACATCATCGGCACCATCGCCTCCGGCTGGCTCACGGACCGCGTCAACCCCCGGATCCTGCTCGCCGTGTACTACCAGTTCCGCGGGATCGGGCTGCTGGTGCTGCCGCTGCTGCTCAGCGCCACCGTACAGCCCAGCATGATCGTGTTCGTGGTCATCTACGGCCTGGACTGGGTCGCCACGGTGCCGCCGACCGCCGCGATCTGCCGCCAGGTGTTCGGTGCCGACGGGAGCGTCGTGTTCGGCTGGGTGTTCGCGGCCCACCAGCTCGGCGCGGCCGCCGCCGCCCTTGCGGCCGGAGCGGTCCGTGACGCCACCGGCCAGTACACCTACGCCTGGTTTGCCGCCGCCGCCATGTGCACCATCGCCGCCGTCATCAGCGCCACCATCCGCAAGGACGCCCGGAAGCTGGAGCCCGTCCCGGTGCCGGCGTAGCTGTTCTGTAGACTGACCCGACAGCGAGGGCGCGTTTGCGCCGCCCTGGACGGAACCGACCAAACGGCCAGCGTCTACACCAGCAGCCCGATTGGGGAATTCATGTCAGTGCCCGATTCCGACTACCGCCCGGCGCGGCACTCACCCGTCCCGCAACTGCTCCGGGTCTCCGTCATCGTGGCCATCGTCGCGGTGGGCTACTTCATCTGGTTCTCGCTCGGTGTCTGGGCCAAGCACGGCCTGGACTTCAGCGTCTACTGGTACGGCGGCAAAATCCTCAACGACGCCGGCGCGGCGCCCTCGGGCCTGTATGCGGGAGATGTGGACTGGGCCGGCGGGCCGAAGCTGATGTTTACCTACCCGCCGTTCGCCGCCATGTTCTTCGGCCTTTTGGCCCGGCTGCCCCAGGCGACGGCGCTGACCCTGTTCAACGCAGCCGGCGCCGTCGTGGCGATCCTGACCGCGGTCCGTACGGTCCGGTACTGGAACGCGAATTCGTCCTGGCGCGCGACTTTCCGGACGCCTGGCAACGGCTGGGCCGCCGCCGTCCTGGTCCTGGCGGTGCTGAACCTCGGTCCGTGGCGCGAAACCCTGGCGTTCGGACAAATCAACGCCTTGCTGATGGGCCTGATCGCCGTGGACCTGCTGGCCCGCCACCCGCGCTGGACCCGTGGCTTCCCCGGCAGCGGCTTTCTGGTGGGCGTCGCCGCCGGCATCAAGCTGACGCCCCTGGTGTTCGGGCTGTACTACTTGGTCCGCAAGGACTGGCGCGGACTTCGCAATATGGCTGCCGGCTTCACCGCCACCGTGGTGATCGGCTGGCTGCTGCGCCCCGCCGAATCCCTGCAGTTCTGGCTCCAGATGCTGCCGGACACCTCCCGGATGGGGGGAGCAGGCTATGTGGACAACCTGTCCCTCAAAGGTGCCCTGCTGCACTTCGGTGTCCCGGAGGCGCACGTCACTGTGCCGTGGCTGGTGCTGAGCCTGGTGGTTGTGGCCGTGGGCGCCGGAGTGATCAAGGCGGCCAGCGATCAGGGCGCCCGCGTTGTGGCGGTTTCGGCGGCGGCCCTGACGATGCTGCTGATCAGCCCGGTCTCGTGGTCCCACCACTGGGTGTGGGTCGCTGCGGTATTTCCGGCTTTCGCCTGGACCCTGCGGAAAACCCCGCGCAGCTACGTCGGAATGCGCTGGACCATGGGCGGCGTGCTGGGCATCTCGATCCTGGTGTTCCTGTTCTCGCCCAAGACCATTGGCACAGCCCTCGGCGCGGAAAACCTCGATGTCCAGACGCCCGGCCTGTGGATCATGGCCTCCAGCGCCGGGGTCTTCTGCGCCGTGGCCCTGCTGGTGTGCTGGTTCGTAGCCCTGCGTCGGGACTCGCTGGCACTGGACTCTCCGGCACTGGACTGGCCGGCACTGGACCCCGACCTGGCACTGGACCCCGACCTGGCACTGGACCCCGACCTGGCACTGGACCCCGACCTGGCACCCGAGCTCGACCTGGCGTCCGGGCCCGTTGCCGAACGGGACGTCCAGGCCGCCGTCTCTTTCTCCGCTTCGTAGGCGCCGCGCCGGCCGCCCCCGCTAGGCTGATCGGCATGAGCTCCTCGTCAGCCCGTAGGACTGCCCTTGTCACCGGCGTCGGCCGGCTCGCCGGAATCGGCGCCGGCATCGCGCGCCGCCTCGCCGCGGACGGCTGGGACCTCGTCCTGACGTACTGGCAGGATTACGACGCCCGGATGCCGTGGGGAGTCCAGCCGGACGACGTCGAACGCCTCACCGCAGAGCTGCAGGCGATCGGCGCCGCCGTCGTGGCGCTGCCGGCAGATTTCCAGGACCCGGACGCCGTGGACCGGCTGATGGCCGCCGCTGCGAGGGAGGCCGGAACCCTGCAGGGACTGGTGCTCAGCCACGCCGAATCCGTGGACTCCGGCATCCTGGACACGTCCCTGGCGAGCTTCGATCGGCACTTCGCGGTCAACACCCGGGCCAGCTGGCAGCTGATTGCCGCGTTCGCCCGGCAGGCCGGTCCCGACGGCGGGGCCATCGTGGCGCTGACCAGTGACCACACCGCGTTCAACCTGCCCTACGGGGCATCAAAGGGCGCCCTGGACCGGATCGTGATCGCGGCGGCCCGGGAACTTGGCCCGCTCGGGATCAGCTCCAACGTCCTCAACCCGGGGCCTGTGGACACCGGCTGGATGGACGAGCCGCTCCGTGACGAGCTGGCCCGGCGGCACCCCGGCGGCCGGCTGGGCACTCCGGCAGACGTGGCCGGCACAGCCGCGTTCCTGCTCTCGCCCGAGGGCCGCTGGATGTCCGGGCAGCTGGTCAAGGCCGACGGCGGCTTCTCCGCCTGAGCCCGGCCCGAACTCCCACCCGGAACCTCGCCGAACCTCGCCGACGTCCCGCGCAGCTAGCGGAAGGCGGGGAGACCCGTAATGTGCTGGCCCAAAATCAGGGTGTGGACTTCGTCGGTGCCCTCGTAGGTGCGGACGGATTCCAGGTTGGCGGCGTGCCGCAGCGGGGAATGGTCCAGCGTGATGCCGTTGCCGCCCAGGATGCTGCGCGCCTCCCGGGCAACAGTGAGCGCCTCCCGCACGTTGTTCAGCTTGCCGAGCGAGATTTGCTCCGGACGCAGCGTACCGGCGTCCTTGAGCCGGCCCAGGTGCAGGGCCAGCAGGGTGCCCTTTTGGATTTCCAGGAGCATGTTCACGAGCTTCTCCTGCGTCAGCTGGTATCCGGCCAGCGGCTTCCCGAACTGCAGCCGCTCCTGGGCATAGGCCAGGGCAGCCTCGTAGGAATCCCGGGCGGCGCCCATCGCACCCCACGCGATCCCGTACCGGGCCTCGTTGAGGCAGGAGAAGGGGCCCCGGAGCCCCCGCGCGGCCGGCAGCAGCGCCTCCGGGCCCAGCCGGACGGCGTCGAACGTGATGTCGCACTGGATGGAGGCGCGCATCGAGAGCTTCTGCCCGATCGGCGTCGCGGTGACGCCCGCGGTGCCGGCGGGGACGAGGAAACCGCGCACGCCGTCGTCGGTCATGGCCCACACCACCAGCACATCCGCCACGGACGCGAGCCCGATCCAGCGTTTGGCGCCGTCCAGGATCCAGCCGGCGTTGCTGCCGGTCCCGTCGGGGCGGGCAAAGGTGGTCATGGACGCCGGATCGGATCCGGCCGTGGGCTCGGTCAGGGCAAAGGCGCCGATCAGCTCGCCGGCGGCCATCCGGGGGAGCCATTCCTGCTTTTGCTCCTCGGAGCCCCACTTGTGGATGGCCGTCATGGCGAGGGAGCCCTGCACCGAGACGAACGTGCGGACGCCGGAATCGCCGGCCTCGAGTTCCATGGCCGCGAGGCCGTATTCGACGGCGGAGCGGCCGGGGCAGCCGTAGCCCTCCAGGTGCATGCCGAGCACGCCGAGCTCGCCAAGTTCCGGGGCGAGGTCCAGGGGGAACACGGCGTCCTCATACCAGCCGGCGATATCGGGACGGATCCGCTGGTTCGTGAAATCCCGGACGCGCTCGCGGACGGCCAGCTCCTCCGGGCTCAGCAGGGAATCGATCGCCAGGACATCGGAAGGGTCGTCACCTTCCGACCCATGGGGGAAACCGGCCACATTGCTCATTCCAGCATCCTACGGTCTCGCCCGGCCTTCCTGCCCAGTTGCTTCCGGACCCGATTGCGGATCCATGCCGACTCGCCGGTGTCGCCAGGCATGTGCGGGGGTGTGCAGGAAAGTAACTGGGCAGGAGCGTCGCGCTGGGTTGGTCGTCCGGGCCGGCGGGGACGTCGGAGTACGGCGCCCCGGCGGGGCCGCAGGCCTAAACTGGTGCCATGGAAACCGCATCTGTGCTTGCTGTCTGCCGGGTTCACCAGCTGCTCGATGACCCCGGCAGCGTCGGGGTCACCGCGATCGACAAGCGCCCCGTCGCCGGACCGGTGCGGGTCCACAAACTCGGCCTGCGCGGTGATGTCCAGGCCAGCAGGATCCACCACGGCGGCGAGGACCAGGCCCTCTACGCGTATTCGCAGGACGACGCCGATTACTGGGCCGGTGAGCTCGGGCGGGACATGCCGCCGGGCATCTTCGGCGAAAACCTGCGGATCACAGGCCTCAACGCCTCCAGCGCCGTGATCGGCGAACGCTGGAAGATTGGACTGGACGTCGAGGTGGAAGTCACCTCCCCCCGCATTCCCTGCGCCACATTCCAGCGCCGGATGGGGGAGCCGCACTGGGTCAAGCGGTTCGGCGAGGCGGGCAAGATTGGCACGTACCTCCGCGTGGTCCGGACCGGCAGCGTCGAAGCCGGAAACCACATCCACCGGCTCTTTGTCCCCGCGCACGGCGTGACGATCGCCAAGTGGTTCACCGATCCCACCCTGGAGGACATGGAGGCCCTGCGCGACGCCGACGCCGACGGCCAGATCCGCCTGCAGCCCGAGTACCACCAGGGCTTCGAGCAGCTGCAGCGCCGGCTCGGGGTCTAGGCCTGGTGCGCCGGTGTGCGCAAGCTCACCGTCCGCCGTCGGCCCCTCAACTACCACTGTTCTGATCCATGCCCTACACTTGAAATATCCCCCACTCCGGAAATCCCTTATTCCTGCCCAATTTTTGAGGCAGGACTGGCAAGTGTTGGGGCCCGCAACTGTGATGCGGGCATTTTCATAGGGAGAGCCGGCAAAAGAAAACGCTGTACAGACTGCTGGGATAGCAGCCAAGAGATGCAGCGGGAAGTCCTGCCACGGGATTGCGAAAGCGCCGGACTTCTATGTGACCCGCCGGTCAACGTACGCCCGGCATTCGTGTCACGCGTACTGCGGCTCCGCTCACCTCGGGTTGTGCCGCTTGGCCCCTATGGATGAGGAAATTTCACCTATGCCCGAAAATCAGAACAACTCCGTCGACAACGAACTCGCCACCGAGAACAGCCAGAACGACGTCGAGACTTCTGAAACGGCTGCACCCGCAGCCGGCTCCGCCCCGGAATTCACCGAGGCTCCTGCGAACGTTGTAGCACCGGCCGCCGAGGCCACCCCGCAGGCTGACACCAAGGCCGAGGCCACTTCCGCCCCGGCCAAGGACGAGGACGCCGAGGAAGAAGGCGTCAAGTTCGTAGACCTCGGCATCGACGGCCGTGTCCTCGCTGCCCTGCAGGACGTCGGCTACGAGAAGCCGTCCCCGATCCAGGCAGCAACCATCCCGCTGCTGCTCGAAGGCCGCGACGTCGTGGGCTTGGCCCAGACCGGTACCGGTAAGACTGCAGCATTCGCAGTACCGGCACTGTCCCGCCTGGCCGAGCTCCACGACCTCAACGGCCCGTCCCGCAAGACCCAGGCCCTGGTGCTGGCTCCCACCCGCGAGCTCGCCCTCCAGGTCGCCGAGGCCTTCACCTCCTACGCCAAGCACATCGACGACTTCACCGTCCTCCCGGTGTACGGCGGCTCCGCCTACGGCCCCCAGCTCGCCGGCCTGCGCCGCGGCGCCCAGGTTGTTGTCGGTACTCCCGGCCGTGTCATCGACCACATCTCCAAGGGTTCCCTCGACCTGTCCGAACTCCAGTACCTCGTACTGGATGAGGCCGACGAGATGCTCCGCATGGGCTTCGCCGAAGACGTTGAGCAGATCTTCCAGCAGACCCCCGAGAGCCGCCAGGTGGCACTGTTCTCCGCAACCATGCCGAGCCAGATCCGCCGGATGTCCAAGCAGTACCTGAACAACCCGGCCGAGGTTCAGGTCAAGTCCAAGACCACCACCGGCGCCAACACCCGCCAGCGCTACCTGCAGGTTATGGGCCCGCACAAGCTCGATGCGATGACCCGCATCCTCGAAGTCGAAGAGTTCGACGGCGTCATCGCCTTCGTGCGGACCAAGATGGCCACCGAGGACCTCGCCGACAAGCTGCGCGCCCGCGGCTTCCAGGCTGCCGCCATCAACGGCGACATCCCGCAGCAGCAGCGCGAACGCACCGTTGACGCGCTCAAGGAAGGCCGCATCGACATCCTGGTGGCCACCGACGTCGCCGCCCGCGGTCTCGATGTCGAGCGCATCAGCCACGTGGTCAACTACGACATCCCGCACGACACCGAGTCCTACGTGCACCGCATCGGCCGCACCGGCCGTGCCGGCCGTTCCGGCGACGCAATCCTGTTCATGACGCCGCGCGAGAAGTACCTGCTGCGTTCCATTGAGAAGGCCACGCGCCAGCCGGTGGAGCAGATGCACCTGCCCACCGCCGAGACCGTCAACACGCTGCGCCTGGGCAAGTTCGCCGAGCGCATCACGGAGACGCTGGCGTCCGAGGACGTCGCGGCCTTCCGCGACCTCATCGCCTCCTACGAGGAGGAGCACAACGTTCCGGCCGCCGAGATTGCAGCCGCGCTGGCCGTCATGGCCCAGGGCGGGCAGCCGCTCCTGGTCAAGGAACTGCCGGCCGCGCCCGAGTTCCAGAAGCGCGAGCGCTCCAAGGACGGCTTCGGCTCCCGCGGGCCGACCCGCACCCTGACGGAGGGCAACGCCACCTACCGGATCGCCGTCGGACGCCGCCAGCGCGTCATGCCGGGTTCCATCGTTGGCGCCATTGCCAACGAAGGCGGCATCTCCTCGGCCCAGATCGGCGGCATCGACATCCGCTCGGACCACTCCCTCGTGGAGCTCCCGGCGGACCTCAGCGCCGATCAGCTGAAGGCCCTGTCCCGCACCCGGATCGGCGGCGAGCTGATCCACCTCGAGCTCGACAACGGCCGTAAGCCCTCCGGGGACCGCGGCTCCTACCAGGGCAACCGCGGCGGGGACCGTAGCGGCTACTCCGGTGGCAGCGGCAACTTCAAGGGCAACGGCGGCTTCAAGCGCGAATTCCGCAAGGGCGACGGCGAGCGGTCCTCCGCTGACCGTGGCGGCCGCTCCTTCAGCGAGCGCTCCGAGCAGCGCAGCTTCGGCGCCGACACCCGCAAACCCCGCACCGAAGGCGGCTTCAAGCCCCGCAACAAGTGGTAACCACTAGCAGTATCTGAGAACGGGCTGGCTCCCTGAGCCGGCCCGTTCTTACTTAAGCATTCCGCCCGCGTGTTCACTTCGTCACAGCCGCGGCGGCCGGCCGGTCCGGGCAGCGGATTCGGGCTCCCGGGATCGTGCTGCGAGCCCGGATTTCCGCTGTTTTCGGCCGGTCCGACGTCGTCCGGCCGCCGATTTGTTGGTGGGCGAATCTTCCGGTAGAGTATTTACTCGTTGCCCCCCTAGCTCAGTGGTAGAGCGCGTTCTTGGTAAGAACGAGGTCACCGGATCGATTCCGGTGGGGGGCTCTGGATGAGGGCCTGTGTCAAGGCGGTTTTTGACCGGCTTAGCGCAGGTTTTCCTCATTTATGGCGGTGTAGCTCAGTTGGTTAGAGCGCACGACTCATAATCGTGAGGTCGGGAGATCGAGCCTCCCCACCGCTACAGGCAAGACCCCCGGAATCCGCGAGATTCCGGGGGTTTTTCTGTTGTATGAGACGCACGCTTTCCGAGCGCTGTCTCTTCTGGCTTCGGGGCACCGACCGACCGCTGGGTGGCGTCCGACGACTGAGCGTCAGCCTTTCAGCGGATGACCCGATAGCGCACGTGGGTGACGAGGCGGGTACCGCTCACTTCCGTCGGCTCAAGATTGAGGTTCGTGACGCCCTCCAGCAGCCGCTCGCCCGCTCCCAGGACAATGGGCGCGATATGGAGCCGCAGCTCATCGATCAGCCCCGCAGAAAGGTATTGGCGGGCGGCCTGCGCTCCTCCGGCAATGGCCACGTCCTTGTTGCCGGCGGCCGCCCGGGCCTGGGTCAGCGCCGATTCGATCCCATCGGTCACGAAGTTGAATGTGGTGCCGCCCTGCATCTCCAGGGGCTTGCGTGGATGATGGGTGAGAACGAACACGGGTGCGTGATAGGGCGGTTCCTCGCCCCACCATCCCCGCCAATCCTCATCCCACCGCCCAGGCCCTGCGAACATGTTCCGTCCCATGATGTAGGCGCCGGCCGCGAGGATGCCCTTGAGTGCGTCTGTGTTGGACTCGGGTTCTTCGAACTGCCACCTGTGCAGGAGCTCTCCGCCCTCGCCCAGGGGGTCCGCCAGGCTTTGATTCGGGCCAGCGACAAATCCGTCGAGGGAGATGGTCAGATCGCAGGTGACTCGGCTCATGCGCCCATCATGCCACCACTCGGCGGTTCGGGTCCGGCTGAGTGCCAAGAAGTTGTCGCCGTCGCGCCGGTCGTAGGTGGGGACCTTGGCGGCGGTGGAAACGGCGCGGACAAAGAGCGGCAAGAGCCCGTGACAAGCGGCTCGTTTCACCGTAGTTTTGCAGCACCTGACGGTTGGGGATATCAGTGGACTTCTTCGGCACCATTATGGCCCCGTTCAGATGGCTGGTCTCAGCCATGATGGTGGGCTTCCATGACGGCCTCAGCGCCATCGGCATGCCGGCTGCCAGTGGCTGGACGTGGACCCTGTCGATCATCGGGCTCGTGCTGGTCATCCGCGCTGCCCTGATCCCCGTGTTTCTGAAGCAGGTCGACGCCCAGCAGCGCATGCGGCTGCTGCAGCCGGATCTGAAGAAGCTGCAGGACAAGTACAAGGGCAAGACCGATCCGCCCTCCCGCCAGGCCATGGCGCAGGAACAGATGGCCCTGTACAAGGCGCACGGCACCAACCCGTTCTCGGCCTGCCTGCCCATGCTGATCCAGATGCCATTCTTCTTCGCCCTCTTCCAGGTGCTCTCTGGCATCAGCAGCGCGGCCGGCAAGGGCGAAGGCGTCGGAGCCATGAACGCCGAGCAGGTCATGCAGTTCGACCAGTCCACCATTTTCGGGGTCCCGCTCTCGGCATCGCTGCTGCACGGCGCCGGCGGCAACCAACTCTCGGTGTGGATCCTCTCCATCGTGATGATCCTGGCCATGACGGCCTCGCAGCTCATCACGCAGAAGCAGATCATGGCCAGGAACATGTCCAGCGAGGCCCTGGCAAGTCCGCTCATACCCCAACAAAAGGTGCTTCTGTACAGCCTGCCGATCGTCTTCGGTGTGGGCGGCATCGTGTTCCCCATCGGGGTCCTGATCTACTGGACCACCACGAACCTTTGGACCATGGGGCAGCAGTTCGTCGTGAGGTGGGACAGAATGGGTCCATGACGCGAATCGCAATCATCGGCGGCCACGGCAAGGTGGCTTTGGAACTGTCCAGGATCCTCGCAACGGACGGGCAGGAGGTCACCTCCTTCATCCGCAACCCCGACCAGACGGCCGATGTCGCTGCCACCGGCGCCACGCCGTCGCTTCTGGACGTGGAGAACGCGACGACGGCGCAGATCGCCGATGCCCTGCGGAACCACGACGCCCTGGTGTGGTCTGCCGGGGCCGGCGGCGGCAGCCCCGAACGGACCTACGCCGTGGACCGCGACGCCGCGATCCGTTCGATGGACGCCGCGGCGGAAGCAGGCGTCAGAAGGTACGTCATGGTCTCCTACTTCGGCGCCGGGCCGGACCACGGGGTCCCCGCGGACAACGGCTTCTTCGCCTACGCCGAGGCCAAGGCCGCGGCGGATGCCTACCTGCGCGGCTCAGGCCTCGACTGGACCATTCTGGGGCCCGGCACGCTGACGGCCGGACCCGGCAACGGGATGATCGACGTCGACCCCGCCGATACATCGGACGGCACCGAAACCGCCCGCGCCAACGTCGCCCTGGTGGCGGCGGCGGTCCTCGGGCTGCCCGCCACGATCGGGCGCACCATCCAGTTCCGGGACGGTACCCTCCCGCTCGCGGCAGCCCTCGAACCGTAAGCCCAGCACCGCTGACCTAGATAGGCTAGTGGGGGCGGCCCGTGCATCCACCCGGGATGCCCCCGGCCCGCCACGGGGAAAGCGGGCACATGGACCAGTTGGCACTTATCGTTGGACTCCTGCTGGCCACAGTGGGGGCAGTGGGCCTGGGCGACCGGCTGAGGCTGCCCTACCCGGTGCTGATGCTGCTGCTGGCCGTCGCCCTGACGTTCATCCCGGGCTTCCCGGAGATTCAGATCCCGCCCGAGCTGATCCTGCCCATCTTCCTGCCGCCGCTGCTCTTCGCGACGGCCCAACGCAGCTCCTGGGCCGTTTTCCGGGTCCGCTGGCGCACCTTGCTCATGCTCGCCGTCGCGCTCGTTGTGGTCTCGACGGCGGTGGTGGCCGGCGCGGCCTGGCTCATGATCCCGGGCATCGGCATTCCGGCCGCGATCGCCCTGGGCGCCATGGTGGCTCCGCCCGATCCCGTGGCCGTGGACTCCATTGCCAGCCGTGTCCATATGCCGCGGCGGCTCATCAACGTTCTCCAGAGCGAGGGCCTCTTCAACGACGCCGCCGCCATTGTCATCTTCCAGGCGGCCGTGGCCGCCGCCGTAGCCGGCACCAAGATCGCCTCCGACGTCGTCCTCCAGTTTGTCCTGGGGGCCGCGCTCGCGGTGGTCGTGGGGATCGGCATGGGCTGGCTCACGAGCCTGATCACCCGCCTGGTGACCTCCATGGTGGCCCGAAGCGCCGTCACCCTCGTGGTGCCGTTTGCCGCCTACATCCTGGCTGAGGAGGTGCACGCCTCCGGGGTGATCGCCGTCGTGGTCACCGCCCTGGAAATCCAGCGCCACTCCCGGCCCGGGGACGCCGCCGAGAGGGTGACCCGCACCGCGTTCTGGGACGTCGCGGAACTGCTGATCACCGGCCTGGCCTTCGGGCTGGTGGGGCTGGAAGTACGGCAGGTCATCCATGAGGAAGGCAGCGCCGTGTTCGGCATGATCGGGACTGCCGCGGTTGTGTGCGTCCTCGTGTTCGCGGCACGCTTCGCCTGGCTGGCCATGATGTCCGGCCTGTCCCGGGCCAGGAAGGACATCCTGCGCCCTACCTCGGCCAAGGACGTGCTGATTCTGACCTGGTGCGGCATGCGCGGCCTGGCCACCCTGGCGTTGGCGCTGGCCCTTCCGCTGACAATTGCCGACGGCACGCCGTTCCCGGCCCGGAGCGAGTTGCTGGTGATCGCCTGCGCGGTCCTGCTGGCCACCCTGGTGCTGCCCGGGCTGACGCTGCCGTGGCTCATGCGGGTCATGAAGGCGTCCGAGGACGGTTCGGAAGAACGCGACGCCGCCCGCGTGCTGGCCCGCCGTGCGCAACAGGCAGCGATCGCCGCGCTCAAGGACAACGAGCTCATGAGAGAACTTCCGGCGGAGAAGGTGGCGCTGGTGAAGGAGAAAATGACCCGGCTGCACGCCGAGCTGCTGGACGGGAGCCTAAAGAATGAAAGCGCGGGGGAGCAGCGCCAACGCGGCCGCGAACTGGCTATTGCCGTGCAGACGATCGCCCTCGACGCGGCCCGCCAGGAAGTCGTGGCGGCCCGGAACGAGCCGGGCATGGACCCGGAAGTCGCGGACCGGGTGCTGCGGCAGCTGGACCTGCGCACCATGATCATGCCGGAGTGATGACCCTTTGCGGTTAGCCCGGGTGAGCTGGAGCGGCAACGCCCCCGGGCGCCCGGGCGGTTGGTGCTCCTTCACCGCCAACCGCCGCGGGTTAGTCGGCTAGGGGAGTACTATGCTGCCTTGCGCGGCAGACCAAGTGATCGTTCCGTTTTGGAATCGCTGGCTGCATGCGCCGTTGACGAGGTCGCAGTTTTCCGCTGCAGCCGGATAGCCAAGCCGTCCCCTCTCGTACCCAAGGCTGCCCCAGGTTGCGCGAATGGGCCCCCAGGTGGCGAAGGCGCCGGTGGCGGGCGACCAGTGGATGG